>NZ_RCHN01000043.1 GCF_003671495.1 Ketobacter sp. | reverse complement strand
TTGTGCCTGAATGCCGGAAACTGGCTAAATAATCGCCAACTTCGACCATGACCACTCGGATCTGGCACTACCAGGCTTGGTCTGCGAAGGTTGTTGGAGCACTATGAGAAATCCGGGCTAGGGGCGCGGAGGACGGTGGCAGTGTCATCGTCATGACACTTGGCCTGCGGCTGCCCTGTGCTTTGTGCGTGCAGCGTAAAGCCTCAACGAAACGTTATCGTGGCGCTGCCCACTCCCGACAGCTCCATATGCATTTTGTCCCCTGGTACCACGGGCTCCAGAGGTACCAGTGAGCCGGAGAGAATCACTTCCCCCGATTTGAACGGTATGCCGAATTCCCCCAGAGTATTAGCCAGCCAGGCCACCGCGGTCAGTGGGTTGCCTTGCACGGCAGAACCTTTGCCACTGCTGATTTTGTTGCCGTTCTTGAATACGGTGACTTCCAGGTTGGGCAGGTCCACTTCATGGGGATTGGCTTGTTCCTCTCCAATCACGTAGACACCACAGGAGGCGTTGTCAGCAATGGTGTCCTGGATTTTGATTTTCCAATCCTGAATGCGGGAATCCACGATTTCGAAGCAGGGCATGATGCATTCGGTGGCTGCCAGTACGTCTTGTTCGGTAACGCCTGGCCCTTTTAAATCCTGTTTCAGCAGAAAGGCAATTTCTGCTTCGGCCCGAGGCTGGATCAGGTGACCGGCGATGGGGCACTCGCCTCGGTTTGGGATTTCCATATTCGACGTGAGAAAGCCGAAATCCGGCTGATACACGCCCAGCATTTCCTGTACGGCAAGAGACGTCACCCCGATTTTCTTTCCTACTACGGTTTCTTTGGTGTGATGCAGGCGTGCCCGCAGCATGGCCTGGGAAATGTGGTAGGCGTCCTCGATATCAATATGCTCAAATCGCTCGGTAAGGGGCACCAGGGTTTGCCCTGCGCTCAAAGCATGGAACAGTTCTTCGCCCAGGTGTTGGCGTTGTTGGGGTGTCAGGCTCATACCGGGTTGGATTCCAGAAATTCAATGCTGCGTTGGTTGAATAAATCGGCGTGTTCGATCATGGCCCAGTGGCCGCACCGACTGAGGGTGATCATCTGGGCATCCGGGCAATGGGTGACGATTTTCTCCGCGCCGGAGACCGGACAAAAGCGATCCTGGCCGCCCCAGAATCCCAGGATGGGCTGTGTGATGCGGGCTAACTGATCCGTCAGATTGGGAATCACCATGCGTTTGAATACGCTGCTGTTTTGGGTTTTGAGAACGCGAAAGCGTTCTTCTATCAGCTCATCCGTGATGAACCCGGGATCGTACACGATGAGTTGCAGCACCTCTTTCAGGTAGGCCGGTGTGAAGTCCGGGGAGTCCAGCGGTACCTTGGTCATGGCCTGAATGCCGGGCATGGTCTGAAAGTAGGTGATCTGGTCTTCCAGACCGCCGCAGCCCATCAGGATTAAATGACTGACCCGTTGCGGGTGCTGTAATGCCAACCCCAGGCTGATGGCACCACCCAGGGAGTTGCCCACCAGGGCAAAGCGGGGCAGGTCCAGTTGGTCGGCCATTCCCATCACGGCGCTGACGAAAAAATCCAGGGTGTAATCGGTGTCCGGTTTGTCGCTGTCGCCAAACCCCGGCAGGTCGGGAATGATGGCGCGATATCCGGCTTCGGCAAAGGCGTAGGCGTTGTAGCGGAAGTTCAGCCAACCGCTGGCACCGGGGCCGCTGCCCTGCAAAAACATCACCGGATAGCCGTCGGCCGGACCCAATTCACAATAGTGGATACTGAGGTCATCCAGCACTTTGAGTTGTTGGCTTTGCGGTTTGGCTGGCACAGTCATAGTGTTCTGCTCATGTTGAATGTTGGAAGCGTTGTTGAGTTTTACTGAATTTTTACTGAACCACGGCCGGGTTGTACGTCAGCGGTCCGCCCAGCATGTCGCGGTGGGATTGAGGCTGCGAACCGTCCACATCGCACACTCCCAGTTCCTGGCCGATCTCGGCACCGATAAAAGCCTGGCCGGTTTTTTCCATCAAATGTTTATCCCGGTACAAGGCATCAATCACCCGGCCGGTGAATTCCGGCGACTCCGCCATCTGGAAAAACGCGGCGTATTTTTCCGGGTCGGCGGCCATGACCGCGTCCAGCCGTTCGGTTTTCAGCACGCCCATCCAGATGGAGGCGCAGGCGACGTTAAAGGCTTTCAGGTCCTGTGCCATGTCCCAGATCATCTTGTCACTGCCGGCTTTCTGGGCGCCGTAGGCCGGGCCGTGCATGTAGCAGGCGGCGCCCGGGGAACTGGTGTTGACGATGAGGCCGCTGTTTTGCTGTGCCATCATTTTGGCCGCGTGGTAGCTGGCCACATAGCTGGAGCGTAAGCCCACATCCAGAATGTTCACCAGCGCCAGTGCCTTCTCCCAGAACGGGCCGGGAATCACCAGGTCATCATGCAGACAGGTGGCGTTGTTCACCAGAATATCCAGCTGTCCACGTTCGTCCTGAATCTGCTGAAACAGTTTTTCCACCTGGGCGTCGTCGCTGTGATCGCAGATCACCGGTACACCCACACCACCCAGTTTGGTGACGGATTCCGCCGTGGCATACACGGTGCCGGGCAGGGGGGCATCCCCTTCTTTCTGGCTGCGTCCGGTGACGTACACAATATCGCCCAGACGACCAAACGCCTGGGCAATGCCCTTGCCGGCGCCACGGGAAGCGCCGGTAACCAATACCACACGGGGTGACAGATTCATGGTCATGGCCGCACCCGCTTACAGGAAGAAGTCGGTGTTTTCCAGGCCCAACTGCACCGCGCCGTAGTTGCGACCGAACTGGTAGGGGTTGTTGGCCACGTGGGCGCGCCCCGCCAGAATGTCCAGCACGAAACGCTGCAGGGGGCTGCTGGTGAAAATGGCACGACCGCCGCACATTTTCTGCAGTTCCAAGACTTCCGCCAGGCAGGCTTCCGGCACCGCTGCGGATTCGTAGCGGTATTGAATGCGCTGGTTGATATCGGTGGGGTTGCCGGCGTTGGCATCCGCCATCAGCTGATCGAAGGATTGCAGCAGGCGCAGCTTGAGTTGGTCCACCAGGGCCTGGGCGCGGGATACGGCCATTTGTGCATGGGGGTCTTCTGCCGTTTTGGAACCGCTGTTACTGCCAACCCGCTTGGAGGCGATATCACGATAGGCGTTGATGGCCCCCTGGGTGGCACCGATGGTGGAGCTGGACACTGCCCGCGGGAACAGCTGGCCGAAAGGAATCTTGTAGAGGGGGATCTCTTTCGAATCAATGCCGGGGTTGGTGCCGCGGAAACCGTCCAGGGAACTGTGGGTGCGGTATTCGGGAACGAAGGCGTCCTCTACCACAATGTCGTTGGAGCCGGTGCCCTGCAGGCCGAAGGTGTGCCAGGTGTCCAGCACTTTGAAGTCACCACGGGGGACCAGGAACGTTCGGTAGTCCGGGTTGGGGTTGTCTGCCGTGGGTGGCACCACGCCACCGAGGAATACCCAGTCGCAATGATCGCAACCGCTGGAGAAGGCCCAGCGACCACTGAATTTGAAGCCACCGTCCACCGGCTCCACTTTGCCCACCGGCATATAGGAGGAGGCGATCAGCACGCTGGTGTCGTCTTTCCACACGTCTTCCTGGGCCTGCAGGTCAAACAGGGCAATCTGCCAGTTATGCACGGCGATGACCCCGTAAATCCAGGCGGTGGACATGCAGCCTTCGGCCAGGGCCATTTGCACTTCAAAGAACACCTGGGGATCCATCTGATAGCCGCCCCAGCGTTTGGGTTGCAGCACCCGGAAGAATCCGGCCGCCTGCATCTTGGCAATGGTTGCGTCGGGGATTTTGCGCTCCGCCTGAGCGCGGGGTGCCTGCTCCTGCAGATAGGGAATCATGTCCTTGGCCCGTTGGATGATCAGCTCCGGTGTGACGTCCTGCAGGTTCTGTTGTTGTGCTGTCATGGTGATTCTCGCTGGTTGTTATTGATTCGCTGCGGTGCTACACAGCGACGGGCAATTCCAGATCGGCATAGCGACCGGCATGAAAAATCAGGGGGGGCAGGCCACGGTTGTCGAAGGCCATAACCCGGCCCACGATGATGATGTGGTCGCCACCGTCATACTGGTGTTCCGTCTGGCATTGAAAGACGGCGCTGTAGTCTTTCAGTAAGGGTACGCCACCCAGGCCTTCTTCGTGTTCCACATTGCAAAATCGATCCTCGCATTTGGATGCGAACTGGTTGGACAGGGCCTGTTGTTCGGCATGGAGTACGTGAATGGCAAAGCGGTCGGCGTTGGTGAATTCATCAACGGCGTTGGATGAGCGGGCAATGCTCCAGAGCACCAGCATGGGTTCCAGGGAGACCGAGCTGAAACTGTTGGCGGTCATGCCGATCTTGTTGCCCTGGTTGTCCAGGGTGGTGATCACGGTGACGCCGGTGGCGAACTGTCCCAGGGCGTTGCGAAACGCTTTCTGATCTACCTGCGACGGGATCTGATTCATCTGAGTCTGAGTCATGTGAGACTGAGTCATGGTACGTTACTCTTCTGTTGTCCTGATGCTATCGTCGCAACCGGCCGCGGAAATGTCCTACCTCAAATGGCCTAGCTCGAATGGCCTGCTATTCCATACCCACGCTGAAATCGTGCCCCCAGAAGCTGTTGACGGTGCTCTGGAAGGGGGAATACCGGCTCCAGTCCGCCACCGTACGGCCTTCGGCGCCGTACTCCAGCATGAAGCCGGATGGAGTGGCCATGTAGAAACTCACCATGTGGTCATTGGCGTGGCGGCCCAGGGTGCCAGTGAGCTTGATGTTGTGGGCTTTCATGCGGTCCAGGCCGCGTCCCACTTCATCCACCCGGTCCACTTCCACCATTACGTGCACGCAACCGGCGGGCATGGGGCTTTCAAAAATGGCCAGGCTATGGTGGCGTTGATTGCAATGCATGAAGTAAAGGCGCTTTTCCGGCTCGGTCGGGTCCGGGGTGAAGCGCACTTTCATCAGGTCGGAAACCGCAAACCCCATGACGTTTTTATAGAATTCGTAGCAGCTGTCGAAGCCGGGTGTGGGCAGAACCACATGGCCAAACCCCTGGTCACCGGTGATGAAGGACTTGATGCCAACGGGGGAGGCGAATTGAGCGAAGTCGGACACCGGGCCCCAGTACAGTTCATGGCGGTTGCCGTCCGGGTCAGAAAAACTCACCAGATCCTGCACCCCCCGTTGTGCCACCAGATCGCGGCTGCCCCGCTCGAAGGCGACGCCCTTTTGCTCCAGGGTATGCAGCGCAGCAGTGAAGGCATCTTCGCCGGCCAGTTCCCAGCCACTGAACGCGTAGCGGTCGGTGTCGGCCTTGTTCACCACAATGCGCCAGGGCCGGTCATCCATTTTCAAATACACGCTATCATCCCGGCTGAGCTGCGCCGACACATCCATCATGCCCAGCACCCTGGTACCGTAGTCCACCCAATGCTTCGGGTCCGTGCAGTTCACTCCGATGTAGCCCAGGCTGTGTATGTTCATCTTGTTATTCCTTTGTTTGGTGCAGTTGTTGGGTGCAATGGTTTGGTGCAATGAAAGAGTGCAAAAATGGGCGCGTTAATGCCTGCGATCCACTAAGAAAGCGCCCGCAGTTCAGTCTTCAGTACCTTACCCGAAGCATTCATGGGCAGGCTGTCCACGAACGCCACCTGGCGCGGCACTTTATAATTGGCCATGTGCTCCCGGCACCAGGCGATCAGTTGTTCCGGGGTCAGGGTGCTGTTGTCTTTGCGCACCGCGAAGACTTTGGCCACTTCCCCCATGCGCTCGTCCGCCACCCCGATGACGGCATTCATGATGATGTCCGGGTGGTTGGCGATGGTTTTTTCGATTTCAGCGGGATAACAGTTGAAGCCGCCGGTGATGAACATGTCTTTCAGTCGGTCGGTGATTCTCAGGTTGCCGGCCGCATCCATCACGCCGATATCGCCGGTGTGCAGCCAGTTGTCGGCGTCGATGCTGTCGCGGGTGGCCTGTTCGTTTTCAAAGTAACCCTGCATCACATTAAAACCCCGCACCACGATCTCACCGGGCTCACCCCGGGGCACTTCCTGGTTGTGGGGATCAACGCAGCGCACTTCCACATCGGGAATGGCGCGACCAGAGGTGGTGGCAATGGTTTCTGCACTGTCTCCCTGGCGGCAGGCGGTCACCAGGCCGCAGCTTTCAGTGAGGCCGTAGGCGGTAATCACCGTTTCAAAACCCAGGCGGGATTTCATCTGCCGGATCATTTCCACCGGAATCACAGCGGCGCCCGTGGTCGCCCGGCGCAATGAAGACAGATCGAACTGCTCCAATTGGGGATGGGCCAACAGGGATTGAAACAATGTGGGTGGTCCGGGCAAGACGGAAATTCGGTCGTCACTGATGCGTTGCAGAATGGCCTCGGTATTGAATACCGCGTGGGGCAACAGCGTCACCCCTTTCAGCAGGCACACCAGAATCCCGGCTTTGTAGCCAAAACTGTGGAAGAACGGATTGATCACCAGGTAGCGATCGCCGGTTTGCAGTCCGACGATGTCGGCAAAATGGGTAAAGGCGCGAAGATTTTGCTCGTGACGGGTCATCACGCCTTTGGGGTGTCCGGTGGTGCCGGACGTAAACAGGATGTCGGACAGATGTGTTTCGCTGACGCTGTCCATGCGCTGTTGGATGGTGGCTGCGCTGATGCCGGTGCCCAGCTCCAGAAAGTGTTCCCAGGTTTGGGTGCTATTGGCCTGTGTATTGGCCTCACTGCTGGCCCGCAACACAACGCGATGCTCAAGCGCCGGTAGTGACTCCCCCTGTAATTGTGCCGGGTAATCACAACCCAGGAACTCACCAATGCAGAACAGCAGGCGGGCGCGGCTTTGCTGCAGAATGTAGGCGGCTTCGCTGCCTTTATAACGGGTGTTCAGGGTTACCAGAACCGCACCGGCGCATTGGGCGCCGATGGCCGCTATGACCCATTCACTGATGTTGGGTGCCCACACCGCTACCCGGTCTCCGGGCCGTATGTCCAACGCCATCAAGGACCCCACCACAGCGCGCACCTGATGGGCAAATTCACCAAAGGAAATGCGGGTGCGCCCCTCTTCCAGGAACAGGGCGTCGGGGTAGTGTCGGGCGGCCTGATCCACCAGTTGCGGAATGGTGCTGACAGCGGTCTGCATGGTTGTTGTTGCCTGTTTTATCCAGCGTTTAGTGTTAGGAAAAAAGTATCGAAACGGCCCCTGGGTGTCCTAGTCCACTTGGACGATTTTAGTGACAGGCAAAATTCCCATAATGCCCAATAAGCACTCAGGCAAGTTTTTTTACTCGGTTGAATGGTGGCTAACTGCCCGATTTGTCTGGGAAAAGATCAGGCCCGCCAAGCGAATACTGGGAATCATGAATACGTGGAAACGAGAGACTCTATCGATGAATAAAGTGCAGTCCGCGCAAGAGGCCATCCGCTACATCGAAAGTGGTATGACCATCGGGGTTGGTGGTTGGGGGCCAAGGCGCAAGCCCATGGCGCTGATACGTGAACTGCTGCGCAGTGACGTACGGGATCTCACTGTGGTGTCCTACGGTGGCGCAGATGTGGGCATGCTCTGTGCGGCCGGCAAAGTCAAGAAACTGGTGTATGCCTTTGTGTCGTTGGATTTTATTCCACTGGAACCGTATTTTCGCGTTGCCCGACAGCAGGGTGATATCGAAGTCATGGAAGTGGATGAGGGCATGATGTTGTTGGGCTTGCGGGCCGCTGCCTGGCGCCTGCCTTTTATTCCAACGGCAATTGGCCTGGGCACCGACATCATCAAAAACTGTCCTGATTTGAAGCGGGTGGACAGTCCCTACGACGATAAGGAGTGGGTGGCCATGCCGGCGTTGAATCTGGATGTGTCGCTGCTGCATGTGGACCGTGCCGATGCCCGTGGTGTGTGTCAGATCAAGGGCCCCGACCACTACATGGATGATTGGTTTGCGCGGGCTGCCAAACACACCATCGTCAGTTGCGAAGAGCTGGTGGCGACGGGTTACTTCTACGATGGGGAAGAAGCGCGCCAGGTGTTCTGGGAACGCTCTAATACCCACAGCGTAGTGCCTATTCCCGGCGGTGCCCATCCTTCTTCCTGCAACCCTTTTTATGGCTTTGATGTCCGGCACTTCAAGGAGTACGCCGACTCGGTCAAGGCCGGCGGCTTTGCGGCCTATCGCGACAAGTATTTAG
This sequence comes from Ketobacter sp., assembly GCF_003671495.1. Classification (GTDB taxonomy): domain Bacteria; phylum Pseudomonadota; class Gammaproteobacteria; order Pseudomonadales; family Ketobacteraceae; genus Ketobacter. The sequence goes on along the minus strand of NZ_RCHN01000043.1, from coordinate 199,243 downwards.
GTGGTGCCAGTGAAGAAGAATACCAGCAATCCGTGGGCGGCCTGGAGGCCATCCGCAGGTTGCCGCTTCCGGTTTACTAAATCCAGGCAGTTGCAGAATCAAAAAAGGATAAGCGGGACAACACCATGAATCAGACAGTACAAGACGCATTACCGGACTACAGCCTGGCGGAGTTGATGATCTGTGCCGCGGCCGAAGCGTTTCGCGACGACGGCGAAATTCTGGCGACCGGTATTGGCCTGTTGCCCCGGTTGGCGGCCAGCCTGGCCATGAAGACCTGTAATCCCGACATGATGATGACGGATTCAGAAGCCTTTATGTTGAGTGAACCCAATCCGGTGAGCGGGCGCGAGCCCTCCCAAGACAAGGGCCATGTGGGCCAGGCCCAGGAAACCTGGATGGGGTTTTCCCGTATTTTTGACAACGTGTGGAGCGGCAAGCGTCATGCCCTGGTGGGGCCTTCCCAGATTGATCGCTATGGCCAGACCAATATCTCGGCGCTGGGGGGCACCTATCAGCAACCCAAGGTGCAGATGCTGGGCGCGCGGGGGTTTCCCGGTAACTCCATCCATCACGCCAATTCCTTTTTTGTTCCGGCCCACAGCAAGCGGGTGTTTGTGGAGGACGAATGCGATGTGGTGTGTTCCATCGGCTATAACCCGGCGCGGTTGCCCAAGGGATACCGTTTTGACGACATCGATATCCGTCGCGTGATCACGGACCTGTGTGTGATGGACTGGAACGGGCCCAATCACATGTTGCAGTTGTTGAGCGTGCATCCCGGGGTGACTGTGGAGCAGGTGCTGGATAACACCGGCTTTGAAGTGCACGTGGCCGGTGAGGTGCCGCTGACCACAGCGCCCACCCCATTGCAAATGAACATCATCGGGCAACTGGACCCGCTGAACTTCCGCGCTAAACAAATCAAGGATAACCCCCCGGGGGACCGGCGCTGATGCTATAGGGAACGGCGTAGCCCAAGCGCACGACAATTCGATTACAGCGGTGACGACATGAGTGAAGAAACTAACGCGGCAGCTGGCACAAAAACAAGGCAACCGGCCCTGGAGGGCTGGTTCACCCTGAATCAAGACCAGCCCCACCTGATTGGCAATCAATGCAACCGTTGCGGGACCTATTATTTTCCGCGGGCCCGGCATTTTTGCAAAAACCCCGCCTGCGACGGCGAGCAGTTTGACGACGTGGAACTGAGCCGCACCGGTAGAGTGTGGTCCTTCACCAATGCGGAATATCAACCACCGCCGCCGTATGTGGCCGCTGAGCCTTTTGTGCCTTTCACCATTGCGGCCGTTGAACTGGCCAAAGAGAAAATGATCGTGTTGGGGCAGGTGGTGGCCGGTGTCAATCCTTCGGACCTGAAGGCCGGTATGGAGATGGAGCTGGTGCTGGACACCTTGTTTGAGGATGACAGCGCCGAACACATCACCTGGAAGTGGAAACCCGTTGCGAGTAATCACCATGAGTCATGATATTGCGATTTTAGGGGTGGGTATGCACCCCTGGGGGAAATGGGGCCGCAACTTTACCGAGTACGGGGTGAAAGCCGCCCGCGATGCGCTGGCGGACTCCGGCGTGGCCTGGCAGGACATCGGTTTTGTCTCCGGTGCGGCCACCATGCGCTGTGGTTATCCCGGTTACGTGGCCGGCGCCACCTTCGCCCAGGCCCTGGGTTGGCAGGGGGCGGAGGTGAATACCAGTTACGCTGCCTGTGCCTCCGGTTCCCAGGCGTTGGCGGCGGCGCGCAGTAAAATATTGTCCGGTGCCTGTGAGGTGGCTCTGGTGGTGGGTGCGGATACCACGCCCAAAGGATTCCTGGCTCCGCAAAAGGGTGAGCGCCCGGACGATCCGGACTGGGTGCGGTTTCGCTTGGGCATCACCAACCCGACGTACTTTGCCCTGTATGCCCGACGTCGTATGGAAATGTACGGCGATACCCAGGATGATTTTGCCCGGGTGAAAGTGAAAAACGCCGAGCATGGATTTGAGAATCCCAACGCCCGTTACCGCAAGAAATTCACCGCCGATGATGTGGCGGCCTCCAATATGGTGGCGGACCCGTTGCGCCTGATGGATATCTGCGCCACCTCCGATGGCGGTGCTGCCCTGGTGGTGTCCAGTCTGGAGTACGCCCGCAAAATCGGTCGCGGTGATGCCGTGAAAGTGGCGGCCATTTCCACGGTCACGCCCACTTATGCCTCGGCGGTGATTGAAATGCCGGATATTGCCACGGATTCCGCTGCGGTGGTTGAGGCGCACAGCTTTCGTGCCGCGCTGCCTGTAAAAGCCTACGAGGAAGCCGGTATCAGTCCACAGGATGTGAGTGTGGCGGAGGTCTATGACCTGTCCACGGCACTGGAGCTGGACTGGATGGAAGATCTGCAGTTATGCGAACGGGGTCAGGCAGCCCGGCTGGTCCGGGACGGCGTGACCAAAGTGGGTGGCCGTCTGCCGGTTAATCCCAGTGGTGGTCTGGCCTGTTTCGGCGAAGCGGTACCCGCCCAGGCCATCGCCCAGGTGTGTGAGTTGACCTGGCAGTTGCGCGGTCAGGCCGGTGCCCGGCAGGTGAATAATGCGCAGGTGGGCATCACCGCCAATCAGGGGCTGTTTGGTCACGGCTCTTCAGTGATTTTGAAACGGTAACCTGCATCATGACGCATCCCGCATTAAACACTCGCCTGTGCCAGCTGTTAGGCTGTGATTATCCCGTTATCCAGACGGCCATGGGCTGGGTAGCCGACCCCACATTGGTGGCGGCCACCTGCAATGCCGGCGGCTTCGGCTTTCTGGCCGGAGCCGTGATGACACCGGCCGAGGTGGAGCAGGGCATCCTGGCCATCAAGCAAAAAACCCAGCGGCCGTTTGGAGTCAACTTCCATATGTATGCACCGGGTGCGGCCGACATCATTAAGCTGTGCATCGATCATGGGGTCAAGGCCGTCAGCTACAGTCGGTCACCGGCCAAAGCCATGGTGGAAAAACTGAAAGCCGCCGGTGTGGTGTGCATACCCACGGTGGGTGCGCTCAAGCACGCGGTGAAAGCGGTGGAAATGGGGGCGGATGCGGTGGTGGTACAGGGGGGAGAAGGGGGCGGTCATACCGGCTCGGTGTCCTCCAATATTTTATTGCCGCAGGTGGTGGACGCGCTGGCGGTTCCGGTGGTGGCGGCCGGTGGCTTCAAGGACGGTCGTGGTCTGATGGCGGCGTTGTCCTACGGTGCAGAAGGCATTGCCATGGGGACGCGCTTCTTGCTGACCCGGGAATGCCCGGTGCCGGAGAACACCAAACAGGAATACCTGAAGTCGGTGACCGAACGCATCATTGTCAGCAAAAAACTGGATGGTATGCCGCAACGCATGATCATGAATCAATGTCTGCAGCAACTGGAAAGTAAAACCCCAATGGGGATGTTGTGGCTGGCCGTGATGAATGGGCTGGCCTTTACCAAACTCACCGGTGGCTCGTTGCTCGGCATGCTCGGCTCGGCCTGGAAGATGAAACAAAGCAATGGCATGACCCTGGGTCAAACCCTGATGGCTGCGAACGCTCCCATGATGATCCAGGAGGCCATGGTGAAGGGGCATCCCCAGCAGGGCATTCTGCCCAGCGGCCAGATCGCCGGCACCATCGATGATTTGCCCAGTGTGGCTGAACTGATGCAACGGATCGTGACGCAGGCAGAACAGGTGTTGGAACGTTTTGCGCCACTGGATGCGGTCCGCCCCGCGGCCGTCAAATTCGAATACCAAAAACCAAAAGAGACTTTTCATGGCCTTTGAAACAGCAATTGAAAACGGGATCGCCGAACTGGTGTTTTGCAAACCGCCGGTGAACGCGTTCAACAGTCAGGAGTGGGCGGCCATATCCAAACGCCTGGATGCGCTGGGTGAGGACCCGGCGGTGAAAGTCATTGTGATTCGGGCTGAAGGCAAAGGGTTTTGTGCCGGGGTGGACATCAAGGAACTGGCGGCGGACAGCAGCAAGATTGTGGCGGTGAACAAAGGCAACTACGACACCTTTCGATCCATTCACCTGAATCCGAAACCGGTGATTGTGGCCCTGCATGGATTTGTTTTGGGTGGTGGTATTGGCATTTCCGGCGCGGCGGACATCATTGTGGCTGCAGAGTGTGCCCGCTTTGGTGTGCCGGAAGTGGATCGCGGTGCCATGGGCGGCGGTGCCCATCTGCAACGCATGTTTCCGGTGCAGAAAGTCCGCTACATGTATTACACCGGTGAGTTTATTGATGCTCAGGAAGCCTGGCGCCTGGGTGCCGTGGAACGGGTGGTGCCGTTAGCGGAGCTGCGTACGACCGCTCTCGACATGGCAGCAAACATCGCGGCCAAAAGTTCCCCCATGATTCAGCTGGCCAAAGAGGCCCTCACCGGCATTGAAGATGGCAGTCTGGAAGACAAGTACCGCTGGGAACAGGGCTTCACCCTGCAGGCCTATACGGTGGAGGATTCCCAGGAGGCCCGGGATGCGTTTGTGGAAAAACGCGACGCCAACTTTGACCAGACATCCTAAGCGGGGCCGCAGCGTATGGATTTGAATTACACACCGGAACAGATTGCCTTTCGCCATGAAGTTCGCGCCTGGTTAGACGCCAATGTGCCCGTCACACCGCTGCAATCCTTTGATACGGCGGAAGGCTTTGCGCAGCATCGGCAGTGGGAGCAAACCCTGGCCCAGGGCAATTGGGGTATGGTCACCTGGCCCAAGGAATACGGCGGCCGCGGTTGCAACCTGATTGAGTGGCTGATCTTCGAAGAGGAATACTATCGCGCCCAGGCCCCGCTCCGAGTGAACCAGAACGGTATTTTCCTGTTGGGGCCCACCCTGATGGAATACGGAACACCGGAGCAGAAAGCGCGCTTTCTCACCCGTATGGCCAGTGGTGATGAAATGTGGGCCCAGGGCTGGTCGGAACCGGGCGCCGGCAGCGATATGGCGGCGATTCGCTCCAAAGCCATTCGCGACGGGGATGAGTACGTGATCAATGGCCAGAAAGTCTGGTCCACCCGGGCCGTGTTTGCCGATTGGGTGTTCTGTATTTTTCGTACGGATGCGGATTCCGAGCGCCACCACGGTCTGTCGTTCGTGCTGGTGCCGCTGGATGCGCCGGGTATCACCGTGCGCCCCATTCCCCAATTAAATGGCCTGCCGGGCTTTGCTGAAATCTTTTTTGATGATGTGCGGGTGCCGGTTGCCAATCGTTTGGGGGAAGAAGGGCAGGGTTGGAACATCGCCATGGCCACCGCCGGTTTCGAGCGGGGCTTAATGCTGCGCAGTCCGGCCCGTTTTCAGGAAACCGCCAAACGACTGGTCGCCCTGTATCGGGCCCATGCCAATGACATCCTCGACCTGAGTGTGGAGGACGCAGTGGTGAAATCCTTCATGGATGCGGAAGCGTATGCGCTCTCCACCTATCAAACCGCTTCGCGCCTGATGAAAGGCGGCAAGATTGGTTCCGAAGCATCCGTGAATAAAATCTTCTGGTCGGAACTGGATCAGCACATGCACGAGACGGCCATGCGTATTCTGGCCAGCAACGCGGAGCTGTTGCCGGATGCCAAAACGGAAACGGATACCGGTCATTGGATGGACGGTTTTCTGTTTGCCCAGTCCGGCCCCATCTACGCGGGGACCAATGAAATTCAACGCAACATCATTGCCGAGCGTCTGCTGGGCATGCCACGCAAATAAGTGATGGAGTAGCCCGGCATGGACTTTACTTTCAGCGATGATCAACGGGTGTTTTGCGATAACGTAAAACAGTTTCTGCACAGTGAGGTGACTCCGGAGCGCCTGCGCAGTGGTTGGGACAGCGCCAGCGGGCGCGACGATACCTTGTGGCAACAGATGGTGGACTTGGGATTGCCCGCCATGTTGGTGCCGGAGGCATTCGGCGGCCTGGGCATGAACGAACTGGATTTTGTACTGCTGGCACAGGAATGCGGGCGTGTGGCGCTGGCCGAGCCGTTGGTGGAAACCGCGTTGGTGGCGACCCCGCTGCTGGCCTGCCAGGCGGAGCGCGATACCCGTTGCGCCAGTCTGTTGGAAAAAATCGCAACCGGTGAACGCCGGGTGGCCGTGGGGCATGCGGTGAACCCCACCGTCAGCGACGCCCACGTGGCGGATTACCTGTTGCTGCCCAACGGCAACGAATTTCACTTGGTCGAACGGGAACGGGTGAAACTGATTCCAATGCAAAGTGTGGACCCCAGTCGGCGACTGTTCAAAGTCGAATGGCGTCCGGAAGAGGAAACCCGCCTGGTGAATGGTGCGCCCGGTGTGGCTGCATTGGCGGCCACCCTCAATCGCGGTGCCCTGGGGGCAGCGGCCCAACTTATCGGTTTGGCCGAAGCCATGGTGGAGATGACGGTGCAATACACCACGGATCGTACCCAATTCGGCCGGGCCATCGGCAGTAACCAGGCGTTGAAACACCACATGGCCAACTGTGCGGTGAAGACCGAGTTCGCCAAACCGGCGTTGTATCGTGCCGCGTACACCGTCAGCCAGCGGCCGGTGCACGCGGACTTTGCCGTATCCCACGCCAAGGTGGCGGCGGGTGAGGCTGCCCTGCTGGCGGCGAAAAACTGCATCCAGTCCCACGGCGCAATGGGGTACACCTGGGAGTGCAACCTGCATATCTGGATGAAGCGGGCCTGGGCACTGGATAAATTCTGGGGCCATTCCGGCTTCCACAAAAACCGTTTGCATCAATGGTTGATGAATCCGAACGCCAAGATCGGGGCCGATAAGACCTTTGGTGAGCAGGGTTGAGCACGATATGAGAGAAGAGGCGAAGTTCCGTTCGGATGAGAACGTCAGCGGCCATGGACGGCCGCTGTCGAGCGCACAGGGATGTGCTTGTAGCGATTCTCATCCGAACGGAACTTCGCCTCTGAACGGGTTCAGTGCGCTGAATCACACAAGACTTAGGAGCAATTACCATGGCTGAAGCCTACATAGTTGATGCACTGCGCAGCCCCACCGGCAAGCGCAAAGGGGGCCTGGCCCATGTTCACGGTGCCGACCTGGGTGCCCACGTATTAAAACACCTGGTGCAACGCAACAACATTCCCGACAACGAATACGAAGACGTGATCTTCGGCTGCGTGGACACCATTGGCCCCCTGGCCGGTGACATCGCCCGCACCTGTTGGTTGGCCGCCGGGCTCAGCGACGAAGTGCCTGGCACCACCATCGACCGTCAATGCGGATCTTCCCAGCAGTCCGTGCACTTTGCGGCCCAGGCCATTTTATCCGGCACCATGGATGTGGTGGTGGCTGGCGGCGTCCAGACCATGACGCAGATTCCCATATCCTCGGCCATGATGGCGGCGGAGCCCCTGGGTTTCAGCGATCCCTTCACCGGTTCCAAAGGCTGGGTGGCCCGTTATGGCGACCAGCCGCCCACCCAGTTTCGCTCTGCACAAATGATTGCCGACAAGTGGAACCTGTCCCGCCGCGCGCTGGAAGAATTCTCTTACGAATCCCACCAGCGGGCACTGCGTGCCATCGCGGAAGGCCGCTTTGATCGCGAGATCGTGCCGTTGGAAGGGGTGACCATGGACGAAACACCCCGCAACACCTCGTTGTACAAAATGGCGGAGCTGGAAACCCTGTTTGGCTGTGACAAAGTGACCGCTGGGGTGTCCTCGCAAACCTGCGACGGCGCCTCCGCCATGTTGTTGGTGTCCGAAGCGGCCCTGAAACGGTACGACCTCACGCCACGCGCCCGCATTCACCACATTTCCGTGCGGGCGGAAGACCCTATCTGGATGCTGACGGCACCGATCCCGGCCACGGGGTATGCGCTGAAAAAAGCCGGGATGTCGCTGCAGGACATCGACCTGGTGGAAATCAACGAAGCCTTTGCCTCCGTGCCGCTGGCCTGGTTGCAAGCAACCGGTTATGACCACGCCAAAACCAATGTGAACGGCGGCGCCATTGCCCTGGGGCATCCCCTGGGTGCCACCGGAACCAAACTCATGACCACGCTGCTGCATGAACTGGAACGCACCGGTGGCCGCTACGGTTTGCAGACCATGTGTGAAGGTGGCGGTCAGGCAAACGTGACCATTATTGAGCGGCTGTAAGGTAGGTTAAGAATACCGATGGACGAGGCGGTCTTCAGTTTGGAATTCAAGAACGTCAGCGGCCAAGGACGGCCGCTGTCGAGCGCGCGGGGATGCGCTTGCAGCGATTCTTGAACTCTAAAACCGCCGCTTCCGGGCCCATTTAGAACTGAATTTAGCCTGAGATTACCGGAGCAAAAGAACATGTCAACTTCAGAACCAAGCACAGAACAAAACACAGAGCTTTGCAAAAACCGAGTGGTGATCATCACCGGAGCCGGTGGTGGCCTGGGAGCCGCTTACGCCAAAGCGCTGGCTGCCGAAGGCGCCAAGGTCATCGTGAACGACATCAATGAGGCAGCAGCCCAGGCCACCGTGGACAGCATTGTGGCACAGGGGGGCAGCGCCGTGGTGAACACCTCCGATATCACCGACTATGAAGACTCCCGTCACGCCGTACAACAGGCAGTGGAAACCTACGGAACATTGCACGCCGTGGTCAATAACGCGGGCATCTGCCGGGATCGCATGTTTGCCTCACTCACCGAAGCGGATTGGGATGCCGTGATGGCGGTGCATCTCAAAGGCCACTTCTGCATCAGCAGCCATGCGGTGCATTACTGGCGCGACCAAAGCAAGCAAGGTGTGGCGGTGGACGCCCGCATCATCAATACCTCATCCGGTGCCGGCTTGAACGGCTCCATCGGCCAGTCCAATTACGCCGCTGCCAAAGGCGGCATCGCCTCGTTGACCTTGAATCAGGCAGCTGAACTGCGTCGCTATGGCATCACCGCCAATGCCCTGGCCCCGGCGGCCCGCACCGGCATGACCGAAGACGTCTTCGCCGACATGATGAAAAAGCCGGAAGACGGTGGCTTCGACTTCTATGATCCCGCCAACGTGGCACCCCTCGTGGTGTGGTTGTGCAGTGAGGAATCCCGCAGCGTCAGCGGTCGGGTGTTCGAAGTGGCCGGCGGCAAGATCTCCATTGCGGACGGCTGGCGCACCACGGAAGGCGTGGATAAAGGGGCCCGCTGGAAACCGGCCGAACTGTCCGCTGCCATGGATGAGCTGTTAACCAAGGAGACGCCCGCACAAGCGGTGTACGGCGCCTAGAGTTTGGGTTAGGGGGCCCGTAACTCAATCCCTCGTTACGGCGCTCCCCTTTTTTATTCAAAACAGAAGAGAACCGGTCACCATGGAGTTCGCATTCACTGAAGAGCAGAACATGATCCGCGACACCGCGGAATCCTTTCTGCGGGAAGTCTCCACCAGCAACGCCATTCGAGCGGCCATGGAGAGCGTAGAAGGCTATGATCCGGCGCTGTGGCAGAGTATCTGTCAGGATCTGTATTGGCAGGCCATTCACACACCGGAAGCTTATGGCGGCATGGGGTTGGGCTATGTGGAACTGGTGGCCATGCAGGAACAGATGGGGCGCTTCCTGTTGTGTTCGCCGTTCTTTGCCAGTGTGGGGCTGGCCACCAACGCACTGCTGGTGGCGGGCACGGAACAACAAAAACAAACCTGGCTGCCTGAACTGATGGCAGGCAAAACCGCAACCCTCGCCTTTGGTGGTAACGCGCTGGCGCAGCGGGGCGGCACTTGGCATGCAGCGGCGGTGGAGGCCACCTGGCAGCACACGGCAGACGGCTATGTACTGAACGGGGAATATCGCTACGTACTGGATGCCACCACGGCGGATATCCTGATTCTGACAGCGAGGCAAGTGGGCAGCGTCGGCGCAGAGGGCGTGGCGTTGTTTGTGGTGGCTGCGGCGGCTGAGGTTGAGGTTGAGGGTATCGAACGTAGCGCTCTGCCCACCATGGACCAAACCCGCCGCCAGGGCTGCATCACCCTCAACAGCTTGCGCGTTCCAGCGGAACAGCGCTTGGGTGACCCGCGAGATGCCCGCGGCGGACAGACCCTGCAAATCATTCTGGATCTGGCCACCATCGCCCTGGCGGCAGAACAAATGGGCGGCGCCCAGCAACTGCTGGATATGACCGTGGCCTACAGTAAGGAGCGTACCCAGTTCGGCCGCCCCATTGCCGGGTTTCAGGCCATCAAGCATAAAGCAGCGGACATGATGTTGCGGGTGGAAGTGGCTCGCTCCGGGGTGTATTACGCCGCCTGCATCGCACAGCAGGCCCTGGATGACCTCTTGAGCGGCACCTCATGCGACTCCCTATGCAACACTCCATGCGACACAGCGGCGTTGGCCGAGGCTGCCAGCATTGCCAAATCCTACTGCTCCGAAGCCTATTTCAAAAACGCAGGTGAGGCCATTCAGATTCACGGCGGTGTGGGCTTTACCTGGGAATACGATGTGCACCTGTATTTCAAACGGGCCAAAGCCTCGGAACACTACCTGGGCAACGCCGCCTGGCACCGTGAACGGTTGGCGTCGCTGTTGTTGGATACAGAACGGTTGGACAAAGCAGACTTGCATCAGGAGGCGGCCCGATGAAGCTGACATTCAGCGCCGCAGACGAAGCCTTTCGTGAAGAGATTGCTGGTTGGTTGCAACGCAATCTGTGCGGCGAATTTGAAGCCATCCGCTTTCGTGGCGGCCCCGGTGATGAGCACATGTTCCACGAGCAGCGCCATGCCTGGGAACAGAAAATGGCAGAGGGTGGGTGGACCTGTATCGGCTGGCCAAAGTCTGTGGGCGGTCGTGGCTGCTCCATTGAGCAGCAGGTGATATTTCACGAGGAGTATGCCCGCGCCGGTGGACCCGGTCGGGTGGGCCACATCGGCGAAGGCCTGGCCGGTCCCACCATCATCGCCTTTGGTAGCGAGGCGCAAAAGCAAAAATATCTGCCTGGCATCGTCAGTGGCAAGGAACTCTGGTGCCAGGGTTATTCAGAACCCGGGGCCGGGTCCGACCTGGCCAACGTTAAAACCAAAGCCCGCTTTGACAGCGCGCGCCAACAATGGGTGATCAGCGGGCAGAAAGTCTGGACCTCCCTGGCTCATGAAGCGGACTACTGTTTTGTCATTGCCCGCACCGACCCGGATTCAACCGCCCACAAGGGGCTGGGCTTCTTCCTGGTGAAAATGGATCAGCCGGGAGTGGAAGTCCGTCCCATTCAGCAGATCACCGGCACCTGCGAATTCAACGAAGTCTTTTTTGATGACGCGGTCTGCGCTGCCGACGATATGGTGGGGGCGCCCGGCGATGGCTGGAAGGTGGCCATGGGCCTGTTGGGTTTTGAGCGGGGTGTTTCCACCCTGGGTCAGCAGATGCAGTTCCAGAATGAGTTCAACGACATCCTGCGCATCGCCCAGCAGAACGGCGCTGCGCAGGACCCGGTTTTGAGGCAGCGCATTGCCAAGGCCCATACGGAACTGAAAATCATGCGCTACAACGCCATGCGCATGTTGTCGGGCCAGGCCGGCAGTGACGGTGCCCTGCAGCGGGAAGCCCTGATCTACAAATTGTACTGGGCCACCTGGCACCGGGAATTGGGTGAACTGGCCATGGACGTGCTGGGGCCGGAAAGCCAGATCCTGGAAGGCGCACCCTATCAATTGAGCCGCTTACAGGCCATGTACCTGTTTGTGCGTTCTGACACGATTTACGGCGGCACCAACCAGATACAACGCAACATCATTGCCGAGCGCGGGCTGGGTATGCCGAAAGAACCCAAACCCACCACAGCAGGAACCCAGTAGGAGCAGATCATGGATATTCATAACCCCACCTATGTGGCCGGGCACCAATTGTTGGCAGGAAAATCCGTCCTGATCACCGCGGCTGCGGGGGCGGGCATCGGATTTGCCGCGGCCAAAAAGGCGGTGGAGGAAGGTTGTCGCGGTATTGTGCTGAGTGACATTCATGAAGGTCGCCTGCAGCAATCGGTGCAAACCCTGCAAGCGGAAACCGGGTTGGAAGCCGTGTTCGGCCAGGTGGCCAATGTGGCACTGGAAGACGACGTGCAGGCCCTGATCGCGTTTGCCGAAGATAAACTCGCGGGCGTGGATGTGCTGATCAACAACGCCGGCCTGGGCACCAGCCGCACCTTGATTGAAATGGATGACGACGAGTGGTTCAAGGTCATCGATGTGACCCTAAACGGCACCATGCGCATGACCCGGGCCATGCTGCGCGCCATGAAACAGAGGGGTCAGGGCGGCGTAATCGTGAATAACGCGTCGGTGTTGGGCTGGCGGGCGCAGCAAGAACAGAGTCATTATGCGGCCGCCAAAGCCGGTGTGATGGCATTAACCCGTTGTGCCGCGTTGGAGGCCGCCGAATTCGGTGTGCGCATTAACGCGGTGTCCCCATCTCTGGCGGTGCATCCCATGTTGAAAAAATCTGCTCCGGCGGAATTGCTGGCGCAACTGGAAGGCAGGGAGGCCTACGGCCGGGGCGCGGAAACCTGGGAGATCGCCAACATCATGATGTTCCTGGCGTCGGATTACTCCAGTTACATGACCGGCGAAATCGTTTCCTGTTCCAGCCAGCATGCCTAGTGCAGAACCAAATCGAGAGGACACACCATGTCTGCTGTAATCAATGCAACTGAAACTGAAACCAAAGCCACCGTATTCAAATCGCCCCTGGATCTGGAAGCCTCCGTGGGACAGGCACTGGGCGTCAGCGACTGGCTCACCATAGACCAGGAACGCATTAATTTGTTCGCTGATGCCACCGGTGATCATCAATGGATTCACGTGGACCCGGAGCAAGCCCAGCAGGGCAGCTTCGGCTGCACCATTGCCCACGGGTATCTCACCTTGTCGCTGGTGAATATGTTCCTGCCACAGATCGTCGATGTGCAGGGCATCAGCATGGGGGTGAATTATGGCGCCGATAAATTACGGTTTCCCGCCCCGGTGAAAGTCAATTCCCGGGTGCGTGGCGTGGGCGAATTGGTGGCCGCGGAGCAGGTGAAAGGTGGCGTACAGGCGGTGATCCGGGTCACCGTGGAAATCGAAGGCGAAGCCCGGCCCGCCTGCGTAGTGGATACCATCTCCCGTTACTATTTCCCGTAACTATTTCCCGTAACTATCCTGAATGAATTTATTCAACACACAACAGAATTGCAGGTGAATTGATATGCGCGAAGCCGTTATTGTTGCCACTGCCCGTACGGCGTTGGCCAAATCTTTCCGGGGAGCCTTTAATGACACCGAGGCGCCGGCACTGGGTGGTGCCACCGTCAATGCCGTGGTGACCAAAGCCGGTATCGATCCGCAACAGGTGGAAGACTGTGTGTTCGGCGCCGCTGCGCAACAGGGCACCCAGGCCTATAACCTGGGCCGGCTTTGTGCCGTGGCGGGCGGCCTGCCGGAGACCACAGCGGGCATGGCCATAGAACGTCAATGCTCATCCGGTTTGATGTCCATCGCCACCGTGGCCAAAAGCATCATGTGCAACGAATACGATGTGGGCATCGGCGGCGGCGTGGAATCCATCTCCCTCACCCAGAACAAGCATAAAAACACCTTTCGCAATGTATCGAAAACCGTAACCGCCATCGATCCCACTGCTTACATACCCATGATTGAGACCGCTGAGATTGTGGCAGAACGCTATGGAATCTCCCGCGCGATGCAGGATGAGTATGCGTTGTTGAGTCAGCAACGTACGGCGTCCGCTCAGCAGCACAACCTGTTCGCCGATGAAATCATTCCCATGACGGTGACCAAGGCCAATTTCAACAAGGAAACCAAAGAAACCCACTATGAAACCCTGACCCTGAACCAGGATGAGTGCAACCGCCCGGACACCACCCTGGAAAGTTTGCAGGCGCTGGAACCGGTCTGGAAAGACGGCCACTGGGTGAAACAAGGTAAATGCATCACCGCCGGCAATGCCTCGCAATTGTCTGATGGCGCGGCGGCCTCCCTGCTGATGGAGGCCAAGCGGGCAGAACAGTTGGGCTTGAATCCGCTAGGTGCTTATCGGGGCTTGGCGGTAGCCGGTTGCAAGGCCGACGAGATGGGCATCGGCCCGGTGTTTGCTGTGCCCAAACTGCTCAACCGCCATGGCCTGTCGGTGGACGACATCGGTCTGTGGGAATTGAACGAGGCCTTTGCCTCCCAGGTGATCTATTGCCAACAAAAGCTGGAGATTGATCCCCAGCGCATGAATGTGAACGGCGGTGCCATTGCCATCGGCCATCCGTTCGGCATGAGCGGCGCCCGCATGGTGGGGCACGCGCTGTTGGAAGGCAAGCGTCGTGGCGTCAAGTATGTGGTGGTGACCATGTGCATCGGCGGTGGTATGGGGGCGGCCGGATTATTTGAAGTCTACTGAGGAGAGTGCGGTGATGGCAGCCGGGGCTCCACGGCTTCGAAATGCGCCTGCAACCTGGCCAGATCCAACGCATACACCTGGCGGCCCTCGATTCGGAACAGCGCCAGGCGTTGCAGCCGGGACAGGATACGGCTCACGGTTTCCACCGCCAGACCCAGATGGCTGGCAATGTCGCGGCGCGACATGGGGATCGAGAACTGCTGGATGGGTTGGTTCAAGCGGCGCAAGTGCAAAGCGTATCGCAGCAGCAGAAAGGCCACCCTCTGGTCGGCTGACTTATGGTTAAGCACGGCCATCATCCGCTGATTGCGTTCAATCTCCCGGGCCATCATCCTGAAGATGTGGTGCTGCAATGCCGGTACAAAGGTGCTGATCCGCTCCAGGCGGGAAAAATCCACCGCACACACCGAGGCCTGTCCCAGGGCCACTGACGTGGTGGCGTAATGATGTGTGTTGATTCCATCCAGCCCAAACAGATCGCCGGGATAGTAAAAGCCGGTGATCTGCTCGCAGCCGCTGCTGTCCAGCAGAATCGTTTTGACGGCGCCGGAGCGCACAATGTAGAGGGTATTGAACGGCGTGCTTTGGCGGAACAGGTATTGCTGGCTGAGGGGATGGGCCTGCAGCTGCCTTACCAATGACCGCAACAGGTGCTGGCGCTGGCTGTCGGAGGTGGCATTGAGTGAGGCTGGCAGGCACTGCGTCTGCAGTTCACAGGCTTCGCACGGCGCTTGGTGCGTCGACGACGGGGCCGGTAATGCTGCAGTGTCCACGTTCACCAGATCAATGTGCGGTGCTCCGTTCATGAAGCGTTCTCCGAATCCATTCTTGTTGTTGTGTTGCGTGCGCTGCTGCTTTTCTCTGTCGCTCGTTCTATGTTGCCTTTAAGTGTAGACCCGTTTGCCGCGTCATGGGGGGAAGAATTGCGAATGTCTATGAGCGGATTTTGTTCAGTCAACCAAAGCGCGGGCAATGAATGCCTGCGGGGTGCTCAATGGTGGCCACACACTCATTGCAATGCACGCATCGGCTTGCATAGTGCTCAGAGCTCTGGGCTTGCTGTGGCAGGTCAGGGTCACTCAGCAACGTGCGACCCAGTTGAATAAAGTCAAAGCCCTCCTGCATCAGGCGGGCAAAACTGTCGTTGCTGCTGGCTCCACCCACATAGATCAGGTTGCATTGCACCGCCTCGCGGATGCGCTTGGCCTGCTCCAGAAAGTACAGTTCCTCGTAAGGATAGGACTTGAAAATAAACGGGCCGGATAACCGCAGCATCATCCGCATCAAGGGGTTGGGTTCCGCCTTCAGCATGGGTGGCAGAAAGCTGTCACCGCGGAACATGATCATGGGGTTCATGGTGCTGGTGCCGCCGCTGGTGATGATGCCATCGATGCCGGCACTGTCTAGCAGGCGGGCTATCTCCACCGCATCGTCATAGTCCAGGCCGCCCGACACCCCCTCGGTGAGGCTGATTTTACCGATGATAGGGAAGCTCTCCCCCACAGTAGAGCGCACCGCCTCCAACACCTGCAGGGGCAGGCGCATCCGGTTCAGCAGACTGCCGCCGTAATCATCCGTGCGCCGATTGGTTTTCGGGCTCATGAACTGGCACAAGCCATAGCCGTGACCAAAATGAATTTCCAGGCAGTCAAACCCCACAGACTTCATAAAGGCAGCGGCACGCTGGTAGGATTTGATCAGGGCTTTGATGTCGTTCAGGCTCATGGCGTCGCAGAACAGCATGCCCTGGGCCACCCCCAGCAAGTTGATGCCGAAGCTGGGCCCCAGGGGGCGTTTGCGCTCCAGCTGGCGGTTTTTGGAGAAGCCCCCACCGAAGCCCATCTGCCCGCTGACCTTGGTGTCCAGTGCATGCAACTGCTGAATCAGCTCCGTCAATGCGGGGCGCAGGCCGTCGTGCATATAAAGCATGTTTTCGTTCAGGCGCCCGTCATTGGTGACAGCACAATAACCCAGGGTGGTCATGGCGATACCACCCTGGGCTATCCTGCGGTGGAAGTCGCTCAGGCGTTGGGAAGGCACCCCGCCGGGGGACATGCCTTCAAAGGTGCCGGCCTTGAGCAGCCGGTTTTTCAGTTCCAGGCCATTCAGCCGGGCCGGGCTAAAGCAGCGTTGCAGGTGTGCATTTGCCGTTTTCATACACGGGTTCCACCAGAGTCTTATCCCAAAGATCCGAAAGGGCTTGAGTCAGACATTGCGCCTGAACGACCTGCATCAGGCTGGGTTTTCGTTATTGGCGTTTTGCGTTGTCCCGGATCTGCACCGTCAGGCTGTCCAGGATCAGATCCATCTCGTTGCAGAAGGCCCGTCGGCTGTCCTGCATGTCCTCCATCATGGCCTGGCCGCACATCAACAGCCAGGGATATTCCTCCACTGTGGACTGGGCCTTGGCGATGTCCTCCAGATCCGGAGTGGTGCCGTTCTTGATGGCACGCCAGACACTGGGGAACACGGTCTCTACCCCCCGTTCCCGCACCGGGATCAGAATGTTGCTGCCTGTGGCCAGTTCCGAGAGCGCCGCATGGGCGGTGAGGGCCTGCTTGGGGCTCAGGCCGGCGTTCACAAACACCCCCAGGGTTTCGTTTTGCCAGCGCAATACCGCCGGACCGAAGCTGGTGGCCTGGGTCATGTAGCGGATCATATTGGGGGCTTCCGCCAGGGCATCCCACATGCGCAGGAACGAGGTGCGAATCCAGGTGCGCCAGTCTTTGGGGTCCACCTCGTCCGGCACCAGGCGGCTCTCCAGCATGTGCTTGTCGATGACGGCCGCGGTCAGCTCATTCTTGTCATCAAAGTACTTGTAGATGGCCATGGGGGTCACCTTCAGCACGGTGGCGATTTTGCGCATGCTCATGGCGTTGACCGGGTCTTTCTTCGCCAGTTTATAGGCGGCATTGATGATCTTGTCCTGGGACAAGGCACTTTTTCGATTACTGTTGGCAGCCATTGGGTTGCAGGCCTCTAAGGCAAACGGTCTAAAGCGAAGGGTTCGATCAGCGCAAGCGTCGAATCCGGAAAAGGGCACAGTTTACAACATTTTTTCCGGATCGCTGGGAGCACCCTTCTGACAGGCAATGCCGGCGATGGCGTAATGAATGATGGATTTGAAATTGACATCCCGGTCCAGATCCCGCTGGCTCAGGTTGACCTGGCTCAGGGTGGGCAGGCGGTCGGGATGGGCGTCCAGGTTCTGGAACAGGCGGCTGTAGTAGGGCGCGTATCCACTGCGGGCCTCTTCAATGGTCTGCAGTTCCTGCTGCACATAGCCGGTGATGGTGGTGATCAGAAAACTGTGGGCCAGCAGGGCGGCGCGGGGCTCAAAGCCAAAATCCACCAGGATACTGGCTTCCTGTTCCAGGTTGAGGAAGTCCGGGTCCAGGGCGGCCTGCACAAAGTCCAGCAGATCCGGGTGCTGTAGCAGGGCACCGCGATAATAGTCCGCCAGTACCTTCAGCCAGCTTTTCCAGGTGTGCCCCTGGGGTGCGGGCAGGGCCGGCAGATCGCTGCGGGAGAGGGAGGCGCGAATGCGACGCAGGCCGTCAATGCCGCCCACATGGCGATACAGGGTTGTTACATTCACCCCGAGAAAATCCGCCACGTCCTTCATGGAGATGTCATCCATTCTTGCGCCCACTTCCCTGACTGCGTTTTCAATCTTCTCCATGTCGATTGAAGGGGTGCGGCCACGGCGGGATTTGCCCCGTGAGCCCGCTTGCATAAAGGTGTTGGTCTTGGTGGCGCTCATGAATAATCCTGTGTCTGGAATCAAATCGGGTGGCGTGTAACCACATTAAGCCCGGCTATTGTAGCCAATTTTGCAAATTATCTGCAAAAACTGTCTGCGGGCTCGGTTCGGCATCAGGCGGGCTGCCGGTGTTGCGCCTGCTGTTCCAGTTCGGCCACCATGCTCTCCCGCATCTTGAATTTCTGGATCTTGCCGGTCACCGTCATGGGGTATTCCTCCACAAAGCGAATATGGCGGGGTACTTTGAAGTGGGTGATGCTGTCCTGGCAGAATGCTTTGATGGCCTGCTCAGTCAACTGGCTGCCGGGGCGGGCTTTCACCCAGGCACAGACCTCCTCACCGTATTTGGCGTCGGGAATGCCGAACACCTGCACATCCTGGATGTCCGGATGGGTGTAGAGAAACTCCTCCACCTCCCGGGGATACACGTTTTCGCCGCCGCGGATGATCATGTCCTTGATGCGGCCCACGATCTGCACATAGCCCTCCGCATCCATCACCGCCAGATCCCCCGAGTGCAGCCAGTGTTCCGGGTCGATGGTCTCGGCGGTTTTGTCGGGATCGCCCCAATAGCCCTGCATCACGGAATAGCCCCGGCAGCACAGCTCCCCTTTTTCACCCAGGGGAACAGTATGGCCTTCGGCATCGACGATTTTCACTTCCTGGTGAGGCCCCACCTTGCCCACGGTTTCGCAGCGCTTGTCCAGGGGCGCGTCGATGGCGGTCATGTGGTTCACCGGGCTGGTTTCGGTTTGGCCGTACATGATGGTGACGTCCTGCATGTGCATGCGGGCGATGACCTTGCGCATCACCTCCGCCGGGCAGGGGCTGCCTGCCATCACGCCGGTGCGCAGGGATGACAGGTCAAAGCGGTCGAATTCAGGGTAATCCAGTTCGGCGATGAACATGGTGGGCACGCCATGGAGGGCGGTGCAGCGTTCCGCCGCCACCGTTTCCAGCACCGCCTGGGGATCAAAGGCATCGCTGGGGAACACTGCGGTGGCACCGTGGGTGAGGCAGGCCAGGTTGCCCATCACCATACCGAAGCAGTGATAAAGGGGCACTGGAATGCACAGCCGGTCCTGCTCGGTCAGGTGCATGCCCTGGCCCACCTGATAGCCGTTATTCAGAATATTGTAGTGGGTGAGGGTGGCCCCTTTGGGATTGCCGGTGGTGCCGCTGGTGAACTGGATGTTGATGGCATCCTGGGGTTGCAGTTGCTGGCTCAGGGCCTGCAGGCGGGCATGGTCGGATTCGGTGCCCATGGAGCACACCTGCTGGAAATTGAACATACCGGGAGTGGAGGCATCCCCCATGCGGATGACCGTGTGCAGATGGGGCAGCCGGGCCGCCTGCAACTGGCCAGGTGCGCTTTGTTCCAGCTCCGGTGCCAGCTGGTTGAGCATGTCCAGGTAACGGCTGGTTTTGAAACTCTCCGCCGCAATCACCACGTTGCAGGCTACTTTGTTCAAGGCGTATTCCAGTTCATACAGCCGATAGGCCGGATTGATGCACACCATGATGGCGCCGATTTTGGCGGTGGCAAACTGGGTCAGGCACCACTCCACTCGGTTCGGTGACCAGATCCCCACCCGATCCCCCGGTTTTACCCCCAGGTTCAGCAGCCCGCTGGCCAGGCCATTGATTTCCCGCAGGTATTCCGCATAGGTCCAGCGGATACCCTGGTGTCTCACCACCAGTGCCTCCCGCTCCGGGAACTGTCGGGCAATGCGGGACAGGCACTGGCCGATGGTTTCTTCCAGTAACGGTTGTTGGGCTGGGCCTTTCAAATAGCTGACTGCATCCGGTTGCATGGCGCGCTTCCTGTTTGTTGTTATGGGTTGTATGGGTATAGCAAACCAAATATACAATTAATTTGCAATATTATTGCATAAATCATCCGAAATCTTATAATGGCCGCAACGGAGATAATAAAAACAGCACCATTCCAAGCATAACGCAGAGGTAAACGCCCATGGCAGCCGTACCCCAAACTGTACAGGATCAGGGTCCATTTGATGAGGAAGTGGACCTGCTGGTGGTGGGTTCCGGCGCCGGGGCATTGACCGCGGCGGTGGTGGCCGCGAACGAAGGTTGCAAACGGGTACTGGTGGTGGAGAAAAGCGACCAGTACGGCGGCACCTCGGCCATGTCCGGCGGCGGCATCTGGATTCCCAACAGTCATTATGCCCGGGCCCAGGGGGCACAGGATTCGGCCCAGGAGGCGTTTACCTACCTCAAGGCAGTGATTGGTGATGAGGTGTCGGAGGCGCGTCTGCGGACCTATGTGGAGCAGGCGCCGGAGATGCTCCAGTACCTGGCCCGTCACACCCGGGTGGCGTTTGAATCCGTGCCCTATTCCGATTACTACCCGGAAATGCCCGGTGGCAAGGAAGGACATCGTACTCACCAGCCGCTGCCGGTCAGTGCCAAACACCTCAAGCAGCATTTTCTGCAATTGCGCGAACCGCCGCCCCAGGTGCTGGTGGCGGGCAAGCTCACCATGACCATGAAAGAAGGCCGCGCGTTCCTCACCCAGGCCAAGGGCTGGATGTTCACGGCGGTGATGATGGCCCTGCGCTATTACCTGGATATCCCGGGCCGTTTGCAGGGCAAGCGCTCCCGCCGGCTGACCATGGGCAACGCCCTGATCGGGCGCCTGCGCTGGACCATGCTGGACAAGGGGATTGAGCTCTGGTTGAACTCACCACTGGAATCCCTGATTGAAGACCGTGGTGTGGTGTTGGGTGCAGTGGTGAAAAAAGACGGTAAAACCCTGCGCATTCGGGCCCGTAAAGGGGTGGTGATCGGTGCCGGTGGCTTTGAGCACAACCTGGAGATGCGCCAGCAGTATCTGCCTAAGCCCACCAACCCCGACTGGAGTGGCTCCCAGACCAACAACACCGGTGACGGCATCCGCGCCGCCATGCACATCGGTGCCCAAACCGATCTGATGGAACACGCCTGGTGGGCGCCGTCGGTAAAGATTCCCAAGTGGGATCGCCCCTACGTGATTTTTGCCGAGCGCTCTCTCCCCGGGTTGGTCATCGTCAACCAGGCGGGTAAGCGTTTCCAGAACGAGGCCGCGCCTTATCTGGAATCCGGGCAGGCGTTCTATACCCAGAACAGCGCGGAGGCCTCCACCTTCCCGTCGTACGTGGTGTTCGACGCCACCTTCCGCAAGAAATTTCCCTTTGGGCCGATTCCTCCGGGTTACTCAATGCCGGACAGCCGCATCGCCAAGCGGGTGTGGGACGTGCTGGTGAAAGCCGACAGTATTGAGGCGCTGGCCAAGAAAATTGGTGTGGATGCCAACGGCCTGCAGGACACGGTGCGCAAGAACAATGAATACGCCCGCACCGGCAAGGACCCGGAATTCCAGCGGGGGGAGAGCTATTACGATCGCTACTACGGGGATGCCCGCACCGCCCCCAACCCCTGCATTGCACCCATTGCAGAAGCGCCGTTCTATGCGCTGCCAATCCATCCCGGCGACATCGGCACCAAGGGCGGTGTGCTCACCGATGTGAACGGCTGCGCTGTGGACCAAGCCGGTGAGGTGATCCCGGGGCTGTATGTGATCGGCAACTCCGCCGCCTCGGTGATGGGCAGCAAATACCCCGGTGCCGGTGCCACCCTGGGTCCGGCCATGACCTTCGGCTATCTGGCGGCCAGGCATGCGGCCCGGCAGCAGGATGTGGCCCTGATCAGTCGTACCCACAGTCAGACTGCTGAGCCCGCTAAGCGCGCGGTACAAGCTTAACCTAATCATCATGAGGAAATGGAAATGACTCTAGCGGCGGAATTCGATCAAGGTGCCAGTCTGGTGTTCGGCGGCAGCGGCGGCATCGGCGCGGCCATTGCCACCCGCATTGCCCAGGGCGGCAGTGATGTGGCCATCACTTATCGCTCCAATAACGCCCGGGCGGAACAGGCCGCCGCCACCATTGCCGAGCTGGGAGTGAAGTGCACCATCCATGCGGTGGACATCGCCAGCAAGGAGCAGATTCAGGCCGCCATTCATGAGGCGGCAGAGCGTCACGGCCGCTTGCACAGCGTGGTGGTGGCCGCCGGCTCCGACATCAAGCAGCCGTTTCTGGCGGAGGTGACCGATGCCCAGTGGGAAGAGGTCATCGAAGGGGACCTGAACGGATTTTTCCGCATCGTGAAAAACATCATCCCTCATTTTCGCAGCCATGGCGGAGGCTCACTGGTGCACATTTCTTCCGCCGGCCTGGGCCGCACACCACCGCGGGACGTGCTCTCGGTAGCCCCCAAGGCGGCCAACGAAGCCCTGGTACAATACCTGGCGAAGGAAGAGGGCGTGCACGGCATCCGCGCCAACAGTGTGGCGGTGGGGGTGATCGAAACCGGCATTTTCAAACGCCTGGAAGCCGAAGGGGTGTTTGATGCCGCCTGGAAAGAAGCCGTGCTGGCCACCTTACCCATCAAGCATTTCGGCCAGCCCGAGGACATTGCGGAGGCGGCCGCGTTTTTCGCCTCCAACCGCTCCAAATACGTCACCGGACAATTGCTGTTTGTGGACGGTGGCTATGCGGTGTGAGACGGTTTGAATTGTATCTGACTCCGAAACCTGATGTAGGCACAAGGCGCTGAGCAGGCGGGGGGTGTGGACCGTCAGCGGCCATGGACGGCCGCTGAGGAGCGCACAGGGATGTGCTTGTAGCGTGTCCACAGCCCCCGCCTGCTCAGCGCCGAAACTGAATACTTTGCGTAACCCGATATTGGGAGTAAAACAACAATGAAACGATACCAAGACAAAGTCGCCCTGGTGACCGGCACCGCCTCCGGCATGGGGAAAGCCGCCGCCATCCGCCTGGCCGCCGAAGGCGCCAAAGTGGTGCTGGGGGATGTGAACGAAGCAGGCAACCAGGCCACCGCGGCCGAGATCGATGCCGCCGGTGGTGTGTGCCGGGCGGTGACCTTCAACGCCATGGAGGAAGCCTCCTGCAAAGCGCTGGTACAAAGCGCGGTGGACACCTTCGGCCAGATCGACGTGGTGGTGAACGCCGCCGGCATTGCCGGCTTCTATCACCTGGAAGAACTCACCGCCGAGATCTTCAACCGCATCATGAACATCAACCTCAACAGCACCTTCATCATCTGCCGCGAGGCCATTCCCCACCTGCGTAGAACCAAGGGCAACATCATCAACTTTGCCTCATTGAACGCCAAGGTGATGACCGCCTACCAGACCGCCTACTGTGCCTCCAAGGCTGCGGTGGCCGCCATCACCAAATGCATGGCACAGGAGTTCGAAGCCGATGGCATTCGTGCCAACGTGGTCTGTCCCGGTGGCATTGCCACTCCGCTGGTGAAAAACATCCGCTTCCCGGAGAACATCAACAAGCGTCTGCTGGCCAACTTGCACCCCCTGAGCCGTCAGGGACAGCCGGAGGAAGTGGCGGCGCTGGTGGCGTTCCTGGGCTCTAGCGAAGCCAGTTACATCAGTGGGGAGGATATCTTCATTGATGGTGGTGCGCGTTCGGCCATGTAATACCGAGCTGAGTCTGGCACGGACCCCATAAAAAAAACCGCAGGGTTGAAACGCCACCTGCGGTTTTTTTCGGGGTCGAAAAGTGCTGTCCTAACTGACTTTGAAGTTCCCCACCTGCTCCATCAGGGCGGTGGATTCCTGTTTCAATTCGGCGCTGGCGCTGCCGATGGTTTCCGCCCGCTGGGACAGCTCACAGGCATGGGCGTTGATCATATCAATGTGCTTGGTGATGTCTTCCACCACCGAGGACTGCTCTTCCACCGCGGCGGCTACCTGAATGGCACGGCCACTGATGGTGGTCAGGTTGTGGGCCACATCGTTGAGTGAGGATTCCGCGTTGATGGCCGTGTCCACCGTGGACGCTGCATTCTGTTTCACCGTATCCATGGCGCTCACCACATCGTTCACCCCGGTCTGCAGCTTGTTGATCATGTTGTTGATGTGCTCGGTGCTTTCCTGGGTTTTGCTGGCCAGGGTGCGCACCTCATCGGCCACCACCGCAAAGCCGCGGCCCTGGTCTCCGGCCCGGGCCGCTTCAATGGCGGCGTTCAGGGCCAGCAGGTTGGTCTGCTCTGCAATGCCCTGAATCACATCCACCACCGAGGCGATGGCCGAGGCTTCACCTTCCAGGCGCTTGATGGCTTCCACCGAAACGTCCACATGATCGGAGAGCGCGCCGATGTCCTGGATGGCGCCTTTGAAGATCTTGGCGACGTTCTGCGCCTCCCGGTCCGCGTGGTTGGTTTCGCTGGAGACTTCCTGGGTGTTGCTGGAAACCTCAGTGATGGCGGCGGCCATTTCCGTCAAGGCGGAGGCCACCACCTCGATGGAGGAGGCCAGCTCGTCGATGGACTGGGCGTTTTCATACATGGTTTGGTCGAGTGTGGCGGAAGAGTGGCTCACGCCCTTGGCGCTTTGGGTGATGCGCAGCACCAGGGTTTCCATGGAGGTCAGGAACGTATTGAAGGTGGTGCTGATGGTGCCCAGTTCATCGTTGCCCATGGATTCCACGCGGGCGGTCAGGTCACCCTTGCCGGAGGCAATTTCAGACAGTGCCCGTTGCAGCCGCGAAATCGCTTTGATGATGGCCCTGGGCAGAAAGATCGCCACCGCCAGCGCAATCAGGATCACGATGCCGTTAAGAATCAGGGACGCCTGAATGGAGCTCTGGCTGTTCTCGTTCACGGTGTTTGCCAGTTCGGTGGACGTGGCAGAGAGGTTCTCGCCGATTTTGTCCAGAATGTCGCGGGAGGCTTCAAACTGATCTGCCAGCCCGCCTTTGCTCAGGCGGGCGGCATCGGCAGTGGACATGCCGTTGTTTTTCACTTTCTCCATCATGCTGCGGGAGCTGCTTTCCCAGCGGCGGAAACTGGAGAGGAACTCGTTGACCAGGCCCTTGACCGGCTCGTGGATATCCAGTTCCTTGACCCGGGTCAGGCGGTCGGCCACCTGGTCCACATTCTCTTCGAAGGATTTGAACACCGCGGCATCGAAGCCGCCCATGGCAATGGTGCGTTCAGCGATCTGGGCCTGATACAGATCCCGGTCGGCGTTCAGGGTCATGTCCAGCGCCGGGAAATAGTTCTCCTGGATGGAATTGAAATCGGAAGTAATCGCACGCATGGTGCTGACCTTGTTGAAGGTCAGCAAGACCAGCAGCACTGAAATCACGCCGATGGGAATGGCCAGCTTCCACTGGATGCTCAGGTTTTGCCACATATTCATATCCAAACTCAACCAAAATAATCCATTTAAAGATTCAGTTTAGAAGGTTTCTGAAAGTGGGCAACAGCCTTTGGTCTAAGTGATGTTCGGATCAGAAACGGTTTTCCGGCCCCCAGTAGGCCCGCATGGACACCACTTTGCCCTGGTCATTGAACTCGAACACGTCGATGATCTCCATGGTGATCGGCCCCACTTTGGCCTGGAACGGGAACGCGGCGGCGTTGCCGGTGCAGCGTACATTGCCGGTCAGTTGCAGCTGCACGCCCATGCCTTTCATGGCGCCGTAGAATGTCACGATGGCCTCAATGCCCTCGTGGGGAGGCGTGCCCACCGGGTCTTCCACGGTGGCGTTGTCCGCGTAGATCTCACGGATCATGTCCAGGTCCACGGTGCTTACAGCTTTCATATAATTTTCAACGGCTTGCTTCATGTGGGCGGCATCGGTCATGGTCGAACCTCACTGGTCGGATGGTCATTGCTTTGTTATTTTGGGAGTATATTTGCATTATGCTTGCAAAAATACAAGGTCATTGATAGCGTTAGGTCCCCAGGGATGTTTCGGTATCTGAGTATACAGTGTATACTCAGACTGAGTTTCCCGTTATAGTGGCAACTGAGTCGTGCATATCACAATAAGAACAGCGCCCCGGACTGCGCCCTGAAGCGTGGCCAGGGGAAAGCATAGAGGAGAGCAACATGAGCAAGTACGCGAAAATTGAGGCCGCGCCGGTGGAAGAACGTTATGCCCGCGGCTGGTATTGCCTGGGTAAGGCCGCGGACTATTCCCGACAGCCGGTGGCGCTGAATTACTTCGGCAGCAAGCTGGTGGCTTATCGGGGTCAGGATGACCAGTTGATCGTACTGGATGGCTACTGCCCCCACATGGGTGCGGATCTGTCCCAGGGCTATGTGGAGGGCAACTCCCTGCGCTGCGCCATGCACGCCTGGCGCTGGGGTGAAGATGGCGTCTGCGACGATATTCCCTATGCCAAGAAGATTCCCGCCAAAGCCTGCATCAAACCCTGGCCAGTGCTGGAGCGCAACGGCCTGGCCTACGTCTATCACGACCCGGAACACAACCTGCCCATCGCAGACCAGCTGCCGCCGGTGATCGAGGAATACGGCAATGGTGAATGGTCGGACTGGGAGGTGGTCCTGATTCCCATCGAAACCAACTGCCGTGAGCTGGTGGACAACATGGCGGACAAGGCCCACTTCGGCCCGGTGCACGCGTCCGCCGCCCTCAAGTTTGAGAACACCTTCCACCGGCACATGTGTGTGCAGCACATGGAAGGCAAGAGTCCACGCCTGGCTGGCGATTCCATCCTCACCACCACCGCCACCTATTACGGCCCCGCCTACATGATCACCGAGATGAGCGGGGAGATGAACGGCGTTCCGGTGCATTCCAAACTGCTGGTGAGCCACATTCCCACCTCCACCGAAAGCTTCGACCTGCGCTTTGGGGTCATGGTGAAACTGTTTCCCGGCATGAGTCAGGCGGATTCCGATGCCATGGTGCGGGGTTATGTGGAGCTGACCCAGCAGGCGTTTTTTGAAGATGTCCAGTTCTGGCATACCAAAGTGCGGGTGGATAACCCGGTGTTGTGTGATGGCGATGGCCCGATCCACAAACTGCGGCAGTGGTATAACCAGTTTTATGTGGACATCGCGGAGGTGCCGGATACCTGGAACGAGAAGAAGACCTACAGTGTGGATGCGTTCAACCCGATTCCAGAGCAGAAGCTGGCGCAGCCGGTGATTGCCGACGGCACCGAGCACGAAGCGAACACGGCGCTGGAAGCCTGATATGACGAGCGCGTTCTCGACCGCCACCGACGGCGCTGACATTGCAGCCTCAGCATCCCCGGCATCGCCCGCGCTGCGGCTGTTTGCCCTGGTGCTGAAGCTGCTGGGCTTGAGCCTGTGGGGAGTCTATCTGTTGTATCTGCCCAGGCCGCAGTGGTTTCAGTCAGAGGCGGCCCTGAAGCTGGCCGGATTGATTGAGCCGGGTATGATTTTCTACAGTCTGGCCACGGCGGGGGCGGCGTTCTTTGTCTGGGGCTCGCTGGTGGCTGCGACCTGTGCGGGGCAGGGCATCAGCCGCCGGCAATTGCTGCGGGCATCGGCCCTGGGCATGTTGATGCTGGCCCTGATGCGCTTGGGCACTACCCTGTTTCCCCACGGACCGTTCCAGCAACTGCTGGCGTTGCCCATTGCGGAGTTTGTGGTGTTCACCCTGATCGCCCTGTTGCTGCTGCGGGCATCCCGATCATGACCGACGACCTGGTTTTTAACAGTCTGTTGATCGGCGTCTTCGCCAGTGCCCTGCTGACGGTGCTGGTGCTGTTGTTCGTCAATGCGCCCTATGGTCGCCATCAGAGCAGCGGCTGGGGGCCCACCATTCCGGTGCGGCTGGGTTGGGTGCTGATGGAATCCCCCGCCAGTCTGGTGTTCTTGTATTGCTACTTCAGCGGAGCCCGGGCCTTTGAACTGGCGCCCATGATTCTGCTGGTGCTGTGGCAGCTGCATTACCTGCACCGGTCTTTTATCTACCCGTTCCAGATCAAAGTGAAGCCCGGGGCCCGCACCACGGTGCTGGTGATCGCCCTGGGGGCCCTGTATTGCGGCATCAACGGCTATCTGAATGGCACCTACATTACCCACTATGGAACCCATCTGAACCGGGACTGGTTGAGTGATCCACGCTTCGTAATCGGGGTGGGGTTGTTCGGCTTTGGTTATTACCTGAATAAAAAATCCGATCACATGCTGCAGGCATTGCGGCAGCAGCGTCCCGGTGAATACCAGATTCCCTATGGATTCGGTTTCCGCTGGGTGTCCATGCCCAATTATTTAGGGGAGATCATCACCTGGAGTGGTTTTGCCCTGGCCAGTTGGTCGCTGGCGGGCCTTTCCTTTGTAGTGTTCACCATGGCCAACCTGGTGCCGCGGGCGTTGGCGAATCACCGTTGGTATCGGGAAACCTTCACCGATTACCCCAAAGACCGCCGCGCAGTGATTCCCTATATTCTGTAACGGACCTTGCTGCTCAGGTCTCCGGTCTTAACTGATCAGGCCCAGTTCGCGGCCCCGGGCCACCGCCTGGGTGCGGCTGGTGACCGACATCTTTTCATAGATATGGCGGATGTGGGCCTTGGTGGTGGTGAGGGCAATGTGCAGGGTGTCGGCAATGGCCTGGTTGCGGTGGCCCACGGCGATCAGGTTCAGCACTTCCAGCTCGCGGCTGGTGAGCTGTTCCGGCAGGTTCACCAGGGTGGCGTCCCGTTGTTTGAGCAGTGCCTTTTCCCACCAGCCACTGTGGCCGCGGGCCTGCAGTCGTTGCAGGGCAGGTTGCAGAAACCCGCGCCCATCGAACAGCATCTGGTAGTAGCCGGCGGAATCGGCCCATTGAATCGCGCAGTGCAGGGCGTCCGCCGCCAGGTCCACCTCGTCGTAGCGGCAGTGCACCATGGCCATGGTCAATAACGCCCGCACCCGGTTGATCAGGCGGCCGTGGCGGGTGGCCGTTTCCAGCACCAGGTTCAGTTCTTCCAGTGCCGCCTCTTTCCGGTGATCCAGCGCCAGGCAGCGGGCCAGTACAATGCGGTCTTCCTCGTTGGTGTAGCGCCGGTTTTCCCGCAGCCTTTTCTCATTGCGGCGGCACCAGGCCAGGGCCTCTTCCAGTTTGCCTTGCTGCAGCATGATGCTGGCTTCAATCATGCCAGCATTGGGGGACATGGCGGACCAGTGGCTTTGATCCTGCGCCATCTGGCTGGCGGCGGAGCGGGTCAACGCCAGGGCTTCATCCCATTGGCCCTGGGTGGCCTTCAGTACCGCCTGCATAAGGTTGATCAGGGCGCTGTGACCGTTTTCGGCCCCTTCCTGCTGGTGCTGCAGCAACGGTTCGATGGCCTGCTTGGCTTGGTCCAGCTGCCGGGTCTCACGGTAAATCGTGAAATACATGATGTTCTGCCAGCGGTCCAGTTGGTCCTCACACTCCCCGTTGGTTTGTATCCAGTGCCGGACCTGGTTCAGGGTGGCCAGCGCCTTGTGGGTCAAGCCACACTGGAAATACACATGGGAGAGCAAGACCGATACCGACAGCCCGCAGAAGTAGTTTTCCTCGCTGTAGGACGCTTCCATGGATTGCTCCAGGTAAGCGCGGGCGGATTGCTGTTGACCGCTCTGGAACTGTTCCAGCCCCATGGCGAACAGGGTCACCGCGTTGAGCTGCTGGTGCTTGTCGGTGGAATGCTCCATGGCCAGCTCGGACCAGCGGGTGGCTTCCTCGTGCTGGCCGCGGAAGCGGGCGATGTGGGCCCGAAACAGAAATATCTGCATGCGCAGGGCTTCCTGGTCCCGGCCCTGCAGGGAACGGTCCGCCTGATCCAGATAGGGCTCGGCCTCCAGCACCCGCTCGGTGCAGAACAATGTCCAGGCCTTGGTCAGGGCCAGTTTGGGGCGCTGGGTCACCACCGCAACCGGCAACCGGTTCAGCCACCAGTTGAGGGATTCGTTTTTGCCCGCCAGCATGCGGGACACCCCCAGGGTTTCGATCAGATCAGCGGCCTCATCCCACAGCTGGGCCTGCAACAGGCACACAATGGCTTCTTCCTCGTCCCCGGCCTGCACGTACCACTGAGCGGCCTGACGCGGAAACAGGGTGAGGGATTCCGGGATCAGTTGCCGCGCCAGGTTCTGGATGTTTTCCCTGAACAGGTCGTGAAACCGGAACCAGGTGCCGGTGGCATCCAGGGGAATCAAAAACAGGTTGTGTTTGATCAGGTGCTCCAGGCTGTCCTTCACCGGGCATTCCGGGAGCTCCGCCAGGGCCTGTTCGCACAGGGGCAGGCTGAAGCGGCGCAGCTGGGTGACGTGCAGCAGAAACTGCTGGATGGGCTCCGGCTGTCCGGCCAGTACCTCTTCCGCCAGGTAATCCATCATGGACTGGTTGTGTTTTCGTTCCAGCAACGGCTCGGTGGCCTGCTCCCCGCCTTTGAGGCTCAACCCCGCCAGCTGCAGGGCTGCCGCCCAGCCCTCGGTTTGATTGTGCAGCAGGTCGATGCTGTGGGTGTCCAATTGCAGGCTTAACGTGTTCTCCAGAAACTGGCGTGTCTCTGTGGATTGGAAACACAGCTCCTGGGCCTTCACCTCGGTCACCTGCTGCTGCACCCGGCGTCGCGGGATGTGAATCGATGGCTGGTTGCGGGCGGTGATCACCACGTGTAATCCGGCGGGCAGGCGGTCCAGAAACCAGCTTACCTGGCCCAGCACGGTTTCATCCTGAATGCAGTGAAAGTCGTCCAGCACCAGCACATGCAGCGGCCGCCCGCTGGCGGACTGGTCCTGCCAGTGGTTGATCAGGTGCACGATGTGGTCTTCGGGGGCCGCTGTCAGTTCCCCCGGCGGTAACGGTCGCTCCAGGGCAAAGCCCACGTAACGCCAGAAGCGCTGGGGGTCGTTATCCTGGTGATCCAGGGACAGCCAGGAATGGGGGCAGTCCAGCTGATCCAGCCATTGTTTGGCCAGGGTGGTTTTGCCGTATCCAGCGGGGGCGTGGATCAGCGTCATGCGCCCGGGCGCCGGTTGGCCAAGGCGCTGCAACAGCCGCTGCCGGGGTATGGCACCAGCCCGGATTGGGGGGGCATAGAATTTGGTCTTCAGCAACATGGTCAGTCTGATTGACTCTTATTGGCTCTGCTTGTGTCTGTTTTTGTTGTTAGTCAGGGGCAAATTGGACGTCAAAGTCGTCTAACTTGTCCTAAAAGCCAGCCATTGTGGCCGGTTTTTACAAGATTTGGTCTTGAGAAGGAGGATAACGGAAATTAGTGTGACGGTGTGAAACAATTTATTGCAGAAAGCAGGGGCCCTGGCCCCGGGGCAGGCGAGGCCTTACTCTTTGAAGGCCTCGATCAGGTCAGCGATGACGGTGGCGTTCACCATATTCAGCAGGTTATCCATGATGTCGGTGGAACTGGGGACCCAGGGCTTCATCCCGGTGAGGAATTCGGTGCGCTCACTCAGGTAGCGGGCCAGATCCTGTTCAGCCTGTTGCGTATCTTCCTGCTCCAGCATGTTGAAGATGAGTTCCAGGTGTTCCAGCATGATGCGGCCATAGAGTGCGCTTTCGCCGTAGGTGCGCATGGCGTCCACCAGCCCGCCTTTCAGGTCCAGCTCTGACTGGAACTTGGAAACCGCCTTCCGCGCCTGGCGCCGCAGGCTTTCCGCTATGTCCAGGCTTTCTTTCAGATCCATGATGGATACTCCGCTGTTGTCGTCCCTGGGTTAAAGGATAGACCATGCCGTCGCGGCCATCGTAAGTATTTGCCGGCCTGTCAATCTGGCCTGTCTGTCTATACTGAAATGGTCACACTTTCCAAAAGACAGTTGAGGTAGTTTGATGCACGCACTGTTGGCTCCGGGTATTGCCCTGATCTCACGGGTCAGTTTCGCCAAGAAATTCATCCTCATCAGCTTGCTGTTCTACGTACCCCTGATGACCTTCAGCGGCATGATGGTGCGGGATTCCCTGATCGAAATTCATAATGCGGAGCGTGAGCAGGACGGCTTGGCACTGATCGGCGAAATGCTGGCGGTGAAACGACTGCTGGAGCAGCAGCGGGATCTGCGGGTGGTGTCGAACATCCATCGCGAAGCGGCTGTGCGGTCCCTGGAGAACAAGGTGACAGAACAGGCGTTGAACGCCATTGACCAGTTACTTGAGCGTCCGGGCCCGCTGGCCGAGGATGCGGACTTCCGCGCCCGGCTCAGTGAGATTCGCCGGGAAGCCGCGGGTCTGGCGGCGGTGGGTGTCAACAACGAGGAGGGGCCGGAATTCACCTATCTGGCCATGGCTGGCCCAACCGGTAAGCTGCAGACCCTGATCAAAACCGTGTTTGAGACCAGCGGCTTGAACCTGGAAAGCGACAAAAGTGTGCTGGGCATGCTGGACCTGCTGACCCGGCACCTGGCCCGATTGAATGACATCAACAGCCGGCTGCGCGCCATCGGCGCCTATGGCCTGACCTACACCTATCTGGATGGTTACACCCTGGAGGCCCTGGAAAAAGCCCTGGGTAACCTGGACCTGTTCCGCCAGGAGTTTCCGCTGACCTTCGCCAACGCGCTGCCCGGCGCGGCCGGCTCGACGCTGGAGGCGGAATTGGCCAACCTGGAGCAGGTGCTGCAGGCGGAGCGGCGTTTTGTGGATGAGAATGTCCTGCTGGCCACCACCTTTGAGCTGGGCTGGCGCGAGTACTTCGAGCAGCTGACCCAATTCATCCAGCAGCAACAGGTGTTCAGTCAGCTACTGCTGACCGGAGCCGAACTCAAAATTGAAGACAAAAAACGCGCCCTGTGGGCCGGTACAGTGCGGATTGTGGTGGCGTTGGTGGCGTTGTTGCTGATCACCGCCTATGCCTACAGCGCCTTTTATGTGTCCCTCAATGATGCCATCGAGCAGGTGCGCG
Organism: Ketobacter sp.; assembly: GCF_003671495.1. Lineage (GTDB taxonomy): Bacteria > Pseudomonadota > Gammaproteobacteria > Pseudomonadales > Ketobacteraceae > Ketobacter. The sequence goes on along the minus strand of NZ_RCHN01000043.1, from coordinate 166,392 downwards.
GTGCAGCGGCGCGGATGGCGGAAGGGGACATGACCGTGCGCCTGGAGCAACGCAGTAATGATGAGATGGGCCGCCTCATCATGCGCTTCAACCTCAGTACCGAGCGGGTGCGGGAGCTGGTGACCCATGTATCCGCCAGTGCCGACCAGGTCACCGAGCTGGCGCAGAACGTGAAAGGCTATTCCCGGGACAGCAGTTCCGGCATGGCGGCGCAAACCCAGCGCACCCAACAGGTGGCGGCGGCCATCAGTGAATTGACCAACACCGTGCAAGGGGTGGCGGACTATTCCAAGCGGGCGGAGGATCTGGTGGCTTCCACCAGTGACAAGGCCCGTCGTGGCAGTGAGCAGGTGGGGGAGACCCTGCGTCAGGTGAACTCGCTGTCTGAGGACATCGGGCTGACCAGCACCACCATCAACGAGTTGGCCCAGGACAGCCAGAAGATCGCCCAGGTGATTGATGAGATCAAATCCATTGCGGCCCAGACCAACCTGTTGGCCCTGAATGCGGCCATTGAGGCTGCCCGCGCCGGTGAACAGGGGCGGGGCTTTGCAGTGGTGGCCGATGAAGTGCGTTCCCTGTCCCAGCGCACCCAGGATTCCACCGGCAATATCGAAGCCATCATCGACAACTTCCTGAAAAAGATCGAGCAGGCGGTGGGCGCCATGGCCCACAGCAGTGAGGTGGCCGCGGGCACGGTGGAGGATTCCCGGGCGGTAGGGGCGGTGTTCGATGAAATCCGGCAGGACCTGGCCAGCGTGGTGGAGATGACCAGCCAGATTGCGCTGTCGGTCAATCAGCAGGCCCAGGTGGCCCATGAAATCGACCAGAACATCCACGACATCCGGGATTCCGGCGATCAGGCCACCCGACAGGCGGAAGCCACCGCCCAGGCCAGCGAGGCAATGGCCCTGGAGGCCAGCCAGCTGAAAAGCATCCTGGGTGCCTTTAAGGTATAAGATACGGTGTGAGCCGGGCCGCTTGAACCGGCTCCCGCTAAAAAATTGTTACAGAAAAAGTTTCCCCAACAGGGCCGGCACCGCAGTCTCCACCTTCAGGATTCTGGGCCCCAGGCTGATGCATGCAAACCCCGCCCGCTGCAGCTGTTCCACTTCATAGGGTATAAAGCCCCCCTCCGGGCCCACCGCCAACAGACAGGGGGCGGTGACCCCGCTGGGGCAGGGGCCGGCGTCCGCCGTGGGGTGGGCAAGCCAGGCCGGTTTGCCCGTCACCAGTGCCGGCAGTTCGTCCTCCACAAACGGCTTGAAACGCTGCCGCAGATGCACCTGGGGTAACACGCTGTCCCGGGCCTGTTCCAGCCCCAGCAGCAAGGTTTCCTGCAGCGCCTGTTGCTGCAGGAACGGTGTCTGCCAATAGCTCTTTTCCACCCGGAAACTGTTGATCAGAAAGATTTCTTTCACCCCCAGGGTGGTACACGCCTGCAGGGTGCGACGTAGCACTTTGGGGCGCGGCAGGGCCAGCAGCAAGGTGACCGGCAGCGGCGGTGGAGGCGGGGTGTCCAGGGTGATATCCAGGGTCACGCTGTTGGTGTCCAGCGTCACCACTCGGGCCATGCCCAGCGGCCCCCCCAGCAACCCCACCCGCAGCCATTCCCCGGGCTTGGGTTTGATCACCGAAACGAGATGATGATGGCGCCGGTCAGCGATCACCAGGCGGCCGCTTGCGGTATTTTGTCCCCACTCCCGGGGGTGGATCAGGATCACATTCATGGCGCGGATTATGGGGCTTCGGGCGGCGAAAATCCAAAGCTGAAAATGGCGGTTAACTGTGGGATAATGGCGGCCCTTTTTGTCCTTGGGGGGGCTTGGGGTGACGTAAAATGCCCGTAAATTCAATAGGGTATTGAGCAGCCTCCATTTCGCATGTCCAGTGACATCCGTGTTGTTTTTCATCAATGTGAATGAGCGTTAAGGTGATTGACTCAGCGGTCGCACGATTGAATAATGCAGCACCCTCAAGATACAGATTTTTAATATCGGCACACAACTCGCTGATCTTAAATAGGTTTTTCTGCTATCCCGGTTTTGGCTTGAGGTGATCCCTCGCCCAAGACAGCTGAAAAGCCGCCAACAGTTCCAGCGATTCAACCAAAGAGCGTGTAACAGCATGGGAATACAGAAGAAGCTTGTTCCATCATTGGAAAACCCCTTTCACGAACCGGAAACCAAAGAATTCAAAATTCCCGGCGAGATTGCCCGGGAACCCGGTATCTATGAAGAATCCCTGAAAGAAGGCTGGGAGATCATGCAGCGTCCCGAGACCGCTGCCGGGGTCAAAGCCATTGAGAAGCAGCATCTGAAAAAACGGATGACTGTGTGGGAACGGATTCGAGTCCTCACCGACAAAGATCCCATCGTGCTGTACCAGAACTGGGGCAAGAACCTGGACGGTGCCTCCATCGTCACCGCCATCGTCAACATCGACGGTCGTGATGTGGCCCTGTACGGCCATGACTTCACCGTCCGCGCCGGCTCCATGGACGCCACCAACGGCCGCAAGCTGGCCAGCCTGATCAAAATGGCCGGTGAGCGGGGCATTCCCCTGATCGGCATGAACGACTCCGCCGGTGCCTTCGTACCGGCCGGTGTGGGTGGCCTGGACGGATACGCCGAAGCCTTCACCGCCCTGCGCAAAATCAGCGGTGTGGTGCCCAGCATCATGTGCATGTTCGGCTATAACGCCGGTGGTGGTGCCTACCTGCCCCGTCAGGGCAGCTTCATGATCCAGCCCCAGGATACCTTCTACGGTCTGACCGGCCCCGGCGTTGTGAAATCGGTGCTGGGCGAAGACGTGACCGCTGACGAGCTGGGTGGCCCCGGTGTTCACGGCCAGTCCGGTGTCACCGATTTTGTGGTGCCCGACGAAGTGTCTGCCCTGCGCAAGGCCAAAGAACTGCTGCGCTACTTCCCGGACAACAACAGCTCCATGGCGCCCTACCTGGAAACCTCCGATCCCCTGGACCGTAAAACCTGGGACGCGGACATCCTGTTCAAGAAGGCCTTCAACTCACCTTCCGGTTACAACACCCCCATTGATATCCGCATCCTGATCCAGCAGATCTGCGATCACGGCGACTACACTGAATTCCAACCCGACCGTGCCCAGAACACCATCTGCGCCTTCGGCCGGATGGGTGGCAACGTGGTGGGCATCGTGGCCAACAACAGTGCGGTGGCCTCCGGCCAGATTGATATCGCGGCGTCTTACAAGAACGCCCGTTTCATCCGCTTCTGTAACGTCTATAACATCCCCGTTGTCTTCATCGAAGACACCACCGGCTTCCTGCCCGGTACCGACCAGGAACGCAACGGTATCGTACAGGCCGGACGCGCCATGCTGGACTCCATCATCGACCTGCGTACGCCCCGCATCCTGCTGATCGTGCGCAACGCCTTCGGTGGCGCCTACGCGGCCTTCAACAGCTACGCCACCGGTGCGGACGTGGTGCTGGCTCTGCCCACCACCCGCCTGGCGGTAATGGGTAACGCCGGTAAAGAGTTCGTTTACAAGAAAGAGCTGGCGGCGGTGCGGGCAGCGGTGAAAGGCAAAATTGCCGAGCGCACTACCCAGTTGCTGGCCGCCGGCGGCACCGAAGCCCAGGCCAAAGAGCAGGCTCAGGTGGAAGTGGCCGAGTGGGTCAAGCAGCAGGAAGCCATGTATAACCAGAAATACGAAAAAGCCCTGATGAACCCGAAAGAGGCCTTGAGCCTGGGTTCCATCTCGCAACTGGTTATGCCGTACGACCTGCGCTCCAGTCTGGCCCAGAATCTCAACTTCCTGTTGCGTCATTATGAAGCCAAGCCCATGGGCGGCGTGCAACGCGAATTCCATTAATCGGCCGCCTGCAAACAGGTAGAAGAGAATTTATAGGATTTAGAAGATGAGCAACGAAAACTACACCAACAATCCTCTGGTGAACAAAGACCGCCGCCGCAAGCCCACCGATTCTGCGTGGGTCAGCCAGTTTGATTGCAGCGATATGAAACCCCTCATCATCTGTCGTGGTCCGATCCGGAAGGAAGTGATGGATGTGTGGGAAGAGATGGGCATTACCGATTACGGTATTCTGCTGTCCGAGAAGGACTCCATCACCTACAACAACGCCCTGGCCCCGGAACTGCGTCAGATTAAAAACCCGGATCGCGTGCACCGGGTGCCCGATTACACCGGTATGGACAAGGATGAGCGTACCCAGCGCATCCAGCAGATCATCAGCATTGCCAAGGAAAACGGACACGACTCCATTTTCGCCGGTTACGGTTTCATGGCGGAAGACGAAGCGCTGGTCAGTGCGCTGGAGAAAGCCGGTTTGAACTTCATTGGCCCCTGCTCCGGCACCGTGCGTGGCGCCGGCGCCAAGGACGAAGCCAAGCGGACTGCGTTGTTGAACGATGTTTCCACCACCCCCGGTATCGACAACCTCACCAGCCTGACCCTGATCCGCAAAGTCGGTGATCGCGCCGGCCTGAAAGCCCTGGCAGCAGAGAAAGGCCTGGACGTAGACGCCGCCAACTGGGAGGAAAGCGTGGCCCTGGAAGACGCCGCCGACGCGGTGCTGAACGCCTCCTATGCCAAATCCATGGACATCATCACCACCGATGAAATCTGCGCCGAGGCGATCACCCGGGTGGCGGAAGTATTCGGTCGTTACCCCGAGAACCGGGTGCGCCTGAAGGCCATCGGCGGCGGTGGCGGTAAAGGCCAGCGTATCCTGCAATCCCCGGCCGCCTTTGAAGGGGATCTGGATGCACGCATCCAGAAAGCGTCCTCCATTGCAGCTGAAAAGCTGATCGAGATCCTGCAGGAAGTGAAAACCACCGGTGTGGGCGACAACAAGAACGTGTTGATCGAGCTGAACATCGAAACCACCCGTCACCAGGAAATCCAGGTGATCGGTAACGGTGAATGGTGCACCACCCTGGGTGCCCGCGACTGTTCCCTGCAGATGCACGAACAGAAACTGCTGGAAATTTCCAACACCAGTGAAATGCTGGAAGAAGCCATTGCGGCTGCAGAAGCGGCCGGCAAAACCGGTGAAGTGGAAGCCCTCAAAACCGATCTGTCCATTCTGCAGCGCATGGAGCAGGAATCCGAGCGCTTCGGGCTGGCGGTGGGCCTGGATTCGGTGTCCACCTTCGAGTGTATCGTGGACAAAGACAGCCACTTCTTCATGGAGATGAACACCCGGATTCAGGTGGAGCACCGTGTTTCCGAACTGTGTTACACCTTGAAGTTTGTGAATCCCGAAGACCCCAACGATTTCCTGCTGGTGGACTCCCTGGTGGAGGCCATGACCCTGTTGGCCCGTCACGGCAAGAAGTTGCCCAAGCCGGAGCGTATCCCCCGTGAGCGCGCGTCGGTGGAAGCCCGTTTGAATGCCACTAATGCGGCGTTGAAACCCCACGCCGGCGGCATCATCGAATACTGGTCCAGCCCCATCGAAAACGAGATCCGTGACGACCAGGGCATCAGCGCCCGTAATCCGGACACCAACCAGTTCATCAAGTATCACCTGGCCGGTGCTTATGACAGTAACATCGCCCTGTTGTTGTCCGTGGGTCAAAACCGCAAGCACAGCTACGAGGAAATGGCGGAGCTGCTGCGTCGTACCAAAATGAGCGGGGAAAACCTGGCCACTAACCTGCAGTTCCATTACGGGCTGGTGCATTGGTTCCTGGCCGAGAACGTACACGCGAAATCCACCACCAAGTTCGTCATGCCCTATCTGACGTTGGTGGGCAAGCTGAAGGCTGCGATCTCCGATTTCGACCTGGAGTACGCCTTTAACCATGCCAAGGGTATCTACAAAAAGCAGATCGCCGAAGCCCACGGTGCCGGCGAAGCGCTGCAATCTGCCATGCAGGCCATTGATGCCGCCATGGAGCGCAAGCACACCCTGTTGCTGCGGGCGCTGGACATCCTGACCCGCGATCCGCACATTTTCTCTGGTTGGGTAAGCCTGAACAAAGCCAACGTGAAGTTCGACGGCGATAAAGTGGTATGGACCCGCAACCCGATCCAGGTGCTGGATGAAACCTACCACTACCTGAACATGGATTACCGTGCTGACCTGCCGGCCGCTGAGTGCATCTGGAAACACGACAACGAGGTGCTGCAGAAAGGCCTGCAATTCTATCGTGACCTGGAGGCCAAGCTGGGCCAGTCCGACTGGGTACAACTGAATGCCCTGCTGGCGGAATCCACCCCACAGGGTGGTCTGGACGCCGATACCTGGACTCAGGTGCAAGCGGCTCACCTGGGCTTCCAGGCGGGTATGGAAGTGGTTTCCGCGCTGCCCAAACTGGCCAATCAGGTGGGCTTCTACGACCTCAAGGTGAACGACGACCTGACCGTCTACATCCCGGAAGAACTGCATGACGAAGCCCTGCAGGGTCGCATGATGAAAGTGTTGGTGCCACCCCCGGCCACCAAAGCGGACGAGATCGTGGCGGTGAGCGGTGGTATGTTCTACGGCCGCGAAGTACCGGGAGCCCCTCCGTTTGTGGAAGAAGGTGCCCATGTGGAAGCCGGTCAGCCCATCTACATCATCGAAGTCATGAAGATGTTCAACAAGGTGGTGGCGCCGTTCGCCTGTACCATCGACAAGATTCTGCTGGAGAACACCGACGGTTCCATCGTCAAGCAGGGGCAACCCCTGTTCAAGGTCACTCCGGATGAGAAAGTCGTGGAACTGGACCCGGCGGTGGAAGCCCAGCGCCGTCGTGATTACACCGATTCCCTGCTGAACGGTTTGATCTGAAGGACCGCTGTTTGATGGATAAGCTCGATCACGTTCGCACCAAGCTCAAGGAGCAAGTGCCCCTGATCACCCATATGGGTATCGACGTGATCTCCTGGGACGGCTCCACTGTCGTGGTGGAGGCGCCCCTGGAGCCGAACCTGAATACCCACGGCACCGCTTTTGGTGGCAGCCTGTATTGCGTCGGCGCCATGACCGGCTGGAGTGCTCTGCACCTGACGTTGATGGACGCCGGGCATCTGCCCAGTGTGTGGTTGGCCAAGGGCGAAGTGGCGTACCTGAAGCCGGTTCGGGGTGTGCTGCGGGCACAAACCACCATCACACCGGAGCAGCGCCAGCAGATCCTGGAGGGTTACGAGGGCAAAGGCCGGGTGAAAACCACCATTGAGGTGGTGATCCATGAAGGGGACGCAGAGGCGGTGCGCATGAGTGCATTGTACGCTGCCATGAAGCAGGACCCTTGAAGGCTGACCGGCTTGCTCTGCGCCCTTCTTGATCTGTGTCCTTATAAACGAGTAAGTGCGCCGATCAAAACCAGTCAGCAGTTCAACAAAAAAGGAAGCCGGTGGCTTCCTTTTTTTGTACAAACTGACACCAAATCTGTCATTGATCTTGTGGAAAAAGAGAGTAATGTTTATACGATACCGGTGGTGACTGTATCCTGCAGCGCCCATCGTGCACCCTGATCATGCCAATAATAAGGAATAATAATGCAACGCTGGTTCTCCTCCCGTCGGGTAATGATCCCGGTTTTCTTCGCCTTGTTTCTGCTCGGTTGTTTTGCCACCCAGGCCCGTTGGATGGCCTATGTGATGGTGAACCCGGATGCCTTGAACGAAGTCCTGTTGGACGCTAACGGCAACGCCGTACACCTGTCGCAACACAGTGATGGGGTTCATATTGCCACCTATGACAACGCTGGGATGGTGATGCTGGAAACCGTCCTCGAGGTGACTCTGTCGGGCATCACTCAGGCTGTGACACTGCCCAATCAGCAATTGTTGCTGGTGGGCCCGACCCTGGCCGGCTCCTGGGTGGTGGACGCCAACCTGCACCAGATAACCCCCTTTGATGTTGCCTCTCTGGCGTTGGGTATGGGGGATCGCCCCATTGGTGGGGTCAGCCCCGTTATGGGCGAGCAGATCGCGGTGTACGGCAGTTTTGAAAACCAGGGTTGGGCCCTGCTGCTGGATTTGGCGACGGCCACCAGCCAGGCGCTGGATGTCACGGCCACCCAGTCCGTGGTGGCGGTGTTCGGATATGAGGGTCTGGTGCTGGAAGTGGCTACCGAATCCGGCCGTCAGGTGATTTCCTTTGGCGCCGACCTGTTGGAATCCGGCCGCTTCACCCTGGGCAGCAACGACGAGTTGATCGGGGATTCCAATGGTCGCCCTGCCTTGTTCAATAAAAACAACCACGATGTGCGGGTGGTGGATTCAACAGGTACCACGCAATGGACTTTTGTGAACAACGAACTGGAACAGGTGGACGGCAAATCCGTGGGCCCCGATGGCAGCATCGTGCTGTGGGGGGATAACGCCAGGATGAACTTGCTGGGGGTGGTGTTCGACAACGTGCACCTGCTGCGCATCGATGCGGATGGCCTTTTGAGCTACCACTATCTTGGTGGCGACAGCATGGTGAACATCGCATACAGCAACGTAAAGCAGTTTGAGAACGGCCTGGTTCAGATCAGCTTTCAGGGCTGGACCGGCGAAGTCAGTGGCCTGCTGCTGGGGTCGAACCTGGGCACGCCGTTTACCGTGACCAAGCGGGTGTATCATGACTTCGTCACGGCCAAGGGCAATAAAACCAAATGGATGCTGGAACCCACACGGGTGGAAACCTACGCGCAATGCGGTTCCCTGTGTGTCAGTATCGTCAGCTCAAATGAAGGCCATTGCGCCAGCCTCGATGTCTTTAACATCGGCGGCACCGACCTGCTGACCCTCAGTCGGGTGTGTGGTTACACCAGTGAGGATGGATTGCCACAAACCAACGTGGTCAAACTCGCCCGCTACTAATCTTCGCCCCATCGGTTTGCCTGCAGGGTCGCTGGATCGATCAGCACCCTGCGTGTTTTAGTCATTATTCTCCCCGCCGTTTGCTGCTAGTGTTGCCCCATACAACAAAACCAATATGAGGTGACACATGGCCAGCGCGTTTCAATCCAATCTGCTGCAGGGCAAAACCGCCCTGATTACCGGTGCCGGAAGCGGGATCAACAAGGGAATCGCCCTGCATTTTGCCCGTCATGGGGCCAAGGTGGTGATGGTGGGGCGGCGCCAGGAAAAACTCGACGCAACCCGCACCGAGATCGAAGCGGCGGGTGGCCAGGCCCTGGGTTGCTCCGCGGATGTCCGCGATTATGCTGCGCTGGCGGCGGCCGCTGACCAGGGTGCAGAGGCCTTTGGGCCGTACGACATTGTGGTGGCCGGGGCAGCCGGCAATTTCATCGCCCCGGCAGCGAGCCTCAGTGCCAACGGCTTTGGCGCGGTGATCGACATTGACCTGAAAGGCACGTTCAATACGTTTCGCGCCTGCAGTGATCATTTCGCAGCCGCCGATGTCAGTCTCATCGCCATTTCAGCGCCCCAGGCGGTCAACCCGATGCCGTTTCAGTCCCATGCCTGCTCGGCCAAGGCGGGAATCGAGATGCTGATCAAAACCCTGGCCATAGAGTGGGGCCCCAGGGGGGTGAGGGTGAACGGATTGTCCCCGGGTTATGTGGAGGACACCGTGGGCGGCAACCTGTTCATGTCGGAAGATGGCGGCGCTACATTGAAGCAGCGGATTCCCCTGCAGCGGGTGACCAATGTGCCGGAAATGGCCGAGATGGCCCTGATGCTGTGTAGCCCGGTGAGTGCCTATATGACGGGGCATGTGATTGCCCTGGATGGCGGTGTGTCCCTGGTGGGTGGGGGTATCTGGCAGAGCTAGGCGGATGCCCCGCGGGCGTAGCGGCGCTCACTGAGACCGGCGTTCACCAGAATCAGCAATAACAGGCACGACAGGCCCACTACGGCGTTCCAACCGCTGTGGGTATAGGCCAACCCGGACAGGGTGATGCCGGCCCAGCCGCCCACGTAATAGAACAGAACGTAGAGGGCGTTGGCCCGGCCCTGTCCACCTGAGAGCTTGCGGTTGATGGCGCCCACCGCGCCGGCGTGCACGGTGAAAAAGCCCGCACACATCAAAATCAGGCCCAGCACAATGGCCCAGGCCGCTGGCAGCAGCAAACAGCCCAGTGCCAGTGCCAGTACCGCGGTGCCCGCCAGCAAGGTGGTGCCGTTGCCCACCCGGTTGGCAATCCGCCCCGCCATGGGCCCCATAAAAATCCCCATGATATAGACCAGGTACACCAGGGTGATCTGTTCCGTGGAAAACCCGAACTGCGGTTCACTGAGGCGGAACGGCAGGTAGTTGAAGGTGGAGGAAAACAGAGCAAAGCCACCGGCACCGCAGGCGAACAGGGCCAGCAAATCCCGCCGCCGCAGCAATTCCATAAAGCCGGTTTTCACCTGTGGACCATGTTGCAACGGGCGCCGGGGTAATGACCACAGTGCCATTGCGCAGGCCACCAGCAGAAACACACCGGCAGAGACAAAGGCGTAGCGCCAGTGCAGCGGCGGGTGAATCCAGCCACCCAGAAGTCGTCCCCCCATTCCGCCCACCACGGTGGCGGAAACGTAATAGCCCATCACCACGTTGAGGCGGGCCGGGGGCAGAGCCTTGGCCAGGTAGGCCGCAATGCAGGTGGTGAGCGCAGGCACGAACAGGCCCTGCAGAAAACGGCCTGCGATCAGCAACCACAGGCTGTTGGTGAGCACGCAGACCAGGCCTCCGAGCAGCATGGCGCCAGTGCCCACGGCAATGATCGGGCGGATGGGCAGGCGGTCCGCCAGTACGCCAAAGGGCAGATTGGCCAGGGCAATGCCCAGCACCACCGCCGACACCGTAAAGGAAACCAGTACGCTGCTGGCGGCAAATTCCTGCTGCAGCACCGGCAACACCGGCTGGGTGATGTAAATGTTGGTGAAGCACGCCGACACCAGCGCGAACACCGCCAACTGCAAGCGCAGTAAGGCTGAATCAGACATGTTTGGGATACCGAGGGCTTTACTACCGGGTGCGCCCGGGAGGGGGTATGCTAGCGCAGATCGTCCGCGCGGGGAATGCGGCAGCGACCCTTCAGCGCTAACTGCTTGATTTATACCGTATCTGCTTTCAGCTAAAGGCGGATTAGGCTACAGTTAGTCCATATTCGGGTTGGAGTGAATTGAATGCAGGTACTGTACCCAGACATCAAACCCTACAAAGAGCACAGTATCATCGTCGACATGCCGCACCGGCTTTATGTGGAAGAGTGCGGTAATCCCAACGGACTGCCGGTGGTGTTCCTGCACGGTGGCCCGGGCGCAGGCTGCGAGGTGTTTCATCGGCGTTTTTTCGATCCGCAGAAATACCGCATCGTGCTGTTCGATCAGCGCGGCTGTGGCCGGTCCACGCCTCACGCCAGCCTGAAGAACAACTGCACCCAGGACCTGGTGCGGGATATGGAAGTGATCCGGGAACACCTGGGCATTGATCAATGGGTGCTGTTCGGGGGGTCCTGGGGTTCCACCCTGGCGCTGTTATACGCCCAGGCTCATCCGGAGCGGGTGCTGGGTATGATCCTGCGGGGTATCTTCCTCTGTCGCCGCAAGGACATCGACTGGTTTTACCGCGAAGGGGCCAACCGCATCTTCCCGGATCATTGGGAGGAGTTACTCAAACCCCTCAAGGGCCAGGCGGAACCGGATGTCCTGACCGGCTATCACCGCTTGCTGAATGGCGAAAACGAATTGCAGCGCATGGCGGCGGCCAAGGCCTGGTCCAGTTGGGAAGGCAGTTGTGCCACCCTGCGCCCCAACCAGAGTGTGCTGGGCCAGTTCACCGATGGCCATACGGCCCTCAGCCTGTCCAAAATCGAAGTGCATTATTTTATTAACAATGCCTTCATCGAAGAAAACCAGATACTCAATAACATGGCAGCGATCCAGGATATTCCCGGCATTATCGTGCACGGTCGCTACGACATGATCTGCCCCATGGATCAGGCGCAGGAGCTGCACCGCAACTGGCTCAACTCCGAACTGAACATCATCCGGGATGCCGGTCATTCCAGCATGGAGCCCGGCATCGTCAATGCCCTGATCAAAGCCACCGACGAAATGGCCCGTAAACAGAACAGTCGTGCCTGATCTCAGCGGGATCAGGTCTCGTTCCCCGCGTTAACCGGTTCACACCTTTTGCCATCCACATTGCGAGCTGTTCCTGGGCATCCTTTACTGACGGAGTAAGGGAGTTCGGTTCAACTAGACAAATTCATATTGGCCAAGTAATTGCTAGTTGCTCCGTAAATGTGCAGTTTAAACGTTAAGGATGTAACCCATGCCTCGAAATACTTTCTTTTCCGCCGTAGTTGCCCTGTTTGTGTGTCTTTTTTCAGTGCAGGCATTTGCCGAAGTGCTCACAATGGGTTCAGCCCTTAATAAGGCCGGTCGTCAACGCATGCTCACCCAGAACATCATGAAGAACTACCTGGCGTTGGGGCTGGATGTGGATGTGGTGCGGGCCCGGGAAGAGCTGGACCGCAGTGTTGCCTTGTTCGAGGAGCAGTTCCAGGAGCTGACCGAGTACGCGCCGTCCAAACAGATCAGCGCTTCCTTGTCTCAGGTGGAAGACCTGTGGTTTGAATACCGCTCTTTGGCCATCGGCAAAGTGAACCGGGAAAACGCAGCAAAAATCATTGATCGCAACAATGCCATTCTGGCGGCCTGTCATCAGGTGGTACTGGATCTGGAGGCGTTTGCCGGCCGTAAGTCTGCCAAGATGGTGAACACCTCCGGCCGTCAGCGCATGCTGTCCCAGCGCATAGCCGCCTATTACTTTGCCCACGCCTGGGGCTTCCGTGATGGTGAGTTCGTGGCAGAATTCGAGAAAGCCAAGCGGGAATACGGAGCGGGCCTGGATACCCTGACCGCATTCGACAACAACACCAACGACATCAACCTGGCGTTGAAGAAAGTGCAAGCCCAGTGGGCATTCTCCAACACCGGTTTTGAACAGCTGGACGATGGCAATTACGTTCCCCATGTGATTTCGGTAACCACCACCGGTATGTTGAAGCGTATGGATGCCATCACCCATCTGTATGAGGATCTGGATGTATCCCTGTCCAGTGGTGCCGTGGCCGCCAACAGCATGGAACACTGATCGCGCTTGATTCTTCCCCGCTGAATCTTCTACGCTTTGCATCCACTACGATGAACAGGGATGCAAAGCGTATGAACCCCCCCAATCTACTGATAACACTTCTGCTGTTGGTCGCGTCACCGCTGTCGGCGGCCGACCGTGGCTGGGATCACCTCAGCTTCAACAACCCTGAGCAGGTAGTGGAGTATTTCAACAGCATCCAGTACACCCTGGCCAATTGGCAGGCCGGCGATCGCAGCGTGCCCAGGGTGTATCTGTCGACCATTCCAGACCGCTGGCGCGCCCATTACGCCGGTGAGCTGTCCACGGCGGACAAAAAGCGTTACTTCTTCTTCATCCTGGCACCCATGGTGTTGCGTGCCAATGAAACCATTGCCCGGCAGCGGGCCTTTGTGGAAGGCATGCAACAGGTGCCACAGTGGACGGACGCCGACACGGCCCAGCTGCGCGCCATTGCGGAAGAATACGGTGTCGCGGCACCGGCTTCACCCGGGGACAGCGCGGCCTTCGCTGCCTTATTGGCACGGGTGGATGTGGTGCCGGCCTCGTTGGCCATGGCCCAGGCGGCAATAGAAAGCGGCTGGGGCACATCGCGCTTTGCCAGTGAGGGGAATGCCTTGTTTGGGCAGTGGACCTGGGGTGAGGGCGCCATCGCACCGGAACGGGTGCGCACCGAGCTGGGCAACTATGGAATCAAGGCGTTCAAAACGCCCTTTGAATCCATCACCGCCTATATGCACAACTTGAACACCCATCAGGCCTATGCAGAACTGCGTCGGATGCGCAGTGCAGCCCGCAGCGCCGGTGAGCCCCTGTCGGGCAAAGCGCTGGCAGCCGGCTTGTTGAAGTATTCGGAGCGTGGCGAGGCCTATGTCAAAGAGCTGCGCGCCTTGATCCGGGTGAACCGGTTAAGCGCGGTGGACCAAGCCTACCTGCGGGATGATAAAGCGGTGGTGCTGGAACCGGTGGGCGACGGCGTATGAAAGGGTTGATCCAACGGGTGTCCGGCGCCAGTGTGAGCGTCGCAGATGAGGCCGTGGGTGAGATTGGTGCCGGGATCTTGCTGCTGCTGGGCGTTGAAAAAGGCGATGATCATGCGCGGGCCGACAAGCTGCTGCACAAAGTGCTGCGCTACCGTATTTTTGAGGATGACAGCGGCCGCATGAACCGCTCCCTGCTGGACGTGGCCGGTGGTCTGTTGGTGGTGTCGCAGTTCACCCTGGTGGCGGACACCGCCAAAGGACTGCGCCCGAGTTTTTCCTCGGGCGCAGATCCGGAGCTGGGCGAAGCTCTTTATGACTATTTTGTGGCTCAGGCCCGGGACCAGGTGAGTGCGCTGGCGAGCGGGCGTTTTGGTGCCGACATGAAAGTCTCACTCACCAACGACGGGCCGGTTACGTTTTTGCTGGAGTCCTAGCAAGGCTGGGTATCAGGTACAGGGCCGACAGCAACGCCAGGCACCATACGATCAGGGGTGCCGCCGCCAGGTCCCAATACAATGAGGCCAAAAGCCCCAGCCAGTACGCAAGGATACCCACGGTCATCGCGGTGAGCAGGCGGTAACGCGAGCAGTTGACGGTGGCCAGGGCGGGAATCACCAGGCTGGCAAACACCAGATACACTCCCACCAGCTGCACGCTGAGGGTGATAATGACGGCAAACAGTGGGTAGAAAATGAATCTGGCGTAGCGTTGTCGTAACAGCAGCCACAATACCGTAGCCGGCAGCAACAGCAGGGCGCTGCTGTACACCTGATCCAGCGTAACCCAGAGGATCTGGCCTGAGAGTAATTCCTTCAGTGATTCGCCCCCATGGGGGTCCCCGGCCAACAGCAACAGCCCCAGCGTCGCCGCCAGGACAAACAACACACCGATGAGTGGCTCTTGGTACCGGCCTAACCTGGATTCAGTGAGGGTTAACAGCAGCGCACCACCGATGGCGGCGGTGCCGGCAATCAATTGTTGCCCCAGGTAGCTGGAAACATCCAGCATGCGCGCCACAATCAAACCGACGCCGGCGATTTGAGCGACCGCAAGATCAATGAAAATAATGCCCCGTTTCACCACTTCAATGCCCAGCGGAACGTGGCTGATGATGATGATCAGCCCGGCGATTAACGCCGGGCCGATGAGCGACCAATCCTGCCAGGACATGATCAGTCTCCCAATGCCTGCAGAAGCAGGGCCAGTGATCGGTCAAACAACGCGGTCAAGCTATTGCTGTGCTCGTCTCCCCCCACGGTAAAAGGCAGGGTGACCACCGGGATGTTCAGTTTATCCGCCAGCCAGCGCGCGGCTTTGTCATCCTGGTAGGCCGCCAGGATGATCAGCTCCGGAGGCTGGGCGGACAGGGTTTGCAGCAGGCGCTTCTGGTCTGCAGCACTGGGTGGTACGCCGGGTTTGGGCTCGATGGTGGCCACTTGCTCCAGTTGTAGCCACTCATTGAAATACAACCAGTCCTCGTGCTGGACCACAATGCGCCGGTTTCTCAGGGGGGCAGCTTCCGATTCCCATTGGCTGATCCGGGCATGCCAGTGGTCCTGGAATTGTTGCAGGCGGCCGGCATACTCAGTGCGCCCCGCCGGGTCCAGCTCAATCAGGCGTTGGCTCAAGGCTTCGGCAATGCGGAGCAGGCGCCGCGGGTCCAGATGGACATGGGGGTTGCCTGCCGCATGGACGTCGCCGTCCGCCCGGTCCAGAACGGTGGGAATGCCCAGGCGTTCCACCTGCATGGCAGCCTCAAAGTAACCGGGCTGGTGCATCTGCACTTTGGCATTGGCGGAGCGCCGCAGCAGCAATGGCAGCCAACCGACTTCCAGTTCGGCACCGGTGCACACCGCCAGGTCCGCCCGCCCCAGCCGGGCGATGAGGGAAGGGCGTGCTTCCACGTGGTGGGGGTCCTGCATGGCGGTGGTGGCGCTGAACACCGACACCCGATCCCCGCCCAGTTGCTGAGTCAACGCTGCCCATTCCGGCTCGCAGGCGAACACCGATAGTTCACCCCGGGCCAATATTGGCGTCAGTAGGGTAATGATGATAATCAGAGTCTGTCGCACGGTTGCCCCCTCAGTAACTGTGGGCGCCGTGGCTGCCCAGGCTCATGGTGTATTGAATTACCCAGAGATCATCGCGGTCTTCGCCCCAATCCCGGTGGTTGTACTGCAAGCGGATGCGGGAGAATTCGCTGGGGGTGTATTCCAGCATGGCGCTTTGGCGGGTAATGGTTTCATCACTGCCCAGTTCGGTTTCCTCCAGAAACTCTTCCAGGTCGATGCCGTTGGCATCGAGTTCGCTGAATTCGTTGTCCGGGGTGATGGCGTCATAGCGCAGGCCGCTGCTCCATTGCGGGTGGAAGCGATAGACGGCCTGCACATAGTAGCCGGATTGCTCGCCGTCGTAATCCGCCTCAAAGTAGTTATCCTCTTCGCTGAAATGGGACAGGGCGGTTTCCTTGCGTTGAAAGTACTCGGCCTGCAACACCAGTTGCTGGCGTCGGGGCTGGCCACCGGGGGCCCACTTGAACACTGCATCCACGCCGATGATGTCCACGTCGCCGTCTTCCATCACCAGTTCAGAGGCATGCTCTTCCTCCTCCCCATGGCCATGGGAATGGCCCTCGCCGCTGCGTTCGTTGAAGCGGGTACTGTAGCCCGAGGCTCCCAGTTGCCAACTGGCGGTCTGGCCCAGGTCATTGCCCAGTTTGATGAACAGGGCTTTGCCGTCATTGCCGTCGTTCTCACCACCGGGGAAGCTGTCGCCCCGGGTCCACTCGGCGCCAACCTCCAGAAAAAAGTCAGCCGGTGCCAGCCAGCGGGCCTGCACACCGTCGTCGTACAGGGTTTTGCCGAACAGCGCGGTATATATGAGCGGAGCGTCGTAGAACGACCAGGCGTGCTCATGCTGGCTGTTCAGGTAGCCGATGCTCGACAGAAAGCGGCCAAACTTGAGGGTGGCGCCGTGGCCCAGTCCCAGGGTTTCCAGATAGGCCTCCTCCAGCTCGACCTCAGTGCTGCCGTCGTGGTCGGCGATCACCAGGCTGGCGCTGCCGTAGAACTGGTCATCCACATTGGCACTGAGGGTCAGTTCGGAATGGCCCAGGCTGAAGCCCTTGGCGGGCAATTCGGATTCGGGGCCCATTTGAAAGCCGGGCAACTCCAGGTCGTCGTGGTATTCGGTATAACGGCCGTCCAGGATCAGGCTGATGGCCGGGTTGAATTCATTGCCGCTGACATAACCGGTTTGCGCCAGGGCGGAAGTTGAAACGAAGGTGGTGGCCAGCGCCAAAACGCGGGCACGATGCAGTGTCATCATGATTAACTCCTGATTGAAAAAGTTCAGTTAGTTGGGAATTGAGTTAATCAGAACCGGGGCGGGCCACGGGCAAGGGGTGGGAGATAGGCTGTGCCTGTCCATTGGGTTGGCGCCAGGTCAGCAATAATCTGGGGAGGGAGAGGGGCTGCGGCGGCATCGAACACCGGTGCCAATGCCCCGGGATTGTGATGGGCCAGTTGCAAGTCGTCGCAGAGTTCGGTGCTGTCATGAAACCAGTGGGTTGCTTCATGGGCGAGCACCTGCATCTGGCTGGCCTGAAGCCAGCCCAGCAGAAGCAGTAACAGCAGTAAAGAACGTTGGCGGATCAGCTTCTGCAGCATAGCCTTTTACGGGTCCACCTTCGCGGGCGCCTTGGTGTCAGGGGCGTCGTCTTCTTCGTCTTCATGTTCTTCGTCCTGATGCCGCGGCTTGCGCTTGATCAGGCGGCCGAACAACAGGCCCAGCTCGAACAACATCCACATGGGGATCGCCAGCATGGACTGGGAGAAGGGGTCCGGCGGGGTCAGCAGCATGCCGAATACAAAGCAAAACAGGATCACATAGGGCCGCTTGGTGCTCAGGTCCTTGACGGTGGTGACGCCGGAAAGGATCAGGATCATGGTGGCGATCGGAATCTCAAAGGCCAGGCCAAAGGCGAAGAACAATTTAAGCGCGATGGACAGGTACTGGGCGATATCCGGTGTCACCGTCACGTTTTCGGGGCTGGCCATGACGAAGAAGTTCATGATCAGGGGGAAAATCACGAAATGGGCAAAGGCTATGCCCGCGTAGAACAGCAGCACGCTCAGCACCAGCAGCGGCAGGGCATAACGGCGCTCATGGGCGTACAGGCCGGGGGCGATAAACCGCCACACCTGACCCAGCACCACCGGCATGGCCAGGAAAAACGCCACCACCAGGGTCAGCTTGAACGGTGCGAAAAAGGTGGAGGTGACATCGGTGGCGATCATGGTGGTGCCTTCCGGCAGTTGATCCCGAATGGGCTTGGCCACCAGTTCATAGATGTCGTTGGCGAAGTAAATCAGACACAGGAATACCACCAGGATCGCCAGCAGGGACTTCATGATGCGATCGCGCAATTCGACCAGATGGCCGATCAGCGTCAGATTGGATTCCGGGGCTGCGGACGGCTGCTCTTTTTTCATGCTTTGGGGGATTCTTGTTTGGGTGCCACGTCCGGAGCGGGCTCGTCGCCCGCATTCAGTTCGGCGCTGGGCTCGGGCTCGGGCTCCGGCATGGGCTCAGCTTCGTTTTCCGGCGCGGTGGGGTTGTGACGGGTGTCCGGGTCGTCATCCGGGGTGCCCGCCAGGTTGCCGCCGATCTGGTTGCCTGGCTGCCAGGGGGACGGTGTGCTTTCCACCTGTTGCTTCAGTTCCTGCAAGGATTTCTGGGCTTCGTCCAGGCCGGACTCATCCAGCTGCTGTTTGATGCGTTGCTGCATCTCGTGCATGTTGACTTCGCGCTCGAATTCCTCCCGCACGCTGGACACCGCGCGCCGGATTTTCCCGATGTAGGCGGTGGTCATGCGCACAGCATGGGGCAGGCGTTCCGGACCCAACACCAACAGGCCCACCACGCCCAGCAGGACCAGCTCAAAAAAGCCAATATCGAACATGAAGCGTCCTCAGTCGATCAGGCCTGGTCTTTTTTCTTTTCGGCAGTGGCGTCGATGACGTCGCCCTGTTGTTTGGTTTCAGCCAGTTTCGCCTGCTCTTCTTTTTTCTCTTCGTCGCTCATGGCTTTTTTGAAGCCCTTGATGGCGCCACCCAGGTCACCGCCCAGGTTACGCAGGCGCTTGGTACCGAAGATCAACAGAATGATCGCCAGTACAATTAACAGTTGCCAAATTCCGATTCCACCAAAACCCATGGGGCTACTCCCGTTCTATTTATTTCGGTTCGCTTTCTCCACCAGCCCTGACAGATCAAAGCGGCGTTCCAGCTCTTGCAAAACATCAGCCGAGGACAAATCCAGCTTGTGCAGCATCACCAGGGTATGGAACCAGAGGTCAGCAGTTTCATAGACGACGTCCTGATACTGCTTGCTGTGTTCAGCGTCTTTGGCCGCCAGCAGGGTTTCGGTGGCTTCCTCGCCCACCTTTTCCAGGATCTTGTTGAGACCCTTCTGATAAAGGCTGGCCACGTAGGAGCTGTCCGCCTGTGCCTGCTTGCGTTCGGTGAGCACTTTGTCCAGTGCAGCTAATGTGTCATTCATATAACATTATATGAGAACAATATTACAAGCATGTAATTTGTTCTGCTTTCCGGTTAAAAATCATCAATCTTGTGACTGGCCCCGCAGCCGGGTCAACAGCAGTGCGCTGCCGATGCCGCCGCTGATCCAGGCACCCAGGGGAATCTGCTGCCAGTCCGGTAACAGATCCGGGTTCAGGCCCCAGCTGAGGCCAAAACCTAATCCGATCAGTCCCAGCAGGGTAATGATGCGGTCCCGCCGCAGGCGCCCCAGGTGACGTTCTTCCACCTGTTGCAGCAATTTCTGCTGGTTCTCACTCAGTTTACGCATTTCCTGCAGCGCATCCCATGCCAATTTCGGCAAATGGGGGATTTGTTCGATGAGGGCAGGGGCGTTGCGTTTTACCGTCTGCATGATGGCGGAGGGCCCGATCTGGTCACGAATCCATTGCTCCAGCAGGGGCCGGCCAATGGCCCAGATGTCCAATTCCGGATACAGCTGGCGGCCCAGGCCCTCCACGTGGATCAGGGTTTTTTCCAGCAGCATGAACTGGGGCAGGGCCTGCATCTCAAAGCGGCGGGCGGTCTGGAACAGGCGGATCAACACCGGGCCGAACTCGATTTCGTGCAGCGGTCGCTCCAGTACCGGCTCCAGCACCGTGCGCAGGGCGTTCTGGAATTCGTGGATCTTGGTGTGTTTGGGCACCCAGCCGGCTTCCACCAGCAGGATGGCGATCTGTTCGTAATCCTTGTCTAGCAGCGCCATCAGCTGCCGCGCCAGCAGGAACCGCTCTTCTTTGTTGAGGGTGCCGACGATGGCGTTGTCCAGAGACAGGTACTGGGGGTTCTGCGGGTCCGCCAGGTTCACCATGACGTTGCCCGGGTGCATGTCCGCGTGGAAAAAATTATCCCGGAAGACCTGGGTGAAGAAGATTTCCACCCCCATTTCAGACAGGTATTCCAGTTTCACCCCCGCGTTCAGCATGGTCTCGGTATCGGATACCGGTACGCCATAGACCCGTTCCATGGTCAGCACCTTGCTGGTGCTTAAATTCCAATGAATATCAGGCACATAGAGCAGGGGTGAGTCATTGAAGTTGCGCCGGAACTGGGCTGAGTTGGCGGCTTCCTGGCCCAGGTCCAGTTCCCCCAGCAGGATATGACGATAGTCTTTCACCACCTGCACCGGGTGGAAACGG
Source organism: Ketobacter sp. (assembly GCF_003671495.1). Lineage (GTDB taxonomy): Bacteria > Pseudomonadota > Gammaproteobacteria > Pseudomonadales > Ketobacteraceae > Ketobacter. The sequence continues at coordinate 145,631 of NZ_RCHN01000043.1, read as the reverse complement.
CGGGTTTCCGGCACCAGTTTTTCCAGCCAGCGGGCACCGGTGAGCAGCAGCGCCAGGTCCCGCTCCACCAGTTTTTCCAGGCCTGGGCGGATCACTTTGACCACGATCTCGCGGCCGTCTTTCAGGGTGCCGGCGTGCACCTGCGCCACCGAGGCAGAGGCCAGGGGCTTGCGCTCCAGGGAGCCAAACAGATCGCTGATGGAGCCTTTCAGTTCCTGCTCGATGATGTCGAATGCCGCCTGCTCGCCGAAGGGGGGAACGTTGTCCTGCAGGTTGGAGAGATCCTCAATGGCCTCAGCCGGCAGCAGGTCATGGCGGGTGGACAGCAGTTGGCCGAACTTGATGAACACCGGCCCCAGCTGTTCCATGGCCAGGCGGGCCCGGCTCCAGGGGTGGTTGGCGGTGGAAGCACCCCAGGCCGCCGGGTGCAGGCGGATCAGCCATTTCAATGGGCCGGTGGCAGCGTGATCCGGCAGCAGCTCATCCAGGCGATAACGGGCCAGCAGGGTGAAGATGGTGAACAGTCGGGCTAGGCGTCTCAAGGCGTAGGCTCGTTTTCATCAGTAGGTGGATTCAGGCTGTTCTGCAGCCGTTGCAGGCGGGCCTGCAGGCGGTCGGTGTCCTCCCGCAGGTCCTCCACATCGCTTTGGAAGCGCTGGAATTTGCGCGGGGTCAGCACCCATTCCCGCTCTTCGGCGATCAGGTGCCGGGATTGCTGCAGCACGGTTTTGGCGGCACCCCGCAGCCAGCTGAACCCCACCTTCGCCACTTCCGCCACCTGGTGGGCGGCCACATCACCGATCAGGTCCCCCAGGGCGCTTTCCAGATCCAGGTCCAGATCCCGGATGACTTGCAGGAACTGCTGGGCCAGCTGCTGGTCCCCTTCCAGTTCAATACCCAGCCGCATCAGGTCGGCGGGGGTGGCATCCTCGCTGCCAATCTGGCGCAACAGGGCCACAGCGGGCCCGCGGATGGTGACGTCGGGTTCATGATCCCAGTGATTCTGGAAGCTGAGGCGGCGTTTACCCACTTCCATCAGCAGGCTGAAGTCCGGGCGCTGCAGCTCGATGCCCAGGGATTTGCCTTTCAGCCTGGTGAGCTGCAGGCGGGTCACCGGCGCGTAGTACAGGGCTCTGTTGGCGGCCCGCTCCAGTTGCTCGGTGAGGAATATCGGAATCAGGGACTGTCGCTGTGGGTCCATCAGTGTATGCCCATCAGTACTTGAAGCCCCGGTGCAGGGCCACCACGCCTCCGGTGAGGTTGTGGTAATCCACCCGGTCCAGTCCGGCTTTGCGCATCATGTGTTTCAGGGTCTTCTGATCCGGGTGCATGCGGATGGACTCGGCCAGGTAACGGTAACTGTCGGGATCATTGGCCACCAGCTTGCCCATCACCGGCAGAATGCTGAAGGAATAGCGGTCGTAGACTTTCTCAAAGGTGGGATTGGTGGGCTTGGAGAATTCCAGCACCAGCAGTCGGCCACCGGGCTTCAGCACCCGGGTCATGGACTCCAGGGCCTTCTGTTTGTCAGTGACGTTGCGCAATCCGAAGGCGATGGTGATGCAGTCAAAGGTGTTGTCGGCGAAGGGCAGGCACTCGGCGTTGGCCTGCACGTATTCGATATTGCCCGCGTAGCCGTGGTCCAGCAGTTTGTCCCGCCCTACGTTGAGCATGGAGGAATTGATGTCCGACAACACCACCTTGCCCTCATCCCCCACAATGCGGGAAAACTTCATGGTGAGGTCGCCGGTGCCGCCGGCCAGGTCCAGGATGGTATGCCCCGGGCGGGCGCCGCTCATTTCGATGGTAAAGCGTTTCCACAGGCGGTGGATACCCATGGACATCAGGTCGTTCATGATGTCGTACTTGGCGGCAACGGAGTGGAACACTTCGCCTACGTACTTTTGTTTTTGCTCGACCGGGACGTTTTTATAGCCGAAATGAGTGGTTTTTTCGTTGGACATCAGGGGCCTCCAAGTGCGGAGGCTATCTTCGCGGATTAGGCCGCCGGAAGCAAGACCGGCCGGGTTTCCCGCCCAGGCCGCGGCGGCAGGCGCCGGGGGAGGCATCAGGCCGTGATGTCAAGCCAGGATATGAAGGCACCTTTCACAAACGGTGACCTTTAGGGCATGGAAAATTACAGTACAATGGGTATATTCGAGGGCTATCATCGACCCATGAATTTGGGCAAGACAATCAGAATAACAATGAGTTGGCACCATGTTGAGCGACCTGTTTGATACTGTGAATTCGGTGGTGACCGGTGGGGAAAGGTACCTCAGCGCAACCCGGGTGGGGTTTGAGATTGAGCAGTCTTACCGGGCTTATCGCAACCGGTCCGCCGAGCTGTCTCCGTTGGAGCAGCGTAAATTGCTGGCACAGACCCACTACAAAGGGGCCCGCAAGCTGACTCAGCTGTTCCATGACAATGGGGCCATCTGGGTCAAGTTCGGTCAGTTCCTCAGTTCCCGCTCCGATATCCTGCCCATGCAGTATGTGGCGGAGCTGGGCAAGCTGCAGGATGACGCCAAACCGGTGTCGTTCCGGCGCATCGAGGAAGTGCTGGCGCGGGAGTGGGGTTCGGACTGGCGCGACCGCTTTGACCGTTTTGATGAGCAAGCCGTGGCCGCCGCCTCGGTGGCTCAGGTGCACAAAGCTGTACTGAAGAGCGGGGAAACCGTGGCGGTGAAAGTGCAGCTGCCCCATGCCCGCAAACTGTTCCGCCAGGATTCCATGGTTTTTAAAGCCCTGGGTACCTTCGGCGCGCCCCTGATCAGCCAGTTTGACCTCAAGCAGGTGACCGAACAGATCATTACCATGACCATGCAGGAGCTGGATTTTCTGGCGGAAGAGGCCAATCTGCGAAAGTTCTCCGCCTTGCCCCACGCCAACCTGATCTATGTACCCAGGATGCATGAGCAACTCAGTACCAGCCGGGTGTTGGTGACGGAGTGGATCGACGGGACCCGCCTGACGGATTACCTGAACCAGAATCCGGCCCGGGCAGAGGCGCTGCTGCGGGAGTTGCTGAGTTGTTATGTGCAGCAGATCACCCATTTCGGCTGTTATCACGCTGATCCCCACCCGGGCAATTTTCTGGTGATGGCGGATGGCCGGGTGGCGGTGCTGGATTATGGCGCCATCGGTGAGCTGACGCCGGAGGAGACCCAGCATTATGCGGTATTGCTGCAGGTGTTGTTTGGCCGCATACACACCGATCAGCCGCTGGGGGAGTTATTCCGCAAGGCCGGGTTTGTGGCCCGTAACCAGGCGGTGTTTGAAGAGGTGGCCGAACTGGTGCTGAAGGAAAATCTGCGCCGTCATGAAGCCACGGATGTATTGAAAGTGGCGCTGGACAAAATGCGCGATCTGAAAGTGCAGATTCCGGATTCCTTTGTGACAGTGGCCCGGGTGGTTTTGACCTTCGGCGGCTTGCTGAAAACCTATAAGGTGGTGGTGGACTAACTGCGGGAAACGGCGGCCAACTCCGCGCCGCCCTGCGCACCAGTGGGGGCCCCCTCGCCCACGCCGGCAACTGCGATGGCCGGAGCCCGGCGGTCCATAAAAGGCTTTTCCACCAGGGCAAACGCCAACAGGCTGAAGGGCATGGTCAGGGCCAGCAGTGCCAGGAACACCAGCAGGAACCAGTGGTGCTGATACACCAGGTCGGCCCCGTACTCCAGCTTCATCCATCGCGTCCATTGCCACATCAGGATCATGGCCAGCATGTAATGGAACAGGTACATGGAATAGGACAGTTGGGCAAAGGGATACCAGATCCTCGCACCCAGTATTCTCTGTAATGCGTAGCCCAGCCAACCCGGCGCCGAGCACATCAGGATCACCCAGCAGACGGCGATGCCGAACAGATTGCGGTCCAGGATCAACATCAGGCGCGCTGCGATCACCGAATCCCCCAGCCAGTGTTTGTTGCCGTTCACCAGAATGCCGGCCACAGCAATCAGTATGAACACCAGTGTCAGTCCGGCGGCCAATGGCCGGTGCTGGGTGATCCGTTGCAGCAGGGGTTGGTGGTGAACGCTGAGGTAGGCCAGAATCACGCCGCTGATTAAGGTGCCGAAACGGGTATGCAGATTCACATACAGCGTATCGAAATAGTGAAAAATGTTGTCTTTACCAGAGAAAATCGACAGATAGGGCTGATGCCAGAACACCGGGTCACCCATGGCGATGGCCGTGATGATCACGAACGAGGTGATGAACAGGCCGCATAGCCACACCAGGCGATGGCGCGAGGGTAAAATCAGCATGGTCAGCAGGAACGGCAGGAGGATGTAGAACTGCTCCTCCACCGCCAGGGTCCAGGTCCAGGGCATGGACATCCGTTCCAGGGGTAAAAAGTTGTTGATGTAGAGGGCATTGGCCCACAGGGTTTGGGAGAACTTGGGCCCTGCCAACAGAAAAAACACCACGATGGCAAACAGGTACACCGGAGTGAGGCGCAGGTAGCGGCGCCAGTAGAATGCTTTCAGGTTGATGCGCCCGGTTTGCAGCTGCTCCTTGAACAGCATGCGGCCGATCAGAAAACCGCTGATCACGAAGAACACATCGACCGTTTTATCCAAGCCCCAAATCCAGGATAAGTATAGAGGCGTGTCATACACGAACTGGGTAAAGGCGGCTTCAGGCACGAACATGTGCAGCAGGAAAAAGCTGTGATAGAGCAGAATGCCGATGCAGGACAGGGCACGCAAACCATCAATGTGGGCAATATTATTGTTCGGTCGCTTAAACGCACTGGCAACGTTGCGTTTGAAGCTGCTGGCCTTTTCCATGAGCTTGCTTTTGTTTTTCCCAGTTCGGTTGCAGCAGGTCAAATCATGGTAAAGCGGGCCAACGGCCAATGTAAACTGGCTAATCCGGACAAAATGTATGCGTTTGGTGCCTTGGCGTTACAGTTGTTCGATGCCGTGTGTACATATTTCCAGAAGGTAGAACACCAGCATACTGGCACTGAGGCCCGCGCTGCAGACCATCGCCAGACTCCAGGGCCGGGATTTGTGCTCATCCAGGAAATAAAAAATCGGAAAACTGGCAATGAAATAGGTGGCATAGATCAGGGAGCCGAAGGCCAGCATGGCGGGCATGTTGGTGTAGTAAAAACTGCTGGCCATCAGGGGGTTGGCCATGGCTTTGGTTTCCATCCAGGCCCAGGCGTAACCCACCAGCAGCGTCAGCGGCAAAAACAGCAGCCCTTTCAGGGGTAAGCCGGAACTCATCAGGCGGCGTAAGACCAGCACGGCGGTGGTGTGGTAGGTCATGAAGTAGGCGTGGGTATAAAAGTACATGATCACCGGCACCGGCTGGTCGTTGTGGCCCACCAATGCCGGGTCCAGGGTGGTGGTGGCGTTGGGGAAGTGATAGACCATGCCCAGCACATCGAAAAAGTATTCTGAACCGAAATAGTTGCCAAAGACGCTGAAAATGGCGATGTAAAGGTTGGCTTTGAGCCAATAGCTTTGCCGCCAGGGCGTGCCCAGCGCCTTTGGGTAAAGGAACATGGGCAACACCAGCAGCGGCAGTGCCACCGACAGTGAATGCAGCAGCAACGCGGTGTCGCTGAAGGTAGCCTGCCAACCGGTGAACATCATCATCGCCATGGACAGCATCCAGAGGGGACTGTAGGCCAGGAAGAATTTCTCTCCCCAGGCCCGGTCCGGATTGTCGGAAAACCAGCGCGGTTGATTGGAGGACAGGGGCAGCGTGCCCAGGGTGGCGGATGATGGAGTCATGAGTTCACTTCCCTGTGATGGCGATTTTGACCATGGCGATGAAGTTGCGGAATGTTTCCCAGCGGGATAAATCCGGGCGCAGTTTGCGGTGGCCGGGCAGCAGTTCACCCCTGGCCTGACGGTGAATTTTTTCTTTCACCACCGGTTCCAGCAATCCGGCCCCGGCCAATTCAAAGAACAGGGCTTTGGCGTTGCCCAGGTCGAAGAAATCCCGTTGCCACTTCCATTGAAAATTGCCGGCGTATTCAAACCAGCTGCCGCCGATGCCGGAGATTTCGTAATAGGTGCCATCCGGCCGTTTGAAGGGCGCCCGTTGTTTCCAGAATCCGATCACGGTGCCACGTTTCTCATCAATAATGATGTCGTGATACGGGTACTGCCATTCTTCAAAGCCTTTCATCTGATAGCCCAGGGCTATGTCGCAGATCTCCTTGCGGCCGTGGGCCACAAACTCTTCATTGGGGCCGATGTTCCAGCCGTATTCGGCGTCCTCGGTGTACATGGGGCCCAGGTACTTGGTCCAGTTGCCTTCCTGTTCGGCGTCGCGATTGGCCTGCAGCCAGCGCTCCACCATTTCCTCCAGCTCCTGGCGGGTGCAAACGGGGATATTGGTTTCCTGTGCGGTCATGGTGTGGTTCCCTTTTGGTATAAATCTGTTTGTTAAAGGTCAATTGGGTGTGTCATTCGGTTTCGATGCTGAGCGCCTGATTAGGGCAGTGGGCGACGGCCCGCTGTGCCTGTTCCAGATTGCGAAGCAGCGGGGTTTCCTCCACCAGGTGCAGGGTGCTGCTGCTGTCCACCTGGAACAGTTCCGGGGCTTCGCCCATGCACATGGCATGACCCTGGCACAGTTGCCGGTCCACTTTGATACGGAAACGCCCGGGTGCGGGGCTGCTCGCCGGAGTTTGTGACGGGTTCTGTAAAGCGTTGTGTATTGGACAGCCTCCGCCTGGCGCGGGCTCTGCGGTGGTTGCCACGGAGCGTTGCTGCACGCCTGCCCGCAACCGGTAGCGCACCCGGCAGGGGGATTTGGGTTGCACGATCATCTCGCCGTAGTCGTCCACGTAGGTGTGGGGCGGGTCCACCAGTTCGAAATCGTAGCGCCGCAGCAGTACCGCAAAAATGGCTTTGATCTGGAACATGGCAAAGGCGTTGCCGGAACACTTATGCTTGCCACCGCCGAACGGCTGGTACGCCATCAGGTTTTTATCCTGGCTGCGGGGTTGGGTGTAGCGGTCCGGGTCGAATACCTCCGGGTTGTCGAACAGGTGTTGCATGCGGTGGGTCACCGGCGGGCTGGCCCAGACCATGTCGCCTTTGCGAATGGTGTAGTCCTTGAATTGCAGGTCCTCGGCCACCTGGCGCATCAGCACGATCAACGGCGGATGCAGGCGCAGCACTTCCTTCAGGGTGTTTTCCAGTTTGGGGATTTCCCGCAGGCTTTGAAAATTGACCTCGCCATCGATGCCAAACAATTGGTCCAGCTCCTGGCGCACATCGCGCAGGATGTGGGGGTGCTTGAGCAATTCCAGCAACACCCAGGCTGCCGTGCCGGAACTGGTGTGGTGCCCGGCAAAAATAGCGGCCACCAGTATGCCGGTGATTTCATCGGTGCTCAGTTCACTGCCGTCGTCGTAGCGGGTGTCGATCAGCATCTGGAACATGTCGGTGGGTTTTTCCGCTTGTTGTTCCCGCTTGCGAACGATGTCCCGTACCAATTCATGCAAGCGTTGACGCGCTTTGTCCCGCTTGCGGAAGGAGGGCAGCGGCAGGTTGGGAAAACTGTAGGCCAGCGCGTTCACCCCTTTTTCCAGGTCATGGTAGATGGCGGCAAACTCGTCGGTGAGCTCGTAGCGGAACTCCCGCCCCAGCAGGCAATGGCTGGCGGTGTTGATGGTGAGCTGCTTCATGGCCGCCACCAGGTCCACTTCCCCTTCGCTGCCCCACTGGCGCGACAGATCTTCAATTTCGATCAGGATCTTATCCGCGTGGTTGCGCATGGCCTCGCCCCGCAGCGCCGGCATCAACATGCGCAGCTGCTGGTTTTTGCGGTCGATGGGGGCGTCGAACACGATGCCCTCACCGAAGATGGGCGTCATCAGCTTATAGGCGGCGGATTGATCCAGTTGCTCATCACTGGAGCGATAGAACAGGGTGCTGGCTTCATCCCCGGTCAACAGAATCATGCGTTGGTTGAAGATTTTGAACTGGGCGATCTCCCCCAATTCATCGGAGACCCGTTTCATGAACAGAAAAGGATTGCGGGCGAAGGGGACCATGTGCCCCAGCAAGGGCAGTCCGCCGCGCAGGGCCGGTGGCTCTTTGCCTGCCAAGTGATTGTTGTTTAAGGCTTCTACGTCCGCCATAAGCAATACCTCTGTGCCGTGATTCTTGTTATTGGGTACTGCGCTGCTCCCAGCATCGGGTTCGATACTAAACGACTTTACATATACTGTATAGGTGTAAAGTCATAAAAATATTGAAGCCTGGAGAAGGGCAAGAATCGGCAGGCGGCACGGAGTTTGAGGGGAAAGAAAACCGTTGTTGAGGTGTGGGAGGCGGCCGTGACCCTGTACTGAGTGCCGGCCAGGGACACTCAGTACAGGGTTGGCTTGAAGATTTTGAAAGGCTGGTGCTGGCGGGTTGGGTTTATCCGGCCAGATTCAGGGCGGTGATGCTGTCCGCCCGCACCGGCTGCGGGAAGGTCATGTGATCGCGGGTTACATAGGCCGCCATATCCCATTCCCGGATCATCAGTGCCAGGTACCAGACACCCGGGGGAGGAGTCTGCGCCTGCTGTTCATGGTAGAGGTTGCGGTAGCAGTTCTGGCCACTAAGAGGCTGCAGTGAGCAGCCGGCAACCAGGTGGCCGCCAAAAAAGGCGCCGCCCTGATACGGTGCAGGCAGGGCCCACAATTCCAGAGACAGGCTGCCGCTCAGGTTGCCGGGCGTGCGGTTGTTGGCGATCTCGTCGGCGTGCAGAGCAATCCGGTCGTTCACCAGGTTATATCCACTGTGTCCGTTGAGGGAGATTTCCCGAACCGGGCTGGGAATCAGCGCCAGACGGGTCGGCGGTAAAAGCAATTGGTTCGGTGATGGCTCCATGTTGGGCTCCCGGGATTCAAGTGACGGCAGACAGGCTGTCATAGCCGATCAGGGCAGGCGATTATATCCATCTGATGTGAAGATTCTATACTTTTCTGCCTGAATCAACGGTTGGCGATACTTTGTCGTACGCATCGCATGTTATTTCACCTAAGTAGCTGAGCGTGCCAGACGCATGTGTTGTGAATTGGTGGGCCGCGCTTTTTCTCCGCCGGAAAAATCATCTTCTAAACGACTTTACATATTGTGTATATATGTAAAGTGTGTAAGACTCCTTGCCATCGTCATCTTTCGTGCATCGAAGCAGTAGTGGGACAGCCTTATGAAGTCAGCCAAAAACACCAATCCGGATACCCAGCAACGTATCGTCGAGGCCACCGTACGTTGTGTGAAGAAGTGGGGAATCGCCAAGGTGACCCTCAACGACATTGCCAAAGAGGCCGGGGTGACCCGTCCCACTGTGTACAGCTATTTCAGCAATCGCGATGAAGTGGTGCAGTTTGCCATGTTGCAGTCAGCCTACGGTTTTGCCCAGAAGCTGTTGCGACACATCGAAGAGTATGAGTCGCCGGAGGAGCGCACCATTGAGGCGGTGATGTTTGCGCTGAAACGGCTGCCCAACGAACCCTACCTGGAGTTGATGGCCGATTCCGGATTGGCGGACATCATGAATGAAAATGCCCTGCGGGCAGAAGAGGGCAACGAGATACGACGTTCCATTTTCCGCTTGATATTCCGCGGGCTGGACGTTGAGGGTGAAGAGCTGGATGAGATTGTCGAGGTGTCCACCCGTTTTGTGCTGTCGCTGCTGACCGTGAAAAGCGAGAAGAAACGCAGTGACAAGGAGATGCGGGCGTTCCTCTGTCGGCGGCTGTTGCCCGCTCTGGGATTGGACCCCACTGCTGCGGCAGTGGTCAAACTGGTTAAAGGATAATATGGATACGGATGCATACGATTATATTGTAGTGGGAGGTGGTTCAGCAGGTTGTATTGCAGCGGCCCGCCTGGCGCAAGCCAGCTCACACCGGGTGCTGTTGCTGGAAGTGGGTGACCCCGCCAACATCAATCCGGAAACCCTGGCGGCGGATGGCTTTAAAGATGCATTTGCCAATGATCGGGTGATGTGGGATCGCATGAGCACCCGCCAACCGGAGTGCGGCAAACGCTCGCTGTATGTGGGCACCGGCACGGGTATGGGCGGCAGTGGTGCCGTCAACGGCATGGTGTACACCCGCGGTGATCGCCAGGACTTTGAGCAGTGGCCACCGGGATGGCAGTGGGCGGATGTGGCCCCGGCATTCGCTGAAGTGGAAGCCCTGCTCAAACCCCGTCCGCGCCCGGCCAGTGCGTTCACCGATCTGTTTATCCGCGCCGCCGGCAAGCTGGGCTTCAAGCGCAAGGACGGATTAAACGATGGAGACCTGAACGGCACCATCGGTTACAACGACATGAATTACGAAGGCGCGTTTCGGCGCCATTCCTATGCGGCGTTCCTGCGCAACCGGGAGTTGCCCAACCTGACGGTGCTGACCCAGGCCCGTTGCCACAAGATTCTGTTCGAAGACAAGCGCGCCGTGGGAGTGCAATATGAGCGCCATGGCCGCGTTGGCATTGTGCGGGCGCAACAGGAAATCATATTGTGTGCGGGCGCCCTGGAAACCCCCAAGTTGCTGATGCTGTCCGGCATTGGACCCCACTGGCAATTGCAACAACACAACATTCCGGTGGTGCACCGTCTGGACGGCATCGGCCAGAACCTGCAGGATCACCCCAACGTCTGTTTATTCTATCGAGCCAGGAATACCATAGATTTCGGTTATCCGCAGCTCTATGGCTTTCATCATGTGAGCCCGGCTTCCCACTTGCCGGACACGCAGCCGGACACCTGCTTTGTTTTGTTCTCTGCCCCTTCAGCGTTAAAACATTCCATGAAGCGTATGTTGCCCTTGATGCTGCTGCCGGGTGTGCTTTATCGCCAGCGCTGGTTGCGGCGCAGTATTCGAACGTTAATTGAGTGGGCCTTTTTGCTGCCGCCCCTGCAGCACTACGTGGAGCGCATCTACGGCATCGTGGTGATTTTGGGGAAACCTTTGTCCCGCGGATCGGTGACGCTGGCTTCCCGCAACCCGGAAGATCAGGCGCAGATTGATCCGGCCTACTATCGCCACCCTGCAGACCTGCAGACTCTGGTGGCCGGAGTGGAACTGGCGAAGGCCATCGCCCAGCAGAGTGAGATGGTGCAATGGGGTAACCAGGGTCTGGTACGGGCGGTGAACCGTCAGCATCCGCAACAGGTGGCCGACTGGATTAAAGGCGCCACCATGACCACCTTTCATTTTTGCGGCACCTGTGCCATGGGGGAGGACCCAGACAGTCCGGTGGATACCCAGTTACGGGTGAAAGGGGTGGCAGGCCTGCGGGTGGCCGACGCCTCGGTGATGCCGGTGATTCCGGTATCCGCCCTTAACGCCCCCAGCATGATGATCGGTTGGCGGGTGGTGGACTTTATTCTGAAGCCGAAAACATCACAACAACAACCCGAGCAGGAAGGTGCCGCAAAAAAACGTACAGCGCGCACTGGTCCGAAGAATAAGGGAGCCACTAATAAGGCAACCACTAAAAAGGGAAGCACGCCGATATCGGCGGAAGGATAAGGTATGACTGCAGAAGCGCTGATCAAACAACAAAGTGAGCGGCAGACCCAGGGTGCCGAGCCACCCGCGGAGCGGATTGCCTGTGTGAATCCGGCCACCGGAGAAATATTGGGGGAGGTGATGGCCACTCCGCCGGAGCAGGTGGCCCAGTGTGTGGAGCGGGCGCGTGTGGCGCAGCGGCGGTGGGCCCAAAGCTCGTTCAGGCAACGCCGGGCTGTGTTGGGGCATATTCTGGATTACGTGCTGGCCCATGCGGACGAGCTCTGTGACGAGATCGTCAGGGATTCCGGCAAAACCTATGAGAACGCCATGCTGGGGGAAATCCTGCCCATCTGCAACAAACTCAAGTGGACCATGAAGTACGGGGAAAAGTATCTGCAACCGGAAGCCGTTCGCTCCGGCATGCTGATGCACAAGAAAGGCCGTATTGAGTATCACCCGCTGGGTGTGGTGGCCTGCATTATTCCCTGGAATTATCCGCTGCAGAATATCTTGAGTTCGCTGGTGGCGCCCTTGATGGCGGGCAATGGGGTGGTGTTGAAGGCGTCAGAGATGGTGGCCTGGTCCAGTGCCCGTTTTCAACGCATCACTGACCAGGCGCTGGAGAAAGAAGGTTTCTCCAAAGACCTGGTGCAGATCATCAACGGCTATGGAGCGACCGGTGCGGCACTGGTCCGGGGTGGTGTGCAGAAAGTGCTGTTTATCGGCTCGGTCAACAATGGCCGCCGCATCATCGAAGGCAGCGCTGAGCATTTGACACCGGTGGTGATGGAGTTGGGCGGCAAGGATCCATTTATTGTCTGCCCCGATGCCGATATGGAGCGGGCAGTGCATTCGGCCTTGGGGGGCACCTTTATCAACCTGGGGCAGAACTGCATCGCCTCTGAGCGCATTCTGGTGTTCGATACAGTGTACGACCGTTTTGTGGCGCAATTGTCGCAGCAGGCTGCCGGACTGCGCCAGGGCGTGCCGGATCGCAACGGCTCAGTGGATGTGGGGGCGATTACCTCCCCACACCAGATCGCCCTCATCGATCGGCTGGTGTCCGCGGCATTACAACAGGGCGCGCGAGCGCTCGTCGGTGGCCAGATCAAGCCCATGGGCAACGGCCAGTTTTATCCACCCACTATTCTGGTGGATGTGACACCGGACATGGAAATCGCTTACAGCGAGGTGTTCGGGCCGGTGATGCTGATCTTCAAAGTGCGGGATGAGGCGGAGGCGGTGGCCCTGGCCAATGCAACGGAGTTTGGTTTGCACTCCACGGTGATGAGCAATGACCGGGCGCAGGCGGAGCGCATCGCAACGCAACTGGAGGCGGGGGCAACCTGCATCAACGACTTCGGGCTTTGTTACCTGAATCAGGATCTGCCGTTCGGGGGCGTCAAGTACTCCGGCTTTGGCCGTATGAATGGGCGGGATGGGTTGCGCGCCTACACCAACCAGAAAGCGGTGCTGACCGACCGCTTTGGCTTCGGCGTGCCACCCAAACTGTTTCCGGTCAAGCCCGGTGATTATGACAAGGGCCGGGAAACCGTACGCCTGTTGTTTTCCAGAAGCGTGCGTCAGCGCCTGCGCAGTCTGTGCAGCCTGGTGTGGCTGGCACTGAAAAAATAAGAAGGAGGGAACGGCAATGACCATGGGATTTTTTATCGCACTCGGCTGCATTCTGGTATTCGATGGCGTGGTAATGGCTTTTTTTGCCTGGGCGGTGCACTCACCCCGCTTTGCCCGCTATCGAATCCGGACACCGGACCGGCAGCGCATCAGCAACGGGCGCAAGGCCGTTAATATTGCGCTCAATGCCCTGTTGGCACTGTCATTCTTTGCTTTTGTATTTGTGTATTTCGGTGACAATCTGATTGCGGCCGAGTCCGTGCCCGGTGTGATGATCTTCGGCGAGGTGTTGGCCTCTTTGATGCTGTACGATTTCATGTATTACTTTCTGCATCGGGGTATGCATCATCCGAAGTTCATGAAATACGTGCATGGGGTGCATCATTATGTGCGCTTTCCCACGTCGGCGGAAAGCATCTTTCTGCACCCGGTGGAGAACATCGCGGGCCTGGGGTTGTTGTGCATTGCCATTGCCATCGTGGGGCCCATCAGCGCAGTGTCGTTCCTGATGGTGTTCTTTATTCATCACGTGGCCAATATTCTGGTGCATTCCAATCTGGTGCTGCCGCATCCGGCGTTCAAGCTTTTTAATTTCTGGGCCATCAAGCATGACATTCATCATGGCAAGCACCTGAACCGGAATTATGCGTCCATCTTTCCCTTCTGGGATCAGATGTTCGGCACCTACGCCTAATGAATGCTGATACAAAACCTGTAAATAAAACCCTGATAATAAGAAGAGAGCAGCCATGGACAAGCGAAATATTCTGGTGACGGGCGGTTGCGGATTTATCGGCAGCAACCTGGTGAACGGTTTGGTGGACGCGGGTCACCGGGTGACGGTGCTGGATTTCGGTGGCAAACCCTTTCGCGATGATGTGACGTTTCTGAACATCAATATCTGTGACCGGGATGCCGTGATCAAGGCCTGTGAAGGTATGGACACCATCGTACACAATGCCTCTATCGTGCACACCAAACACAATCAGGAATCCATCATCTGGGATGTGAATTACAAGGGCAGTTTGCATGTGATGGAAGCCTGTCGTGTGCATGCCATTCCACGCCTGGTGTACATCAGTTCCGCCAGTGCCGTCTACGAAGGGGAAGACATCGCCAACGGGGATGAAACCCTGCCCTATTCCTCCATCTCGCAGGCGCCCTATGCCGACAGTAAAATTCAGGCGGAGAAGGAGATACTCGCCTTCAGTGGCACCACGGTAACACAATGCTGTGCCATTCGCCCCCATGTGGTGTTTGGCGCTGGCGATAATCGTTTCATGCCGGCCATTCTGCAAAAGGCCCAGGAAGGTAAACTGAAACGGGCCATCGGCAATCGGGACAAACTGTCGGATTTCACCTATGTGTCCAACCTGGTGGATGCTGTGGTGATGGCGGAGGAGAAGCTGGTGGCGGGCGCGCCGGTGTGTGGGCAGGCCTATTTCATCACCAACGGCGAGCCGATGGCGTTTTTTGATTTTATCGAGAAGGTGCTGTTACAACTGGGCTATCCGGCCATCACCGGAAAAGTGCCTTATTGGCTGGCGTATTCGGTGGCGGCGATTGCTGAGGGCATTGATACGTTGAAGGGCGGGACACTGAATGCGGAAAATGGTCTTACCCGTTTTTCGGTGCGCTATATGGTGACCCATCATTACTTTTCCATTGACAAGGCGTGGCGGGATTTTGGCTGGAAACCGAAGGTGTCGCTGGAAGAGGGAATTCGATTGACGGTGGCCGCATTGAAACAGGAGCAGGTGCGGGCGGCTTGAAGGTCGTGGCGAGTTTGCGTCGCTTCGTAGATCGATCAGAAGAGGGCGAGCCTTCGTGAAACGCTGCAAGCACATCCCTGTGCGCTCGACAGCGGCCGTCCATGGCCGCTGACGTTCACGAAGGCTCGCCCTCTTCTGATCTTGTTCGTGCTACTGCGGCAAACTCAATCCGCCTTCCAAACCCCGATCATGCCCGGCTCCCGTTTCTCACCAGCCTTCTGCAGCTGGTCCAGGTAATCCTGCCACAATGCCGCCTTCTCCAGGCACAGCTTGTGCAAATAGCTCCAGGAATAAAGTCCGGAATCATGGCCATCGTCAAACGTGATTTTTACCGCGTAGTTGCCCACCGGCTCCAGATTGCGAATGGTCACAAAACGTTTTCCGGTTTGCAGTATGGGCTGGCCATGGCCCTGCACCTCCGCTGACGGCGACAACACCCGCAGCATTTCGTAACTCAGGCGATGGTGCTCACCGGCAAACACCAGCTCCATTTCCCTGGATTCGGTGTGCAGCTTGATTTCGGTGGGGACGGGTGTGGTCATAGTCGAATCCAATTACAGAATATAACGGCTCAGGTCTTCGTCACCGGCCAGGGTGCCCAGGCGCTCGTCCACATACTGTGGTGTGATGACAAACGGGTTTTGTTCTGTGTTCATGGACATGTCGGCCGCGTCAAACGAGATCTCTTCCAACAGCCGCTCCATCACTGTATGCAAACGGCGGGCGCCAATGTTTTCCGTGCGCTCGTTCACCTGCCAGGCCACCTCTGCCAGGCGGCGAATAGCATCCGGCTGGAACGCCAGCTTGAGGCCTTCGGTTTCAATCAGGGCCCGGTATTGCTCGGTCAGTGATGCATTGGGTTCCGTCAGGATGCGCTCAAAATCGTCTGCAGTCAGGGCCTGCAGTTCCACCCGGATCGGCAGGCGGCCCTGCAGTTCGGGCACCAGGTCCGACGGTTTGGCCAGGTGGAAAGCGCCGGAGGCGATAAACAGGATGTGATCGGTTTTCACCATGCCGTACTTGGTGCTCACCGTGCAGCCTTCGATCAAGGGTAACAGATCCCGCTGCACCCCTTCCCGGGACACATCCGTGCCGCTGGTTTCGGAGCGCTTGGCCACCTTGTCGATTTCATCCAGAAACACAATGCCGTTTTGCTCCACCGCTTCCACCGCTTTGATCTTGAGCTCTTCCTCGTTCACCAGTTTGGCGGCTTCTTCATCCCGCACCAGCTTATAGGCTTCACCCACTTTCATGCGGCGCTTTTTCTTTTTGCCGGTGTTGAGATTGGAGAACATGTTCTGCAGTTGGCTGGTCATTTCCTCCATGCCCGGTGGTGCCATGATCTCGACCCCAACGGAGGCAGCGGCCACGTCGATCTCGATTTCCTTGTCGTCCAGCTGGCCTTCCCGCAGTTTTTTGCGGAACATCTGGCGGGTGGTGGATTCGTCATCCTTGGATTCCGCGTTATTGCCCCATTGATCCCGGGCCGGTGGAATCAAGGCATCCAGAATGCGGTCTTCGGCGGCGTCTTCGGCTTTGCTGCGATTCTGCACCATCTGTTCTTCCCGCATCATTTTCACCGCACCGTCCACCAGGTCGCGGATGATGGATTCCACGTCACGGCCCACGTAACCCACCTCCGTGAATTTGGTGGCTTCCACTTTGATGAAGGGGGCTTTGGCCAGTTTGGCCAGGCGGCGGGCGATTTCGGTTTTACCCACACCGGTGGGGCCGATCATGAGGATGTTCTTGGGCGAGATCTCGCTGCGCAGCTCCTGGGGCAACTGCATCCGGCGCCAGCGGTTGCGCAAGGCCACGGCCACGGCGCGCTTGGCATCCTGCTGGCCAATGATGTGTCGATTCAGTTCGTCAACGATTTCCCGGGGTGTCATGTTGGACATTAGGCGCAATCCAGTTCTTCGATGGTTAGATTGTGGTTGGTGTAGATGCAGATGTCCGCGGCAATGCGCAGACCCTTTTCCACGATGTCGCGGGCTTCCAATTCGGTGTTGTCCAGCAGGGCGCGGGCGGCGGATTGGGCGAAGGGGCCGCCGGAGCCGATGGCGATCAGGTCGTCCTCCGGCTGGATCACGTCGCCGTTGCCGGTGATGATCAGGGAGGCATCCTTGTCGGCCACCGCCAGTAGGGCTTCCAGGCGGCGCAGGGCGCGATCGGTGCGCCAGTCTTTGGCCAATTCTACGGCGGCGCGGGTCAGGTTGCCCTGGTGCTTTTCCAGCTTGGCCTCAAAGCGCTCGAACAGGGTGAACGCGTCGGCGGTGCCGCCGGCGAAACCCGCCAGCACTTTGTCGTTATAGAGGCGGCGTACTTTGCGGGCATTGCCTTTCATCACGGTATTGCCCAGGCTGACCTGGCCGTCGCCGCCGATGACCACTTTACCATTGCGGCGGGCTGAGAGAATGGTGGTGCCTCGATATTGTTCCACGGAGATTCCTTGTACGGTCGATGGGGCGTTAGCACTGGGTGCGTTGTGTGCACTAAGCCAGTCATATGGGGGCGGATTCTACTTTTTCAAGCGCAGCACAATGTGCTCGATGTGGTTCTCGGCCAGGGTGGTTTTGGCGGCCTCGAGTTCCGAGGGGGTCTCGAATGGGCCGACCTGAACCCGATGCCAGGCTTCGCCCGGGCCCAGCTCCACTTTCTGGATCTTGACGTCCAGCCCCATGAGGATCAGCTCTGCGCGGCGATGGTCGGCTTCCTGGGCTGAGCGGAAGGAGCCGGTCTGGATCAGGAACCGGTCCTGGGGGCTGGGGGTGGGAGCGGCCTTGCCGGGCTCAGGTTCCTCCGGTGCAGGGGCCACCACTTCCCGGTCCGGCAACAGGGTGTAAAAATCGAACTTGGGGCTCTCTTTGCCGGATTTGGGAAAACCGGGGGCGCTGACCTCGATCTCCTTCATCTGCCGGTCGGTGGGCTTGATCCCGGCCAGGTAGTACAAAAAGGCCAGAAACAGGCCAGTGACCACTCCGGTGAAAAGCCAGACCCAGGCCGGTAATGTGGAATCGGATTTTGCCAACGGTTCATTCCCCCTGTTGCAGATTATTGATTGGTTGGCGGTTGTGTGACTTCCTGATTGGCGCGGGCGCAGAAGAATTCGTGTGTTTCATCCGGCACGGACTTGCGCAGATCACCCAGGCATTTGGCGTAAGATTCAAATGGCTTCACTTTGAAATCGTTTTCCCGCATATCCAGTTGATAGATGTAATCGTAACCGGCAGCAGGATGCCAGGCTGAGATGTTATAGCTGGATGTACGGCAGAAATAGTTCATATTGGCGGACAGGCCTTTGCCTTTGTGCACCACATGACCATAGTATTGCCACTGACCCATGCGACCAAGATAAATCTCTCGTTCGCAGGTTTTGATATCGGTAACCGCCCGATCATAAAAGAACACCACCTTAGTGTAAGTGGTGCCTTGAATGTTGAGTTTTCCCAGCAGGAAAACCGGGTTTTCTGCCAGTGCCGTAGTTGATATGAAAAAACTCGACACCAACAGGATCAGTGAGCCCGATACCCTTTTAAGCATGTGAAATCCTTGATTCTTTGTTCTACATTTTTTCCGGCGCACTCACGCCCAGCAGGCTGAGTCCGTTGGCAATCACATTCTTCACTGCAATGGCCATGGCCATGCGCCCGTTGCGCAGGGTGTCGTCTTCCACCAGAACCTTGTTGCCGTTGTACCAGGTGTGAAAATCCTGGGCCAGGTCGCGCAGGGCATAGGTCAATTGATGGGGGGCCCGGTTGCGGGCTGCGTTGGCCACGGCTTCCGGCCAGGCCGCCAGGCGCTTGGCCAGATCCTCGATATTGGATTCCGGCAGTTCCGGTAAGGCGGCCAGGCCGGCGCTCTGATCATAGCTCAGGTTGCGCTCTTCCAGCTCCCGCATCATGCTGCACACCCGGGCGTGAGCATACTGCAGGTAGAACACCGGGTTGTCGGCAGTCTGGGAGCGGGCCAGGTCGATGTCGAACTCCAGGTGCTGCTCCGGCGACCGAGTCAGATAAAAGAAGCGAGTGGCGTCGTTGCCGGCTTCCTCAATCAGTTGCGACAGGGTGACGAAATTGCCGGAGCGCTTGCCCATGCGGCCGGAGGACAGGGTGACAAACTGGATCAGGGCCACATGGAACAGGTCGCCCTTGCCGGTGAGGGCCTCGATGGCGGCTTTGACCCGGGCAATATAGCCATGGTGGTCCGCACCCCAGACGTCGATCAGGTTCTCAAAGCCCCGGTCCAGCTTGTCCAGATGGTAGGCCACATCGGCGGCAAAATAGGTGTGCAGCCCGTTATCCCGGATCAGCACGCGGTCTTTCTCATCCCCCAGCTCCGAGGTGCGCAGCCAGATGGCGCCGTCCTGTTCGTACACGTGACCCCGCTCCCGCAGACGCTCAATGGCTTTTTCGATGGCGCCGGTCTGTTCCAGGGTACGCTCGGAAAACCACTGGTCGAATTCCACATTGAAGGCTTTGAGCGTGGCGCGGATGGCATCCAGTTGCGCATTGAGGCCAAAATCCTGCACCGCGCGATAGCCGTCTCCCAACAGGTTACGGACCTTGTCGATAAGGGCGTCCAGATGCCTTTCCTTCGCCATCTTGATCGCATCCCCTTCACCGTCGGGGTCTTCCGGCAACCCCGCCAGTACGGTGCTGTAGGGGTGGAAATACTGCTTGCTCACGGCATTGAACAGATTGCTGCCACACTCCTGCACATACTCCCCCGGGTAGGCACGGGACGGAATCGTCACGCTTTCGCCACAGGCTTCCAGATAGCGCAGGTACACCGACACCGCCAGCACATCCGCCTGGCGTCCGGCGTCGTTGATGTAGTATTCCCGGTGCACCGCATAACCGGTGACCCGCAGCAGGTTGGCCAGGGCCGAGCCGTAGGCCGCGCCGCGGCCATGACCCACGTGCATGGGGCCGGTGGGGTTGGCGGACACATACTCCAGCAGCACCTTCTCACCCTGGCCCACGTTGGGGGAGCAGAAAGCCTCGGTGTCGCTCAGCACCTGCTCCACCACGGCAAAGCGGGTGGCGTCGTTCATGAAAAAGTTGATAAAGCCGGGGCCGGCGATGTCCACCTGGGTGATGGCATCGTTCTGCGGCAGGTGATCCACGATCAGCTGGGCCAGGTCGCGGGGCTTTTTACCCGCCGGTTTGGCCAGAATCATGGCCAGGTTGGTGGCAAAATCCCCGTGACTTTTGTCTCTGGTGCGATCCACCTGAATTCGCCGCGGCGCGTCCTCCGGGATGACGCCCTGGGCAATCAGGTTGTCAAAGGTGGCTTCCAGCAGGGCTTGTAGCGCGTCTTTCGTGGGAACTGTCATGGGAACTGTGCTTCGCTCGATAGATGGATGTTGGCGGATTCGGAAAATAGCCGCGTATTATGGCGGTTTGGCGCGGTGAATGCCAGAAGGCCGGCCCCGCCGCCAGACGGGCACGCTGAGCTAACTGGTTAAGTTAATTACAGATTGTATGCAAAGGTAGCGCTGCGTAACGAATCGTATTATGACGTTGTCCGCGCTGGCTACCGGCTTGTCAGTATGCAAAATGAGACGAACGTCCCCACGATTATAATAATACGGACACCCCATGTTGCAGATCATCCGCAATTTCCTGATCCACGCCACCCCGGCCCAGCGCTGCATTCTGGTGGTGTGCCTCGACAGTCCGTTCCTGCTGGCGTTCATGGGGGCGCAGAGCGCCGGTTTGTTCGTGGAGGAATGGCGGCAACTGCTGGTGCCCAAATACATCATCGCCGCCAACGTGGTACTGGGCACTGTGTTGTTGGTGTACCTGATCACAGTGCTGCGCCTGTGGCGGAACCGTAAAAATCCGACCCCCTTGCCCAAAACCACCATCCTGGTGGCCACCTGTGCCGGCATCGGCCATGCCTGCGAGGCGTTCCTGGGGGGCAATCTGACCTATCCCTCCAACCTGGTGATCGTGGGCATTATTCCCATCGGCATCCTGATTCTCGATCTGCGCTCGGTGATCATCGGTGCTGCGGTGGGGCTCAGCTTCTACGCCGTCAATGATATGGCCATCTACGCCGGGTTGCTGGACTACGCTCCCGGTTACAGCCCGCAGGCCTTTGCCGGTGGCAGGCACCATGTGATGGCCGAAGTGATGCGCTCCGGGGTGCTCTATGTGAGTGTGGTGGCCTATGTGCTGATCGCCTGGGTGATGTTCGATCAATACGACTATCACCGTACCCGTCTGTCGGCGCTGTCGCGGCTGGACGCCCATACCGGCCTGGCCAATCGACGCCATTTTTTCCAGCGCCTGGAGGAGGAATGCGAACGCCAGCGCCGTACCGGTCAGCCCCTGTGTCTGGTGATGATCGACGCCGATCACTTCAAGCGCATCAATGATACTTACGGCCACCTGATGGGGGATGTGGTGCTGCGGGGCATCGCCGAAGTGCTGGCGCGGCACATGCGGGTGCCGGCGGATCTGCCGGCCCGGGTGGGTGGTGAGGAGTTTGCCATTCTGCTGCCGGAAACGGACCTGGACGGTGCCTTGCGGGTGTGTCGGCGGGTGGAGAAAAGCCTGCAGACCCTGCCGTTCTTCTGTTCCGGCAAGAGCTTCACCGTGACCCTCAGCATGGGGGTGGTGGAAAGCCGGGACCTGCTGGCGGAAAACCTGGTGCATTACGCCGACGCCAACCTGTACAAGGCAAAAGCCCGCGGGCGGGACACCGTGGTGGCGACCGTGGAAGAGGAGGTGCTGCCCCGTGCAAGCGTGGCTTCTCTGGCTTGAAAGCTGGTTTCGTCAGCAACGGGATATCACTGCCTGCCTGGTGATGTCCCTGTTGCCGTTTCCACTCTACCTGGTGTTTCTGTTGATGCCGTTCGTGGCCATGGCGGACCCGGAATACCAGGGCATCTATAACTGGGAAGTGGTGCCGTTCATCCAGATCATTGTACTGCTGTGTGCGCTGGTGCTGGCGGGCGTTGCGGTGTACTGCTGGTCCCGCCGTCGTTCTGACGAAGATCATCCCTGGTTGAGCCTGATCACCGTCACCGTCACGTTTCTGGTGGTCACCTCCATCAGTGTGGCCTACGGCTACAAGGATTCCCCCCTGATGCTGTTGTGCCTGGGCCTGATGCTGCTGGTGCGGGCCCTGTTCAAAGCCGAGGTCTACAAACCCATCTCGGTAGTGCTGGGATTGATGTTCCTGTTCTATGAGATCGGCTTCTGGACGGAATCCCTGGACTACGCCCCCATGCTCACCCAGCCGATTTTTCTCGGTGACGGTCTCAATGCCTGGTGGGCGTTCTGGTTGCGGATTATTTACTTCGGCGTGGCCATTCCCATGCTGATCATGTTCATGGTGCTGGGCTATTTCATGAACCGGGAGAAGCAGGAGCTGGAACGGCTGGTGGTGATGGATTCGCTCACCGGGATTCATAACCGCTCCCATTTCATCGCCTGCCTGGATCAGGAAGGGCGTCGGCACAGCCGCCGGCAGCAGCCCATGTGTGTGTTGATGTGCGACGTGGACCACTTCAAACAGGTGAATGACACCTGGGGACACCCGGCGGGGGATGAGGTGTTGAAAGCCGTCGGTCATATCCTCACGCAGAGCACCCGGGCCACCGGCGATGTGGTGGCGCGATTCGGGGGCGAGGAGTTCGTGGTGCTGTTGCCCAATACCCGCTTGTCCCAGGGGCAGAAAGTGGGGGAGAAAATCCGCAAATACCTGAGCCATCATATTTTTGGCGAGGGGGATGAATCCTTTCAGGTGACCATGAGCATCGGTGTCGCCCAGGTCAATGACGGGGATGGCGAACTGGCCCTGAAGGTGGCGGACGATAATCTGTATCAGGCCAAAGCCCGGGGGCGGGACCAGCTGGTGGCGGGGCTGGCCCATCAGCGCGGCAGCCTGGAATGCCTGTAGCGGAACACCCGGACACGGTGTCGAAAGCTTTTACATTGGCCACCGGTCCTGACCCTGTGGTTTTGTTTAAGTTATTGTAATTTAACGATATGTTGAAGTTGGTATCGCGCTTGCTTAGTTCAGGGCAGGAAATGGTACGTTGTTTACTACCCTGTTGACAGCACACCGTTTTACCTTCAAGCGTTAAGTAGCCCGCAGAGTATCAGCCTGCGGGTTTTTTTTTGCGCCGAACTTTGTGGGTTGCAGGTTTGCGGCAGGGTTGCTGCAGGTTTGTTGGTTGTGGAAAGTGGGCAACCCGCAATAAGTGAGTTAGGGTTAAGGTATCACGCTGAGCAGAACAGGATACCCCCCCCGGTGAGCGCACCTCCGGAAGACAAGGGACACACCCGGCCGATCCCCACCCGGTCTACCAAAACGCACTTTACCGACAGCACGACCGACAGCACGGTCGAGCCCATCCCGGTGCCCGCGTACCTGCCCTCACGGCGCCAAAGTGCAGAGCGTATCAGTGACCAGGACCGCCTCAATCGGAGCCGCCTGGTGGAGGCGCTTGCCACTGTACTCACCGGGGACAACGACCACCACCAGACCATCGGCTTGCTTGGGGATTGGGGGGTGGGCAAATCCACCACCGTGCACCTGCTCAAACAGGCCCTCTGGCAGCGGCGCCGGCAGCAACCGTTTATCTTTGGCACCTTCAACGCCTGGGAATACGAGCACACGGATAACCTGCAGGCGGGCATGGCCCAGGAAATGCTGAAGGCGCTCACCAGTTTTCCCCAGGCCCCGGACACCGGTTTTCGGGCAGGATGGCGCCCGCTGCTGTGGTGGTGCGGCGTGCGGCTTCCGTTGCTGTTCCGCTTTGCGGTGGCGTTGCATGGTCCACGCCTGTTGCTGTTGGCGGTACTGCTGTTATTGGCCCTGTGGAATCTCAGTTGGCAGGATCTGGAGAACATGGCCAGCGCCACCATGGCCGCCGGTGCCGGCGCGCAAGTGATGGTGGGCGGCGGCGCCCTGGTGCTGGTGGTGATGCTGCTGCGTCAGGCCAAGGCCCTGCTGGCCATGCCCCTGGCCAAGGAATGGATGACTTATCTGAAGCTGCCGGATTATGGCCAGCACCTGGGGTCCATTCCAGTTATGCGCAAACACATCCATACCCTGTGCAAGGTGCGGCTGAACCCCTGGTTCGGGCCCCGCCAGCGCCTTTTGTTTCTGGTGGATGACCTGGATCGCTGTGGCCAGGAAGGGATCGTGAAAGTATTCGAGGCCGTGCGGTTGGTATTGGATATTCCCCAGGTGACGGTCATCATAGCCGTGGACCAGCGCATCGCCCTGGCGGCACTGGCCCTGCACTACGAAGCGCTGGCCGAGCATCACGAGCTTAGCCATCCCCAGGCCATCGCCCGGGACTATCTGGCCAAAGTCATACACATGCCCATCACCCTGACCCCGGCGGATGCCCGCTCCATCGATGCCTTTCTGGAATCCATCTGGGAGGAAACCGCAGGCGGGCCGCGCCCAGGTACACCGGTCACTCCGGAATCCCCAGCCCCGCCAGCAGGCGCTGCCGTCGGCCTCAGCGATGCCCAGAAAAAGTTGTTCAAACGCTGGGTGCAGCACTTCGGCTTCACCAACCCCCGACAACTGAAACGATTGCATAACAGCTACAATCTGTTGCGTCACTACTACGGTGACGAGGGACGGGTCAGTGGCGGCGAATCCAGCCTGCTGGATGGTTTCACCTCGGATCTGGGTTCCCCCATGCTGATCACCCTGTTTGCACTGGAATACATCCACAGTCTGGAGCACGCCGAGTTACGGGGGCGTTTGCTGCAGCGGGTAAACCAGGCGCGGGAACGTTCTTTTCAGGAGGAAGGGGATGAGGCGGTCGCTGATGCGGACCCCCAGGGCCGAATTACGGCGGACGTACTGCAGGTGATCACCGGCAAACTGAATCAGGAGGTTTCCCTGGTGCAGGCAGTGCAGCCTTTTGTGCTGCCCAGTATCGTGCAAGAGCACGCTGGGGAGCCAGAGACTCCTACCGTAGAATCCCGCTGAGGTTGCAAACCCCAGCCCGGTAGAATCAATCCAGTGTCACCGGGTCGACATCCACACTCCACTTCAGGCGATTGCCGGCTTCCTGTTCGATTTTTTTTACCGCTTGCTTCAGCAGCTGTTGCAGGGCCGGGCGTTGTTCCCCCCGCAGCATCAATTGAAAGCGGAAGCGGCGGGCCTTCTTCGGCATCAGGGCCGGTGCCGGCCCCCATACCTCCACTCCCAATGCCTGCGCCATGGGTTGCAGCCAGCGCTCCACCTGATTGAGAAACTGCGAGGCCTGCCGTGGGTCCTGACTTTCCGCCCGCAACAGCGCCAGGTAACCGAACGGAGGCATGCCCATCAAGCGGCGTTCGTTGCACAGCTCGGTGGCGAATTCCCCGTAGCCAGCGCTGAGCAGCGTCTGCAGCAGGGGGTGGCCCGGCTGGTGGGTTTGCAAAAACACCAGACCCTGATCAGCGCCCCGGCCGGCCCGGCCGGCCACCTGCAGCAACAGCTGCGCGGTGTGCTCGGTGGCGCGAAAATCCGCCGCGAACAACCCGGCATCAATGTCACAGACCGCCACCAGGGTGACCTTGGGAAAGTGGTGGCCTTTGGCCAGCATCTGGGTGCCCACCAGAATGCAGGGTTCGCCGGAATGAATCCGCTCCAGGTGTTTGGCCATAGCCTGTTTGCGTTGGGTGGTGTCCCGGTCGATGCGAATCACCGGAAACTTGGGAAACAGGCTGGTGAGGTTGTCCTCCAGGCGCTCGGTGCCCATGCCGATGGGGCGCAGATCGGTGCTCTTACAATGACCGCAGTAACGGGGGATGGCCAGTTGGTGGTTACAGTGATGGCAATGCAGGTGCGCCGGGTTGGCGTGGCAGGTCATGCGGTGATCGCAGTGGGGGCATTCCTTGAACCAGCCGCAGTCATGACACATCAGTACCGGTGCATAGCCGCGGCGGTTGATGAACACCAACACCTGTTGACGGGCCTGCAGGCGGCTCTCCATTTCGGTCAACAGTTCCGGCGCCATGCCGTGGGTGAGGGCTTTCTGCCGGATATCCAGCACCCGGAA
Source organism: Ketobacter sp. (assembly GCF_003671495.1). GTDB lineage: Bacteria > Pseudomonadota > Gammaproteobacteria > Pseudomonadales > Ketobacteraceae > Ketobacter. Next base: position 119,701 of record NZ_RCHN01000043.1, on the reverse strand, counting down.
GCGGGGCGGCATGGCGTCTCCCGCGCGGCGGCTCAGGGTCAGGTGTTCGTAACGTCCGCTGCGGGCATTGTGCAGGGATTCCAGAGTGGGGGTCGCACTCCCCAGCACCACGGGAACGCCCAGTTTCTGCGCCCGGATCACCGCCAGGTCGCGGGCATTGTAGCGGAAGCCTTCCTGCTGTTTGTATGACAGGTCGTGCTCCTCATCGACAATGATCATGCCCAGGTTTTCCATGGGGCAAAGCAGGGCAGAGCGGGTGCCGAGCACGATGGCCGCCTCCCCGTTGCGCACTTTGCGCCAGTTGGTGAGCCGTTCCCGATCCGTCAGGTGCGAATGGAAGCTCACCACCGGCACCGCAAAACGATGCTGAAAACGCTGCAGGGTCTGGGGGGTCAGGCCGATTTCCGGCACCAGCACCATGGCCTGCTTGCCCTGCTGCAGGCAGTGATGAATGGCCTGCAGATAGACCTCGGTTTTGCCGCTGCCGGTCACCCCTTCCAGCAGGAAGGTGCGAAATCCTTCGCACTGGACGATGGGTTGCAGGGCATGGCGTTGTTCCTCATTGAGGGTCAGCGGACTTTCCGCCAACAGCCGCTCCCGTTGCCAGTGCTGGCGCGGCGGGCGATCCTCATGCTGGTCCACCAGGCCTTTCTCCTGCAGGGCCCGCAACGTGGCCGCTTCAATGTCGAAGCCTTTCAGCAACGGTTGATGCAGCCCTTCCGGGTGCTCCCGCAACACTTCAATGGCGTGCAACTGACGCTTGGCCCGGCCCAACTGGTCCAGCCCGATGAGGCGGCCTTTCTGGGTCAGCTTCCAGCGTGTGGTGATCTCTTCCCAGGATTCATCTTTATTGCGCAGCAGGGTGGGCAGGGCGTGGGCATACACATCTCCCAGGGGGTGGTGGTAGTAGTCCGCTGCCCAGCGACACAGTGCCACCAGGTCTGGCCCCAGGGCGGCTTCATCATCCAGCAACCCGGTGATGGTTTTGAGGTTGTCGTCACCGTAGCTGGAATGGGGGATGACCCCATGCACAATACCGATCAGCTGGCGCTTGCCGAACGGTACTTTCACCCGGGTGCCCGGCTGCAGCAGGTTGACCGGGGTGTCCGGCTTGGGCAGGTAATCGAAAGTGCGCCGCAGGGGCACTGGCAAAGCCACTTGAATGATGGTGTGGGGTCCGGGCTTGGCCATAAAAAACGTAGCAATTCCAGAGGGTTAGTGTGTGTTGATCTGAAAAGGGCAGTAAAGGTTAATGCTTTGCTTGCCAATTTGCCACACTTTGGTATGATTCGCGCCCTTGTATACGATACTCGTATTGCGAATATTCAATTAATCCATGCGGTACCCGGCACCGGATCGGGCGGCGGCATGCACTGAGAGAGATCAGGTGACACCATGAAAGAAGGCATTCATCCAGCTTATAACGACATCAAGGCCACTTGCACCTGCGGCAACGTGATCGAGACCCGTTCCACTCTGAAAGAAGACATTCACCTGGACGTATGCTCTGCCTGCCATCCGTTCTACACCGGTCAGCAGAAAGTGGTGGATACTGGTGGTCGTATCGACAAATTCAAGAAGCGCTTTGGCGCGGTGCGTCGCTCCAAGTAAGCGAACCGCGATTCCAGTCCATGGAAACACGGCAAAAGACGCTGAAAAAGGCTCCCATGGGGGCCTTTTTTATTGCCTGTCTGTTCAGTATGCAGGCGTTTGCCCTGTGTGCGCTGGAGCCGGATCTGGCGGTGGAAACCGTTCAGGTGAAGGACGTGTTCGACGGGGATACGGTGCGGTTGGTGGATGGGCGCAAGGTGCGCCTGGTGGGCATCAATACACCTGAGGTGGCCCATGGCGGCAAACCGGCAGAACCCCTGGGGGACGATGCCAGGGTCCAGCTGCAGTCCATGCTCAAGCAACAGCCCATCCGGCTGCTGGTGGGGAAAGACAGCCACGATCACTATGGCCGCGTACTGGGGCACCTGTTCGACGGCCAGGGCAACAGCATCATTGCAGGATTGTTGCAGCAGGGGGCCGGATTCCAGGTGGCTATTGTGCCGAACCTGCGGTATGTGGATTGCTATCAAGCGGCCCAGCAGCAGGCCCGGGAGGCCCGGCTTGGGGTGTGGGGCGAACCCTATTATGACCCTATTGCGGCCACCAGTGACGACCTGAAAGGGGGGTATGCCCGGATCAAAGGGCAAGTTGAATCGGTTTCCCTGAGCAAAAAAGCCATCTTTGTGGAGCTGGAGGGGCAGGTGTCCCTGAAGATCGAACGCAGTGCCGCTCCTTATATAGACGAAGCCCTGTTGGACCGGCTGGTGGGGTTGTCCAGGGTGACCCGGCCGGATGCGGCACTGTGGCTGGAGGCCCGGGGCTGGCTTTCGGATCGCCTCACCTGGAGCGGAGCCGCTCCGGAAAAAGTCCGGAAAGGCCAACAGAAGCGCTATCAAATGAAGATTACCCACCAGGTTGCCTGGCAGATCCTGTAATCTGTCTAATCTTTTATTGAGAGGCTCCAGTGATTTCGATATGCTACACCACCCTCGCTGAAGCCGGCTTCAGCAGGGGGTTTGAGGCATTTTCGGCATCCTGGCAGCACCGACGTCAGCGCCGTTCAAGCACCGATAAAATGGGGCGGAAGCCTTATTCCAACCCAAAGTAGTATCGCCAACCCATCAATGGGAAGCAGAATTTTATGTCAGATTTGAAACAAGCTGCACTCGACTATCATGCCAAACCGCGTCCTGGCAAAGTCAGTGTGGAGCTAACCAAGCCTACCGAAACCGCCCGTGACCTGTCCCTGGCGTACAGCCCTGGTGTGGCTGAACCGGTACGTGAGATCGCCCGTGACCCTGAAACCGCCTACCGCTATACCAATAAAGGTAACCTGGTGGCCGTGATCAGTGATGGCACAGCAATTCTCGGCCTGGGGAATCTGGGCGGGCTGGCCAGTAAGCCGGTTATGGAAGGCAAGGGCGTTCTGTTCAAGCGCTTTGCCGGTATCGACGTGTTCGATATCGAGGTGGACGCAGAAAGCACGCAAGCCTTCATCGACACGGTAAAACGCATTTCCCCTACTTTTGGTGGCATCAATCTGGAAGACATCAAGGCGCCGGAATGCTTCGAGATCGAACGGGTGCTGGTGGAGCAGTGCAATATCCCCGTATTCCACGACGATCAGCATGGCACGGCCATCATCGCAGCGGCCGGCCTGATCAATGCGCTGGAGCTGCAGAACAAGAAAATTGAGGATATTTCCATCGTCTGTATCGGTGCCGGTGCCGCTGGTGTGGCGACCCTGAAACTGATCATGGAAATGGGTGCCCGTAAAGAGAACATTTATGTGTTGGACCGTAACGGTGTGATTCATTCCGGCCGTACCGACCTGAACCAGTTCAAAGCTGCGTTTGCCCACGACACCGAAAAGCGTACCCTGGAAGATGCCCTGGCCGGTGCGGACGTGTTTATCGGTGTGTCCAGCGCGAATCTGCTGACCCCCGAGATGCTCAACCTGATGGCGCCCAACCCCGTGGTGTTCGCCCTGGCCAACCCTGATCCGGAGATTCGTCCGGAGCTGGCCTATGACACCCGTGACGACGTCATTGTAGCCACCGGTCGCAGCGATTACCCCAACCAGGTGAACAACGTGCTGGGCTTTCCTTATATTTTCCGGGGAGCCTTGGATGTGCGTGCTGCGCGCATCAATGAAGAGATGAAGATCGCGGCGGTTCACGCCATCAGCCAGCTGGCAAAAGAGCCGGTTCCGCAGGTGGTGAAAGATGCCTACGACGGTATCGAGCTGGAGTTTGGCCGGGATTACATCATTCCCAAGCCCACTGACCCCCGATTGTTGGGTGCGGTTTCTGCCGCGGTGGCCCGTGCGGCGGTGGACAGCGGTGTGGCCACCCGGCCCTATCCAGCCCATTATCCCCTCAATACGTTGGATGATATCCAGTACATCTAAGGTGCGCTGCCCGCCAGGGCACCTCGAGACGGTAACGAAAAAGGCCACCCTGAGGTGGCCTTTTTCGTTTTGGGGTATGCGCTAGCGAGTGCCGTACACCACCATGGTTTTGCCTTTCACCTGAATCAGTCCTTGCTCTTCCAGGCTTTTCAGTACGCGGCCCACCATTTCCCGGGAGCAGCCCACGATGCGACCGATCTCCTGCCGGGTGATCTTGATTTGCATGCCGTCGGGGTGGGTCATGGCTTCCGGTTGTTTGCACAGGTCAATCAGGGTGCGGGCCACCCGGCCGGTCACATCCAGAAACGCCAGGTCACCCACTTTGCGGGTGGTGGCACGCAGGCGCCCGGCAATCTGGGCGCTTACCGCGAACAGGATGTCGGCGTCTTCCTTGGCCAGTTGCTTGAATTTGTTGTAGCTGATTTCCGCCACTTCGCATTCGGTTTTGGCGCGGATCCAGGCGCTGCGACCGGCGGCTTCGTCGAACAGTCCCATCTCCCCGAAGAAGTCCCCTTCGTTCAGGTAAGCCATGATCATCTCGCGGCCGTCGTCATCCTCGATCACCACCATCACCGTGCCCTTGATGATGTAATAAAGGGCGTCGGAGTCATCGCCTGCGTAAATCAGCGTGCTTTTGGCAGGATATTTACGGCGGTGACAATGTGCCAGAAAGTTTTCCGTGTCTGGAATCAAGCGATTTGGTTTTAACGTCATTTCATGACCCGGTAATTGTTGTGATGGTTCGAGCGCGCTCGATGATGACTAATGAGCATCCGCTGATGAATGTCAGCTAAGTTATTCATATATTCATTATGGCCCTAAATACCATGTGTCGCTACTTTTGCGCGTCTCGGTGGCGTGCAGCATGGGGGGCAGCTTGGTTAAAAATTGAAAACCAATGCATATCAAACAATTATAACGTAAATTTCAAGAAGCATGTGTGAACCGCTCCGCCGTTTTTCTGCGCACAAAGACCGTTTGGCCGGTCAGGCTCAAAATTGATCAAAATGTGATCTGTGGTGGGTGAATTTTTTTGCCCATTCGCGGAAGCTTTATGTTATCTTGCGCGCCTGACAGGTCCGGGGCCACCCGGAACAACACGCCTTGCGGGAGCGCGCGATGAAAGCAACCATTCGCTGGGCCGGCGATGTAAAGTTCGAAGCAGAGTCCGGGTCCGGTCACACCGTTACCATCGATGGTCCACCGGACCATGGTGGCAAAAACCAGGGGGTCCGCCCCATGGAGTTGATGCTGCTGGGTGTGGGCGGCTGCTCGTCATTCGACGTCATGCACATCCTCAAAAAATCCCGCCAGGACGTAACCGGCTGCGTTGCCGAAGTGGAGGCGGAGCGGGTGGACGAAGTGCCGGCCGTATTCAAATCCATTCATTTGCACTTCATTGTGACCGGACGGGCCCTGAAAGAAGCCCAGGTCAAGCGGGCAGTGGAGCTGTCAGCAGAAAAGTACTGTTCAGCATCCATCATGCTGGGTAAAGCCGGGGTGGACATCACCCACAGCTACGAAATTCATGAGGCGGCGGAGTAAGATCCGCCAGCCTGTCACTTTGGGACTCTACCTTTCGAGATTTGAGTAGATGCACGATAACGAAATCCCCCACAAGTTGAAATTGCACGGCTTCAACAACCTGACCAAGTCCTTGAGCTTCAATATCTACGATATCTGCTACGCCAAGACCCCTGATCACCGTCGTGAATACCGCGAATACGTGGACGAGCTCTACAACGCCGAACGTCTGACCCAGATTCTGACCACGGTGACCGACATCATCGGTGCCACCATCCTCAATATTGCCCGCCAGGATTACGATCCTGAAGGGGCCAGTGTCACCATGCTCATCGCAGAGCATCCGGTGGCGCCGGACGAGGACCCCTCCAAGGAGGAGCCCGGTCCGTTGAAGGAGTCCGTCGTGGGCCATCTGGATAAGAGCCACGTGACCGTGCACACCTATCCGGAAACACACCCGGATAACGAAAACGGCATCAGTACCTTCCGCGTGGACATCGACGTGTCCACCTGTGGCGTAATCTCCCCGCTGAAGGCATTGAACTACCTGATTCACCAGTTTGATTCCGACATCGTGACCGTGGATTACCGGGTGCGTGGTTTCACCCGTGATGTGGATGGCGTTAAGCACTACATTGATCACGAGATCAACTCGATCCAGAATTTCTTCCTGGATGAAACTCTGGATCTGTACGAGATGATCGACGTGAACGTGTATCAGGAAAATATTTTCCACACCAAGATGCTGTTGAAGGACTTCGAGTTGGACAACTACCTGTTCGGCACCGGGGTGGATGAGTTGTCGGAAGACGAACAGGAGCAGATCAGCCGCAAGCTGCGCCGCGAGATGCTGGAGATCTTCTACGGCCGTAACATGTCCAATTGACACAGCTTGAGCGGTGGAATGAAAGGCGCCTCGGGGCGCCTTTTTTAATGTGCGGTGTTTCGGTTTGAGCCTGGGTCTACTTGAGTTGCATGCTGTTCAGGGCAGAATCCAGTCCTTCCAGATGGGCCACGCAGTTGAAGCGCAGCAGTTTGGGCTCCTGGCCGATGGCCACTTCGGTGACCGAGGTGTTGAGGAAGTGGTACTTGTCCCAGGCATACCAGTCGTTGTCGAACAGGCCCGCCAGTCCCAGCGCCAGGGCGGCACCGTGACTCACCGCAACCACTTTCTCGCCCGGGTGGCGGCTGAGGAAGGATTGCAGGGCGGTGCTGACCCGATCGCCCACCTGGGCAATGGATTCGCCCTGGTCAGGCGCGTAGTCCGGGTCGGCATTGACCTGGTTGAAGAAATTGAACTTCTTGTGCAGGTCGCTAAAGGTTTCCCCTTCCCATACGCCGATGCCGTATTCCTTGATGCCGGGCTCTTCAATCACGTCCAGTTGCAGGATGTCGGCGATCTTACGGGCTGTGTTGAAGGTGCGTTGCAGGGGGCTGGCGTAGATGGCGCTCACGTCCGGATGCTCCCTTTGGATGCGTTCGGCGACCCGTTCCGCCTGGCTGATTCCGGTCTGGGTGAGGGCGCTGTCGGTCCAGCCGTGCCAGCGTTTGTCCACGTTGGCCTGGATTTGCCCGTGCCGGATCAGGATTAAATGGGTTGTGCTCATAACTGCTCCACTGATAGCTGCCCTGATAATAGATCCACGATAGTGTACCAGTTCCTGCTACAGTTAAGGTATCGGCTGTGTCCGGCAGCCGTTAGCCGTCGGAAACTGTGATCTGTAACCTGTAGTATGCGAAAAATCAAATCAACCACCACCCACCTGCACAGTGCCCTGGTTCTTTCCGGTGGCGGCGCCCGCGCGGCCTACCAGGTGGGGGTGCTCAAGGCCATCGCCGACATAATGCCGGAATCCACCCGCAATCCCTTTGGCATCATCTCGGGGACCTCCGCCGGCGCCATCAATGCGGTGGCACTGGCCTCTCACGCCGACAATTACCGTAATGCCGTATACAACATCGAGAGCGTGTGGAAGTCTTTTCGCCCGCAGCAGGTCTATCGTTCCGATCCGGTGGGGGTGTTCAGCAATGCCATGCGCTGGGTGGCCAGTCTGCTGTTTGCCTCCCGCAACCGGTCTTCGCTGCTGGACAACGAACCCCTGGCGAATCTGCTGGGCAAAATGATCCGTTTTGATCATCTGCAGCAGGCCATTGATGACGGGTTTCTGCGGGCCATTTCGGTAACGGCATCCGGCTACAGCTCCGGACATTCGGTGGCTTTTTTTCAGGGGTCACCGGATATCAGCGCCTGGAAACGGTTTCAGCGCATCGGCCTGCGCACGCACCTGAAACTGGAGCACCTGATGGCATCCTCGGCCATTCCCATGGTGTTTCCGGCGGTGCGCATCAACCGGGAGTATTTCGGTGATGGCGCGGTGCGGCAACTGGCACCCCTCAGCCCGGCGCTGCACCTGGGGGCGCGCAAGATTCTGGTGGTGGGTGTCAGCGGTAACCGCTCCGCGCCCCAGGTGCAACGTCCGCTGGATGACTATCCGTCATTGGCCCAGATCAGCGGCCACCTCATGAACAGCATATTCCTGGACAGCTTGGAGTACGATGTGGAGCGAATGGAGCGCATCAACGATATGCTGTCGGTGATCCCGCCCAATGTGCGGGCCAAATACCAGTCTTCACTGCATCCCATTGACAGCCTGGTGATCTCCCCTTCCCAATGCCTGGACCGGATCGCGTCCAAATACCTGCATGTGTTGCCGGTCAGCATCCGGGTGTTTCTGCACGGCATCGGCGCTACCCGCAGTTCCGGCTCCAGTATTCTCAGCTATCTGCTGTTTGAGCGGCGATTTTGTCAGGAGCTGATCGCCCTGGGGTATCACGACGGGATGGCGAAAGCCGCTGAAATTGAAGCCTTTATGGCTAGTGATTAGCGGCCTTGCGAAGCGGGGTAACCAGCGGCGGAGGCTGGGTGGAAGCCTTGTTGAGATCATGGCGGGCGTAGTCGGTGGAAGCCGGTGAGTTGCCGTCGATGTATTTGAACAGCCGGGATTTCTGGTTGCAGTATTCCCCCCGCCAGATACCGGGAAGGTAATGATCGTTGAGCAGGTGTCCGGTGCGGTCCGGGATGCTGAACACCGCGCCGGCAGTGTGTTCCAGATGGGCCAAGACTCCGATGCGGCAGAAGAAGTCCATACCGTTGGCGAAGTGTTCCACATAAGGTACGCCACGACCGAAGTGCTCGCTCAATTCCGGATCGATGCGAAAGCTGTCCGCCACCCCGGCGATGCAGTAGATCTCCAGTTTGGGGGCGTGATGGCGGTAGCGCTTGTCCTTGAGTAATTTGCGGGCGATGTAACTGCTGACGATGGTGCCCTGGGAGTGGCCGATCAACACCACCTTGTCGTGGTGGGCCAGCGCCTCTTTCACCACGTCGTAGGCCGGGCGGGACAGTTTGCCATCCTTGCGCAGGGTGCGGGCGGTGATGGAATCCCACAGGTCCCATACTGCGCCATAGGTGGGGGTGTGGATCAGGTGGATGGGGCGGTGAAAGGCTTTTGCCAGTTCCAGGCCGTTCAAGATGGCGATGGGTGGTGAGGTGCAGATGCCGTTGATGAAGAACCATTTCTCCCGTCCGGCGGTGCTGGCATAGTGTTCCGGATAGCAACCGATGGTGCCCGGGCTGTAGGTCCGGCGCTCCATGGGCACCAGGGTCTGCAGGCTCAGGTTGATGATGTCGCCCCAGTTGTTGTAACTGCCGGGATGGAGCTCGGACTGGGTCAGGGCTTCCGCGTTCCAGGGAGTGGCCAGGAATGGCAAGGTCCAGGCGTGGTGCGCTGCCAGGCGCAGGTCCTGCAGAATATGAGCCCGATTGTGCACCACTCGGGACGTGAATTTGGCCACCTGGCGACGAATACTGAACATAAGCTACCTTCATTAATCCAATATCAGTATAGGTGGAATCTGTGGCTTCGTGGCTTGCGTTCCATCAATTTTTAGGCAGGATTCAGTATGAATATCATAAAGTTGGGCTTGTCATAACAAGCTGATATGCTACTGGGCACTAACCGATTATGAGTTTATGAAACAAACAAGGTGATGGATCGGATATGAAAACAATAAAGCAAAGTGTGGTGATCTTGGTAATGAGCCTCCTGTGTTCCAGTGCGTGGGCGTTCAGTCTGGAGCGTTATGTGGAGGGCGTTCACTATCAGAAAGTGCCTGATACTAAGCACCAACCCAATACAGTGGTGGAGTTTTTCAGCTTTGGCTGCCCGCACTGTAATCACGTGGAGCCGCTGGTGGAAAAATGGTTGGAGAGCAAGCCCGAGGCGGTGCAGTTCAGCCGGGTGCCTGCCACCTGGAACGCCAAGTTCCGCGATCTGGGCCGTTTGTATTATGTGATTGAAAAGCTGGATCTGGTGGATCGGGCCATGCCGGTGGTGTTCGATTATCTGCATGGCCAGAATAAAACCGTGGACGGCCCCAAAAGCGCCTTTGACGCGTTGCAGGGCCTCGGAGTGAGCGAAGCTGAAATCAACGCAGCCTGGACCGACAACACCGTGGAAACCAAGACCAACACCGCAGGCAAGATCTACGGCCAGTACCAGATTCGTGGCGTACCGGCTTTCATGGTCAATGGCCAGTACACCACCACGGTGAAGATGGCCGGCTCCGAAGAGGAATTGTTCGAGGTGGTGAACTTCCTCCTGGGCAAATAATCCTTAGCTGTCCATATCCTGGAACGGCTCAGCGGATTCGGTGGGTGCGATGGGCGGGGAACTCATGGAGTCGCCGTTCTCGCTCTCCAGCTCCGGCTCTGTCACCTTGGCGGGAATGGGCTCGGACAGCTGTGCTTCTGTGGCGATGATGCCGATGTGGAAGGTGGCAAAACCGGGGCTGACCACCTGATCCAACGCCTTACCCAGAACGATACCATCCAGCGGTGAAATGATGTCACTGCTGGTGTTGGTAATGGGGTCGATGACCTTGCCCAGGAGCTGTCCCTTCTTCACCTTCTCATCCAGTTCCACTTTGGAGAGCATGATGCCCCCCTGGTTGGAACGCACCCACGTAGACTGATAGAACACCGGTTGGGGAATCAACCACAGGCGCACGGTTTTATACATGTCCAGGTTGTGCAGCAGGTTCTTCACCCCTTTCACCCCATGGGACACGGCTTCCTGATCCAGGGAGTGGGGGCCGCCGGTTTCCATGGTGATGGCGGGAATGCCGGCATCGGCTGCGGCTTTACGCAACGTGCCGCCGCCCCCACCATGGTGCAGTACACCCATACCGCCAAAATGGCGGCTGAATTCCAGAATCATCGGGTTGGTGAGGTTGCCCCGCAATTGCGGCAGGTTGGTGCGCAGGAACGAGCCGGTATGGATGTCCAGCAAATAGTCACAGTGCAGGATCACCTTATGGAAGAGGGAATGAGCCACCCTTGATGCGTAGCTGCCTGAGGGGTTGCCCGGGAAGTACCGATTCAGATCCCGCCGATCACTCATATAGCGGGAGGCCCGGCGAAAGCCGTCCAGGTTGACGATGGGCATGCCGATGACCGTGCCCCGCAGGTTGTCCGGTTCCAGCTGATGCAGCACCCGGCGCACGATCTCAATGCCATTCAGCTCGTCACCGTGGATTGCCGCTGTCAGGCACATCACCGGCCCAGGCTTGACACCGTGGGCCACCAGCACCGGCACCGGGGTATTCAGGCTGGTCATGGACAGCCCCGGAGACCAATGCAGGGTGCGGAACGTGCCAGGGGCGATGGTGTTCTTCAGAAGGGTAATGGGCTGGGCCTGATCCGGTGGCGGCTCATCCTCGCCGCTGACGGTGACCGGTTCTGTGCTCTGGGAATGGGGTTCCACTGGAGCCGGTGCGGGCTCATCGGGTTCGGCTTCGTTGGCCAAGCTGTTGCCTGTCAGCGTGTACAGCAGGATCCAAAGGGGCAAAAAGCGTTTCATTGATAAGGCAGCCTTGTGTCGCGCGTCGCTGATACAGGGTACGGGATTCGTTTGCCGTTTTCGTGACCTTGGCTCCACCACCATCGTTGAAATCCCAAGCATGAAAATGGCTTACGGATATCGGGTTGTATTGGCAGCGTTGACTATACTGAATGAATCCGCCGTCGAACGCTGGGAGCCTAATGCGTTTTGTCACACAGCAAGGTCGATAATTTAACCACTAAGATAGCTAAAAATAATAAAAGTTTCAGCCTGTTATTGGCTGTGGGCGGGCTCTTTGCGGCTTTTTTCAGTGGCGGTGTCCGGGCAGAAACCATAGAAATTCTGTATGAACAGGGTGATGCTGGCGGTTTTGTCACCAGCGACTGGATCTGGATACTGTTCTTCCTGTTGGCCGCTTTTGGCGTGGTGTTGTGGTTGGTGCGCAGCCATTTCCTGCAGCTTCTGGCCAACAAGGAGGAGGACCTGGATCGGGCTCATATGCGTCTGCACGAAGCCCAGCGCATCGCCCGCATCGGCAGTTGGACCCGCAATTTCGAAACCGGTGAGACCTTCTGGTCCAATGAAGCCAAGGTGGTGCTGGGCCTGGATGAAGCCGCAGTAGAGATTCCCCATTATGAGAGCCTGATCCACCCGGATGACCTGGACCGGGTGACGGAAGTGGTGGCGTCGGCGTATTTTCAGGGTGGCAGCTATCAATGTGATCACCGTGTTGTCGGCAAAGACGGGTTTGAGAAACACATTCGCCTGGCAGGACAGGTGGTGCTGGGTGAAGCCAGCAGTCCGGTTCACGAAACCGGCACTGTGCAGGATATTACCGATCGCAAGCTGGCGGAAATGGCGCTGCAGCGCAGCGAAGAGCGGATGCGCTCGATCCTCAATGCGGCACCCTATCCCATTCTTATTCTGGAGTTGGCCGAGGAGTACCCGGTGCTGTATGCCAACGCCAGCGCTTACAACCTGTTCGGCCTGAATGAAGCCATCGTCTGTGAGGAGCTGAAGTCGAAGGAGTTCTGGTCCGTGCCGGAAGACCGTATGACCTTCATCGACACTGTGCAGAACGATGAGCACGTGTTTGAAACGGAAATGGTGATGAAATCCCAGGGTAACCGTACCTTCTGGGCATCACTCACCGGCAGTCAACTGGAGTTCGGTGGCATCCGTTCGGTTTTTATTTCGGTGATGGACATCACCCAGCGCAAGCGCATCCAGCAGGAGCTGGAGCGCCTGGCCACCACGGATTCCCTGACCGGACTGTACAACCGCCGCAGCTTTTTTGAGTTTGCCAATAAAGAACTGCGGCGGGCGGTGCGCTACAAGCAGCCGATGGCGTTGCTGATGCTGGACCTGGATCACTTCAAAGCCGTCAACGACAGTTATGGCCACCAGGCGGGGGACAACGTGCTGCGGCGCTTCGCCGAAATCCTCAAACAAAACCTGCGGGAAGAGGATTTGATGGGGCGTATCGGGGGTGAGGAATTCTGCGCCATTCTGGTGTCCTCGGAGGAACAGGGCGCCTACCTGGTGGCAGAGCGAATCCGCAAGCGCTGGATGGAAGAGACCTTTGACTTGGAGGAGCGGCCGGTGGCCTTCACCGTCAGCATCGGCATTTCCATCATGCTCAATGAGCGGGAAAGCATTGAGGACGTCATGGAGCGGGCGGACATCGGGCTGTATAGCGCGAAACGGTCCGGTCGTAACTGCGTCATTGTGCAGGGGGCGGATGCGGGCACCCACAACCAGGCTGAACAGTTTCGCTAGCACTGGGATAAGTGCAAGTAATTATTGAAGAAAGCACATATGTGTACTTTTATTAGAGTTGACCGGTAGAAATGTGCCCGTCAATGCGGGCGAGTTCAGGGAAACCGATAACAATGAGAGGAAGAGGAAACAACATGAGAGCGCAGAGAGTGCTGTTGATCTGGAGTTTGTTTTTTTGGGGCATCCAGTCGGCCTCCTCGGCCAGCGGCGAACTCGCGATTATTGTTAACAATGCCAACGACGTCCGGGAAATCAGTGTGGAGGATGTGGCCAGCATCTTTCTGGGAAAAACCCGTCAGTTGCCCGATGGAACCAAGGTGATCCCATTGGATCAGTTGGAACGGGAAGGGTTGAAAGAAGAATTCTATCTGAAGGTGGTGAAAAAGAGTTTGCCTCAATTGAACTCCTATTGGTCCCGGTTGATCTTCACCGGCCGCGGCCAGCCACCGTTTGCGGTTTCCGGTGACAACGAAGTGTTGGAATTCGTTGCTTCCAACCCGAACATGATCGGTTATGTGGATGTCAGATCACTGCAGTCGGCACAAAACCTGGCCAACATTAAGGTCCTGTTGACCATTCAATAGAGCGACCTTCGTTCCAGCATCAAGGATGAACATCGGTGAAAACCAGGGCTGTTGTCATTGTAGGAGCCGTATTGGTCAGTGCGCTGCTACTGGCGTTCTGGATGAGCCGTACCTTCCAGCAACAGCAGGTTGAGACCACGACCCAACTCCGCTCTACCCTCGACACGCAGGCACGCATTTCACTGCTGTTGCACCAGCTTGGCTATTCCGGCTTTATTCACAATTTCAAAAACTACGTATTGCGTGGTGAGGAACCCTATTACAACGCCACCCTGGATAACCTGAAGCGACTGGAAATGATGTTCCAGAACAGCAGGAATGCGTTCGCAGAAGAGCCGGTGGCCAGCCAGGTCCGGTGGATTGAACGCACCATCAGGGACTATCAGCTCAAGCTGGAAATGGCGCGTCAACTTCATAACCAGCAGGTTCCGGTGCAGGAAATCGACAGGAAGGTCCACGTGGATGACGCGGCAGCAGCAGAAGCCTTGCGCGGGCTCATCGCCCAGTTGCAGATCAAGGCGGCAGGGCTGCTGCGTGAAGATGTCCAGCGTGAGCAACGGCGGGATGATTTTCTTAACCTGATCCTGCTGTTGTGCCTGGTGCTGACGATCGTGCTCTGCCTGCTGTGCGCGGCGGCAGTGGCTGGTTTGCAACGGCGCCTGCAGGAACAATCAAATATCACCTCCCGTCAGAAGCTGTTGGATGCAGCGCCGAATCCCACTCTGGTGGTGGCAGAGAGCGGTGAAATACTGGTGGCGAACCAGGGGGCGGCGCAACTGTTGGAATGTGATACGGATGCCTTGGTGGGGCGGCAGGTGGAAGTCTTTGTGCCGGAATCCGATCGCGTTGACCATGCCGGCTATCGCCAACTGTTTTTTAACAGTGAAGGTGCCAGAACCATGCGCAATCCGGTGAGTATCGCCACCGCGCAGGGCAACAGTAAAAAAGTCGAGGTGCTGATTGGCCTGTATCAGGTGGAGCAGAAACGCTATGCCATCGTAAACCTGATGGATGTCTCCAATGTGGAAAGCATCGAGCGCCACGCAATCCAGATGGAACAGCATTTCCGGGTCACGTTTGAGTTGGCCCCGGTGGGCATTGCCCAGATCAGTCTCGAAGGGCGGTTTATCAAGGTGAACCGGCAATTATCTTCAATTTTGGGATATGAGCGCCTTACCCTGGAGGAGATGTCGTTGGATGACCTGACGCCGGTGTCGGAGCGCAATTCCAACCGGCTGACCCTGAAACGGCTGTTGAGCAATGAAGTGGAACATCTGCGTTTTGAGAAGCGGCTGCTGGACAGTCGATCGCGGGATGTCTGGGTGACGCTCACCATGACCGTGTACAGGGATGAAAGCGGTCGCCCGGAATATCTGATCGCCATCATCGAAGACATTTCCTACCGCAAGCAGTACGAAGAGGAGCTGTTGGCGTCGGAAGCCAAGTTCAAGAGTATTGCCAACCATGTTAATGCGGTGGTGTGGATGGCATCCCCCGGCATTGAAAAAGTGATGTTTGTCAGCGATCGCTATGAAAGCCTGTGGGGGCGCACCATCGCCAGTTTGTTGCACGACCCCAAAAGTTTTATGGAATCCATTCTGCCGGAGGATCGAGCGTTGGTGGAGAGTGAGGTGGCCAACCATCGTCAGGGTGTCTGGAACGTGAATTACCGGATTCGGGACAAGGAAGGCAAGGTGCGCTATATCCATGATGAAGGCGTGCCGGTGCGTTCTGCCAAGGGAGATCTGCTGTTTCTGGTGGGCATGGCACGGGATGTGACGGATGAACGTATGGCGCGGGAAAAACTGGAACAAAGTAACCGGCAATTAGAGCAGCTGGCCAAATTTGATCCGTTGACCATGGCCGTCCGTCGCCCCTATGCCATCAGCGATCTGGATGAATGTATCGCGCTGTTCCAACGTTACCAAACCAGTGCCAGCCTGATCTTTATCGACCTTAATGATTTCAAAGCGGTCAACGACAACCATGGCCATGAGGCGGGGGATCAGGTGTTGATCGAGTTCTCGCGCTGTATGCGGCAGAACATTCGCCAGACCGATGGATTTTATCGTTACGCCGGCGACGAGTTTTTGTTGTTGTTGCGGGAAACCGATGTGCGGGAGTCGGACCGCTTTCTGGAAAAACTGGAAGCGCTGCTTATTGGTACAGAATCAGAGGGGGGAGAACCGCTTCAGGTCACTTTGTCCTATGGCGCGGTGGCGTTGGGAGAGGTGGAGGTGATGGACGCCAATCACTGGATTCGCCTCGCCGATGACCGCATGTACGCCCATAAAAAGCGTCACAAGGCCAGGCGCCTGGTGCTCGATTAGTGGAATAATTGTTTGCACAGATCAAGCCAGGCATCGATGCTGCTGTTGCGGTATTTCTGATGATGCAGAATAAAATAAAATTCCCGTTGCAGATTGCGCTGTGGAATGGGCAGAGGAATCAGGCTGCCTCGGGCGAAGGCCTCTTTCAGCGCCACCCGTGACAGACAGCCAATGCCCAGCCCCGCTTCCACGGCCCGCTTGATGGCCTCCGTGTGTTGCAACTCCAGCAGCACCTGCAGCTGGGGCAGAATCCCGTGCATGGCCCAATCGAAAGTCTGGCGGGTGCCAGACCCCTGCTCCCGCAGAATCCATTGAGCCTGCAACAGATCCCGGTCGCTCAAGCGTTTTTTGCGGGCATAGGGGTGTTGCGGAGCGCAAAACGCCACTAACTCGTCTTTCATCCAGGGCGTGATTTCCAGGTCCGGATCCGACAGCTCACCTTCAATCAGGCCCAGGTCCAGCTCAAAATTTTTCACTTTGCGGGCGACGCTGGCGGTGTTGGCGACATCCAGCTCCACCCGGGCATTGGGTTTGTCCTGCAGAAAGCGGCTCATGATGTGCACCGCCAGGTAGTTCCCGATGGTGAGGGTGGCCCCCACCTTCAAGTGGCCGATGGCGGAGTGTTGCTGAAAGGCCACCTGCAGCTCTTCCGCCTGGCGCAACAGGGCTTCGGCCTGTCCGCGCAGGGCGTGACCCAGGGCGTTCAGTTGCAGGCGTTTGCCTACCCGGTCAAACAGTTTGATGTCGAACTGGGCTTCCAGCTCGGCCAGGGCACTGCTGGCGGCGGACTGGGACATGGCCAGGCTGTTGGCGGCCTTGGAAATATTCTCGTAATGGGCGGTGGCCAGGAACACCTGCAATTGGCGGAGGCTGTATTTCATATCGGCAAAATCGATTAAATATATCAATATTACCCATTTTACCAATAACTGGCCTGGCGTCTATAGTGGTGGCCATCTCAACCTGCATGGAGTATTTGCTATGGCCAACCTGATCACAGAACGCGTTACCAGTGTCCACCATTGGAACGATACTTTGTTCAGCTTTACCACCAGCCGTGATCCGGGGTTCCGTTACAAGAATGGTCACTTCACCATGATCGGGTTGCAGAATGAAGGGCGGCCCCTGCTGCGGGCGTACAGCATCGTCAGTGCCAACTATGAGCCGGAGCTGGAGTTTTTCAGCATCAAGGTGCAGGACGGCCCCCTCACCTCGAAGCTGCAGCACTTGCAGGTGGGGGACGAGGTCTTTGTCAGCACCAAGCCCACCGGAACCCTGATTGTGGATCACCTGCTGCCTGGGCGGAACCTGTACCTGCTGAGCACCGGCACCGGACTGGCGCCGTTCATGAGCATCATCAAGGACCCGGAAGTGTACGAAGCCTACGATAAGGTGATCCTGACCCACGGTGTACGGCACGTGGCAGACCTGGCCTATGAGCAGTACATTCTGGACGAGCTGCCCAACAATGAATTCTTTGGGGATGTGGTGCGGGACAAGCTGATTTACTACCCCACGGTCACACGGGAACCTTTCCGCAATCAGGGGCGGCTCACAGATCTGATGGAAAGTGGCAAGCTGTTCAGTGATATCGGCCTGCCGGAGATGTCGCCGGAGCAGGACCGTTTCATGTTGTGTGGCAGCCCTTCCATGTTGAAAGACACTTGCCGTATCCTGGATGAGCGGGGCTTTAACGAGGCCCGTCACGGTGACCTGGGTCACTATGTCATCGAACGGGCCTTTGTTGAAAAGTAAGGTTGAAAAATAGGGTTGAAAAATAGGGTTGAAAAGTAAGGTTGAAAAGTAAGGTCAAAGGTTAAGAGGCAGTCGCCGCCCGGCGACTACTTCCCGCGCCAGTTCAGGCTGTACAGGTCGTGACGCCGATCCAGCAGGTTTTTGACCGTCCCGTTGTTGCGGGCCATCATCAGGGTTTCCGGCCTTAGATCCGCAAACGCAATCATCTCCACGTTCGGGGTGGTGTCGGCGGCGATGCCGTCCCGGGCGAAGGGGAAATCGCACGGCGTCAGGATACAACTCTGGGCATACTGGATGTCCATGTTGTTCACCTTGGGCAGGTTGCCCACGTTGCCGGACATCACCACATAAATCTGGTTTTCCACCGCCCGGGCCTGACAGCAATAGCGCACCCGCAGGTAGCTCTGGCGTTCGTCGGTACAGAAGGGCACGAACAGAATAGAGATGCCCTGATCCGTCAGGTGACGGGCCAGCTCCGGAAATTCCGAGTCGTAGCAGATCAGTACGCCAATGGGGCCACAATCGGTTTCAATGGCTTTCAGGGTATTGCCACCCTCGATATTCCACCAGTACACCTCGTTGGGGGTGGGGTGGATCTTCGGTTGCTCGTGGATGGAGCCATCCCGCA
Source organism: Ketobacter sp. (assembly GCF_003671495.1). Taxonomy (GTDB): domain Bacteria; phylum Pseudomonadota; class Gammaproteobacteria; order Pseudomonadales; family Ketobacteraceae; genus Ketobacter. The sequence continues at coordinate 101,237 of NZ_RCHN01000043.1, read as the reverse complement.
GGAAGATATAGGCAATGTTTTCCACTCGCCCGTTGGGCATGATGGTGGGGTGGGAGCCGCCGATGATGTTGATGTTGTAGCGGATGGCCATTTCCCGCAGGGCTTCCTTGAACTGGGGGGTGTATTTGGTGAGGGCTTCCATGGATTCCATGGGGGAAAGTGCCTGATCCTCAATGGACAACAGTTGCAGGGCGAACAGTTCCGGGAACACCACAAAATCCCCTTTGTAGTCCGCCACCACATCCACAAAGTATTCCACGATGGAGAGGAATTCCTCAAACGAGTGGACCCGCCGTTGCATGTACTGCACCGAGCCTATACGGATGGAATCCGGCACCCGCCCGCCGTACTTTTTCTTGTTGGATTTGGTTTCCTCGGCGGGCACCTTGGGGTTGCGCCACATCAGGTGCACCGCGTAACCCAGGGATTGCACATCGGCATCCAGGTAGTGGGGAATGATGCCGATCACCTCAAAACCGTTGTGCAACTGGAACGACAATACCTGGTCCCGCTGTTTCTTCTGCACCACCTGCTCCACGTATTCCTCCACCGAACCGAACTTCTTGAGTCTGTGGGTGAGGCTGGGCAGCCGGCCGCCGAAGACGATGCCTTTCAGGCCCAGGCTTTGGCAGAGGCGTTTGCGCTCGTTATAGAGACGTTGCCCCAGTCGATAGCCCCGATATTCCGGGTCCACCGCCACTTCCATACCGTACAGCCAGTCGCCGTCGGGATCATGGCGTGAGGCATAGCCGTTGCCGGTGATTTCGGTCCAGTTGTGGGATTTCAACGCCAGTTCCTCGCTGATGCGGAACGTGGCGCAATAACCCACCACCTTCTCGTTGATGAGGATGACAAACTGGCCCTGGGGAAAGTGATTGATCTGCCCGGTAATCGCCCCTTCGGAATATCCGTACATGCCGGTATTGGCATAGACCCTTGAACTGAGATCACAGATGGCGGGAGCATCTTTCAACGTGGCATTACGGATGACGATCTGGCTTTTCGGGTTAGAGAGGCTGTTGTTCGAGGACATATACTTCCCTTTGAGTGGCGTAGATAAGGGAAGTATATGTCTTTTTAAGTCGTAACTCGATGCCTGGTGGCTATTCGTCCAGGGGTTTGATCAACCGGCCGTGGAAACCGATCGCCTGGGCGGTGGCGCAGAAGCGGTCGAAGTCGCCCACGTCCACATCTTTCTGTTCCTGCAGCACCAGGGCCTCCACCAGGCAGCCGGGAATGGCCCGGTTGTTCCAGCCCGGCATCCTGGGCCACATGGAGAAATCTTCATGATGAAGGACGATTTTTTCCACCGCGATGTCCAGGGTTTTCATTTCCTGGCGGGTTTCGTAACTGATGCAGGGATGGGTGTCGTCGGCAATCATGGAGCCGGCGGGGATGTGGGGCATCAGATCCCGCATGGCATCGCCGTGATGGGTGAGGCCGATGAAGAGTTTGCTGCGTTGCAGCATCTCGGGGTTGCCGCTGCGGATGATTTTGCCGATGGGGGTGTACACCTCTTCCTCTTTTTCATAACGGGGGTCGAAGGCGATCACCGTGCGGTAAACCCGGGTCAGGTCTTCGCACACCATGTTGCCGATGCGGCCGGCTCCCCCCAGCACCGCAATGATGTCTTCATTGCGGTAGCGTTCCAGCTGCTGCATCTGCCGGCCCACGTCCCAGATCATGTAGCGGGTGCCCATGGAGCCGTCCACATAGGGGGATTTAATCTCGAGGCCGGCTTTCATGACAAAGTTGGGCAGACGGCCGACCAACGCCACGGTTTCGATGTCCGGAAACTCCTCCTGCAGTTGTTCCAGGTAGGTGCGTACCTTGTCGGAATCCTGCGCCAGCTCATGCTCATAAAATTTGGAAGCCACCATGATGCCGGTCTGGTTGCGGTTGCGGATGATGCTGCCGATCATCAGGGGAGGAATCAGCTTGGCCATTAACGGCGTGTAGTAGGTGCCCACATCTTTTTCGTTTCCGTACACGGCAAAAATAAAACTGGGCTTGAGCATTTTCAGCAGGGGTTTACGCAATATGGTATTGGTGATCAATACCGCCAGGCGCCGGGTGTTTTTCCAGAAAGCACGTTTGACCGCCACTTTGGCCCGTTGGTGCCAGGGCGACGTGCTGACAATGCCGGTAAGATCCTGTTCGCTGAAACGCACGTGGTCCAGTGCCAGACCGATCTGGTGATCCGACACCCGAATGATGGTGGCGGGCACCGACAGGTTGGACATGCGATTGAAGGTGACGTTTACGGTCTGGCCTAGTTTGAGTATGAGTTCAGTGGGTTTGGCAATGCAAAGACCGCTTTCTGAAACGTCCCGGGTTTTGGTAGCCAGTCCATTATCATCGAGGCTGACGGAAACCGGTGTTTTGATGTTGGTGCGCGAATGACGGCGATACTCTCCGTGTAGTGTGCTCATTTCCAAGTTCCATCTATAATAATCACTTAGGTATTGGAAAGTCTGGACCAGAATTCTGATTCGTCAAAAACAGAGTGCGGAATATTGAACGGATTCAAATTGACTGCGAGAACTCCTCCGGGGTCTTGCAAACAGCACCGGCTGAACATGATTGATCTTTTTGTGATCAGCTTCATGTTATTTTCCGTACAGACTGCAATGGCAATGGGGCACCCCCACAGCAGTGGGGAATCTTTCGAAAACCACAAGCTGAACGCCTTCACCAGTTACTACATTGATCCGGGCAAGCAGTTGCAGGCAGACGACATGCTGCAGGTGCAGGAATGGGTACGCAATACCGACGGTGACGTGCTGAACTTTGGTTTTGTGGATTTTGCCGTGTGGTTGAAGCTGAACCTGAACTTTCATGAATATCCCCGCCGCAACTGGCATCTGGTGATTACCTATCCGTTGCTGGAGCAGGTGGACCTGTATTTTTATGACATTGAGAGTGGTGCCTTGTTGTGGCACACCGACCTGCCCACCCTGCGCGCGGATGCTGCCGCGTTTCGCAGTCACAACATTAACTTTCCTGTGCCCGAGCAGGCCCTGGGTAACGTCCAGGTGCTGGTCAGGGTGGCGTCCACCACGTCCCTGCAGATTCCCATCGAGCTGTGGAGTGTGGAGTATCTGGTGACCCGACAGAACATGGAGGCATTGTTCTGGGGCGTGTACTTCGGTGTGATTGTGGCGCTGCTGCTGTACAACTGCTTTCTGTTTATCTCCATGGCGGATGTCACCTACGCGTATTATGTGATGACCCTGGTGTCGTTGGTGGGGTTGATGTTGTCCATCTCCGGCTTGGGTGGCCGCTATTTTTGGGAGGATGTGCAGGTCACCCACTATATGCTGCCGCTGTCGGCCTGCATGACGCTGTTCTGGCTATTGTGTTTTACCCTGAGTTTTCTGCAGCAGAACAGTCTGGGTAACGCCTTGCGGCAGGTGTTGCGAACCATGTGTGCGGTGAACCTCCTGGTGGCCCTTTACGTAATCTATACACCGGATAAAGGCGCCTTCCTGGCAGGGTGTGTGGGGGCGGTGTCCATGTTCCTGGTACTGGCCGCCGGCATCAGTGCGTTGCTGTCCGGGGTGGAGATCGCCCGTTATTTTGTCTTCGCCACCGCGGCGTTTGTGTGTGGCACAGCGCTGTACCTGGCAAACATTTTTGGATTGGTGGAACCTTCCCAGTTCACCAATCATGCGTTTCAGGCCGGCTCCATGCTGGAGGCGTTGCTGTTGTCCTTTGCGCTGGCCCATCGCATCAAGGAGGAGCGCCGCCACAAGCTGATCGCCATGGAAAAAATGAAGGCGGCCCAGAACGCCATTGTGCAGGTGCAGGAAGAAGCCCTGCAGCAGGCGTTGCATGATCCCATAACCAAGTACCCCAACGATTCACTGCTGTTGAGTCGCCTGGGGGAGATGATTGATCACCGTTCCGGTTACGATTCCTTTGCCCTGGCGATTCTGTACTTTCCCCAGTTCAAGGAAATCTCGTCGTCATTGGGGCGGCGCCTGGCGGAAGACCTGTTCGCCCAGGTCAGCGGCCGGTTGAATCACGAGTTATCCAGCGACATCCAGGCCGTTGCGGTGGAGAAGAGCGCGCGGGTCTATATTGCGGTGCCGGAGTTCGGCAGCCTGGCGTTTCTGGCCAAAGTGGGGGAGGGCTACCGCTCCATTCATGATCTGGTGGGCCATGTCATGCAATTACATGAGACGGCCATTGAAGTCGGAGGCACCGTAACGCGGCTGAAGGCACAGTGCGGTATTGCCATTTACCCCAAACACGGTGATCGGGCGGATCTTTTGATGCAGCATGCCAGTGCGGCCCGTGATTATGGGTTTCGGGCATCGGAATCCATCACCATCTACAGTTCCGATATTGATGCGTTCGGTCGGCGGCGCCTGGCCATTGTGGGGGAACTGCTGAACGCCATCCGGGTGCGGGAGCTGGACCTGTATCTGCAACCCCAGTTTGATTGCCGCTCCAATCGCCTCACCGGTGCCGAAGTGCTGCTGCGTTGGCACAGCGAAAAATTCGGGGTGGTGTCGCCGGTGGAATTCATTGAGGTAGCTGAGGAGGCGGGCCTGATGCCGGAGCTGACCCGCTATGTGATAGAGGAATCCTTTTGCCTGCTGCACAGTTTTAACGAGGGTGGCCATATCCTCACCTTGAGCATCAACCTGTCCATCAAAAATCTGATGGAAGCCAAGCTGATCTCTTTTGTGACCAATACGGCGGAACAGCACATGGTGAACCTGAGCGACATTGTGTTTGAGGTCACCGAAACTTCCTCCAGCGAAAACTTCGAAACCGTGATCGAAAACCTCAACCAGCTGGCCTCCACCGGTTGTAGCATTGCCCTGGATGATTACGGCACCGGCTATTCCTCCCTCGCGTATCTGAGTCGCCTGCCGGTGCATGAACTGAAGATCGATCGCAGTTTTATCAGTCAGATGTCACGCACCGACAGCGATTACCGGATTGTGGAGAACACAGTGAAACTGGCCCGGGCCCTGCAAATTCAGACGGTGGCGGAAGGGGTGGAGGATCAGGACACCCTGACCGCCGTCACCCGCCTGGGCTGCGACCGCGTGCAGGGTTTCTACCTGGCCAAGCCGATGCCGGTCTCTCAGTTCAGGGATTGGGTGCTGCGCCGCGCCAGTTGACCCTGCATATAGCGGTGGAACTCATCACTGCCCTGTTCCAATAGCGCACGCCACTGCTGTACCTGCCGGGTAACGGTATCCATGACACTTTGAAACGCCTGTTGGCGTTGCTCTGCTGAGTCGAGGATTTTGGACGGGTCCGGCAAAGCCCAGTGAATCATGGGGGTGTGCTCCATCCAGGCCGGACAGGCTTCGCCCGCTGCCTGCTGGCACACGGCGATGCTGTAATCCGGTTGGAAGCCCGCCATCTCATGCCAGGATTTGCTGTGCAGACCGCGGGTGTCCAGGCCCCGTGCGCGCAAATGCTGCAGGGTGTCCGGATGCACTTTGCCTTCCGGTTGGCTGCCGGCGCTGGCGCTCTCCAGCAGCGGCGATCCCAGGTGACGGGTGATGGCTTCCGCCAGAATGCTGCGGCAGCGGTTGTGGGTGCAGAGGAACAGGATGCGAACGGGTTGTGGGGACATGGATTGCCTTATTTTGTATGCCTTGGTTGAGGGGTGTTGCACAGTTTGATGCATCGCATCAGCATTTGTTTCAGCCTCAGCTATTATTGTACCGGGGAGTTGGGATAACTCACGGAATTATAAAGACTAATAAGGCGCAGTCATGAAGAGAATAGCAATTTATGTGGTGGCGATAGGGGTTGGGGTTCTGCTCAGTTTTCCGTTGGTAACCGGTTTTGCCCTGGAACGGGCTTATCAGAGCCGGGTGGCCAGTATGCCACAGCAACCCGGGGTGGAGATCACCGCCGAATCCTATGATCGGGGCTGGTTTGCTTCCCAGGCCCTGGTGCGGGTGCGCTTGCATCCGGCCGAATGGCTGGGTGACCCGACCCTGGCCAACGAGTCGTTTGATCTGCTGGTGAAATCCGATTTGCAGCACGGTCCGGTCTTGTTCACCGACCTGGGCGTCCGCTTCGGGCTGGGTTATGGCAACCTGGGGTTTGCAGGAGACAACCCTGAAGGACTGGCCCAGACCCTGTCGGAGTGGCTGGCAGCCACGCCACTCACCATCCAGACCATTATCTACTTTGATCAGTCTGCCCATACTGAGCTCGAGATCCAGGCCTATTCTGCAGACGAGGGCGAGGACCACATTCGCTTCGGTGGCCTCAGCGCTTCCTTGCTCACCAGCGCCGACCTGACGCGGTTTGACGCGTCCTTCCTGATCCGCCCCAGCAGTGTGTTGACCACGGACCTGGCGCTGGATATGACGGAAGCCTCCGGTGCCATGAACTACCAGGGTAACAATCCCTATACCCTGGTGGGTGAGAGTGTGTTTGCCCTGCCGCGGCTGGCACTGAACAGTAAGGATTTTTCCCTCATCCTGGAAGACATCAAACTGAATCATGGCAGTCAACTGAACCAGGGCAAAATGGATTTCTTCCAGACCCTGGAGATCGGTCGCCTGGAATCCCCAGTTCCCGTGGAATCCGCCCGTTGGCATATGGAGGTGCTGGGGGTGGCCCCAGAAGGGCTGGAACAGTGGTCAGAAGTGAGCCTGGAGATCCAGCAGGCGGTCAGCACCGGTACCCTGCCCTTGGATGCCATGGGGGAACCCCAGTTGACGCCGGAGCTGGAGAGCCGCTTGACGCAGGTGATGCAGACGTTGCTGCAGCCGGGCCTGGGCATCGTGCAGCGTTTGGATGTCGGTGCCCTGGGCGCCCCGCATCACGCCCACCTGAATCTGGAGTTTGTGGGGCTGCCCGCCGGTGTCAGCTGGGATAGTCTGGAGGACCCCATGCAATTCCTGCCGGCCTTCCGCGGCGGGCTTGACCTGGAATTGGATGAAGCTGCAGTGATGGGCGGTCAGTTTGCTGCCATGGTGCAACCCTACCAGCAGCAGGGTCTGTTGCTGACGGAGCAGGGTAAGCTGGTGCTGCGGGCAGCATTGGCGGACGGTGTGTTGATGTTGAACGACAATCCCTTGCCTCTGGAGGCCATGCTGCAATCCGCCATGGCGCCTGAGCCGGGTTCTGAACCAGGTTCTGAATCCGCTGCGGAGCCCATGGGGTCCACGCTGACGCCGACAGAATAAACCTAGGTGCGGGTATCCAGTCTGGCCAGCAGGGGCGTGAAGTAACGCCCCAGGTAGATGGCCCGCAGCAACACAAAGCCGACAAAGGCGATCCACAATCCCCGGTTGCCCCACAACGGGATGCAGATCCAGCATAGGAGCATGAAGCTGGTGGTGGCGAGGATCGCCGCATTGCGTAATGGGGCCGTGCTGGTGGTGCCGATGAATAACCCATCCAGCTGAAAGGCCGCAAACGAGAGGCAAACGTAGAGGGCGCAGAATGGCAGGAAACGCAGAGCGGTTTCCTGCACCGGCGGCAGGTCCGTAAGCCAGCTCACCAGGGTTCCCCCCATCAGCAGAATACCCAGGGCGAGCAGCAGCGCGGTGGTTGCGGCCAACGCCGTGGTGCGCCGGATCACCAACAGGAACAACGTTCGATTGTTCTGGCCCAGGGCTTTACCCGCCATGGATTCACAGGTGAACGCAAATCCATCCAGAAAAAATGCACTGAACGAAATGAACTGCAACAGGATATGGTTCGCGGCCAGCACCTGGTCACCGAACCGAGCACCCTGATCGGTGAACACCGCAAAACCCAGCAGCAGAAACAGCGTGCGGATCATCAGGTTCAGGTTGGCGTGCAACACCGGTTTGAACTTGTCCGCCTGGAACAGGGTACGCCAGGGCAGGGTCTTCCAACTCAGGTCCGGTGTTGAGTTCTCACCCTTGAAATGCCGGATCACCAACCCCAGCGCCAGGCAGAAGACCGTCCATTCCGAGATCGCCGTTCCCAGTGCGATGCCGGTGGCACCCAGTTTGAAAGCGCCGGCCAGCAACAGGTCGAGGGCGATGTTCAGTCCATTGAGGCTAAGCTGCACCAGCAGTAAGTGACGGCTTAAACCCTGGCCGATGAAATACCCCATGAGTACGTAGGAGCCAAGGGTGGCCGGTGCGCCCCAGATGCGGACGGAAAAATACTGTGCGGCGATGGTTTCCACTTCGGTGCTGGCGCCGAACAGGGTCAGCGTCAGTTCAATGAGCGGCCATTGCAGCAGCCACAGCGCGGCCCCGATCAGCAGCCCCATGCACAGGGCGCGCAGGGTGGTTTCGAGGATCGCGTCCTGATCATTGCGACCACTGGCCTGGGCCACAAAGCCGGTGGTGCTCATGCGCAAAAAGCCAAAGCCCCAGTAGATGAAATTGAACATCAGTGCGCCCAGGGCAATGGCACCCAGGTGCGCGCTGCTGGCCAGATTGCCGATGATGGCTGTGTCCACCAGACCCAGTAACGGCGTGGCGCTGTTGGCAAGAATAATGGGCCAGGTCAGGACGAGTATGCGGCGATAGCCGGGATCAGGCTGGGTCGGCACGGGTAAATCGGAGCAAGGTGATCTCGGCAGGGGCGCCGAAGCGTTTCGGTGGCCCCCAATAACCGGTGCCCCGGCTGACGTAGATCCACATGGATTCAAACCAGTGCAAGCCGCTGGTGTAGGGTTGCTGCAACGGCACAAAATGATTCCAGGGCCAGAACTGGCCTCCATGGGTGTGGCCGGACAGTTGGACATGGGCACCGCAACCCCGGGCCTGAAAAATGGAGCGGGGCTGGTGCGCCAGCAGTATTTTCAGATCAGCCTGTTGCGGTGCGTGGCGCAACGCCCGCTGCGGATCACTTTGATGTCCGGGATCAAACTGGTGGGCGGAATAATCGGTGATGCCGGCCATCACCACCGTCCGTTGGTTGTGTTGAATGATCTCGTGTTCATTGAGCAAGACCCGTAACCCCAGGGATGTCAGCCGCTCGATCCATTCGTGGGCATTGGAATAGTATTCGTGATTGCCCGTCACAAAATAAGTGCCGTAGCGGGAACGCAGCTGCGCCAGTGGTTGTACCTCCTTGCCCAGTTGTCGCACCCGGCCGTCCACCAGATCGCCGGTGATCACCACGGCATCCACCTCCAGTTGGTTCACCCGTCGTACCACTTTCTCAAGGAAACGCCGCTTGATGGTGGGGCCGATGTGGATGTCCGTCAGTTGCGCCAGGCTGAAACCCTGCAACGGGGCGGGCAGGTTTGCAATGGGAATATCCACTTTAACGACGGCCGGGCCCAGTAGAATGCTGAGCAAGCCCAGGAGGCTCAGCAGCAAACCGGCGACCAGCACCACCACGGCGCTGGTGCTGATCCAGGCCGAACTCAACAAGCTGGTTGCGAACCATGAATCAGTAAGCCACAGGCTCAGCCATAACAGGTCCCGCAGGGCGGTAAAGACGAACAGGCTGGACAGCAACCCCATGAACAGCAATCCGCACCAGATGATCAAGGTGTTGAGCCGGTTGTGTTCGCGCCGGCTTCTGATCATGGCCGTGGGGATAAAATACGCAGAGGCCAGCAGGAGCAGCAGCAACAGCAGGTTGGCTGCCGGCGGAAAGGGCAATGCAGGCAGCAGGCGGGCTCCTACGTAAGCGTGCATCAACGCAGACAGCGTATACAGCGCCAGGATCAATTGACGGGTGCGACCCACGAACAAACACTCCCTTCACTCAGGCTTCGAGCGGTTTAGTGTATACTGGCGCAAATTATCGGGACAAACAGTTTATGAACAAGCCGCAAGCCAATGAAGTTTTTGATTCCGGTTATCCGGTGAATCTCATGCAGTTGTTACTGGTGTATTACGACTGGTTTGATGCCAGCCTGCAGAAAGTGTTGGAGTCCAGCGGCGAGAAAGCCTTCAGCAAAGCCCAGTCTTCCATTTTTATGAATCTGGCGGAAGGTCGGAATACAGCGGTGGAAATCGCCCGTCATATCGGTGTGAGCAAACAGGCGGTGAACAAAACGGTGAATGAGCTGGTGGAGCGGGGTTTCCTGACACTGGTCACCGACAGTGAGGACAAACGCAGCAAGCGGATTCTGCCCACCCGCGCCGGGCTGGAAAAAGGCCGGCAGGCGGCCAAAGCGCTGCATGAGTTGGAGCAGGAACTGGCCCGCCGTATCGGGCGCGACAAGGCAGAGGCCCTGCGCGCCATTCTGGAGGTGTCCCCTGGTATGGTGTACGAGCAGCGCTAGGGTAAGCGATTCACAAAAACGCGGGTTTCACGATGGCCAGAAAAATCACCAGGGGCATAAAGATTGTGATCAATGGCGTGGTGATGCGGAAGAAGCGCCAGTGGTGCTGAATGTAGCGTTGGTATTTTTCCGGTGTACCGCGGGTGCGAATCCGATATTTATTGCCACCCATATGGGATAGCCAGTAATCCGCCACTTCAATGGGAAAGAACACCAGCACCACAATGGACAGTTTCAGCAGCAGCCAGTGAAAATCCAGATTCCAGTTGCCCAGCACAAACAGCAACCCCCCGCTCAGCAATAACACGGGAAACGCCGTGTGTTCCACCACCGCGCCCCGGTCAAACTGTTCGAAAGCCCAATCCCGCCGTTGTCTCAAGGCCGCATCATCGGGATTCTTACGCCATTTCACATACGCCGGTTTCAGGTACGAGGTATAGGCAATTGCGGTGCTCCAGGACCAGGCCATCACCGCAAACACATGCACAAATTTCACCACCAGATAATGGGGCCCCAAGGTCTCGCGCAGGAATTCAATCATCATTTACGTCCCATTGTTCTTGTTGGGAGTAGTCTAGCGGGGTCTGGCAACATGGTCAACCAGTGTTGACTATATTCGGGTGAGTTTGCCGGGGAGTATCCTGCTGGGCGTGCCGGGGCTGCCGTTGACGCCCGGCGGCAGAGCCATTGAGTTGTCCGCTGAATTGGCATAGGGTTCGCTACATTGAAGACTGACCCAATAGATGGACCGAACATGGAACAGACAATCGATAAAAGCAAACCGATTCTGGTCACCGGGGCATCCGGTTACATTGCCAACTGGATCATCCGCTACCTGCTGGAGGCCGGCTGCACGGTACACGGCACGGTGCGCAATCTGAACAACGAAAAGTCCGTTGGGCCCCTGCGCCAGATAGAGGCAGCTGCCCCGCAGGGTACCTTGAAACTGTTCCAGGCGGACCTGTTGGCCGAAGGCAGTTTTGATGCGGCCATGGCCGGTTGCGAAGTGGTGATGCACACTGCCTCGCCGTTTCTGGTGCGCGGCTTCAAGGACCCGGAGCAGGCCCTGATCAAACCCGCGGTGGAGGGCACCCGTAATGTGCTGGAGGCGGCCAATCGTACCACCAGTGTGAAGCGGGTGGTGTTGACCAGCAGCGTGGCGGCGGTGTTCGGTGATAACGCCGATCTGCGTAAAAACCCCCGTGGCTACTTCAATGAAGAGGACTGGAATTTCTCCAGCAGCCTGGATCACCAACCCTATTCCTATTCCAAGTTTCTGGCGGAAAAAGAAGCCTGGAAAATCCACGCTGCCCAATCCCGCTGGCGCCTGGTGACCATCAACCCCAGCATGGTGGGTGGCCCGGCCCTGACCCGCTACAGTCAGTCCACCAGCATTGATACTCTGCGCAGTCTGGGTAATGGCAAGCTGTGGCCCGGAGTGCCGCAGATGCGGTTGGGGTGGGTGGATGTGCGGGATGTGGCGCGGGCGCATGTGGAGGCCGCGTTCCGCCCGGACGCAGAAGGCCGCCATATCATTTCCAACGGCGAGCCCACCATGCTGGAGATTGCTACGATCCTGAAACGGCATTTCGGCAGCCGCTACAAATTTCCGTTCTTCGAATTACCCAAGTTCATTGTGAAGTGGTTCGGCCGTCTGTTGGACGCCAGCGCCAAGCCCCGCTTCATTGAGCAGAATGTGGGGCATGCGCTGAAGTTCGACAACAGTCGCAGCAAGCAGCGCCTGGGGCTGCAGTACCACCCGCTGGAGCAGACCTTTGTGGATCATTTCCAGCAGCTGATTGACGACGGCATGATCCGCTAACGCACAGGCGCCCTTAAAACTTGCGATCGATGGACACGGCCACCAGGTAAGCGTTCACCTCATTCTCGAACGGCGTGGCAAAGTAGGGGTTGTACACCACATCCCCTTCCTTACAGCTGTTGGCGTTGCGGGATTCGCAGGCATCGGTTTTGGTGTGGGAGTACAGGTAGCCCACAGCGGCTTCCACCCGGGTGATGTGATCGTATTGCCAACCCACCCCGGCGCTGAACAGCTCGGCGTCGCCGATGGGGAACAAGAGGTCGGTGCGGTCATCGGGAATGGCGGAGCTGCGGGGCTCATAACCGGCCCGCAGCACCAGGTTGTTGTTCCACTGGTATTCGGCACCAATGGCCCAGGACCAGGTGTCCTCGTAGCCCCGGGGGATGCGCAGTTCATCGGGGTCGGCATAGTCCAGCCCGGCAAGGGTGTTGATCACGCTGGCGAGGGTCAGGAAGTCGTTGTTCTGGCTGAAACTGAAGGTCAGTTCGTCCCAGCGGCTGTATTCGATCCACTTGGCGTCCAGGTTCACCCGCAGGCGCGGCAGCAGTTGCACGGATGCTCCGAACGCAACCGATTGCGGCACAATATACTCTGACTTCACTGTACCTTTTTCCACCGCCACGGCATTCACCAGGCCGCCGTCCAATACCGCCAGCACCGCATCCAGGCCGCCTTCCTGCAAACCCTCCATGGTGTGGATAAAGTTATCCGTGTATTCCATGGAGTAATCCCCTTCCAGTTCGGCAATGGATTCGCTGCGATAGCTGAAGCCCAGGGTCAACCAGTCATTGGCTTCCCACAGCAGACCGAAGTTAAATCCCACCGAGAACAGATCCTCCATCTCCATGGTGAGCAGGCCCACGTTGTCGTAGGGCCCCAGGTCAATAGCGGGCAACGGGCTGTCGGGAATGGAATTGAGATTGCGCAGGTAGCCCAGGGTAAGGCCGGAGGCGCGGAAATTGGTTTTGATGCCCAGGCCATGATAGGAAAAGGTGATGCCAGCCCCGGCAGACAAGCGGTCGGTGATGCGCACGGCCACAGTGGGGGAGAAGTAGGTGAGCCGGGTGAGCCCCACCTCCTGACCCTGGTAGGCGCCACCGCTGTCGATGTCGCGACTGTAGCCGATGCCTTCCGGTACATACACCGCAGAACCGAAAGCCCAGTCGCCGGACGGCCCTTCGAAGGCCATACCGCCCATGGGCAACAGCAGCACCGGGCTCTCCTGCAGCCCCATAAACGGCACCATCAGCACCGGGTTGCCGGTGGTGGTGATCGTGTTGGCCACCGGGTCTTCACCCCAGCACAGGGCGTGGGCCCGGGCCACCTCATCAATGTCCGTGGGGTCGGCAATGGGATAGTCATCCTGGCACTGCTGGGTCAGGTTGTAATAGAGCTGCTGGTCGCTGATGGGATCGGGGTTGGGGTCATTGGGATCAAAGGGAACGTCATAGACGTCGGTCGGCAGGGTGGGTTCGCCGAAGCGGGACTCAATCTCCACGTTGGCCAGCAGGAACTTGAGATTGGCCTGGCGCCCCTGAATCTGCACCAGCCCCGCCGGATTAAAGTGAATGGAATCAATGCCCGGCGGATCGGCTGTGACCGCGTTGGCCAGACCGAGCGCTTTGGGGCTGCCGATGGACAGGTTGTTAAGAAGCTGGGCTGACGCTTCCGTGGCCATGAAGCTGCATGCCATGGCCAGCATTGGGGTTACCGCTGATTTTTTCATTGTTGTTGTTTTTATTGTTGGTTGGGTGAATCGAAACACTGCCACCGACCTTGTTGGTACTTTAGTGCTAAATGGGGTCGACGGTCAATAGATTGAACAATACAAATCAATCGGCGGGGAAATGCTAGTAAAATAAGGACAAGTTTTGGGCGCTTGGGGCAAAGTGGTCCAGCGCCCGGGGTGGTCAGCTATTCTGGTGCGATCAGCTATCCTGGTTGAGTTCGGCGATAAAGGCTTCGGACTGGGCGATGGAGGCTTCCATATCCTTAATCAGGCGGGCCACGTTGGTTTCGATGCTGCGCAGCTCGCCTTTCAGGCCATCGATGGCGCGGGCGTTGAGGTTGTGCTTGAGATACAGAACCTGATCCTGCAGTGCTCCCAGCACCGGTTGCATGCGGGATTCTGCCTGGCGCATGGACTTGATCAGAACATTGTATTTCTTTTTGGTGGCCGCCAGCTTTTGTGCGCTCTGTTTACGCAGGTTGCTGTTGGTATAGAGGGAGAGCTCCTCTTCCCATTCCTCGAACAGGGCTTCGGATACACTCTGCACGGCGTTGATGCGTTCGCTCACCGCTTCGGCGGCTTTTTTGCTGCCTTCGTACTCGTCATTGAGGGCGTTGTATTTGTCCAGCAGATCCTGGTCTTCGATTTTGATCAGTTGCTGGTACTGCTCCAGGGCAGAGGCAAACTGCTCCTTGGCGTCTTTCTGGGCGTCCTGCACGTCTTCCACCCGGTCCACCAGAATGTCCCGCTTGTGGTAACCCACCTGTTCCATGGCATCGTAATACATGCTCTGGCAGGCGCTGAGCAGCACGGCGATCAGGCTCAAGATAAACAGGCGTATGGGGGACTGCGTCATGGACATAGGGGCTGGCTCTCGCAGGCAGACGTGGAAAATTGGCACTCATCATAACAGCTGATGCCGATATTGCCAGCGCATCACGGACAGGGTCTGGGGCCGGGCGCGGTGGGTCCGGCCCGGCACATGGGGGGCGCTTTTAGCTGGCCGCCTGCAGGTCGGCCTGGGGGATGCCGTAACTGGCCGGACGCACCTTGGTGACGGTGACCGGGACGCCGCCCTGGGGCTCGGTTTGACCGCTCACCTGTTGTTGCCCCGGCCATGCTTCGGTGTGGGCATAGGGTGAATCGAATTCCACCCGGCGGGCAAGCTCCGCGAAGATGATGCGCAGTTGTTGTTTGGCCTGGTTGGAGCCCACGCAGGCACGACGACCTCCGCCGAACGGGTAGTACTCAAACGGGCTCGGCAGTTTGCCTTCCAGCCAGCGCTCGGGGCGGTATTCCAGCGCATCTTCACCCCACACATCCTTGCGGCGATGGGTCAGGTAGGCGGCCGCCAGTACGTTGGTGTTGGGCGGCAAGGTCAGTGGGCCGATCTTGGCTTCCTTCACCAGGCAGCGCATGGTGCCTACGGCGGAGGGGGTCAGGCGTTGTGATTCCGACAGGCAGGCGTTCAGATACGGCACTTCTGTGATCTTCAGGGGATCAAAACGGCCTTCCGCCGCCACTGCGGCCAGTACGGTGTCGTGCATTTTCTGGTACACGTCCGGTCGCTTCAGCAACCACAGCATATACCAGGCGGAGGTGGCGGCACTGGTCTCATGCCCACCCACCAGCATGCCCATGGACTCGGAGATCACTCGTTCCTCTGACAGCAGTTCGCCATCCTCGTAGTGCGCGTGAGAGACCGTGTAGAGCAGGTCGGTGCGAGCGCTGTCTGGATGCTGGCGTGCCTCGCGAATGTCCTGGCGCATCAGGTCCGCCAGTTGTGCTTTCAGTTCGATGGAGTGGGACCAGGGCAGGATGCCTTTTTTACCGCTGCCGAAGTTGCCGGAGGCGGTTTTCTTCAGGTAGGCGGAATGCAACCGGTTACGCCATTTTGATGGGCCGTACATGGTGCCCAGCAAAAACATGGTGTTGTTGGTGGAGGCCTGAATCCATTGCAGCATCAGATCCCGGTAGCGGTCTTTCTTGGGGCCGTCGCGCAGGCCCAGCAGGGTGTAGCAGGCGATGTCCAGGGTCATGTCCCCCACCAGGCGGGGCACATCGAACTCGTCGCCTGGTTGCATGGCATCAATATGCCGGGTCACGATCTCGTGCATGACCTGGGCGCGGTCCTGCAGGCGCTTTGACACCAGGGTGGGAATCACCACCTTGCGGGAATGGGCGTGCTCTTCGTTATTGAGGAAACCGGTCTGGTTGTCACCGATGTCGATGGGGATCGCCAGTTTTGATTGGTCGATCTGATCCGGTTTCAGGCTGAAAAAGCTTTTCACCATATCCGGTCGGCTTACCCACACCATGGGCTCCATACCGGGCAGGTTGAGGGTGAACGCGTCACCGAATTCATCGGCACACTGTTGCAGATAGTCGTAGATGCTGAGGCCCATTTTCAGGCCCTGTCTGAATTTGAATTCCTTGGGGCCGGGTGGCAATTGGGGGTGGCTGCTCATGGGGTGGCTCCTTGGGTGGCGGTGATCTGTGGTTGATTTTTGTTATTGGTTGGTGCAATCTCGTGAGTATACGCCGTATACTAAAATGGAAGCCGGGGACAATGCAAGGTGCAATTCGACGAGGTGGGGGTCAGGTCTCGGTCAAAACACCGCCTTCTGCCCGGATAACAACAATAAAAAACAGGCAATTCAGAGAGATAGAGCAATGAAATTCGATCCTTTCCGGGGCCCGGGCTGCGACCACAATACACAGCCGGATCTGGTGCAGCGGGCCCAGCTGTTTATCATCAACCACCCCTGGTTCTGCATCCTGTTTTCCCTGGCCTGGGTGGTGGTGTCCGGCTTCGGTCTGCAATATGCCGAGATCAACAACGACTCCAGAGCCCTGTTTGCGGCGGATAATCCGGGTCTGCAGCGATTGTTGGCGGTGGAGGATCAGTTCAGCAAGGACGACAACGTCATCATCATCGTGCGCCCCCAAAATGGCGACGTATTTACCCGTGAGCATTTGCGCCTGTTGCTGGATCTCACCGAGCAGGCCTGGACCATTCCCCAAACGCAACGGGTGGATTCCCTCACCAACTTCCAGCACACCGAGGTCAGTGGCGATGAGTTGGAGATCCGGGATCTGGTGGAAGACCTGGATGCCCTGAGCGACGCGGACCTGCTCAACATCAAGCGCATCGCACTGCAGGAGCCCAACCTGGTGAACAACGTGGTCTCGGAATCCGGCCATGCCGCCTCGGTGTCAGTGACCGTGATTACGGAAGACCGACGGGCTCAGGATGCGCCCAGGATCATGGCCTATGTGGATGCCATGCGGGATGAGTTTGAACGGCAGTATCCGGACGTGGATATCATGTTGACCGGTACGGTGTCGTTCAAAAGCGAATCCAACGCCACCACCGAACGTGAACTCAGTTCCACCTCCATCTACAGTGCGGTGGCCATCCTGATTTGCCTGTTCATCATGTTGCGCAGTGTGGTCTCCGTGATTCAGACCATGCTGGTGATCACCATGTCCATCGTCATTGCCATGGGCACCATTGTCTGGCTGGGCGTGGAGGTGACCCCGGTGATGGGTGGGGCACCGGCCATCATCCTGACCTTGGCGGTGGCAGACAGCATTCACCTGCTGATCACCTATCAGCACCAGATCCGGCAGGGGGCAGACAAATACCAGGCCACCTACGAAACCCTGCGCGTCAACGCCCAGCCGGTGTTCCTCACCAGTCTGACCACCGCAGTGGGCTTTCTGTTTTTGAACAGCTCCGAATCCCCACCCTTCGCCGACATGGCCAACATGGTTTCCATCGGTGTAATGGCGGCCTGGTTTCTCAGCGTGGTATTCCTGCCAGCCCTGTTGGTGATTCTGCCCCAGCAACGTTTTCGCGGCGGCGATCACGATCACCGCATCATGGACGGCTTTGCCGACTTTGTGGTGGATCATCGTAAGCCGGTGTTCTTCGTCTCGTCGTTGGTGTTTCTGGGTTTGGCTCTGCTCAGTTCCAAAAATGAATTCAATGATGTGTGGATGGAATACTTCGACGAATCCTACGAAGTGCGCCGGGCCACGGAATTCATGGTGAACGAACTGACCGGGAATCATCGCCTGCAGTTTGCGTTTCCCTCCGGCGCGGCGGCCGGGATCATGGAACCGGAATACATGCAGGGACTGGATCGGTTTGCCCGCTGGGCCCGGGCCCAGCCGGAAGTGGAGTATGTGTCCACCTTTTCCGACACCATCAAACGGCTGAACCGGGATATGAATGGTGGCAATGCAGACTACTACCGCATTCCCGAGCAGCGGGATCTTATCTCCCAATATACCCTGATGTTTCAGATGTCGTTGCCGTTCGGCCTGGGCCTGGAAAACCAGATCGATATGGATCAATCCACCACTCGGGTCAATGTGCTGCTGGGTGGGGTGACCTCCAATCAGATTCTGGATTTTGAGGCGCGGGCGGATCAGTGGATTCAGCACAACCTGCCGGCGAATATGCAGGTGCGCGGGGTGGGATTTGATTTGTTGCTGGGGGAACTGTCCTATCAGAACGGGCAGGGTATGCTGGTGGGTACGGCACTGGCCCTGGTGGTGGTGTCGGTGCTGCTGATTATTGCGCTGAAATCAGTGAAATACGGTCTGTTGAGCATGTTGCCCAATCTGTTCCCAGCCATCATCTCGTTCGGCATCTGGGCACTGATTGACGGATATATTGGCATCTCGGTCAGTATCGTGGCCTGCATGACACTGGGTATTGTGATCGACAACACGGTGCATTTTCTTACCAAGTATATCCGCGCCCGTACAGAGGCCAACCTGCCCACCATAGAGGCAACCCGTTACGCTTTCAAGACAGTGGGCATTGCGCTGGTGGCCACCACGCTGGTGATCTCTGCCAACTTCGGCATGATGTCTTTTTCCCACTATTATCCCAACGCCAGCATGGGGCTGTTGACCGCCATCACGGTGGCGGTAGCGTTAGCGGTAAATTTTTTGTTTTTTGTCCCGGTACTGTTGTTTGTGGATAGCCGAAATTCACCGGATCAAACCCGGGGTGCGCCGGTACCCCACGCAGCGCCACCGAATTCCAAGGGGATTTCCCTGCAGCAGACCGTTTAACGCAAAACATGAACACGGACAACGGAACGGTTACATTAACCTGGGCCGCGTTGCTTTCGTTAACCAAATAATGTTTGGCAAACAATTAAAAAAGTGATTAGATTATAAACATCGTTACCGTGGCTGACCGATGGGGATGCGGTGTCAGCGGGTATTGAATACGTAATCCTAAGCAACCTGAAAAGACGTAGCCTATATGGAAACCATCGTTAAGTTTTCATCTAGGGAAGGGCGCCGCATTGTGCGGCAACAATTGAATGGAAATCATGGGGTGGATGCGACTTGGGTTGCCGGGTCGCTCCGGGTACCGGCAACATTACTGGATATTTCAAGTTTGGGCTTTGCCTTGTTGCTGCCGGCAAAATTCGAGGCCCAGTTGAAAGTGGGTGAAGCCGTTCGGCTGATTGTGAGCCCATTGCTGGGCGTGTCATACAACGTTAATGGTTTGGTGATTGATAAACAAACCAGCGGCGATACGCTTAAACTGTCGGCCGTCATCGAGCACGAGACCAGTCACGGTCACTCGACGCTGACGCCGATTGAACTGTCCCCGACGCACCGCATTCGCGGTCAGTTTCAACATCCGTTTTTCTATCGGCAAAATTTCTATTTTGATGTGGAAAGTCTCTCCGCCCGCGGGTTTTCGATCAGTGGTGTTGACGCCGGCTGCGTGTTGTTCAGTGGTATGCGCATCACCCTGCGCCTGGGGGTGTTTGACAGCGACCGAACCATCGAAGGTGTGGTCTATGATGTGTCATCCGATGACAGTAGCGGGCAACGTTGCTTTGTGCGCATAGAGGCAATGACCAGTGAAGTGGAAAAGCAATTGGCGCAATATTGTTTTCACTACTTGCGGAAAACACCACGGGATTTGCGTAGATCGGGTTTACGTTCCTACTTCGTGAAAGGCTTTGTGCAATTCAAGTTTGTCGAAACTCAGCAGGAATACGAAGATGTGCTGGCCCTGCGTCGCCGTAATTACGCCGCGGTCCGCAAAGTGGATTCCGACGTGCCGTTGAAAAAGCTGTCGTATTTTTTTGATCGCTACAGCCGCATTCTGGTGGTGTATCACCAGGGTAAAGCCATCGGTTCGGCCACCATCATCATCGGCAAGCGCGGCCTTGAACCCATGGAAGTGGAAGTGCTGATGTCCGAAGGGGATTTTCAGCAGCTGCCGCCCTATGAAAAAACCTTTGAAGTGGCGGCCCTGTGTCTGGATAAAGGCTATCGTGATACCGACATCCTGCATGGTATGTTTGAACATATCTACAAATACGCCATGATGCACGGTCGCAATTACATTGTGATCAGCACCGACAAGTACTTAATGGATATGTACAAAACGGTTGGGTTCCAGGATACCGGATTCAGCTTTGTACAACCCAAATACCGCAACCTGAAAATGAGCGTCATGATCATGGATGACCTGACCACCAAATGGGGCAAGGGCATGAACCCGGTGACCTGGTGGGGGGTGTGGGGTAGTGTCAGTCTGTACCTGTATAAACGTCGGGTCATACATTACACACTGCCGGAAAAACTGCGGGTGTATGGCAGTCGCTGGCTGTTTGGTGTGACCCTGAAATACCGACAGTTTGCCGCTTATGCGCGGGAGCGGTACGGACAGCAACGCCAGTCGGTTTATCATCATTGGAAACGGGCCAACAGCCGTTAACGTGCTGATGTAACAGGGCAGCAAAAAAAGGCCGCTGGATGCGGCCTTTTGTGTGTTCTGGCGTGAAGTAGGTGGTTGGTTACTCCACCAGATGATTCACCGGCACTTCCGGGTCCACATCCGCCGCGTAGTCCACACCGTCTACATTGAACCCGAACAGCTGCATGAACTCCGTGCGGAATCCCCTGAAATCGCTGATCTCGTTCAGGTTCTCGGTGGTGACCTGGGGCCAGAGTTGCTCGATCTGCTGTTGCACCTCGGGGGTGATTTCCTTCTCGTCCACCCGATTGCGACCTGCGTCATCACGGCGTGGTGCGTCGTTGTACAGGCACTCACTGAACAGGCGATAGATTTGCTCGATGCAGCCTTCGTGTGTGCCCTGTTCTTTCATGATGCGGAACAGTAACGCCAGGTACAGGGGCATTACCGGAATCGCCGCGCTGGATTGGGTGACCACCGCTTTCAATACCGATACGCGGGCGTCGAAGCCCTGCTCCCGCAGCGCGCTGGCGGCCCTGTCCAGGTCTTTCTTGGCGGCGCCGATGGTGCCATCCCAGTAGATATCCCGGGTGACCTTTTCCCCCACATAGGTGTAGGCGGTGGTTTTGCATCCATCAGCTAGGGCTCCGGCTTTGCTCAGCGCCGCCAGCCACATTTCCCAATCCTCACCACCCATCACGGCTACGGTGTTGTCGATTTCGTCCTGGCTGGCGGGCTCCAGAGTGAATTGCTTGATGATTTCCTTGTCGGTGTCCAGGCCGGTCTGGGTAACGGCTTTGCCGATGGGCTTGAGGGTGGAGGAATGCAGCTCACCGGTATCCGGATGCTGGCGGCGGGGCGACGCCAGGCTGTACACCACCAGATCCACCTGGCCCAGATCCTGTTTGATCAGGTCAATGGCCTGTTCCTTGATGGCATGGGAGAAAGCATCGCCGTTGATGTTCTTGCTGTAGAGACCGGCGCCATCGGCGGCCTGCTGGAAGGCGGCGGCGTTATACCAGCCGGCGGACGCGGTGCGTTTGCCCTGGGCCGGCTTCTCGAAAAAGATACCGATGGTGCTGGCCCCGCCACCAAACGCCGCAGTTATGCGGGATGCCAGACCGTATCCGGTGGAGGCCCCGATCACCAGTACCCGCTTCGGCGCATCTGCAATCTTCCCCTGCTGCTGCACAAACTCGATTTGCCGGGCGACATTGGCCGCGCAACCGGCCGGGTGCGATGTGGTGCAGATGAATCCTTTAACCCTTGGTGAAATGACCATTATGAATACCTTATATTCTGTTTGTTCTGTGCTTTGAAGTCGATGCTGTCGCGCCATTTTAAAGGGCTGTCCCGGGGTTTGGCCAGTTGCGGCCCGGCCTGCCGGGGCAAATATTATGTTTGCTTACAATTTGCCGTTGCTTGAGCCAGAGCAAGTGCAGCACCCGGCGGCAGTGCTAGAGTAGGCGGAAATAACCTGATACAGGACAACGGGAAGAGGATGAGGAACCTTACCATTGCGATGACCGGCTCCGGTGGGACGGGGGTGGTGGCGCTGGGCGAAATGCTGTTGCGGGCGGCGGCAGGCGCTGGTTATTACGGTATTTTGCGCAAAACCTTCGGCCCTCAGATTCGGGGGGGAGAGTCGGCGGCGGTGGTGCGTCTGGGCCCCCGGCCCCTGGCCAGCTTTTGCGGTGAGATCGACCTGCTGCTGGTGTTGGATTGGAGTCACTTTCAACGCTTTGCGGACGAGATCCCGTTATCTGCATCCACACTGATCATTGAGGATGTTGCGGCCGGTGCACGCCCACAGCAACTTGCCTCTGAGCTACTGGCTCGGGAGCAGGGCGTGCAGGTGCTGGACTTCAGCGGTCTGGCGCAGGCACAGGGCTCGGCCCACAGTAACATTGCCCTGCTGGGCTATGTGGCCGCCTGGCTGGGTTGCGATGGGGAACCTTTGCAATCCGCCATCGACCACCGTTTACATAAGCAGGGGGCCGAGGTGGTTGCCCTCGCCCACAGCGTTGCCCGGGCCGGAGCCGAACTGCTGCAACAGGCCCCCATCAACCTTCAGCCACCGGATGCCGGCGCTGCGGCAGAATCCCCCTGGCTGGCCACCGGCAATCAACTGGCGGGCTTGGGGGCGCTGGAGGCCGGTATCCGGTTTGTGGCGGCGTATCCGATCACGCCCGCCTCGGACGCGCTGGAGTGGATGGCGGGCCGGATCGAGTCCCTGGGTGGACGTCTGGTGCAGGCGGAAGACGAACTGGCGGCGGTGAACATGGCCATCGGTGCCGGCTTTGGTGGAGTGCCGGCCATGACCGCCACATCCGGGCCGGGGTTGGCACTGATGAGTGAAGCCATGGGGCTGGCGGTGGCCAGCGAAACCCCGTTGCTGGTTCTGGATGTGATGCGGGGAGGGCCGTCCACCGGCATCCCCACCAAAAGTGAGCAAAGTGATTTCAATCTGGCGGTGTACGGCCTGCATGGTGACGCTCCCCATGTGGTGGTGGCCGCTTTATCGCTGGCGGATTGCCACTACAGCGTGGCCTGGGCGACCCAATTGGCCAGTGAGCGACAGACCTTGGTGCTGGTGTTATCCGATCAGTTCCTGGGGCAGTCCATGCAGGTGCTGCCGCCGCTGCCGTCGTTGCCGTTTCACGCCGAGCTGTCCCGGGCCAGTTTGCCGCCGCCGGCGGGTGCTGACTATTTTCGCTACCTGGATACCGATTCGGGCATTTCGCCCATGGCGCTCCCCGGTCAACCCGGTGGTGAGTATACCGCCGATGGGTTGGAGCACTCCCAGAGTGCGGTGCCCTCGGCGCGGGCGCAGGATCATGAGCAGCAGTTGGCCAAGCGCCAGCGCAAGCTGCAGAGCCTGGCCGCCAGCACCCAATGGGGGGAAGTATCGGCGCTGCCCCAGGCGCGAATCCTGATCCTGTGCTGGGGGTCATTGTTCCCCGTTGCCCTTGAAGCGCAGCAGCGTTTGCAGGAGAGGGGCACGCCGGTGACCGTGGTGGGCGTGCGCCTGCTGGCGCCGCTGCCACTGGAATCCCTGCTGCGCAGTATGCAGGACATGGCGCAGGTGTTGCTGGTGGAGCAGAATCATCAGGCCCAGTTCGCTCACTATCTGCAGTCTCAGCTGACGCAGGCGCAGCGTGCCGGGTTGCCGGAGTTGACATGCTACAGTCGGCCCGGGCCGCGCTTGTTTACCCCGCAGGAAATCATGCAACAGGTGGAGGGATTGCCGCGTGCTTAAGGCCAAACAGTATAAATCCGGTGTGAAACCCATCTGGTGCCCCGGCTGTGGTCACTACAGCGTATTGAACGCCATCACCAAGGCCTTCGCTGCCCTGGAACAGTCACCGGAGCAGGCAGTACTGGTGTCCGGCATTGGTTGTTCCTCGCGTCTGCCGGCGTACCTCAACAGTTATGGATTCCACGGTGTCCATGGGCGCGCGCTGCCGCTGGCGACGGGCTTGAAAGTGGCGCGACCGGATCTGAATGTCATTGCCCTGGGGGGCGATGGCGATGGCTTTTCCATTGGTGGAAACCACTTCCTGCATGCCTGCCGACGCAATGTGGATCTGGTGTATGTGGTGATGGACAACGAGGTCTATGGCATGACCAAGGGCCAGGCTTCACCCACCACCCCCGAGCACTGGCAACACAGCAAGCTGACGCCCCATGGTCCGGAAGTGCGTCCGTTCCAGCCCTGCGCGTTGGCGTTGGCGGCGGGGGCCGGCTTCATTGCCCGGGGTCACTCCGGTGATCCCAATGGCCTGGCGCAGATGCTGTTTGCTGCGGTCAAGCATCCGGGCTTTGCGTTTGTTCAGGTGTTGAGTCAATGCGTGACCTTCTGCCCGGAGCAGGTGCAGTGGAAAGAACAGGTTCACGCAGAATCCGTGGGTACGGATAATCCGGCAGAGGCCGCCCATTTCCTGCACAGCGATGACGGCTTTGCCAAGGGCATTTTCTATTGCAATCCGCGCACTCCCTGGCCGCTGCCCCATGATTCGCAGGCCACTGACCTGCGGGAGGGTTTTCGACTGTGAACACGGCACTCTACGAAGATGAACTGCTGTTCCTGGCCCACAGTGTCACCTTGGAGCAGGAGGCCGCCGAGCGGCTCTACGAACTGGCCGATACGTTGGAGGTGCACAACAACCGTCCCCTGCATGCCTTGTTTCTGGAGCTGGCCCAGCTCAGTGAGCGGCATGCCAGCGACGTCCTTGCCCACTGTCAGGGCCGCCAGTTACCCGCCCTGCAGGCTTGGGAATACAGCTGGCCGGATGCAGAGTCGCCGGAAAGTTTTCAGTACAGCCAGGTGCATTATCTGATGAGTGCCGAGCAGGCATTACAGGTGGCGCTGGAGGTGGAGCAGAACACCCTGGGCTTCTATTCGGATGTGGCCCGGCGCACAACGCAGCCTTCATTGCGGCAGCTGGCAGAGGGCTTCGCCCGGGAGGAGGCTGAACACGTCAAGGCGGTGCAGGCCCGATTGCAGGCGTTGCAGTGTCCGGCGCTGAATAACCTGGATCTGGACCCGCCCCACAGTCCGGAATAGCCTGGGCAGCATACAGCTTATTGTGCCAGTAGCTGGCGTTTGTATTGCCCTGGTGACAGCCCGGTCCAGTTTTTAAACGCGCGCACGAAAGACGCGGTTTCGGTGTAACCGCTTTTGACCGCGGCTTCCTTCACCGACGCGTTCTGGCTAAGCCAATAAATGGCCCGCTCCCGGCGCACTGTGTCTTTCAGGGTTTGGAACTGGGTTCCTTCAGCGGTGAGTTTGCGGCGCAGGGTGCGGGAGGTCATGTGCAGTTGCCCGGCCACGTCCTCCACCGAAACCTGTTGCAGGTCGGCACTGTGTTTCAGCAAATGAGTTACCCGTTCCGTCAATTGCTCCACAAACTGCAGTTTGCGGAACCACACCAACGGCACTTTGGCCAGGTAGCGCCGCAATTGTTCGCCGGTGCGCTGTATCGGCCGATCCATCATGTAGGTGGGCCACACCAGGCAGTTTTCCGCTTGCCGGAAGCGGGCCGGGCAGGGGAACAGCAGCGGGTACTCGTCCCGATGTCGGGGCTCCGCCATGGCCATGTGCACGGCATTCAACGGGATCACTTCAGCGATCAGCCAGGAGGGAAACCGGTGCCAGATCAGCATCAGCAGTTCGGTCATCACGCAATCCGGGTCTTTGTCCGGCTGGCTCATGCGCAGGGACAGGCGGGTCACGTCTGCCGCCTCCTGGATGTCGAACCATACCGATCCGGTCACCAGCCGGTAAAAGCGCCGGGTCTCCACCAGGGCATCCCGCAGGGTGGCACAGTGGATGAGCCGTTCTGCCAGCAGGGTAAACACCCCAAAGCGGGCCCGCTCGGCCGCCAGCCCCATGAATTCATCGTCGGAATCCACCATCACCTTGTGCAACAGCCTGGCCAGTTGATAGGGCGCCAGACGGCTGTGATCGTCCTGCAGCAGGGCAGGGGTGAGGGCTGCGTACGCCATCAGGGCACCGCAATCGAGCTGCAGGCGCCGCCCCCGCTCCAGATACGCGCGGGCAAAGTGAATGGAGACCGTATGATTGGTGTAATGGGCTTTCATCAGAAAGGCGTAAATGTCCGAAATAGGTAAGTATAGTGGGCAGAATCCCTAAGTAAACGGCTAAAATTTACGTATTTGGCCAATTTGGGTCCGTTATTGCTAATTAAATGGCTTCATTGATCATTGAGGGATGGCGTCGCTTGGTCCACACTTTTAACCCTTGTGCAGCCCAATCTGCAGCTTGCCCCGATCCGTTGCTGGATCGGGGTTTTTATCCTTCATCACCTGGAAGAGGCCTCTCATGAGCGAGCAAAACGAAGAATTGGATCTGTTTCGTGACATGGTTCTGCGGTTCCTGGAGCAGGAAATCGAACCCCATTTTGAAGAGTGGGAAAAGAACCATATGATGCCCCGCGAGGTGTGGAACACCATGGGGGCCGCCGGCCTGCTGCTGGTGGACATGCCGGAAGAATACGGCTCCGCCGGTGCCAGCTTCGATGTCACCCAGATGATCATGTGGGAGATGTCCCGCCTGGGTTATGCCGGCCTGGCCACCGGTTACAACATCCACGCCAACATCTGTGCGCCCTACATCAACAACATCGGTACCGAAGCGCAAAAAGCCAAGTGGTTGCCGAAAATGGTGAGTGGTGAGGTGGTGTCCGCCATCGGCATGACTGAGCCTGGTGCCGGCAGTGACCTGGCAGCCTTGCGTACCACCGCGGTGAAAGACGGTGATGAGTATGTGCTGAACGGCTCCAAGGTGTTCATCACCAACGGCATCCACGCCGACCTGGTGATTGTCTGTGCCAAGACCGACCCCAAAGCCGGGGCCAAGGGTATCTCCCTGTTCCTGGTGGACACCTCCCTGCCCGGCTATTCCACCGGCAAGAAGATCGAGAAAATCGGTCAGCATTCCAGCGACACCGCCGAGTTGTTTTTCAGCGATTTGCGGGTGCCGGCGGATGCGCTCCTGGGTGAAGAAGGCAAGGGTTTTGTTTACCTGATGGAAGAGCTGCCCCGGGAGCGTCTGGGTTGTTCCACCCAGGCGGTAGGTGCAGCCCAGGGTGCCCTGGATCTGGCTGCCGCCTATGTGCAGGAACGGCAGGCGTTCGGTCAGCCCATTGCCAAATTCCAGAATACCCGCTTCAAGCTGGCGGACGTGAAAACCGACATCGAGCTGAGCCTGGCCTTGCTGGAAAAGAACATCGCAAAATTCAAGCAGGGCAAAATGACGGTGGACGATGCAGCGGTCCTGAAACTGGCCACCACCGAAATGCAGTTGCGGGCGGTGAACGATTGCCTGCAGATGTTCGGCGGTTACGGCTACACGGTGGAGTATCCCATCTCCCGCTTTTATGTCGATGCCCGTATCCAGACCATCTATGCCGGCTCTTCCGAGATCATGAAAGAGGTGATCTCCCGCGGCATTGTGGGCCGTTAAGGCCGCAGTAGCTGCTGGCGGCAGTGGGTTGCAGAGTGTCCCGTTTGTCTTCGGGCTTTTAGAAGAGGAGGGGATGCTCTATGATGAAAGACATGACTGTTTTTGTGGGCTGACCCATGCCGGGATATTCCTCTGTGACATACCTGATCCGGTTCACCCTGATGCTGTTCGGCATCTGGGGAGCCGGTGCGTTGTTGAGCACAGCCCAGGCAGCAAACTGTCATGAGGCCAAAACCGGACATCAAACCCAAGTCGGGCAGGTTGTGCATGACGTTCACGCCGAGCAGGTTGACGCCGTGCCATCACCGCCGCTGCGGCATCAGGCTGTCCGCGCTGAACAGGATTGCTGTGCCCCCGGTGCCTGTCACTGCCCGGCCGCGACCTGTGGAGCCGGGCACGGTGTGCCGTTGGCGGCACCGTTGACCTTCGCCCTGTTCGGTGCCACGGAACGCATCCACTTTACCCACCAAGTTTATTCCCTGCTTCCCCCCTCTCTGCCCAAGAAACCGCCGATGGCGGCCTGACCCAGGATAAATCCGTCTGCCCGATGGGTTCGGGCGTACCGTTTAACTTGAGTCGGGGCCGTTATGAAACCGCCGTATTTTCAAATCTGTCAACGCACGGTGTTGGTGTGCAGCCTGTTGGCCAGCCTTACTGTGCAAGCACAAATCCTGTCATTGGACGAGGCGGTGAGCCTGGCCCGGGAGCAGGATGCCTGGCTCCAGGGGAGCCGTCATGCCCAGCGCGCCATGGAGGACATGAGCGTGGCGTCCGGAACCTTGCCGGATCCGAAGGTCAGTCTCGCCTTCGCCAATTTACCCACCAACACCTGGGATTTTGATCAGGAACCCATGACCCAGTTCAAGGTGGGCATCAGCCAGATGTTTCCCCGCGGTGAGCAGCGGGCATTGAAGCGCAAGCAACTGCAACTGCGCAGTCAGGTGATGCCGTTTGAACGCCAGGAGCGGGCGGCGCAGATCCAGCAGCAGGTGAGCCACCTGTGGTTGGAGACCTGGAAAAGCCAGGCCACCATCGAGCTGATCGAGCGTAACCGTTACCTGTTTGAGCAGATGTCCGCCATCACCCAAAGCAGTTATTCCTCCGCCTTGGGCCGCACCCGCCAGCAGGATCTGATTCGGGCCCAGTTGGAGCTCACCCGCATCGACGACCGTCTGACCCAGCTGCAGCAGCAACGGGACACGGGCCTGGCCAGCCTGGGGCAATGGCTCGGGCAGGTGGAGGATGTACAGGTGCGGCGGCCGCAGGTACAGCTGCCTTCATCAGAGCCCG
The DNA here is from genome assembly GCF_003671495.1 of Ketobacter sp. Taxonomy (GTDB): domain Bacteria; phylum Pseudomonadota; class Gammaproteobacteria; order Pseudomonadales; family Ketobacteraceae; genus Ketobacter. Next base: position 72,447 of record NZ_RCHN01000043.1, on the reverse strand, counting down.
AGACTCTGCCGCAGATCGCCCTGGTGGCGCCGGCTTCTGTGCTGGAAAACGATGTGGACTGGCAGGCATTGACGCCTTATTTCCTGCAACACCCCTCGGTGCGAATGTTGGAACAGCAGATCGTGGCTACCGCGACGGATGTGGATCTGGCCCGACAAAAATATCAGCCGGAATGGGGTTTAAACGCCAGCTACGGCTATCGTGAGGATGATCCCATGGGCAATCCGCGGGCGGATTTTTTCTCCGTGGGGGTGTCCTTTGATCTGCCGGTGTTCACCGGTAATCGCCAGGACCGTGAAGTGTCCGCCGCGGTGGCGAAGGTGGAATCCATCAAAACCCAGAAGTGGCTGCGCCTGAAAGCCCTGCTGGCGGAGTTTGAAGCCGCCCGGGCTCAGTGGTTGCGCCTGGGGCAGCGTCATCGGCTCTATCAGGAGACTCTGCTGCCCCAGATTCATGAGCAGGCGGAAGCCGCGCTCACCGCCTATACCAACGATAACGGCGACTTTGCCGAAGTCATGCGGGCACGCATTGCGGAACTCAATGGCGAAATCGATGCCTTGGCCATTGCCGTGCAACAACAGCAGACCGCAGCCCAATTGAATTATCTGTTTACTGCGGTGGATTCTGAATATGACTCCGCACAGGGAGGGACTGAGCATGAATAAAGTCGCATTAGTGCCTGCCGTATTGGCCGGTGTGGTGGTTGGTGTTGTGGCGGGGGCCGCCCTGACCTGGTTGCTGGTGCCACAGCTTGGTCTGTCGGGGGCAGGCAACCAGAGCAGTGAACCGCAGCCGTTGTACTGGGTGGCGCCCATGGACCCCAACTACCGCCGCGATAAACCGGGCAAGTCCCCCATGGGGATGGACCTGATTCCGGTCTACGCAGAGGATGAAGCTGGTCAGGGCGAAGGTCCGGGCACCATCACCATTTCCCCCGAGGTGGTGAACAACCTGGGAGTGCGCACCGCCACCGCCCACAGCGGAGTGCTGCTCACCGAAATTCACACCGTGGGCTATGTGCAATACAACCAGGACAAACTGATCCATGTGCATCCACGGGTGCAGGGGTGGGTGGAAAAACTGTATGTGAAAGCCGAAGGGGATCCGGTGGCGAAAGACCAGCCCCTCTACGATTTATATTCGCCGGAGCTGGTGAATGCCCAGGAAGAGTATCTGCTGGCCCTGGAGCGCAACAACCAGCGCCTGATCAGTGCCGCCCATGACCGCCTCAAGGCGCTGCAGATCAACGAGGCCACCATCAGGCAGTTGCGTGAACGGCGTCGGGTCAGCCAGACCATCACCCTGTACTCGCCGCAAAAAGGGGTGGTGGACAATCTCAATATCCGCGAAGGCTTTTTTATCCAGCCCGGCACCACGGTGATGTCCATCGGTGCCCTGGATGAAGTCTGGGTGGAGGCGGAGGTGTTTGAGCGCCAGGCCTCCCTGGTGCAGGTGGGGGCAGAGGTCACCATGACCCTGGATTATCTGCCCGGGCGCAGCTGGAGCGGCAAGGTGGACTACGTGTATCCCACCCTGGACAAGCAGACCCGCACCATCAAACTGCGGATGCGGTTTGCCAATCCGGATGCCGCCCTCAAACCCAATATGTTCGCCCAGGTGATGATTCATGCCCGCACCGACAGCAGCAATGTGTTGATTCCCCGGGAAGCCCTGATCCGCACCGGTAAGAGCGACCGGGTGGTACTGGCCCTGGGGGGTGGCCGCTTCAAATCCATCGAGGTCAAAGTGGGGCGCATGGCAGAGGAGCGGGTGGAAATCCTGGAAGGGCTGGCCCCCGGCGAAACCGTGGTGACTGCAGCCCAGTTCCTGCTGGATTCGGAATCCTCGAAAACCTCTGACTTCAAACGCATGCATCACGAAGAACCGCCGTCTACTGATGCGGAGGCGGACCGACGTGCTGATGTGATGGGCGTCATCAATGGGGTGGATGTGGATAACCGCGTGCTGAATATTTCCCGCGAGGCCATTCCCAAATGGGGGCGGGAGGCGGCCACCATGGACTTTGACGTGGCGCAGTCGGTGGACATGACGGCCCTCAGGCCCGGTATGCAGATTCATTTCGAGTTTGAAATTACACCGGACTGGTCGTTTGTGGTGACCCAAGTGCATGTGTTGGAGCAGGGGACGCAGCAGGGGACGCAGCAGGAGAGCAGCCATGATTGAAGCCATCATTCGCTGGTCGGTGTTCAATCGGTTTTTTGTGCTGCTGGCCACGCTCATCATCCTGGGCATGGGGGCCTATGCGCTGAAGCACACGCCGGTGGATGCCATACCGGATCTGTCCGACGTGCAGGTGATCATCAAAACCAGTTATCCCGGTCAGGCGCCCCAGGTGGTGGAGGACCAGGTCACCTATCCATTGACCACGGCCATGTTGTCGGTGCCCGGTGCCGTGACGGTGCGGGGCTATTCCTTTTTCGGTGATTCCTATGTGTATGTGATCTTTGATGAGAACACGGATCTGTATTGGGCCCGCAGCCGGGTGCTGGAATACCTGAGCCAGGTGGCCCCCAATCTGCCCGCCAATGCCAATCCACAATTGGGCCCGGATGCCACCGGCGTGGGCTGGATCTATTTGTACGCCCTGGTGGATCGCAGCGGTCGCCACGACATCAGCCAGTTGCGCACGATTCAGGATTGGTTTTTGAAATTCGAACTGCAGACGGTGCCCGGTGTGTCGGAAGTGGCGTCCGTGGGCGGCATGGTGAAGCAGTATCAGGTGAAGGTGAACCCGGACAAGCTGCGGGCGTTCGCCATTCCCCTGGCGCACATTCAAAACGCCATCCGTCAGGGCAACCAGGAGGTGGGGGCGTCCGTGGTGGAAATGGCGGAAGCGGAGTATATGGTGCGCGCCACCGGCTACGTGCAAAGTGCCCAGGATCTGGAAAACATTCCCCTGGGCGTGAATCAGAATGGCACGCCCCTGTTGCTGAAAGACGTGGCGGAAGTGGCCCTGGGACCGCAGATGCGACGGGGCATTGCAGAACTTAATGGTGAGGGTGAAACCGTTGGCGGTGTGGTGGTGATGCGCTTTGGTGAAAACGCCCAGAAAACCATTGACGGGGTGAAGGCCAAACTGGAGCAGTTGCAACAGGGGCTGCCCGATGGTGTGGAGCTGGTGACGGTCTATGACCGCTCTGCCCTGATTGCCCGGGCGGTGGAAAACCTGTGGCATAAACTGGGGGAAGAGCTGCTGATGGTGGCGCTGGTGTGCATTGTGTTTTTACTGCATGTGCGTTCCTCCCTGGTGGCCATCATCAGTTTGCCGGTGGGCATACTGGTGGCTTTTATCATCATGTACTGGCAGGGCCTGAACGCCAACATCATGTCACTGGGGGGCATAGCCATTGCCATCGGTGCCATGATTGACGGTGCCATCGTGTTGATCGAGAACATGCACAAGCATATGGAGCGCACGCCGTTGACGCCACAAAACCGCTGGCAGGTGGTGGCGGATTCTGCTGCGGAAGTGGGGCCGGCGTTGTTCTTCAGTTTGTTGATCATCACCGTCAGTTTTATTCCGGTGTTCACCCTGGAGGCACAGGAAGGGCGTATGTTTGCGCCTCTGGCGTTTACCAAAACCTATGCCATGGCGGCTGCGGCGGCGTTGGCCATAACCCTGGTGCCGGTGCTGATGGGCTATTTCATCCGTGGCAAGGTGATTGCCGAAAAGCGCAACCCCATCAACCGGCTGTTGATTGCCTGCTACCGGCCGGTGATCCGCGTGTTGCTGCGGTTTCCGGTGAGCACCGCGTTGGTGGCGCTGCTGGTAACGCTGTTGGGCATTATTCCCCTGCGCCAGATTGGCAGTGAATTCATGCCTCCCCTGGATGAGGGGGATTTGATGTACATGCCCACCACCTATCCGGGCATTTCCATCGGCAAGGCGCGGGAACTGTTGCAGCAAACCGATAAGCTGATTCGCAGCGTGCCGGAAGTGGAGAACGTGTTCGGTAAGGTGGGCCGGGCGGAAACCGCCACCGATCCGGCACCGCTCACCATGATCGAGACCTTTATTCAGTTGAAGCCGCGGGATCAGTGGCGGCCGGGTGTCACCACCGATTCCCTGAAAAAAGAACTGGATGGTCTGGTGCAGTTGCCGGGCCTGACCAATGCCTGGGTGATGCCCATCAAAACCCGCATCGACATGCTGGCCACCGGCATCAAAACCCCGGTGGGCATCAAGGTGGCGGGACCGGATCTGGATGTGATCCAAGGCATCGGACAGCGTCTGGAAATCCTGCTCAAGGACGTGCCTGGCACGGCCTCGGTGTATTCCGAGCGGGTGGCCGGTGGCCGCTACATCAAAGTGGACATCCAGCGTGAGCAGGCCGCCCGCTACGGCCTCAACGTGGCGGATATCCAGCAGGTGGTGGCCACCGCAGTGGGGGGCATGAACGTGGCGCAAACGGTGGAGGGCCTGGAGCGTTACCCCATCAACCTGCGTTACCCCCAGGACTATCGGGACAGCCCGGAGAAACTGGCCCTGCTGCCCATCGTCACTCCCAGCGCCCAGCTGGTGACCCTGGGGGACGTGGCCCGGGTTTATATTGAGCAGGGGCCGCCGGGGATCAAAAGCGAGAATGCCCGCCTCAATGGCTGGACCTTTATCGATATCGACAACGTGGATGTGGGCCGTTACGTGGAGCGGGCACAGGCGCGGGTGAAAACCGAGTTGGACCTGCCCGCCGGCTATTCCATTACCTGGGCGGGGCAATACGAATACATGCAGCGGGCCAAGCAGAAGATGACCTATGTGGTGCCGTTGACCTTCATGCTGATTGTGGTGTTGCTGTACATGAATTTCCGCAGCTTCGCCGAGGTGACCATGATCATCGTCACCCTGCCCTTGGCCATGGTGGGGGGCGTAGTGCTGATGTGGTATGAGGGCTTCAATTTTTCTGTGGCCACGGCGGTGGGGTTCATCGCATTGGCGGGGGTGGCGGCAGAAACCGGCGTGATCATGCTGCAATACCTGAAGCAGTCGTATGCGGAATTGAAGCGCGGGCCGGAGTCGGGCATCCACGATCCTTCGGCACTGCAGGCGGCGGTGGTGGAGGGGGCCAGTCTGCGGGTGCGCCCGGTGATGATGACCGCCATTGCCACCATCGTGGGCCTGATTCCGGTGATGTACGGCTCCGGTACCGGCTCAGAAGTGATGAGCCGGATCGCCGCGCCCATGGTGGGGGGTATGATCACCGCGGTGTTGCTGACTCTGTTGGTGTTGCCGGTGTTGTATTTTCTGTGGCTGCGCTGGTTTGCTGAACGTGCGGCCTGAAAAAAAGGGCTGGCAGCAGCCAGCCCTTCAAATGTCGGCACCGTGGTGCCGAAAACCGGTTAGATAAAATAAACCGGGGGCGTAATGTGCGCCTCGGGGATGTTATTGGTTTTTTGTAATGCGGTATTCAGCATCTGGTCGGTTTTCACCGGGCCGTACAGATGACAGCTTTCCACGTAACCCAGATTGAACAGTTTGCGCAATAAACCCAGCTCGGCGCGGTTGGGCATGGCTTTGGGGCCACCGCGCAACCACTCCATCACGTTGCGAATGCTGGTGGAGTCGTACTGATTCTGGGCCTGGATGCCATCGAACTGGGCCTTGGTGATTTTCATCCGGTCTGCCGGCTTGGCCAGCGCGGTGAATTCATCCTGCAGCGCCTGATAGACCACCAATCCGTTCTTGTCGATCACTTCTGTGGCGTCTGGCTCCAGGGCGCTGGCGCGCTCCGGGCGGCTGGCGCCGGCGGCGGACATGGTCGCCCGCGACAGTTCCCGGAACAATTGGCCCTTCTTGATGGGGATGCTGTATTTGCTGTACAGCTCATCGAGAAAGGCGCTGACACCGAACTGCGGGCGGGTGGAATATTTTTCTTCCCAGAAGGTCATGACCTCGTCCCGAACCCCTTTGTCCAGGTTGGCCGCCAGAACATTCAGAAAAGCATGCTTTCGATCCTTGAGCGACATGGCTCACCTCCTTTCTTATTTGTAGCTTTGGGTGAGTTGATGGAATTCGGGATAACCCACTTCGTGATGCTCGGTGAAGTCCAGGCCCCGCTGTTCGTGCTCGCTGTCCACGCGCATGCCCACGGCCAGGTTGATCAGGTGGAATAGCACCAGGCTGCCGAAGAAGGCCCAGGCGAATCCGGCACCGATGCCCACCAGCTGGGTCAGCATGCGGTCAATGTTGTAGAGGTCGCCCTGATAGAACATACCCGCCGCCAGGGTGCCCCAGGCGCCGCCGATACCGTGTACTGGAATTGCACCTACAACGTCGTCGATTTTGAAGCGCAGCAGCAGGTGGACGCTGGGAATCACCAGCATGCCGCCGATGAAACCGGTGAGTACGGCAAATTGCGGGTCCATGGTGGCGCAGCCGGCGGTGATGCCCACCAGTCCGGCCAGGGCACCGTTCACGCAGGAGGTGAGCAGAATGGGCTGACGGGCCAGAATGGCGAACACCACCGTACCCACGGCGCCAGCGCAGGCGGCCAAGTGAGTGTTGAGGGCGATGGTGCCGAGGTTTTCAGAGGCTTCCAGGGTGGAGCCGGCGTTGAAACCGAACCAACCCATCCACAGGATGAAGCCCCCCAGCGCCACCAGGGAAAGATTGTGACCGGGGATCTCGCGGGGCGCGCCGGTGGTGCGATCAAAGCGACCCAGACGGGGGCCGATGACAATGGCCGCGGCCAGGGCACACCAGCCACCCACAGAATGCACTACAGTGGAACCGGCAAAATCCACAAAGCCTTTTTGCGCCAGCCAGCCGTCACCGTTCCACACCCAGGAGCCGTATATTGGATAGATGGCCGCAGTAACCACCACCGCGCAAATAATGTAGGCGGTGAACTTGGTGCGTTCGGCAATAGCACCGCTGACGATGGTGGCGGCGGTGGCGGCAAACATGGACTGGAACAGCAGCACGGTGTAGTCCTGATGAGAGGCGTCATTCATCATGAAATTGGACTCCCCGAACCAGCCGGTGCTGCTCTGGCCGAACATCAGGCCGTAACCCACGGTCCAGAACACCAGGCTGGCCAGGCACACGTCGATAAAATTCTTCATCATCACGTTGATGGAGTTTTTGGCCCGGGTGCTGCCGGATTCCAGCAGGGCGAAGCCCGCCTGCATGAAAAACACCAGCACGGACGCGGTGACGATCCAGAGAGTGTTCATATTGACGGTAATGGACTGCTCTCCTGCAAAAGCGCTACCGGAAATCGCAGACAATAAGAGTCCTGCGCATGACAGAATGATGCGTTTCACGGGCTGTTCCTCATTGAAAGTGTGACGGAGTTAAATTTAAAAGTGTCAACTACAGGTTTAGTAACCGGGGCAGAGCCGGTCAAGAATCAGGCAGTGGTGGGGCCGTCAGGGGGACTCAATAAAACACTGTCATCTACAGGGGCGCTTATTTGGTGCACAAAATAGGTTCGATTTTCAGTGGATTATTTAAGCTGCCTGATGATGGTGCAGTGCTGAGATAAATGTAGCTTTTTGTAATATCTCCACCCGTGGCAGAGCCTTGCGACGGGGGGTGGCCGGGATAACAGAGCGTTATTGTGCCGGTGTCTCCTGCGGGGTGTCCATGGTCTCCAGGGCGTCCACCCGATCCAGAGTGCCCACATCCAGCACCGGGGAGGCATCGATGTCCTGGGCATCCATCATTTCCGCCACCCGCTGCAGCGCCGAGATGATCATGGATTGCTCCCATTCCTTCAGGTTCAGAAACTCCCGGGTGAAGTGATCCTGCAGGGGCAGGGGGGCGGTTTTAAGCACTTCGTGGGCCGCCTCGGTGAGGTGGGCGTGGACCTTGCGCTTGTCCTCCTGGGAGCGTTGGCGATACACCAGCTCACGTTTTTCCAGGCGGTCCATGATGCTGGTGACCGTCGCCTGGCTCAGGCTGATGTCGTTGGCCAGCTCGCCGATGGAGGCCTGCCCCTTATCCCGAATGGCCTGCAACAACATGATCTGGGGGGCAGTCAATCCGGTGGTTTTGGCCAGATGCTTGGAATGGAGATCCGTGGCCCGGATCACCCGGCGCAGGGCAATCAGTACTGCTTCAATTTGGCTCAACGTCCATACCTTTCTTGTTAGTACCCTTTCTCATTAATACCGCGTTTCATTACGGGTCTTACTCGCCCATGCCCTTCTGTTGCCGGGTTGCCATCTGGTTCCACCCAGCCGGCAAGGCGCTCAGCCGGTCAAGTATACGTGGCGTGGGCGGCGGGGAACAATCAATGTGACGGTGTACGCGGATGTGCCCATGCATCCAACCCGTAGTGTTCAAAATACATGCCATGTCTGTGGCGGGCTGGACATTATATTTATTTTGAGTACAATGTATATCGTGTTTTTGAATCAAGCCAGTAATATGCCTTTAAAAGACAAATATACGATTGTCTCAGCCAGCCTTCTTGCTATTGCATCTCTAAATTATTTTGTATTCAAATAAATAGTAGCGTAATTACTTATGACTTCTCGAACTTCACGTCAGATGGATCTGCGCTTCCGCGCGCCCGATTCCCGGGATGGTGCGGACGTCCACCGCCTGATCAGCCAATGTCCACCTCTGGATACGAATTCCCAATACTGCAACCTGCTGCAGTGCACCCACTTTGCCGACACCTCCGTGGCGGTCCACCATGGCAGCGAGATGGTGGGCTTTATATCCGGATATCGGATTCCGGAGCGCCCGGACACCCTGTTTATCTGGCAGGTGGCGGTGAGTGCTGCCGCCCGCGGCCAGGGCCTGGCGGGGCGTATGGTGCAACACATCCTGGCGCGGCCCGCCTGTGCCGGTGTGCGCTATCTGGAAACCACCGTAACCCCGGACAATGACGCTTCCTGGGGCCTGTTTGAGGGGGTGGCCCGGCGCCTGGAAACTGAGTTGAGGCGAGCGGTGTTGTTTGATCGCGACCAGCATTTCCGCGGCGATCACGACAGCGAAATGTTAGCCCGCATTGGCCCATTCGAGCGCGATGCCTTACCGGACATCGAAACCCTGTCCAACGTTACCCAATTCACCGGAGCAAAAAACATGAAAATTTTTGAAGAAATCGAATCCGAAGTACAAAGTTATGCACGGTCCTTCCCCCGGGTATTCAACAAGGCCCAGGGTGAGTATCTGTTCGATGAGGAAGGCAACCGTTACCTGGATTTTCTGGCCGGAGCCGGCACACTGAACTACGGTCACAACCATCCGGTGTTCAAGGAAAAACTGATGGAATACATCCTGCGGGATGGCATCACCCACGGGCTGGACATGCACACCCGCGCCAAGGGTGAATTCCTGGAAAGCTTTAACGAGAAAATCCTCAAGCCCCGGGGGCTGGAGTACATGGTGCAGTTCACCGGGCCCACCGGCACCAATTCGGTGGAGGCGGCCATGAAGCTGGCCCGCAACGTCACCGGTCGTCATAACATCATCTCCTTCACCAACGGCTTTCATGGTGTCAGCCTGGGGGCGCTGGCGGCCACCGGCAATTCCCACCACCGTGGCGCCGCCGGTGTCAACCTGGGGGGCACCAGCCGCATTCCCTATGATGGCTACCTGGGTGAAGGTTTCGACACCACACACTATCTGGACAAAGTGCTGTCGGATTCCAGCAGCGGCATCGACAAGCCGGCGGCGGTCATTGTGGAAACCGTGCAGGGTGAGGGTGGCATCAACGCCGCCAGCATCGAATGGTTGCAGCACCTGGAGCAGGTCTGTCGCAAACACGATGTGCTGTTGATTGTGGATGATATCCAGGCCGGCTGTGGCCGCACCGGCACCTTCTTCAGCTTTGAAGAAGCCGGTATCCAGCCGGACATCGTCACCCTGTCCAAATCCCTCAGCGGTTACGGGCTGCCCTTCGCGGTGGTGCTGATCAAACCGGAACTGGATCAGTGGAAACCCGGTGAGCACAATGGCACCTTCCGCGGCAACAACCTGGCCTTTGTCACCGCCAAAGCCGCCATTGATCATTTCTGGTCGGATGACCGCTTCGCGCAGGAAATCCAGCGCAAGGGTGAATACATTCGCCAGCGCCTGGAGTCCATCGTGGAACAGTACGGCGAAGGCAACTTCACCAGCCGTGGGCGGGGCATGTTCCGTGGCATCAACTGTGTCAACGGAACCCTGGCGGAAAAAATCACCCGCAAAGCGTTTCGTAATGGTTTGGTGATCGAAACCAGTGGTGCCGACGATCAGGTGATCAAGTTTCTGGTGCCGCTGATCATTGGCGATGAATCCCTGAAACAGGGTATTGATATTGTGGAGCAGGCGATCAAGGAAGTCTGTGAAGAGGAAGGCCGGATTCCAAAAGAGCGTCAGTTCTATGTGGTGAAAAAGGCCGCCGGCTGAAGCCGCGGTTGTGCACAGCAAACAGTAGCGACTCAAACCGATAACAGGCATCAACATGATTGTTAGAACATTACAGGCGGCTGAAAACAGCAGCCGCAAAATCGTCGACCCCAAAGGTAACTGGGACAGCACCCGACTGCTGCTCAAAGACGACAACATGGGGTTTTCGTTTCACATCACCACCATTTACAAAGGTGCGGATTTCCAGATGCACTATCAGAATCATCTGGAGTCGGTGTTCTGCATGTCGGGCCGGGGCGAAGTGGAAACCCTGGCTGACGGCAAGAAGTACCCCATCGAGCCCGGCACCATTTATATCCTGGACCAACACGACCAGCATGTGTTGCGCGCCTTTGAGGAAATGAAAATGGCCTGTGTGTTCAATCCGCCGTTGACCGGCAAGGAAGTGCACAATGCCGCAGGGGCCTACGAGTTGGACGCTGAAAAAATAGAGGAATAATCTGCAATGTCTTTTCACAGTGTTGAGAAGATTGGCGGCACTTCAATGAGTCATTACGCCGCTGTTCGTGACAATATTATTCTGGGGCCCCAAGGTGGGGAGACGGAATACAATCGGGTGTTCGTGGTTTCGGCCTATGGTGGCGTGACCAACCAGCTGCTGGAGCACAAGAAAACCGGCCAGCCGGGGGTGTATGAGCTGTTTGCCCGCGGGGTCAGCGAAGAGGGCTGGCGGGATGCGCTGGTGGCGCTGAAGCAGCAATTACTGAGCATCAATGCCGAGCTGTTCACGCAGCAATGGATGCGGCAGGAAGCCAATGCCTTTGTGGTGCAGCGCCTGGATGACGCGGAACGCTGCCTGACGGATCTGGGGCGCCTGTGCCAGCACGGCCACTTTGCCCTGGATGCCCATCTGCATACCGTGCGGGAAATGCTGGCCAGTATCGGTGAGGCCCACAGCGCCTGGAACATGGCCAAACTGCTGCAGCAGGACGGGGTCAATGCCTGTTTTGTGGATCTTACCGGTTGGCGCGCAGAGCAACACATGTCCCTGGATGAACGCATTGAATCGGCGTTTCAGGGCATAGACCTGAGTCGCCAGCTGCCCATCGTCACCGGCTATGCGCACAGTGAGCAGGGCCTGATGTCGACCTTCGACCGTGGCTACAGTGAGATGACGTTCAGTCGGATTGCTGTGCTGACCGGTGCACGGGAAGCGGTGATCCATAAAGAATTTCATCTCAGCAGTGCCGATCCCCGTCTGGTGGGTGAGGCGAACGCGGTGCCCATCGGGCGCACCAACTACGATGTGGCGGATCAACTGGCCAACCTGGGCATGGAGGCGATTCATCCCAAGGCCGCCAAGGGATTGCGCAAACACAATATTCCCCTGCGGGTGAAAAACACCTTTGAGCCGGAACACGGTGGCACCCTCATTACCCGGGATTATGTCAGTGAGTCACCACGGGTGGAAATCATCGCTGGCTGTCGTGGTGTGTACGCCATCGAGGTGTTCGACCAGGATATGGCGGGCAACATCCACCAGGTGGACCGGGATACCCTGGCGGTGATCGATCGGTTTCATGGGCATATTGTTTCCAAGGATATCAACGCCAATACCATCACCCATTACCTGGCCACCAACCTGAAAACCGTCAAGCGCATCTGCACTGTACTGGAACAGCGCTTTGCCGATGCCGAGATCAAGCAGAAAAAGGTGGCAGTGGTCTCTGCCATCGGCAGTGATATGCAGGTGCCCGGAATGCTGGCGCAGACGGTGGCGGCCCTGGCGGAATGCAATATCAGCGTGTTGGCCATGCACCAGTCCATGCGTCAGGTGGACATGCAGTTCATTGTGGACGAGGATGACTACGAGGCGGCCATCAAAGCCTTGCACAGTCAGTTGGTGGAAGTTCACGATCACGGGCGGGCTATTTGCCTGGCGAGTTAACAGGGCCAACTGAACTCTGGGGAGTGTGCCGGTGGTGGTAACCAGTTTTCTGCTGTTTTTGGGGGTGTTTGTTGCCATCGGGCTGAGCTCGGTACGGCGCAGTCGTCACACCAAGCAGGACTATTACCTGGCCAGCAGCTCGGTACACCCGGCGCTGGTGGGTCTGTCGGCGGTGGCGACCAACAACAGCGGCTACATGTTCATTGGGGTGATCGGCTACACCTATGCCACCGGGCTCGCTGTCATCTGGATCATGCTGGGTTGGATTCTGGGGGATTTTCTGGCGTCCCTCTTCGTGCATCAGCGGTTGCGCCAGGCCACCCAGCGCAGTGGCGAAGTCAGTTACGCCGGTGTCCTGAGCCACTGGTACAAAGGCGCACCGGGTGCGCAGCGTCGTGACGGACTGCAGCGCCTGATCGGCGTGATATCGCTGGTGTTCCTGCTGGCGTATGCCAGCGCCCAACTGGTGGCCGGCAGCAAAGCCCTGCATGTCCTGTTCGACTGGCCGACGTGGGGGGGCGCCGTCATGGGGGCAACCCTGGTGCTGGCTTATTGCTGGGCCGGGGGCATTCGGGCCTCCATCTGGACCGATGCCGCTCAATCGGTGGTGATGATCACGGCCATGGGCGCGATGCTGTGGGTGGCCACTGCCGCCTTGGGGGGTGTATCGGAATCCCTGCATAGAATGTCCACCGTGGACGGCTTCCTGGATTGGTTTCCCAAAGACCTTGTCTTGCCGGGCTTGGCCGGTGGGGTGCTGTTTGCGATCAGTTGGTTGTTTGCCGGCATGTCGGTAATCGGTCAGCCGCACATTATGATTCGATTCATGGCATTGGATGATCCGCGGCGGATGCAGCGGGCGCGGCTTTGGTACTACCTGTGGTTCCTGGCGTTCTATGCGATGGCCACCGGGGTGGGCATGTTGTCGCGGGTTTACCTGGGTGATCCGGCGGCGTTCGATGCCGAACTTGCCCTGCCCACCATGGCGCAACAACTCTTTCCTCCGGTGCTGGTGGGGTTGATGCTGGCAGGCATTTTTGCAGCCACGCTGTCCACCGCCGACTCCCTGATTCTGAGTTGCTCTGCGGCGCTCACCCACGATGTGCTGCCGCAGCGCATTGAAAGCACCCGTGCCATCAAATGGGTGACAGCGTTGGTCTGTATGCTGGCACTGGCTTGGGCATTGCTGAATCGCGAGTCGGTGTTCAGTTTGGTGATCCTGGCCTGGTCAGCGTTGGCGAGTGCGTTTGCGCCTTTGCTGCTGGTGCTGTGTAGCGGCCGCCATCCAGGGCAAACACTTTCTATGATTGCGGTTATAGCGGGATTGGCGGTTTCATTGATCTGGCGTTTCGCCGGATTACACAGTTTTATGTATGAAGGTATGCCCGCTATCCTGGTGGGGCTGCTGATCCTGCTGGTGGGCCAGCGTCTGTGGCCTGACCGACGCCCCGCTTCTGTCTGACCTCTTCACTGACTGCTTCGCCAGTTATCCCATTCCGGTTATCTTGCCTTTCATCGAGACAGGATAAAAACCATTTAAACTAAATTCGTGGCATAGTGTCTGACACTGTATTCCCTGCGTTCCTGAAACTGGAGATCCGTTCATGCGGACTGTGCGTTGCCTTTGGCTGAGTGTTTCCTTGGTGCTGTTTTGCCTTTCATCCGGGCTGTCCTGGTCGGCCGTCGCAACGGTGGGTGTGGTGGTGAAACCGGTGACGGTGGAGCCCATTGCCGATCCGCTGGAAGCCCTGGGCACCCTGAAGGCCAACGAGTCCGTGGTGTTGACCGCCAATGTGGCGGAGATCATCCGCGCCATTCATTTTGAAAGCGGGCAGCGGGTGGCCAAGGGCGATGTGCTGGTGGAGTTGGATAGCTCTGAAGAACAGGCCGTGTTGCAGGAAGCCAAATACACCCTGAATGAAGCCCAGTCCCAACTGGATCGTATCAAAGCGGTGGCCAAGCGCGGAGATGCCTCCCAATCCCTGCTGGATGAGAAACAGCGTGAATTCTATGTGGCCCGGGCCCGTGTGGCGGCCATTGAATCGCGCCTTGAAAACCGACTGGTGCGGGCACCCTTTGCCGGCGTGGTGGGCTTGCGCAACCTGAGTCCGGGGGCTTATGTGTCCCCCGGCGATGCCATTACCACCCTGGTGGACGACCGGCGTATGAAACTGGATTTCAGCGTGCCTTCCCTGTTTCTGACCTCACTCAAACCCGGCGTGGCGATCCAGGCCACTGCCCGCGCCCTGAACAATGCAGTGTTTGAAGGGGTAGTTCAGTCAGTGGATAACCAGGTGGACCCGGTGTCCCGCTCGGTGACGGTGCGTGCCATCCTGGATAATGCGCAGGGTCAACTCAGGGCTGGCCTGCTGATGGAGGTGAAGCTCCTCAGCAACCCCCGCCAGGCCATGGTGATTCCGGAATCCGCGCTGGTACAGGAGCGCGACGAGCATTACGTGTTCGTGGTTGCCGGGTCCGGCGATGCGGCCCAGGCCCAGCGGCGCCGGGTTCATATTGGTACCCGTCTGCTGGGGCGGGTGGAAATTCTTGAGGGGTTGGCTCCGTCCGAGCCGGTGGTGGTGGACGGCAGCCTGAAGCTGCGGCAGGGCACACCGGTGGCCATTACAGAATCTTCACCGGCCTTCACCGCAACAAAAACAGGTCTTTGAGATGTTGATATCCGATCTGTCCATCAAGCGCCCGGTCTTTGCGTCGGTACTGTCCCTGTTGTTGATCGCTTTTGGCCTGGTGGCCTTTGAGCGGCTTACCCTGCGTGAATACCCCCGCATTGACCCGCCGGTGGTCACCATCAATACCGGTTATCGCGGTGCCGCGGCAGCGGTGGTGGAGACCCGCATCACCCAGATCATCGAAGAGCGTATCGCCGGGGTGGAGGGCATCAAGTATGTGGCATCAGTGAGCAATGACGGCAACTCCCGCATTACCATTGAATTCGACGTGGAGCGGGATATCGACGCGGCGGCCAACGACGTGCGGGACCGGGTGGCGGGCATCGCCAATGATCTGCCCCAGGAAGCCGACCCGCCGGAAGTGCGCAAGGAATCCGGCGATGATGATGTCATCATGTGGCTGAACCTGGTGGGAGAAGGCATGACGGTGCCGGAACTGTCCGACTACGCGGATCGTTATCTGGTGGACCGCTTTTCCACCCTCAATGGCGTCGGGCGGGTGCTGGTGGGCGGCGCCCAGCGTTACGCCATGCGGGTATGGCTGGACCGCAATCAATTGGCTGCCCGGGGCCTGACCGCCAATGATGTGGAGTCGGCCCTGCGGGCGGAAAACGTGGAGCTGCCTGCCGGCGCCATCGAAGGCGACACCCGCCAGCTGACGGTGCGGGTGCAGCGGGCGTTTGCCAATGAACAGGATTTTCGCAACCTGGTGCTGGCCCGCGGTGACAATGGCTATCTGGTGCGGTTGGGGGATGTAGCCAGGGTGGAGCGGGGCACCGAGGAAAGCCGCACCGTATTCCGCGGCAACGGTATTCCCCAGGTGGGCATTGGCATCATCAAGCAATCCACTGCCAACACCATTGAGGTCACCCGGGCCGCCAAAGCGGAGCGGGATCGGGTCAATGCGGTGTTGCCCTCGCATATGAGCCTGGAGCAAAGCTACGACTCCTCGGTGTTTGTGGAAGGCGCGGTGAACCAGGTGTATTCAACGCTGGCCATTGCCATCGGGCTGGTGGTGTTGATGATTTATTTGTTCCTGGGCAGCGCCCGGGCCATGCTGGTGCCCGCGGTGACCGTGCCGGTGTCCATTGTGGCCACCTTTGTGGCGCTGCTGATTTTTGGTTTCTCAGTGAATCTGTTGACGCTGCTGGCATTGGTGTTGGCCATCGGCCTGGTGGTGGATGATGCTGTGGTGGTGCTGGAAAACATCGTGCGCCGCATGCAGGAATACGGTGAGCCGCCGCTGCTGGCCGCCTATCGGGGCACCCGCCAGGTGGGCTTTGCCGTTATCGCCACGACCCTGGTGTTGGTGGCGGTGTTTGTGCCCATCGCTTTTTTGCAGGGGGATCTGGGCCGCCTGTTTTCCGAGTTTGCCCTGACCATGACGGCGGCGGTGTGTTTCTCCACGCTGATTGCACTGACCTTATCACCGATGCTGGCGTCGAAAGTGTTACAGGCCAACAGCGAGCACAGCCCGGTGGTGCGGCTGGTGGATTCGGTGTTTGACTGGCTCAAAACCGGCTACGGTCATTCCATTGAGTTCTGCATGCGGGCGCCCTGGGTGGTGGTGGTGGGTTTTATCCTGTTAATGCTGGCCAGCTATTCCCTGTTCAAGGCGATTCCTTCGGAGTATGCACCGCGGGAGGATCGAGGCGCGTTCTTCCTGCTGGTAAACGGTCCGGAAGGCGCCACCTTCGAGTACATGGAAAAGTACATGGATGAAATTGAGCGTCGCATGATGCCCTATGTAGAAAGCGGTGAGATCACCCGCCTGTTGGTGCGCACGCCGCGGGGATGGGGCAATGTGGCCAACTTCAATACCGGGGTGGTGATTGTGCTGCTGAACGACTGGAGCCAGCGCAGGGATGCCTTTGTCATCATCAACGAAGTGCGGCAGAAGATGGCGGATCTGCCCGGGGTAAATGCCTTCCCCATCATGCGGCAGGGTTTTGGCGGCGGTCTGCAAAAGCCGGTGCAGTTTGTGCTGGGCGGTGGCACCTACGAGGAGCTGGCCCAGTGGCGGGACATCCTGATGGAGAAAATCGAAGCGGATAATCCCGGGCTGGTGGGGATGGACTGGGATTACAAAGAGACCCAGCCCCAATTGAATGTGGTCATCGACTATAACCGGGCGGCGGACCTGGGGGTGTCGGTGGGCAATATGGGGCGCACTCTGGAAACCATGCTGGGCTCCCGCCGGGTCACCACCTACAACGACCAGGGTGAGGAATACGATGTGATCCTGGAAGGGGTGCGCGACAATCAGAGCACTCCCATCAGCCTGCAGAATATTTATGTGCGTTCCGAACGGCTGGACCAACTGGTGCCGCTGGCCAACCTGGTGCGGTTGGAAGAATTCGCCGGCGCCACCGCACTGAACCGCTACAACCGGGTGCGGGCCATCACCCTGGAGGCAAACCTGCAGGACAACCTGTCCCTGGGGGAGGCACTGGATTATCTGGAAGGGCTGGTGCGTGAGCATCTGCCCCCCAATGTGAACATCGACTACAAGGGCCAGTCCCGGGATTACCGGTTCTCCGGTGACAGCATCCTGTTTATTTTCCTGCTGGGCATCATGGTCACTTTCCTGGTGCTGGCGGCCCAGTTTGAAAGCTACGTGCATCCGTTCATCATCATGTTGACGGTGCCCCTGGCCATGTGTGGCGGCCTGTTTGGGCTCTACCTCACCGGCAGCTCCCTGAATATTTATTCCCAGATCGGGCTGATGATGCTGGTGGGGTTGGCGTCGAAAAACGGCATCCTGATCGTGGAGTTTGCCAATCAATTGCGCGATCAGGGCACCGAGTTCAAGCAGGCGATTCTGGAGGCCACCCAGGTGCGTTTCCGACCCATTCTGATCACCGGGATCACCACCGCCGCCGGTTCCATTCCCCTGATCACCTCCAGTGGGGCCGGTGCGGAAACCCGGCTGGTGATCGGCGTGGTGGTGTTGGCCGGCACCCTGGCAGCCACTCTGTTTACCTTGTTTGTGGTGCCGGTGGCTTATGAATTGTTGGCCCGTCGTACCGGTTCACCGGGGGACGTGGCCAGGAAACTGGAGGCTCAGGAGCGTCAACACCCCGGATGATCTGTTGGCGTACCGGCAGCCTGAAATTGAATTGAGCACTAAGCTTTGTTAGTCTGTGTCCTTAACTTACAGTCGAAGGTCGCGTTACCGTCCTCTATGGCTCCCAAGTCCCCCGTTTATTTCAATTTTGTGGCAAAAGCGCTGCTTTTTTGTGCGTTTTTGGTGCATGCCAGTGTCTCCTTTGGTGCCTTTCCTGCGCTTCTTTCGGTGAGTGATCAGAAAGTGAGCGAAGGCTATATTGGTTTGAGTTGGAAACAGTTACCGGAGGTGACGGCGGTTCAGTTGCAGGTCGGGCTCGATGCCGGGCTGGAGCAGGTGGTCCGCTCACCGGTGCTGACCGGGCAGCAACAGGTGCACCTGAGCGGCTTTGCTGACGGTGTGTATTTCGCGCGTCTGGTGGATGGCAGCGGGGGTGTGCTGTCCAATACCGTGCGCTTTGAGGTGGAACACCGGCCGTTGCGTGCGGCCTCTTTACTCTTTGCCATCGGCGCAGCATTATTCTGTTTTCTGGTGATCACGCTGTTCCGTTTCGCGCGCTCAGATTCCTGATAACAATTACAAACGGTTCCTATGTTCGCTGCCCAGATTTCTACCCAAACTGCCATCATCATCCTCGTTCTGTTCGGACTCGCCTGGGTTGGCTTCGGCTGGTGGCTGGGGCGGCGTAATCGTACTGTGGACGATTTCATGCTGGCCGGCCGTAACGTGGGGTTGGCATTGGCATCGGCCACCGCCATGGCCACCTGGGTCACCAGCAATACCACCCTGGTTGCCCCTCAACTGACCTATCAATTCGGCATCTGGGGCATGGTGGGGTATTCCATGGCCGCGCTGGGGCTGATCCTGTTCGCGCCCATGGCCAAGCGCATCAAGTCGCTGATGCCGCAGGGTTACACCTGTGGGGATTTTATCCGGGTGCGCTACGGCCGCGGGGCCTGGTACGTGTTTTTGGTGGTGTCGTTCTTTTACGCCATGGGGTGGTTGATCAGCCTGGGCATGGCCGGCGGCATCCTGCTGCATTCCCTGAGTGGCCTGGATTACCAGATCGGCATGACGGTGATACTGGTGATCTGTGTGGGCTACACCCTGCTGGGGGGCTTGAAAGCGGTTATCGCCACGGACTTTATCCAGACATTGATCATCCTCTGCGGCGTGCTGTTCATCGGCTATGTGTGCTGGCGGGATGTGGGGCTGGATACCATCTACGCAAGCGTAAGCCAGGAGCAACCAGAGCTGCTCAACCTGTTGTTCCCGGCGGCCATCATGTTTCTGTTCAATAATATTTTCTTTGGTATCGGCGAGATTTTTCACTCCAATGTGTGGTGGTCGCGGGCGTTTGCGTTCCGCGAGGGCATCGGCAAGAAGGCCTATCTTATTTCCGGTCTGCTGTGGTTGCCCATCCCGATTGTCACCGGGTTTATTGCCCTGGCTGCCCCGGCACTGGGGCTGTATCCCCCCAGCCCGGATATGGTCGGCCCCCTGGTGGCCGCAAAATTGCTTGGTAGTGTGGGGGCGGTGTTTGTGTTCATTGTGGTGTTTTCTGCATTGGCCTCCAGCCTGGACTCCCTGCTGGCGGCCACCAGTGATCTGCTCACCGAGGATGTGTACCGAGGTATCATCCGACCCGGGGCCAGCAACGAACACCTGTTCAAGGTGGGAAAGTGGGTCATACTGTGTTTGGGCCTGTTGACCTGGTTACTGTGTCTGGAGCGGGTTACCACCTTGGGTGAGTTGCTGAATTTTGCGGGTGCTTTTGTGGCCAGCACCATCTGGCCCATTGTATTTGGACTCTACCGGCCCCGCTTGGGTGGCCTCTACGCCGGGTTGGCCATGTTGCTGGGAACCCTGTGTGGGTTGGTGGCGTATGTGCAGATTGGTTTTTACGTGGCGGCCTTAACATCCTGTCTGGTGTCTTTGGTGGTATGTTTGATCGGACTGGCTATCCACAATGAACAATTTAACTGGGAACGCTTGCAGCGTATGGAGAAATAACGTGCCGATAAGTGAAGCGTTATTTGAAGTGTTGGTGGGGGGGGCGCTGTTGGTGACCTGCGTTTCCCCTCTGGTATTGGTGGGGCTTCTGCTGATGGATTGGAAGCGGGGTACGCTATGGTGAACAATGTAAAAGAAGACAATGTGGAGTTCGAGCGCAAGGTTCCGGACGTATACGGTGACGCTCATCCCAAAGGCCTGCTCAAAGCCATTCACGAAGATGGTGAGCATCTCAAGCAGCTTTCCTCCCAGCACATCATTTCCTCTGATCAGTTCGGTCGTGATGTCCTGCTGCAGTTATTCCGGCTGGCAGCGAAATTTGAGAGCAACCCGCAGCGTTTTCGTACCCCGTTGCAGGGCAAGATTCTGATCAGTGCGTTTTACGAGCCCAGTACCCGTACCCGTTTGTCCTTCGAAAGCGCCTGGCACCGCTTGGGCGGGGACATCATGTCCATCACCGATCGTTCCACCACCGGTATTGCCAAGGGTGAATCCCTGTCGGATGTGGGGGAGATGTTCAATAACTATGGCGATTGCGTGGTGCTGCGGGATACCAATGAATCCTCGGTGAAAGAGATGATGCGCAGCCTGCGTATTCCTATCATCAATGCCGGTAACGGCCTCGATGAGCACCCCACCCAGGCGCTGGCGGACCTGTATACCATATTGAAATGGCGGCCGGCTTTGCTCAGCGATGAGGGCGCGGCGCCGGTGCGTATGGGCATCATCGGTGTACCCAACAAAATGCGTACTGTACGCAGCCTGCTGAAAATGCTCGCCATCTTTCCGGAATATCTGGATGAGGTGGTGATCGTGCACGAGGAGGGCGATCACATCTGGGACGAAGGCCAACTGGAACAATTGCAGCAGGCCGGTCTCAAGATCAGCACCACGACGGAGCTGGATCCAGTGCTGCCGACGTTGGATGTGGTGTACATCAACGCCATTGCCTGGAAAGGGGATGGGTTCGAATCCTACGGCTCGCGCTTTGTGTTGGATCGCCGCTCACCGTTGAAAAAGGACGCCATCGTCATGCACCCCCTGGCACGGGGTGATGAGTTGTCCACGGATTTGGATGAAACGCCCCACAACTGGTACTTTTCCCAGGCCCGCGGAGCAGTATTCCTACGCATGGCCCTGCTCACCTGCATGTGTGAGCGGATCGAACGAGTCATGGACGTCTGGATGTAAATTGAAGGCCCGCAAGGGCGCAGCAACAGGAGAGTTTTATGTGTGGTATTGCCGGTGTGTTTCACCGCGACCCTCAGCAGCCGATTGATTCCCAGGTCCTGGTCAATATGGCGGCCATTCAGTATCACCGGGGTCCGGATAACTTTGGCTACACCAATCCGGCCGGTGCCGGCATTGGGTTGAGTCACGCCCGTTTGTCGATTATCGACCTGAACGAAGAGCGCGGCAGACAACCCCTGGTGTCGCCGGATCAGCAGTATTATCTGGTGCACAACGGGGAGTTCTATGACTTCCAGCGCATTCGCGCCATGCTGGTGTCCAACGGCGCCCGCTTTGCCACCAAGAGTGATTCTGAAATCATTCTGCACCTGTATCCCCGTTATGGCATGGAAAAAACCCTGCAATACCTGCGGGGGGAATTTGCCTTTGCCCTGTTCGACAAAAGCGAAGATGCGCTGTATCTGGTGCGGGACCGGTTCGGCATCAAGCCGTTGTACTGGAGCGAAACCGCCGACGGCATCGTGTTTGGGTCTGAGCTGAAAGTACTGTTCGCCCACCCCTCGGTGAAGCGCCAGTTGAATGCAGCGGGAACCTACCACCAGTTGATCCAGGTGATGGTGCCCGGCAGCACGGCGTTCGAAGGCGTGCACCAGGTGCCGCCGGGTCACATGATCAAGGTCAAACGCAAAGACGGCAAGCTGATCATCAGCCAGAAAAAATTCTGGGACATGGACTTTCCGGTGGCCGGTGAGTACGTCAATCACCACGATGAAAGCCACTATATTGAAGGCGTGCGGGATCAATTACTGGAGGCGGTGCAACTGCGTTTGAACGCCGACGTGCCGGTGGGATGTTATCTGTCGGGAGGAATCGACAGTTGCTCCATCCTGGGCCTGTCGGCCGCGGTGCGGCAGGACCCGGTCAAAGCGTTCACCATCGGCTTTGACAGCAGTGAATACGATGAAACCCCCATTGCCCGGGAAATGGCGGAGATGACCGGGGCTGACCAGCTGGTGTTGAAGCTGTCGGCGGACGACCTCTACAACAATTTCAGCCGTACCATCTGGCACACCGAGCGCACCATCTACAACACGCTGGCGGTGGCCAAGTTGCTGATGAGCGAAACAGTGAAGCAGAACCGCTACAAGGTGGTGCTCACCGGGGAAGGTTCCGACGAATTGTTCGGCGGCTACCCCGCTTTCCGCAAGGACATGTTCCTGTACGGCCTGGACGACCTGCCGGCCTCCCTGCGTAAAGAATGGCAATCCAGCCTGGAGGAGAGCAACAGCCTGTTCCGGGGCGCCATGCTGCCGCGGGAGGACTTCAATTCCGCCGCCATGACCGATGTGGTGGGCTTTACACCCACCTGTCTGCAGAACTGGCTGCACTGCCATGACTACGCCATGGGACTGCTCAACCCTGAATGGCGGGCACAGCTCAAGGATTACGACGCCGGGGCACAGATTGCGGCCACCTTTGATCGCAGCCAACTGGATGGACGTCATCCGTTGGACAAAGCCCAGTACGTCTGGATCAAAACCATGCTGGAAGGGCAGATCCTCACCTGGGGCGGTGATCGGGTGGACATGGCCAACTCCATGGAGGCGCGCCCGGCGTTCCTGGACCACCACCTGGCCAAGTTCGCCACCACCGTTCCTCCGCAGCTGCGCATCAAGGGGGCCACTGAAAAATACGTGCTGCGGGAAGCCATGAAAGGCCTGTTGCCGGAGACCCTGTACAAGCGCCAGAAGTTTGCTTTTATGGCGCCGCCGGCGCACACCGACAAGAAGAAATGGCAATCCCTGATGGCGCTGATGGACGAGTTTGCCAGCAAGGAAAAGGTGCAGGCGGCCGGTCTGCTGGACAGCGCTGCCATCGAGAAGATGATCGCCGACCACGAAGACCCCAATATGGACCGGGAGACCAAAGTGCAGCTGGATGCGGTGATCAACCACGTGTTGGGTGTGCAGTTATTGCATCACCACTTTGTGGCTCAGGACCTGCCCAATCTGGCGCAGCAGCGTGCCGACGAACTGGGTTGGCACGCAACCGCGTAGGCGCTCTGGTGGAAGATCAGAGCGCTTCCTGCAAACGGATAAGGCTGTTCAACAAGACGTTGCAGCCTTTTTCCACATCCTCCCAATGGGACCATTCATCCGGTGCGTGACTGACGCCACCCACGCTGGGAATAAAGATCATGCCGGTGGGGGTGATGTCAGTAAAGAACTGGGCATCGTGGCCAGCACCACTGGGCATGAGCTGATAGCTGTAACCCAGGTCGCGGGTGGTGTTCTCGAATACGTCCATGATCTGTTGGGAACAGCCCTTGGGCTCCAGCCAGCTCATCTGTTCATACTCAAACATAAGCCGATGACGGCGGGCGATGGCAGACAGGGCTTTGCGACAACTGTCCGCCAGATCCCGCATCACGTCTTCTGACATATCCCGCCCTACCAGGGTGAAGTCCGCCTCGCCGGGTACGGTGTGGGCGTAGCCTGGTTTCAGGTCCACCCGGCCGATGGTCAGGCGCGACTTGTCGGTGCCGTTTTCGTCAATGATGCGTTTGATTTCGTGGGCAAAATCCGCCAGCCCCATGAAGGCATCGCTGCGCAGGTCCATGGGGGCGGTGCCGGCGTGATCCGCCTTGCCGAGAAACTTGATCAGCCACTTGAACACACCGGAGATGCCTTCCACCACGCCTATGGTGTTCTTGCTGGCCTCCAGCACCGGGCCCTGCTCGATGTGCAATTCCAGGAACGCTTTTACACTGTCCGGGCTGCGTTTGGCGTGCAGAGCCTGGTGGTAATCCAGGCCCTGGTTGGCCATGGCCTGCTTGAGGGTGATGCCGCTGGGATCTTTGGCGTTTTCCAACCAGTCCAGGGTCAGGCTGCCGGTCAGGGCCTGGGCCCCCAGCATGCCGCCAAAGCGGCCTTCCTCTTCACTGGTGGCGATGATTTCAATGGGGTAGGTGAGGCTGATGTCCTGCTCCTGAATCACCCGAATGCATTCCAGTCCGGCCACCACCCCCAGGGTGCCGTCGAACATGCCGCCGGCGGGCACCGAGTCCAGATGTGAACCGATCAGGATGGCCGGTTTGCCCTCCGGCCCGAAGCGACCACATACGTTCCCGGCGCCGTCCATATGGGTACGCAAACCGCAGCGCTCGAAATACGCCATCAACCATTGCCGGGCCTGGCGGTCTTCTTCCGTAAAGCCCTGCCGATAGATGCCTTTGTCTTTTTCGTTATAACCGAATTTGGCAAGATCGTAGAGATCCTGCTCGACCCGTGAAATATTGATGGAATAAGTAATGGTGGCTTCTCCGTGGCTGACTGTTGTTGACACTGTACTGAGGCTGTTGTCAAAACTCAAGGACGCCGCCAGTCCCCATAGATCAGTTGCCAGTCACCCTCATGCAGGCGCCATTCGGTTTCAATTTGATAGAGCGCACCCTGCTCAGGAATCAGGCCCTGGCCGCCGCTTACCACGGCCGTCAAGCGCGCTGTGGCGGTGTCGTCCAGCACCTCGATGTGGAGGCCGCTGGTGAGTATTGCAATGTTGGCGTGCTTTAGCATATAGAACGCCATGGTGCGCTTGACCCACAGTTTATCGACGCCTGTGCGGGTGCTGAAGTTGTCGTGAATCAGCGCCAGCACCGGGTCCGGGTCTTTCTCCTCGATGGCCGTTTCCAGTGTGGCAATATGCTCGGCAATGATCTGTTCTGCACTGTCCGGCGGCGAGCAGGCCAACAGCGAGCTGAGCAGCGTTACCAGCAGACCGCAAATCAGGATGCGGTGGCCAGCGCGAACAATGGTCGTCACACAATTCATGGAATGCCTGCTCCTCGTGAGTGGTACAGGTTGAATTTACCCGGTGGCGTTACAAGTTGATGTTACAAGGCTTCCTGAGCCGCTCGAATGCCAGCCCGAACTGCCCCTTCCATATAACCAGCCCAGTAATCTGAGGTTTCGGTGCCCGCCCAGTAAAGCCCCTGCAGAGGCTCCCGTAAATGCTGCTGCCAATACCCGGTGATGACGCCGGGGGTGCCGATGCCGGTGGGGCCGCCGCGGGACCAGACTTCGTCATCCCAGCGGTTGAAGGCGAAGTCCACCACGTTGGCCGCCGCTGCGCTCTCGCCGAAGTACTGCTCCAGGCTGTTGATGCAGCGTTCGCGCACCCGCTGATAAAATTCGCCGTTGGCATCCCGTTCGGCATCCACCTGCTGGGTCAGGTTGTCCAGTTCCCGCATGGCTTTGGCAGAAATGAATCCGATCAGTATCCCCGGTGGATCGGGCAGCTCGGCGCTGGCGGGAGGGGAGTTGTCATACAACACGTCGATGGGGCCGCTGTCGCCACTCAGGTCACTGATGACCTGGCCGGTAAGCCCCTGCGCTTTCCAGAACGGGGTTTCGTAATAAATCATGGCTTTGGCGATGGAGCCCATGGGCATGCGGTCGTGCAGTTGCATGCGCCCGGGGGGCAGGGCCGGGTGAAACTCGATGTGTTTGATCAGGGCCGGGGGCAGGGCCACGATCACCTGGGCGGTCTCCACCTGCAGACGGTCGGAATGCACACTGAAACCCTCTGCATCCGGCAGCCTGCGGATGGACCGTACCGGAGAATCCAGTTGCAGGGCCGCGCCGGTGGCGTATTCAAAATAACGCTCGGCGTTGCTGTCATAATCCGGCAGTACGCTGTGGTCAAAGCGGCTTTGCTGTGCTGGTCTTTGGGTGCTGTCGATCAAAAACTCCTGCAGCAATGCCCAGGCAAGCTGCTGGGCGCCGCCTTCCAATATGTATTGCTGGGCGCCGCCGATATTCTCGCCGTTGAGCCGCGCTTCCACATTGGAAAGGGCTTCGGGGGAGCCGTTCAGTTGTTCATGCCCGGCGCTGGCCACATAGTGGAACAGGAAAAGGGCGGATACCTCAGCCGGGTGAACGCTGAGCAGGGAGGAGCAGAACAGGCGCATCAGGTTACGGGCGGCGTTGGAGGCCATGTGCTTGATGATCCAGCGTTCAAAGGTCATCTGGTCGTAGTATTCCGCCCGTGGGTGGAGCCAGGGTTTGCCCACCGGGAACTTCTTCGATTCCGCCCGCAGGGCTTCCTGGGCAATGGCCAGCTGGAATACACCGTAGTCGATGGGCACGGCGCCGAAAGGGCCCTGGGCGTTGAAGGTGGTGGCCTTGGCGCGGCGATAATAAATATTGCGGCCCTGGTTGAGGGTGGGCACCGGGGTGATGCCGTAGCGTTCAGCCAGCTCCATCATGCGCAACTGGGGATCGCCGATGAACTCGGCGCCGCCATCCACGGTGAGGTGTTGGAAGGCACCCGGGCTGTTAAAACTGAATACTCTGCCTCCCACCCGGTCCCGGGCCTCCAGGATCACCACGCTTTTGCCCTGACGTTTCAGCTGAAGGGCGGCAGCCAGTCCGGATAGGCCCCCACCCACCACCAGGGCATCACAATAGCGGGCATCAGACGCGCCTGGCTCGCTGCTGTCATCGGCCCGTGCGGCAGGGGTCAGGGCGGTGGCCGCTGCGGCGCCGCCCAGCAATGCGCCCTTGATGATGGAACGACGGGATAAGCCGCTCTTGTGCGGTGGTTTGGCCATGGTTGCCCCCGGGCTCGTTGGTTTTTTGAGTTTCCTGAGCCTACCCCATGTGACGGTTGGGTAAAATCCTTTTCACCCTTGTTCCAGATCAATTGCCCACTATGGCCATCGTGCAACAGTGATCAGGTTCTTCAACCGGAAACCGGGACCTGAACAGGAGAGAGCCGGATGTCCGACTCATCAGTACGTTATGTAACCATTGATGGCAATGAGGCGGTGGCGTACATCGCCCACAAGACCAACGAGGTCATCGCCATCTATCCGATTACCCCGGCCTCCCCCATGGGTGAGCACGCCGATGCCTGGTCCGCCCAGGGGCGCCCCAATATCTTCGGCTCCGTGCCACAGATCATAGAGATGCAAAGTGAAGCCGGCGCCGCCGGTGCCATCCACGGCGCGCTGCAGGCGGGCACCCTGGCCACCACCTTCACCGCGTCCCAGGGCTTGTTGCTGATGCTGCCCAACATGTACAAGATTGCCGGGGAACTGTCGCCCACGGTGTTTCATATTGCGGCCAGGTCGGTGGCGGCTCAGGCGCTCTCCATTTTTGCTGATCACAGTGACGTGATGTCCGCCCGCGGCACCGGGTTTGCCATGGTGGCTTCCAACAGCGTGCAGGAGGCGCACGACATGGCGTTGATCACCCAGTCCGCCACCTTGCGCAGCCGGGTTCCGGTGTTGCACTTTTTTGACGGCTTCCGCACCTCCCATGAAGTGGCAAAGATCCGGCTGGTGGAAGACGCTACCATCAGGGCCCTGATCGATACGGATGCGGTGCAGGAGCACAGGGCGCGGGCGCTATCACCGGACCACCCGGTGATCCGGGGCACCTCCCAGAACCCGGATGTGTTTTTCCAGGCGCGGGAAACGGTGAATCCCTTCTATGATGCGTTTCCCAACATCCTGCAGCAGGCCATGGATCAATTTGCCCAGTGCAGCGGGCGCCAGTACAGCTTGTTCGATTACGAGGGCGCGGCGGATGCGGAACGGGTGATCATTGTGATGGGCTCCGCTGCGGAAACCGTGGCGGAAACGGTGTCTGTATTGCAGGCCCAGGGTGAAAAAGTGGGTGTGTTGAAACCGCGCCTGTATCGACCGTTCGTGGGGCAGGCGTTATTGGCAGCCTTGCCGGCCAGCACCCGGGCCATTGCGGTTCTGGATCGCACCAAGGAGCCCGGTGCTGAGGGAGAACCCCTGTACAAGGATGTGGCGGCGGCGGTGTTAGAGGCCGTTTGCCGAGGTGACTTACCCTTTACCGGGGTGCCCAAGGTTGTGGGAGGGCGCTTCGGTTTGTCCTCCAAGGAATTTACCCCTGGCATGGTGTGTTCTGTCTTCGATAACCTGAAGCAGTCACGGCCGCAACACCCGTTCACCGTGGGCATACACGACGATGTCAGCGGCCTCAGTCTGCCCTGGGATGACACTGCATTACCGGCCTCCACCGACGGTCAGGACACCATCGAATGCCTGTTCTATGGACTGGGCTCCGACGGTACTGTGAGCGCCAACAAGAACAGCATCAAGATCATCGGTGAATGCACGGACCTCAACGCCCAGGGTTACTTTGTCTATGACTCCAAAAAATCCGGCGCAGTCACCGTGTCCCATTTGCGCTTTGGCAAACACCCGATTCGTTCGTCGTACCTGATCGGGGATAACCGGGCGCAGTTTGTCGGCTGCCACCAGACGGTGTTTCTGGAAAAGTATGACATGTTGAAGAAGGCGGCGCCGAATGCGGTGTTTGTGTTGAATACACCCTTGGCGCAAGACCAGGTATGGGCATCACTGCCGCGCTCGGCCCAGCAACACATCCTCAATAAGAACATTCGTCTCTACATCATCGACGCCTATGCCGTGGCCCAGCAAAGCGGTATGGGGCGCCGCATCAATACCGTCATGCAAACGGTGTTCTTCGCCATTTCCGGG
The DNA here is from genome assembly GCF_003671495.1 of Ketobacter sp. GTDB lineage: Bacteria > Pseudomonadota > Gammaproteobacteria > Pseudomonadales > Ketobacteraceae > Ketobacter. The sequence continues at coordinate 43,674 of NZ_RCHN01000043.1, read as the reverse complement.
GTGCTGCCCAAAGACGAGGCCATTACCCAGATCAAGGCCTCGGTGGAAAAAACTTATGGCCGCAAAGGTCGCCACATCACCCGCCGCAATTTCGAAGCCATCGATAACACCCTGGCGGCATTGGTTCAGGTGCCGTTGCCCGGTGCGGTGAATTCCACTTTTGAGATTCAGGAAGTGGGTGCCGGCATTGCGGATGACTTTGTGCGTCAGGTGACGGCGGAAATCATTGCCGGCCGAGGCGACCTGATTCCGGTGAGCCAATTGCCGGCGGATGGTACTTACCCGCTCAGTACCGCCAGAATCGAGAAGCGCAACATCAGCCTGGAAATCCCGGTGTGGGATGAAACGCTGTGTACCCATTGCGGCAAGTGCGCTTTCGTGTGTCCCCACAGCGTGATCCGCAGCAAAGCCTTTCCGGCCGCGGCGGTGGTGGATGCGCCTGCCACTTTCAAGCATGTGCAGATCAAAGGCAAGGATTACCCCCAGGGTACTCACATCAGTTACCAGGTGGCACCGGAGGACTGTACCGGCTGTTCTCTCTGCGTGGATATCTGCCCCATTCGGGACAAGAGCAATGCCAGTCACAAAGCCGTGAATATGGCGCCCATTGAACCGCTGAAGCAACAGGAGAAACTGAACTGGGAATATTTCCTCCGCCTGCCGGACATCGATCGGCGTGAAGTGAAAGCCAATACCATGAAAGGGTCCATGTTGCTGGAACCCCTGTTTGAATTTTCCGGTGCCTGCGCCGGTTGTGGTGAAACCCCCTACATCAAGCTGGCCAGCCAGTTGTTCGGTGACCGCATGGTGGTGGCCAACGCCACTGGCTGTTCCTCCATTTACGGCGGTAACCTGCCCACCACGCCCTGGGCTAAAAACGCCGACGGGCGGGGCCCGGCCTGGAGCAATTCACTGTTTGAAGACAATGCGGAATTCGGCTTGGGCATTCGCGCCGCCTATGACCAGCAACGGATCATTGCCGAAGACAGCCTGCGTCGTTTGGCAGATCAACTTTCGCCGGGCTTTGTGGATACGTTGTTGAACGCACCCGAGGCCAGCGAAGCCGATCTGTATGAGCAACGGCAGCGGGTGGCACAATTGCGCGACCGCTTGGCTGAACTGGACAGCCCGGATGCGCGACAGCTGGAGTCGGTGCTGGAGGCCCTGGTGCGCAAGAGTATCTGGATCATCGGCGGCGATGGCTGGGCCTATGACATCGGTTATGGCGGCCTGGACCATGTGCTGGCCTCCGGTCGGGATGTGAATATCCTGGTGCTGGATACCGAAGTCTATTCCAATACCGGGGGGCAAACCTCGAAAGCCACCCCGCGGGGAGCGGTGGCCAAGTTCTCCGCCAGTGGCAAACCCACCGCCAAAAAGGACCTGGCCCGCATCGCCATGACCTATGAGAGCGTTTACGTGGCCCACGTGGCCTATGGCGCCAAGGACGTGCACACCCTGCACACGTTCCTGGAGGCAGAGGCCTATCCCGGCCCGTCCCTGATCATTGCTTATGCCCCCTGCATTGCCCATGGGGTGGACATGAGCCACAACCACCGGCAGCAGAACCTGGCCGTGGATTCCGGTCACTGGCCGCTGTTCCGGTTTGATCCGCGTCGGGCTGCTCAGGGCATCAATCCCCTGAAGCTGGACTCCAAGCCGCCGTCCATTGATTACGGCGAGTTTGTCAAAAGCGAAACCCGCTTCAACATGCTGTGGAACACCCATCCGGAGCGGGCGGAAGCATTACTGAATCAGGCGCGGGCAGAGGTGATGGAGCGCTACGAGCGTTATCAGCAACTGGCGGCGCTGGACTGGGATGAGGAGCTGCAATGATGGTGGACCTGACAACAACCTATCTGGGCTTGACGCTGAAGAATCCGCTGGTGCCATCTTCCAGCCCCCTCACCGGACACTTTGACGATGCCCGGCGCCTGGAAGATGCCGGCGCGGCTGCGCTGATCCTGCCGTCATTGTTCGAAGAGGAATTGATTCACGAGCAGGAATCGCTGGACCGGTTTGTGGTGATGCAGGATATCGGGCATCACGAAGCGGACAGCTTCCTGCCGAATGCCCATCATTTTGAATCCCGGCTGGATCAAACCCTGGAGCAGATCCGTCGCTACAAGGCCGCCCTGTCCATTCCGGTGGTGGCCAGCCTGAATGGCATTACCGACAGTGGCTGGGTGGATCATGCCAAGGACCTGGAAGAGGCCGGTTGCGACGCCATTGAATTGAACCTCTATGGCATGAATGCCGAGCCCGGTGCCCGCAGTGAAATCATTGAGCAACGCTATCTGCATATCGTGCAGCGGTTGGTGGAGGCGGTGCAGGTGCCCTGTACGGTTAAACTTTCCAACCAGTTTACCGGGTTGATGCATTTCGTGACGGCCCTGGAGGTTAATGGCGCCGCCGGGGTGTCGTTGTTCAACCGCTTTTATCAGCCGGACATCGACCTGGAGAGCCTGCAGGTCAAACCACAGTTAAGCCTGTCTTCCTGCCAGGAGACCCTGCTGCGCATCCGCTGGCTGGCGCTGCTGCGCCCTCAGGTGACCTTCACCCTGGCCGCCACCGGCGGGTTTCACGGCTTTCAGGATGCGTTGAAGGCGTTACTGGCCGGGGCCGATGTGGTGCATCTGTGCAGCGTGTTGTTGAAGGGCGGGCCGGAGGTGATCCAGGATGTGTTACGGGGCATGAGCCAGTGGATGGAAGACCGGGAATATCAATCTGTACAGCAGTTAAAAGGCAGCCTGAGCCATCAGAATGCGGTGAATCCGGTAGGCTATGAGCGGGAAAATTACATGGACGTGCTGGACAGCTACCAACGCAGCCCCGGAGTCAGGGTGTAGGTTTGGATGTGCAAGACACCCAGACTCCGGAACGCGGTCGATCAATAGCTGGTGATGCCGAACACTTCCCGGTACAGCACCGCCATGGCGATAGCCATCAGGGGCACACTCCAGATCAGGCCGATGAACAAGGGCAGCATACTGACCAGCATGATGATGGTGAGCACGATGAAGAACAGGAACACCGACAACCAATGCTTGGTAATGGCTTTACGGGAGGTCTCCAGCGCTTCCCAGGGGCCCATGTCCCGGTCCACGATCAATGGAATCGCCAGGATGTAGGCGAAATTCAGGTAAATCCCCGGAATGATAAACAGCAGGTAGCCGATGAAGATCATGATGTACATCAGGATCATGCAACCCAGCAGTTTACCGGTCTTGTTGAAACAGGAGAACAGGTCGCCGAATTCGGGCTGCACCCCCTGGACCTGCTTCAAACACATGACAAAGATGCCGGCGGAGAAGGGCAGGATCAGGGCCATGAACAGGATCTGCAGCACCACCTGGATCAGAATGGCCATGGGCCCCGGGGATTCAGGATCAGTCCCTATGGCGAACATGCTGATGGCGGTCACAACGGCAATCACCACGAAGGAGATCACATACATGAGAATGCCGGCCCCCAGAATATAGCGTTTGCTGCCTTTGGTCTTTTGCCAGGATTCCGACAGGATATCGGACAGCTCCACTGAATAATTGCCCTCGATACCGGCCTGCAAAGAGCCTCCGGATTCGTTGCTATCCACTAATGCCGCGTTGGGGGCGGAATAGTTGTTGCTCATGGGTATACTCCCTGTTTTTTATGGTCGTGAATGAAAAGCGAGATATTTCTGTGCGGACTGCCGTTGAAAGGTCGATCAGCAAAATTTCAAAACTCTTATAAATCACGTTAGCATAAAAACACAAGAGTCGAAGTCTTTTATGGAGGTGAGAGAATGCTGCCACTGATACTGCCCATCGGTGCTTTGCTGATGGGGGTAGCGCTGTTGTTGTTGGGGAGCGGGCTGTTGAACACCCTGTTGGCCGTCCGCGGAGGGCTGGAAGGCTATAGTGACAGCAGCATGGGGCTGATCATGTCCGGCTACTTTATCGGTTTTTTGATAGGTACCTTCCTGGCGCTCCCGATCATCCAGCGTATTGGTCACATTCGTACCTTCGCCTTTTGCGCCGCGTTGGCGGCGTGTTCGGTGTTGTTGCACGTACTGGTCATTCACCCCTGGATCTGGATGCTGCTGCGTATCATGACCGGTGTATCCCTGGTGATCCTGTACACCGTGATTGAGAGCTGGCTTAACGGATATACGCCATCGGAGCAACGGGGCAAAGTGTTTTCAATTTACATGATGGTGAACCTGGGGGCGCTGGCCATTGCCCAGCAGTTGCTGCTCCTGGACGAGCCCACGGCGTTCACCCTGTTTGCCATCTCGGCCATTCTGGTGTGCCTGAGTCTGTTGCCCGTGACCTGGACCCGCCTGGCACAGCCGGAAGTTTCCCAGGTGTCCAAGGTCAAATATGCGGACCTGTATCGGGCGGCGCCGGTGGCCATGGCGGGGGCCCTGTTGTCCGGCCTGGCCATGGGGGCATTCTGGGGCTTGGGAGCGCTCTACGCCCAACGCATCGGGCTGGATACCCAGGGCGTGGCCACTTTTATCAGTGCGGCGGTCATCGGCGGTGCTGCTTTACAGTTTCCCCTGGGGCGCTATTCCGATACTCATGATCGGCGCAAGGTACTGGCCATCGTCTGTGTGGCCGCGGCCGCGGCCGCGGCACTGTTGTCGGCGTTATCCTATGCCGGGCAATGGGTGTTGCTGGCCATCGCCCTGTATGGGGGGCTTGCGTTTGCCGTGTACCCGGTGTGTGTGGCCCACCTCAGCGACCATCTGGATGCCGACAGCATGCTGTCGGGCAGCAGTGGCATTCTGTTGCTGCATGGGGGTGGTGCTGCCGTGGGCCCGGCACTGGCGGGGCAGATCATGGGCGCCATCGGGCCGCAGGCCCTGCCGCTGTATTTCGTGGTGATGCAACTGCTGCTGGCGGTGTTTGCCTTCCTGCAACTGCGCAAACTGCACGAAGACCCCACCGACCATCACACCCAGTTTGTGCCAATGGTGCGGACCACGCCCACCGCCTTCGAAATGCTACCGGATGAGGATTTTGCGGAACAGGAACCGGCAGCTCGCCACTGAGCTTTCCGCGTGATGAAATTTTGACCTGATTGGCTAAAAGGTCCAGTAAAACGGACCTTTTCTGCCGCTTTTTACTTCGATCTCCCTCGTTACCATGGCAAGAAAAAAACAACAAGGTGCCGTGCATGGGAATTCTCCGCGTTTTGACCCGGGTGATATTGACCACTTTCCTCACCGTCTATGGGGCGTTGTGTCAGGCGGTCACTCCACCTCTACAGCATATTGATGCATTCAAAATCATCACCGTGGAAGGAGAGGATGTGCCTTCCCTGTTGGGCTTGCCATTGGAACAGCTTTCCCTGGCGGCCATGATCGATGGACTGCTGGAACCGATCCCCTTTCAGATTGATCAATACAACGTGGGTGGGGCCGTGTTCTTTGAGGGCTGGGATGTGCCCCTGGCGGGCGATCCTGAGCGGATGGACGCCACTGACAAGATTCTGTTTCTGTTCAAGGATGCAGGGGAACGCTATCGCGGCAAGAGCCTCCACGACGGGACCTTGCTGGCCGAAATCCTGACCCGCGATGCACAGGGGTACGAGCGTTACGTCTATGTGATGCAGAACTCCCGGCTGCGCTCCGATGAGCAGTACGTGCGTTACAGCGCGGAGGAGGGCTTGGTGGAAACCGATTTCTACAGCATCCGCTATCATCCGAACAATCACCTGGTGTGGGACGATTTCAGTTACGTGAATTACCTGGGGGAACGCCCGCTGGATTCACTGAACCTCAAGCTCCGCGGCGGGGTGCTCACCTCCCTGGCGGAAGTGGAGCTGGATAACGAGCAGCTGATCGCGGTGCCCCGGGGTGAGAAGATCGGCCCCATAAGAACCACCACCCAGTTGGATTTCAGCGTGTATTTTCTGGCGGTCCGCATTCTGAACCTCAGCGTGCAGATTCATCACGGCCCCAAATCCCTGATGTACGACGTGCGCGGTGTGATTCCGGAATTGCGCCGCAGTCTGGTGGTGGAGCCCACCATCACCATGTCCATCGATGCCAACCGTCTGATTGGTGCCACGGTCCGTACGTCGGCGGCACCCCAGCTGCAGGGGGTGGTGGACGGCACCATCGATGCCCAGGAACAAAAGGTGATCGAGGCCGGTCTGGACCCCCATAACAACTGGATCTGGGTCAGCACCAAACGCAACCTGGATTTCCTGTCCTATGTGGATTACCTGGGCGGCTTTGACTCCAAGATGTCGCTGCTGCTGGAGGATGACCTGGAACGCACCCGCCCGGGGGAGCTGTTCCCCGGCCAGCTGCCCAACACCGGCTACATCATTGAGGATTTTCCCAAGAAAGGCTTTATCGGCGTGGTGGTCAGTCTGCTCATGAGTGATGGCTATGACGGGGACCCCAATGAGTTTGCCGTCCGCGCCCGTAGCCTGCCCGATATTGAGGTGCGCCCTTTATAAGGGGCGCGGTACACATCAGTGGGGGCGTGGTGCCCCCATGGCAGAGTCTAATTAGGTTAGTGGTCAAAACGGCCATCGATTTTGAATGAATTGGCCATTAACTCTGGCTCAGCCTTTGGTAAGGTCAGCTGTTGGGCGATTAAACAAAAAATAACCAATCGTCTACAGTGCTGACAAAACAGGTGAAAACGCCATTTCTGACTATCCTTATCACTAGATCAGCACAAAAAAAACACAACTCCAAAAAGAGACGGAGAGACTCTCACATGTCCAATCGTTACTTCTTCAGGTTCAGGGCAAGTGCGCTTGCTACAGCACCGCCGATAACGCGAACCTGAACTGGAAAAAAGGCTCTACGTTCTCGGAGATGCTCAAGGTCACCATGGACGTTGAGTTGAACTACCAGAATTTCGGCGCTTTCATCCGCGGCAAAGCGTACTATGATCACCGCATCGTTAATGGTGACGGCGTCAGCGATACGCCTGCTTACTACCAGCAGATCGGCAATCCCTTCGGCTCTGTTGTGGGCAATGAGTTGGAGCCCAACCAGAGTGATGGTCGCAGTGCGGATATCATGGATGCCTTTATCTGGGGAGACTGGTATATCAATGATATGCCGCTGAACGTGCGTCTGGGCCGACAGGTTATCAACTGGGGTGAGGGGATCTTCTTCGCCAACGGCATCAACAGCATCAACCCCGTCGACGTCAATGCCTTGCTGGCACCCGGATCAGAAGTCAAAGACGCGCTGATTCCGTTGGGCTCGCTTTACGGCTCCATTGGTCTCACCAATTCCTTAACCCTTGAAGCGTTCTACATGCTGGAGTGGAAGGAAACGGAACTACCCGCCTGCGGTACTTTCTTCTCCCCGTCCGACCTGGTGGGCCCCGGCTGTTATAACGGTTTTGTTCCCTATGGTATGGAGCTGCATGCGGCACCGGAGCCGGCAGTATTCAGTGCACCGGCTGATTGGGTTACGCTGCCTCGAGTGGGTGACAGCGAGCCTGACAAGGGCGGTGAGTTCGGTATCGCCCTGCGTTATTTTGCTGATTCCATTCAGACAGAATTCAGCTTTTATTACATGAATCTGCACTCCCGATTGCCGGTGATTTCCGGCCACTATGCCAACGTGGATGAATTCGTTGCATTCTTCAATTCCAACCCGGTGCTTAACCCCGGCGGTGCGACCCTGCCGAATGGCATGAGCTTAACGGATCTGCGTACCACATTGGTCGGCGCTACCGGTAACCCGCTGGCAACGGCTTTCCTGCTGCCCTTTGGCGACTACTACCTGGATTATGTGGAAGACATTCCGTTGATTGGTGCCAGCTTCAACACGACCTTCGACTTCGGCTTGCCTGGTGGCGCGACGGCGGTCTCCGGTGAGATCAGTTTGCGTAAGGATCAGCCTTTCGCCCTGGAAGACGGTGACTCCCTGGCCGGTGCGGTGGGTCTTCCTGCCCTGACTTGTTACGATGCTCCGGTGCCCTACGATTGCTACAGTAAGTTCGAGCCGGGCGACCAGAACGTGGGCTACTATGAAACGGATTACTATCAGGCTGAAATCGCATTTATTCATTTCTTCGATCAGATCCTCGGGGCATCCCGTTGGACCGCTATCCTGGATATCGCCGGGTCATACACTGATCTTCCCGCCAAGGACAAAGCACTGTTGAACAGCAGTTACAACGCCACCCTGAATTTCCCCAATCTGCCACCGGTGGATCAGACTATTCCCGGTGTAGTGCCCATTCCCTATGAAGATTTCCTGAATGGCCTGGCGCTGTCCATTCCCAACTCTGCAGGTTCGCCTGAGAAAAACGCCTATCCCACCAGTGGCGCATGGGGCTATAAAATGCGTTTCACCGGGGAATACAACAACGTGTTTGCCGGTGTGAACCTGAAACCTACTGTCAGCTTCAGCCACGATGTATATGGCTACTCTGCGAGCCCGGTGTCCAACTTCCTGCAAAACCGCAAGGCCCTGGGTTTGTCATTGGAAGCAATCTGGCTGAACGACTACAGCGTACAGGCGTCTTACACAAGCTTCTACGGCAACGAACCCTACAATCAATTGGCTGATAAAGACTACTATTCTGTCAGCGCATCCGCATCCTTTTAAGGTCAGGGGGAATAGACTTAATGAATACCAAAACAACAAAACTTGCTAATACCCTGGTCGCCGCGGTTGCCACTGTGATGTTCGGTGCGGCAGCCCATGCCAAAGTGCCGGCGGAACAGGCAGCAAAGCTGGGCGGCAGCGAGCTCACGGCCACCGGCGCTGAAGTGGCCGGTAACGCCGATGGTTCCATTCCTGCCTACGATGGTGGTATGAAATCCGCTCCTGCCTGTTACAACGGCGGGGAGTTCCTGTGTAATCCGTTCCCCGACGACAAACCGTTGTTCGTCATCACCGCCCAGAACGTGGAACAGTACAAAGACAAGCTGAGCCCCGGTCAGTACGCCATGTTCCAGAAATATCCGGAAACCTTCCGTATGCCGGTCTACCAGACCCGGCGTACTTTCCGTATGCCGGAACACGTGGCTGAACTCACCAAGAAAAATGCGGTGAGCACGGAGCCGGTTGGCCCCACCGGTTTGAAAAACTACGAGCTGCAAGGCTATCCGTTCCCCATTCCCAACAATGGTCTGGAAGCAGTTTGGAACCACATTGCCCGCTGGCGGGGGGATGCCCTGGATCGTTATGCCGGTCAGGTGACGCCGCTGGCCAACGGCGCCTACAGTATGGTGATGTTCCGCGACCAGGTGGTGGTGGCCAACAAGCTGACTGACTACGAGCCGGGTAAGGATGACAACGTGCTGTTTTACGGCAAGCAGGTGGTGACAGCACCCTCCCGTCTGGCGGGTAACGTACTGCTGGTGCACGAAACCCTGGACCAGGTGAAGGAGCCGCGTCGGGCGTGGATCTATAACGCCGGTCAACGCCGGGTACGACGGGCACCGCAGGTGGCCTATGATGGCCCGGGGACGGCTGCAGACGGCATGCGTACGGCGGACAACTATGACCTGTTCAACGGTTCCCCCGACCGCTACGAGTGGACCCTGAAAGGCAAAAAGGAGATGTACATTGGATACAACTCCTACAAGCTGGATGAGAAAGGTCTACCCTATGACGACGTGATCAAGCCCGGCCACATCAACCAGGACCTGACCCGCTATGAGTTGCACCGGGTCTGGGAAGTGGAAGCCAATCTGCGTTCCGGTACCCGTCATATTTATGCCAAGCGGGTGTTCTTCTTCGATGAGGACAGCTGGATGGCGGCGGTAATCGATCACTACGACGGTCGCGGTAATCTCTGGCGGGTGGCGGAATCCCATGAAATTCTGTACTACCATGTGCCGGTTCAGGGCTATTCGCTGGAAGTGCTGTATGACCTGCATGCCGGTCGTTACCTGGCCCTGGGTTTCGAGAACAACGAAATCATGGGTGTGAACTGGGATGCGAAGTTTTCCTATGGCGACTTCCAACCGGCAGCACTGCGCCGGGCCGGGGTTCGTTAAGGGGGTGATCGCGCAGAAGGCGTAACGCACTGCGCATCAGATTCTCGTACCAGATCCTGGTATTGATGAAAGGAGGCTTCGGCCTCCTTTCTTTATGTCTGCTGCCTTTATTTTTGCGCGTAGCGGATCAACAGGTGTTTCAGATCCTGCATCACGATGGGTTTGGCGAGAAAGTCGTTCATGCCCACCGCAAAGCAGCGGTCGCGGTAGCTTTTCATGGCGTGGGCACTCAGGGCACAAATGATCTGGGGCGGTCGCTGGTTGTCTGTCTCCCAGCGCCGGATTCGGGTTGTGGCTTCATAACCGTCAATGTCAGGCATCTCGCAATCCATGAAAATCAGGTCAAACTGCCGGTTGGCTCCCAGGGTCTTTTCCAGTGCTTCCTGACCGGACGCAGCCACTTCCGGAATAATGCCCAGCTTCTTCAGGAAACCACAGATAACCTTGGTGTTGACTGGATTGTCGTCCACCACCAGCAGTTGCATCCGGCTCAGATCCACGTTTTCATCAATCTGTTCCGGCAGCACCCGATTGAAGCCGATGCGCTCCAGCAGAGACAATTGAATGGCGGAAATGCTGATGGGGTATTCCTCGAAAATCGGAGGCTCGCCAAGGCCGGCAAAGTGGTGCCGGGGAAACCCGGGCTTGACCGTAAGAATCAGGTTGCTGCTTTGCAACACCGGATAACGGGCAATGAGGTCATTCACCAGGGCGATGGAAAAGTCCTCGCAGTATTGGTCCATCAGCACGAAGTCATAGGTTGAACCGGTGACCTCCAATTGTTGCTGCAGATCATGCAGGCAATGGGTGATGCTGAGGGAAAAGCCCCAGAGCTTTTGATACTCCCGGATCAGGTCAGTGTAGCGTGTGTCCGGGTTGGCGATCAGTATGCGCAAGCCGGAGGCAATGGGCTTGAGTGCATCGGCGTTGCCCAGATTGAACTGCCGGGACTCGATGATTGGAATGGTGAACCAGAAGATGGATCCCTGACCCGGTTGACTGCGCAACCCGATGTCGCCGCCCATCATTTCCACAAAACGCTTGGAGATGGTGAGCCCCAAGCCGGAGCCTCCGTATTTGCGACTGGTGGAGCGGTCCGCCTGGGTGAATTGTTCGAATATGGATTGTTGTTGCTGGGCTGCAATGCCCACACCGCTGTCGCTGACGGTGATGATAATAAACTGCCCGCTGTCGTCGCAATCGGCAGCCAGGGTGACTTCTCCCTCCCGGGTGAATTTGAAAGCGTTGCTGAGCAGGTTGGTGAGAATCTGGCGCAGACGGTTGGCATCACCGGTGATGCGGGCAGGCACCCGTGGCGAGATATAGGTGTTGAAGAACAGCCCTTTTTCTTTGGCGGTCACCGAGAACACATTGGCGGTTTCATCCAGCAAGCGGCGTACAGGAAAACTGACGGCCTCCAGTTCCAGCTTGCCGGCTTCGATTTTGGAGTAATCCAGTATGTCGTTCAGCACCGTCATTAAGGTCTTGCCGGAGCCCAGAATGGTGTTGATGTAGGACGCCTGTTGCGGTGTCAGTCGAGTGTCCCGCAGCAGTTCCGCCATGCCCAGTATGCCGTTCATGGGGGTCCGGATTTCGTGGCTCATGGTGGCCAGGAATTCGCTTTTGGTTTGGGTCAGCAGATGCGCCTCACGCTTTTCCTGATCCAGGGATTTGATGCGATAGGCCAGCCCCAAAGACAACAGGGTGACCTCGACCATGTTGCCCACTTGCAGCGAATACTCCGTGCAGATGGAAATCGGCAACATGCCCAGCAGATACGCATCATAAATGGATACGGCCGACACCAACACAAACCAGGCCAGGGTATAGTAGGGGGCCGCCGGGACACCGCGGCGCCACATCAGCAAGCCTACCACGGACAGTGAAATGCTTCCCGGGATCAGGATAATCACCACCACATAGGTCAGCCAGGTGGCGGGATACACCAGTCCCAATAATGCCAGCGCCAGCCACAATCGGGTCAGGTGACGATAGGCTGAGGCGATTCTGGGGGCATGCTGGTGCAGCGACAGAAAGTGCACGGTGAACGGAATGCTGGCGGCCGATCCCAGTGCCGTCAGTACCAGCGTCATCTGATAATCGTAACCCGGGTGGTTCGGCCACAGATACTCGATGGCCAGGCCCCGGTCGATCAGGATGAAACCCGACAGGCAAAGAATGAAAAAACTGTAGGTGCCGTAGCTGCGGTCACGCACAAAAAAGTAAATGCAAAGGTTGTAGATCGCCATGATCGCCACCACGCCGAAATAAAAACCCTGAAACAGGATCCGGCCTTCATTGCGGCGCTCCAGTTGTTCCGGAGTCCAAAGGTTGATGGGCAGTTTCATGGGGTAGCGACTGTTGAATCGCAGGTACACCACTTTGTTGAGCTGGGGTGAGTATTCGATGGGAAAAATAAAATTGCGTGCCGGGTAGGGGCGTTGCGCAATGGGAAGGTGATCACCGGCGGCGAAGTGAGCCTCTAATTGCAGGGGTTCCTGCCGGTCCGCTTGCAGCCCTGTCTGCAACGGATCATCCGCCGAAGACGGTGCTGGTCGCTGGTACACGAACACGTCCAACCGGCTTATTTTGTGGTTGGCCACTTCCAGCAGGAGCGGCCTTGGCGGCAGGGCCCCGGCTTCGAGTTCAAACCGCACCCAGACGTCACCTTCCACAAACCCCAGATTCAGTTCAGAGCGGTCGATGTTCTGCCAGGGTACGTCCAGGTTCAGAGGTGACAGGTGGTCCGTTGGGGGCGCATCCGGTTGGTGGTAAAACTGCAACGCCGGTTTCAATTCCGGCCCGATGGCCGCGTGGCTGCCTGTTGCAAAAGCCAGCAGCCAAAGACCCGGCAGGCCGACCCACAGCAACCAGTGCCATAAACTGCGTTTCACGGTATGCCCTACTGCCATCAAAATCCTATTTCCAGTACCGGTCCTTGAGCAAACGTTTGTAGAGCTTGCCGGTGGGGTGACGCGGCAGCTCCGCTTCAAAATCGATGGACCTGGGGCACTTGATGGGGGAGAGCTTGCTACGGCAGAAATCCAGCAGTTCCTGCTCCAGCTCTGCACCCGCCAGCGCCATGTCGCTGGGTTGGACCACCGCTTTTACCTCTTCACCGAACTCCTCATTGGGCACGCCAAATACCGCCACATCGGTGACTTTGGGGTGGGTGACCAGGACGTCTTCCGCCTCCTGGGGGTAAATGTTCACCCCACCGGAAATGATCGTATAGGCTTTGCGGTCGGTGAGATAGAGGTAGCCCTCAGCGTCCAGATACCCTACATCTCCCAGCGTGGTCCAGCCCTGGGGATGGGTGGCGGCCGCGGTCTTGTGTGGGTCATTGTGGTATTCAAAGGGGGCGCCGTTGGCAAAGTACACAGTGCCGATTTCACCACAGGGCAATTCCACAAGATCGTCGTCCACAATTTTCACCTCACCCAGGATGGCGCGCCCGACGGAACCCGGGTGCCGGCTCCATTCTTCGGAGTTAATGGTGGTGAAGCCCATGCCTTCGGTGCCGGCGTAGTATTCGTGGATGATAGGGCCCCACCAGTCGATCATCTGCTGCTTGACCGGGACCGGGCAGGGGGCGGCGGCGTGCACCACACTCTTCAGGCTGGAAACGTCGTAGCGGTCGCGCACGGCCGGCGGCAGTTTCAACATGCGCACAAACATGGTGGGCACCAGTTGGCTATGGGTGATGGCGTATTGTTCCACCAAATGCAGGTAACGTTCTGCGTCAAATTTCTCCATGATGACGCAGGTGGCACCGGTGCGTTGAAATGTCATGTTGTAGCGCAGCGGAGCGGCGTGATACAGCGGTGCCGGGGACAGGTAACGCATCTCTTCACCGGGCGTCATATACAGTGCAGACACCAGGTTATAGAGCGTGCCCGGGGTGCCCAGCGGTGGCAGTTCCAGGGGCGGTTTGATGCCTTTGGGTTTGCCGGTGGTGCCAGAGGAATAGAGCATGTCGCTGCCTTCGCACTCGTCGGCGATGGGGCTGGTCGGCTGTATAGCCATGGCCTGCTCCAGCGACAGGTAGGGCGGGCAGGGCTCGCCGCTGACATATCGGTGGGGGCAGTGGGGTATCTGGGCCGCCACTGCCTGCGCCACTGGTAGCTGTTGTTGTGACGTGACCAGCAGGGACGCAGAGCAATCGTTGACGATGTAGGCCACCTCGTCCACCTGCAGCCGATGGCTGATGGCCGTGTAATAGAGGCCGCTGCGCTGGGCGGCCCAGGCCAGGGTGAGAAACTGGGGGTGATTTTCCATCAGGATCGCAATATGGTCACCCGGATTCAGTCCCAGTGTGCGAAACAGGTGGGCCAATTGATTGGAGCGTTCGTTCAATTCCTTGTAGGTCACCACAGTCCCGGACTCGGACAGAATATAGGCCGGTTTATCCGGGTGTGTGGCAGCGAAAATTCCTGGATGCATGGGATTACCTGATTGCGGACGGTTGCTTTATTATTGTCCTATCAATGTAGCAGTAATCCTGTACAAGTCGGTGACCTTTTGTCTCAAAAGCCTTGAGCGAACCAGCCAGCGCCCTGAGCAGGCCCGCATTGGGGCCGGGTCAAACGATGGTTTGCTGCCCCAGCTGGTTACGGTACTTGCCCGGGGGCAGTCCAAACCAGCGCTTGGCGGCACGATAGAAATTGCTCAGATCCAGAAATCCCAGCAGTTGGGATACTTCCATCAGGCTCAATGAGGAGTTGGCCAGGTACTGCTCCGCCAGCTCCTGGCGGGTCTGGTCCAGCACGTCCTGATAGGTCAGGCCTTCCTGTTTGAGTTTGCGCTGCAGAGTGCGGTCGGACATGTGCATGGCGTCGGCGATTTCCCCCAGGCGCGGCTCGCCATAACGCAGGCTGCGCAGAATCTCGGTGTAAACCCGATATTGAATGGAGGCGAATCCCATGCGGGCCATCTGCTCTTTCAACACATTCTGGTGCAGTTCGCACACTGTGGCGCTGACGGTGGGCAGCTCGGCGTTGAGCACCTCACGGCTGATCAGAATACGGTTTTCCGGTTGATCAAAGGTTTGCGGGCAGCCAAAGGCCTGCTGGTAGGGGCTGCCATCCGCCGGTGCGGCGAAGGTCCATTCCTGGGCCAGGGGAACGATGTTGGAGCGGGTGATCCAGGTGCAGAGCATCAGGGTGGTGAGAAAACTGAATTCGATGCGGGTGCGGAACGCGTAATGGTGTTTGGCCAGGGACAGCAGCACCCAGCAGCCGTCTGTGTCCTGCTCCAGGCTCAGGCTGACCTCTTCAGAGACCACGGGCAGGTAATTCTGCAGAATCTTGAGGGCATCCAGCAGGGTGGGGCAGGCCATCATGGCGAAGCCCACCTGGTGCAGGCCGCCGTATCGGTCACAGAGTTCCCGACGTAGCCCAAGGTGACGATTCCCGGTCTGCAATACAGCAGCGTCCCAGAGGTGACCTACATAGTCACTGGGGTAACGGGCGTCGCTGTCCTGCAGGTCTTTGGCGCGTAAACCGAATTCTTTCAGCAGGCTGTCGACGTTGACACCCTCCGCCACAAACATATCACACAGGTTTTTAAGCCAGGAAGCTGATACAGTCCTTTGAGTCATGATGATCATTTGTTTTTATAATGTCTCATTGTACGCATCCCGTTTTTAAAGATTCAAGTATTGAAATGTGTACGGCTTGTCGGTTTGTATTACAAAACCTGGCCCTGAGGCCCCGGATTCTCCAGGTTTTCTGATTAGTTTTTGGACTCATAAAAATTGTAATAAAAGGCCAGTGCCAAATTTCCCGGGGCTCAATACAATTTCCATAAAAAGCACAAGGGAAGCACTATGAATCCGCAATCGCCCTACATCCGCTATCGGGCATCCTCAGAATTGTTTGAGCTGGTCCAGACCTATATCGATGGTGTTGAGGGGCCAGAGCCGCAGCCGGACGTGGACGTGCTGGTGCGGGCCATGGACCTGTTTGTGAAGGAATCCGTGGCCACTTTCGTGCTGCAACCAGCCGCTCACGTGGGCCTGAAACCGGCGTTTTTGAAGATGATCCATTCACTCAGCAAGCTGACGGAAAAGTCTGCCATGATGTTGGTGAACAAGGTGGCGCGGAAAATGTCCCTGCAGGATCATCGTAATGCTGCTGCCTACATGCAGGCAGTGCGCCTGACCTATGAAGAGGACGGTCAGATGGTGGGGGATATCCTCTTCCCGATCCGCTCTGAGTTCGCCGAAATGGGCTGGGAAACCCGGGTTAAAATGCTCGGAGGCCAGGCCAAGGACCCGGCGGTGCTGGCGGAAGGCATTCAGTTCCTGCATGAAGTGATCGATGTGGCCAACCTTTGGGTGTTCGAAAAACCCATGGAAATCCTGCAGCTGGGGCCGGTGATGCGCAAGCTCGCGGTGAGTACGGTTGGCACCGTGAAAAAGGCCACCCATTCGCTGATCAACACCCTGGTACCGAAAATCTCAGAACAGCAAACCGTTGCCTCGGCGGAGTATTTTTCCGGCATCGTTGGACCGGGGCCGTTCGCGCGGGAATACGGGCAGATACCGGACGGATTTTTGGCCGCCCGTTGATCGGGGTCAAACGCAGAAACATCACAATAAACCATCATACTCACTTGTGTTAGAAGGGAATCGCCACGCCATGAAGCCCCTCAGTGCCACCGATAATCTGTTCCTGATGCTGGAAAAGCGTCAGCAGCCCACCCACATTGCCGGCTTGCAGCTTTATGATTTTCCGGAAGGTGCGCCTGCCAATTACGTGTCCAAATTTGCGGAGGAGCTACGGGAATACACCCAGCCGGTGGCGCCCTTCAACCAGCGGGTGACCTACCGATTTGGCCGTCCGTACTGGAAACAGGACAGCCAGTTCGATCTGGAGCATCACTTCCGCCATGTGGCCTTGCCCAAACCAGGCCGTATTCGGGAGCTGCTGGCCTTGATCTCGACGGAGCACAGCAACCAGATGGACCGGGAGCGCCCCCTGTGGGAGTCCTATCTGATCGAGGGCCTGAAGGGCCGGCGTTTTGCCATTTACAGTAAGCAGCATCATGCCCTGATGGATGGGGTGTCTGCCATGCGGCTGGGGACCAAAATGCTGTCAACGGACCCCAACGAGCGCAATATGCCGCCCATCTGGGCCTTTGACCTGAAATCGAAGTCCAGTGCCGGGTTGACCAACCGCCTGGACGCCACCACGCTGGTGGCTGCGGCCCGTGCAGGGGTGCGCAACAATCTGTCGGCCATTCCCCACGTGGCCAAGGCAATGCAGGATGCCTGGCGCAAGTCCAAAACGGATTCCGCCTACACCAGTATTTTCCAGGCGCCGCAGTGCGTGCTGAACGACCGCATCACCGGTTCCCGCCGCTTTGCCGCCGAATCGTTTTCACTGGCCCGTATTCGTGCCATCGCGAAGGCCTTCGACGCCACCATCAATGATGTGGTGCTGGCCATCTGTGGCAGTGCATTGCGGGATTATCTGCTGGACCAGAATGCCCTGCCGGAACAACCGCTGATTGCGGCGATCCCGGTATCCCTGCGTGAGGATGAAAGCATCGGCGGCAACCAGATCGTCACCATCCTGGCCAATCTGGGGACGGACACCGCGGACCCGGCCCAGCGCATGCAGACTGTGCGGGCATCGGTGCAGGAAGCGAAACAGCGAATGAGCACCATGTCGCAGAAGGAAATCATGGCTTATACCGCCCTGATGCTGACGCCGGCTGGCATGCAGATGCTGACCGGGTTGATGCCCAAATGGCAGGCGTTCAATGTGATGATCTCCAACGTGCCGGGCCCTAAAGAGCCTCTCTATTGGAACGGTGCCCGTCTGCGGGGAATGTATCCGGTGTCCATGCCGCTGGATCGACTGGCGCTGAACATCACCATCCTCAGTTATTACGATCAGTTGGAATTCGGCCTGACGGCCTGCCGCCGCACCCTGCCTTCCATGCAGCGGATGCTGGCGCACCTGGAGTCCGGCATCGAAGGCCTGGAAGTGGCCGCCGGTCTCAACCATGCCCGTCGCAACGAAATGGAACTCGCCTGGTAGCCGACGCCGATCCTGCAGCGGGCTCCCGGGCCCGTTGTTGTTTTCTGACGTTGTGTAATAATTACGCAGGGGATCCGCGGGGGCCCACGGAAGACATTTGGCTACGGGTTACGGATATTGAGCGGTGCGGTATTAGGGATACGGTTGGGAGCAACCCGGGTGTGGCGCGGTGTGGTCACGCTGTTGCTGCTGTGGATTCCGTTATACGCCGGCGCGGATCATCAGCAACCTCTCGGGGTACCGGGATTGCAACAGGCGCCCCGCTACAGCCACTGCTTTCCCTCTGAACCTGGTTCCGATCACACCCCCATCAAATACACACAAGTCCAGCACCAGCTGCATACCGCGCCCTGGCAACCGGCCGTCCAGGGGCCGCTCAACCACGGCTTTACCACCCGTGAGTGCTGGGTTCACACCCGGCTGCGCAACACCGGGGATGCCCCCCTGGCCCTGGTGATCAGTACCGATTACGCCCTGCTGGACTGGGTGGAAATGCTGGTGTTGGACCCCAATGCCGAACGCATTGTGGAGCGGCAGCGGACCGGGCTCTCCGTTCCCTATAGTCAGTGGCCGGTACCCAATCAAAACCCCTCTTTTCTCCTTCGCCTGCCGGCGGGGGCAGAGCGCCTGGTGGTCTGGCGGGCCCAGTCCGCCTATGGCATGCAGCTGAACACACGCATTAGCTCAGAATCCGATTTTTATTCCCGCCAGGAGATGATGCTGGGCATACACAGCCTGTTCTTCGGCGCCATGCTGGTGATGGTGGTGTACAACCTGTTTGTGTTCTTTGCCGTGCGTGAAAAGGTCTATCTGCTGTATGTGTTCTGGTCCGGCACCATGACACTGTTTCAGCTGGTGTACTGGGGCTTCGGGCAGCGCTTTGTCTGGCCCCACAGTGATGAGTTTTCGCGGCTGGCCATGGCTGGGTTGCTGCCGGTGGCTATTTTCTTCGGGCCCTGGTTCACCCGCACGTTTCTCGGCCTGGGTTTTTTAAACCTCAAAGACAACCTGCTGCTGGGTGGCATCAGTGCGCTGGGGGTCATCATGCTGCTGGCCCTGGGGCTGGTGGACCATTATTACCTGGTGCCGGTGTATACCGTATTGATCCAATGTATGGTGTTGCTGATTGCGGTGATCAGTATTCGGCGATTGCGGGCCGGTGATCGATCCGCCCTGTATTTCTTGCTGGCCTGGGTTTGTTTTATTCTCGGTGTCAGCCTGATGGCTATGAGCAAGTTCGGGGTGCTGCCGGTGTCCTTGTGGACCGAGCATATGGTGGAGTTGGGTACGACCCTGGAAGTGGTGTTGTTGTCCCTGGCGCTGGCAGAACGTATCAAGATGCTCAAACTGGAAGGGCAGAAGGCCAAGAACGATCAGATCCGGGCGGAATTTGAGGCCAGCAAGGCCAGGGAGCTGAGTCAGACCAAAAGCGAGTTTTTGGCCACCATGAGCCACGAAATCCGTACCCCGATGAACGGTGTGCTGGCCATGGCCGACCTGTTGCGGCACACCCGCCTGGCACCGGAGCCTGCCAGTTATGTGGACACCATCTTCCAGTCCACCAAGAGCCTGCTCACGGTGATCAATGACATACTGGACTACACCCGCATTGAATCCGGCAAAATGGAAATCGATCCGGTTCCCGTTACGGTGGAGTCCCTGGTGGACGAGTGTGTCATGTTGTTCTCGGTGCAGAGCCGACAATCGCACCTGCCGTTGGTCATCAGTGTGGATCCGGCCGTTCCTGCGACTCTGTTCCTGGACCCGGTACGGGTGAAGCAGATCATCAACAATCTGCTGGGCAACGCCTTCAAGTTCACCGAGCAGGGGCAGGTAACACTGAATCTTTTTTTGCAGGAAGCCACACCGGGGGGGGGCTCGTTGTTGGCGATCGCCGTGGAGGACACCGGAATCGGCATGTCCGAGCAGGAGCAGCGGCGCCTGTTCCAGGCGTTCGCCCAGGCGGATCGCTCCATCGTACGTCGCTATGGCGGCAGCGGCCTGGGTCTCATCATCTGCAAAAAGCTGGCGGAATTGATGGGTGGGGATATTGCCATGTCCAGTCGGGAGGGGGAAGGCACGCGCTTTGTGGTCTCCCTGCCGTTCACCCAAATCCACTGGCACTCCCCGCAGGTGGCAGAGTTGAAAGGCCGGCGGGCGCTGTTGGTGGGCGCCGATGGCGAGGTGCGCCGGGGTTATGAGTGCCTGCTGCAGCGCTGGGGTTTACAGGTCGAGGGGGTATCGGGCCTGGAGCCAGACGCGGATACGGCGCAGCAGGATATTATCGTTTTCTGTGGCGTCGATGCTTGTGCTGGCGAGGGAATTGAGCGGTGGTCGGGTGCTCCGCCGATGCTGCAATTGGGAGACCCTGCGGTGGCAGGGCATAAGCCAGCCCAGGTCAACAGCCTGCCGGCGCCGGTGACGATGAAAATGCTGCGCGAGGAAGTCATTCGCCTGTTGGCACCGGGGCGGGTTAAGGCCGCTTCACCGTTGCGGGCACCTGCTGACCGGCGCTGGCAGGCGTTGCGCCTGCTGGTGGCAGAGGACAATCCGGTTAATCAGCTGGTGGTACAGCGCCTGCTGCAAAAGCTCAATGTCACCCCGGAGATGGTGGACAACGGCCGCCAGGCTCTGGATTACGCCCGTCAACATCCGGTGGATATTATTCTGATGGATTGCGATATGCCGGTCATGGATGGGTGCCGGGCGACAACCGCGATTCGGCAGGCGGGTTTGAATGAGGTTTGGATCATTGGTCTCAGTGCCAAAGCGGCCAGCGATGAAGTGCAGTCCGCCATGGATTGCGGTATGAACGATTACCTCACCAAGCCGGTGATGTTGCATCAGTTGCGGGAAGCCATCGGCCGCAGTGCACCGGTGGTGCAGTTGGAATCCAGCTCGTCGCCCATCCTGCACAGCCCGGGTTAATGCCCCGGTTAATGGGCGCTGCCGGAGCCCTCTGAATTGGGGGCTTGCTCCTGCTGGTGCACCCATTCCATAACCGCCTGTTTCAGCCCCTGCCAACGCTGGGCGTGATCGTCTCTGGCGATCAGGGACTGTTTGTCGACGGCGGAGATCGGCAGCAGCATGATCAGGTAATTCATTACCTGTTCGGTGCTCAAGGCGGCGGGGGATTCCTCCTGCAGGCCATGCACCAACAGTACCTGCTGCAGCAGTTCCCGCATGGACTCCAGATCGGTATCACCGGCCTCCCCGAACTCCGTTAGAGCGTGGGCTGTACCTGTCCACAGGCCGTCAGCCTGCTGGGCGATGTCCGTCAGTTCAATGCGCGGTCCGCCGGCGATGGTGATGGCCAGCAAGCCATTCTCACGTTGACCGAAGTCCACAATGCGGGCCAGGGTGCCGATGTTGTAAAAGGGAGTGGACGTCACGGGTTCCTGCTGGGGATGAATCACTTCCCGGCGCTCGGATCCCGGTTGCAACAGGGTGACCACAAAACCCTGGTCGTGCTTCATGCACCAGGCCACCATATCCAGGTAGCGTTTCTCAAAAATCTGCAGGGGCAGGCGACATCCCGGCAGCAGCGGTGTGTTCAGGGGGAATACAGGAATGGCTGGTGTCGACATGATGCGCCCTCATGATCCGCAGTAGGTCGGGGAGAGGCCCCGCTTGGTCATTGGCATTGCCAGAGACCCAGGGTATAGCACGGCTGGAAAGACATTGCACCCCTGGCCGGGCCAGTGCAGGGCCAGTGCGGGGATAGGAACGGCTTAGGAATGGGGCGGGAAGAGGAAGAACGGTGGGATGCAGAAGTGCACCCCACCGTATATCGGGCTTAAACCCGTTCGATGATGATGGCCGGTGCCATACCGCCGGCGGCACACATGGTGACCATGCCGGTGGCTTTATCCTGGCGCTCCAGCTCGTCCAGCAGGGTGCCGATCAGCATGGAGCCCGTGGCACCGATGGGGTGGCCCAGGGCGATAGCGCCGCCATTGACGTTGAGGCGTTCGTGGTCCACACCCAGGTCCCGCATGAATTTCATGGGGACCACGGCGAAGGCTTCGTTCACTTCAAACAGATCGATATCGGACAAGCTCATCTTCGCCTTGCCCAGCGCTTTCTTGGCCGCATCCACCGGAGCATTCAGGATGTACTCAGGGGCGTGTCCCATGTTGGCCATGGCCTTAATCTTGGCACGCGGCTGCAGGCCGTTGGCTTTGGCGTATTCCGGGGAGGCCACCACCACCGCACCGGCGCCGTCCACGACACCGGAGGAGTTACCGGCATGATGCACATGTTGGATCTCCAGATCGGGCCAGCGCTTTTGCACCATTTCCCGATAGGTGAGCCCGGAATCAAAAAACGGCAGGTCCATGAAGTTGGCAAACACCGGGGCCAGTTCACCCAGCTTTTCGGCGCTGGTGCCGGGGCGGGGGAATTCCTCCCGATCCAGGGCCAGGCTGCCGTCGTCTTTGTAGACAGGGATCAGGCTTTTGTCGAAGCGGCCCTCTTCCATGGCGATGCCGGCGCGGCGCTGACTTTCAGCCGCAAACTGGTCCAGTTCTTCCCGGCTGAAGCCCAATTCGGTGGCGATGATGTCGGCGGCAATGCCCACGTTGATCTGGGGGAACATTTCCCGCAGGTGCAGGTTCCAGCCGTCCAGGGGGCCCAACAGGCCTTGTTCTTTCTGGTAGGACATCATCTCCACACCGCCGGCCACCACCAGGTCTTCCATGCCGGACATGACAGAGGCGGCAGCCATATTGACGGAGGTGATGCCGCCGCCGCAGAAGCGGTCAATGGCGACACCGGAGGAGCGGATGTCGTAACCGGCGTCCAGCGCGGCCATGCGGGCGATACACTGACCTTGCTTCAGGTACTGATAGTTACAGCTGATGATAACGTCGTCGATTTCTTCGGTTTTCAGCGCGTTACGCTCAGCCAGGGCTTTCAGTACGGTGGACATCAGGCGCTGGGGGTGCACTTCCCAGAGGGCGCCTTTGCCCTGTTTGCCGATACCACGGGGGGTGCGGGCTACGTCAATGATCCATGCTTCAGACATGTCAGATACTCCTCTGCAGTGATTTTTCGTTATGCCGGGCATTTTACCGGCTCTGTCCATGTCCAATGGCGGCTATTTCATGACTGAATCAAACAGATTATTTACCCAACTGTATGAAGGGGGGCCTGAATCCGGGTTTGGGTAAACCCATGCCGTGACCGGAATACGCTGTTGCGTTCTATTGCTCCCGTTTGGCCAGTAATGCGTCCAGCTCCATCAACCTGGCTTCGATCACCGGCAGGCGCTGGGGTGCGGCTGCCAGCACATGGCGGCACAGTTGCGCCTGCTGGATGGCCTCGGGCTCCAGGCTGTTGGCTGCCACGTCTTCGCACAAGCGCAGCAGTTCCAGTTCGTCTTCCAGTGTGTATCGATGCAGTGCCACGTACTCCTGCCGTTCTTCAGGGGTAGCCGTGTGGTCATCCATTCGCTGTTGCAGGGTGCGATGGCGTTCCATCTCCGCCAGCATCTGTTCCACTTCCCAGTCGGTTTTTTCAGCGGGGATCAGGCGATTGTCCGGCGTGATTTCCCGCAGGTATTGCAGTTGCTGCCGATAGGCCGCGTGGATAGTCTGCAAGTCGGGCGGGTTGTCATGGGCAATGTCATCTGCGGTAGTGTTGTCATCAGTAAGATCGTCGCCCCGTGGGGCCGCGATGGTGAATGTTGGTGGCAAGGCGGAGGTCGAGGGCCATGGCACTTGCTCCTCCGCCGTTGGCAAGATTACCTCTGGCGTGGCCGTGGTGGCGTCCACCTCATGTTGCAGTGGCTCCGGACGCAACAGCAGCGCGCCGCAGGCAATGGCAAGCACCACTACGGCCCAGCGTGCAGGCTTGAGTGATTGAATGGCTTTGTGCATGGTTCTTCCCCGTTGCTGGGCGGAACCGCCTGGTTGCGGGCGGTTCCTGTATTCGGTCCTATATTCGGTCCTGTGTCGGGTCTCATGTGGAGCCCGATGTCGCTATGCTCGAACGCCCCGCGTTAACGTATGTTTGCGGTGCGCCAGGTGGTGACGTCCGAACTGGGGCGGGTGATGTACTGCAGCCAGCGGGTGTCGCCATCCAGATACGCTTTATGGAAAGCCAGGGCCAATGATGCCACGCTGCGATTGGCCGCCGTGGGTGATCCCCAATCAAAATGTCCGGCGGAGGAAACTTCATAAAATACCTTGGGAATGCCGGCGGGAATGTTGTTGTATACGCCGTCGGATTGGCCCAGGCCACCCAGGTAGGTGAGGTCCTGCGCGCCGTTGAACAGCAGGGTGGGAACCCGGGTGTTATAGCCTTTGGAATCGATGTCCACGGCGGTGAGGTTGTGGCCGGCCAGGGACATGGCTGTTTTCAGGCCGCTGTACTCGGCGGAATTGATCCAGGTGGCACCACCGCCCATGGACCAGCCCACCGCACCCAGGCGGGCGGTATCCAGTTTGCCTCGCAGCGGGCTGCCGGAACGGGTGTTTTCCGATTTCAATGCATTCAGGACCTCTTTTTGTTGCGCGGCTCGCTGATCCACAGAATCCAGAGTGGTGGACGTGTCCATGGTGACCAGCACGAAGCCGTGGGATGCAAAGAACGGCCCCCAGGCGGCGAACATGGCTTGGGTGCCGGTGTAGGGTGGCGTGAACACCATGCCGGCGTAAGGTGGCTCAGCGTTGGCAGGGTAGTAAACCGTGGCGCCACCGGGCGTCTGGAAGCGGGACAAGGTATAGGAACGGGAACCGTACGGGCCGTTACCGCTGTAAGCCCCGGGGGATTCACTGCGACAGATGGCGGTGGCAGGGCAATCGCCCATAGGGTCGTCGCCCGGGTCGGTGGGTGGAACCTGGCTCATGGCCTGGGCGTGAAGAGTGAAAATACTGCAGGAAACAAAGCCGAGGACGGCACACCATTTTGAAAAGTCAGAAAGTTTTTTCATGATCATTCCTTGTTGTTCTTAAACGTGACTGTCTGCACGCAACGGTGTTCCTTTTACAGGAAACACAGGGGCAGTCAGTGGTTTGGGCTCCTGCTAACTGCGTCCCGATCCAATGCCAGGAAATAGAGGAATGTCCGCCTGTGTTGATCAGGCGGGCCAAGCATAGCCAAGTTAATTTCCGCGAAGCGAGCGCGACCAAAGCGTTTGGCCGGAACGGCTAGGGTTTATGAGTGTATTGACCCTGGGGTAGACTGGAGGGGAATTACCGTCAGCCAAACAACGGAGATTTACCACTCAGTGAACCGTGCAGGAATGAAACCGGATCTGGACTCACCGCAAGCCATTCGTGATTTTGTGGCGCGTTTTTATAACCGTTTGTTGGCCGATGATGAGCTGGCGCCCATTTTTGTAGAGGTGGCCGGAATCGATTTGCCCCAGCACTTGCCCCGCATTGAAGCGTTCTGGCGTAAATTGTTGCTGGGAGAAATCGGATACAACCGACACATGATGAACGTCCATCGTGAGATCCACCTGCAGCGGCCGTTCACCGCGCATCACTTTCAACGCTGGCTGGCGCATTTTGAAACGACATTGGATGCGTTTTATGCTGGGCCCTATAGCGAGCGCGCCAGAAACGTCGCCCGTTCCATTGCCACCAACCTGGAGGAGGCGTTGCTCAATCCCACCGAGTTTTCCCACCGCACGCGCCCCATTGAAAACCGGGCACTCCCCATTGGCACCGTACCCGCCGGCAGCGGGCCAGACGCCGAAGACATGAACGAAGAATAATTATTGGCGGTGTGGGTTGAGCTTGGCGATTACCTGCCGGTAAACCGGCTTGGCTTCTTTCACCGGCAGGAACATCCACAAATGCAGCATGTTGGGAAAGCACTGAAAATCGATATTGCCTCCGCTGGCTTCCACTGAATCGCGAAAGGTCTTGCAGTCCGGCTGCAGAAGGTCGCGGCTGCCGATGAACAGGGTGATGGGCGGTAGATCTGTGTGCGGGGTGCGCATGGGGTTGGCCAATGGGTGATCCAGGCCCAAGCGCGACGAATACCAGTGCGCAACACTGTGCAGGCCTTCCAGACCCAGGAACGGGTCTACTTTATCCAGTTCAATGATGTCCGGGTTCTGCAGCGAAATATCCAGCCAGGGGCAGAGCAGTATCAATTGCGCAGGCGCGGGCAAAGATCGTTGTGCCAATTGCTGGGCGAGTACCACGCACATGCCGCCACCGGAGGAATCCCCCATGCAGGTGACAGACTCGGCTGCGCCCTGTTGTGTAAAAAAATCGTAGCCGGCGAGCAATGCATCCATGGCCTGTTCAGCGTTGGCTTTCGGTGTTAATGGATAGTCCGGCACCGCGATCAGCGCGTCGGTATCGCGCACCAGCTTTTCCAGAAACAACCAATGGGCGGGCATCATGCCATCCACAAATGCGCCACCGTGAATATAATAAATCCAATTGTTCACCGGGCGGGTTTTGGGGCCGAACAACCACAGGCGGGAACCCGCAATGTTGTGTTCTTCAATGCGGTAACGTTGCAGAAATTTTTTTGGCGGCGGATGGTTGGGTGGCGCAGCCGCGCGCTCAATACGCTTCGGCAGCAGCGTGTTGTTGCGTTTTTTGACCCCGGTGTGACGAATAATCAGCTCGACAATTATACTTGTAATACTTTGCATTCTATTTGTGAGACAGCGATCCAATCTGCGTTACTCATCCATTATGACCACCGTCGGGGTTTTGTCGACTCATTGATTACAGCGTTTTGTAATTGGATAAACATTCACTTTTGTTGGTGAATACCGGTTTGCCGCTGCTGTCAAATTCTGCTCAATTTGAACATTGTTTTGTCAATTCCTGTCATAGCCATGGCTGCTAAAGCTCCTTACCATCTTGCACTTTTGCAGTGGATTTAAGGTAACGCCCAATGAGCCCAATCGAGATTTCAGCGGATTTCCCCGTTTTTCACCAGGACGGTGATCTGTTGCTGCCTACCCATCTGGCGACCGGGCCCTGGTACCCCGGCACTCAACACGGCAGTGCCATGTTGTTGATGGCGGCCATTGCGGTGGAGCGGGTGGCCACCGACATTCCCCGCCAGGTGACCCGGTTGACCGTGGATATGATGAATGCGGCTCCGTTGTCCTCTATTGAATTGAAGTCTGACGTGCGCCGCGGGGGGCGTAATGTGGAAACATTGGATGTCTCCATCTTGGCGGAGGGCAAAGAGTGTGTACGCGCCAGCGCCATGCGTTATCGACTGGACACCGTGCCGGTGGTGGAGCGCCTGAAATTCCAGGGCACTGTTCCCACCCTGCCGGCTCCGTCACCGGTGCCACTGTTTCGGCACGTGGCGGACAAACCGGGTTTTCACCATGCTATTGAGATTCGGGTGGATGTCACCACCCAACCCGCCGTCATGTGGATTCGGTTAAAACAACCGGTGCTTCCGGAGCAGACGGTAACGCCCTTTATGCGGGTAGCCCTGGCCGCTGACTGGACTTATTCCATTCCTGCCATTGCCAACCGCATTCTTACCGGAGAGGCGTTCGACGCCCAGCCGTTTTTCGGCATCAATCCCGATACCACCATCAACCTGCATCGCCCGGCCGAAGGGGAATGGATCGGTATCCAAACCCACGCCACCTACGAGGACCTGGGTGCCGGCACGGTGGTGGGTCAGATCTTTGATGAGCATGGAGCCGTGGGCTTCTGCACCCAGTCCATTTTGATTCGTCACCGGGCCAAAGCTGGCCATACCTGATCCGATCGTCAATTGAGTTTGCCCCCCTCATGATGTTATTAATGGTTCTCATTTAGATTTGTGAGACCAAAGCGGGGGTTGTATGGAACGCTGTCAGTATTGGCGTTGGGGGTTGCTGCTATCGGTATTGTTGGCAACCGTGGCACAGGGGCAAACTGCGGTGCCGGTTGAACTGGTGTCACCCAGTCAAAGTGCGGCAACCCGGGAGCTGCGGCTGTCGGGCACCCTGGTGGCGGTGCAACGATCCCAGGTGTCGGCGCGGGTGGACGGTGCGGTGGCCCGCATGCAGGTGGATGCCGGTGCGGAGGTGAAGCAGGGCCAGTTGCTGCTGGAGCTGGATGCCAGCCTGGAACAACACGAACACGCCCGCCTGGCGGCCAACGTGGCGGCGGCCCAGGCCCAGGTGGATGAGCACCAGCGCCTGGTGAATGAGGCCCTGCGGTTGACCCGCGACAATCACCTGCCACAGAACGAACTGGCGTTGCGCCAGGCGGCGTTGGCATCCTCCCAGGCGGCGTTGGATGCGGCCAAAGCCCAGTTGGCCGCCCAGCAGCAACGCTTGGACTGGCACCATATCAAGGCGCCCTTCGCCGGCGTGGTGGTGCATAAGCTGACGGAAGTGGGGGAATGGGTGACCCGCGGCACACCGGTGCTGGAAGTGGTGGCCACCCGGGATCTGTACCTGGATGTGCAGGTGCCCCAGGAACAGTACGGTGATATCAACAGCGATACTGACATCCTGATTCGCCCGGATGTGCGACCCGATCTGGCCCTGCCCGGTCGCATTGTGGCGCAGGTGCCGGTGGCCGATGCGGCGAGCCGGACCTTCCGCTTGCGCCTGGTGAGCACAGAACCCAGTGCGGCCCTGCTGCCCGGTGCCTCCGCTCGGGCGATTCTTACCTTCAAGCAGGATGGCCGGGTACTGACGGTGCCGCGGGATGCGTTGTTGCGTAATCCGGATGGTGGTTTCAGCGTCTTCACTGTGGTGGAAAACGGCTCTGAAGCGGTGGCCCAGCGTCGTCAGGTCACCTTGGGGCGCAACCTGGGGGAGCAGGTGGAAGTGTTGTCCGGCCTGCCGGAAAGCGAACCGGTGGTGGTGCGGGGCAATGAAATATTGCGCCAGGACCAGCCGGTGCATGTGGTCAATGGTTCCTGAGCGGGTGGTGTGAAGCATTATGTTTGAAGCCAGTATCCGCCAGGGCATTATTGTCAGCGTCACGGTTCTGATTGTCTGTGTACTGGGGCTGGTGTCCGCCCTGCGTATTCCAGTGCAGATGATCCCCGATCTGGAAGTACGGACCATCAGTGTGCAAACCGGCTGGGCCGGGGCCACGCCGCAGGATGTGGAAAAGGAAATCCTCATCGAGCAGGAACGTTATCTGCGCACGGTGCCCAATCTGCAACGCATGCTGTCCAGCGCCGAGACCGGGGAAGCCTCCATTGAACTGGAGTTCCCCTTTGGGGTGGATATCAACGAAACCCTGATTGAAGTCAGCAACGCCCTGAGTCAGGTGTCTTCCTATCCGGAAAACGTGGATCAGCCCAGGCTGTTCAGCAGTTCCTTTTCCGAAAACGCGTTCATGTATTTCAGTGTGCTGCCGCAGCCGGGCAACCCGCTGCAGTTGGACATGGATATGATGTTCGATTTTGTGGACGATTTTGTGCGGCCGCGGATGGAGCGTATCGAAGGCATCTCCGAGGTGGACGTGCACGGTGGTTCCGAGCGTCAGCTGCAGATCCTGTTCAATCCGGAAAAACTCGCGCAACGGGGGCTGACCCTGGCGCAGGTGCGCAGCGTGGTGCGGGCCCGCAATTCCGACACCTCTGCGGGGGATATCGACAGCGGCAAGCGCCGTTACCTGATTCGTACGGTGGGGCGTTTTGAAACGCTGGCGGAACTGGAAAACCTGATTCTGTCGCAACACAACAACGCCACTGTGCGGCTCAAGGATGTGGCCACGGTGGTGCTGGATCATTACGAATCCCGTGTCAGCGCCTATCAGGAAGGGGAACGCAGCATTCGTCTGGCGGTGCGGCGCGAGTCCGGTTCCAACGTCATCAACATCAAGCAGCAGTTGTTGCCAATGTTGGAGACCATGGAGCGGGACCTGCTGGAACCCAACGGTCTGCGCATGGTGTTGCTGGGTGACGATGTGCGCTATGTGCAGGCGTCCATTCGCAATGTGTGGACCAACCTGGCATTGGGGGCGGCGCTGGCCACCCTGGTGATGTTCCTGTTCCTGCGTTCGTTCCGTGCCACCCTGGTGGGGGTGATCAGCATTCCCATTTGTACCATCGCCGCATTTCTGGGTTTGCTGGCGTTCGATCGCACCATCAATGTCATCTCCCTGGCGGGGGTGGCCTTCGCCATCGGCATGACGGTGGACAATACCATTGTGGTGCTGGAAAGCATTGAGCAGGCGCGCCGCCGCGGTCTGTCCCTGTTTGAGTCGGCGCTGACCGGTGTACGCGAAGTCTGGCCGGCGGTACTGGCGTCGTCGTTGACCACGGTGCTGGTGTTTGCGCCCATTTTGTTTGTGCAGGAAGAAGCCGGCCAGCTGTATTCGGACATTGCCATTGCCATTTCCGCCGCCATTCTGGCGTCCATGCTGGTGGCCATCGCGGTGGTGCCCGCGGCCAGCGCGCGTATGGGATTCGGTGCTCAAGCTCAGAATAGCAACCAGGGCGAGCCGCACACGGGTCTGCAACGCTGGCTGATGCAGAAAGTGGCCTGGCTGGTGGCGTTACCCACCCGCCGTTTTGTGACCATGGTGGTGGCGTTGGTGAGCACCGTGGGCCTGGCCTATTGGTGGATGCCGGCGGCGGAATACCTGCCCGAAGGGGAAGAACCCAAAGCCTTCACCATGATGATTGCACCGCCGGGCTACAACCTGCAGGAGATGGAAGGCATTGGCGCCGAGTTGCGGGCGTTGATTGAGCCGGTAGTGAACGCCGACCCGGCATTGTTCGACCAGGGCCAACTGCCGGTGCCGGCCCTCAAGTATTACGCCATGACGGTGTTTTCCGGTCGCATCTGGTTCTTGTCCGAGCCGGTGCGCGAGCACGACATCGAACCCATGATGGAGGCGCTGACCGGCCTGTTCCGGCAATACCCCGGCATGCGGGCCTTCTCATCGCGGGGTTCCATCATCTCCAGTAACGACGGTGGCACCCGGGCGGTCAATCTGGATATTTCCGGCCCGGATCTGGCCCAGCTTTATGCCACCGGGGAGAGTGCCTATCGTCTGGCGGAAACCCTGTTTGATAATCCCCAGATCCAGTCGGAACCCCGTTCCCTGTCGTTGGACCAGCCCTTGGTGGAGGTGCGCCCCAACTGGGAGCGGCTGGCGGAATACGGGGTCAGCGCCGATGAATTTGGCTATGCGGTGGCGGCCCTCAGTGACGGTGCCTTTGTTGACGAATTTTTCTATGACGACGACAAGGTGGATATCTTCCTGCTCAGCGATGCCGGCCAGCATCGGCAACTGGAGCACATGCAGGATCTGCCGGTGATGACCCCCGCCGGCGGCGTGCTGCCCTTGAGCGCCCTGGCCACCCTGCGTGAAACCGTCGACAGTGCCGAAGTACGCCGCGTCGATGGTCGTCGTACGGTTACCCTGCGCATCATCCCGCCCCGTGCCGTGGCGTTGGAGACCGCGGTGGCCAAAGTGCAGAATGAGTTGATTCCGCAGTTGCGGGCCGCCGGTGATGTGGCCCCCGGCGTCAACATTGATATTTCCGGCGCTGCGGATCAGCTGGAGGCTACTCGCGGGGCGCTAACCGGAAACTTCCTGGTGGCGTTGGTGCTGATTTACCTGCTGCTGGTGGCCATTTTTAATCACTGGGGCTATCCGCTGGTGATCCTCACCACCATTCCGCTGGGTCTGGCCGGTGGTCTGGTGGGCCTGATCGGGTTGAACGCCGTCGGGGTCAGCCAGCCGTTTGATATGATCACCATGCTGGGCTTCCTGATTCTGTTGGGCACGGTGGTGAACAATCCCATCCTGATTGTGGACCAGACCCGGCAGAACCTGGCGCGGGGTTATGAATCGGTACAGGATGCGGTGATGGATGCGCTCAATACGCGCCTGCGGCCGATCCTCATGTCCACCTTCACCACCATTTTCGGGCTCGCGCCGCTGGTGTTGATTCCCGGCGCGGGCACCGAGCTGTATCGGGGCGTCGGGGTGGTGGTGCTGGCGGGGATTTTCTGTTCCACTGTCATCACGCTGACGTTTTTGCCGTGCTTTCTGATCTGGGTGTTGCGGGGTAGGGCACCGGCAAGTCAGAGCCAGAAGTAACCTGCGCCTCTTAACAGTGAGTTGACATGATCCAGAACAATAAAAAAATGCTGCTGCGGTTGTCGTTGCTCGCCGGGCTTCTGGCCTGGTGGCTCTGTGCGTGGTGGATGGCCCTTGCGGCCGCAGCGGCCTTTGCGTACCTGGCCTACCTGAATACGCAAACCCCCTATGGACGGTTGGACCTGCGGGCGGCCCTGTCCCTGAATCTGCTGGAGTTCGGCATTCGCTTTCGACCGGATAAGGGCATGGCGTTCCAGCAACCGGTTCGACTGAACCTGCTCTACCCCCTCAGCATGGCGCTGCCCAATGAACCGGTACACAAAACGGAAGACATCCACATCAGTGGCGCCGAGGGCGACATTCCGGCCCGGGTTTATTGGCCGAATGTCACGGCAAACCTTGCTGGTGAGTTGCCGGTGGTGGTGTATTTTCACGGTGGCGGGTTTACCCTGGGCAACCTGGATCAGTTCGATGATCAGTGCCGTTCCCTGGCCAACGCTGGCAAAACCATTGTGGTGTCGGTGGACTACCGGCTGGCGCCGCGCTTTCCGTTTCCCGCCGCCATTGACGACGGCTATGCCGCGGTGCGTTGGGTGGCTGAACACGCCGCCCAGCTGGGGGCGGACGCCAACAAACTGGTGGTGGCGGGGGACAGTGCCGGCGGCGGTATCAGTGCTGTAGTGGCATTGCGCGCGCTGCGGGAGTCCGGTCCACGGATTGCTGCGCAAATCCTTTACTACCCGCTCACGGACTTTCGGCTTGTCCTGAGCGACCGCCAGCACGTCACTCGAACTGAAAACCAGCAAGGTTCTGCAAACCACAGCATGCTGAATTTCAGCGACGGTTACGGCCTCACCCGGGACATGATGACCGCGTTTCGGGAAGCCTATGCCGGTCAGGTGGAGGATCTTGCCCACCCTGACCTGTCCCCGTTACTGGCCCCCAGTCATGCCGGGTTGCCGCCCACCCTGGTGGTGACCGCCGGGTTCGACCCACTGCATGACAGTGGTGAGCAGTATGTGAAAAAACTGCGGGAAGCCCAGGTGCCGGTGACCTGGCTGGATTATAAGGACACCGTACATGGCTTCCTCAGCATTCGTTTTTTCCGCCAGCGCCGCCAGGCCTTGAACGAAACCGCCCGTTTCCTGAACCACCTGTTCCACGCCCGACCCTGAACCCTGAACTGCATCCAGCCCCGCACCCAGGTCCAGGAGAAAATTTCTTTGTAATCAACAATGGTGTATAGTGGGAGAAAATAACGAGAATAGCACCTGTCTGTAGACTATGATGGCTCGACGCAAACTCCCTCTTATCATCGGCGGCACCCTTATCCTGGTGGTGGTGCTGGGCATTGCCGTTTCCTACTTCCTGCCGTCCCAGGAACCCACCGTGACCCTGCCGGGGATCTCCTATTCGGTGGAGGCGTCAAACATCGGTGCCCTGCTGGATTTCACCGAAGCCCGGGACCTGCTGGAGCAACACCTGCCCGGTCTGGCGGAGCTGCGCCAGATCAATGTTGCCCGCCCGCTTACCCTGCTGGACATCCAGCCTTACTACCCTGACCTGATTACCGATCAGCGCCTGCAAGCCCTGGACGCGGAGCTGGAAATGCTGGAGGGTTCCAGTGTGGTGGTGTATACCACCGGTTCCACCCTGGTGGGGGTGATTCTGGACGACCCCGAGGCCCGGGATATTGTGGACAGCTACCTGCCGGGCTTCTCCACCCATCCCGACATTGGCCAGGGGCGGGGGTTTACCCTGAATTTCATGCAGAAGTTTGATCGCAACACCATCACCGACCAGGTGTTGGCGAACATCAATGCCGATTTTGAAGCGCTGGCGAAGAAGAGGGCGGGCCTAGAATGACAAGCATCAGTTTCACCCTCAACGGGCAGCCACACGCCCTGGATATTGATCCCAGTACCCCGTTGCTGTGGGCACTGCGGGATCACCTTGGCCTCACCGGCACCAAGTTTGGCTGCGGTGCCGGGTTGTGCGGGGCCTGTACCGTGCATTTCAACGGCGCGGCGGTGCGTTCCTGCCAATTGCCGGTGGCAGCGGTGGGCGGAGCCGACATCACTACCATCGAAGGCCTGTCGGAATCCGGTGATCACATTCTGCAGCAACTGTGGGTGGAGCTGAATGTGCCCCAATGCGGATACTGCCAGGCCGGTATGCTGATGGCAGCGGCGGATCTGCTCAAGCGGGTGCCCAATCCCAGCGACGAGGATATTGATGTACAGATGTCCAACATCTGCCGTTGCGGCACCTATCCCCGCATTCGCACCGCCATCCAGCAAGCGGCTCGCGCCCTCCACGGCTCAGAGCAGCAGAAGCCAGAGCAACAGAAGCCAGAGCAGCAGGAGCAGGGCGCATGAAGCCAGAGCATCGGGTGCAGGGCATCATGAATCGAAAACTGTCCCGGCGGGCCTTCCTGGTGTCCGCCTCCACCGTGGCCGGGGGCTTGTCTTTGCAGCTGTTACCGGTGAATGCCTTGGGCAGCAATCCGTCCGCATCACAACCGACACCAGCATGGAGTGGCAGCGGTGATGAGTTGTCCCCCTGGCTGCGGATTTTGCCGGATGACACGGTGATCGTCAGTGTGCCCACGCCGGAGATCGGCAACGGAGCCACCACCCAGCACGCGTTGAATATCGCTGAAGAGCTGGAGTGCGCCTGGGACAAGGTTAAAGTGGAGTTTGCCTCCTACAGCCGGGAGTTGCGCCAGCCAGGCAGTTATGCCGTGGGCTTGCAGCCTTTTTTTGGTGGCCATAGCACCGACCATGATCGCATGCCCTACACTCTGCAGTTGGGGGCCAGTGCCCGGGAACGGTTGAAACATGCGGCAGCTGCACGCTGGCAGGTGCCGGTGGCGGAAGTGACCGCCCGGGACAGCGTGCTGCGCCATGAATCGTCCGGTCGTTCCCTGCGCTTCGGGGAGGTGGCCGCCGAGGCCGCCGGGGTGCCACTGGAGGTGGAGCCCAGCATCAAAGCGCAAAGCCAATGGCGCAAGCTGGGCAAGACCCAGCCCCACAAGTTGCAACTGCCGGACATCGTCACTGGCAAAGCCGTTTATGGCATGGATGTGACCCTGCCGGGGATGGTGCATGCGGCGTTGCTGCAGTGCCCGGTGCAGGGCGGACTGTTGAAAAATCACGAACCGGAGGCCGTCCTGTCCATGCCCGGCGTCAAAGCGGTGGTGGTGATCGACCCGTCCAAGACCCCCGGTTCCCCGGTACAGGCAGACCCCACTTTCGGTTTTGAAGGTTCTGAGTTGCGCAGTGGTGTGGCGGTGATTGCCGAGCATTACTGGCAGGCCAAGCGGGCCCTGGATGCCCTGCCGGTGGAGTGGGATCTGGGCCTGGGGCGTTTCTGGGCATCCAACGAAAAACTGGCTGAGCGCCAGGACCAGGTTCTGGCCAACATGGCCGGTGATCCCCTTACCAAGGCCGGTGACATCAGCAAGGTACGACCGGCGCAAACGGTGGAGGCCACCTACCGCACGCCCCTGTGTGAGCACGCCACCATGGAGCCCTTAAACGGTACGGCGCTCTACACCGCCGACAGTCTGGAGTTCTGGCATGCCACCCAGGATATGCAACAGGCGTTCTGGGTGGCGGTGGACGAGTCAGGCCTTGATCCCGCCAAGGTCAATTTTCACCAGACTCTGGTGGGAGGCGGCTTCGGCCGGCGGGTCATCGGCGACGATGTGCGTACGGTGGTGGCCATTGCCCGCCAGTACCCGGGTGTGCCGGTGAAGGTGATCTGGTCCCGGGAGGAAACCACCCGCCAGGGCGCCTATCGCACGCCCCTGGCTGCGCGCTATCGGGCGGGGCTTGACGAGCAGGGGACGTTGGTGTCACTACAGGGAGAAACTTGTTTCAGCGGCATGGCCCTGAACCTGGGCTATGCGGACATGGCCTATGCGGCCGATGGCGGCATTCCCAATGTGCGCCTGTCCACCAGCAACCTGCCCACCCATTTCTATACCGGCGCCTATCGCGGGCCCTGTTACAACTCCCACGCCTTTACCGTGGAATCCATCATCGACGAATGTGCGGTGGCGGCCGGGGCAGACCCCCTGCAGTATCGGCTGGCGTTATTGGAGCACTGGGACCCGGCCTGGTCTGCTTGCCTGCGCATCGCCGCAGAGAAGGCCGGCTGGGGGCAGCCGTTGCCCAAAGGCCAGGGGCGGGGCATCGCCATCAGCAACTGGCCCCACTCCGGTTCCCGGCAACGGGGTGCAACCGTGTGCGCCGTGGCCCGGGTGGAAGTGAGCAAGTCTGGCCAGCTGCAGGTGCAGCAGATTGATTTCACCTTTGATTGCGGCCGCATCGTCAATCGGGATGCGGTGGCCCAGCAGATCCAGGGCGGAATTATCTATGGTTTGAGCATGTCGTTGAATGAAGGGCTCACCATCGTCGATGGCGCGGTGAAAGAGGGTAACTTCGACAGCCTGCCCCTGTTGAAAATGGCGGACATGCCCAGGATCAATATTCACTTTGACGCGCTATCCGGCCACGATCGCTTTGCCATTATCGGTGAGGCCCCGGTGGGGCCCATCGGGCCGGCCATCGCCAATGCCATCTACCAGGCCACTGGCAAGCGGGTACGCAGCACACCGTTCAGGAACGAAGATCTCAGTTGGTCATGAGTGGCGTTTGATCCGGCCGCAAACGCGCACCGGATCAACTCTGCTTTGCAATTGGCTTATAGAGACGGTCAGTCGTCTTTCACGCAGTCCACGTAATAGCGCACCTTGCCGTCCACCTTTTCTTTCACCAAACCATGGGTATCGGTTTCAAAGCCGGGGAAGCGCTCATTGAAGGCGCGGGCAAACCGCAGATAGTCGACGATGTTTTTGTTAAAGCGCTCGCCGGGAATCAGAAGTGGAATGCCGGGGGGATACGGGGTGACCAGCATTGCCGTGACCCGGCCTTCCAGCTCATCGATGTCCACCCGCTCGATCTCGCGGTGAGCCATTTTGGACCAGGCGTCCGCCGGGCGCATGGCGGGCACCATATCCGACAAGTACATATCCGTGGTCAGGCGGGCCACATCATACTCCGCATACACCGCGTGGATTTTCTGGCACAGGTCGCGCAGCCCCATGCCTTCATAACCCGGCTGCTTGGCCAAAAATTCCGGCATGCAGCGATACAGTGGCATGTTGGTGTCGTAGCAGTCCTTAAACTGCTGCAGTTCTGTCACCAGGGTATTCCAGCGTCCTTTGGTGATGCCGATGGTGAACATGATGAAAAACGAATACAGCCCGCACTTCTCCACAATGATACCGTGCTCCGCCAGGTACTTGGTGAGGATGCCGGCGGGAATGCCCCACTCATCGAAATCCCCTTCCACATCCAACCCGGGCGTGATGATGGTGGCCTTGATCGGGTCGAGCATGTTGAAGCCCTCCGCCAAATCACCAAAGCCGTGCCAGCGCTCACCGGCCTTCAGGGTCCAGTTGTGCTGGTCACCCATGCCTTCTTCCGCCAGTTCGTCCGGTCCCCAGACTTTGAACCACCAGTCGGCGCCCCATTCCTCATCCACCTTGCGCATGGCACGGCGGAACTCCATGGCTTCGTCGATGGATTCCGCCACCAGGGCAGTGCCCCCGGGCGGTTCCATCATGGCCGCCGCCACGTCGCAGCTGGCGATGATGGCGTATTGAGGGGAGGTGGAGGTGTGCATCAGGTACGCCTCGTTAAAGAGGTCCTTGTCCAGCTGCCGGCTTTCCGAATCCTGCACCAGAATCTGCGACGCCTGGGAAAGCCCGGCCAACAGTTTGTGAGTGCTCTGGGTGGCGAACACCAGAGAGTTCTTGCATGGAGTGCGCCCTTCGCCCATAGCGTGATAGTCGCCGTAAAAATCATGGAACGCGGCATGGGGTAGCCAGGCTTCGTCGAAATGCAGGGAATCGATTTTACCGTCCAGCTCTTCCTTGATTTCCTCCACGTTGTACAGCACGCCGTCATAGGTGCTCTGGGTGATGGTCAGTACCCGGGGCATGGCGGTCTTGTCGTCGATAAAGGGATTCTTCGCGATCTTTTTGCGGATGTTTTCCCACTTGAATTCGCTTTTCGGAATGGGCCCGATGATGCCGTAATTGTTGCGGGTGGGCATCAGGAACACCGGGATGGCGCCGGTCATGATGATCGAGTGCAGAATGCTTTTATGACAGTTGCGGTCCACCACCACAATATCGCCGGGGGCCACGGTACTGTTCCAGACGATTTTGTTGGAGGTGGAAGTGCCGTTGGTGACGAAGAACACGTGATCGGCGTGAAAGATACGGGCTGCATTGCGCTCGCTGGCGGCCACCGGGCCGGTATGGTCCAGTAACTGCCCCAGCTCATCCACCGCATTACACACGTCCGCCCGCAGCATGTTTTCGCCAAAGAACTGGTGGAACATGTGGCCCACCGGACTTTTCAGAAAAGCGACCCCGCCACTGTGGCCGGGGCAATGCCAGGAGTAGGAGCCGTCGTGGGCGTAGTCCACCAGGGCACGGAAAAACGGCGGTGCCAGGGTGTCCACATAGGTTTTGGCTTCGCGTACCACATAGCGGGCAATGAATTCCGGGGTGTCCTCAAACATGTGAATAAACCCGTGCAGTTCGCGCAGCACATCGTTGGGAATGTGCCGTGAGGTGCGGGTTTCCCCATGCAGGAAAATCGGGATATCGGGGTTGCGCAGGCGCAGCTCGGTGATGAAGTTACGCAGTTGCTCAAGGGTGGCCTCGGTGCGGTCGCCGTGGAACTCTTCATCATCAATGGACAGAATAAAGCAGGAACCGCGGCTTTGCTGCTGTACAAAGCTGCTCAGGTCACCGTAACTGGTGACGCCGATCACTTCCATGCCTTCTTTTTCAATGGCGCTCACCAGAGCCCGGATGCCCAGGCCGGAACTGTTCTCGGAGCGGAAATCTTCGTCGATGATGATGATGGGAAACTGAAAGCGCATGGCTTACCTCGAATAGTGCAGGAGCCACCGGTGCAACTCCATGGTATTTAAGGGCAGCAGCATAGCAGGTCCACCAGTGTGGCTAAAGGGCCGCAGCCCCCCGCTCAACGGAAACCTGCTCAGTGCCGCAGCCGTTTTTCCTGGCGATACATCAGAATCCCGGCGATCAGAACCGCCACACTCACCACCAGAATGATGATGCTGGCCAGCGCGTTGATCTGGGGGCTGACTCCTAAACGCACGCTGGAGTATACCATCATGGGCAAGGTTGTTGCCCCCGGGCCACTGACGAAGCTGGCCACCACCAGATCATCCATCGACAGCGTAAAGGCCAGCAGCCAGCCGGCCACCAGCGACGGGGCAATGATCGGCAGGGTGACGGTGAAGAACACCCACAGGGGCCTGGCGCCCAGGTCCATCGCCGCCTCTTCCAGGGAGCGGTCCATGCTCACCAGGCGACTGCGCACCACCACCGTAACATAGGCCATGGAGAAGGTACTGTGAGCCAGAATCACTGTGAGCTGGCCCCGCTCCGGCCATCCCATCAGGTTTTCCAGTGACACAAAGAGTAACAACAATGACAGGCCGATGATGATGTCAGGCATGACCAGGGGCGCGGCCACCATCACATCCAGCGGCTTGCGCATCCGGGAGCGGCGAAACCGCACCAGCACAATGGCCGCCAGGGTGCCCAGTATCACCGACAGGCAGGCATTCAAAAAACCGATTTTGATGCTGAGCCAGGCCGCCCCCAGCAGTTGCCGGTTGTCCATCAGCTCGGAATACCATTTGGTACTGAAGCCCGCCCACACGGTAACCAGGCGGCTTTCATTAAACGAGTACACGATAAGGCTGATCATGGGAATGTAGAGAAAGGCAAACCCGAGCAACAGCACGGTGATTTGCAACCAGCGCAGTTTGCTCATGCCTTGTCCTTACTGTCCTGTTGTTCGTAATTCTGCATCAACACAAAGGGAATGATCAGCGCCACCAGCAATACCACAGTGAGGGCAGAGGCCAACGGCCAATCTTTGTTGTTGAAGAACTCGATCCACATCATTTTGCCCAGCATCAACACATCCGGGCCGCCGAGTAGATCCGGGATCACAAATTCCCCCATCACCGGGATGAACACCAGCATGGAGCCGGCCACCACACCGGGGATGGATTGCGGCAGGGTGACGGTAAGAAATTGCATAACGGGCCTGGCACCCAGGTCCGCCGCCGCTTCCAGCAGGCCGCGATCCAGCTTCACCAGGGTGGCGTACAGTGGCAGGATGAAAAACGGCAAATAGGAATAGGCGTCCCCGATGTAGACCGCCCAGACCGTGTGCAGTATCTGCAGGGGCTCATCGATCACACCACACCACATCAGAAAGTTATTCAGCAAACCATTGCTTTTCAGGATGCCGATCCAGGCGTAGACACGAATCAGAAAGGACGTCCAGAACGGCAGAATCACCAGCATCAGCAACGGGGTCTGCAGGTGCTTGGGGGAATTGGCAATGGCATAGGCCATGGGGTAGCCGATCAGAATGCACAGCAGGGTGGACACGGTGGCAATCTTGAGCGAACCCCAGAGTGCACTCAGGTACAGGGAGTCCTGCGCCAGAATCACGTAGTTGCCGAAGTTGATCTTGATGGTGATGAGCCCGTCTTCCATTTCCCGAATCAGGTCGTGATAAGGCGGCAGCCCCAAGCGGGCTTCGGTCAGGCTCATTTTCAACACAAACAGCAGCGGCAATACAAACAGTACCACCAGCCAGAAAGTGGGAATACCGGCAATCAGACCAGAAAGACGTTTGTTCATTGGCTCAAAATACCGCAGCTGTAGGGCGACCAACTCAAGCGCACTTCCTGCTCCCAGCTCAGGGGTTGTTCTGCCAGCGGCAGCACATTGCTTTGGGTGAATTTGATGCGAACGCCGGGGGCGATCTCTGCGTGATAGATCGACACATCCCCCAGATAGGCGATCTCCTTGATGACGCCTTCCACTTTGTTGGGCGCATCATTGGCGGGGCCCACCTGGATCTTCTCCGGACGCACAATAATGCTGACGTCCATATTGGGCGCCAGGGGTTGGCCGTGGTGCACCACGAATTCGCGTTCCAGGGCTTCGCTGCGCAGGGTTACCAGTTCGTCCTCCTGGCTGACCACGTGGGCGTGCAGCAGATTGGCCGAGCCGATAAAGCCGGCGGCATAGCGGGTGGCCGGGAATTCGTAAATCCGGCGGGGCGTATCCAACTGTTCAATGCGCCCGGCATGCATCAGGGCAATGCGGGAGGACATGGTCATGGCCTCTTCCTGATCATGGGTCACCACGATAAACGTGGTTTTCAAGCGCTCCTGCAGGTTCACCAACTCGAACTGGGTTTCTTCCCGCAGTTTTTTATCCAGTGCTCCCAATGGTTCATCCAGCAGCAGGATTTTGGGTTGCTTGGCCAGGGCGCGGGCCAGTGCCACCCGCTGCCGTTGACCACCGGACAGCTGATGCGGCTTGCGTTTGGCGTAGGCCGCGATTTTGACCAGGGCCATCATCTCCTGCACCCGCTCGGCCCGTTCGGCTTTGCCCATGCCATCACGCTTGAGTCCATAGGCAATGTTATCGGCCACGTTCATGTGGGGAAACAGGGCATAAGACTGGAACATCATGTTGACGGGGCGGGCATAGGCCGGCACATCCGTCATATCCTGGCCATCGATAAAGATGCGCCCGGAGGAAGGCTGTTCGAAGCCGGCCAGGATGCGCAGCAGCGTGGTTTTGCCACAGCCGGAAGCCCCTAACAGGGAGAAGAATTCGCCCCGGTAAATGTCCAGGCTGATGTCATCCACCGCATAGACCGCATCGAAATTTTTGGAAACCTGTTTGATCTGAACAATAGGAGACTCAGCAACCATCTCGTACTCTCAAAAAGTGAGGCCGCTTAACGCGGCCCCGGAAACATCTTGGTTATTTACCGGTTTTGAGTCGCGTCCAGGCGCGGTTCATGTCGCGGGCCTGCTTTTCGGTGGGAGTCTTCAGCACCAGCAGTTTTTCACGGGTGGCGGCGGGGGGGTAAATGCCCGGGTCATTGGCAATCTCCGGGTCCACCAGCGCAGCCGCTTTGGCATTGGCATTGGCGTAGGCCACAAAATTGGTGGCCGCGGCAATAACGTCCGGACGCATCAGGTAGTTGATGAACTTGAGCGCCTGGTCGACATTCTTGGCGTCTGCCGGAATGGCCATCACATCGGTCCACACCACGGCGCCTTCAGACGGCACGGCATAGGCCACTTTTACGCCATTGTCGGCTTCTGCGGCACGATCCCGAGCCTGCAGAATATCACCGGAGTAGCCATGCGCTACGCAGATGTCGCCGTTGGCCAGGTCGTTGATGTATTGGGAGCTGTGGAAGTACTTGATGTTCTTGCGCACTTTGCTGATCTGATCCACTGCTTCTTTCACTGCGTCTGCGCTGAAATCGGCAGTGTCTTTGCCCAGATAAGCCCGTGCCGCCACGAATACCTCGGTCGGGTCATCCATCAGGGTGACACCACAGCTGCTCAGCTTGGCGACGATTTCAGGATCGAACAACAGGCGCCAGGTGTCCTTTGGCATTTCACCCAGAATCGCGGTGACCTTGTCCACGTTGTAGCCAATGCCGGTGGTGCCCCACATATACGGCACCAGATAGGCGTTGCCGGGATCAATGTCGCTGAGGGAGGTCAGGATGCCGGCATCCAGATTGCCGATGTTGGAAAGCTTGCTCTTGTCCAACTTCTGGTAGGCTTTGGCCTGGATATGGCGGTCAGCGAAGGGGCGGGCGGTGGGGAACACCAAATCATAACCGGAACGGCCGGCGAACAGCTTGGCTTCCAGCACTTCGTTGGAGTCGTAAACGTCGTAGCTCACCTTGATGCCGGTTTCCTCCTCGAACTTCGAGACGGTGTCCTCGGCAATGTAGTCTGACCAGTTGTAGATATGCAGTTCCTCAGCGGATACCACGGTTGTGATCGTCATTGCTGCCAATAGGGCACCGAATTTTGCTCGCATAGTTGTCCTCGAAGGGGGAAGGTTAAAGGTCACCGTTTTACTTGACAATTGGGCGAACTATGCGGCTTTTTTGCTCAAAAATAAATAGATGAGGTGAGAAAAATTTGGGGGAAATTGTGGGGCTGGAGCGGTGCGGGTGGTTGGGGCTGGCCCAGCCTCCTGCTACAGGGTGAAAGCCTTGGCCACATGAGATTATGTTGCTGTTTATAAAGGCTTTTATCTGAATGTTTAAAGGTTCACCAATTCAGGTGCGGGGCCTGCAAAGCAAAAAGCCCCTGCATGGCCTGCAGGGGCTTCGTTGTTGGTGGAGGCGGCGGGGATCGAACCCGCGTCCGCCAATCCTCTGCCTAAGGATCTACATGTTTAGTCTTGTCTATTAATTTCGCTCGTTACGGCCCGACCAGACAGGGAGTAACAAGCTAGCCTGTTAAGTTTTAACAGCGCCGCGCCAGGCGCGCTTTGCTGCGATCTTGTGTAAAGTTACCGTCCTGTCATCCCCACAAGCAAAAACTCGGGACGGTTCAGCCTTAAGCGGCTAAAGCGTAGTTGTCGTCGTTTG
Source organism: Ketobacter sp. (assembly GCF_003671495.1). Classification (GTDB taxonomy): domain Bacteria; phylum Pseudomonadota; class Gammaproteobacteria; order Pseudomonadales; family Ketobacteraceae; genus Ketobacter. Next base: position 87 of record NZ_RCHN01000043.1, on the reverse strand, counting down.
CAACTATCATTTGCAGCACTTGAAGTACGTGTGTTGCTACCCACACGACATGCACCTAAGGGTTCGTAATCGACGTCGAAGCCAATG
>NZ_RCHN01000042.1 GCF_003671495.1 Ketobacter sp. | reverse complement strand
TGAGGTGGTACTCTATATGCAACGCTCTGTTAATGAGTTTTTAACACCACGGACTATTGGTGTTCAGGAAATTAACGAAACCCACGCCAAGGTGACTCTGGAACCTTTGGAGCGGGGCTTCGGACATACGTTGGGGAACGCGCTGCGTCGCATTCTTTTGTCGAGCATGCCCGGAGCAGCAGTAACAGAAGTTGAGATCGACGGTGTCGTTCACGAGTACAGCACCCTGGAAGGGGTTCAGGAAGACGTAATTGATATTTTGCTGAACCTGAAGAACCTGGCAGTGCGTCTGAACGATAAAAGCGAAGCGTTGTTGAGTATCAACAAGGATGGCCCTGGTGTAGTCACCGCTGGCGATATTTTGTTGGATCATGACGTTGAAATCGTAAACAAGGATCTTGTGATCGCCAACCTGAGTGCGGGCACCAAGCTCAACATGAAGCTGCGCATTCAGAAAGGGCGGGGTTACGAGCCTGCAGATGGCCGGGAGAGCGACGAGGAAACTCGTGGTGTTGGCCGCCTGCAGCTGGACGCAACCTACTCGCCCATTCGCCGTGTGGCCTACGTGGTGGAAAGTGCGCGAGTTGAACAGCGTACGGATCTGGACAAGCTGGTGATCGATCTCGAAACCAACGGTACTATCGACGCTGAAGATGCGATTCGTCGTGCCGCCACAATCCTGCAGCAGCAGTTGGCAGTGTTTGTGGACTTGGAGAAAGAATCCGAGCCCCAAAAAGTGGAAGAGCGCGACGAAATCGATCCGATTCTGTTGCGACCGGTGGATGATCTGGAACTTACGGTTCGTTCCGCCAACTGCTTGAAAGCGGAAAACGTTTACTACATTGGTGATTTGGTACAACGCACTGAGGTGGAGTTGCTCAAAACTCCTAACCTGGGTAAGAAGTCCCTCACCGAAATCAAGGACGTCTTGGCGTCAAAAGGTCTTTCACTGGGTATGCGCCTGGAAAATTGGCCTCCCGGCAGTCTGCGTGATGATGAGCGCGTACTGAAGAAACGTTAAACCATTGCTCCGCGCTGTCGGGGCCGTAAGTTGTAAAGGAAAAGAGCGATGCGTCACCGTAAAAGTGGTCGTAAATTCAACCGTAACAGCAGCCATCGTAAAGCGATGTTCCGCAACATGGCGGTGTCCCTGGTTGAGCACGAGTTAATCAAAACAACGTTGCCCAAAGCGAAAGAGCTGCGTCGTCACGCAGAACCTCTGATTACTTTGGCTAAAACCGACAGTGTGGCAAACCGACGTCTGGCATTTGCCCGAACGCGCAGTAATGAAGCCGTGGGTAAACTGTTCACTGACCTTGGTCCCCGCTACAAAGACCGTCCCGGCGGTTATATTCGCATTTTGAAATGCGGATTCCGTGCCGGTGACAAAGCTCCTATGGCGTTGGTTGAGTTGGTCGACAGACCGGTGAATGCTGAAGCTGTGGAGATGGATGAGGAATAGCATTCTCTCCAGACAGATGTTGTAGTTAAAAAAGCCGGCTACCTCCTAGCCGGCTTTTTTTTCGCATGTTGGCGGGGTGTGCTGCCCCGGAGACCACATTGTGCGTGTCGTTTTCCCAACAATGTTGCGAGTTTGCGCCGTTTATACTGCCCGGCCCGTTCAAGTTTTCCTTAAAACTCAAGTGTTTGTCCATGGCACACAGCTTGCTCCCTGATTCTGGTCAGGAATACGCAGGCGGCGTGCCATGAAATTGTACATTGATAGGCCTTATCTCGAACCCCTTGTCAAACGCTTCCCGGATCTGGATAGCTTATTAGAGCAGCTTAAGTTCGGGCATCGTGTGGAAACCTCTTTCAACCGTTTCTCCCTCGATCAGCTGGATTATCTGGCGCAGCTTTATGTAGAGAGTGCCGATTCCAAGCCTGGATATGCGGCTCAACTGCTGACGCTCACGCAAGCCTTGCGACTGCGTTTAGCGCCTTTTGCGGAAGGTCAGCTTGAGTCCCTGCTGCCGGCATTGGTTGATTATCTGCTGATGGACGGGGTGCGGGGTTGGCTGTTCAAGGCGAATGGAGAGGGGAAACCGATTCCCTACCTGGTTGCGCGCATTGATTTTACTCCGCCAGGTGAGGAAGAAGCTGGCCGGATACTGCTCGAGCTCAAAGCTAATGCAATGGCCAAGCTGCAATCCATCTCGTTGATGATTCTGGAACGGGATATTGTCGGCAAAAGCTTGCCTGAGATATTGGCCGGAAAGGGTTATTTCAAGGAAACTCCGGAATTGATCGACGCTTATGAGCGATCCAGCCAGCGCTATTTCGATTGGCGGGCCCGTTACGGGCAGCAGTTTACCGGGCGGGGGACCGGGTACTATGCCGAAGACCCAACCGCAAGCCACCGTAATACCGACTGGTCCCGCAAAAGCAGGATTGTGCTGTCGAGCTCCGGAGAGTTGGCGCGGATGGTAAATGATGAGGAGATCGTCAAGGATCGTGCGCTGGAATTAGCTTGCACGGGGGACGTATTGGCCAAGTACCTGCGTAAGGCCGGCCGCAGTACCAATTACAACGATCGCGTAGAGGCCCAGGCTGAAAAGCTTCGTGACAGTATCCCGGAGCGGATGTTTACCGAGATCCCGGTGCACGGTTACGTTCTCATGTTTCATTTGGAGCTACATCACCATGTCTGGGTTCATGTGGATGACATGGAGATCTATGGCTATCAACCAGAGTTGAAGGACAAGCTGATACTGCCTCCGGAGCAAACCGACCTCATCGACATCCTGACCGCAGAAATGGATATGTTGATGGATGACGTGGTGCAAGGTAAATCCGGTGGCACCACGGTGCTGTGTGCTGGTCCGCCGGGTGTAGGTAAGACGCTCACGGCTGAGGTGTATTCCGAAGTGATTCGTCGTCCGCTTTACCGTGTGCATTCCGGTCAGTTGGGTTTAAATGTCATGGAGATGGAGCAGGCGCTGAAGAATACGTTGATTCGTGCGCAGCGTTGGGGTGCTGTGATGCTGATTGATGAGGCGGATGTCTATATCAAGCGTCGTGATGACAACATTGCTGCGAATGCGGTAGTGGGCGTTTTTTTACGCGTGCTGGAGTACTTCAATGGGTTGCTTTTCCTGACCACGAATCGTGTTGATGATATCGATGAGGCGATCGTTTCACGCTGCATTGCGTTGATTAAGTACCACCCACCTGGCCGTGATGACCGGCTGAAGATATGGCAGGTGATGACCGGGCAATTCAAGCTGCCTGTGAGCGACGCTTTGTTAACCGAGCTGGTGGAAATGTTCCCAGCCGCCAGTGGTCGAGATATCAAGGGGCTGGTGAAGCTGGTGGCGAAGTACTGTCAGCACAAATCGGTTTCACCCGAACTGCCGGTGTTCCAGCTGTGCAGTATCTTTCGTGGTATGGAGGCAGTGCGGTGACCATGCGGTTTTATATGACGCCTGGCTCCTGCAGCACGGGAATCCATCTGTTGCTGGAGGAATTGGAGCTGGTGTTTGAGGTGTATCTCGTGGACCTGATGAAAGGGGAAAATCGCACTCCGGAATATCTGGCCTTGAACCCCAAGGGCACGGTTCCGACGTTGGTGACGGACAGTGGAAGAATCCTCACAGACTTCATGTCCATTGCCTGGTGGTTGGGAAGGGCGTTTTCCCGTTCCCGATTGATGCCGCTTGAGCTTACGTCTGAGCTGAAAGCGCTGGAGGTGATGAACTATGCAGTGAACGTTGTGCATGGTCAGGGCTACACCCGGGTGTTTACACCGCAGATCTATCTGCCTGCCGGTGGTGATGCGGAGCCGATTATCCAGCAGGGAAAACAGATGGTGAGTACAGGATTGGCGTGGCTGGAGCGGTGCCTGGGGCAAAGTGAATACCTGCTGGAGCAATTCAGCATTGTCGATGGGGCCTTGTTTTATGTGGAATTTTGGGCAGACCGAATTGGTCTGCCACTACCGCAAGCCTGTGCGGCCCATTATCAGCGCATGCTGCAGCGCCCGGCAGTGCGGCGGGTGCTGTTGGAAGAGGGTTACTCCAGCCTGTACCGATAGCCGGATGGACTGAATTACTTCGCCGTTAGCAGAGGTTTCAGGAAACGCCCTGTATGGGAGTGGCGGCATTTGGCGATTTCTTCCGGCGTGCCTGCCGCAATGATTTCGCCGCCGCCGCTGCCGCCCTCTGGTCCGAGATCCACGATCCAGTCAGCGGTCTTGATCACATCCAGGTTGTGCTCGATGATGACAACGGTATTGCCTTTGTCCCGCAGTCGGTGAAGTACGTTCAGCAGTTGCTGGATGTCGTGAAAATGCAGCCCGGTGGTGGGTTCATCCAGAATATAAAGCGTTTTGCCGGTATCGCGTTTGGACAGCTCTTTGGACAGTTTCACCCGCTGTGCTTCACCGCCTGAAAGGGTAGTGGCGGATTGGCCGAGGCGAATATAGGAAAGTCCCACGTCCACCAGGGTCTGCAGTTTACGGGCGATAACGGGCACGTTCTCAAAGAACCCGAGACCGTCCTCCACCGTCATTTCCAATACTTCACAGATGCTTTTTCCTTTGTAGCGCACTTCCAGCGTTTCCCGATTGTAGCGTTTGCCCTTGCAGACATCGCAGGGTACGTACATGTCGGGCAGGAAGTGCATTTCCACTTTGATCACCCCATCGCCCTGGCAGGCTTCACAGCGGCCGCCTTTGACGTTGAAGCTGAAGCGGCCGGGGGTGTAGCCGCGGGAGCGGGCTTCCTGGGTGCCGGCGAACAGTTCCCGAATGGGGGTGAAAAGTCCGGTGTAGGTGGCGGGGTTGGAGCGGGGGGTGCGACCGATGGGGCTCTGGTCGATGTCCACCACCTTGTCGAAATGCTCAATGCCGTGGAACTCTCCATAGGGTTCAGGCTTGTGGGTGGTGGCGCCGTTCAACAGGGTGGCGGCCAATGGGAACAGGGTGCCGTTGATCAGCGTGGATTTGCCTGAGCCCGAGACACCGGTCACGCAGGTCATCAAGCCAACCGGCAAATGCAGGTCGACGTGCTTCAGGTTGTTGCCGTGGGCACCGTGGATTTGCAGTTGACGCTTAGGGTCGTTAGCCACCCGTTGGGCGGGTACCTCAATGGCTTTAGTGCCTTTCAGGTACTGCCCGGTGAGGGATTTGCGGCAGGACATGATCTGTTGCAGGCTGCCGGCCCGCAACACCTCGCCACCGTGGACTCCGGCACCGGGGCCGATGTCGATAATAAAGTCGGCGGCACGGATGGCGTCCTCATCGTGCTCCACCACAATCACCGTATTACCCATGTCCCGCAGGCGGGTGAGGGTGGCGAGGAGTCGCTCGTTGTCCCGCTGATGGAGGCCGATGGAGGGCTCGTCCAGGATGTACAGGACCCCGACCAGGCCGGCGCCAATCTGGCTGGCCAGGCGGATACGCTGGGCCTCACCGCCAGACAGGGTTTCGGCTTTGCGGTTGAGGGAGAGGTAGTCCAGACCCACATTGACCAGGAACTGCAGCCGTTCCCGTATTTCTTTCAGAATCTTTTCGGCGATTTCGCCTTTCTTGCCGTCCAACTTCAGGGTCTTGAAGTGTTCCAGGGCATCGCCCACCGGCAGCCGGACCACATCCGGCAGGGTGGCGCTTTCAATGTAGACATTGCGGGCCGCCCGGTTCAGGCGGGAGCCATGACAGCTCTGGCAATCAGCGACGCTTAGATATTTGGCCAATTCTTCCCGCACCGCGTCGGATTCCGTCTCACGGTAGCGGCGTTCCATGTTGGGAATGATGCCTTCGAAGGGGTGGTTGCGGGTGATCACGTCGCCCCTGTCGTTCAGATAGCGGAACGGCACCGGATCGTTGCCGCTGCCGTGCAGAATCACCTGGCGGGCTTTCTTGCTGAGTTTGCCAAAGGGCTTGTCGATGTCGAAGCCCACGTGGTCTGCCAGGGAGTTCAGCATTTGAAAGTAGTAAACACTGCGCCGGTCCCAGCCCTTGATGGCCCCTTCCGCCAGGCTGAGTTCGGCAGAGACCACAATGGCGTCCTCGTCAAAAAACTGGTTTACCCCCAGGCCATCGCAGGTGCTGCAGGCGCCGGCGGGGTTGTTAAAGGAAAACAGACGGGGTTCCAGTTCGCTGAGGGCGTAGTTACAAACCGGGCAGGCGAATTTGGAGGAGAACAGCAGCGTTTCCCGGGGCTGATCCATATTTACCACCAGCGCGGTACCGGCGGCCATATTGAGGGCGGTTTCGAAGGATTCAGCCAGGCGCAGTTCCATGCCTTCCTTGACCTTAAAGCGGTCCACCACCACTTCGATGGTGTGTTTGCGCTTTTTATCGATCTTGGGGAGCTGATCCAGGTCCACCACAATGCCGTCGATACGGGCCCGAATAAATCCGTCGGCCCGCAGTTCTTCAAACAGATGCAGGTGTTCACCTTTCTTGTCCTGGATTACGGGCGCCAGCAGCATATAGCGGTTTTCCCCGGACAGCGCCATGACGTCGTCCACCATCTCGCTGATGGTCTGGGCTTCCAGGGGAAGATCATGGTCCGGGCAGCGGGGGGTGCCCACCCGGGCGAACAGCAGGCGCAGGTAATCGTAGATCTCGGTGATGGTGCCCACCGTGGAGCGGGGGTTGTGCGAGGTGCTCTTCTGCTCGATGGAAATGGCCGGGGACAGGCCTTCGATGTGGTCCACATCCGGCTTTTCCATCAGCGATAAAAACTGGCGGGCATAGGTGGAGAGGGATTCCACATAGCGGCGCTGACCCTCCGCATAGAGGGTGTCGAATGCCAGGGAGGACTTGCCGGAACCCGACAGTCCTGTGATGACGATAAATTTGTCCCTGGGAATATCCAGGCTGATGTTTTTCAGGTTGTGTGTGCGTGCACCGCGAACTTGAATGGTGTCCATCGTGATCCCCCGCAAATAAACCCGCAAGTATAAAGATATTGGGTGACGGGAACTAGTGATTGGCAAATCCTGTCAAGGATGGCGGAAGCCTGTCTCGTTAGTCGCCAGAGCTACTACGAGAGTGGCTTCATCAATGGTAGAATCGTGCGCTTGATTGGATAACTGAAGTCACTATGAATTCCTTTGAGATCCGGGCCACCTGGTCCCTTGCCAGTCTGTTTGCGTTAAGAATGCTGGGTTTGTTTATGATATTGCCGGTGTTCGCGCTGTATGGGCAGGAACTGGCAGGGGCCACTCCCACCCTGATCGGTCTGGCCATCGGAGCTTACGGGCTGACCCAGGCCCTGTTACAGATCCCGTTCGGACTGCTCTCCGACCGGATTGGCCGTAAACCGGTCATCGTGGGTGGCTTGCTGATCTTTCTGGTGGGAAGCCTGGTGGCCGCCGAGGCAGAGACCATCTATGGGGTGATCGCCGGCCGGGCGTTGCAGGGGGCAGGGGCCATCGCCAGTGCGGTAATGGCACTGCTGGCGGATCTGACCCGCGATGACCAGCGGGCCAAGGCCATGGCCATGGTGGGTGCGAGCATCGGGATGTCCTTTGCCTTGGCGCTGATTGCTGGCCCGCTATTGTCAAGCTGGTTTCAGTTGGAAGGCCTGTTTCTGTTTACCGCCGTGTTGGCCGGGTTCGGTGTGGCCTTGACCTTGTGGGTCGTGCCCACCCCGGATGCTCGCCGCATGTTGCGGGATACCCGCCCCATGATGGATCACGTGGCGGACGTGCTCAGAGACCCCAGCCTGTTGCGGCTGGACTTCGGCGTATTCTCTTTGCACATGGTGCTGACCGCCATGTTTGTGGTGATGCCGGGGTGGCTGCTGCAACAGGCGGCCATCGACAAAGACCATCACTGGATGGTTTATCTGCCGATTCTTTTCCTGTCGTTTGTCTTAATGTTACCGCTCATGATCGTTGCGGAAAAAGCCCGCAAAATCAAACAAGTGTTCATGCTCGGGGTGGGCTTGCTGGGGGTGTCCCTGGTTGGCTTGAGCCAATGGCATGACAATGTGTGGAGCATCGCCCTGGGGTTGTTTGTGTTTTTCTGGGGCTTTAACCTGTTGGAAGCGCTGTTGCCGTCTCTGGTGAGCAAGATCGCCGCTCCGGGGTATAAAGGCACCTCCATGGGGGTGTACTCCACCTGTCAGTTTCTGGGGGCATTCGCCGGTGGGGCTGGCGGAGGCTGGTTGCTGGGGCACTACGGTGACAGCGCGGTGTATGTGGTGGCGGCCGCGGTGGTCGGCATCTGGTTCCTGCTGGCCTGGAGCATGAAGCAGCCGCCCTATCTGCAGAGTGTGACTCTGGCCCTGGACCATGAGGGTGAGCTGGATGACCGGGTATGGGTGTCCCGCCTGATGGGGATCGCCGGGGTGGAAGAGGCTGTGGTGGTCAAGGAAGAACGGGCGGCCTATTTAAAAGTGGACAATGCGCGGCTGGATAGAGAACAATTAATGCGCCTGTCTCATCAGTCCCCTTTAGAAAGTCAGGCAGAACCGGCCTGACATAATCATTTTTCTGATAACTGGAGAATCTCATGGCACAACGCGGAGTGAACAAAGTCATTTTGGTGGGTAACCTCGGACAGGATCCGGAGACCCGTTACATGCCAAGCGGCGGGGCCGTGACCAATGTATCCATCGCCACCAGTGAAAGCTGGAAGGACAAGAATTCCGGTCAAATGCAGGAGCGCACGGAGTGGCACCGGGTGGTGTTTTTTAATCGCCTGGCGGAAATCGCCGGTGAGTACCTGAAGAAGGGCACCAAAGTCTATGTGGAAGGCTCTCTGCGTACCCGTAAATGGCAGGACCAGAGCGGAAGCGATCGTTACACCACAGAAATCGTGGCCAGTGAAATGCAGATGCTGGATTCCCGGGGTGGTTCGGGCGGTGGGTCTGACGATGGTTTTGCCGGTTACGACCAGATGCCGGAAGCACAAGGCGCGTCATCTTCCTCCAGCTCCTCCAGCGGTAACAGTCCTTCACCTGCCGGGTCTGATTTTGAGGATGATATCCCGTTCTGATCCGAGCTTCGTCCAACTGTCCTCTCTGGTCGTGGTCTGTGGTAATGGGGTCAGACTAACAAATTATGTTAAGCTGGCCTCTTGGCGTACACTAATAAGAATAAGCTGGAAGTAGCATAGGAGAGGGATACCCTTTCATCCCGGTCATGAAAATACGTAATCTGATTCTCATCGGTGTATTGTCCTGCATCGTTTTTGCCATTGCCTTGTTTCCCGCCAGCATTCTCTGGAGCATGGTCTCGGGCAGCGCTGGTGGTTTGCCGGTTCAGGTGGAGCGGGTGGGTGGCACGGTCTGGAATGGATATGCCGTTGGGCGTTTGCGTACCCAGATTGTGCGGGGCCCGGTGGTGGTGGATTGGGATTTGAAAGGCCTGCGCTTATTGCTGGGTGAAGTGGCCATCGTGTTGCGGGCGGAAGGAAATGACTTCCGCGTGAGCGGCGCCGGCCATTGGGGGTTGTGGGGAACCGGTGTGTCGCACCTGAATGGTGACGTGCAGGCCGAACTGCTGAATCAGTCCCTAAGGCAGTTTGGCATTTCCGCTTCCGGTGTCATCAATATCGAGAACATTTCAGTGAACCTGTCAGGGCAAACCATTACCAACGCTGAAGGCTGGATCCGATGGTCCGGAGGCAGGGTCAAGGCACCTGGCAGTGGGTCTCGCACCCCTCTGGATATTCCTCCCGTCAACGGGCAGGTTCGTGAAGAGGAAGGTAGCCTGTTCCTCACCGTCACTGAAGCGAAGGGTAACCAGCTGTTGGGTGAAGCCGGGCTGTTGCCGGAGAAAGGGTTAGGTAGCTTGAAAGTGCTGCAAAGGGTGTTGTCCCTGGTGGGTATGGGCGCTGAAGGCGGTGATGATAAAGTGCTGGTCAATATGCAGCAGCCCTTGCCCTTTTAAGAGCATTGTAAGCATTCACTGCTAATCTGTTATTAAAGAGTACGGTCTTATTCGCATCCGTTGAACCTTGAGGTAAAGTGAGGCTCAAACAACAAGAATAAGAACCCTGGACGTCAGGAGAGAACTTTGACCGCGGATACCCAATTAAATCCTTGGGTGAAAAGAGCTAACTCGGCTGCCTGCCTGGTGCTGGTGGTGGCAACAGCTTTTGTGTTGGTTAAGCTCGTGTACCTGTTTGTTGATACGTCCGTTGGGTCTGCGCCATCCTTCTATGGGGAGCAGCGTTCTGCCAGCCAGCCCCTGGGGCGCCAGGATAAGGTCGATACCTCCGCCATCGCCATGTGGTCCCTGTTTGGAAAAGAGGGGCAAAAAGTGGTGCAAACCGAACAGCCCAAAGACGTCAACGCCCCCGAAACCCGCCTCAGCCTGGAACTTCAGGCCGTATTCGTTGCCCCTGTCGAAGAACGCTCCACAGCCATGATTGCGGAAATACGCAAAGACAGTAAGTTGTATCGAATCGGTGATAAAGTTCCCGGTAATGTGACCCTGGCTGCGGTATACCAGGATCGAGTTTTGTTGAATCGCAATGGCCAGTTGGAGGCGTTGTACTTTCCTGAAAACGCCAAGGGCGGATTAACCCGGTCGGACAACGATGGTAACAGCCGCAGTCGCAGTAGCCGCACCACGCGTACCAGCGCCAGTGGGCGTACTCCCAATTCCCGCCCCGGTTTCGGTGGCAGCAGCGGCAGGGCCGGAATCGCCAACCAGCAGGCCCAGACCGCAATGGCCCAGCAGATGGTGAGTACCTTGCGGGAGCAGCTTGAACAGGATCCAGGTGAAGTGCTGGGTCAATTCGGTCTGGCGTCCAACAACGGTCGTGGCTATCGGGTGTCGGATAGCCCGAATCCCATGCTGGCGGCAATCGGCGCCAAGCCGGGGGATGTGATTCTGGCGGTGAATGGCCGCAACCTGGGGGATCCGTCCCAGGATGTCGCGCTGATAGAGCAGGTGATGCAGGATGGCTCTGTGCGGGTCTCTATGGAGCGCAATGGACGGCAGTTTGATTCGGAGGTCGCCCTTCCGGGGCTGTAAGCAACAGCATGGTTTTGGATAGAACGAATATGAAAAATCGGTGGCTCGGAAGCGAGACAAGTATGCGAATAACGCGAATGCTGATGGCATTGGTCCTGGTTGTGATGATGCCTGTGGCGGCTTGGAGTGCGCCACAAAATGCCGGCGCCTGGAAGATCAATATGAAGAAGGCAGACATCCGCACCTTCATTGAACAGGTGTCTGACATCACCGGATACAGTTTTATTGTGGACCCCCGTGTCAAGGGTGAGGTGACGGTAGTATCCAACACCGAAATGTCCTCCGATGATATTTTTGACATGTTCCAGAGCGTGTTGCGAATTCATGGTTATGCGGCGGTCAAAACCGGAAATGTGGTGAAGATCGTTCCCACCCAGGGCGCCAAACAGGAAGACCTGCCCCTGGCCAGCGGCAGCCTGGGCAACGAGAAAATGGTGACCCGGGTGATCCCGGTTGAGAACACCAACGCCACCGAGCTGGTGCCGATTCTACGGCCCATGGTGCCCCAGTACGGGCATTTGGCCGCGGTCAGCTCTGCCAATGCGCTGATCATCAGCGACCACGCCAATAACATTGGCCGCATTATTGAGATCATCAAGCGCATCGACAGCGCAGAAAGTGAAGAAGTGGAAGTGGTGCAACTGAAATACGCGTGGGTTGGCGACGTCGTGAAAACCCTGGAGCAGTTGACGCCGGTGGAAACCGGTGGAGCCAAAAAGTCCAGCCGCTCCGCCGCGAATGTGCGGGTGCGGGTCGTGGCAGAAGAGCGCACCAACCGCTTGATTCTGCGGGGCGAGAAATCAGCCCGCGCCCGGGTCAAGGCTCTGGTGGTGGATCTGGACCGTCCGGTGGAAAGCACCGGTTCCACTCAGGTTATGTACCTGCGACACGCCGAAGCGGAAAAAGTGGCGGAGATCTTGAGCGCGCTGGTATCCGGTCAGTCGGCAACAGTATCCCGCTCTGCCTCTTCCACCAAGCGTGGCGCGGCTCAGGCTACGGCCACGCTGACAACCCCCACAGCCACCTCCGGTGACATCACCATCCAGGCGGATGAAACCCTGAACGCGCTCATAGTGCGGGCGGCGCCGGCGGATCTGGCAGAGATTCGCAATATTGTGGATCAACTGGATGTACGCCGGGCCCAGGTGCTGATTGAGGCGGCCTTTGTGGAGGTGTCCGGCACCGCCAACGAGGCGTTGGGTGTGCAATGGGGCTACGGCGATCCTGCCAATGGACTGGCGGGAACCAGTCTGGCGGTGCCAGGTCAACTTTCCCTCGCTACGATCGCTGGACTGTTGGAGGGCTCCGACGGTGCTTCAACCGATGGCGCTTCCTTCTCGGGATTGCTGGCGGGCGGCGCCAACCAGAGTGGTGACGTGAAAATGGGCGTGGTGATCCAGGCCGTGGAATCCAACGCCAACTCCAATTTGTTGTCCACCCCGAGCATCATGACACTGGACAATGAAGAGGCGGAAATCATTGTGGGTGAGAACGTTCCCTTCATCACCGGTACCAGCCTCAGCAGTAACAACGACAACCCCTTCCAGACCATTGAGCGACAGGACGTGGGTCTGACCCTGCGGGTGACCCCCCAGATCAATGACGGCAATGTGGTGCGCTTGCAGCTGGTGCAGGAAGTGTCCAACGTGAGTAACGAAACCATCACCGGGGCGGCGGATATTTCCACTCAGAAGCGCTCAGTCAAATCGGTGATTCTGGCGAATGACCGTGAGATCATTGTCACCGGCGGTTTGGTGCGGGATGACGTGGAAGAGGTGGTGAACAAAGTGCCGTTGCTGGGTGACGTGCCGTTGCTGGGTGCCTTGTTCCGGGCCAAGAGTCAGAAGATGACGAAGCGCAACCTGCTGTTGTTTCTGCAGCCCACGATTGTCCGGGATGATACTTCCGCCAATCGAGTCAGCCAGGAGAAGTACGACCAGATGCGCGGCTTGAGCCTGATCATCGATCAATATGGCAATCTTGAGCGTGAACCCCGTTCGGTGTTTCCGGAGGACGCCAGAGTGGTGTTGAAGAAAGGGCTCCGCTTTGGGCCGCCGCCCAAGCCATCAGAGTCTGGGGCAGATCAGGACGAGTACGAATCTGAATAATAAAAAAGGGCCAGCAGACCCTTTTTTATTATTCGGTGAGCGGGTCCGCTATTACGACAACATGGGTTCAGCGTTTTTCTTCCAGCTTTTCTTCTTGAAGCGTTTGTCCCAGCTCTTGAAGCGCTTGCGACAATATTTGTTGAGGTCGTCGTAGCCGGAAAAATACAGTTCACTGCCATCCTTGATGCTGACGTCGTACTCACAATAATCGTTGGTGTGATCCCGGCAGATCAGTGGACGCACCTCATAGATGCCGCAACGGCCGTCTTTCTGCAGGTGCACGCACTCATTCAGTATCAGCAAAAACCAACCTTCCTCATCCTTGAAAATGTGCACGTTTTTGTGGGAGACCTGCCACAGCAGGAGGTCAAAATCCTTCATGGTCGTGGGCTTGTCGATGTTCTGGGTGATGTACTGGCAGCATTTCGACTCAAAACAACGATCACATTTATTGTTCGCCTCAGACAACTCTTTCAGTGTGATTTTCTTAGCCATAACAATACGTTAATGCTCTTCTGATGTTGGTGGTGCGATGCGTGGAGGGGCAGATATAAGTTTCCGTTTTCAACGTAAACCTATTAGAACAACATGATATAAAAATTAAAGCATTAACCCAATCAATACCTTGTGACCCTACAAGTGGTGTGTTTATATCGAAAAGACTGTCACTATCGGAGGGACTGACAACGTGGTAACAGCATTGATTGTGGGCGCAGGCGCCGTGGGCCAGGTATATGGCCATTTTCTGCAACGCGGTGGCGCTTCCGTCTCATACTTCGTAAAAGAAAAATACAAAGAAGAATGCGCAAAGGGATTTACGCTTTATCGGTGCCGACGCAGCGGGCTGGGCGCAGCGGAGAAGTTCGACGCCGATGGCATTTACACTGAATTTGATGAACTGAAGCAAACGCAATGGGATCAGGTGTGGCTGACGGTTTCGTCAGCGGACCTGCGTGGTGGCTGGTTGGCGCAATTGAAGGCGGTTATCGGCGACGCGACGGTGGTCATGCTGCAGCCTGATCTGGATGACCGGGATTATGTGTTCAGCCAGTTCCCACCAGAGCGAGTGGTATGCGGCATCGTTAACTTTATCAGTTATCAGACACCATTACCGGATTTGCCGGATTACCACCCGGATGCGGACAAAAAGGGCGTGGCGTATCTGGTGCTGCCGATGATGCCCGCTGAGTTTTCCGGGAACGAGAATCGTCTGCCGGACGTGGCGGGTGCCATGGCTGCCGGACGCTTCAATGTGAAGGTGGAGCAGGATGCGTCCCGTATCTACGCAGACCGTTCCGCCATGATGATTCCCCTGGTGGCGTTGTTGGAATTGGAAAACTGGTCTTTCCGTCGGCTGCGCCTCAGTGGATCGTTGGAGTTGGCGGTGGCGGCAGCTCAGGAGGCCCTGTCCATCGTGGCTGCTAAGTTCGGCAAGCGCCTGAACTGGACGGAGCGCCTCTTCAGTCTGTTCTGGGTCAAGATGGCATTGCCGGTGATGCGGCTGCTGTCGCCCATGGATGCGGAATCCTATGCCAAGTTCCAGTTCGTGAAAACGGCTCCGCAAACCCGGATGATGCTGAAGCACTTTATTGAGGACGGCGAAAAGCTGGGCCAGTCGGTGCAATCCCTGAAAGCGCTCTATGAGCGACTGCCAGAAGAGCCCCAGTTGAAGAAAGTCGCATAATATTCCACTGTTCGTAGCAGAAGAGGCCCGGCTTGCCGGGCTTTTTGCTGGGCATTGCGGTGACCCGTCCGGGTGGCATCAGAACAGGGAGAAGGGCTCGTCGTCCAATAGCTGGCGTTGCTCCTCCAGGCTGTTCACATGGTGCTGCCAGTAACCATCGGTATTGAACCAGGTGAAGTTGCTGGTGAAGGCGGGGTCATCCCAGCGCCTGGCCAGCCAGCAGGCGTAGTAAATCATACGCATGGTGCGCAGGGGCTCGATCAATTGCAGCTCGCGGCGGTTGAAGGTGTTGAATTCCTCATACCCGTCCAGCAGTTCACTGAATTGGCTGATCTGCTCCGGGCGACTGCCTGCCAGCAGCATCCACAGGTCCTGCACGGCCGGTGCGTTCTGGCAGTCGTCGAAATCCACAAACCAGGGTCCAGTTTCCCGGTGCCAGAGAATGTTGCCGATGTGGCAATCTCCATGACAGCGAATCCATTGTGGCTTTATCTGCTCAAACAGGCCTCGGAAGCGTTGGCTGAAATCTTCAATTAATTGCCGGTAGCGGGGCTTCAGGTATTCCGGCAGAAATGGGTGCTCCAGGAGGAATTGCGCCGGTTCAGTCACCAGCCGTTCCACGGTGAGGGTGGGGCGGGCCTGGAACAGGGTTGTTCCGCCCACTTTATGCATGCGCCCCAGCAGTCGGCCTAACCAGAGCAGCTGATCAAAATCATCCTGTTCTGGTGCCTGGCCGCCCTGGCGTCGAAAGGCCGCGAAGCGATAGCCCTGGAACCGATGCAGGGTCGTGCCGTTGAAGATCATGGGGGGCACGGCGGGTAGCTCCAGCTCCGCCAGGTCCAGTGAGTACTGATGCTCTTCCAGAATGGCGGCGTCACTCCAGCGTCCCGGGCGGTAGAACTTGACGATAACGGGGTCGTTCTCCTCGATGCCCACCTGGTAGACCCGGTTCTCATAACTGTTCAGGGGGAAAATGCGGGCATCTGAAAGGAAACCCAGGGATTCCACAGAGTTGATCACCAGATCCGGTGTCAGGTGATCGTAGTTGGGGTACAGCTCAATCTCACTCATGGTCGCCAGCTTATATGGGGTGAGACCGCATCCTATCACAATGGTGAGGAAGGCTGGTTATAGATCTGTTTGGCTGCCCTGGCCAGTGCCCACCCGTCCACCCGCTCCACGCCACTGCTGCGCAGCTGTTTGGCCAGTTGATTGATGGTGCTGCCGGTGGTGATGACATCGTCCAGCAATACGATATGCCGCAACGGAGGTGTGCAGGTTTTCAGCGGTGATCGCTGCACTCGAAAGGCCCGCTGAATATTGTGCTGGCGCCCGCCACGGGAGAGACTTTTTTGATCTCCAGGTTCCCGTATCTTCAGCAGTAGATCGTGGCGCACAGGTACCGCCAGCGTGCGTCCCACCACCTGGGCCAAAACCCCGGCCTGGTTGTAGCCGCGTTTTTGTTGTTTGTGCGGATGCAAGGGTACCGGGATGATGGCGTCTGGCAGTGGAATCCTGTGTTGCAGCAGCGCATCCGCCAACAGTCGCCCAAGTGCAAACAGCAGTTCCGCCCGTTTGCCACCTTTGCCCTGCAGAATCAGCTGGTCGATGGGGAACCCGTATCGAAAGGGTGCAAAGCACTGATCAAAGTACGGCTCTTCGGATACGCAGGGCTGGCACAGGCCCTGAAACGGGGTTGGCCAGGGCTCACCACAGCGTTCGCAATGGTGCTGGTTCCAGGGCAGGTCCTGGCGACAGGAATGGCAGAGATCCTGTTTCGGGTGGGTCAAACCGTGGCAGAGCAGGCAAAAAAACATACCGGTTGAAAATTCGTTTAGGTTTAAAGTTGATCTCTTGTAAACTTTTGAATCAATGGCAAAGTTGACAAAGATGGGGGAGCCGATAAGATGCAGCCCTTAGAAGAGAGACATCGTTGCCATAAACCTATCGTTAAAATAAGCCGCAGATGCAGATGAGGCCGCACCCATGACCGCACAGCAAACCCCGATGGAAGCCGTTCGTCACGATTGGACCCTGAAAGAAATTCAGTCACTTTTTGACCTGCCTTTCAATGACTTGCTGTTCCAGGCCCAGACCGTCCACCGCCAATATCATGATCCCAATGCGGTCCAGATCAGTACTCTGCTCAGCATCAAGACCGGCGCTTGCCCCGAGGATTGCAAATACTGCTCCCAGAGCGGTCACTACAACACCGGCCTGGAAAAAGAAAAGCTGATGGAAATCCAGAATGTGGTGTCCCAGGCCCGGGATGCCAAGGCATCTGGTGCCAGCCGGTTCTGCATGGGCGCCGCCTGGCGCTCCCCCCGTGAAAAAGACATGCCCTATGTGCTGGAAATGGTGAAGCAGGTGAAATCCCTGGGGATGGAGACCTGCATGACCCTGGGGATGCTGGATAAAGATCAGGCCCAGCGTCTGGCGGACGCGGGTCTGGACTACTACAACCACAACCTGGATACCTCGCCGGAGCATTACAATTCCATCATCACCACCCGTACCTACCAGGATCGACTGGACACGCTGTCCAACGTTCGCGACGCCGGCATGAAAGTCTGCTGTGGCGGCATCCTGGGCATGGGGGAGACCGCCAAGGATCGTGCCGGCCTGCTGATGCAGCTGGCCAACCTGCCGGAACACCCGGAAAGTGTGCCCATCAACATGCTGGTTAAAATTGAGGGCACCCCCCTGGAAAACGTGGATGACCTGGACCCTTTTGATTTCATCCGCAACGTGGCCGTGGCGCGCATTTTGATGCCGAAATCCTCGGTGCGCCTGTCCGCCGGCCGTGAGGCCATGAACGAGCAAATGCAGGCACTGTGCTTCATGGCCGGTGCCAATTCCATTTTCTACGGGGAGCGCCTGCTCACCACCAGTAACCCGGAAGCCACCTCCGATATGAAGCTGTTCAACAAGCTTGGCATCAAGCCAATGGACATTCAGGTGGAAGCCAGTGACGAAGCCAGCGAAGCAGCCTTGTTGAACGCGGTGGAGCATCAGCAGACGGCTCATCTTTATGTGGATGCCAGTCGCGGCCAGGGTGCACCCCAACCCCACAAAGACTGCCCCAAACTGAGTAGCTGACCGGCTACTCAGCATGAGTGATCCCTTTCAGTTAGGGCAACGCCTGCAGGCGCGGCGCGAGCAGCACCTGTACCGGCACCGCCGTGTATTGGAATCCCCACAACAGGCACGCATCCAATGCGACGGTCGAGCACTGTTGAATTTCTGCAGTAACGATTACCTGGGGCTTGCCCGTCACCCTTATGTGGTGCAGGCAGCGCAACAGGCGGCTGAGCAATTCGGCTTTGGCAGCGGTGCCTCCCATTTGGTGATCGGGCACAGCCACCTCCATCATGAACTGGAGGAGCGCCTGGCCGATTGGGTGGGGCAACCACGGGCCCTGTTGTTTTCCTCCGGTTATATGGCCAACGTGGGGGTGATCAGCGCATTGCTGGAACGGGGCGATACGGTGGTGCAGGATAAATTGAATCACGCGTCCCTGTTGGATGGTGCTCAATTGAGTCGGGCCCGCTTGCTGCGTTATCCGCACAACGACCTGCAGGGGCTTGAGCAGCGCCTGCATCAGGCCCGGGGCCGGGTGTTGGTGGTGACGGATTCTGTGTTCAGTATGGACGGCGATCTGGCGCCCTTACCGGGCATCAGTGAGCTGTGCCAGCGCTATGATGCCTGGCTGATGGTGGACGATGCCCATGGCCTCGGGGTGCTGGGCGGCGGCCACGGTTCGCTGGTGGAGTGCGGAATGAGCCCGCTGCAGGTGCCGGTTTACATGGGTACCCTGGGCAAAGCACTGGGCACCTTTGGCGCGTTTGTGGCTGGCGATGAGACTCTGGTGGAGTATTTGATCCAAGCCGCGCGAACTTACATTTACACGACTGCGCTACCGCCGTCTGTGGCTGCCGCTACGTTGGCCAGCCTGGATCTGTTGGTGAGTGAAGCCTGGCGCATCGAGAAATTACAGCAGTTGATCGCACAGTTTAAACAGGGTGCCCACCAGCTCGGTTTACCGTTGATGCCGTCTGACACCGCAATCCAGCCACTGCTGCTTGGACAATCCGAGCGGGCTTTGCAGGCCAGCGATGCGCTGTTGAAGCAGGGCTTTCTGGTGAGTGCCATCCGGCCGCCCACCGTACCGCAGAACAGCGCCCGTCTGCGCATCACACTGAGCGCGGATCACTGCGCGCGGGATATTGAATTATTACTGGATGCCCTCAGTCGGGCAGCCATCACCCAAGTCTGAGGAGGTCGTCCGCAGTATGTCCCTGACCTTGTACCATGATCGCTTTCGCTGTACCGGAACCGTCGACAATCCTCCGGAGATGCTGGTCATCCACGGCTGGGGAATGCACAGCCTGGTGTGGGATGAAGTGATGCCGGCGTTGCTGGAGCATTTTCAAGTGACGGTGGTCGATCTGCCCGGCCTGGGTCGCAGCCCAATACCCGGCGGCGAATACACACTGGATTATCTGGTGGAACATGTGCTGGCCATTGCACCGGATCGGGCGGTGTGGATGGGATGGTCCCTGGGCGGCATGGTGGCACTGCGGGCTGCCAGTTTGCATCCGCAGCGGGTCAGTGCCCTGATCAGCGTGGCCTCCACGCCAAAATTTGTGGCCGATGAGCAATGGCCGTTGGCTGTGAAGCCTGATGTGCTGGACGCCTTCCATACCGTGTTGCTGGAGGATGCCGAAGGCACATTGATTCGGTTCCTGTCCCTGCAATGCAAAGGCAGTGACACCATCAAAAATGATATTCGGGCCCTGAAGGAGCTGGTGCATTTCCATGGTATTCCCGCCAAACAGGCATTGCGGGGTGGATTGGAAATTTTGCAGGCCGTAGACCTGCGTAGTGATCTGCAGAACCTGCGTTGCCCATCGTTGCATGTGTTTGGTGAGCGGGATCACCTGGTTCCGGTGGGGGTGAGCGAAGTGGTTTCCAAGCTACAACCGGCTGCCCAAACCGCGGTGATTCGCGGCGTGGCCCACCTGCCTTTTCTATCGGCACCGGACCTGTTTTTGGCGGCCTGCCGTGACTTCCTGCGCGAGCAGGGTTTAGCGGGCGGCGCCTGACATGACCGTGGATAAAAAAGCCATCGCCCTTTCCTTCAGTCGGGCCGCGCCTCGCTACGACAGTGTGGCCCATGTGCAGCGCCAGGTGGGGGAGGCCATGTTGGCGGTGTTGGCCAGTGAGCCTGCTGCGGTGGCCTCCGCGCTGGACATCGGTTGTGGCACCGGGGCGCTCACCATCCAGCTGGCACCTTACGCCGAGCACATCACTGCGTTGGATATTGCGCCTGGTATGTTGGCGGTGGCACAGCAGAACGATCAGCAGCGGGTGATCAGCGAATGGGTGTGCGCGGATGCCGAACGGTTGCCGTTTCCCGCGCAATCCTTCGACCTGGTGTTCAGTAGCTTTGCCCTGCAATGGTGTGATGACCTGAGCCGGGTGATGGCGGATGTCTATGCGATATTGCGCCCCGGTGGCCGCTTCGTATTTTCCATTCCGGTGGAGAACACATTGCGGGAGCTGAAGTTGAGCTGGCGCAAAGCGGAAAGCCGCTACCATCACGTGAACGATTTTCCTGCGCTGGCAGAGATTCAGGGGCTGCTGGATGTCTCCCCGTTTTTGACTCTGCAATTGCAGGAGCGGTTGGACGTGGTCTATTACGAGTCCGTGCGCGAGTTGACGCGGGAGTTGAAAACCCTGGGCGCCCATCAGGTCACCAGCAATCGTACCCATTCCCTTACCGGCAAGAAAACGCTGTTCAAAATGATGAGCAACTACGAGCACTTTCGTAATCACCAGGGCTTGTTGCCCGCCAGTTGGCATTACTGCGTGATTGCGTTACAGAAGCCACGGTGAAGATCAGCAGAGTCCAGATACTGAGGAGGCAGATATGAAGCACCGGTTTTTCATCACCGGAACCGACACAGACGCCGGAAAAACCTTTGTGACAGTGCTGTTGCTGGCGGCCCTTAAAGCCAAAGGACTCAGCACCCTGGCATTGAAACCGGTGGCCGCAGGCTGCGAAGAGATCAACGGAGAGTTACGCAACGATGACGCACTGAAACTGCAGGCCGCCATGACCCTGGATGTGAGTTATCAGCAGGTCAACCCCGTTGCCCTGAAGTCCGCCATAGCCCCGCATCTGGCGGCGGCGGAAGAGGGGCGGCGCCTGTCTGTGGATCGCTTGGCGGGATTGATTCGTGGTGCCCTGATGACACCTGCAGATGTAACCCTGATCGAGGGCGCCGGCGGCTGGCTGGTGCCCCTCAACGAGCGGGAAACCCTGGCGAACCTGGTGAAAGAGCTGCAACTGCCCGTCATCCTGGTGGTGGGCGTTCGCTTGGGCTGCCTGAACCATGCCCTGTTGACCGCCCAGGCGGTGGCTGCGGCAGGGCTGCCCCTGGCGGGTTGGGTGGCCAACTGCATCGATCCGGACGCGGCCCGGGTGGAGGAGAATATCCAGACCCTGAGGACGATGCTGCCTGCGCCCTGTTTGGGGGTGGTCCCTCACGCCCCGGCCGTGTCCATGGGGGATCTGGTGTCGTCCGTTGATACTGATTTGCTATTAAACCGCCGAATTTGATTCCTGATTTTGCATAAAAAATAAAAATTGACTGGATAATCAGTCGCTTGCTGAATGAGGTGCCTGGTTAAAATGTGCGCAGCTTGAGTTTTCCTTCTATACTTCTTCATGAGCCGGAATTGTGTCTGCAGGGCCGGTGGTATAATCGCCTCAAGAGGTAGTGAAGATGGTGATAGGTTCAGTACTAAACAATGGTGTTACCGGAATCCAGAAGGGTCTGTCCAATATGAACAAGGCCAGTGCTGAGATCGCCCAGGTTGCAACATCGGAAGATCCCGCTGCGGATCTGACCAGCTCTGCCGTCAGCCTGCTGGAAAGCAAGTTGCAGGTAGAGGCCAATGCCAAAGTGTTGAAAACCGCCAGTGACACCATGGGCAGTATTATTGATATCAAGGTATAGAGTCAGGTTAACCAGGCATGTTGATCCAACCGGCACAAACCAATGTCACCAGTGTGACCGCCTACACAGGCTCCGTGACCCCCAGTGGGGTGGAGCGTGAGCTGGCGCGTGCCGATATCCCCCCGGTGGAAGAAACTGAAAAGTCGGCAGGTGCACAAAACCGGTTGTTCGAATCTTCCGTATCCGCTACCACCAGCCCCCCGGCGGATGGGACAGATGACTCCCCGGCTCAGCCGCCTGCGTCCGGTCAGAAGGATGCCCCCCGAAACAGCGCTGCTCAGCAGGAAACCACAGGTAATACTCAAGGGACTCTGTCTGAAGAAGACCTGGTGGTGATCGACCAGCTGAAAGCGCGGGACCGGGAAGTGCGGGTACACGAAGCAGCCCATGCCGCTGTGGGCGGGCGCTATGCCGGCAGTCCCTCGTTTGAATACACGCGGGGCCCGGATGGGCGCAACTATGCCACCGGAGGTGAGGTGAGCATCAGCGTGTCCGAAGTGGCGGGCGACCCTCAGGCAACCATTGAAAAAGCCCGCGTAATTCGCGCCGCTGCATTGGCGCCGGCAGAACCGTCGGTGCAGGATCGCAGGGTGGCAGCGGAAGCCGCGCAACTGGAATTGACCGCCCGCAATGAGCTGAGGGCAGTGCAGTCGGAAGCGTCGCAGCAGGAAAAGGCGGAACGCGCAGAGCGGCAGCAGGAGGCTGAAGCAGACGCGACGCTAGAGGAAGACTCATCCGGCACGGACGCTGTGGCTGTCGCTCCGGTTGCGGTACAGCCACAGCCTGGGGAAGCGGAAGCATCCGAGTCGGAATCGGCAACCGAATCCACGGATGACAAGCCAGCCAATGCCCGCGAGGAGCTGGAAAAAATCCTGCTGGGCTCCCAGGGGGTGTTACAGCAGGCGAATCAGCTGGGCTTGGTGAATCCCGAAAACCCCTATGGAAAAAGCGGCTTCCTGGACATTGTTGTCTAGGGTGTCCAACTCCCGTCTAACTTACCATACTCCTTAAGTATCTGATTTTTGGCCAAATGTCTGTGTGTTTCGGACATTCGCGGAGGAAATGTGCTATTGTTTATTGACGAAATCAAACATATGTTTGAAACTATTGTTTAGCCATTAGGCAGTGTTTTAAATTGCACTGGAATTTGTGGCCGTCAGAGCGTTTACTTAATAAGGTTATGACTCTGCGGTCGCTAAAAATTCTAACGCTTGTTTGAATGGTTCAGGTACCATCCTGTACCCGACCGAGCGCTGACTCCAGTGCAGGCACGTTGTTTTTTCACCGCAATTTCATGTCCCGCCAGAGCATGGCGGGCCGAATGTTGTCGACAGATAAAGCCCATTCAGTTGGTGGGCGGAGAGGGTAAAGCAATGCCAGACTATAAAGCTCCCAGACGTGATATTCAGTTTGTGATGCACGAAGTGCTGAACGTGGAAGACCACTACAAGGCGCTGCGTGGTGACGAAGAAGTAAATCGTGATTTGATCGACGCGATTGTTGAAGAAGGTGCCAAGTTCTGTGAAAACGAATTGGCCCCCATCAACCGCAGCGGCGATGAAGAAGGCTGCGGCTTTGACAACGGTGTTGTGACCACTCCCAAAGGTTTCAAGGAAGCCTATCAAAAATACGTTGAAGGCGGCTGGCCTTCACTGAGCGCGCCCATCGAAGAGGGTGGGCAGGGCCTGCCCAACTCCCTGGGTATCGTGATGAGTGAAATGGTGGGCACTGCCAACTGGTCCTGGGGTATGTATCCTGGCCTGAGCCATGGCGCCATCAAAACTCTGGAATCCCACGGCACCCCCGAACAGAAAGAGCGTTACCTGACGCGTCTGATCAGCGGTGAGTGGACCGGTACCATGTGCCTGACCGAGCCTCATTGTGGTACGGACCTTGGTATTCTGCGTACCAAAGCGGAGCCCAACGCCGACGGTTCCTACAGCATTTCCGGCACCAAGATTTTCATTTCCGCCGGTGATCACGATATGGTGGACAACATCATCCATATCGTGCTGGCTCGCCTGCCGGATGCGCCCAAGGGTACCAAAGGTATTTCTCTGTTTATCGTGCCCAAGGTCAATGTGAACGAAGACGGTTCCCTGGGTGAGGTGAACGGTGTGAGCTGTGGCTCCATCGAACACAAGATGGGTATCAAGGCTTCCGCCACCTGTGTGCTGAACTTCGAAGGTGCCAAAGGTTATTTGATCGGGCCACCAAACCGTGGCTTGAACTGCATGTTCACGTTCATGAACACCGCTCGTATCGGTACCGCGCTGCAGGGCGTTGCGGCAGCGGAAGGGTCTTATCAAGGTGCATTGACCTACGCTAAAGAGCGTCTGGCTATGCGTGCGCTGAGCGGTCCCAAGTGTCCTGAGAAAGAAGCCGATCCGATTATCGTGCATCCCGATGTGCGCCGCATGCTGTTGACTCAGAAAGCGTTTGCAGAAGGCGGTCGCGCCTTGCTGTATTACTTGTCCATGCAGGGCGATATCGTGGAGCACGGTGCCGATGAAGAAGCCAAAAAGCTGGCGGATGACCTGATGGCGTTCCTGACGCCCATTGCCAAGGCATTTTGTACAGAGACTGGCCTGGAAGCGGCAAATCACGGTGTTCAGGTATTTGGTGGCCACGGATTTATTCGTGAATGGGGTATGGAGCAGATCGTTCGTGATACTCGCATTGCCACATTGTATGAAGGTACGACAGGCATTCAGGCATTGGATTTGCTTGGTCGTAAAGTAATGCTGACCCAGGGTGGTTTGCTGAAAAACTTCACCAAGATTGTGCACAAGTTCTGTAAAGAGAACGCAGATAATGCCGACATCGCTGAGTTCATCGAGCCATTGGCCGCAATGAACAAAGAATGGGGCGATCTGACCACGCAAATCGGTATGCGTGCGATGGCGAACCAGGAAGAGATCGGAGCAGCTGCGGTAGACTATCTGATGTACAGTGGTTATATTACGCTGGCTTATTTCTGGGCTCTGATGGCGAAAGCCGCCAAAGAGCAACTGGCCGCCGGAACCACTGAAGTCGGGTTCTACACTGCGAAAGTGCAGACCGCACAGTTCTATTTCAAGCGCATCCTGCCCCGAACCAAGTCTCTGGTTGAGACGATTAACGGTGGCCTGGATTGCCTCATGGATATGGAAGTGGATAACTTCGGATTCTATTGATCGCAGGTTATCCCGAAACAGTTTCCCTCTGTAGTCCTTTGCCCGCGAACACGCGGGCTTTTTTTTGCTTATGAGCGTGAGCTGATAGTTGTGCCAAAAACGATTGGCCATAAAAAAACGCAGCCTGCCAGGCTGCGTTTTTTTGGGGCTGTTACGTGGCTACTTCACCAGGTCTGTCCAGCCTCCGCTGCTCTCCTTTTCATCACCAAAGTCGCCGAACTCATCGTCCTCCAGGTCCACGTCATCGGGAACATCGTCCAGGGCGGCAGCGCGGCGGGCTTCCTCCTCCGCTCGGCGACGGGCCTCTTCCTCGGCTTTTTTCTTCTCCGCCAGCCGTTTCGCGTCTTCCGCTTCTTTGCGCGCTTGTTCATCTGCCAGGCGTTGGCGTTCTTTTTCCAGCTCGGCATCCCGTGCGGCTTTCAGCTTGGCATCTTTCTGTTGCTGCGCAAAAGCAGCTTTCTCCTTTTTGATGCCGGCAGCGGTTTCCCTTTGGCAGGTTTCTGTGCTGTTCATCAATTTGGAGAACTGCTTACTGGAACTCCAGTTGGGATATTGCTTCACAGTGGCGATCAGCTTGCTGTCAGCGGTGACTTTGCTCTTCAGGGTTGCTGAGTCTTTATAGGCTGATTCTGCTTTGGCAACGTCGGCGTCCGCCACGAAACGATTGCTAAGTTTTCTGGCGTTCTCACAGGCATCCTGGGAGGCTTTAAGCGTGGCCACCCCATCCGTGATGTCTTTCTCCAGCGCGCGTTTGTTTTTGGTGGCGGTGCGAATGTATTCAGAGGTCTGGCCTTCACATTGTGCAGCGGTATCCACCAGTTTCTGTAGTTCCTGGCTCTGGGGGCGGTTGGGTTGCTCCTGCATCAGGGTGAAGGCTTCGGTATTCTGGCGAGCGGTCTTCTTGGCTTTCGCCGACTCGTTCATGATGGCATTCACGTCGTCCAGCTGGTCCAGGGAAAACTTCGGTGACGAGATGGTGGTTTTTGCCGTCTCACACTGGCTGATAACGGACTGATAGCCGAGGATGGCGGCGTTGATCTTTTCGACCAGCGCGTTTTCTTCCTTCATGGCTTCCGCCAGCTTTTCCTCTACCCGCGAACAGGCCCTGACTTTGGAGGCCAGTGCAAACACCTCCATGATGCTGTCAGTAATGATCATGGCGTCATCACGGTAACGTTTGTACTCTTCCATATTGGACTGGGCTGTGGGCACATCGCCAGTCCTGAGGGACTCCTTGGCGGTGTCACAATAGGTGAACCCTTTCTCCAGAATGGGGGTGGCTTCCGCCCGCTTGATATTGATTTCCACGCGCTCGCAATAGCGCAGGTTGGAGTCCATGTCCCGCTGAGTGGTGTTCAGAATGGAAGGGTCAATGGATTTGGCCCGATCCAGCTGTTTCAGGTAGACGTCGAACTTGCGCTTGGCTCCGGCCAGGTTGGTGGTGCGCAGCGTGTTCGCCTCAGTACACTCCTTGTATCCCTTGATGTATTCGTTTACGGCGTCATCGAATTTATCTGCAACCGCAATGCCGGGAGTCAGAAATAAACAGGTGATCAGGATGGGAGAAAAATGTTTGAAATCAACCTTCATGTAGCTACCTGTATAGTGCCTACGAAATGACTTGGAGTTTGTAATGGGCCCTTTAGCGCGAGAAGCGCATAAGGAAATGACAAAATCCCTCTAAACCAATGAATTATCTCAAATTTGACTCCATTCCATATTAAATATAGTCGAACTTTCGGCACACATATAGGCTGTTAGGTTTATTTATGTATACATGTTTATCCGGCTGCTGATTTGTGAATCCCCGTGCTGCTTAAAAGGGGGGAATCTGACTGCAATCACCCTCATTCATTTCTTCAAAACGTGACTCTGCGGACAATCACCAATACCCAATCCACTTTGGTAAATTGTTGACGTTTACTGCATTTTTGTGGCCGAAAAAGACAAAAAACTCTTCAAATTCGCGGTTCAGTTTTCGTTCCGTTGTGGCATAATGTGCGGCCTCTTTACTAAGGGGGCCCGCGGTTTGTCGCGCCGCAAAGCCAGATTTGCTGAGGCCGCTGGCTCGATTTAGCAGCGACATTTGTTTGGGAGAACGCAAGGACATGTTGTCTTTTTTGCCAGCCCCTGTTCGTGGCTTGCTGGCGTTTTTGGTTATGGCGCTGAACACCATAATTTCAGTAGTGCCGCTGTTGTTCATAACATTGTTGAAACTGATCATCCCCATCCGGGCCTGGGGCAAACTGTGCGTCTGGCTGTTGATCAAGATTGCAGAGAACTGGATGTCGGTGAACAGTTTCGCGTTGTCCCTGTCAGGGCGTCTGCAGATTGATGTGCGGGGCACTGAGGGATTGCATTACCACGGTTGGTATCTGGTGAGCTGTAACCACCAGAGCTGGAGTGACATTTTGATCCTGCAGCAGGTATTCAATCGACGCATACCTATGTTGAAGTTTTTCCTCAAGCAGGAGCTGATATGGGTACCACTGATGGGGGTGGCCTGGTGGGCGCTGGATTTTCCTTTTATGAAACGTTACAGCAAAGAATTCCTGGAAAAGCACCCGGAAATGAAGGGAAAGGATTTGGAAACGACCCGTAAAGCCTGCGAAAAATTCAAGGAGCTGCCGGTGTCGGTGATGAATTTCCTGGAGGGAACCCGGTTTACACAGGCCAAACACGATGCGCAGGAATCTCCCTACCAGAATTTACTAAAGCCAAAATCTGGGGGCATTGCCTTTGTGTTGTCGGCCATGGGGGGGCAGTTGCGTTCCATGTTGGACGTAACCATTGTCTATCACGACGAGACCATTGGATTTTGGGACCTGCTCTGCGGTCGGGTTCGCCACCTGACGGTACAGGTTGTCGAGCGTCCCATTCCCGAGCAATTCAGTTGCGGCGACTATGAAAACGATAGTGCGTTCCGTGCGGAGTTCCAGGCTTGGGTAAATCAGTTATGGCAGGAAAAGGACACCTTGATCACAACGATCAAACAGCAATCCGTTTTTGGTAATTAGCTAGCAATAAGGGTATGAAGTATGTCTGAACTTGGACACAGCTCCATTGAAACAAATCTGGCTCAACTGTTCATGCGAGCCTTTTACTGGGCCGACGAAGGCTTGCAAAACGCGCTGAAAAAGCAGGGCTGGCCCAGCATTACCCGCGCCCAGTCCCTGGTATTTGTGAATATCAGCGAAGGCGTGACCCGTCCCTCCGAAATCGCCTCCCGAGTAGGTGTCACCCGACAAGCGATTCATCAGACGATTAATGAGATGGTGGAGCTGGGATACCTGACTCTGCAACCGGACCCCACTGATCGTCGCGCCAAAGTGGTGGTGTACACCGAAAAGGGCAAGGAAGTCGGTGGTGCCACCGTGAGTGCCCTGCAGGAAATTGAAAGCTCTCTGTCCAATCGAATTGGAACCGAGCGCGTTGTGGCCCTGCGTGAAGCGCTGGCCCAGGAGTGGGGTGACCCGTTCCAGCCAGTCTGATTGTGGCAGCCTGAACGCTCAGAAAAACGCCCGGCTTGTGCCGGGCGTTTTTATTTGTGGCGTGTTGGCGGTGCCGTTAACCGTTGTTGGTCCGGCGCGGGCGTCGCCGTCGCCGCCGCTGGTTGTCGTGCTGGTGACTCTTGCGTTGCGCCTCACGCTCCGGGCTGACTTCCGGCTCCGGAATGGCCTGCAACAGCTCGGCTTCCGGTTGCGAACAATCCAGCTTGGCTCCCAGTAACTCTTCAATGGCAGGCAGTTGGAATGCATCTTCTTCGCAGGCGAAGCTGACACTGGTGCCGGTCTTCCCGGCGCGGCCGGTTCGTCCGATCCGATGCACATAATCCTCCGGATCTTCCGGCAGGGAATAGTTCACAACGTGACTGATGCCGTCTATGTGAATGCCCCGGCCAGCCACGTCGGTGGCCACCATCACCCGAATGTTGCCTTCACGGAATCCTTCCAGCACCTTGATGCGCTTGTGTTGTGGCACGTCGCCGGAAAGGGTGGCGCACTTGATGCCGTAATCCCGCAGTTTGTGGGTCAGATCCCGGGTTTCATCCCGCCGGTTGGCGAAAATCATTACCCGTTCCAGCTGGTTCTGGGTGATCAGGTTGTAGAGTAGTGTGAATTTCTCATCGGTGGTGACGATGTAGACCTTCTGGTCCACACTGGCGGCGGCCACGGATTCCGATTCCACCTCCAGTTGCTCTGCGTTGATGGTCCAACTGGAGGACAGGTTCATGATGTCCTGGGTGAAGGTGGCGCTGAACATCAGGGTCTGCCGATACTCCTTGAACGGGGTTTCCCGGATCAGGCGTTTTACGTCCGGTATGAAGCCCATGTCCAGCATGCGGTCGGCTTCGTCGATAACCAGAATTTCGGTTTCGCTGAGGAACAGGTCTTTGCTGCGCACAAAGTCGATCAGTCGGCCCGGTGTGCCCACCACAATGTCGATGATCTCGTTTTGCAGGCGGCGTTGTTGCTTCTGGTAGTCCATGCCCCCCACGATGCTGAGCAGACCCAGGTGGGTGTGCTTCACCAGGGCCTTGGCGTCTTTCTCAATCTGCAACGCCAGCTCCCGGGTGGGCGCCAGGATCAGTGCTCTTGGTTCGCCGTTATAGCGCTCCTCCTGCTCCGGCTCTTTCAACAAGCGATTGATCACGGTGATGAGGAAGGCCGCGGTCTTGCCGGTGCCGGTCTGTGCCTTGCCGATCACATCCTTGCCTTGCAGGCTGTGGGGCAGGGAAAGCGCTTGAATGGGGGTGGCGAACTCGAAACCCAGATCGTCAATACCCTGCTGCAGGGTGGATACCAGGTTCAGATCTTTGAAGCGAAGGGTGCTTGGTTCTGATTTGCTTTCGGTGTCCGTCATGTTGCTGTTCGGTTCTGTCAATGCAATAACTCTGAATGGTTTTTGTTCGGATTAATAGTCAAGGTAGGATACCGGTATTAGTCGGGTCAGTATAGCGCTTTAGTCCGGTTGAGCACCCATTAGGGGGCCTTTTGCCAGACCAGGGTCTGGTTATTGGCAGGCATCCTGACATCTTCCACCCATCGCAGTCCGGCTTGTGTTGCCAAGCTGGCAATGGCTTCGAAATCCCGAATACCCTGATGGGCACCGCGCGCTTTCAGCCACAGGTCAAAACGGGCGTTGCTGTCGCTGGTAAACTCTCCATTGTATTTGAACGGTCCGTAGATAATCACATAGCCAGTGGGTTTCACCAAGGCGGGTACCCGTTCGAAGAAGGCTGCAACGGCGGGCCAGCTCATGATGTGAAGCGTGTTGGCGGAAAACAGGTGATCCCGGGGGCCGGGCACAGCGTTCTGTTGCGTGACGTCAAAGCTGATGGGCGCGTGCAGATTAGGGTGACCGGCTTCATCACACCAGGCCCGGATGCCCGTAAGGTTGTCAGCCACGTCACTGGGATGCCACTGAATATGGGGCAGCTGTCCGGAAAAAAAAGCAGCATGCTGGCCTGTGCCGCTACCCACTTCGAGCAGGCTGGCGGGGGTGGTCAAGTGGCGTTGCAGAACCTCAAGGATGGGCAGTTTGTTGTTTTCGCAGGCTTGAGAGAAAGGTTTGTTGTCCATGGCGTACTCCTTGCCCCGGCAGCATAACGCAGTGTGGTCAGAGCAGGCAACGGGGCTCAGGGTGCCGGAGGATCAAACCAGAACTCGATAATGGAACAATCGCTGAGGTAATGAATATCGTGTTCCGTCATGGCAGGCACTTCGTACCAGTCGCCGGTACCATAATGACGGGTAAGGCCCTGCTGGGTGACGGTGAGCCGGCCCTGGACAACCAGGCATTTGGAGAGGGTGGAGTTGGTGGCGGAATGGACCTCGGTACCGGCTTCATAACGACTGAACATCACGTCGCAGCCGTGGGGCCCCAGGTGGAAAACGTCTAGCTGGTCTTCACCCTTTAAGAAATAATCCGATTTGTTCTGGAACAAGCTCATAATTCCATCCTTTAGTTGCCATTGGCTCGACCGTTGGCGCCATTGCGGTTCGTGCATTCCCTGACATGCTCATTGTGCTTAGGACCTTTTTCTTATTGGATATTATTGGTTGTTCTCTTCTTTCTGTAATTTAGTACCATGTTTGAGGAAAAGATCAACTAAATTGTTATGTTCGCTTTACAGTTGAGGATCAATTGATCAGGTGATTACCAATGCGGGTACACATTGAGCAGCGTTTTGTTGATTTGCCAGGGGAGTTGACTGGAGCACTGTGCCGTCCGCAGCAAAACCCTTTCTTCTGTTCGGCCTTTCTCGGGGCGCTGGAAGAATCTGGCTGTGTCACGCCGGCGCAGGGCTGGCAACCTTGTCATGTGTGGATCGAAGACCAGGGCGAGCCGGTGTTCTTCCTGCCGCTCTACACCAAGACGCACTCCTGGGGGGAGTTCGTATTTGATCAGAGCTGGGCCAGCGCCTATCACCGCCATGGGTTGAATTACTATCCCAAGCTGGTGACCGCCATTCCTTTTACCCCCAGCCAGGGGCCGCGCTGGTGGGTAAAACCCGGTGCAGACGAGTCCCGTTTGTGGGCCCTGGCCAAGGATCATATTGAGCGTCTGTTGCGGGACGGGCAGGCGTCCAGCTGGCACCTGTTATTCAGCGAGCGGACGGCTTTGCCGGTGCCGGATACCACCGCATTGGTGCGCCGTGATACCCAGTTTCACTGGCGCAATCAGGGCTACAGTCATTTTGATGACTTTCTGGCGCAGATGAAATCGCGTAAACGCAAGAGCATGCGTCGGGAGCGCAGCAAAGTGCTGGAACAGGGGGTGACCCTGCAGCGCAGGCTGGGGCATGAGCTGGGGGAAAAGGATTGGATCGAATTCTATGCCTGCTATTGCAATACCTATCATGAGCGCGGCATGAGTCCGTATCTGACATTGGATTTCTTTCTGCGCGTGGGTACGGCGTTGGCACACAACATTATGATGGTGCAGGCTCACCGCGACGGCCGTCTGGTGGCGGCTGCGATCTGTTTTTTTGACGACACCACTCTGTACGGGCGTCATTGGGGGGCCTTGCAGGAGATAGACTGCCTGCATTTCGAAGCCTGCTTTTATCAGGGCATCGAGTTTTGTATTGAGCGGGGTTTGCAGCGCTTTGATCCGGGTACCCAGGGTGAGCATAAATTGCTGCGGGGCTTTGAGCCGGTTCCGACACAATCCTGGCACTGGATTGCCCACTCCGCGTTTCGGGATGCCATCGCGGATTTTTTGCAGGCTGAAATCGAGCACACGGAACGTTATCGGGAACACGCCGCAGAGTATTTGCCCTTTCGTGATCCAGAAACGCCCTCGTGATTCATAAACGCCCTGAGCGGCTCACGGCAACCGGGTCAATCACCCTGGATGATCAGCGGGGGCAGTGGGCACTCCAGGGCTTCGCAAATGGCTCGCAATAGCTCCACTTCCTTCAGTACCGCTTTGCCATCATGCAGAATGCAATCCACACAGGCGTCCACCACCGGCTGTTTCAGTAACGGCGTCAACCGTTTCAGTTGTTGCAGAGCCTGGTTCAACCCTTTTGGACTGGGAGGCTGTTGCAACTGGCTGGAATAATCGCGCTGGCAATAGTACTGCATGATGTTCTGAAAGTTATCCGCCTGCTGGTCTTTGCTGTCGCCGCTGACCTGCACCAAGGCGCTGAATAGCGTGGCCAGGGCGGGCTCCAGAGGCTGGTAGCTTTTGATGCTCCGCTGCGGGCGCTTGATGTCAGACAGGCTTTGCTGAATCAGAAAACACGCGACAAACTCCGACAAGGTGATTTTGCGATCCAGCTTGATCAGGTCCACCGAGTTTTTGATGATGGTTTGCCGGCGCTCCGCATCCGCCGTTTTAAGGGTCGCCAGGCAGATGTCCAGCAACGGTAGGCGGATCAGCGCAGAGGAGGCCGTCAGCTCGTCGCGCAAGGCCAGAGACTCTGCAGGCAGGGCCACTGGCAGGCGGGTGATCTCCGGTGACTCCAGTAACAGCAACCCATAGAGCACCGCATCCGCCGAGTGTTGCTGGTGGGCGAGGCTCTGTAAATTTGGAGGAATCTGTTGATGCAGGCGTTGGGCGTAGTCGACGTGCTCCGGTGTGGGGCGGCCCACAGACGCTTTGATGTGCGCGGCATCGGCTTTAATAGGGTGCGAGCCCGTAAAGCCGGAGGCCGCTACGGACAGCGCAGGCGCTGCGGTTGCCGGCGCTGCTGATGTAGGCAGCGTTGTTGACGCAGACTCTGCGGCAGCAGGCACCTGGTGGGAGTCGGCTTCCGCCCGTTTACGGAAACGGGCTTTGAGTCGGGGCAGCAAGCCGTTATCAATGGTGCGAATGCGGTCTTCAATGGGTGGGTGGGTAGCCAACAGTCCGCTCAAATGCATGGTAACGGTTTCGCCGAAACACATGTGGTTCATGTCTTCGGCGTGGGCGTTCAGTAACAGGCTCTGGCCGGAGTAATGTTGAATGGCGTACAGGGCGCTGGCGATGCCTTCCGGGTTGCGGGTGAACTGGACAGAGGAAGCGTCCGCCAGGAATTCCCGTTGACGTGAGATGGCAGCTTTGATCAGGCGTCCGAAAAACAGTCCCACATAGCCAATCACCATCAGGGCCAGCCCGAGGGGAATCAACTGATTGCCTTCTTTATTGGAACGGCGCCCGTAGTAATGACGGCGGGATTGCCCGCGCAACAGAAATTCCCCGATCTGGCCGATGAACAGGATCCCGGCCAGTATGCCGATCAGACGCACATTCAGTTTCATGTCTCCGTTCAGGATATGAGAGAACTCATGGCCGATGACGCCCTGTAATTCATCCCGGGTCAGCTTGTCCAGGCAGCCCTGGGTCACCGCCAACACGGTATTCCTGGATTCGGTGCCGGCCACAAAGGCGTTGATCGCCGGTTCATCCCGCATCACAAAAATACGGGGTACCGGAGTGCCGGAGGCAATGGCCATTTCCTCCACCACGTTCTGCAAGACCTTTTCTTGCGGGCGTGTTGTGGCCGGGTCCAACGGGGTGCCTCCGGCCATCAGTGCCACCGAAACGCCACCTTTGCTCAGTTGTGCCAGCCGCAACAGACTGCCAAACACGATGGCACCCAGGGTGACTGCAGCCAGACCCCAGCACAGGGGGCTTCGTACCCATTGCCCCAGAGACAGGCCAGACTCGCCGGAGAACGCAAACACCACGAACAGGGACAGATTCACTGCGGCCACAATCAGGACCACTGCGCTCACAAAGTAAAAGATCAACAGCCCGGTCTTGCGGCGGGCGTTGTCCTGATTCTGATAGAAACTCATGGCAACCCGTTAACGGCGTTCAGTCAAAGGAAACGGTTACGAAAAGGAGACTTTAACGCCTTTGCGGGCTGCCTGATCCTCAATTTCCAGCAGTTCAGCGGGCTGGAAGCGGCCGCCGGCCACCAGGCTGTTGGGGAACTGTTCCCGATAGGTATTGTATTCCATCACGGCGTCGTTGAAGGCCTGGCGGGCGAACGCCACCCGGTTCTCGGTGGAAGAGAGCTCTTCCATCAACTGGGTCATGGTGGTGTTGGCTTTCAGGTCCGGATAATTCTCGGACAGGGCGAAAAACTTTCCCAGGGCGCCACCCAGCAGGGATTCGGCCCCACCCAGGGTGCGCACCGCTTTGCCGTCATCCGGGTGGCTGGCGGCGGCCTTGGCGGCAGCGGCCGCTTCATTGCGGGCTTCGATGACAGCGGTCAGTGTCTCCCGTTCATGTTCCATATATTTCCTGGCGGTTTCCACCAGATTGGGGATCAAGTCATAGCGGCGCTGCAGTTGTACGTCGATCTGCGCAAACGCGTTCTTGAAGCGGTTTTTCAGCGCCACCAGTTTGTTGTAGATGGTAATGGCGTAGACCACCACCACGGCGATGATGATCAAGGTAATGATTGTGCCCGACATGCCTGCTCCCAAAATTGATGATCAACGGATTGGTTGGTCCACGGCTGTGAGGCGTCACAGCCTTATAAATATAGACACTGAACGGGAACACATTAAGCGAATAAGGTGGAAATCACTAGCGGCGGGCCAGTAAAAGCTGTTTTTGATAAATGGGGCGGAATAATTTCAGGTACTGGGACTGATAGCGTTGGGTGTTGCTGTGGTAAAACGCCACCGCCCGCTCGGTGGAGCCGTGCCGTGCCAGCAGTTTTTTCAGGTATTTGGCGGCGTAGGTGATATTCACCTGCGGCTCGAACAGTTGGTCCAGGGAGTCGAAATGGCGACCGTGGAACTTCCAGTTGATCTGCATCAGCCCGATGTCCACGCTGCGGGTATCCAGTTTGCGGATTTCCCAGTCAGAGGGGCGATTGATGCCCAGCAGGGCGGCATTGGCTTTGGTGTGCTCCAGGGCCTTCCGGGCGTCTTCCCGGCTGGCAAAGAACAGCCGCTGGGCGGTGTCCGGGTAGTCCAGCCGTAGCAGCCAGGGGCGCTGCTCTGCTGCCTGCACCAGCTCGATGGCATCTTCCCGGCTGCGGGGCTTGAAACCCTCCCAGTTCAGGTTCACCGCCCAGGGGTGAAGCTGGGATTCCATTTCGGCAATGGAATGCAGCAGCGCCGGTTTGATGCCGTAATGGCGGGCGGCCTGATCAAACAGTGGGTCTGCCATCAGGCTGGCAGGGACCCACAGGATGAGTGAAAGTAATACTGCTCGAAACATGATCAAATTGTGTTAATTGGTCCACATTTAAGGTAGACAATGGAACCACAAACAGATGAACAGATTTGTTGTGCTTGTGTAATTTCCCGTTACACCGGCCGAAAGATGTCCTTATAGCTGGTGTAAGCGCTCACTATGATCAGGGGGCCAACCACCAGTATGCCAAGACCCAGTGTCACCACCACACCCAGATAGAGAACCAGCAACACCAGGGTGTACACGAGGCTGGACAGCAGGTTGCGGAAAATCGCCTCGATGGATTGCTTCAATGCCGCTACCGGGGTCTGCTGGTTGAAGACCACCAGGCAGGGGGCCCACCACATGGCAAAGACCACCAGCAATAGGCTGGTGAAGCCCAGCAGAATCAGCATCAGGGCGCCCAGCACCGTACCTGCCCCCGAGCCGCTGCCCATGGCGTTCAGGGCAACCGCCACGAACAGGCCACAGACCACCACCAGCACAAAGATGGCCAGCAGGAAAATTGCACCCAGTAACAGCAGAGGAGCCGCGTGGCTTTTGAACCCCTCAAACAGGGTCTCCAGCCGCAATTCACCGGCCTGTTCCAGTTGCGCCAGGGCGAGCATGAAGCCAGCCATCAGGGCGGGAGTGATCAGCTGACCCAATAACGGCACCATGTTGGCGGCAGTGACGATCACCATCAGGATGATCCACAGCACGATCATCATCCCGGGCGCCTTCTTAAACAGAGCCCAGGCGTCGGTGACCCAGTTTACGCCGTTGCCTGCCGGGACGGTTTCTGACTGCACGGGGCCGGCGGGAACGCCTCGCAGTGAGGCTTCGGGAGCACCGTAAGGGGTTGGGGTGGGGTCGGGCTGCATGGGGAATCTCCTTGATTATTGTTTTTGTGGTCTATTTCCGACTGAATTAGTAGGTTATGTGTGGCAATTTTCACATTGTTTTGATCAAAATTGTCTATCAACATACACCGATTTTACTATCATGCTGCCAAATCCAGATTTTGTCCAATGGCCTGATTTTTAAGGGGTTTATAAAATTAAGCCTTAGTTGTGGTGGGGATATGATCAGGTAAATTTCAGAATATCGTCAGTTTGTTATAGAATCCCGCGTCATTTTAGCCGCTTGTCATGAGCGTAACCGTATGGGTTAATTGTCCGAGCGCAGTAAACTGTTACAACCAACGTATCAGGGCCTATGCTTGGAGGAGTCCTCTTACATCATGAAATTTTTGGATTTATCAGTAATGGGCAGTAAATCAATGCCTGACATCGCCGCCGTTTCCCAGCCCAAGGCCCCGGGCCTGCTGGATTGGGTGGGCATGAGCGAAATCGAAGTTCCCCTGTCCATCCCGACGCGTAATGGTGGCGTGGCCCATGCTGTGGCCAAGGCCCAGGCCTATGTGAACCTGATCAATCCTGAGGCGAAGGGCATTCACATGTCCCGCCTGTATCTGTTGCTGGATGAATTGTGCAGCCAGACCCTGACTGCCAGCAGCCTGCGGGATGTGTTGGCTCGCTTCCTGGAATCCCACGAGGGACTCAGCGACCAGGCGTTTGTGGATTTTCGTTTTGACTTTTTGTCCCGCCGTCCGGCCCTGAAGAGTGAGTTCAGTGGCTGGAAGGCTTATCCGTCCCGCATCATCGCTACCGAAGACCCTGATGGCTTTCATTTCGAACTGCGGGTGGAAATCCCCTATTCCTCCACTTGCCCCTGTTCTGCCGCTCTGGCGCGTCAGCTGATCCAGAAACAGTTCCGCGAGGACTTCGGTGCAGACCAGCAGGTGTCGGCCGATGAAGTTTATGGTTGGCTGGGTACGGAGCAGGGGATCGTGGCCACGCCCCACAGCCAGCGCAGCATCGCCGAGATCAAAGTGCGGCTGTCGGATGATACCGACAGTTTTCCCCTGGAAGAGCTGATTGACGTGGTGGAAGGCGCGCTCAAAACGCCGGTGCAGACTGCTGTGAAGCGTGAGGACGAGCAGGAATTCGCGCTGTTGAACGGCCAGAACCTGATGTTCTGTGAAGACGCGGCCCGTAAAATTCAGGCGGCATTGAACGAGCAGGTGTCCTATCAGGATTTCTGGGTGCGGGTAAACCACCTGGAAAGTCTGCATGCCCACAACGCCGTGGCCATCGTCACCAAAGGCCTGGAAGGTGGCTACCTGCCAATTCCGTAAGCGCTGTAAATCCAGCCCAAGGCCGCCA
Source organism: Ketobacter sp. (assembly GCF_003671495.1). Classification (GTDB taxonomy): domain Bacteria; phylum Pseudomonadota; class Gammaproteobacteria; order Pseudomonadales; family Ketobacteraceae; genus Ketobacter. The sequence goes on along the minus strand of NZ_RCHN01000042.1, from coordinate 31,928 downwards.
TTTGCCTAAGGCCGAGATTGGAAAGAACCCCGCCATGGCGGGGTTTTTTGTGTCTGCGAATGGGGAACCCGTGTGCGTTTCTCCCGTGTGCGTTTCTATTGGAACTGCATTTCGATGTGCGGTTCCAGGTCGTCCGCATCCAGGAGCAGCCGTTTAGCACTGTTGGGCAATGGGGACCAGTTCAGCCAATCATCACCCAACGTGCTGTGATTGGGATCGCCGTTGCGGGCGAAACGGGCCAGGGACTTCACCATGGCGGATGACAGCGCCAGGCGCCCCGGGGCGTTTTGCTCGCTGTAACCGTTGGCGAAGATAGCGGCGTCGAAGCCACCCAATATGAAACCAATATCACCCCCGTGGGCAGACCCGTGAATGACATTCCAGGGGAACGGTTGCTGGTTCCAGGCCCATTCATAGGCATAAAGCTGTGATTGCTGGCTGGACAGCAGCGGCAGCAGCACGTCGTTCTGCAGGTAGCGGAACAGAGCAGTGGTGGCCCGGGCGCCGCACAGATTGGCAAAGTCGTTGTAGCCTCCCATCACAAAATCCGTGGCGCCGCAGTGCCCCTGTTGTGCCCGCTCCGCAGGCAACAGCTCCGGCGCGATGACGTCTTCCAGCGCCAGCGGGGTGTTTTCCGGTTGGTTGGCGTCGAATTCCAGCATATGGGTCCACAGGGTTGAGCTGTCGATGATCATGCCATTCTGGGTGAACAGTTTGCCTTCCTCCCGGGTGATGCCCATGATCAGGGGAACATTCAGGAACTGGCCGGTGGCCACGGCGCCATAGGGATCGACCGGCTGCACTTCTCCATCCAGGAACACGGCGGGGGGAATCAGCAGTTCGGGCACCATGGTGGTGGCGTTGAGCAGGGTGATGGCGCTTTGACCGTAGAGGAAGCTCTGAATCCAGGCGCTGTCCTGGGCGGCCAGGAAGGTGGCGGCAGACTCCGGGTCAGGGGCCAGGCCGTTCAGGATCACCAGGGTCTGCAACAGACCGTTGGCGAAGGCCAGCCCGGTTGCCGGGGTTTGGTTGAGCAGACCGGGGCTCATCATCACCGCCCGCTGGAACAGGTCATGGTTCAGGGGGGAAACCATCATGCTGAACACGTGGGAGGCACCCGCCGATTGGCCCACCAGGGTGATGTTGTCCGGGTCACCACCAAAGGCCGCGATGTTGCTTTTGATGAAGGTGAGTGCCTGCAGGATGTCGAGGGTGCCGAAGTTCCCGGAGTTGGAAGGTGAGGCCTCGGTGCTGTGCAGCGCCGGATGATGTAACCAGCCCAACAGTCCCAGTCGGTAGTTCAGGCTCACGAACACCACCCCGTGCTGGACCAGGGTGCTGCCGTCATAGAGCGAGCCGGCCCCGAACACGTGACTGCCCCCATGGAGGTACACCACCACCGGCAGTTTCTGTTTGAAATTCAGGGGGCGTTGAATATTGAGATACAAACAGTCTTCGCTGCCGATGGGCTGGTTGAATGTGTCCCGCAGGGACAGATCCTGGCTGTAGCCGTCTGGCCCGGGTCCGTACATGCTGCCCAATTGCATACAGGCCTGACTGAATTCACGGGCTTTGAGAGTGCCTTCCCAGGGAGTCGGGGGCTGCGGTGCCTGCCAGCGTCGTTCCCCGGTGGGAGCTTGGGCGTAGGGGATGCCCTTCCATTCGATGGTGCGCTGCTCAAAATGGAATGTCCCCTGAGCCTTGCCGAGCTCGGTGTCCGCCACATTGGGGGCTTTGCAGCCGGTGAGCAGGGATGTGCAGAGTAGTAACGAGAGGGAGAGAGCCAGGGTGATCGGACGCAGGCGTCCTGTGTTGCTACGGTCCATGTGTTTTTTCCTTCCTTGTTTTTGTTGATGGCGGCGTCAGTGCGTTCCAGCCCTGTTCACCTTAATCAACTGTTTGGAAAAAACCAGAGTATTCGTGTTACAGACCGGCAATGGAAACCAGATTGCGCCCGGTGCCTTTGGATTTATAGAGTGCTTTGTCGGCCCGGTTCATGGCGGATTCGATGTGTTCTTCATTCACATCCACTTCGGATATGCCGATGCTCACGGTGACATGAATGTGCTGACCTTCAAATTCGAAGGATTCCTGTAAAATCCGGTCACGAATGCGTTCCGCCATCAGTGAAGCCTGCTGCATGGTGCTTTCGGGTGACAGGATTGCAAACTCTTCACCGCCGAGGCGGCCGATGATGTCCGCTTCACGGGACTCATCCGTAAGTAAATGGGAGATGCGTTCCAGCACATGATCGCCGGCGAGGTGACCATACTGGTCGTTGATGTTCTTGAAGTGATCCAGGTCCAGCATCATGAAGGTTACAGGGTGCTGGTAACGTTTGGCCCGTTCCACTTCGGAATTGGCCAGTTTCATAAAGAAACGGCGGTTGTAGAGCGAGGTCAGGCTGTCCATGGACGCATAGAAGTCCAGTTTGCGATTGGCCTCCAGCAAAATGTTATTGAGTTTGGCCTGTTGGTCCAGGGCCGTTTGCAGGTCCTGGGTCCGCCGCTTGACGGTTTCCTCCAGCTCGGCGTTATGGCGCTCCAGGGCCTCGTGATACTGCTTGAGCTGGATGATGCCGGCGAGGGCCTCGCCATAGGACGTCAGCAGCTCGGGCAGCTCCGGGCAGGTCTGGACCCCGTCGTTGTTGATGATGCCCAGGGCGCCCATAGTGTGACCCTGATAGGTGAGGGGCTGGAAAAACTGGCAGCCGTGCTGGTCACCGGATAGTGGCAGGTGCGGGCTGAATGCCCCCTGGTTGCCGGCGCTGATCTGCAGCTGCAGTCGGTCGGTGGCGGGGTCCAGCAGATAAACCGCTGCGGAGGCCGCGCCCAGTTCCGGGATCGCCAACAGGGAATCCAGGGCGTGATGCAGTTGCTGCGACAGATCACCATCCCGCAGGGCCAGGGAGATGACATTGGCCAGTACCTGACGGAAGCGGCTGCGGCGTTGAATTTCGAGTTTTTGATGGTAGCTGTCGAGGGCGGTGCAGACGGTGAGCAGAAAGTCTTTTTCGTGCCAGGGTTTGGAAATGTAGCGGAACAGGCCGGCCCGGTTGACCGCTTCCCCCACCGCATCGGCGGTGGCCTGGCCGGTGAGCATGATGCTAAGGGTGTCTGGCAGTTGCTCCTTGACCCGCACCAGCAGCTCATCACCGTACATGCCGGGCATGACGTAATCGGCGATGATCAGGGGCACTGCCTGTTGCTCAGCCTTGAGCTCTGCGATCAGCTCCAGGGTCTCCTCTGCGCTTTCCGCCAGCTCGATCTGGTATTGGGTGCCAAAATGATGCTGTAACTGGCTCTTCAGGCTGGTCAGGACTATTTTCTCATCATCAACGCAGATTATGACCGGCTTGTTCATGACGAGACTTCCTTATGCGAGGGCGGCAGTGCCCTGAAAAAGTCTTCCTGGGTCCAGGGCTTGTTGATGCAGCAGCTGAGACGGGCTTCCTCTTCGGTCCGGCGGATGGCATCGGGGTCGGCGTGCCCGGTCAGCATGATCTTGGTGAGTTCCGGGAAACGCTGGTGAACCAGAATCAGGAATTCGTCTCCCTTCATGCCGGGCATCAGCCAATCGGAAATGACAGCGCGGATGTGTTCGCCATCCTCGATCAGTTCCTCGATCAGTTCCAGACCTTCCTCGGCGCTTTCGGCAATTTCCACAATGTATTGGTCATGGTACCAGTGACGCAGCTGTGCCCGTAGGCTCATGAGTATGGTGCGGTCGTCGTCAACACAGATTATATAGGACTTATTCAACGCCAACGTTCCTGGGATGCAATAGGTAAAATGTAGCGCCAGATTGTTTCCGGAAAACCTCTTTCCAACTATAGCAGATATCCGGCGCTGCCAGCAGCATCAAGCTGCCAGGGGTAAAACCACGGTAAATGTGGTCTGCCCGGGCTGGCTCTCAAAAAACAATCGCCCGGCGTGTTTCTCCACGATTCTTCGGCAGATCCCCAGCCCCAGGCCGCTGCCCTCGCCGGATTCCTTGGTGGTGAAAAAGGATTCCCACACCCGGTGTTGCAGCTCAAGGGGAATGCCGTGGCCGGTATCAGCAATCTGGACAATGATTTGCGGACAGGTGCCTGAATGGTCCACGCGGGTTCTCAGGGTCAGGGTGCCTTTATAATCCATTGCCTGCAACGCATTGTGGATCAAATTTGTCCAAACCTGGTTCAACTCGTCCGCGTGGCAATCCAGTGGGGGCAGTTCTTCAAATTCCTTGACCACTTCGCAGCCCTGTTTCAACAGGCCGCTGTAGAGCACCAGCACGGTATTGATGCCCTCGTTGATGTCACTTTCCTGTTTCTCCCCAAACTGATCCTGGCGCGCGAAGCTCTTCAGGGCAAACACGATCTTGGATGCCCGGGCAGTGGCGCTGTAAATGGTCTGGTTGCTGCGCATGATGCCGGTCAGCTGATGGGCGCTTTGGATCACTTCGAAGTACTTGGGGCCGCTGAGCATGGGCAGCATCACTTCGACCTGGTCCGAGAGCCCCATATCGATCAACATTTCAGCGATGTCGGCGCAATGCTGGATTTCGTGCTGGTCCAGCAATTTGGCGGCCTTGCGCTTGGCGGCGCGCTCTTCCCGGGTGGTGAGGGATTCCATGGGGCGGGCATTATGCAGCAGCCACAGGAACAGTTGCTGATCGGATTCCCGCTCCAGGCGGAACAGCATATCCAGGCTGTTGGCATAGGCGGTGTAGTATTTGGTGGCGTTGCCGGCAGAGGCCTGGATGGCCCCCAGCGGTGTGTTGATTTCATGGGCGATACTGGCCACCAGCTGGCCCAGGGCCGCCATTTTTTCGGAGTGGACCAGCTGTTGCTGGCTTTCCTCCAGATCGTTGATGGCCTTCACCAGTTCTTCGTTGCGCAGGTTCAGCTGCTGGGTACGTTCGTTGACCTTGCGTTCCAGCAACAGGTTGTACTCCTCCAGATCGTGGTACGCCTTTTCCAGGTTGATGGCCATTTCGGAGAACTGGCGTGACAGTACGCCTACTTCGTCGCTGGATTCGGTGCGGCCCTGGCTGGCGACGGAAAAATCCCCCTGCGCCAGGCGCTGGGTCATCTCGGTGAGCCGGATTATGGGGGCGGACAGGCGGCTGGACAGCCGTGATATCACCACAAAAGTAATCAGCAGAATGGTGGTGGCGGCCAGCAGGGAGCGGATGGTGTGGCCCTGGATGATTGCAGCGTTGTCCAGCCTGGAGCGGGCGACCTCATCCTTGACGTTGCTCAGGGAGTAGGACAGCAGCAATTCTCCCCACTGGCGGTTGCCCACCTCTACCGGTAACCGGTACAGGATGGCGCTGACCTGTTGCAGGGCATTGCTGAGGGCGGCGCCGGAGCCGCTGGGGGGGACGCCATTGGACACGGGAATTTGCAGACTGTCGGGATACAGCGTGTCGGAATAGATCTTCTGTTGCAGGCTGGAGTCCGCGGTGTGTACCACAATGCGGCGTTCGTGGTCGGTGAGGATAATGAACTCCAGCTCCTCATTGGTGCGGGTGATTTCCACCAGGGCGCTGGTGAGTTCAAACAGGTTGAAGGAGGCGATCTCCTCTTCCGCCTGGCGTTTGACCTGATCGGCCTGGAACAGGGCCCGGTTGTTGAGATTCTCCAGCAGCAGATCGGTCTGCTTGTTCAGCTCCCCCTGCAGCAGGCCCTTTTGGGTGCTGACCTGCCAGACGGTCAGGATCACCAGCACCGACAGCACCAGCAGCAACATAACCGTGACGAGTTTTTTACGAATACTGCTGTTAGCCAACATCGATATGACTACCCAGAGGGGGAAACCCGGTTATTTTTCCACAAAGGAGGAAAGGTCAAGCCGTAGGCAGGATTCGACCACCCTGTGTCAGGCGGTAATGACTTCATCATGATTCCTTTTCATGGTCTTCAACAAGCATGGTTCTGGCTTTTGTCCCTTAGACCTAATGATAGACGCTGTTGCACAGGTTCGCATTGTTGCAATGGATCGGCCTGGGGGCGCATCCGGACCTGCTAATTGATTGTTATATCAGCATTAAATGACAGACTGCCGTGACATTGCAAGCGGATGAAGGATGCGAATCTTTGTCTACAATGAGAATGAATGCGCCCTGTGTGCGCCTGTGTCCCTCCCTCCTGCTCAAGGAAGCTGCAATATGGCCATGCCCTACCGTATGAAAATCATCATTCCCATTAATGACAGTGCCTATAACCAGGAGCTGGCCGAGGTGGCCCGCGGTGTGGCACCGCCGGACCTGCAGGTGGATGTATCGAACATTACCCAGGGCAATTCCTCCATCGAAAGCCGTTGGGACCGAATGGTGAACGCGCCTTATGTGGTGGACCTTGCGATCCAGGCCCAGAATGAAGGCTACAACGGCATATTTGTCTCGGATTTTGATTATTGCGGTGTGGAGGAAGCCCGGGAAGTGGTGTCGATACCGGTGATCGGCGGCTTTCGCCCCAGCGCCTTTACCGCCATGTCCCTGGCCGAACGATTCTCTATCATCACGGTCCTGGCGTCGGTGGAAGACATGCAGCGGGAACATGTGCGCAGCTTTGGCATTGCTCCCAATTTCGCGTCCATCATTCCGGTGAACCTGCCGGTTCATGAACTGACGGAACGGGACAAGGTAATCCAGAAAGTCTATGAGTGCAGCATCAAAGCCATTGATGAAGATGGAGCAGACGCGATTCTACTGGGCTGCACCGGGTTCATGCACATTGCTGCTGCGGTGGCGGACAAACTGGCGGCCAAATACCAATGCAACATTCCTGTCATTGATCCCAATATGGCGGCGGTGAATTACCTGTACATGCTGATGCGTACGGGGCAAACACAGAGCCGGCTGACCTACCACGTTCCCCCCAATTATAAAAACCAGTCCTGAGGAGGCGTTCATGTATCACATAAATAAGGAAGATATGGAAATTATCGTCAACGGTGCCAGCTTTCTGGCCAGCGGTGGTGGTGGTGGTGTGCAGTCTGCCAATGACGTGATCAAAAATATCGTTTCCTTCGCCGATCAGGTGGCCGTGGCGGAGCCGCACGAAGTCCATGATGATGCCCGCTTGCTGGTGATCTGCGGCGTGGGGGCCCCGGATGCGCCCAATTTGAATTTCAAGCTTTCCCCCGGCTATGGATTGGAAGGTTTGCAAACTATGACCGGGGAGTCCTATCACTACGTGTTGCCCATTGAAGTGGGGGCGATGAATTCCATGATTCCCCTGCTGGCTTGTGCCCAGTTCGATATCCCCTTTGTGGACGCTGACGGTGCCGGTCGTTCTGTGCCGCAAATGAGTATGTGCAGTTACGCATTGCGGGGCTTTTCCACCCGGGAAACCCTGGTGGTCAGTGAAGAAGATGACCAGTATCCACTGCATCCGGATAATGCGGAGGACATGGAGGCACAGGTGCGTAACATTGTCAGCACCAAGTTGCAGGATGCCGGGACCGTGGCTACCTGGTCGCTGACCGGCAGGCAAATCCATTCCCCCGGTGCCCTAGTGCCGGGATCGCTGGCGGTTGCCCGCTCGATTGGCAAGGCCATGGCGTCGGCCAGCCCCCTGGCGGCGGTACAGGAAATTATTGCAACCTGCTATCCCGCCCAGGCGGTGATCCTGCGGCGGGGTAAAGTGACCGCCGCTACTAATCGGGTGCAGGATGGCTTTGATGTGGGCACGGTCACGTTGCAGGAAGGGACGCGTCAGGTGACCTTGTATTTTGTCAACGAGAGCCTGCTGGCCACCATTGATGATGGCAGCAATCCGGTTGCATTCATTCTGGGCCCCGATATGATTTGTTCCATGGGGGTGGATGGCACCCCGATGACCAACTCCGAAATCTGCAGTCAGTTTGCTGCCGGGCATAAGGTGGAGATCACATTGTTGTGGGTTCAGGCGGTGGACACCATTCGGGTGCCTTCGATGTTTTTTAAGTATCTTGCGTTGCTGCTACAGAAATTCGGCGAGGTGAATCTGACGGGGTATCGCTTCCTGGAGGATGTGCCGCATATTTTGGGCGAGTAAGCGACAGAGCCTGCTACGCGCAGTGACATGAATGCAGTGAAATGAGAAGCGACATGGGATCAGTGAAAGGGAAGACTGTTGGGTGGTTGGCGTTGGGATGTGGCCTGGGGTTGCCGATGGTGGTGCAGGCTGATGGGCTGCCGCAACTGAAGGAGGAAATCCGCTGGTTGCAGGAGGAACGCTATGTGACCACAGCCACCAAAACCCGGGAGAGCGTACGTAAGAGTGGTGCCACCGTCACCGTGATCACTGCAGCCGATGTTCAGCAAATGGGCGCACGGGACCTGATGGATGTGCTTAAACGGGTGCCCGGCTTCGGCATAAACCGCTTCAATATGGGGACCAGTTCTGTCGAGGTGCGGGGGGTTAAAACCGACTTTTCGGAGAAGGTTTTATTCCTGATCAATGGCCATCCGGTGAACAATAACCTGGTCAACGGCGGAGCGCTGTCCAGCTACAACCGGTTTCCAGTGAAAGACATCAAAGTTGTGGAAATTGTACGTGGCCCCGGTTCGGCGCTGTATGGCGCCAATGCTTTCGTGGCGGTGGTGAACATCATCACCAAACAGGCGGAGGATGTGAATGGCGTAGTGGCCACCGCTGCTGCGGGCAGTGACGAGACCAACCGGCTGGATCTGCAATACGGCGGCACCCTGGGCGCTGTTGATGTGGCGGTGGACGCCAATCTCTACCACAGTGACGGCTGGAAAGGGGAGGTGGCATCCGACGCCATCGGCCAGTCTGGCGATACCGACTACTGGCAAAAACGTTACGATCTCGGATTCAATGCCGGGTATGGTGAATTCAGTTTGCAAGGGCGTTTTGTCCAGCGGGAGGCCGGTGGATACCTGGGCGCCAACAATGTTTTGAACGATGGATCGGAGCAGGAATACCGTGAGTATTTCCTGGAGGGGGCGCATCACTATGACATCAATCCCAAGGCATTCCTGACCACCAAACTCTATTTTGATCATTTTGAATTCGATAATCTGTGGGATGTCTTTCCACCCGGTTTTGACGATGGCAGTACAACCTATCCTGAGGGGCTTTTTCTGCGCAGTCCGATTCAGCACGATAAAACCGGTATCGAATTGCAATTAACCTGGAATTGGCTCAACGGACACAAGTTGGTGTCCGGTGTTATGTTCGAGCATCAGGCACAGTATGGCGTTGAGTTGTGGACCAATAACGGTCAGGGCCCGATGGTGGATATTTCCGATGTGGCGAATTGGAATGACAGCCACAACCGTAATGTGCGGGCACTGTATGTGCAGGATATCTGGGACCCCAGCGAACAGGTTCGGCTCATCGTGGGGGGGCGCTATGACGACTACAGTGATTTTGGCAATACCTTTAATCCCCGTGCCAGCGTGAGCTGGGATTTTTCAGAACGCTTCCAGGGTATCGCCACTTACGGCTCTGCGTTCAGGGCGCCCACCTTCGGTGAGCTTTACAACATCAATAACCCGGCCATTGTGGGCAATCCCCTGGTTGAACCGGAGGAAATTGAAACCGTGGAGCTGGGTTTGAATGCCTGGCTGAGCAAACGCAGCACGGCGCGGGCAACCTTGTTCCGCAACAACATCGAAAACATCATCGGTGCACGCCCGCAGCCACCGGCAGTGGCGTATTACGACAATATTGGTGAGCTGACTGTACAGGGCATCGAGCTGGAATATGCCCATCGGTTGCAGGATGGTTCCAGCATCAACCTGAACTACACCTATCAGGACCCGATCAATGATCTCACCGATCGACGGGCGGCAGATGTGCCGCTGCACCGGGCCAATATGCAGTTCAATTATCGCTATTCCCGCCACATTTCCGCCTATCTGGGTGTGCTGTATGAGAGTTCGTTGAGCCGGGAGGCGTTGGATACCCGCGCAGACGTCAGCGATCAAACAGAAGTGGATGTGTCCATCACCTGGCGCAGCCGTGCTGAAAATCTGGTGCTGACTGCCTCATTGTATAACCTGTTGGATAAGGATCTGGTGGATCCGGCGCCCGGGGTCATGCTGTCGGACTATCCGAATCCAGGGCGTAATTTTATGCTGGAGCTGCAGTTCAAATTGTAAAAGCGGGACTGCTGGCCAATCCCTTCACTGGTCCAGCAGTTCGCTGACGGAATTGAGTGCGTCGCTGTCAAGATTCAACTGGTATTCCCGCACTTTCCTGAGATTGAGGGAGACATTGCTGCCGGCCGGGAACTGAATGTTGCTCTCCGGGGCGGCGTTCTGCAGTGACTGTACCATCAGGGCAGCCTGACGTCCGGTGGTGGCGAGATCTGCATTGATGCTTAGAGTGGCACCCAGCTCCATGAAGAACGGGTTATAGGCGAACACCGGGATTTTCCGGCGGTGCGCCTGTTCGAACAATTGAACGGTGTTGGCCTCTGAATCCAACACTTCCGGGTCCGGCAGAATCCAGATGGCATCACTGGATTCGAGCAGTGCCTCGATATGAGGTGTTCTTGCTTCGCCGGCTGCAATTTTCCGCGTGTTCAACGTCAGTGACAGGGCTTCGGCGGAGTGCCGGGCATCCTTCAACACATTTTCACTGGTGTCGCTGTACAGCACGCCAATGCGCTGGATGTTCGGGAAAAAGTGCTTGAACCACGCCAGCTGTGCCGCCGGTGCTACGCCATCGGTCACCCCATAGAAGTGCTTTCTGGACTGGAATTCGCGCCAGCTGAGTACTGAACTGTATACCACTGGCGTAGCCGGGCTCAGGTAATCAATGGAGCCCAGCGCTTTGGCGCCAACGCAGTAAATGGCTTGTACGCGGTGTGCGTTCAACATGTCCTGCAGGGTTTCTGTGGGGAGTTCGTCTTCCCCCAGGTCCACCGTAACCAGCTCTGCGCCCTTAATGGTTTTGAGGAATGCCTGTACCGGCACCTCATAGCGGGGCAGCGCGCTGTTGCTGTTGACGACCAGCACGGTGAAGGTGTCCGGTTGCTGCGGCAGTGCGGTTCTGTTCTGGCAGCCGCCGATGGCAAGGCTGCAGCACAGGGCGAGTAAATACCTGAGTACCGTGGTCATAGTTGCCCCCCCCTATCCTGGGTGGTCGGTAACAGAGTCCATTCGTCCAGGCCCAGTAACTTGAGGCCAAGCTGGCCATTCGGGGACTGGCTCATGTCAAGCAAGGCTTCCAGGGCAACCTGCAGGGCAGGCAGGTGCTGTCGGTACAATGCCACCACCAAGCGCTTCTGCGGTGTACTGGTGCCCAGAACTTTGAGAAGTTGATATTCGTTGCGATACAGTAACTCGTATTTTTCGTAGCTGTTCTCGGTGGCCAGCGCGGCATCGGCCATCCCGAAGCTGACTGCCAGCAGAGCATCGATATCTTTCGGAACGGTGAGCAGCCGTAACTGCTGCATGGGCAGAGGAGCCGTGTTCAAGCGCATGGAACCCAGCAGGGAATACACATAGTCTTCAGTGCCGGAGACGGCAAGGGTAGCGTGCTGCGGCGACAGGGGGGCTTTACCGATCAGTAATTTACGGAACGTGTCGTTGCCGTCCTTGATGCCCCGTAAATAGGGTGTCAGGTCGTTGTTGCTGGATTCCAGTTGGTGGTATTGCCAATCGGACATGATGAACAGGCTGGCCGGTTTGTTGGCGATAAGGGCGGCAAACGTGGCGCGGTCATCCACCGGTTGCAGCTGGATGTTGTGTGATACCTGAAAATACTGGTCAAAGGTGTTCTTCAGAACCAGGTTGCGATCGCTGTGGGATTCCGGGTTGAAATGGTAAACGACGATGGTTTCGGCCTGGGTGGAAACAGCCCCGCAACACAGCAGCAGACAGCAGGCACACAGGAGTGCCTTTAAGGCCAGGCTGAAGCTGTTTGTGGTGGACTCTGGTCGTGACAACGTGTCGCTCACATCCCTAGGTATGAAATTGCCTTGCGGTGGTGCTTTCCTTTGCGTTCCGGAAAGTATAGCGGATTCACTGAATAAGCGAATGGCCGGCCCGGGATTAATCCCGGGTCCAGCGGGTGCCGTCCTTGGAGTCCTCCAGGGTGATGCCCTGTTGTTTCAGCTGCTCCCGGATCTCATCGGCACGGGTAAAGTTGCGATCCTGCTTGGCTTGCGCCCGCTCCGCAATCAGGCCGTCGATGTCGGTGTCGCTGAGGCCACCCTGGTTACTGGCGGGTTGCCATTTGAACCAGGCATCGGCCTCTTGTTCCAGCAGGCCCATGGCGGCGCCGGCTTTGCGCAGCACCGCTTGCAGAGTGGCTTTCTCGGCACCTTCGGCCTTGTTGATGTCCCCCGCCAGACCGTGCAGCACCGCCAGGGCCTGGGGCGTGGCCAGGTCGTCACACAGGTGGCCTTCCAGTTCCGCCAGCATTGGGTGTTCCAGTTCGGCATCCACGGCAACGGGGGCGTCGCGCAGGGCGCCGTACAGACGATCCAGGCTGGATTTGGCGCTGGCCAGCAGGTCTTTGGTCCAGTCCAGGGGCTTGCGGTAGTGGGCGGTCATCAGGGCGTAGCGCATGACTTCGCCGGGCCACAGCGCCAGCAGCTCGCGCACGGTGAAGAAGTTGCCCAGGGATTTGGACATCTTCTCGCCTTCGATATTCAGGTAGCCGTTGTGCATCCAGTAGCGCACGAACTGCTCCTCGCCGCTTTTATGGCAGCAGGTGCCCTGAGCGATTTCGTTTTCATGGTGGGGAAAGATCAGGTCCTGTCCGCCGCCATGAATGTCAATGGTTTTGCCCAGGTGCTGGTTGATCATGGCGGAACATTCAATGTGCCAGCCTGGGCGTCCGCGGCCCCAGGGGCTGTCCCAGCCGGGCAGGTCATCGCTGGAGGGTTTCCACAACACGAAGTCAGCGGGCTCTTTTTTATAGGAGGCGTCGTCCACCCGTTCGCTGGCGCCGGCGATCATCTCATCCAGTTTACGGTGCGAGAGCTTGCCGTAGTGCGGGTCGGTGCTCACCTGGAACAGCACATGGCCTTCGGACTCATAGGCGTGGCCATTGGCAATCAGCGCCTGGATCTGCGCGATCATGGCGTCGATGTTGTCGGTGGCGCGGGGTTCCAGGGTGGGGCGCAGGGTGTTCAGGCCGTCCATGTCTTCGTGATAGGCCTGCGTGAAGCGCTCGCTCAACTCGCGGATGGTTTCACCGCCGGCTTTGGCGGCGGCGTTGATCTTGTCATCCACATCGGTGATGTTGCGGGCGTATCTCACGCTGGGGTAGTGCCGTTGCAACAGGCGGAACAGCATGTCAAAAATCACCACCGGGCGGGCGTTGCCGATGTGCACAAAGTTGTACACGGTGGGGCCACACACGTACATCGTCACCTCATCTGACTTGATGGGGGTGAAGACTTCTTTTTGCTGCGTGAGCGTGTTGTACAGTTGTATGGTCATGCGTTTGCCCAAGTTCCTTACTGCGGAATGCGCGTGGCGGCCACGATGGCCTCCACGGCGTCAGTGATGCTGGTCACTTCATTTTTATTGCTGCCCAACGTCCGCACGGCCACCTGTTGGGCTTCGGCTTCGTTTTTGCCCACAACCCAGATCTGCTGCACTTTGGCTTTGCTGTGCTCACGCACTTTGTAGCCGATCTTCTCATTGCGCAGATCCAGCTCACAGTACACCCCGGCGGCTTTCAGTTTGTCGGCCACCTCGATGGCCCAGTCGCGGGCGTCGTCGGTGATGGTGGCGATCACCACCGGCAGGGGCGATAACCACATGGGCAAGTGGCCCGCAGTGGATTCGATCAGAATACCCAGGAAGCGCTCCAGCGAACCCAGAATGGCGCGGTGCAGCATCACGGGGCGGTGACGGTTGCCGTCTTCGCCCACGTACTCGGCGTCCAGCCGTTCCGGCAGCACAAAATCCACCTGCAGGGTGCCGCACTGCCAGTCACGGCCGATGGCGTCTTTCAGTACGAACTCCAGTTTCGGGCCGTAGAAGGCGCCTTCACCGGGGTTCAGCTCGCAGGTCAGACCCAGGCTGTCTACGGCGGCTTGCAGGGCACCTTCGGCCTTGTCCCAGATCTCGTCAGAACCGGCTTTGTTGTCCGGGCGGGTGGAGAACTTGATGCGAATGTCTTCGTAGCCAAAATCCTTGTACACCGTGTTCAGCATTTCGATGAAGCTGGCGGTCTCGGCGTTGATCTGGTCTTCGGTGCAGAAGATGTGGGCGTCGTCCTGGCTGAAGGAGCGGGCGCGCATCAGGCCGTGCAGGGCACCGTGTGCTTCGTTGCGGAACAGGGTGGTGAACTCGCCCAGGCGGATGGGCAGGTCACGGTAGCTTTTCAGCCCTTGCTTGAAGATCTGCACGTGGCCGGGGCAGTTCATGGGCTTGATGGCCATGTCCCGGTGGTCGTGGGTGCAGATGGTGAACATGTCTTCGGCGTACTTGTCCCAGTGGCCGGACTGCTCCCACAGCTTGCGATCCATGATCTGGGGCGTGGCGATCTCTTGGTAGCCGTTGCGCTCCATTTTGCCGCGGATGTAATTTTCCAGCGCCTTGCGGGTGCGCCAGCCTTTGGGGTGCCAGAACATGCTGCCCACGGCTTCTTCCTGCTGGTGGAACAGGCCCATTTCTTTGCCCAGTTTGCGGTGGTCGCGTTTTTCCGCTTCCTCCAGCATGTGCAGGTATTTTTTCAATTCTTTCGGGTCACGCCAGCAGGTGCCGTACACCCGTTGCAGTTGCGGGCGGGTGGAATCGCCACGCCAGTAGGCGCCAGCCACTTTCATGATCTTGAAAGCCTTGCCCAGCTTGCCGGTGGAGGGCAGGTGAGGGCCGCGGCACAGGTCCAGAAAATCGCCTTGCTTATAGACCGAGATCACCTCGGTGGCGGGCAGATCCTGAATCAGCTCGGCTTTGAACTCTTCGCCTTGGTTCTTGAAGTAGTCGATGGCCTCGTCCCGATCCCACACTTCGCGGATGATGGGCAGGTTTTGATCCACGATCTCGGCCATGCGGCTTTCGATTTTGTGCAGGTCTTCCTGGGTGAAGGATTCTTCCCGGTGGAAATCGTAGTAGTAGCCGTTTTCGATGGCCGGGCCGATGGTGACCTGGGTTTCGGGGAACAGTTCTTTCACCGCTTGGGCCATCACATGGGCGGCGTCGTGGCGCAACAGTTCCAGGGCCTCTTCTTTGTCGCGGGTGAGAAAGGCAATGGCGCAGGAATCGGTCAGGGGGGTGGTGAGGTCCACCAGATTATCGTTCAGGTACATGGCAAGGCTGGCTTTGGCCAGGCCCGGGCCGATGTCATTGGCCACGTCCAGGCCAGTAACAGGGGCGTTGTATTCGCGGACGCTGCCGTCCGGCAAAGTAATCTGGATTGACATTGGGGGTTCGATTCCTACTCATTCCTACAAATTTGGGGGTTCGATTACTGGGTATTCGACGAGCACACTAGATCATGAACCGCAGATCGTGAACCGCGCATTGTATAAAAGAATGGGCTCTGTCTAAAGCGTCAGGGGGAGAGTTTTTTACGGGCGGGGTGGTAAAAGGGCTTAACCGAAGTCGCCGCTGCCCGGGGAAGCAGGCGGCGGCGACGTGGCCGGGGATGGGTCCGTTCGGCTTGGCCTGGGATTGTGGGATCAGGCCGGGGAGGGGGCGAAAAAGCTCTTCAACTTGGCCCAGAAACCTTCCGGCTTGGGTGCGGCCTCAGCCTGGGCGGCCTTCATGGCATCGATCATGGTGGTGGACAGCAGCACATAGGCTTCGGTCCAGGAGGCCTTGACCTCGTCGTTCCAGGCATCGCCCAGACCCTGTTCCAGGGTCCACAGCAGGGCTTCCGCTACCGGTTGGAAGTGTTCTTCCTTGACACCGTACTCCAGGTGTTTCACTCCCAGGTTTTGTACCGCAGGCACAATGGTGTCCAGTTTGGTGAGACCGCGCACGGCGATGCCCAGCATTCGCATCAGCTTGGCCCCTTGCTCGCTGATGTCGCTCTTGAACATGGGGCGCACTTCCGGCGCGATTTCAAACAGGCGGCCATAGAACAGCTCTGCGGCCTTGTCGGCGATGGGCTCCACCATGTCGAAGGTGGTCTGTACTTGTTTGATCTGTTCCGGAGTCATGAAGGTTACCCTCTCTGCAAGTGTCTGGCTCGGTTGAAAATCTGCAGAGGGCAACGCAAAGCCTGTGCCAATTGGCAGCAGGTGGTGTTAATAGGTTGAATTCATGGGGAAAGCCCCCTTTGGTGCAACGCCTGCCGGGTTGCAGGGCCCCGAAATGGGGCTGCAATGGGCGCTCTGTGCCCCAAATCGAGCGCCTGGCCGCCGGTCAACGCTGGGAAATTGCCCCTTTCATGACCCCTTCATAGGCTTTCACCTCAAATTGGTGATCGGGATCATCCTGTTTGAGGCAGCCAGCGATGTAATCCGCCAGATATTCCACCGTGGAGTCGGTGGGAATCAGGTACACCTGGCTGGCGGGCAGGGTCAGCTCGAAACGCCCCTGAGGTGCATCGTAGCCGAACTGGCAATAGTCCACGCCGTCGTCACTGAGCCGGTCCATCAGGTCTTCCTCGGTGCCCAGATAGATATCCTTCCACTTCAGGGACCAGGCTTTCTCCAGCAGCGGGTCCCGCTTGCCGTTGCGCAGTATTTTAATGCGGGAACGGTGGCCATGGGCGATGCGCTGGCAGTTGCCGTCGTGCTTTTTCAGGCCGTGACTGTATTGATAAAAGGCGCCGGAAATCTCTTCGTTGCGCAATTCGATGGCGACCCGGCTCACGTTGTCCGGCACCGCCGCCATGGCGGCGTCTTCCAAAAGAGGGATCAGGGCTTCCTGGGTAATGCTGTCCCCGGCCACCCATTCCACCGCTTCCAGGGGCGACAGATGGCGGTAGGCGCGGCCTTTGGCATCCCGCCAGCGGATCTCCAGCCCCGAGTCCAGCTCCCGGGTGGCCAGCCCGGGCAGGTCCTGGGGCAAAACCAGTTTGTGGTCCACCAGGGATTCCACCGCGTCCCGCACCTGTTTTTTAACCAGACCGAAATCAAACACCATGCCCTGATGGTCCAGTTCGCCATAGAGTTCCACGTCCACAATCCAGCTTTCCCCCAGAATGCCGCGGGCGTGATGCACGTAGGAAAAGTCGAGTACGGTGAGGTGATTAACAAACAAAGCGGCCATGGAGAAGTCCCGGTGTCCTGTGGTGGGGTGAATCCGTTATAATACGCTGCCAGATTCTCCTAAACAAAGCCAAGAGTGTAGGAAAGCCTTATGACCAGTCTGTTAATCACCAACGCCAACGTCGTCAACGAAGGCACAACCCGCCAGCTGGATGTGCTGGTGCAGGACGGTCGCATCGCTCAAGTGGGCGCAGACCTGTCCGGGTTGTCAGCGGATCGGTTGATGGATGCCAGTGGCCTGCACCTGCTGCCGGGGATGATCGATGACCAGGTGCATTTCCGTGAGCCCGGCTTGACCCACAAGGGGGAGATCGCCACCGAATCCGCCGCCGCCGTGGCTGGGGGCATCACCAGCTACTTTGAAATGCCCAATGTGAATCCCCTCACCATCAACCGGGCCGCTCTGGAAGACAAGTACGAGCGGGCCAGCCAGAAATCCCTGGCAAATTACGCCTTCTATCTTGGGGCGAGTAACGATAACCTGGATGAAATCAAGAACCTGGACCCGAAAGCCGCCTGCGGTATCAAGGTCTTCATGGGCGCTTCCACCGGCAATATGCTGGTGGACAAGCCGGAGATCCTGGAAGGGATTTTTGCCCATGCTCCCACCATCGTGGTGACCCACTGCGAAGACACACCCATGATCAAAGCCAATGAGGACAAGTACCGGGAGCAGTATGGCGAGGACGTGCCCATGTCCTGTCACCCGCTGATCCGGTCCGAAGAGGCCTGCTACAAATCCTCCAGCTATGCGGTGTCTCTGGCCAAGCGCTTTGGTACCCGCTTGCATGTGCTGCACCTCACCACCGAGAAAGAGCTGGCGTTGTTTGAAGCCGGTGACCTGGCCAACAAGCAGATTACGGCGGAGGCCTGTGTCCATCACCTGTTCTTCAGCGAAGAGGACTATGAGACCAAGGGCTCGCTGATCAAGTGTAATCCGGCGGTGAAAAAAGCCTCTGATCGGGAGGCGTTGCTCAACGCCGTGCGCGACGACCTGATTGATGTGGTGGCCACGGATCATGCGCCCCACACCTGGGAGGAAAAGCAGAACAGCTATTTCAAGGCCCCCGCCGGGTTGCCCCTGGTGCAGCATGCGCTGGTTTCCATGCTGGAGCATTACCACGCCGGCCGCTTCTCCCTGGAGCACATCGTGAAGAAGGTCTGCCACAATGTGGCGGAGCTGTTCCAGATCTCGGAGCGGGGCTATATCCGTGAGGGCTACTGGGCGGATCTGGTGCTGGTGGACCTGAATCGCCCCACCGTCGTGGACGAGCAAACCCTTTATTCCAAGTGCGGCTGGTCGCCTTTTGCCGGGTACATATTCAAGTCATCCATTCAGGCTACCCTGGTGAACGGCGAGGTGGCCTTTGAAAATGGAGCGGTGAATCCCCATATCCGTGGCAAGAGGCTTGCATTCAATCGCTGATCAGGGACCGATTCCAGCGGAGCAGAATTTATGTTCGGAAAACAGAATAAACCCAAGGTGGCCATTGTGGGCGGTGGCTTTGCCGGGCTGAACGCAGCCCAGCAATTGAAAGCGTCCCGTTATGACGTCACCGTCATCGACCCCAGTCCTCATATTGAGTGGCTTCCCAACATCCACGAGATCATCTCCGGAGTGAAAAGCGGAGATGATCTGCGGCTGTCCCGCAATATCCTGGTGCGTCGCCTGGGACACCGCTTCCTGCTGAACCGGGCCCTGGAGATGACCTCCTCCGCCATTGTGCTGGATAACGGCATGAAGGTGCCTTTCGACGTCTGCATTGTTGCCACCGGCAGCGTTAACAACACCTTTGGCGTGGAAGGAGCGGATCAGTTTGCCCTGCCCATGAAGAGCGTGGAGCAGTGCCAGGTGATTGCGCGCAAGCTGCATCGGGCTTCGCTCACCCATCGCACTACCCGGGTCACCATTGTCGGTGGCGGCATCGAAGGGGTGGAAGCTTTTGGTGAGGTGATGCGCGCCTACCGTCATCGCCCCCAGTTCGAGTTCAATATCGTAGAGGCCTCGGAGCAGTTGTTGCCCCGCTCACCCGGGCACCTGGATGGTAAGATCCGCAGCCATACCGATGGATTCCGGGTGCAGTATCACCTGGGTAAGCACGTGGAGTCGGTGGACCCCGAAGGGCTGTGCCTCACCGACGGTGGCGCCATTGAAAGTGATATCACCATCTGGTCCGCCGGCGCAGCCCCCAACGGCTTTTTGCAGCGCAGTTATCTCACTGAAAACGCGGGCGACTGGGCCAATGTGAATACCTACTTTCAGAGTGACGCCCGCGAAAACGTGTTCATCATCGGGGATGCGGCCAATCCTGCGGGCATGCCCTTGGCCAAGCAGGCCTATCATGCCATTGATATGGGGAAAGCCGCGGCCCATAACGTCGAACGCCTGTTGGCCAACAAGCCATTGAAAGCGTTCCAGCCCTCCAATAAACCCCAGGTGGTGACCTTCGGCGACCTGGATACCTTCATGCTGTTCAAGGACTTCGCAGTATCCTCCTCCGTCTTGGGGGCGGCCAAGGAAGCGGTTTACACGCTGGGCCTGTTGCAGATGGCGCCGCCGAAATCCGCCAAGGATGTGCTGCACTCGCTGGACCTGTTGCAGCGCAGTGCCCGCCGGGTTTACCTGCCTACGCTGAATCCGCTGAGCCTGATGAGCAAATTACCCAAGAGCAAGGTTTTCTCCTGATCATGCAGCCCGCCGATTTCCAGATTGTTGAGTTGGGTGATCCCCGTTTGCGGGCGTTGGCAAAACCGGTGACAGAGGCGCAGATGGGCTATGCCCTGGACGTGGCGGAGGCCATGGCCTACTGGATGAACGAACGTGGCGGTGTGGGTATTGCGGCTCCCCAGATCGGCGTGCCCCTGCAGATGATGATCATCGCCTCACGTCCTAACCCGCGCTATCCCGATGCGCCTGCCATGGCTCCGTTATTAATGCTGAACCCGCAACCCCAATCCTTTTCCGAAACCAATGCAACACTGTGGGAAGGTTGTCTCAGCGTGCCCGGGTTGCGTGGCAGGGTCACCCGCCCGGATGGGGTGACCGTGCAGTTCTCTGATCGGGATGGTCAATCGAGGTTGATGGAGTTGAGCGGATTCCCTGCGCGTATTTTTCTGCACGAGTACGACCACCTGATCGGCAAAACCTTCGTGGACCGGGTCGACTCGGTGCAGGATCTGGTGACAGATAAAGTGTACTTTGCGCAGATTGCCCGGGTTACGCCTCCACCAGCCCCATAATAAAATGCCATTGTTCCTCAGTGACCGGCATCACCGACAGGCGGTTGCCTTTGCGTACCAGCGCCATGTCCTGCAAGGCGGGAATGGCTTTTAACTGGTCCAGGCTGATGGTGTCCTTGAATTTGCTTTTAAAGCGAACCTGGGGGCAAAACCAACGGGGATTTTCCGGATCGGACTTCGGGTCGTAGTATTTGGCTTCGGGATCAAATTGTGTGGGATCCGGAAAACCATCCTTGATCACTTCCGCAATGCCGACGATACCGGGTACTTTGGTGTTGGAGTGGTAAAAAAATATCAGATCGCCTTTCTTGACTTCGTCCCGCAGCATATTGCGGGCCTGGTAGTTGCGCACGCCATCCCAGGGTTCACCTTTTTTTCCTCGCGCTTTCAAATCATCAATGCCGAACGTATCCGGTTCGGACTTGAACAACCAGTAAGACATAGTGCTGTTTCCCAAAATATTATTAGGTAAAAAGTGGGCTAGATTGTACCTTCCTCTTCAAAAAAGAGCCAAATCCCAGTAAAGTGGCCAGTGGTGTTATTTTTGTTTACTTTTATTCCTGTTTTGGGAATTTCTCGCATAACCTGTTGCCTTAAGGTGTTAAGAAGGCATAAGGGAATTAAATCGTTGTATTACAAAGACTCGCGGATAATATGAACGACACAAACGAAAACCCGATTTACGAGTTAAAGCCGGAGATAAATTTTTGTACCTGTGGCTGTGAAGCTCGCCTGGTGAAGGAACGCAGTGCGGAATCGGAGAAGGGAAAGCTCCGTTACGTGGTACGTTGCCTGGATGAAATCTGTGGACACCAGGGTCGTTATACCCAGTATCCCTGGCAAGCCATTCTGGAGTGGAACAAGTCTCCCATGTCGGAGTTTCCTGAGGATTTTCGCATTCCTTTCATGAACCTGACCGGTTTGAAGGGTGAGGAGATCCGCCAGAATCTGAATGAACGCAGAATCGAGCTGGAACAGAAAATCAAACAGCTGCGTGCGGAAAAAGTCAGTGGCAACACGGAAGAGATGAAAATCGCCCGGCTGCAACTGATGTGGGTTATTTACGCGCAGAGCTGGGCCAAGCTCAAATTCCCGCGGGAAGACGAACTGAATCCCCCTGAGCGTTCCGAAGCCGATGCCGACGCGGACGCCGTCAGCAATCAGGCCCAGGAAGCCTGAACGAAAGCTTTTGCTATCCCGCTTCCGGATTTGCAACAATGGGGCAACGTAAAGACTTTGCCCCATTATGCTTCTAAGAACCCGATTTTATCTTCCCCCGTTACGAACCCATTGTGTGGTTCGCAAGCGCTTGCTGCAAACGTTGCGTGGCAGCGGTGGAGGCTCGTTGTGCCTGGTGTTTGCGCCGGCCGGTTACGGCAAGACCACCCTGGTCAGCCAGTGGCTGCACTATCACCCGCACCAGTTTGCCTGGTTAAGCCTGGGGCCTGAACACAATGTGCTGGAGGTGTTCTGGCAATATGTCATTCAATCCCTGCAGCAAATCCAACCGCGTCTGGGTCACGAGGCGCTTTCCATCTGGCTGCAGTCACCTCGGTGCAATGATGCCAGTGTGGTGATTTCACTGCTCAATGATCTGGACTCCCTGTCGGAACACAATCAATCCGATGATCCCATTACCCTGGTACTGGATGATTTTCACTACATTACCCATCCGGAATTGATCGGGCTCATCAACCTGTTTTTGGATCATTTGCCATCCTCCATTCGGGTGGTGATGACCGCACGCGCTCTGCCGGATCTGAAGCTGTCCCGTCGTCGGGCCAATGGCCAGTTGCTGCAGATGGGCCTTGATGAATTGCGTTTTGATGAGCGTGAGGCGCTGGAGTTTTTTCATCGTTGCATGGCGCTGCCGCAACCGGACACAACGCTGAGCGCGCTGGGGCATAAAACGGAAGGTTGGGTGGCGGGCATGCAATTGGTGGCGCTGTCCTTGAAATCGGAACTGGCATCGGCGGATACCTTGTTGCACAAGCCGCAGCTGGATCGCCATGTTTCGGACTATTTGCTGGAAGAGGTGTTCCAGAAACAAACCGCTGAACGCCAGCGGTTTTTGGTGTTGTCTGCGCTGACGCCCAAGTTCTGTGCCGGCTTGTGCAATGCGGTGAGCGGAAACGGTGACAGCCTGCAGGTGATCCTGGCACTGGAAACCGGCGATCTGTTTTTGGTGCCCATGGATAATCATCGCACCTGGTATCGTTATCATGATTTGTTTCGTCAGTTCCTGCTGCAGATGGCACAGCAATGGGCGCCGGTAGAACGCATTGCCTACTGCGAGCGGGCGCTGTCCTGGCTGCAGGAGAACGGCAATTATGTGGATGCCATGGAGCTGTGCATTCAGCATGAACTGTGGCCACAGGCCCATCGTTTGTTGGACGATGAGTGGCTGCAGCTGGAGCAGGGCGTGGCCGGTAGCAGGGCTTATTGGTTATCGCGCATGCCGTTGGCGGCGGGCGCTGAGAAGGCCCGTGTTCGTAACACTGATCAGGCTGAGTCCCCGTTGGAAACGGGTTGCGAAATCGAGCCTTTGACCCGCCGCGAGCAGGCGGTGTTGGCGCTGATCCAGCAGGGGTTATCGAACAAGGCCATTGCCGAATCCCTGTTCATCTCGCCCAACACCCTCAAGGTGCACATTCGCAACCTGTACGGAAAAATGGGGGTCGAGAACCGCACTCAAGCCCTGTTGAAACTGCAATCACCCTCCCGCTGAACCCGTTTCACCCTCATAAATCACCCCTCGGGGTGAGTGCTACAAGCGCGCTCTTGATTACGCTGGAACAGTTGCAATCAGGAGAGCAAACATGGAACGGGAAACCCTTGAATACGATGTTGTGATTGTGGGCGCCGGGCCTGCGGGTCTGTCCGCCGCCTGCCGCCTGAAACAGAACGCCCTCCGGCAAGGGCGGGAGTTGAGTGTCTGTGTGTTGGAAAAGGCCGCTGAGGTGGGGGCGCACTCCCTCTCCGGTGCCCTGCTGCAACCAACGGCCCTCAACGAGTTGTTCCCGGACTGGCGGGAGCGGGGAGCGCCGCTGCGGGTGCCGGTGACCCGGGATGACGTGCATTACCTGTTGTCTGAGCGTCGCAGCGTGCGATTCCCGGGTGTGCTCGCGTCCCGGGTCATTCACAATGATGGGAACTACATCATCAGCCTGGGGCTGTTGTGCCGCTGGCTGGCGGAACAGGCCCAAGACCTGGGGGTGGAGATCTATGCAGGCTTTACCGCCAGTGAAGTGCTGTACGACGCAGACGGGGCGGTTCGGGGCGTACGCACCGGGGACATGGGCCTGGACCGGGAAAGCAATCCCAAAGCGGGTTTTCAACCCGGTGTGGACCTGGTGGCGTCTTATACCCTGTTTGCCGAGGGTTGCCGTGGTCATCTCGGCAAACAACTGATCCAACGTTTTGACCTGGACCGTGACTGCGGCACCCAGCATTACGCCATCGGCATCAAAGAAGTATGGGAGATCGATCCGGCCCGGCACGAGCCGGGTAAGGTGCTGCATTGTTTCGGGTGGCCCTTGTCCCGCTCCTCCACCGGGGGCGGTGCGTTCCTCTATCACGGGGAGCACAATCAGGTGTCCCTCGGGTTGATCACCGACCTCAACTACCGCAACCCCTGGCTTAGCCCGTTTGACGAATTACAGCAGTGGAAGCTGCACCCCCTGATTAAACCGATGCTGGCCGGTGGCAAGCGCATTGCCTATGGTGCCCGCGCCATCAACAAGGGCGGGTTGCAGGCGGTGCCCAAACTGAGTTTTCCGGGCGGTTTGTTGCTGGGCTGTGATGCCGGCTTTATGAATTACCCCAAGATCAAGGGCAACCACACCGCAATGAAGAGTGGGATGCTGGCCGCGGACGTGGTGGCGGACGCGCTGCACAGCGAGGCGGCAAGACCAGCGATACCGCTACCGGCAGGCCCAAGCTCACAGCCTGGCTCGAATCCTGCGAGAGCCGACCTCACGTCCTACCAGACGGCGGTGCGCCAGTCCTGGCTGTACCGGGAGCTGTACCAGGCCCGCAATGTGGCGCCAGCCATGCACCGTTTCGGCATGCTGTTGGGTTCGTTGTTCAGCTTTGTGGATTATGGGCTGCTGCGGGGGCGTCTGCCGCTGACGTTGCGGGATGACCAACCGGACCATGCGACGTTACTGCCATTGGATCGGGCCACGCCCATAACCTATCCCAAACCGGATGGGGTTATCACCTTTGACAAACTCGCTTCGGTTTATCTTGCCAACACCCACCATCGGGAGGACCAGCCCTGCCACCTACAGCTGCGGGACCCTGATCTTCCCCTGCAATATAACCTGCCCCGGTTTCAGGAGCCGGCCCAGCGCTATTGCCCGGCAGGGGTGTATGAGGTGGTGGAGGAGGGCGGTAAAACGGTGTTCCGGATCAATGCCCAGAACTGCGTGCACTGCAAAACCTGCGACATCAAAGACCCCACCCAGAACATCACCTGGGTACCCCCGGAAGCGGGCGGTGGGCCGAACTACAGCGCCATGTAAGCGCTCCCTTGCCCCTGGGGCCTGCCGTTGCTCTGGAGTGGTTTGACTGGTTTATAAATTGCCACCAAATCAGGGGGTTGAACGGCGGAGTGTGGGTTCCGGGCGAGCGGGTGCCTGGAATCTGCGACGGCGGAGGGTCCTTTGGCTAGATAAAAAACAACGTAACCAGTTCAAATTTGGACATTTTGGCCGCGTCTTGGTCTATATTGAGTGAATACGGATAAATATGGACGGACTGGTAGGATACCCTTGCATCACGCGGCAGGCAGCTCAGAAAGGGATAGCGCACACAGGGATACAAGCAGAAATTTCTTCAGGGCAGATTTCAGCATCTGTCTGGGCTTCGTCTTAATTTTTTTTTCCGCTACTGTATTTGCCCGCACGGCGGTGACGCTCCAGGATGACCTGCAGTCTGTCGCCATCAGTCCCTTCGCCGAGTACTTTCTCGATCAGAACAGTGTTTTGACGCTCACCGATGTGCAAGCCCTGCCCCGGCAGGACTGGTTTTCCAGTCAGAGCACGGCGCCCTTTTTTGGATACAGCTCCGATACGCTTTGGGTGCGGGTCCACCTCCAACACGGTGGCAACGCGGCGCTCACCAGCCTGTTGGAAGTGCAGTACCCTTTGTTGGACTACGTGGATGTGTTTGTATTTGAACGGGGTGAGCTGAGCCAGGAGTGGCATTTGGGGGATGCCTACCCCTTTGACCAGCGACCGGTTGATGCCAACCACTTTATGGTGCCGTTGCACTTTGAGCCCGGCACCCACCTGTATGTGTATCTGCGTATTCGCTCCACCAGCTCTCTCGGTGCGCCCCTCAGAATCTGGAACTACGATCATTATTTTGATGAACAGCAGTCCACCATGGTGGGGCAGGGGCTGTATTACGGCATCATCCTGGTGATGGTGTTGTACAACCTGTTTATTTATCTTAGTGTCCGGCATCTCAGTTACCTGTACTACATTGGCGCCGCGTTTGGTTGTTCGGCCTATGTGGCGTCAGTGCAGGGGATCGGGTTCCAGTTTGTCTGGCCGGACTACCCCTGGATCAATACCTTCGCAATTCCTGCTGCACTGTCGGTCTTCGGTTTTATGGGCATCCTGTTCGCCATTTCGTTGTTGGATGTGCGGCGCAACACCCCCCGGCTGTATTGGGTCTTCGTTCTGTTGGCCTGCTGCTTTGTGGCGGTACTGGCCTTGAGTTTTGTACTGGAATACCGTTCCGCCACCATCCTGGTGTCCATGGTCGGCATGCCCACCACGTTGATCGTGATCTGTTGCGGCTTCTATCTGATGCACCTGGGCGTGCGAGCGGCGCGTTTTTTTGTGCTGGCATGGACCGTGTTGTTGTCGTCGGTGTTCATCACCGGCTTGAGCAAGTTCGGTGTATTCCCCAGTCACCCGTGGATCAATTATTCCGTGCAGATCGCCTCGGCGGTGGAAGTGCTGCTGTTTTCGTTTGCGCTGGCGGATCGGATCAATGATGAACGTAAAGCCAAGCTGGATGCGCAAAAACAGGTGGTGGAAAACGAGTTGAAAGTCCGGGCGGAACACAAACGGCTGCTGGAACTGAAGTATCAGGCCGCAGTGGATGACCTGAAGACCCGCAAAAACCTGTTGATGGCCCAGGCGGAAAACAATGCAAAGAGCCGCTTCCTGGCCACCATGAGTCATGAGATCCGCACGCCCCTGAATGGCGTGCTGGGGATGTCCGAGTTGATGTTGGATACCGGTCTGGACGAAGTGCAACGTCATTACCTGGCGTCCATATCCCAATCCGGCAAGGCGTTGCTCGGCATCATAGATGACATCATGGATTACGCCAAGATTGCCGAAGGGAATCTGGAGTTGAAAGTCGTTGACGTGGATCTGGAGCAACTGTGCCGGGAGTGTATCACGTTCTTTTCCGCCAGTGCTGAATCCAAGCAGCTGGACTTGCTGTGCTCCTTCGCGCCGGGTACCCCGCGCTATGTAAGAGCGGACACTGTGCGCCTGCGGCAAATCCTCCTTAACCTGCTGGCGAACGCGTTCAAGTTCACCCAGCAAGGCTATGTGAGTTTAAGGGTATCATCTGCTCCCGCCATTCGGGATCAAAGTGCACAACAAATCCGCTTTGACGTGCTGGACACGGGGATTGGTATTGAGCACGCGGTGCAGAGAAAACTGTTCAAAGCCTTCAGCCAGGCGGACCTGAGTGTCGCTCGCAAATTCGGGGGCACCGGCCTGGGTTTGAATATCTCCAAAAAACTGTCGGAATTAATGGGCGGCGAAATCGGTGTCGTCAGCACGCCCGGGCGCGGCAGCCGTTTCTGGTTCAGCATCGAATGCCATCGGGCGGGGCGCACATTCATTCAGGAGCGGCAACTGCCTATGGTGCCGCTGCAGAATAAATCACTCCTGATTATGACTGAATCCCTGACCCTGGCGCAGCTGCTGCGGGAGCAGGCAGTGGACTGGGGCATTCGCCCGCTGGTGGCCAATAGCTGGCTCGAAGGCACGGAAATGCTGCAGTTTGAAGCGAGCCAGGGCAATGGGGTGGATTATGTGGTTACGGATTACAGTCAGGCTGCCCTGGACTTTATCGGTGGTGTCTGCACCCGCGACCAACGTAATGGGCCGCGCTTTGTGTTGCTCAATGGTATGAATGCAGCCCAGCGTTGTGCTGAAAACCCATATCCGGGGCTGATCCGCTGCCTGCAAAAGCCCTTTGTTCCCTGTCAGTTGCTGCAGCTGTTATTGCAGTTTGAGCAAGTGCAGCTTCTGCCGGACATCGAGCGCATGAAATCCGGTGGCCCCGGTTTCCCTGGCAAGACCGTATTGGTGGTGGAAGACAATCGCGTTAATCAAATGGTGATTGGTGGCCAACTCAACAAGTTGGGGGTGGATTATGTGCTGTGTGAGAACGGTCAGGCCGCCATTGATCTGCTCATGCGCAAGCACAGCCACTTTGACCTGGTGCTGATGGATTGTGAAATGCCGGTGCTGGATGGCTATACCGCAGCTGGCCGCATTCGGCAGTTGGAGCAAAGCAAGCAGTGGCCGGCCCTGCCCATCGTTGCGCTCACCGCCCATGTTCTGAAGGAGCACCAGGAACAGGCCAGTCGTTGTGGTATGAACGAGCATCTGGCAAAGCCGGTGGATGCCCGGGCCCTGCAGGAAGTGTTGGCGCGCTATCTTCGATTCCAACCACTTAAGGCCGGCAACCAGTAAGCCTCACGCCCCGCGTCGGAATGATCCCCCCCCTGGCACCAAAATCAGCTCTGCCAGTCAGGTCTATACTGCTATGCATGGGTGAATTCGGGGAGTCGATAAGGTAGAGGATGACGTTGCAGTGAACAGCACGGTCTTGCTTAACCTGTTGGTGGTGTTGCTCTACTGGGGGCTATCCCTGTGCGCCGGGTTATTGGCCATTCCCCCGGACTATGCCACTCCGGTCTGGCCTTCTGCCGGTATCGCCCTGGGATTTGTCGTTATCTATGGTTCCCGCCTCTATCCGGGGGTGTTCCTGGGGGCGCTGGCAGCCAATCTTTCCAACCCGGTCAGTCAGGGGATGCCGCTTTTTCCGGAGCAACTCACCTTTGCTGCTGCGGTGGCCGCAGGAGCAGTGGCCCAGGCCGCAGTGGGCCGCGTATTGATGAGGCGTCTGCACCTGCTGCCGCACGAACTCACCAATGGCACCCAGATTCTGCGCTTTCTACTGGTGGTGGGGCCGGTCAGTTGTCTGGTGAATTCCCTCAATGGCGCCACCCTGCTGGTGTGGTTCGGGATGGTGCCCTGGGGTGCCTGGTTCAGTAACTGGGTGCTGTGGTGGGTGGGGGATTCGGTGGGGGCCCTGGTGATCACGCCGTTTGTGGTGCGCATGCTGAAAGGGGCCCGCACGGGCTCCCGGGCCTGGCAGGGCGCTCTGATGCCAATAATCTTTCTGGGGTTGGTGGTTGCATCGTTTCTCTTCGTGCGTGGCCTGGAGCAGTCGAACCGACGGGCGGTGGTGGCGGACATCGGCCTTCAGCTGGAAGCGGTGTTAAAGCTCAACGTCAATGAGCTGCGGGTGGTGCTGGAGGCGGTGAGCAGTTTTCTCAGTGCCAGCGAAGCGGCCTCGGCCAAAGATTTCGAAACCTTCAGTGCGCCGCTGCTGCGAGGCAATGCCGCCATTCAGGCGCTGCAGTGGGCACCGCTGATACCGGATGGTAAACGGGCGGATTTTGTGCACCGTGTTCGTGAGCAGGGGTATCCGCTGTTTGAGATCCGCGAGCTTGGGTTACAGGGGCAGATGCTGGTAAGCCGGGACCGACCGCAATATCTACCCCTGGCCTATATCTTCCCCATGGCGGGGAATGAGCGGGCTCATGGGCTGGACGTGCTGGCGTTGAGCAACCGTCGCGAGCCGCGGCAGATTCTGCAAACCGGTGAGCCCAAAGCCAGTGAGCCGGTGGTGCTGGTGCAGGCAAGCGGTGACCAGCGTTCTTACATCCTGGCGGCGCCGGTGCGGCATGGTTCCAGCCAGTCCATCGCCGGACTGGCCCAGGTGATATTCAACGTGCAGCCGTTATTGGCACAGGCCGTGGACCAGGATGAACTGAAATCCGCGCTGCGCCTGATCGATGTCACCGATCCCAGCCAGCCCGTCTTACTTCATGAGGGCCGGTCAGCCCAGTCCCCCGCAGACTGGCAGTCTGTTTTTCAGTTTCTTGGTCGGGCCCTTCGCGTTGAGCTATCGGCTACCCCCGACATTCTGTCACGGGTCTCCTCCTGGCAAAGCTATGCGATTCTGATCGGTGGCCTGTTGTATGTGGCACTGCTGGAAGCGGTGTTGCTCACCATGCTGACCCACCAGCGTATTATCGAGCAGCAGGTTGATATCAAAACCCAGGAGCTGGAGCAGGCCAAGAACTTCGCGGAGCGGGCCAGCATGAGCAAAACCGAATTTCTGGCCAGTATGTCCCATGAGCTCAGAACACCATTGAATTCGGTGATCGGCTTTACCCAGCGGGTGCTGCGGCGTTCCGGCAATCGCCTGGACGAACGCAGCCGCGAATCTTTGGTGATTGTGGAGCGTAATGCCAACCATTTGTTGGGGGTGATCAATAACCTGCTGGACATCAGTAAGGTGGATCTGGGGAAGCTGGATCTCAGTATCTCGGAGTTCCCGCTGGATGAGATGCTGATGGAGGCCCGCGATCAGTTCATGCCCCTGGCGAAAGCCAAAGACAACCGCTTTATCCTCGATTGTCAGTTCCACGGCACTATACAGGCAGATGCCACCCGCGTTCGGCAGATCATCATCAACCTTTTGTCCAATGCCATCAAATTCACCAGTGGGGGTGAGATCAGGTTGACACTGCGGGAGCAGGAGCAGTCCGGGGTGAAAGGCGTGATGCTGCAGGTGATGGATAACGGCATCGGGATCTCACCGGAGGACATGGGCAAGCTGTTCAACAAGTTTCAGAAAGTTGGCAAATCCGACAAGCTGAACCCGGAAGGGACCGGACTCGGATTGGCGCTGGTGAAAGAACTGGTGGAGTTGCTTAAGGGAAACGTCAGCGTAAGCAGTCAGCCGGGACAGGGCAGCACCTTTTCGGTGTGGCTGCCGCTGTTCAATGGTTTGTATTCCGATAAGGGGGGATGATTTGATGATGGTCGGAGTGAGAGGATTCGAACCTCCGACCCCTGCCTCCCGAAGGCAGTGCTCTACCAAGCTGAGCTACACTCCGACTGAACTGACAGTTTAATGATTACGGGCAACCGCCAAATCGCATAGCGCTAACAGGGCTTCTTTATATACGGAATTTTCAATTTCGCCAAGTGCTTCTTTGGCAAAACGTGCCTGGTCGTTGGCTTTCTCGATGGTGTAGTCAATGGCGCCGCAGCTCCGCACCGCTGCAGTGATCCCATCAATTTGGTCCAGGCCACCGGTTTGGATCGAGGTCCGAATCATAGCCTGTTCCGCTTCGGTGGCGTGCTGCAAAGCATAAATTAGCGGCAGGGTGGGTTTGCCTTCCGCCAGATCATCGCCGACATTTTTGCCCATCTCTTCAGCGCTGCCGGTGTAGTCCAGCACATCATCAATCAGTTGGAAGGCCGATCCCAAGTGGTCGGCATAGCGGGCAAAGGCCAGCTCCACTGCTTCGGATGGAGCAGCCAGCACGGCACCGGACTGAGCCGAGGCCTCAAACATCTTGGCCGTCTTATAACGAATCACTTCCATGTACTGGGCTTCAGTGGTGTCCGGGTTCTTGCAGTTGATCAACTGCAACACTTCCCCTTCTGCAATCAGATTGGTGGCGTTGGAGAGGATCTGCAAAATGCGCATGTTGCCCACATTCACCACCATCTGAAAGGCGCGGGAGATCAGGAAATCACCCACCAGCACGCTGGGGGCATTGCCCCACACCTCATTGGCGCTGGGTTTGCCGCGGCGCAGGGAGGACTCGTCCACTACATCATCGTGCAACAGGGTGGCGGTGTGCAGGAACTCCACCACGGCGGCTATTTCCACATGCTTGTGCCCTTCATACCCCAGGGCTCTGGCGCTCAGCAGGCATACCAGCGGGCGCAAACGCTTGCCGCCGCTGTCAATAATGTAGTTACCGATTTCCTTGATAAGCGGTACATGGGTATGTAACTGCTTGAAAATAAAGTCGTTAACCTGTTGAAAGTCGGTTCCGACCGCACCGGAAATGGCTTTAAAATCCATACGAAGAGCAACCTGGACAGGGCGCGACAATCGACCGCACCAAAAAGAACATGAAATTGTCTCGAATGCTATGGCGGGGTCCGGGGGGTGTCAAGCTAAAGACTTGATTTTGCTTGCTGTAAGGCCGGCCGGTAGGGCTGGAAAAATGAGCTGAGCTTTAGGCTTGCGTGCGTTATCCGATTCCCTTACAATTGCGCCCCCTGTGACCTGACGCCAACAAAGCAAGAGCGTCGGTTGGTCAGTCGGAACAAGACACACTATTCTGATGCTTTTGAAGCGGTTGGAGTCAGCAGCTATGTACGCGGTATTTGTAAGTGGTGGCAAACAGCACCGAGTCGC
>NZ_RCHN01000041.1 GCF_003671495.1 Ketobacter sp. | reverse complement strand
AGGGTAGGGCGCAGCTCTAACCCTTTGAAAGAGAAAAGAATCGGGGCGTAGCGCAGCCTGGTAGCGCACCACAATGGGGTTGTGGGGGTCGAAGGTTCAAATCCTTCCGTCCCGACCAGATTCGATTAAAAAAGCCGCTCATCGCGGCTTTTTTAATGACTGAAAATTGGATCACGTTAGCCTGATCATCTACTTCTGCACGATATTCTTTGCCCCTTTGAGCAGGGATTCAGTATCCAGTTTGCCGGGTACGGTAACTCCTTTCTGCGCGGCCGGTCGGTTGCCAATGGCGTCCATCCAGCGTTGCAGGTGAACCAACCCCTCAACCTCTACCCCGGACCAAAGGTGGGTTCTGGCCCAGCACCAATTGGCAATGTCGGCAATACTGTATTCTCCGGCCAGGTACTCATGCTGGGCCAGGTGGCCGTCCAACACCGTCAACAGGCGTTTGACTTCATTCTGGTAGCGGTCGATGGCCGGTTGAATTTTCTCTTCAAAGTAACGAAAGAATACATTGGCCTGGCCCATCATCGGCCCCAGCCCACCCATCTGAAACATCAACCACTGAAGCGCCTGACTGCGGGCTTTCGAATCTTGGGGCAGGAGCTTTCCTGCCTGCTCGGCCAGATAGATCATGATGGCGCCGGACTCAAACACTACAAAATCCTCATTGGCACGATCCACGATCACCGGAATGCGGCCGTTGGGGTTCATGGCCAGGAACGCAGGCTGTTTTTGCTCGTTTTCCATGAGGTTGATCGGGATGACGTTATAGTCCATCCCCAGCTCTTCCAGGGTGACAGAGGCTTTCCAGCCATTGGGTGTGGCGGCGGTGTAGAGGTCAATCATCGGCTTCTCCGGTATCAGGCCTTGGCGCTGGGTCGGCTACTCACCTGTTGATACCAGCGTTGCAAGTTCGGGTGTGTATCCTGCAGGCGAATTTTAACCACTCGGGCAAAGTCCAGGCTGCACAGCAGGGTAATGTCTGCGACGCTGAAGTAATTGCCGCACAGGTAGGTGTTGTCGCTCAGGTGGGATTCCAGGACAGCCAGAAAGTCCACCGCATTTTTTCCAGATTCCTCTCCCCAGGCCGGGATCGGATTCATGCGGTCTTTGAAATAGCCGGATGTATGCTGAAAACACATGCCGATGGGCAGCAGTAAATGCAGTTCCACCCGTCTTTGCCACATCTCCACCTGCGCTTTTTGCAGAGGGTTGGTGCCAAAAAGGGCGGGCTCGGGCTGAAGTTCCTCAAAATAACGGCAAATGGCGATGCTTTCGCCGATGCAGGTACCGTCGTCCAGCTCCAGAAAGGGCACCTTGGTGGTCACATTTTTAGACCGGTTGGCGTCATTCAGGTTTTCTCCGGCCGCGATATCCAGCTCCACATATTCCATGTCGATGCCTTTTTCGGCCAGGAACATGCGTACCCTGCGGGGGTTGGGAGCGGATTTGGTTTCGTATATTTTCATAGG
The DNA here is from genome assembly GCF_003671495.1 of Ketobacter sp. Classification (GTDB taxonomy): domain Bacteria; phylum Pseudomonadota; class Gammaproteobacteria; order Pseudomonadales; family Ketobacteraceae; genus Ketobacter. Next base: position 128,812 of record NZ_RCHN01000041.1, on the reverse strand, counting down.
ATGGTCTCTTTCGGGTTGTAGTATTCTGAACGAGCAGTTAGAAATTTAACCCATTTCTAAACAAGCGGTCAATTACCCGTTATACTGCGGTCAAATAAACTGCAATTGATTGTGATGGCTATGGCTAGACCTTTGGCGTTCGACCCACAGGAAAAACTGCATCAGGCCATGCTGTTATTCTGGCGGCAGGGTTACGAGTCCACGTCTGTGCAGGATCTGGTGGATACCCTGCAAATCAACCGTTTCAGCCTGTACAACACCTTCGGGGACAAGGAGGCGTTGTATGAGCGCGTGATCCGACATTATCGCGCTCATGTATTTAGCCATCTTGAGGCTCACCTGCAACCGGCCAGGGAGGGCCTGCCCCGCTTGTTCGCCTATCTGGATGCGGTGTGTGAAGGGCTGGCTCGACAGCCGGAACCCTGGGGGTGTTTGTTGCAGAACAGCGTCATCTCGCGTAATGCGTTCAGTCCGCCGCTGCAAGGCCTGGTGGATGAATTCATTACCACGTTACAAGGACATGTCCTGGCCATCTTGGAAGCCGCGGTGGAGTCGGGGCAGGTGAACACCGATCTTACCCCGGCAGCGCTGGCGGATTTTGTTGTTATCCAAATCCAGGGGATGCTGGTGGCCAGCCGAGGGGGAGCCCATGAGGCTTTGCGCAATTCAGTGGCGGCGTTGGGGAGTCTGTTAGGCTACCGACGTTAACCGCCGCGTGAAGTGGGAGTCCCCCGCTCGAAACAGGGGGCTCCACACTATAAATGCGTTTCATTAATGCCAATCAGAAAGCCGGCTGCGGAGTGAGCAACAGTTTTTCAGTGTTGAACCCCTGGGTTTGCAGCTCTTGAACTATGTCAGCATATAGCCCGTCATCCAGTTGCGGGGTTCGGCTGAGTACAAACAGTGTGTACTTCAATGGATCAGTGACCACCGCATACTGATAGTTTTCCGCATCCAGAATCACAATCAGGTAGTTCGCCCAGGGAAAATTGGGGACACCCGGGAAGCTGACCTTCAGCCTGGAATTGGTGGTTTCGTCCACCACTACAGCAGTACCCAGGATCTCATCCAGTGGCCCATCCAGTGTTTCCTGGAAGCCTTTGTTATAGACCTGTACTGAGCCGTCGGCGAGCAGTGTGTATTCGGCTGTAACGCCCACCAGGCCCTGGTTGAAGCTGGTTTCATAGGCGGATATTTGGTACCACAGCCCCATATAGCGTTCGATGTCGACCTGAGGCACGGTTTGGATATTGCCGCAGGCGGTCAAAAAAAGCAGACAAATCAGGCTTAAGCCGGTTTTAAGAGTGGTCATGATCATTGGCCTCTTCAATGGTGTTGTGGTTCGGTGATGTCCAGAGTGGTGAAGTGATTAAGGTAGCTTTGTGACTGTGAACGCGGTGTGAAGATGCCTAGAGCGGGTGCGAGGGCACAGTTAACAGCATCAACGATGTGACGCTTTGGCCTGTTGCCCGATCCTTTTGACAGCGGCAGCAGGCCATTAGGGGCTACACTCTGTGCTTTTGCAGTTAAGAGGATCAGCCCGATGAAAGAAGCCGTTATCGTTTCCACTGCCAGAACCCCCATTGGTCGCGCGTACCGCGGTGCACTGAATAATATTAAGTCTCCGACCCTTATGGGGCATGCGATCCGCCATGCGGTGGAGCGCAGTGGCGTAGAGCCCGCTGAGATTGAAGATGTCATCATCGGCGCGGTGCTGACGGCCGGTACGGCAGGTACCAACATCGCCCGTACCGCGGCTCTGGCGGCCGGCTTGCCGGTGACGGTGTCAGGCCAAACCATGGATCGGCAGTGCTCGTCCGGCCTGATGGCCATCGCAACCGCGGCCAAGCAGATCATAGTGGATGGGATGCCGGTGTGTGTGGCCGGAGGTCAGGAGAACATCAGTGCGGTGCAGAACCGGTACTTTGAATGGGCCAAAGCAGAAGAAGACCCGAATGTGCTGGCCAACGCGGAGCACGCGTATATGCCCATGCTGCTAACCGCAGAATTTGTGGCGAAAAAATACAATGTCAGTCGCGAGGCGCAGGATCAATACGCGTTGTTATCCCAGCAGCGCACTGCTGCTGCTCAGGCGGCGGGACGGTTTGACGCGGAAATTGTTCCCATTACGGCAACCCAGGCGTTGGTGGATAAGGACACCAAAGCGGTGAACTATCGTGACGTGACCCTGGATCAGGATGAAGGCAACCGTCCGGAAACCAGCTACGAATCATTGGCCGGACTGAAACCGGTGGTGGAAGGCGGTGTCATCACGGCGGGCAACGCCAGCCAGCTGTCTGATGGCGCTTCCGCCTGTGTATTGATGGAGTCAAAACTGGCGGAGCGTCGTGGCCTCTCGCCCCTGGGTATATATCGTGGGATGGCGGTGGCGGGTAATGCGCCGGAGGAAATGGGCATCGGTCCGGTGTATGCGATACCCAAACTGTTGCAGCAACATGGGTTCGGCGTCGACGATATCGGCCTGTGGGAGTTGAACGAAGCCTTTGCGGTGCAGACCCTGTACTGCCGAGACCGGTTGGCAATCGATCCGGAAAAGCTCAACGTCAATGGCGGGGCTATATCCATCGGCCACCCTTATGGCATGTCTGGCGCCCGTATGGTGGGACACGCCTTGCTGGAAGGAAAGCGCCGCGGAGTGAAGTTTGTAGTGGTTACCATGTGCATTGGCGGAGGCATGGGCGCAGCCGGGTTGTTTGAGGTGGCCTGATCCCCGCGAATAAAAAAGGCCGGTTTTATCCGGCCTTTCGTTTCATCGTATGCGGCGGTTAGCGGGCCGCGACGGTGGCAAAGCTCAGATTGAACATCTGGATGCGCTTACGCTGCATTTTCAACATGAATTCCATCTCGCGGAAGCGGGTGCGTATAGTGGCGTGTTGCCACTTGGCCTGCAATTCCTGTTTCTTTTCTTCGAAGGCCTCGCGTTTTTGCTGTACCCATTGACCGCGCAACTCTTTCCATTCCGCCAACGTGTCCATGAACTGCTGATATTCCGCTTCCAGTGTCTGGCGCAGGGCTTCAACATTGGGTGTGGGTAACCGGCTCAGGCTTAATTGCTTACGGGCTTTCTCAAATTGCATCTGTAGCATCGCTTCCTGAATTTTGAAATTGGGCACCCGCTTCAGGTTGCGGGCCAGGCCCACCCAGGACAGAACCGAAATCAGCCATTTGGTGGGGTCAAACTGCCACCATCGAACCCCGTTGCGGTAATCGGTCTGAAAGTAGTGATGGAAGTTGTGGTAGCCCTCGCCATAAGTGAACAAGGCTAACAGGAAGTTGTCTTTGGCAGTGTTGGAGTTGGTGTAGGGCTGTTTACCCCAGGCGTGACACAGGCTGTTGATGAAAAAGGTCACGTGATGGCTGATCACCAGGCGCAACACACCGGCCAGCAGCAGCATACCGAGAATGTCACCGTTCAGATAACCTGCCAACAAGGGCACGCCGATATTGGAGACCACCACCAGAGGTACGTAGAAATTGTGCTGGAACATTACGATTTTGTCCCGCTGCAGATCCTGGGTATTGTTCAGGTCCACTTCGCCGCTCTTGTAGTTGCGGATCATCCAGCCAATGTGGGCGAACCACAGGCCACGATTGATGGAGTAGGGGTCGTGGTCAACGTCGTCCACATGGCGGTGGTGTTTGCGGTGCCCGGAGCACCAGATCAGAATGGTGTTCTGCAGGGCACAGGCCCCCCAGAAGGCGAAAAACGCCCGCACCAGCGGGTTGGCATCATAGGCCCTGTGGGACCACAGTCGATGATAGCCACCGGTAATGGACAGCCCGCAGAACGCGAGCATCAGCCCGAACACGGTCCACTCCACGGCGTCATAGCCATGGATGATGCCATAAGCGGGAACGGCGGTGATGGCGATCAAAAAGGTGAGTGAAAATATCAGTGTGGGAGCCCAGTTAATGGGGGCGTCTTCTTTTGTTGCCTTAGTGAACTCTGGCATGCACTACTTTCTCGCTGAACGGGTTTTGTTATGATATTTGACAGTATAGCTTTCGGGGGATCGAAAAGTATATTGATCACCAAAACTGGGAACGGATTCTAACTTAATTCCACTGACAGGTATATTACATGAAAAAGGCGGCCCGGGGCCGCCTTAAAGTAGGGGAGGTTGGACATCGGGAAGATTGGAGATCTACCGATATGGCCGGGTTTACTCGTCCGCCTCGGCCTCTTCAATCTTTTTTACGGCTTTCACCTTTTTAGTCACTTCCTTCTTGACGTCGGAGGCGGCTTGCTTGGCGGCCCCTGTCACTTCGCCTACTTTGCTGTTACCCAGCTCAACCAGTTCGTCAAAATAGGTTTCGCCGCTGCTGCGGGCCTTGACCACTAAGCCCACCGACGCATTCTTCAGCTGGTCCAGAGTGCTTTTTACGTCTTCAAACGGGGTTACGATGTCCTTTTTCAGTTGATCCAGGAAAGACTCTTCCGCTTGTAGCTGAGCTTCACCGGCCTTGACCAGCTCGTCAAACTGCTTGTTGCTTTCTTCCTTGATCTTGACGTAAAGACCGCGAGAGGCGTTGATAAACTGCTCAACAGAAGAATTAAATTGGTCCACTTGCGCTTTGACGCGATCTGAAAACTCGCTCATTTTATAATCCCTCATTTAGGATGACTGATGGAATTGACCTCATATTGGACGCATATGTCTGAATACGAACGAAAATTCCCTTTTGGGTGTTCGTATCAACAACATAGCGACACGTAATGTATACAAAAAAATTAGAATGTTAACCCTAATTGGGTCACAAATTTAACGGCGACTGAGGGGCGCCGTTAAGAGGGGGCCGTCCGTTACGTTAGACTGCGGTGACGTCGGATTTTCTGCGCCGGGGCAGCACGCCGGTGACCAGCTTTTTGGCGGTACCATAGGTGGTACGCCGGTCCCGGGGAAAGAAGGGGCCGATGCCGTGGATCTGCTCCACGTCGGGAATCAGGTAACGGCGCTCGGCGGCTTTGATCACGGCGCCAGTGATCTGCAGGATACGGGCGTCGCCAAAGGGAGTGCCTATACCACTGTTCAGGGTGAGCCCGATGGCGAGGTTGCGCACCGGATCGGCCCAGCCGCCAGAGCCACCGAAGCCGAAATGCCCAAAGCTGAGTGAAGTGGGCTTACCCAGCGCCCACACCCGGTGGAAGCCCAGGCGCCAATGCATGGGAACCGGAATCACATCCCCCATGGTGCGGTTCTGGATCTGGGTGATCTCATTCATGGTATCGCGGGAGATGAGGCGGATGCCGTCCAGTTCCCCCCCGTTGGCCAGCAGTGCATACAGCTTGCCCAGCGAGCGGGCCGTGAACATGCCGTTGGCGGCCGGGACGCAGGCGTTCACGAAGTCCGGGCTGTTGAAGTCCAGGTACATGGCGCCCCGGGGAACCAGGGCTGAAATGGTTTTGTTGAGGTCGATGCGGGCGACTTTGAGCCCCGCGGTGACGGCCTTCAGCATCAGTTTCTGGCTGCGGTCCTCGGTGCGCATGCCATAAGAATCCTTGCCACCGACACTCTGGACCAGCTCCGCCCGGCGGTGCATCTGGTCATCGGGCAGGCCAACGTACAAACCGTCCAGTTGCAAGGGCGCGGCGATCAACTCCTCCAGCACTTCGGCAAAGGTTTTGTTGGTGACTCTCTGGATCAGTTCGCCGATGAGCCAGCCGTAAGTGAGAGCATGGTAACCATTGGTGAGCCCCGGTTCATGGATTGGGCTGGCCCGTTCGATGGCCGTGGTCATATAGTTCCAGTCCATCATCTGCTCGGCGTCGTCGATCATGTCGCGAATATGATACAAGCCGGCTTCATGACAAAGTAGTTGCCGTACGGTGATGAATTGCTTCAAACGTTGGCCGAATTCTGGCCAGTACTTGCTGACAGGGTCGTCGTATCTCAGATAGCCCTGGTCCACCAGGATGTGCAGCAGGGTGGATGCGACACCCTTGGTGGTGGAGAAGGACAGGGACACGGTTTCCGCCCGCCAGGGGTCACCGTCCCGGTTGCGGGTGCCACCCCAGATGTCCACCACGCATTGGCCCTTATGGTAGACCGTCAGTGCCGCACCGCCCGGGCGATTACGCGGGATTTGCTGGGAAATTACTTCGGCCACTCGACCGAAGTCCGGATGTACGTAACCCTGTAACATGCTGTGGTGTCCCTGCTATGGTTTTATTGCATATTTATAGCAGTTTTCCGCGTGAATGGCACAGGCAGAGGGGTCTATGGTTATTTAGGTCTATTTGTCGCCAAATTGAATGAGGATTGATTCAAATTTTCGGAGATTCGGTCGCTGAGGCCATGTGGCTTTGCGGTTGCTTCTGGTTTAATTGCCACCAGTCGTTTGGGAGGTAGTTACATGAGTGAGACCAGTTGGTACCTGGGGTTTGGTGCGTCTGAAACACTGTATGGGATGAATCAAGCTTATCGGGATTCCTTGGCGTCCGCGTCCGAAAAAGAGCAGTCTGAGAAGTTGCTGGCGTTATTGATTCAGTTTGCAGACGAATGCCTCGACCAGTATTTTCTGAGTCCGATTGAGCGGGTCAAACTGAATAACATGGGGCAGAAGATCGTGTCCGGCGGTGTTTCGGCCATGAAAAAAACCATTCACCTGACCCTGAAGCAGGTGGTGAAAAAAATGTCCAAGGCAGACCGCGCTCACATGGCGGATTACATCAACAGCCTGTTGAAGCCGTTACGGGAAAGTTCCCGTTATCCGACCTACGTGGCCGTGCAGATTACGCCGGAGCTGCGTTCACGGTTGAACCGCGCGGTGGAGCAGGGGCGAGAGCAGGGTGTGGATGCCATTGTCAAAGACTACTCCGATGCGCTCTGTGAGTTGGTGGATGTGGCGTTGCATTCCTATATGGACAAGCCCCTGGGTATGATGAAGCTGGGAATGGTCATGAATAAAATTACGTCCGTGGCCAGTGATGCCATACGGGGTGCAGCCCAGACGGTGATTCGGAAAACCATTCCATCCATGAGCGAGAAGGAAATGGAGGGCTTTTTCGATTTCTCGGAGTCGATACTGTACCCGCATCCCGCCTGAACCCGACTACAGGTTCTCCAATAAAAAAGGGACGCCATTGCGGCGTCCCTTTTTTTGGCTTGATTACTCGCCGTGGCGCGTTAGCCAACCATACCGGCCAGACGGGCCGCAATGATTTCCTGAGCATCAGCCACGATGGTTTTCAGCAACTCTTCACAGGTGGGGATGTCTTTGATCAGACCCACCACCATGCCAGCGGTCCAGATACCGTATTCCAGGTCACCTTTGTCCAGCACTTCGCGGCCTTTAACGCCGGCCACCAGGGGCTGCAGATCTTTGAAGTCGGTCTGGCCGGGTTGGGCTTCGATTTCCACCACTTTATCGGCAATGCTGTTCTTGAATACCCGGGCTGTGTTGCGCAGGGTGCGGAAAATCAGGGCCGTATCCAGCTCGGAGGCTTCCACCATACGCTGCTTCACGTTTTCGTGAACCGGCGCTTCCTTGGTGGCGACAAAACGGGTGCCCATATTGATGCCGTCTGCACCCAGCGCCAAAGCAGCCGCCAGGCCGCGTCCGTCGCCGAAACCGCCGGACGCGATCATTGGAATCTTCAGTACGTTAGCGGCACAGGGAATCAGTACCAGGCCGGGAATGTCATCTTCGCCAGGGTGGCCGGCGCATTCAAAGCCGTCAATGGAGACCATATCGCAGCCGATTTTCTCAGCTTTCAGGGCGTGACGGACCGAGGTGCACTTGTGAATGACCTTGATGCCTGCGGCTTTGAACGCCGGCATGAACTGTTCCGGGCTGCGACCGGCTGTTTCGATGACCTTGATACCACCCTCAATGGCCGCCTGGGCGTATTCGTCGTAGGGCACCGGGTTGATGGTAGGCAGCAGGGTGATGTTGACACCAAAAGGCTTGTCCGTCATTTCGCGGCAGCGGGCGATTTCTTTGGTCAGGTCTTCCGGTGTGGGCTGGGTGAGGGCAGTCAAAATGCCTAAGCCGCCGGCGTTGGATACGGCGGATGCCAGTTCTGCGCGTCCAACATGCATCATTCCACCCTGAACAATGGGGTGCTCAATGCCAAGCATTTCGGTGACGGCGGTTTTTAACATGATGAGGTACTCCCTTTGATATGTTTCGAAAGCGGACTACATCAAATAAAAGAATGCCATGCAATGGCGGAATGCGCTGTAGTTAAGCAAGGTGATGAATTTGTTCCCTGAAGACAATCAGACCATGTACTTTTTGGCCCATTGACCCTGTTGGGTCAGCGACTGTTGCACCAGGTAGATGTCGATCACGTTGCCCTGCAGCATGCGTTGCATGAGGGAGTCAGCGGGGTTATCACGGCTGGAGGGTTGCCTAAGGTACTGAATTATGGCGGTATCGGTGGGGCAGGCATGGCGCAGAATTTCATCGATCCTAAACAGGTAGGATATGCGCTCCAGCGTGTCCCGGGGGATGGTGCCGGTCTTGCCGTTCTTCCAGTTGGCGTAGGTGGAGGTGGCGGTGAGACCCAGCAAAGTCATGGCTTCGGGGCGGGTGAGCTGCCAGCGGGCAGCTAAATTGAAAAAACCTTTGAGCGCCAGTTGGGCAATGCCGCGGCGCGCTGTCACATCATCCTGATTGTACATCGGGTCCGTCTGCTTTTTTTCTGATTCTTTATTTTTTATAGCAAACCCTAACAAAAAGGCCAGCGTAAAGCTGGCCTTTTTGGGGGGTGGCATGCAAATCAGTAGCGATAGTCGCCCTTGTTGATGCCTGCCAGGATCTCGTCAGTTACCGGAACGTATTCATCGGTGCCTGGCAACAGCGCATAGACCGCTTCACCGTTGGTTTTGGCGGGATCGAACGCCTGCTCCTTCAAGTGGGACTTCTGGTACTTGAAGGTACCGGTCGTTTCCATTTGCTGCTTGATGCGCAGAAACAGCGGCACCGCATAGGCGGGCAGGCTTTCACGCAGGTAGCTGCAAAGTGCTTTGAAATCCACTTCCTCCAAAGGCACCACCGGAGTGATGGACGCCATGCCGGCACGGCCGTTGGTGTTGGGGATTTCCACACCATATACCACCGCCTCGGAGATCTGAGGGTAGGCGGCTACGATGTTTTCCACTTCGGTGGTGGAAACGTTTTCACCTTTCCAGCGGAAAGTGTCACCCAGACGGTCCACAAATTGGGTGTGGCCGAAGCCGATGTCCCGCAGCATGTCACCGGTGTTGAACCAGCGGTCGCCTTTGGTGAATACATCGGTGAGAATCACTTTCTTGGTTTTCTCCGGATCGGTGTAGCCATCCAGAGGCGCCTTGTCGTTGATTTCCGCAACCAGCAAACCCTGACCGCCTTTCTGCACTTTGCGCATGAAGCCATCCGGGCCGCGGACGGGCTCTTCTTTTTCCTTGTCATACTCCACCAGAGCCCAGCTCATGGGGGAGAAGCCCACGGTATTGTCGAAGTTGAAAATGTTGGTGAAACCAATGTTGCCGTCGGAGGCCGCATACAGCTCGATGATTTCTTCAATGCCAAAACGCTTCTTGAAAGGCATCCAGACATTGGGACGCAGGCCATTGCCTACCATTTTGCGGACCGGGTTGTTGGCGTCGTCCGACTTGGCAGGTTGATCCAACAGATAGCGGCACAGTTCGCCCACGTACCCGATGGCGGTGGCGTTGTACTTGCGCACGTCACGCCAGAAGTTGGAAGCACTGAACTTGCGGCGAATGGCAAAGCCTGCCGAGCCGGCGATGGCTGAACCCCAGCACACGCACAAGCCGGTGGCGTGATAGAGGGGCAGGGTGGAGTACATGACGTCTTTCGGGCCCAGGCGCATAGCCATGATGCCGAAGCCGCCATAGGACTTCATCCAGCGACCGTGTTTGAAGATGCCTGCCTTGGGCAGTCCGGTGGTGCCGGAGGTGTAGATATACAGGCAGGGGTCGTCGTAATAGATTCGGTTGGTGGAATCCGGATTGTGGGTTGGGCTGTTGGCGGATTCCGTCGCCAGGTTGAGATAGCCTTTGGGGGCCACGCCTGGATCTTTGGTGGTATCCTGGTCAGCGAGGAAGAACACTTTGTCGTCCTCGACGTTGAGTTCGCTGCGCACCTCGTCAAAGGCGTCGGTCAACTCACCGCCCACAATGGCGGCTTTGGGGTTTACCAGGTTGAAGCTGTGCACCAGGACGTTCCCGGTCTGGGAACTGTTGAGCATGGCGCTGACGGCACCGATTTTCGCGACGCCCAGTACCGTTGCCAGAAGTTCTGGACGGTTTTCAATGAATACGCCAACCACATCGCCTTTTTTGATGCCCTGACTCATCAGATAGTGGGCGATTCGGTTAGCCCACTGGTTGAACTCATCGTAACTGAAGCGTGTATTTTCAAACAGAATCGCGGTGCCACGCGGATTGCGCTTCACCGCCAGCTCGAAGGTCCATCCAAGACCACAGGGCTGAGTGGGATCTGTGATATTACCGGCTTTTAGTCCTTTGATTATCCGGGGCAGGTTCCGCATGATGAACGGAGCCTTTTTCAGCATCATGCCCCAGGTAATCACGTCAGTCGTACTGCTAGTCATGTTACCCCCAGTCGGTAATCCTTAAATGTAAGGTTTGTAATGTTATGCAGCGCAAAAGCACGCATGGGAACGTGTATAAGAAGTGGATCAGAACTGCTAGTAGACATCCCAACAGATAAGTGAGTGAAAATGCACACTCCAAAAGTAAATTGATGGGTTTTTGACTTGTTATCCACACTTTATTTGCGTTGGCGTACGATAACCTCAAGGGCCGCTTGGTTCAAGCCTTTGAGCTCTAAAAGTAAGCGCTCTGGGCGCGACCGGGGGCACGTGCTTTGGCCCCTCAGCCCGCCCCGGATTATTCGGAGTCGTTTGCCTTATTTTCCTCATTTATCAATAGGATAAGTTGTCTTGCTTTCAGCTGGTCACCGACCTGTGCACGGACTTCGGCGACGCTTCCTGCTACGCTTGCCCTGAGTTGGTGCTCCATTTTCATGGCTTCCACGGTGGCTACGATGTCACCTTGTTTGACAGAGCTGCCCACCGTCACGCTAATGGACACCAGATTACCATCCATGGGGGCCACCACATGGCCGCTGCCTTTGCGGGAGGCTTTTTCCGAGGCGGCGTGGCTGATATTGCGGTAGTGGAAAGTCTGGTTGCCGTCATCCAGGTACAGGTTTTCTTCCTGCTGGAGGAAATGATAGTGGCGGCTGTGGGTCGGTTGATCCGGCGTCAGGACACTCACCCGGGCCTGGCATCCTTGCCACTCCAGTTGCAATTGCAGCACCTGTTCTTGGCAGGTAATGGTGATGGTGTCGGCGCCGCTGGCCCGGCATAAATAGGTAGTGTCTGTGGCCGCGAGGGTGAGCCGGGAAGCCGTACCCAGTTTATTGTGATGGTTCTGCGTTTGCTGCTGGCTGTGCAGCAAGGCCGCAGCAATCAACGCGTTCCGCTGTTCCGCCTCTGCCGTGGGCGCCTGCCATTCGCTCTGGTGGGCGGCGATGAAGGCGGTGGTGGCGGCTCCAGCGTTAAACGCGGGGTGGTTAATCAACTGCCTGAGAAAGCCCCTGTTGGTTTGGGTACCCAGCAAGACGGTGTTGCCCAGAGCCCGGTCCAGTTTACGGATGGCGGTGCGGCGGTCTGCAGCATGAGCAATGATCTTGGCCAGCATGGGATCGTAAAACGGACTGATCTCGCTGCCACTTTGCACCCCACTGTCGATGCGAATGCCGCATTCCGGTTCGGTCTGCCATACATGAACCGGCCCGGTCTGGGGCAGGTAATTGCGATAGGCGTCTTCCGCATAGAGCCGCACTTCGATGGCATGACCGTTCAGCTGGATTTGATTCTGGGCCAGGGGCAGGGGCTCTCCGGATGCGACGCGCAGCTGCCACTCCACCAGGTCCAGCCCGGTAATCATTTCGGTGACCGGGTGTTCCACCTGCAGTCGGGTGTTCATTTCCAGAAAATAGAATGCGCCCGCCTCATCCACCAGAAATTCCACGGTGCCGGCCCCGACATAATTACAGAGCTGAGCCACCTTGACCGCAGCTTCACCCATGGTTTTTCGCATTGGCGCTGTCAAGAATGGTGAGGGGGCTTCCTCCACCACTTTTTGATGGCGACGCTGCACGGAGCAGTCCCGTTCCCACAGGTACACGCAATGGCCGAACTGATCCGCGAACACCTGCACTTCGATGTGGCGGGGACTGAGAATGGCCTTTTCCAGAATCAGTTCGCCACTGCCGAAGGCGTGTTCAGCCTCAGAGCGCGCCGATTGCAGATCGCTTTTGATGTGGCTGAGATCCGTCACCAGGCGCATTCCCCGGCCACCACCGCCGGCTGAGGCCTTGATCATCAAGGGTGTCTGGATACGCTCGGCCTCATGCGCCAGTGTGTCCAGGGACTGGTCTGCGCCATCATAGCCCGGTACCGTGGGCACACCGGCTTTCTCCACGGCCAGTTTGGATTGTCGTTTCGAACCCATCAACTCAATGGCCGGCGAGGGCGGGCCGATAAAGCAGATCCCATTCGCCTCACAGGCTGCGGCAAAGGCACTGTTCTCTGATAGAAATCCATAGCCGGGGTGGATGGCATCGGCACCGGTGACCTGGGCGGCCTGGATGATGTGGTCAATGTTGAGATAGGATTCCGCCACGGCTGATGGCCCGATGTGGACGGCTTCATCCGCCTGTTGCACATGCAGGGCATTGGCGTCTGCATCGCTGTATACTGCCACCGTGGCATAGCCCATTTTCTTGGCCGTGGCGATCACCCGGACGGCAATTTCACCGCGATTGGCGATGAGGATTTTTTTAAATTCAGTCATCTCGGTGCTTCCAGGGTGTTTATTGCGCCCAGTTGGGTAATCTTTTTTCCACAAACGCCAGGGTGCCTTCGGCGCCTTCGTCGCTTTTCACGGCGGTGGCAAACTCCCGGGCGGCACCGTCCAGGAGGCTATCCATCTCCATGCTTCCCACCTGGTGCAATAATTGTTTGGTCACACGATTGGCGTGGGGTGCGGCGCGTCGAACTTTAGTCAGTACGTTTTCCAGAGTGTCGTCGATGGCCTGTTTGCTGTCACACAAGTAGTGGGCGATGCCCAGTCGCACTGCTTCCTCACCATCAAAGCGTTCCCCCAATAGCGCCAGGCGACGGGCCTGGGTCAAACCCACCCGGGTCACCACAAAGGGAGCGATTTGGGCCGGCACCACACCCAGCCCGGTTTCCGGCAATCCGAATTGGGCGGAGTGGGCCGCAATTGCAACGTCGGACACACAGGCCAGGCCGAAGCCACCGCCCAGTACGGCGCCTTCCAGTACGGTGATCAATACACAGGGTACATTATCTGCGCGGGTGATCATCCGGCCAAAGGCGCGGTTCAGTGTGTAGAACGCGTCTTCGGTGTCGCTGCCGTGTTGCGCTGCCTGTGTCTGTGCTTGAGCCTGCGCCCGGGCTCCCGCCATATCCTTGATATCGCCACCGGAACAAAAATGGCCATCCACACCGCGCAATACCAGAGCACGGATGCTGGGGTCGTTGGTCGCCCGGTCGAACACATGGTTGAGTTCATTCACCATCGCCAGGCTCATGGCGTTGCGGGCTTGGGGGCGGTTGAGCTGGACTAACAGGGCGCAGTCCTGTTGCTCCACTAACAAGGTTTCATACATCATGGTTTGGTCCCGGGGAAAATGCCCATGGTTTTACAGATGATGCCCAGCATAACTTCGTCTGCACCACCACCAATGGAAGCCAGGCGACTGTCACGATAGGATCGGGATACCAGGTTGTCCCACATGTAACCCATGCCACCCCAATACTGCAGGCAGCTGTCAGTGACCTCCCGGGCCAGGCGGCCGGCTTTCAGTTTGCACATGGAGGCCAGCTGCAATGCGTGTTGTGGATTGGCGCCGTTGATGTATTGCTCGCAGGTGCTGTATACCAGTGCCCGCAGCGCTTCCAGCTCGGTTTGCAGTTCTGCGAAGCGGAAATGGATCACCTGGTTATCAATCAGCTTCTGGCCAAAGGCATCGCGCTGCTGGGTGTATTCGATGGTGGCGCTGATCACCGAATCCAGTCCGCCAATGGCATTGGCGGCACCCCACATGCGCTCCTCCTGAAACTGCATCATCTGGATCATGAAGCCCTGGCCTTCTGCACCGATCAGGTTGCGTTGAGGCACCTTTACGTTGTCAAAAAATACCTGGGCGGTGTCGGAAGAGCGCATGCCCAGTTTGTCCAGGGGTTGCGACAAGGTGATGCCGGCCGCATCGCGGGGTACCAGGATGAGGGACTTGTTTTTGTGCTTGGCGTCGTCGCTGGTGTTGGCCAGCAGGCAATACCAGTCCGCCTGAGTGGAGCTGGTGATCCACATTTTGCTGCCGTTGATGACGTAGTCATCGCCCTGCTTGCTGGCTCGGGTTTTGATGTTGGCAACATCGGAACCGGCACCCGGCTCGCTGACGGCAATGGATGCCACCATCTCGCCTTTGATGGCGGGTACCAGGTACTCTTTGCACAGGGCTTCGTTACCAAAGCGAGCCAGGGCCGGGGTGGCCATGTCGGTCTGCACACCTATGGCCAGGGGGACCCCGCCGCAATGGGCGCGGCCGAATTCTTCTGCCGCCACCAGGTTGTACGAATAGTCCAGACCCATGCCGCCGTACGGTTCGGGTTTGCTGATGCCCAGCAAGCCAAGATCGCCCAACTTTTTGAACAGCTCATGGGCGGGGAAGGGCGGTTGTTGCTCCCATTGTTCTACATTGGGATTGATTTCGTGGTCCACAAAATTGCGGACGGTGCGGCGCAGTTCTTCATGTTCCTGGGTGAATTGCATGGTTGGGTTCCTCTCCAGAATTCCAAATCAAAATGTCAAAAAATAAAATCGGGTTGGGGCCGGGTCAAAGCCGGGCCACGCCATAACTGTTGGATTGCAACGGCCGTGCTCTGGCCTCTTTCTGGGTATCCAGCACAAAGGCCAGCACAGCCCGAGTATCCCGGGGATCGATGATACCGTCATCCCAGAGGTGGGCGGTTCCGTACAGCGCAGTGGATTGCTTCTCCAGGTTCAGCGCGGTGGTTTGCTCCAGCATGTCCAGCACTTTTTCATCCGGTTCCATGCCCATGGCCCGTTGTTTTTGTTCTGCCACAATGCGCAACACCTTGCCGGCCTGGGCGCCACCCATGACCGCGGTTTTGTTGTTGGGCCAGGCGAAAATAAAATGCGGGTCTAGGCCCCGCCCACACATGGCGTAGTTGCCGGCGCCGTAAGAGCCACCCACCACCACGGAAAATTTGGGCACGCGGGCGTTGGCCACCGCTTGAATCATCTTGGAACCATGTTTGATGATGCCGTTGCTTTCGGATTCGGTGCCCACCATGAAACCGGTGGTGTTGTGCAGAAACAGTAAGGGCACCTGTTTTTGGTCGCAAAGTTGAATGAACTGTGCAGCCTTGGTGGCGCCGGCGGTGGTGATGGGACCATTATTGCCGATGACACCCAGGGTGTGGCCCTGCAGCTCTATCCAGCCACACAGGGTTTGCTGGTCGTACTCGTTCTTAAAATCCAGAAAATCAGAATCGTCGGCAATGCGGGCAATGATTTCACGACAGTCGTAGGGTCGCTTGGCATCATTGGGTACCACTCCCAGCAGTTCCTCCACATCGTAGCGGGGTGGCTTGATGGATTTCTGCGGCCACTGGGGCAGCTGTTCCTGCCAGGGGATTTTGCGCATCACCTCCCGCGCCAGGCGAATGCCGTCGGCATCATCTTCTGCCAGGTACTCGGCGGTGCCTGCGGTATAGGCGTGCAACTCTGCACCGCCCAGGGATTCATCGTCGGCGATCTCCCCCGTGGCGGCTTTCAACAGAGGGGGGCCGGCCAAAAACATCTTGGTGCGATTGCGCACGGCGATGATGTAATCGGACAGGCCCGGCTGATACGCGCCACCGGCGGTGGCATTGCCATGCACTACGGTCACTTGGGGAATACCGGCGGCAGACAGGCGGGCCTGATTGGCAAAACTGCGGGCACCCTCCACAAAGATTTCACCGGCATAGTTCAGGTTGGCGCCACCGCTTTCCGAAAGGGTGATTACCGGCAGTTTGTTCTGCGCCGCGATTTCGTGCAGGCGCAGCGATTTATGCAGTCCGGCGGGCGAGATGGTGCCGCCTTTGATGGCGCTGTTGTTGGCCACCACCAGACAGCGCGCACCGGTTACATAGCCGATGCCGGCAATAATGCCACCGCCGGCGGTGCTGCCGTTTTTGTCATCGTGCATCTGGTACCCCGCCAATGACATCAGCTCCAGGAACGACGAGCCCGGGTCCAGCAAGTGTTCAATTCGCTCCCGTGGCAGAAGTTGCCCGCGTTTTTCAAATTTTGGGCGTGCTTTTTCCTCGGTGGCTTTGATCTTGTTTTCAAGGGCGCGGAATTCAGAGACCAGATTCAACATGTGTTCACGGTTGGCCTTGAATTCCTCACCATTTACATTCAGTTCGCTTTCCAGAATGGGCATGTCACGAATTCCCGTCAGTGTTAAACAGGTCCGGGATTTCCTCCCGGTGGAAGCCGCCAAAGGGCTGGCTGCGGTTATGGGCCTGCAACGGCATAATGGCGACGTTGCCTTGCGACGCGGCGCCATCAATGCGGATGGTGGTGCCACTGATGAAGGCCGCGGCGTCGCTCAGCAGGAAGCAAATGGCGGAACTTACTTCCGCTTCGTTACCCATGCGTCCCAGGGGAACCGCCGCCCGCAGCGTTTTGATGACACTCTTGAAACTGTCTGGATAGGTGTCCATGCCACTGGACATAATCCACCCTGGTGCGACGGCATTCACCCTCACTCCGGCGCCGCCCCACTCGTAAGCTGCGGTTTGAGTGAAATTCACCATGCCGGCCCGGGCGGCACCGGAGTGCCCCATGCCGGGCATGCCGTTCCACATGTCCGCTACGATGTTGACGATGGAACCGCCCTGTTGCGACATGGATTGATTAAATACTTCCCTGGCCATCAGGAAGCCGCCGGTGAGGTTGGTGGCAATCACCGCGTCCCAGCCTTTTTTGCTGATGGCCAGCAATGGGGACGGGAATTGGCCACCGGCATTGTTCACCAGTCCGTGGATGCGGCCATGGTCGTTGACGATGCGGCCGACCACGGTTTTTACCGCGTCCTCATCCCGTATGTCGCAGCTGTGGAAGTCGCACCGGCCACCGTCTTCCACAATCTCGTTGTGAACCTTTTCCAGCTTTTCAGTTTTACGACCCACCAGGGTGACGTGGGCACCCAGCGCGGCGATCTCGTGAGCGGTACAACGGCCAATGCCGCTGCCGCCTCCGGTTACGATGATGGTTTGATCCTTGAATGTATCCGCATTGAAGACAGACCGGTATCCCATGACGCTTAATCCTGTGTGCTGTGCAGTGATTGATTGTGCAGTGATTGATAAAGTTCGGCGCTGACCGGTACGGGAAAATCCAGCAGCTGTTGCGCGTATGCTTTGCCCTGGGGATCAATGCGCAGGCTGCAGATACCACCACCCCCCAGGCTGTTTTCCAACAGGAAATTGATCGCCCGCAAACCTGGCAGCAACCAGGCTTTCACCCGCGGCTCCCCATCGAAAGTATGCTCCATGTAGCGCGCCACCGCTGACGGTGTCAGGGCTGCCTGAATGTAGGGGAGAAATTCCTCGCGCCGGGCAATGACCCCAATATTGGCGTGGTCGCCTTTGTCGCCACTGCGGGCCCAGGCCAGCGCCACCAGAGGGACTGAGCAATTAGTCTCGGCATCACTGACGGATGCGGCCGCCATGGCCGGGTTCGGTTCGCTGAACTCGTGGTTTTCGGTATCGGGTGTCACCGGCAGCGTGCGGCCTTCCAGTTCCGTTACCACGTTGACGGCAGACTTCGGCAGCAGGCAGGAAAACAGACGAATCACCGGGGACACTTTCGGGCGCCCCCCAACAATGCCGGTAATGCCTGGCGCCATGCCGGTGGCGGCCTGGGCGATCTCCCGGGAGAACAACTCCAGGGCTTTTTTATCCCGGTGCGCGGCTGCGATTTTGACCACCACCTCCCGCGGCTGCTGAACGCGCCTGTTGGCACCATAAGTGGCCTCGGCACCCAGAATTTCCACGTGGGTTTTGCTGAAGTCACCCAGTCCTTTTGCCTGCAACAGGCCGCTGGTTTTCTGCAGCAGGGCCTGGCTGACTTTCTGCGCCTTGTGCTCAGCGTCAATCCCGGCCAGTACAAACGACGCGGTGACGCGAAAACCATCCGGGTAGGTGGCGGAGACTTTATAGTTGCCCGTGGGGGCACAGCCTTTTGCCCCTTGCACCCGAACCCGCTGATCTGCTACCTGTTGCACGGTGACCCGGGTGAAGTCACAAATCACATCCGGCAGGTAGTAGGCGTTGGGGTTGCCGATTTCATACAGCAGTTGCTCGGCGACGGTGGCTTCCGATACCAGCCCTCCGGTGTGCTCCGGCTTGGTGACTTCGAAGTGCCCGTCGGCGTGGCATTCCACGATGGGAAATCCCATATTGTGGTAATCCGGAACACTTTCCCAATCCGTGAAATTACCGCCGGTGCATTGGGCTCCGCATTCGATGATGTGGCCGGCCAGGCTGCCTTGGGCCAGTTTGTCGTAATCGTTCCAACTCCAGCCGAATTCATGCACCAGCGGCGCCAGCACCAGGGCACTGTCCACCACCCGTCCGGTGATGATGATATCGGCCCCGGCCTGCAATGCGGTAACGATGGCTGGGGCGCCCAGGTAGGCGTTCATGCTCACCAGGAATGGGGGTAGCTCTGCCTGGCTGAACATTTCCCGAATACCCTGTTGCTGCAGGTCGGGCATGCTGGGCATCAGGTCGTCGCCGGTGACCACCGCCACTTTCAACGCAAGGCCGGCTTGTTCCACCAGGCTGCGGATGGCCGCCGCACAACTCTGCGGATTGACGCCCCCGGCGTTGGTGATGATTTTAGTGCCCTTGGCGGCTATTTCCGGCAGCAGAGGGGCCATGATGGTGGTGACGAAGTCGGTGGCGTAGCCGGCCTTGCTATCCTTCATACGCATGCCGGCCATGATGGACATGGTGATCTCAGCAAGATAATCGAAGACCAGGTAATCCAGATCTGCCTGTCGGATCAGCTGCGCGGCGGCGCTCTCGGTATCGCCCCAGAAGGCGGCGGCACAGCCGATTTTTATGGTGTTGTTGGCCATAGGCGATATGGGCTCCGTTCAATTCAGATCAGGTCAGGTTAATTCTGCCTGGTTTCAGTTGGTCTGGGTGCGGCGCTTGGCGTTTCATTATCGGTTCGCTACACTACCAAGCAAGCGCTTGGTTTGTAAAGTGTCCCGGTTTCCATTTTCAGATCTTTTGTGGAATTTTGTTAGTGGCTGGGGTACAAGGCCATGATCTTCAGTAAAGTACGCAACCGCTTGAAAATACAGGTTTTGATGAATGGCACGTAAACCCGGAAAATTACCTAATGGCATGGATGACACTCCCAGGGGGCGACTGCTGGCGGCGGCGGCACACCTGTTTCGCAGCAAGGGCTTTGAGCGCACCACGGTGCGCGACCTGGCCCAGGAAGTGGGAATCCAGTCCGGCAGTATCTTTCATCACTTCAAAACCAAAGAGGAAATCCTGCGCTGCGTGATGGAGGAGGTGATCCACTTCAATACCGAGCGCATGCGGGAAGGACTGATGCAGTCCAGCGACCCACGGGAGAAGTTGCTGGCCTTGATCCGCTCGGAACTGGTGTCCATCAACGGTGACACCGGCGAGGCCATGGCGGTGCTGATTTTCGAGTGGCGCTGCCTGAAACCGGAAAGCCAGACTCACATACTGGAATTAAGATCCCACTATGAGCGCATGTGGCTGGAGACCCTGGCGGAATGCCGAGAGGCAGGCCTGATCGCGGCGGAGCGGGACCTGTTTGTATTGCGTCGCTTGCTGGCGGGGGCGGTGAGTTGGTCCCACTATTGGTATAAACCCGGTGGTCCCTTGGATATCCAGCAGTTGGCCGAACAAGCTCTTTACCTGGCTCTCAAAGAGGGTTGATCAACCGGTTGAATAGACACTGTTTTTCGTCGGAATGACCTGTTTTTACAAGTATTCAGCGGCTGCCTGTGTTTGGTCTTCAGGTGGTTTCGTTACGTCACAAACAGGTTTAATAAAATTACAAATATACGCTCTTATCCACCCTCTGATTGCTGATAGTATTCCAAAAGGGCGTGAAAAAAGCCCAACCCATAGGGTTTTCACAAGCCGGCTTTGATCCGGTTTCGATGGGGAGAAAACCCTTACAAATTTATAAAACAAAAAAAATAATAGGTGGTTGGTTATGAACACACCGGAAATGTCACCCGGCGAAAGCGGTTTTTCCATTGAGCGGGGACCCGACGCACGCGAGCGTATTCTGGCAGCGGCTGAATCGCTGTTTGCGGTGCGGGGATTTGAGGGGGTTTCCACCACTCAAATCGCGAAAGTTGCAGGCATCACTCAACCTCTCATCCACTATCACTTCAAAAACAAGGAAGCACTTTGGAAAGCGACGATCTCGCGCTTGTTTTCAAAACTTTCCCAAGAGTTTTCAGCTGAAGTAAAAATGCTCAACCATAAAGATGATCGCCGTTATCTGGTGGAGATGATGCGCTGTTACGTATCCTTCGTGGCGCGATACCCCCAATACGGTCAGTTCATTATGCGGGAAGGGGTGCAGGAATCCCCCAGGCTGCAGTGGATGGTGGAAGAATGGCTGAAACCCATGCTGGACCAGTTCCACGATATTTATGAGAAGGGCATTTCAGAAGGCTGGATGAAAGACATTCCTTTCCCCCAGCTGATCATTCTGATTACTGCCTCTGCCAGCCAGTTCTTTTCCATGGCGCCTTTGGTGAAAGAGCTCTATGGTGTGGACGCTTCCTGCCCTGAACAGGTGCTGGCGCATTCTGACGCTGTGGTGGAAGTGGCCGTGAATTCGATTTTGCGTGAACCCATCGCCCGGCAGTCGGAAGCCGCGGCGGTTTAATTGCAAATTCGGGTCAGTTTGGTAAAAAGCCGCCTCAGGGCGGCTTTTTTGTGCCCGCTCATCATTGGAGGTACCTCATGATCGGCAATGGTTTTCCCTATGGCAGGACCGGCTATGTGATTCTGGAAGAGGGGGAGATCAACCCTTCCACGTTGCAGCTGGATGTGCGCCACTATCTGGTGGTCCGGCCCAACGGTGAGCAAGTGTCAGGTAGCTTTTCCTTCCCGGAGGCGCAGCAGTTCATTCGGGAGGAAGAGTCAAAAGGCAAATAAAAAGAATAAGTTAGCAAGCATGCACAGAAAATGTGCGGGGAAAGCGAAGTGTTCGCTAACATGGCAAATTTATTTCATCTTTTTTCCAATTATCGTTTGACAGCACCCCTGAATTTCGTAAAATGGCGCCCACTTCTCGGGTGGTTAGCTCAGCTGGGAGAGCATCGCCCTTACAAGGCGAGGGTCACAGGTTCGATCCCTGTACCACCCACCAGATCCGGAGCGGTAGTTCAGTTGGTTAGAATACCGGCCTGTCACGCCGGGGGTCGCGGGTTCGAGCCCCGTCCGCTCCGCCACTATAAAGAGGCTTGCTTCACAAGAGCAAGCCTCTTTTTTTTGCCTCCGATTTTCCTGGCCCGGTCACACGATTGTCATTGTGTTGGGCTTTACTATCCCTGCATTCAAGACAGCACCCATTTGTTGGCGCGATCTTTGAATGTTATCTTTGCAGCATGGCTGTAACTTATACAGGAGGTAGTAATGATGGAACACTATCAGGATGAACTGCTCGATACCGATGAATTCGAGTTTGATGATGAAGTGGATGACGCCTTTGAGATGTGATCTCAAGGCGTCATTTTTATTTTCGGCTCAATGATTTACGAAATTCACCCGGGGTTTTCCCGGACCACCGCTTGAACGCCCGCTGAAACGCCCCCGGGGTCGAGAACCCCAACAGATAGGATATTTCCCCAAACGTCAGGTCTGTGCTTTTCATGTAGCTCATGGCCACGTCGCGCCGCATTTCATCCACCAGGGATTGATAGGCGGAATCTTCCTCTTTCAGCTTTCTACGCAGGGTCCAGCTGGGCATGCCCAGTTTTAGTGCAACCTCGTCAATGGAGGGGGTTTGCCCGTGGAGCATGGTGCCCAGTACTTTCAGTACTTTGTTGCGGTAGCTGTCCGCCAGGGCCACCTGATTCAGCAGCTGGTCACACTGCTTCACCAGCCGAGCGTTGAGCTGCTGATTGGCTTCCGGCAGCGCAATGGCCAGGTCATCTGTATTGAACAGCAGGGCATTGCGCGGTGCGCCGAAGCGGATATCGCAGTTGAATATCTGCCGGTACTGGTCGGCGTAACTGGGTTCATCGAATTCGATGTCCACCTTGCGCACCAGGTCGGTGTGGCCGGTGAGCAGGGTGCAGAGCCGGGCCCAGGCACTCAATACGCCGTCCACCACAAAGCAGGTGTAAGCGTTATAGGGGGCAATGGAATAGAAACTCAAGGTGGTCTGCAGCGGTTCGACCTGCAACTGGCTGGTGCCGCGATAGCACTGCCCGTTCAAATGTTCGTAGCGGACGATGGTATGCAAGGCCTCGCCCAGGGTGGGGGCGGTCATGGCCGCCAGCCCCACATAACCCATATCCGAGATCTGGCTGTTGATGCCCAATTGCAACCCGATTTCGGGGCTGCCGGTCTGGCGGATGGCGCCACGGCCCAGTCGCATAAGGTAAGTGAGGTCGACCCGGTTATCGTCATCCTCAAGCTCCATCGGGTTCAGATCGGCGTCGGCCAACAGCTGATTGGCATCCGCTCCCGCCTCAGTGGCCACGTGCAGGAGTTGCTTGATGTAGTGGGCTGTCGTATCCCCGATTTTCATTTATACCTTCGACTTATCCAGGGTTCTGGGCATCTGAATATTATATATGCATATAACTGGCTGTTGTTCATTTGATCTTTGAACGTTTTTTGCGCGGGTCATCACACTCCTGCTGCCTCGGTAGTCACTCCCTGGCCTGATTAACTGCTCTAGAATGGGATGGTGGCGAAAAACAGGGCTACACTGATATTCATTAGGCCGATTAGTTTACGGCTCTTTTTCCCAGTAAGACAGACTGATCTGAACGTCAGACGTGTTGGAACCATACCATGCGTGACTCGGCATACTCTAACGAGGCCATCGTTTTTTTTGAGGATGGGGCCGTCTCCAAAGAGATGACCTATTCCGAATTCGAAGCCATTCTGGATGGAGTGGTGGGCATCGACGATTTCGCTGGCGATACCGTCAAGGCGGCCTTTGTGGTGGTCAATGGTCATCTGAAGGTCAAGGCGGCAGTGCTGTTTAAAATCGGCTTTGATCGTCAGGGGTATGCGGACCGCGCCTGGAACCTGCCTTTACGTCATCTGGCGGATAACGGCGGCAGCGGGCCGGACATGGGGGCGGGCGCCATCAAGCTGGCCTGCAAATCCCAATGTGCGGTGGCCTGGCATTCTTCCTCGTTGTGGGACCCGGACATGTCCCCCAAATCCAACACCTTTGTGCGTCTGCGGGATGCGATTGCCGACAATAAGCTGTGCCTGCCAAGCAATAGCGAGCCCGAGCCCCCATTGATCCAGACCCCAACCCAGAATCCGCCGCCGAACTGGGGCATGCCCTCTGCACCAAAAGCCCAGGCACCTCAATCCTGGGGGCAGGGGGGTGGTTCCTCCATTGACTATGGTTGGGATGGGGAGGATTCCGGGCTCACCGACAGCCAGCTGGCGGCCCTGGAGCAGGAGCACCGTAACAAGATCGCGGCCTTGATCAAGCAGCAGCGTTTGCACATCCAGACCCTGAAAAATGAAGCGCAGCAGACCCTGCAATCCACCCGTGTGAGTCTGGAAAAAGAATTGGAGCTTGCCCGTCAGGAGGTAACCCGCCTGCGCAGTGAGCACGAATCCCTGCACGCCCAGAACATTGCGCTGCGGGAACAGAACGAAGCCCAGCGCAAGCAGATGGAAACCATCAAGCGCACCCGGGAGCTGGAGCTACAGGCCGCCGAACAAACGGAAAAAGCCGGCGTGGAAGCCCTGCGCAAACAGTATGAGCAGCAGCTGCAGCAGAAAATTCAGGAAGAGACCGCCAAGCTGAAAGAAGATATTGAACTGCGCAACATGGAGCTGATGTACCGCCATGATGTGGCCAAACAGCTGCGGGAGGAATTGACCCAGTTACGCAAGGACAAAATCCGTCTGGTGCATGAAGGTGGTGACAAATTCCTGGAGCGGCTGGAGGCCCTGGGTGTGAGTTTCATCGCTTTCCATCCCGGTGCCGGTCACGTTTCCATTCTGTTGTCAGAAATGCCTTCCTACATGGAAAACCCCATTGCCTACGCCGCCAACAAATGCCTGGTGTCGGAAGAACACTATCGCACCTGGCTGGAACATTACCAGAAGCCCGAATGTCAGGCGCCGTTGACCAACGAGAAGAAATGCGGCTGCCGTATTGGCCGGGTGGACGTGCCCAGTCAGTTTGTGGTGGGGGATTCCGATCGCTGTGAGAAACACAAACCCCGCTCTTATGGTGACAACGTGGTGACGTTTCGCGGTTAAGCCGTCCATTTGATAACATCGGCTCTCCCCCTGTGAGCCGTGACCCTGCATGTCCATTCTTGCCACCACTGATGCCTGTGATGTTCTTGATGTCCTTGCCCGCCTGGATGCCATCCCGGCACTGGAGCGGGCGCTCAGCCGTTATGCCCCGTTGCAACAGGCGGGCTTGCTGGCGCCGTTAACCGCGCAGTGCCTGGATTACCCGCCGTTTTCGCAACAGCAGGTGCAGGTGGATGTGCTGCAGGCAGATCAGCTGCATCCGGTGATTTCCGGAA
Organism: Ketobacter sp.; assembly: GCF_003671495.1. Taxonomy (GTDB): domain Bacteria; phylum Pseudomonadota; class Gammaproteobacteria; order Pseudomonadales; family Ketobacteraceae; genus Ketobacter. The sequence continues at coordinate 103,888 of NZ_RCHN01000041.1, read as the reverse complement.
ACAAGTGGTTCAAGCTCAAATACAATCTGCTGCAGGCGCTCGAGGACGGTTGCGAGGAGCTGCTGTCCTTTGGGGGCGCCTGGTCCAATCACTTGCATGCGCTGGCCTACCTGGGCGGGTTGATGGGGGTGCGAACCCAGGGGGTGGTGCGGGGCGAGGAGCATACCCAGGACGCCACGCCCACCCTGCAGGATGCCAGCCGTTACGGTATGGCGTTGCGTTTTGTGAGTCGTCCGCAATTCCGTGACTACCGCAACCAGCCCCGGCCGTTGCAGCAGCCCGGGCGCTGGGTGATCCCGGAAGGGGGCGACAACCCATTGGGTATGCTGGGGGCGGCATCCATGGTGATGCAGGCGGATCTGGATTGGTCCCGCTACAGTCATTTGGTGGTGGCGGTGGGCACCGGGTGCACCTTTGCCGGTTTGCGCCTGGCGCTGCCGTCTTCGGTGATGCTGGTGGGGGTGTCCGCCCTCAAGGGCACCTGGGTCGGGCAGGCCATGGCAGAGCGCATGGCGGGGCTCACAGACCGTAACTGGCAGCTGGATACGAGCCGTCATCGTGGGGGATTTGCCCGAGTCGACGCCCACCTGTTGAGTTTTATGGCGGATTTTAGCGACAATACGGGCATCCAATTGGAGCCCGTCTATACCGGTAAAGCCCTGCTGGCGCTGCTGGAGATGATCCAGGCGCGCACCATTGCTGCGGGCAGCCGGGTCTTGTTTGTCCACAGTGGCGGTCTGCAGGGTGCCCGTCCCGTCGGTGCAGAAGTCAACATGAATCCCAGGAATTTCAGAGAGTAGTGGCATGCAAGCGATAGAATCTTTTCGTACCGTTGGCCTGATCGGTCGCCCCGGTGTGAATCCCCAGGTGGAAGAAACACTGATGGCACTGCTGGCCTATCTGGACAGCCGCAACATCAATGTCATTCTGGATGAAGCCACCTCCAGCAACATTACCTCCGATGGGCATCAGCGGGCCCAGCGTAAAATACTGGGGCAGACCTGTGACCTGGTGATTGTGGTCGGGGGGGATGGCTGCCTGCTGGGGGCGGCGCGGGATCTGGCCCGCTATAAAGTTCCCCTGCTGGGGGTGAACCGTGGCCGGCTGGGCTTTTTAACGGATATCCACCCCGCCGAAATCGAAGCCCGTATGGACGAGGTGCTGCAAGGTGAATACAGCGTGGAGCAGCGCTTTTTGCTGGAGGCCCAGGTCAAGCGCGATGGCAAAATGATGGGGGAAAGCTCGGCGCTCAATGACGTGGTGTTCCACTCCGGCAACTCGGTGAAGATGCTGGAGTTCGAGTTGTATATCGATGGTGACTTCGTTTATCGCCAGCGCTCCGATGGTCTGATCATGTCCACCCCCACCGGGTCCACCGCCTACGCATTATCCGGGGGCGGCCCCATCATGCATCCGCGGCTGGACGCTATTGTGTTGGTGCCCATGTTTCCCCATACGCTGAGCAGTCGTCCCATAGTAATCGACGGCAACAGTGAGATTAAAATCTATGTGTCGCCGTCCAATGATTTCAAGCCGCTGTTGAACTGCGATGGTCAGGGAGGGCAGGTGGTGGAGCCGGAGGACTGGCTCTATGTTCGCAAGCGCTCTCATCCCCTGCGCCTGCTGCATCCGAAAACCCACAGTTTTTACGAAGCCTGCCGTTCCAAATTAGGGTGGAGTGAAGTGCTTTGATCCTGGATGAACCCGGTATTGAAGGCTATGACATTATCGGCGACGTGCACGGTTGTGCCGATGCCTTGACCCGTCTGTTGCAAACCCTGGGGTACCGGTTGCACCAGGATGTCTGGCAACAACCGCAGCGCAAGGTGGTGTTTGTCGGGGATATTATCGATCGTGGCCCGCAAATCCGGCAGGCCATGCGCATTGTGCGGCGCATGGTGGATGCGGGCCAGGCGCACATGGTCTTGGGCAATCACGAGTTCAACGCGGTGGCCTATTCCTCCCACTGCCATGAGCAGGTGTCCCCCCGTCTGCAGCGCTATTACCGGCGTTTGGGGCATCATCTGAAGTCCACCCTGGTGGATTACCGGTTTCACCTGCAGGAATGGAAAGAGCTCATTCACTGGTTGCGGCACTTGCCGATTTTTCTCGAGTTCAGGCACTTTCGCGTGGTGCATGCCTGCTGGGACCCACGCCGCATCGGGCAGGCAGCGGCCTGTCATCAGGGTCGGGTATTGCTGGATGATGAGTTTCTCGCCAAGAGTATGTTGCCGGCCACCGAACCCAACCGCATTGTTGAGCGCCTGCTCAAAGGCACGGAAATGGAGCTGCCGGAAGGGCAGAGCCTGCTGGGATCCGATGGCGTGAGGCGTACCCGCTTTCGCACCAAATTCTGGAGCCAGGCTCCCCGCACCTACGGCGACGTGGTGTTTCAGCCGGATGGCCTGCCCGACGACCTGATTGACCAGCCGCTCACAGAAGCGGAGCAAGAGCACTTGCTGCAGTATGGCTCTGATCAGAAAGCCCTCCTGGTCGGTCACTACTGGTGCCAGGGGCAGCCACAGATCATTCGGCCTAACCTGGCCTGCCTGGACTACAGTGCGGTGAAGAACGGCCTGTTGGTGGCCTACCAGATGGGGGCGGAACCCCAACTGAGCAATGAGCGTTTTGTGTGGGTAAACAACGCCGGGCTGGACGGCCGAAGCCGTTAAAAAGCAAGGCGGCGGGGCGTTTATCTACTACAATTAGGTGCGATTATTGATAACGATAATATAACAGGCAATTTATGCAGCTGAAGGGGAAAACCTCTGCGTTCATCCTGTGGGTATTGATGACCCTGGCCAGTGTTTTGATCAGTGCGTGGGTTCACAAGCTGGCCACTCATACCCCGTCGGACCAGGAAGTCCGCCTGGTGAAACGCAATTTCGATGTGATTGTGAGTGAGCTGCAGGGTGATCTGCAGTGGCTGGCCCGGAATTACAATATGGAACTGCGCTCCCTGCCGGACAGTGTGGACGTCAGGCTGGTGTTTGATCAACAGGATCTTCTGCAGTACCAGACCTCTTTGGCTAACGAAGACCAGGTGGACAGCCTGCTCACCAGCCTGATCAGTTTCCTCAAGGTTCCCCGCCAGGCCAATAGCGGCATCACCTATTGGCGCGACAAGGTGATGTGGCTGGTGGTGGAGGAGCAGGACGCCGTGCGCTCGGTGACCGCGGTATTTCTGGACGACTGGTTGCTCGGTCTGTCTGACCGCCTGCATTACCAGTTGGCGCTCAGTGCCACTCCGGTGAGTGAATCCGGTGATAGCCTGGGGGAGGCGACGATGATGCTGCCGTCATTGGTGGGCAAGCCGGTGTATGTGTCGGTGAGCCCGCTGCAGACCCCATCCAACATGCCCTACGTCTGGTGGCTGTCTGTGTTGATCAGTGCCCTGGTGTGTGGTGTGCTGGTGTGGACGCTGTATTATCGCCCTATCTGGAAGCGCATCAACGGCTTGTTGCAACAGTCCCGCCAGATTATGAAATCCGGGCATTTTAACCAGCGGCTCAAGTCCGACGGCAAAGATGAAATCTCCGAGCTGGCGGTGCAGATCAACGCCATTCTCAGTTCCCTGGAATATTGCTACAACCTGATGGCCAAGACCAACCTGATCACCACTGAGTTGCTGCAGAAGGTGGATTTGCAAGTGACGCCGGAACCGGCCACGGCGTTGACGGAAGAGAGCGAATTGAAATCCTCTCTTGATGTGGTTTCCCGCCTCAGTGAAGCCTTTGAAACCGACGCCCTGGAAGTGTTTGTGCAGCCGGTGTACGCCGCAGACCGTTCCCAGGTCACCGGCTACGAAGCCCTGGCCCGCTGGATGGACCCGGAAATGGGCATGGTGTCACCGGCGGAGTTTGTCTCCATGTGCGAGAAAGCCGGCCTGCTGGATCTGCTGACTGAGCTGATGTTGCGCCACTCCCTGGCGGCATTGAAGGAGTTGCGGGTCAAGCATGGGGAAGGGCTGGTGGTGTCCATCAATTTAAGCTCCGCCCAGTTTTTCTCGCCGGCCCTGCTCGGCACTCTCAACAAGCTGACGGCAGAACACGGTGGGCTGCTGGGAAGCATGGAGTTCGAGGTGCGGGAAAGCACCATTACCCATGATTTCGACCAGGCCCTGATTCTGATCAACAACCTCAAGAGCAAAGGGCTGCGGGTGTGCATTGATGATTTCGGCCTCAGCCGCTATTCCCTCATGTATCTGCAGCGGTTGCCCGTGAACACCATCAAGCTGTCCGCCGTGTTCACCGAACGCCTGGCCTGGGAAAGCCGGGAAGTGGCCTTCATCGATGGCATCGCCCGCTTTGCCGACGCCCTCAATGTGCGGGTGATTGTCAAAAACATCGAAACCGATGGTCAGTTGCGGGCGCTCGGCACCGAATTGGATGTGGAATATCAGGGGGTTATGCTGTCACCTCCGGCACCTTTGGCGGTGGCTCTGCAGCGCTAATCTTGCGCTTGGGCTGTGTTATAATCCTCCTCCCTTTAACCGCAGACGGATTCCAGGCAGTTATGGATTTCAACGCACTCATTGATTCAATTACACCAGAGACGTACCAGGCCTTGCTGAAAGCCCTGGAGCTGGGGAAATGGGCCGACGGCAATCGCCTTACCCCGGAGCAGAAAGAGCATGTGATGCAGGCCATCATTGCTTACGGTGAAAAGCACCTGCCGCCGCAACAGCGGGTGGGGTTCATTGACCGGGGCAGCAAAGACGAAGGTGAGGTGTGCGACGATCCTCATCCCGTTGAACAGCCGGTGAAGTTTCTCCAGTAAGCCGCTACCAGCGGTATTTGTCCCAGTTCTGGGGATTGGCCCAGAACTTGGGGTTAAGCCAGTCCGGCACCGGCTTGTAGGTTTTCAGGTCAAACAGGTAGTAACGCTGCCGATCCGTTTGCGCCAGGCGTACAAACCCCAGCGCCAGGCATTCACTGTCCGTCATGCCCGCCTCATCCTCCAGGGGCAATTCCAGCAGCACCCGCTGCGCCAACTGATCCCGGCTTTTGGCAATCAGACGATTCCTGTCGGTGGGGTTCTGCATCAGGCTCGAGGCACTGATGGCCACCAGGTCCGCCCGCTGTTGGAATGCATCCTCCAGCACCTGCTCTGCGGTGAGGGGATTCGGACCCGGGAAGCCCACATAATGTACGGAGTGCAGCCCCTCGGACTCCATCAATACCGTCAACGGTGCTGGAAGCGCCATCAGAATACCCGCTAAGTTGTTAAATTCATTACAGTCATACATACTGCAGAACAAACTCCCCTTTCACAAGCGATGACTCATTGCCGGGTGGTCGCTGCAACATCAGGTCAGTGTCCATGAAAGAGAACAACGCCCCCAAAACCATTCGCCTAGCCGACTACAAAGCCCCCAATTTCCTGATCGACACCGTGCATTTGGATGTGCGGATTTACGACGATTACACCGATGTGGTGTCCCATCTTACCCTGCGTGCCAATCCGGATGTGCCCAACGCCGCTGCACAACCCCTGGAGTTGGTGGGCGCGGATCTGGAGCTGCTGGCCATCGAACTGGATGGAGTGGCACTGCCCTCTGAACGCTACGAGATCGCAGAGGAAACCCTCAGCATTGAACAGGTGCCGGCCCAGTTTTCCCTGCTCATCATGACCCGCATCCAGCCCAAATCCAACACCTCCCTGGAGGGGCTGTACGTGTCCAAGGGCATGTACTGTACCCAGTGTGAGGCAGAGGGTTTCCGGAAGATTACCTACTACCTGGACCGGCCGGACGTGATGGCCAGGTTCACCACCCGGGTGGAGGCCGACAAGCAGGCCTATCCGGTGCTGTTGTCCAACGGCAATCCGGAAGAACAGGGTGATCTGGCCGGTGGGCGCCATTATGTGATCTGGGAGGATCCATTCAAAAAGCCCTGTTATCTGTTTGCCTTGGTGGCCGGTGACCTGGCGGTGGTGGAGGACAGTTTTACCACCATGAGCGGCCGCCCAGTGAAACTGCAATTGTTTGTGGAGCCACACGATCTGGACAAATGTGATCACGCCATGGATTCCCTCAAGCGTTCCATGGCCTGGGATGAACAGGTTTACGGCCGGGAATACGATCTGGACATCTATATGATTGTGGCGGTGTCCCATTTCAATATGGGGGCCATGGAGAACAAGGGTCTGAATATTTTCAACACCTCCTGCGTGTTGGCCAATGCCAAGACCACCACCGATATGGGATTCCAGCGGGTGGAAAGCGTGATCGCCCATGAGTATTTTCACAACTGGTCCGGTAACCGGGTCACCTGCCGGGACTGGTTCCAGCTCAGCCTGAAAGAAGGGTTCACGGTATTTCGCGATCAGCAGTTTTCTGCCGATATGGGATCAGAGACGGTGAACCGCATCGATGATGTGAACCTGCTGAAGACTGTGCAGTTTGCCGAGGACTCGGGCCCCATGTCCCATCCCGTGCGCCCCGACAGCTACATCGAGATCAATAATTTTTACACCACCACTGTGTATGAGAAAGGCGCGGAAGTGGTGCGTATGATTCACCGCCTGTTGGGCAAGGAGGGCTTCCGCAAAGGCTCGGATCTGTACTTTTCCCGGCATGATGGCCAGGCGGTCACCTGCGATGATTTTGTCAAAGCCATGGAAGAGGCTAACGGGGTGGACTTGACCCTGTTCCGCCGCTGGTACTCCCAGGCCGGTACGCCACAGCTCACTGTGACTTCGGAGTATCAGCCGCAACAGCATCAGTTCAGCATCACCTTTGAACAGGTGACATTGCCAACACCGGGTCAGCCCCACAAGCAACCCTTGCATATCCCGGTGGCCATTGGCCTGTTAGGTGAAGACGGCCGGGATCTGCCGTTGCAGTTGGCGGACGGGTCCACCCTGGACCCTGCCAATCCGGTGTTGGAATTGACTGCCGCCAAATCCACCTTTGTGTTCACCGGCATCCAGTCCCAGCCGGTGGCGTCCGTGTTACGCGGATTTTCGGCACCGGTCAAAATGGTGTACGAGCAGCCCCGTGCCGAACTGGCGTTTTTAATGTCCCACGACAGCGATGGTTTCAATCGCTGGAACGCAGCCCAGCGGTTAACCGTTGCGGTTCTGTGTGACCTGATGCAGGCCTACAATCAAGCCCAACCCCTGGAGGCAGACCCACAATTGCTGGACGCGTTTCGGCGCCTGCTGACGGATGAGTCACTGGATCAGGCCATGGTAGCGAAGATGTTGGAATTGCCTACAGAATCCTTCCTGGCGGAGTTGCTGCCAAAGCCGGTGCAGGTGGATGCCATCCATCATGCCCGGGAAGGCCTGAAACAAGCGCTGGCGCTGGGTTTGCGCACGGAACTGGAACAGGTGATGGCGCGTTGCCCGCTGGATACCGAATATCGCTATGAAGTGGCCGCGGTGGCACGGCGCAGTTTGCGCAACACCTGTTTGGGCTACCTGATGTCCATCGCCGATGACGCTGCCACCGAAACCTGTGTGCAGCAATATCGCCAGGCCGGGAATATGACCGATCAGCTGGCCGCGTTTCGCGCGCTGGTGCACTCCGATCGTGGGGAGAAGCAGCAGGTCATCGCAGATTTCTACGAACAGTGGCAGACGGAAGCCTTGGTGGTGGACCAGTGGTTTATGGTGCAGGCCAGTTCACCCCAACCGGATGCGTTGGAGCAGGTGAACGGGTTGATGGCGCATCCTGCTTTTGAGATGACCAACCCCAATAAAATACGCGCGTTGATCGGCGGCTTCTGCAATAACAATCCGGTTAATTTTCATCGGGCGGATGGCGCCGGTTATGGATTCCTGGCGGATCAGATCATCGCGTTGAACAAAATAAATCCCCAGGTGGCGTCGCGAATGGCCACCATTATGACGCGCTGGGCGAATTACGACAAAGACCGGGCGGATCTTATCAAAGAGCAATTAAAGCGGATCAAAACCGAAAAATTGTCGCCGGACGTATACGAGGTGGTTACCAAAGCGCTCAATCAATAATCACAACTGGCCGTGCAAAGTCGCAACGGTAATAAACATAAGATTGCTTGTTCTTAGCAAGAATAAGTATTTGTTTTGATCACTCTGATTGGTTATTTTATGGCGGCCTAAAGAGGGCCGCCAAGCCAAAAATACGTCGAAATCAGGACAATTCCCGATTTTTCGACTTAAATTATTAAAATTACGATTATTATCGCCGGGCGTCACAAGGACTGTAAGTTGGCGATTGTGTTTAATACAGTGCGAATCGGTGCTGCGGAATTCAACAGCGCCGAGTGATTGTGGGAATGCTAAATGAGAAGAGTTGGGCTGATTCTGCTTTCAGTCTGTTGGTTCGCCAGTGTCCATGCCGTTGCCCAAGAGTCGGTACTCGGACCAGGGTTAACACCCTATGGCGCAGAACTGAAAGGTAACGATGCCGGTACCATCCCGCCCTGGGATGGTGGTCTTACCGCCGACAAAATGCCACCGCTGAAATCGCAATTGGAAGATCCCTTTGCCGATGAGCAACCGCTGTTTGTTATCACTGCTGCCAATATGGGGCAATACACTGACCAGCTGTCCACTGGGCAGCAGGCGTTGCTGAAACGCTATCCTGACAGCTATCGCCTGCCGGTGTACCCCACCCATCGCACTGCGGCGGCGCCGCAATGGGTCTATGACAATATCGCCAAAAATCACCAGCAGGCCCGTTTGGTGAACGACGGCAATGGTATCGAACAGGCGGTGGGCGGCGTGGCGTTTCCTGTGCCCCTGGACCAGGCGGGCCAGCCTGATCCGTTGAAAATCCTCTGGAATCACCTTACCCGCTGGCGTGGTATCCATGTGAAAGCGGACATTTCCGAAGCGCCGGTGCACAGCAACGGCAACTACTCGCTGGTGACCGCGTCTCAGGAAGCGCTGTTCGTGTACTACGATCCGAAAAAAAGCTGGCAGGACCTGGACAACAAACTGGGTTACTACATGGCGTTCATTCGCAGCCCGGCGCGATTGGCGGGGGGCGGAGTGCTGGTGCATGAGACTATCGACCGCGTGAAGGAGCCCCGTGGAGCCTGGGTCTATAACTCCGGAACCCGGCGCGTGCGACGGGCGCCCTCCATTGAATATGATATGCCGGTGCCCAGTGCCGAGAACCTGATCACGGCCGACGATGTGGACATGTTCAACGGTGCCCCCGACCGTTTTGACTGGCGTTTCGTGGGCAAACAGGAACTGTACATTCCCTATAATAATTTCCGCCTGAGCAAGGCCACCGCCAACGCCAAAACCTTGTTGCAGAAAGGCCACATCAATCCCGAGCCCACCCGCTATGAGCTGCATCGGGTGTGGGTGATTGAAGGCACCGTCAAGAAAGGTATCCGCCACCTGTACAGCAAACGCCGTTTCTATATTGATGAGGACAGCTGGAGCATTGTGCAGGCTGACCAGTACGATGCCCGGGGCCAGCTCTGGCGTGTGCATCTTTCTTACCTGGTCTCTTATTATCACGTGCCCGTCACCTGGGGGGCACTCACCGCCAATTACGAATTGGAATCCGGCAGCTACTTTGCCGGTTATCTGGATAATGCCAACGGGATGGCCATATCGTTCGACGATGACACCTTATCCAGTGGCTATTTCAGCCCGCAGTCATTACGCCGGATGGGCCGCTGAACCGTGCGCGTATTCGGGTGTTGAATGGCCAATTTACCCACTTGTATTGGTCACCTAACTGCGAGTGTAGGATGGGTGGGCAAGGCAAGTGGTCTAATACGTTTTGCGAAGCAGGTAGACAATATTGATATGTGGATCAGGAATAACATGCGTGACTCGATGATGAAGCAGGTGGTCGGGGCTGCCCTGTTGTGCTGCGGTATGGCGAGCGCGACGTCGGCAGCGGACTATGAAAAGTATCTGGATTTACGGGCGGCGATTCCCTCGGATAAAGCCGCCGAATCCCTGTTGACGGATGTGGATGTGTTCCAGAATACAGTGATTATGGTCGGCGACCGCGGCCACATTCTGGTGTCCTCCGACAACGGCGAGCAATGGACACAAGCTGAGGTGCCAGTGCAGTACCTGCTGACGGCAGTGGATTTTGGCAGCGAGAATAAAGTCTGGGCGGTCGGGCATGAAGGCGTCATTCTGCATTCCGCCGATGCCGGTAAAACCTGGCAATTGCAATATGCCAACCCCCATCGAGTGCGCACGGATGAAGAGCTGAACCAGCTTACCGACGAAGAGTTCACCAAGCTGCCCCAGGCCGGTTCGCCGTTATTGGATGTGTGGTTCCGTGATGAGCTGGTGGGGTTCGCCGTAGGTGCCTACGGTATGTTCCTGGGCACCGAGGACGGTGGCAAAACCTGGAACGACGTGTCATCCCGCATTGAGAACTACGATGGCTGGCACCTGAACTCCATCGCGGCGGGCGAGGATGGCGTGGTGTACATCGCCGGGGAAAAAGGCGTTCTGTTCCGCTCCGATGACGGTGGTGAAAACTGGACGACGCTCACCGGACCTTATCAGGGCTCCTATTTTGGCGTATTGGTAGGGCCTATGCCGGACGATGTGTTCCTGTTCGGGTTGCAGGGCAATATTTTCAAGTCCTCGGACCGGGGTGAAACCTGGACCAAGGCCAAAAGCAAAGCCTCCGACGGTTTGATGGATGGTGTGCTGTTGGGAAGCCAGGGCGTCATGCTGGTGGGTAACTCCGGTGTGATACTGACCAGCCAGGACGGCGGGGCCAGCTTCTCCATGCAGATCACCAAATCCCGTGAAGCCTTACTGGCGATTCGCAAGCTGCCCAATGGCAAGCTGATTATGGTCGGGCAGGGTGGCGTTCAGGTTGTCGCACCATCCACCAAGTGAAATTGAGTTTCTGATTCGGATCAAGGTACATTATGTCGACGAATAAACCTTCCTTTCTAGAAGGACCCATATTCAAACTGCGCCCGATACTGCTTGTATTGTTTGCAGTGCTCACCGCTTTTTTTGCCTTCGAAGCCTCCAGGGTCAAACTCAGTACAGAGTTTGAAAAGATGGTGCCGCTGAAGCACGAATTCATTCAAAATCTGTTGAAGCACAAGGATGAGCTCAGTCTGGGGAACGATATCCGCATCGTGGTGGAAGCCAGGAACGGGGATATCTTCAGCGATGAATTCCTGCAGGTGCTGCGCCAGGTAACGGATGAAATCTTCTATTTTGATGGCGTGGATAAAGCCAAGATCCAATCCCTGTGGACGCCCAATGTGCGTTGGATGGAGGTGACTGAAGATGGCTTCCGCGGTGGTGAAATCATTCCGCCTACCTATGATGGTTCACCGGATTCCCTGGAGCAGGTGCAGGCTAATGTGCTGCGTTCCGGCCAGGTGGGCCGTCTGGTGGCTGATGATTTCCAGTCCGCCATTGTTTATGTGCCGTTGCTGGATTTGTCCGGTGGCAACCAGAAACTGGACTACAAAAAGTTCTCCGCCGCACTGGAGAAAGACATCCGTGAGAAGTTCCAGAGCGATACCATCAATATCCGCATTGTGGGTTTTGCCAAAAAGATCGGCGATCTGATCGAAGGTGCCACCGGCGTGGCTTTGTTCTTCCTGATCGCCATCGGCATCACCTTTGTGCTGTTGTTCATCGATTCCAAATGCATCCGCAGTACGTTCATTGTGATTCTGTGCTCGGTGATTGCGGTCATCTGGCAGGTGGGAATACTGACGCTATTGGGTAAGGGTATTGATCCTTATTCCATGCTGGTGCCATTCCTGATTTTTGCCATTGGCGTCAGTCACGGTGTACAGCTGATCAATGAGTTCGCGGTGGAAAGCCAGCGTGTGAACATGAAGTTGGAAGCGGCCAAACTGACCTTCAGAGCGCTGTACATTCCGGCGCTGCTGGCCCTGATCAGTGACGCCATTGGCTTTATGACCCTGTGGACCATTGAAATTCACGTGATTCAGGATCTGGCGATTTCCGCCGCCCTGGGTGTGTTTGCGCTGATCCTCACCAATCTGCTGATGATTCCGGTGCTGTTGTCCTATGCCGGGGTGAGCAAGATGGCCCTTAATGCCATGGATAAAAAACTGCACTCCAAGCATGTGATCTGGTCCAAAGTGGCCCGCTTTGCCACGCCGAAGGCGGCGACCGTGTCGGTGATCATTGCGGCCATCGGTGCCGGTGCCGGGTTGTATATCAGTAAAGATCTGAAAATCGGTGACCTGGATGCCGGTGCACCGGAACTGTGGCCCGATTCCCGCTACAACCTGGATGACAAATACGTCAACGACAACTATTCCGTCAGTGCCGATGTGCTGGTGGTGATGGTGGAAACGCCGGATTACGCCTGTACCGAATCCGCTGCCATGCAGAAAATGGATCGGTTTATGTGGCATATGGAGAACGTCCCCGGCGTGCAGTCAGCGCTGTCGGTGGTTACGGTGTCCAAGCGGGTCATCACCGGATTCAACGAAGGCAACTGGAAGTGGGCCTCGCTGACCCGGGTTCAGGACATCATCAACAACTCGGTGCAAACGGTGCCGGCCGGTCTGGTGAACACCGATTGCAGCCTGGCTCCCATCATTGTGTTCCTGGACGATCATAAAGCGGAAACCCTGGATCGGGCGGTGGCGGCCGTGAAGGAATTTGCAGACGCAGAGAACGATCCGGAGGTGGCGGAATTTATCCTGGCTTCCGGTAACGCCGGTGTGGAAGCGGCCACCAATGCCACCATCGAACATGCCCAGAATATGATGAAAGTTCTGGTGTACGGGGTGGTGTCCATCCTGTGTCTGATTACCTTCCGTTCCATTCGTGCGGTCATCTGTATCATTGTTCCCCTGGCGCTCACGTCCATCCTGTGTCAGGCCCTGATGACCATTCTTGGCATTGGTGTAAAAGTGGCGACCCTGCCGGTGATTGCGCTGGGTGTGGGGATCGGTGTGGACTATGGCATCTACATTTATTCCCGCCTGAAGGGCTTTATGGAAGATGGTATGGAACTGGAAGACGCCTACTTCGAAACCCTGAAGGTGACCGGAAAAGCAGTGTGTTTCACCGGTTTGACACTGGCCATCGGCGTGGGTACCTGGATCTTCTCTGACATCAAGTTCCAGGCCAATATGGGTGTGCTGCTGACCTTTATGTTCCTTTGGAACATGGTGGGTGCCATCTGGTTGCTGCCGGCCCTGGCCAACTTCCTTATCCGGGGCAAAATCAAACCCAAAGCCTGAGAGGCCGAAGTCGTGACTGACGCAGAATAGGCAAGGAAACAAAAAAGCCGGCATTGACGCCGGCTTTTTTATGATTGCTGGGAAACTCCCACTAGCAACCACATTCGATTTTGCTGCCGGGGCGAGCCTCTGTGCCCTGGGTCTCGTAACCGTCCCGACGCCACCAGTCGATGCCGCCCAAGAGCTCCTTTACCTTGAACCCCAGGTGCGCCAGGTTCAAGGCACCCTTGGTGGAGGCGTTGCAGCCAATCCCATCACAATAGGTGACATAGAGTTTGCTCTTATCCAGGTGAGCGGTGCTCTCTGCATTCATCGACCGGTGTGGAATGTTGATGGCGCTGGGGATATGTTCCCGCTCATAGGCTTCTTTGGAGCGGGCATCGATCACCACCACCGGTTCGCCACGATTCAGCGCTTCACTGAGATCCCAGGAATCTGTTTCGTACATCAGCTTGGCTTGGTAAAACTCGATTTGGTCCATGAGTGAACGGTCCTCCTGTAAGCCGGGTATTCAATGTTCTCACTGTGGATACAGTGGTGCCAGCACCGGGCTGGTGTGCTGCTCCCGGGGCCTTTTCAGTACCGCTTCCACCGCTGCCAGCAGCTTGCCGGATGACCATTCCGCTTTTGTACCCTGACGGTACAGGTGAGCGTCCAGTTCCCGAATGGCGGCAATCAGGCTGTCGGATTCGGCATGGGCCTGAACCGCTTCCAGGTTGCGGATTGCGGCATCCTGATAGCGTTGTTTGAAAAGCTCAATCAACGCGCTGCGGGCAGCGCGGGCATCCTGGTTTTGGCAGGCAGTGGTGAGGCTTTTATGGGCCTGTTTGAGCAGCGCTGGGCTGAACTGCGGGGAATGGGAGTGGTCTGCAGAATGCGGTTGGGATTTCTTTTTCGCCAGCAATATCCAGATCAGAGCGCCCAGGGTGATCAGCCACAGACAGAGCAGGGCCACCGCGATCCATTGCCAGGTTTGATTGACGCTGTTGGCCTGGCCCAGTGAAAGCGGGGGAGCATCGGCGGTCTGGCCTGGCTCGGGAGCGGTCAGGGTACTGTCGGTTTGCGGGCGATTGGCCGTGCCGGTGACCTGAATGGTGCGGGCGGGCAGGGTGGTGACCTGGACTTTTTCTGCATCCACATCCCACCAGGTGATGGTGATTTCCGGCAGGTTAATGGCGCCGGGTTGGGTGGCGATGAGCGCCTGGCTTTCGGTGCGGGTGCTGACAATGCCCTGGTCACCCACCGCACTTGCGGTATCCGCCTGCTCCGGATAAATCTTGACGCCCTTGATCTCATTCACCGGCAAGGCCGGCAGGATGGTGGACAACACGCCCTCAGCCTGCATGGTGACAGTGCGGGTAATGGGTTCCCCGATATTGGCGGTGCCAGTGTCCGGTGACCAGTGTTCCGATAGCGCCAGTGATTTCGCGGGCAGCCAGGGTTGATCCGCTGGATAGGCGTCCGGTTTGGGCTTGACGTTGAATTCCAGCTCCGGTGAATAGCGGCGCACCTGCTTGCCGTTGAATGGATCAAAGGTGAACCCCCGGGAGCGGCCGCGGAACACGGTGGCATTCAGTTGTGCGGAGGGAATTTTGATGCGGCCGCTTTTTTGTGGGAACAGGGCGTACCGGAACTCGAATACATCGTATTCCATGCCGTTGAGGGTGGTTTTGTAATTGCGCTGTTCCCCCAGTTGCTCCATGGCCACATTGTCGATGGTGGGCGGTTGGTAGGAGGGGTCGTAAATGTCCACATTGGAGCGGAAAATGCGCACGGTATAGATCAGCTGCTCTTGTACATAGACCTGCTGTTTATCGATTTTGGCATCCACAAACAGATACTGATCCGCGTTACTTGCACTGCTGCGTTTGGTGACATGCAGTTTCAGGGGTTTGGTGGCGGTGTTGCCGTAACTGATGGGGGGAACAGCAATATAGCCGGTTTGTTTGGGCAGCAGGGTGAGCACCCAACTGGTAAAGGACTGGAAACGTCCGTTGGTGATGTTGCTGCGCTCGGCTTTATAGGTGGAGAGGATCTCAAAGTGTTCATTGAGGATGCTGAAATCCGGTTCCTTGCCGTCCGCAGATTCGTCGATGGTCACCGTGAGCTTGACGGTGTCACCCTGGGTCACTTTGGCGGTGTTGAGTTTGGCATCCATGTTCAGGGCAAAGGCCTGGATGCTCAGCAGGGTCAACACGAGAAATATCAGGGTTCTGCTGGTTCTTACCATTGGGTGTCTCCGGAGGAGGCGTTCTTCCTCAATTGGGATTCGTATTCGAATTTGCGGCGCAGCAGGCCACCGGGGTCATCCGGAATGCGTCGTAACCATTGCTCCAGTGCCTGTTGATCCTCGGTACGTTCCTGGTCCTGGGGCATGGGCATGGCGCGTGCTTCCTGGTCGGACGGCTCCTGGTCCTGCTGGTCCTGCGGGCTTTGTGGATCCTGCTGGTTTTCCGGTTGGGGCTCGCCCTCCGGTTCCTCTGGCGCCTGTGATGGGGCTTGCGTCGGGTCCTGTTCTTCTTGCTGGTCACCCTGTGGCGAGTTGTTCTGCTGTTCCTGATCCTGCTGGCCCGGGTTGCTCTCCTGGCTGTTGTCCTGGTCCTGCTGCTGATCCGGGGACTGATCCTGTTGTTGGTTCTGGTTCTGGTTTTGGTTCGGGTCCTGGGAATCCTGATTCTGGTTGTCCCCATCGCCTTGCTGTTGCTGCTGCTGTTGTTTGGCCTGTTTCACCAGCTCCAGATTGGCGCGGGCGTCCTCCAGTTGCGGGTTTTGTTGCAGGGCCTTTTCATAGGCCGCGATGGCTTCATCCAGCTTGCGTTGCTGGGCCAGGCTGTTGCCCAGGTTGTAGAGGCCTGCGGCGGATTCCTCCTGGGAATACAATTGCTCTGCCGCTTCATAGTTGCCTGCCCGGTATTGGCTGGCGGCCTGCCAGCTGGGATCCTTGAAGTGGCTGGCGGCCTGCTCCGGTTGGCCGGAGTCCAGCAACGCCTGGCCCTGTTGGTTGTCGGTCTGCCATAGGTCGTCCCAGTCAAAAGCCATGGCATTGGGGGAGTGGGTGCTTAATGCAGCAAAGCACAGTGTTGGCAGCAACAGGGCGCCAAACCAGCCTTTGCGATAGCCGGCTGCGGCAAACGGCAAAATCAACAGCACCAACCAATGTCCGGTTTCGTCCCAGACATCAAACTCGCGGCCGGTTTCCTTGATCTCCTGTTCCGTGGGCAACAGGCCTTCCGCCAGCAAGTACTGGATGTCTTCGTCACTGGTGCTGATGGTGCTGAAGCGGCCATCCAGTTGACGGGCGATGCGTTTGAGGCGGGCCACTTCCAGCTTGGGAATCACAATGCTGCCGTCCCGCTGTTTGATGAAGGAGCCGTCCGGCAGTTCGATGGGGGCGCCTTCACGGGTGCCGATTCCCATGATGGAAATGGGGGTCAGGAAGCTGAGTTTGTCTTCCACCTGGGCAGCGAAATCGTTGGGCAGGTCGTCGGTCATCAGCAGGATGCGGCCACTGTTCAGGCTCGCCTGATGGAGAATGTCCACCGCCATCTCCACTGCCGCCACTGGATCATTGCCCTTGATGGGCATGATGTCCGGGCTCAGGCTGTTCACCATGCTGAGAATGGTATTGGTATCGTCGGTGAGCGGGGTCACCACATGGGGCGTGCCGGAATACACCACCAGGGCGGTAAGGCCTTCGTCGGACTGGTTGAGGATGTCCGTCAGTTTCAGTCGAGCCCGCACCAGCCGGGACGGGGCCAGATCCTTGGCGTACATGGACAGGGACAGGTCCAGCACGATCACCTGGGCGTTCACTTTCTTCTGCACGGCTTGGGGCAGCTGCTGCCAGGTGGGACCGGCCATCGCCACCACTGCCAGGAACCAGCAGAACAGCAGCATGATCAGGGGGGCCCGGCTTTGCTGAACCACGTTGCCTGCCAGCAGATGGGGCAGCAGGTGAGGCGAGATCACCCGTTGCCAGCCGCCATAGGAGGACTTGCGGTGCCACAGCAAAATCACCAGCAGCAGGGCGGGGATCAATCCCAGTAACCACCAGGGCCGCAGGAAGTGAAAATCCTCAATCTGTTGCAAAAACGCATTCATGGCTGTTTTACCCCGTTTTCCCGTTGGCTCTGGCGGCGCAATTGCCAATGAACGCTGTAGTTGCGAATCACAGTGAAAAGCGCAATCGCGACGCTCAACAACAGGGCCAGTCCCAGGGGATAGTGAAACAGGGCCTTGATGGGGCGAAAGGTTTCCGGGTCGGCGTCTGCCGGTTCCAGTTGGTCCAGCATGTCGTAGATATGGCGCAGGGATTCGGTGCTTTTGGCCCGGAAGTACTGACCGCCGGTGATGTTGGCGATCTCCGTCAGCGTCTTTTCATCCAGGTCAGCTGAGGGGTTCAGCCGCCGGGCGCCGATCCCCGTGCCCAGCAGACCGGGGGTCATGACGAACTCTGCTCCCACACCTACGGTGTAAATTTTAAGGCCTTTCTGCGCTGCCAGCTCTGCAGCCTGCAAGGGTTCGATCTCACCGGCACGGTTCTGGCCGTCGGTCAGCAGGATCAACACCTTGCTGTCGGTGGGGCGGTCTTGCAATCGTTTCAGGGCCAGGCCGATGGCGTCGCCGATGGCCGTGCTCTGGCCGGCGATGCCGATGGCGGATTCATCCAGCAGTTTCTTCAGGGTCTTGCGATCAAAGGTGAGCGGAGTTTGCAGATAAGCGTTACTGCCGAACAGGATCAATCCCATGCGATCCTGGGTGCGCTTTTCAATGAATTCATTGAGCACGCTTTTGACCACAGTGAGGCGATCCACCCGTTCCCCTTTCAATTGCAGATCGGTCGCGCGCATGCTTTCCGAAACGTCCACCGCCAGCATCAGGTCCCGGGCTTTGGAGGTAATGCTGACCGGCTCGCCGATGTATTGGGGGCCGGCGGCGGCAATCACGAGTAGCACCCAGATCAGGATCAACAGCAGGCGAAAGCTGCGACTGTTGCCGGAGCGGTTGCGATCGCGACGATTGGCCATTTCATTAACGCTGTTGAAAAAGGGCACCCGCAACAGGGCGCTGTCATGACTGCTGGCCCGGGGCAGCAATGCCCGGAGTATCCAGGGTAAGGGCAGAATGGCCAGCAGGGGAATCCACTTGAGAATGATCATGATTGTTTCGTCAGCCACTGTTCAACGACGTGCAGCAATTCGCTGCTGTCCACTGGGGTGTTCGGCGCAAAGCGATGGCTCACCACCCGGCCGGAGCCCTGGGTGAATTCACTGGTTTGACCGGTACGGTCGAGAAAGTTCAGCCATTGTTCGCCGGCAAGACCGGCAATTTCGTCGCGGCCATAGCGGGTGATGGCAGTGCGCTTGAGCAGGCTGCACAATTGCGACAGCAGTTGCTGGTCATCCTTGTGCTGCAGGTATTGCGCCCGGATGGTGACCAACTCGCGCAGGGCCTCTCTTTTATAGGCCAGCCGCTGGTGGCGCCACCACAGCCAATACAGGCCGCCGGCCAGTGCGGCGAGCAACAGCACGGCGAGCAGCCACCAGCCAATGGCGGGGGGCCACCAGCTGATGGGCTGGGGCAGGTGAATATCCCGCAGTTGGCTCAGTGGATCGCTGGGGTTCATGCCTTCACCCCTTTGGCGGTGCGCAGACCCAGGGTGGCGCGCAGTCGCTCAGCCACACTGTCCGCGGTGCTGATTTCAATCAGGGGTACCGCGATGCGGTTGAGTTGATCCTTGAGGGCACTTTGCCGCTCCACAAAGCGCAGGGCGTAATCCTTACGTAATTGGTGAGGGGCGGTGTTCAGGCGCACATTGCGCTGGCCATCGGTGAAGCCATAGACGCCGGAAGGAGGCAGGTGCTTTTCCATGGGATCAAAGATCTGCACGGCAATGACATCGTTATGGCCGCACAACAGGCTCATGTGCTGCTGTGTAATGTCATCGTAATTCAGAAAGTCACTGATGATGACCACCAGGCTGCCGGGTCGCACCACATGATTAAGCCCCTGCAGGGCATTGATGAAGGATTGGCGCGTTGAACGGCGGTTCAGGTTCCGGGCTTCCAGGGCCTGATTGAACTGTACCAGGGTGCGGAAGAAATTCTGGATGCCCCGTTTGCCTTCTTTGGGGCGCAGTTCCTGGACCTCTTTATCGCTGAACAGGAAGCCACCGATGCGATCCCCATGGCTGCGGCTGGCCCAGGCGAAATAGGCCGCCACGCGGGCCGCCACCACGGACTTGAAGGCATTCTGGCTGCCAAAAAACATGGGTTGGCGCTGGTCCACCACCAGATACACCGGGCGTTCCCGTTCTTCCCGAAACAGTTTGGTGTGGGTGCGGCCGGTGCGGGCGGTTACCCGCCAGTCGATATTGCGGACATCGTCCCCCGCCTGGTAGATGCGTACTTCGTCGAAATCAATGCCGCGACCCCGGAAGCTGGAACGGTGCATGCCCGCCATGGCCGCCATGGCCTTTTTACGGCCGCGCAGATCCAGCTCCACGTCGGCCCCGCGCAGGGACACCAGTTCATCCATGGAAATATAAACGCCACGGTATTGTTCGATATTGGCCCGTTCCCGTATCAGTATGCCGGCTTTAGCCATGGGACACCTCAGGGCGCGGAGACGCGGTCGATCAGCTCATCAATGATATGGTCGGCAGTTACACCTTTGGCTTCCGCCTCAAAGGTCAGGCCGATGCGGTGACGCAGGGTGTCATGGGCCACCGCCTGCACGTCTTCCGGGGTGACGAAATCCCGGTCGTTCAACCAGGCATGGGCCCGGGCGCAGGCGTCCAGGGCGATGGTGCCGCGGGGGCTGACGCCGTATTCAATCCAGCTGGAAAGGTCGTCCCCGTAGGCCAGCGGGTTGCGGGTCGCCATGGTGAATTGCACGATGTATTCCTCGATGTCGGGAATCATATGCAGTTCGATTATCTCGGAGCGGGCGGCGAATATCTGCTGCTGAGTCACGTGAATGGGGTCTGTCGGCTGCTCGTCCGGGTGCTGTTTATCCATGGCCTCCATGCGGGCCAGCTGCAGGATCTTTCTCTCAGAGGCGGCATCCGGGTAATCAATGGTGACGTGCATCAGGAATCGGTCCAGCTGAGCCTCTGGCAGAGGGTAAGTGCCTTCCTGCTCGATGGGGTTCTGGGTCGCCATCACCAGGAACAGGGGTGGTAACGGGTGGGTGTGCTTGCCCACGCTGATCTGGCGTTCCGCCATGGCTTCCAGCAGGGCCGATTGCACCTTGGCTGGCGCCCGGTTGATCTCATCCGCCAGCACCAGGTTGTGGAAGATGGGGCCGGGCTGAAAGGTGAAGCTGCCATCCTGGGGGCGGTAGATCTCGGTGCCGGTGACGTCCGCTGGCAACAGGTCGGGGGTGAACTGAATGCGGTGGAAATCCCCCTCCACCCCTTTCGCCAGGGCCTTGATGGCTTTGGTCTTGGCCAGGCCGGGGGCGCCTTCCACCAGCAGGTGGCCATCGGCAAGGATGGCAATCAGCAGCCGGTCCACCAAGTGGGCCTGACCGATGATTTGTTCGCACAAGGATTCTTTCAACGCAAGAATGGCGTCCCGATTCGACATGATTCCAAATACTCCAGGCGTATGAGCGTGGTACGGGGGAGAAACTGGGTGATTCTGTTGAGGTAAATCAGGTGGGCCCCACACCAACGTCCGCTAATATATTGTTTTTTCCAGACTTTATTTGTTCTTTTCACGGAATTATGCCTATTCCGCAGAACAATAGCTAGCCGTAGCCAGGCTGTGTATGTGATCTTTCCACTACGCAAAAGTTCCGGGTGGTCACCGACCGGTCGCGGCTTTCATCGGTTTGTTCATATTTGGTGGTAACTACTAGACTAATATTACTGATATTTAATGGAAAATGGCCAGGGGGCTATATGGTTAACCTATCGCTGGGCGAAGACTACCTTTCTTTGATTGAACGATTGTCCGACATGGTGCAGGAGCGCTTTGACCGCAGTCATTCGTCCCAGACCCATCAAGTGCTGGAGTTTGCCCGTCACTTTTATTCTGCCGCTCCGATTCAGGAGTTGCAGCGCAAACGCATCGACGATCTATACGGCATGACCGTCGGCCTGTGGAGTTTTCTGCGGGTGCTGCCGGACCGGCATCCGCGTATCCGCGTCTTCAACCCCCGCTACGAGGATCACGGTTGGCAGAGCACCCATACGGTGGTGGAAGTGCTGGCGCCGGATTGCGCCTTCCTGGTGGATACGGTGATGATGGATGTGGTGCGGCGCGGAATATCAATCCATTCCGTGATGAACAGTGTGTTCCGCACCCAACGCAATGCCGACGGCGACCTGGACGGTTTGAGTTTTGACATGAACTCCGAGGGTGCGAAAGAGGCGCTGATTCACCTGGAGATCGACCGCCAACCGGATGCGGCTCTGGTGGGGGACATTACCAACATCCTGCAGGAAACCCTGGAAGAACTGTACGGGGCGGTGGAAGATTTTGAAACCATGCAGGCCCGCACCTCGGTGATCCGTGACGAGATTCAGGAACTGCAGGACAACCGCGGCGAGGCATCGTTATTGGAAGTGAAAGCCTTCCTGGCCTGGCTGGTGCAAAACCATTTCACCTTCCTGGCGATGCAGGAATACAAGGTGGTGGAAAAGCAGGGCGAGAGTTATCTGCAGGCGGTGGAGGGATCCGCACACGGGGTGGCGAAAGTCTGCAACAGCCTGGATTTGCTGGAACAGGATGGCGGCCCGCTGATCCATCAGGACAAGCTCATTGTGTTTGGTAAATCCGGCACCCGCTCCCGCTGGCATCGCCCGGTATACATGGATTTCATCGGCATCCGTAAATGTGATGAACGGGGCAAGGTGGTGGGGGAGTATCGCTGGCTGGGTCTTTACACCTCACTGGTCTTCAATAATTCACCGCGGAATTTTCCGATCATCGGCCATAAGCTGCGTAAGGTCATCAGCGGTTCCGGGCTGGAGCCCCATGGCCATGATGGCAAGCGCCTGATGCAGATTCTGGAAACCTTTCCGCGGGAGGAATTGTTCCAAACCTCCACCGAAGCACTGCTGAAAACCGCGGTCGGCATCCTGCATATTCAGGAGCGGCGTCGTCTGCGTTTGTTTGTGCGCAAGGGCCAGTTCGGACGCTTCCTGTCCTGTCTGATCTACACACCGCGGGATGGTTATTCCACCGCGCTGCGCAAGTCTTTCCAGAGCGTATTGTACGAATACGTGGATGTGGAGGACATGGAGTTCAACACCTACTTTACTGAATCCACTCTGGCCCGTCTTTACATCGTGTTGAAGGTAAAAGCCGGCTCGAAAATGGATTTTGATGTGAAAGAGGTGGAGACCCGCCTGATTGAGTTGGCTCGCAGCTGGTCCGACCGGCTCTATGAAACCCTGATTGAAAGCGTGGGAGAGGATCGGGCCGGTATGCTGCAGGCGGCTTATGCGGATGCATTTTCGCTGAGTTATCGGGAGGAATTTTCCACCCGTACTGCGGTGTCCGATATTGAGCACATTGAACAACTGAATGCGGACAATCCGTTGGCGGTGTCGTTCTACCATTCCCTGGAGGACGATCCGCGGGCGCTGCGTTTCAAATTGTTCCGTCGGGAACGCAATATCCCGTTATCCGATGTGTTGCCCATGCTGGAGCATCTGGGTCTGCGGGTGCTGGGCGGGCGGCCTTACCGCATCAAGAAAAAAGATGAATCCACGATCTGGGTGTACGATTTCAATGTGCGTTATTTTGGTGACGCCGTCATTGAGATTGAGAAAGTGAAGCACAAATTCCAGGAGGCGTTTCTCAGCACCTGGCGTGGTTTTGCCGAGGATGACAGCTTCAACCGCCTGGTGTTGTCGGTGGGCCTCAGCTGGCGGCAGGTGGCGATGCTGCGGGCCTATGCCCGTTACTTCAAACAAACCGGCTTTGCCTTCAGCCAGACTTATATCAAGGATGCCCTGGTGAATCATCCCCAGGTGACCCGCTTGCTGGCAGAGTTTTTTGAGCTGCGTTTTGCGCTGGACCAACCCACCAGTGACGCGGCGGAAGCGGAATTGCGCGCCACCATTCTGGAGCAGCTGGATCAGGTGGCCAGCCTGGATGAGGACCGGATTCTGCGGCGTTATCTGGATATGATGACCGGAACCCTGCGCACCAATTTCTATCAGCAGGATCACAACGGTGAGTACAAGCCGTATATCTCGTTCAAGCTGGCGCCGAAAACCATTCCGGAATTACCACGGCCGTTACCCATGTTTGAAATCTTTGTCTATTCGCCGCGGGTGGAAGGGGTACATTTGCGCGGCGGCAAGGTGGCGCGGGGTGGTCTGCGCTGGTCCGATCGACGGGAGGATTTTCGCACCGAGGTGCTGGGTCTGGTGAAGGCGCAGCAGGTGAAGAATGCGGTGATCGTGCCGGTGGGTGCCAAAGGCGGTTTCTATCCGAAGCGACTGCCCAAATCCGGCAGCCGTGATGCGGTGATGAGCGAGGGTATCGAATGCTACAAGACGTTTATTCGCGGCCTGCTGGACATCACAGATAACCTGCAGAATGGCGAAGTGGTGCCACCGCAAAATGTGATCCGCAAAGATGAAGACGACCCCTATCTGGTGGTGGCGGCGGACAAGGGCACCGCAACCTTTTCGGATATTGCCAACAGTCTGTCGGAGGAATATGGCTTTTGGTTGGGTGATGCTTTCGCGTCCGGCGGTTCAGTGGGTTATGACCACAAAAAAATGGGCATCACGGCGCGGGGCGCCTGGGTCTCGGTGCAACGGCATTTCCGGGAGCTGGGTATTGACGTGCAGACCAACCCCGTCACCCTGATCGGCATCGGTGATATGTCCGGGGATGTGTTTGGCAATGGCTTGCTGCGTTCCCGCACACTGCAGATGGTGGCAGCCTTCAACCACCTGCACATTTTCATTGATCCCAATCCTGATCCGGAAGCCAGCTATCAGGAACGGGAGCGCTTGTTCAACTTGCCGCGTTCCAACTGGAGCGACTACAACTCAGAGCTGATTTCAGCCGGCGGAGGCGTGTTCTCGCGGGCGGCCAAGTCCATTCGTATCTCGGCGCAGATGAAAGAGCGCTTCGATATTCACGCGGATGCCCTGACGCCCACGGAACTGATCTCGGCACTGTTGAAGGCACCGGTGGACCTGATCTGGAATGGTGGCATTGGCACCTACATCAAATCCTCCCAGGAGATGAATTCCGAAGTGGGGGATAAAGCCAATGACGGACTGCGGGTCAATGGCCGGGATGTGCGGGCCAAGGTGATCGGCGAGGGCGGCAATCTGGGTATCACCCAGCTGGGGCGCATTGAATATAGCCTGAATGGTGGTCTTTCCAACACCGATTTCATTGATAACGCGGGCGGCGTGGATTGCTCTGACCACGAGGTCAACATCAAAATCCTGTTGAACGATATTGTTCACGACGGCGATATGACCGTGAAGCAACGCAACGAACTGTTGGCGCAGATGACCGAGGAAGTGGCGGAGCTGGTGTTGAAAAACAACTACCGCCAAACCCAGGCCCTGAGTGTGGCCCGCAGTGAGACCATCTACCGCATGGGTGAGTACAAGCGCTATATTCATGCCCTGGTGGCGGAGGGCAAACTGGACCGCGAGTTGGAATACATTCCCACCGAAGAAGAGATCCATGAGCGGGTCGTGAATGGAAAAGGTTTGACCCGTCCGGAGCTGTCCACTCTGTTGTCCTACACCAAAGCCATACTGAAAGACCAGCTGACCCATTCCACGCTGCCGGACGATGACTATATCTGCCATGAAATCGAAAGAGCGTTCCCCAAAGTGCTGGTGGAGCGCTATCGCGATCCGCTCTATGCCCACAAGCTGCGGCGCGAGATCGTGGCCACCCAGGTGGCCAGTGGTATGGTGGATTTCATGGGTATTACCTTTGTGCATCGCATGAAGGACGCCGCCGGTGCCAGCGTTCCGGACATTGCCCGGGCCTTCATTGCCTCCCGCGATGTGTTTGATCTGGAAAACTGGTGGCAGCAGATCGAAGCGTTGGACTACAAGATTGACGCTGCAGAGCAGATCGAGATGATGCGTATGCTGATTCGCCTGATGCGACGGGCCACCCGCTGGTTCCTGCGCAACAACCGTTGTGGTGTCAATGTGCAGGACGCCATCAATCGTTTCCGCCAGGGTGTGCAGGCAGTGGCGGATAGCCTGCCGGTGGTGCTCAGCGGGCCGCGACGTGAAGTGTGGGAAGAGCGGCATAACCGTTATGTGGAAAAAGGCGTGCCGTCCACCCTGGCCACCTTTATTGCCGGTGCAGACAGTATGCTGCCCGTACTGGGGATCATTCAGGCGGCGGAAGTCACCGGCAAACCGGTACCGGAAGTGGCAGAAGTCTACTTTGCCCTGGGTTCTCAACTGGATCTGTACTGGTTCAATGAGGAGATCAATGCCCTGAACATTGAGAACCACTGGCAGGCGCTGGCCCGGGAAGCCTACCGCGATGACCTGGACTGGCAGCAGCGTACGTTGACGGTGGGTGTCCTGCAGATGGGCGGCAAGGCCCACTCTGTGGAAGAGCGCGTCAATGCCTGGGCTCAGCATCACGAAACCATGATTGCCCGCTGGAAGGCGTTGATCGCCGAGTTCCATGGCATGGATGTGAAGGAGTTTTCCATGTACGGCGTAGCGCTGCGGGAGTTGATGGATCTGGCTCAGACCACGCTGCACAGTGAGACCAGCAGTGCACCTGATTGTTGACATAACCATTTCGCCGGAGGAATACCTGAAGTGGTACCAGGGGGCGGCACGTTCCGTTGTCGCCCGCAGCCGCGATGGGCGCAGGGTCAGCTTTCCTGCTGAGTGCCTGCGCCCCTATGTGTCCCACGGGGGCATCCAGGGTTCCTTTGCCATCTATTTTGACGACAACAACAAGTTACTGGGGGTGGAAAAGCTGCGCTAGCGCTGCAGTAACGGCCCGCATGCTGGTATAATCGCCCGGATTTTTTCGCGGTGTGAGCCATGTTCTATAAAGTAGCAAGACAAATCCTGTTTTCCCTGCCCACTGAAACCTCCCATCATCTGGCATTGCAGTCCATTGAGCTGGGTTATCGTCTGGGGTTGACCCGCTGTTTGCTGCCCAGGCTGGAGGCACCGGTGGAGCTGTTGGGTCTGCGCTTCAAAAATCCGGTGGGATTGGCGGCTGGCCTGGACAAGAACGGGGATCACATTGATGCACTGGGTTCCCTGGGATTCGGCTTCATTGAAATAGGCACGGTCACGCCTCGCCCGCAACCCGGTAACCCCAAGCCCCGCCTGTTTCGGCTGCCGCAGCAGCAGGCCATCATCAATCGCATGGGGTTCAACAATAAGGGGGTGGATCATCTGGTGGAACAGGTGAAGCGTGCGCGTTATGACGGCATCCTGGGGATCAATATCGGCAAGAACTTCGATACTCCGGTGGAGCAGGCACTGGACGATTATCTGATCTGCCTGAACAAGGTATACAAGCACGCGGACTATGTGGTGATCAACATTTCCTCCCCCAACACTCAGGGGCTGCGTTCCCTGCAGTACGGTGCAAGCCTGGACACTCTGTTGCAGGGCATGAAATCCGCACAACAGCGGTTGGCGGAGGAGCACGACAAGTATGTGCCCCTGCTGGTGAAGATTGCCCCCGACCTGGAACCGGATGAGGTGAAGCAGATCGCGGAACAATTCAAGAAACACCGTGTGGATGGCGTAATTGCCACCAATACGACGTTGTCCCGGGAAGGCGTCGCCCACTTGCCCCATGGTAATGAGCAGGGTGGTTTGAGCGGAGCACCGGTATTTGAAAAATCCACTCAGGTTTTACAGCAACTGTGTGCTGCCCTGGAGGGTGCCATGCCGGTTGTGGGTGTGGGCGGCATTGTCAGTGGCACCCAGGCGGCTGAGAAAAAACGGGTGGGAGCGAGTCTGGTTCAGGTATACAGTGGTTTTATCTACGCCGGCCCCAGGTTGATTGCGGATTGTGTGCGAGCCTGGCGCTGAGCCGGCGCCCACAATGAACGAGGCCCCGTAAAGGGGCCTCTGGGCGGCAGCCTTGGCTGCCAGAGTGCGGGAGACACTCTTTTAAGGAACTGGTGTTTCAGATCTGCGTTTAGCAATTCAGAATTGAGTTTGCTATACAAAACCCCGAAAAGGTGAGGTCAGAGATTCGCTATTTTATGAATGCCGGATACGCCTGTGTATCCTTCCCATTGGTCAGTGCGTCCTTCTCGCCAACCACTGAGCCAGGTTTGTCGTGATACAATTTCGGTGAAGGGGCATGAGTCTTTGGATCGTCCACTGACACCGGCGTTGTAACCCTTGATGTAGGCTCTGCTGGCTTTATCGCGTTTTTGTCTCTTCATAAATGATCGACCTCTTTTCCGTTTGCGATTCTGAGAGATGAAATGATGGCTAAAGCGTAGAGTTCTGCTCCTGTATTGATGATGCTGAATGCTGAGGATTCTTGTGGGCTTTTCCCAAGCCCGGACATACATTAGTACCGAACTTTATTAATGATGTCGACAAAAAAATTGTCATAAAAAAGACACGAACGATTGAATTGAGTAATTGATAAATTAGGCCTTAAGCATTTGTTGCAAACGAATTCATAGGCTTACACGTGGTGTTTAATCCAAATGAGTACATTCGACTGGAATTCGTCGCGCTTGGTAGTGAGTTGCGCCGGAGGATTGGAAACGTTTTTATTACAGGAAATTCAGGCAGTTGCCGGGCCGGAATACACATTGGTGAGGGGCGCCGTGGAAGGGCCGGCCAGCCTGAAAAATGTCTATGAAATCTGCCTGCGTTCCCGCATTGCGTCGCGGCTGCTGTTGCCCATTGCCGAGTTCCCGTACAAAAACGAGGACGATTTTTACCATCGTTTGCGGCAGGTTCATTGGCAGGCGCATTTTTCCCTGCAGAACAGTGTGGCGATTTCCACGTCGAAAGAAGCGTCCGTGAATGTCAACACGCAGTTTCTGACCTATCGCACCAAAGACGCCATCATGGATTATTTCCGTCACTTCCAGCGTGACCGGCCCAACGTGGATACCCGCAATCCGGATATGCGCATCCATGTGCACTTTGGTCGCGAGCTGGTACAGGTGGCACTGGATTTGTCCGGTGAGCCCTTGCACAAACGTGGCTATCGGGTGGCGCAGAACGAAGCGCCGCTGAAGGAAACCCTGGCTGCGGCGTTACTGATGAGTGCCGGTTGGCCGAATGCAGAGTATCCCCGTTTGGTGGACCCCATGTGTGGTTCGGGCACGTTGTTGATTGAAGCAGCGATGATGCAATCCGGTATGGTGCCGGGTTTGCTGCGCAAACGTTTCGGCTTTGAAAAGTGGGCCTATCACGATGAGGGTCAGTGGCAGCAAGCGGTGCATCAGGTGGCACAGGAGGATCGCTCCGAGGACTTTTCATTCCAGATCAAAGGCTACGATGCGGATAACGCTTCCATTCAGGCGGCCATGAAAAATATTGCAGCGGCCGGACTGGAGGGATGTATTCATGTGGAGCGCCGGGAGCTGGCACAGTTCGCGTTGCACCAGAATCCCGAAGAGCCGTTGGGGATGGTGGTGTGTAATCCACCTTATGGTGAGCGTCTGGACAAGGATGCGGACCTGATTTTTCTGTATCGGGCCATTGCCCGCCGCCTGCAGGAAAACTGTGAACACTGGCGCGCCGCACTGATCACCAACAACGTTGAGTTCGCCGATGCCCTGCAACTGGATCACCCGGAAACGCTACGGGTGTACAACGGGGCAATTCGTTGCGTGATTCGCAGCGGTGACGTGGTGAAACGTGCCAGTCATCAATGTGTGCCAGAGAAACCGGAACTGCAACACGATTATGTGGAGAGTGCGCCGGCGAAGGATCTGTTGAACCGCATCAAGAAAAATCTGAAAGGTCTGCAGAAATGGATCGAACGGGAGCAGGTGCTGGCCTATCGCCTGTATGATGCCGATATCCCCGAGTACAACATGGCCATCGATTGGTACAACGGCCATTTGCATGTGCAGGAATACGCGCCGCCTAAAAGTGTCAGCCCGGAAAAAGCAGAGCAGCGGCTGCAGGATGCCCTGGATAGCCTGAAAGCATTCTTTGCGCTGCCCCACAGTCGATTGCACGTAAAAAGCCGACAGCGGCAGAAAGGCAAACAGCAATACCAGAAACTGGGTGAAAGCAAACGCATGTTGCCGATGGATGAGGCGGGTGCCTTGATTCTGGTGAACCTGGATGACTACCTGGATACCGGGCTGTTCCTGGATCATCGGCCCACACGCATCCGGCTGCAGGAACTGGCCAAAAATACCCGCTTCCTCAATCTGTTTTGCTACACCGCAGCGGCCACGGTTCACGCGGCGATTGGGGGGGCGAAACGAACCACCTCGGTGGATATGTCTGCCACTTATCTGAACTGGGCCCGCAACAATCTGTATTTGAATGGTTGCAGTGAAAGTCATCATCAGCTGGTGCGCAGTGATTGCATGGCCTGGTTGAAACAGTGCCATGACCAGTTCGATCTGATCTTTGTGGACCCTCCGACTTTTTCCAACTCCAAGCGCATGCAGGGGTATTTTGATGTGCAGAAATCCCAGGTGGAGTTGCTGGATCTGGCCATGAAACGGCTGGAACCGGGTGGCCTGTTGATTTTTTCCAACAATTTCAATCGCTTTGAGCTGGAGCCTGAACTGATGGAGCGGTACGACGTCACCGATGTGACGCAGGCAAGTCTGCCGCCGGATTTTGCCCGCGGCAAGCCCATTCACCGCTGCTGGGAGTTTCGCCACAAGTAGCCTGGTAAAAACTAATCACCTGAATTCTTTGCTAATCTTTAATGATGGAAAGGCGTTCAGGTGGCCCAATGGCGAAAGATTCTGTCGATCAACAACCCTCCACGGATGTGAATAGCGTTGAGGCATTCATCGCCGATGCGTTACAGGATACGCGGCAGCGCCTGCAGGTATTGGGTGTCGCTGATCCGACCCTGCTGGACCCGGAAGGCAGCGTCGACCAGCAGGTTGCCATGTTGCGGCTGCTGTTCCTGGAAGCGGAGCGATCCTGCCTTCCGTTCAATGGCGCCGAACACAACTATTGGCGGGTGCTGAAGGCCCGCTTGCAACCGGTGGTGCTGGCGTATCTGACCCACGAAAAATTTGTGCAGACCCTGGATATCGCCGCGCGGGAAATGCGCCCGGATACCCTGCTGCAGGTTTACAAGGATCGCCTGAGCAATTCCGATCGTTTTCGCTCCTTTTTCTTTGATCTGGATAAGCGCCTCAAACAGGAAGCCGGGTTGCTGTTCGAGGCAGAGGATGCGCCACCCCCCACCAAGCCCAAAGCCGAGTTCAGCCAGGCCAATGCCGACATGCAAAAGAATGTCATGGCGGCACTGGAAAAGCAGCTGCAGGAGATGGAACGCAAAAACAGCCAACAGGATAAAGTACTCGCTGCGGCACACAAGAAAATGGCTGGGCTGAATTCAGCGCTGGAGGAAAGGGATACCCGCCTGGCTGCACTCGAGCAGGAAATCGCCCGTCTGGAAGAGCAGAACATGCAGTTGAAGCTGGCCAACGATGCCAATGGGCGAAGCGGACGTTATCAGGAAAACGACGAAGACGAAGTGGTGATCCTCACCGGTGAGGAAACCCTGACAGAGGCGATGCTGGATGCCGACCCGCAGCAGCTGCTGTTAAAGATCGAAGGCCTGGAACGGGAATTGGCCACCACCTCCGATGCGGCTTACAGTGCATTTATGTCCAATTCTGATCTGGGGATCATCATTCTTTTTATGCTCACCAGTTTCAAATGTCACACGCATCAGCAGTTGGCTGCCGAGCTGGTCAAATCCGTCAATGCGTTTGGATTGAAGTCGGTGGTGGGGGTGGCTGCTGCGGATGGCTACCGCTTTTATCCGCAAACGGAGGGCAATGAGGAACTGGTTTCCCAACTCAACAGCCGTATTCCCGCCGCCAAGAAAGTGGAGGACCCTCACCTCATGCTGTTCGAAGCGAACTGCTGCATCCTGATCCAGGACCCACCGCGCCAGGATGAGGAACGCTATGCCCGGCTGGTGGATAATCTGGGGTCACTGATGCGTGGAGTGCAGGCTCGCTATGAGGCGATCCTGGCGGAAAGTTCTGTGCAGAAACAGAAGGCCCAGGTGGACGCGCTGATTGTACGCAGCCATGATGTGTTCCAGACCTTTGAGCGCAACCTGGATAAGCAGAAGGATAAACTGAGCCGGGTAATCAATATGTTGGGTCAGGAAATGCGTAAAAGCCTGGGCATCGCGCCGGGTGACCAAAACAGCATACGCCTCAACATGGACCTGAAGAAACTGGAAGATGCCGTGAGTAAGCTGTTTGTGCAGAGCGAGCTGGTGGACCCGGCGTTCAAAAAGAACATCTCCAAGGTGGCAGAGAATCTGACTCGCAAAAGTCCTCCACCGTCATAGCATGGGTGGGGCGCGGTTGCCGTGCTTTTCTTCGTACAGTGTCAGGTAGCGTTCTTCCAGATCCTGGAACTGGGTCTGCAGTGTGATCAATTCCTGTTGCTGGTTTTCCAGCTTCAGAGTCAAGCCGGCCACCATGGGGTCTTCGTTTTCTGAAGTCGATTCCAGTGCTTTCCGCATCTCGTCGTTCTCCAGCATCAGTTGTTTGTTCTGGTTGGAGAGCATGTGAATCTTCTCCACCATGGCGGCGCTGTCCTCGATGAACTGGTCGATGACTTCACCGGCTTTGGGATTATCCAGGGTCGTGTCCGTTTCAAAGGGGATGTCCTGCTTGATGGAATCCAGACACTCACTGCCCTGGCGAATCACATCGTCCAGGCTGTCCACCGTTTGCTCCAGGGCATCTCGCTCCTGCTGATTTTCCAGCGTTTCGATCTGCTGTTTCAGGGTTTTGATGGTGGCACTTTGCTGGTCGATGATGTTGTTCAGAATGCCGATGTTCTGGGATTGGGCGAAATTGGTGGGGGGCTCGCTGCCGGCTGCGGCAGAAGGCGATTCAGTGGCGGATTCAGAAGCTGATCCAGGGGCTGATTCGGAGCCCGACTCGTAATAGGCTTCATGCAGCAGGTACACCAGTTCCCGTAGCTGCTCACTGTTGGGAAAGTTCTCACAGATGCCCAGCAGTGCTTTGTGCAGCTTCAGCTCAAGGTCGTTGCGCGGCTGCTCGGTTTCGGCTGCGCTTTGCAGGCAGGTGACCAGCGGTTTCAGGTTATCCAGCTGTTCCTGCAGAATACGTTTCTCGGTCTCCAGCGCGGTGATGGATTCGTCCTTGGCGGCCAGTTCCTCGTTGTGGGTGTCGTTCAGGGTTTTGGTGGCGTGATCCACCCGGGCCTTGCTCAGCTCCAGTACTTTTTCCGCCAGGCCGATGTAATTCCTGATTTTTTCACTCCACGGGGTGCGGGCCGAACCAACACGGTCCTGCACCAGGGCCAGCTCTGCCTGCAAAACCATAAAGCGCAGGGAAATGGCCATGTCCTCTGCCGACAGCTCCGGGCGCAGGGCTACGGTTTCCTGGGCGCAATGGGCAGTGGTGTCATCCAGTTCCATTTGCAGGTAACCGGTCAGGTTCTCGCCGCTGATCTCCTCTTTCACCGAGGTGAGGATGTCTTTCAGTTGGGTAATGGTCTGCTTCTGGCGCCGGGTGATCAACAGGAGGATCACGATCGCCACGATCAGGGCGAACACCACCTGGATTGTTATGATTAGCTCGGTCGACATTACCTAACCTATCTGGAATTCCTGCCATTCAGTATGGCCCATGATGCCGGGGCTTGCACAAAATCAGCAACTTAAGGTGTTGAAATGCTGGCGTAAATTTTAGTTAAAGTTTTTGCCCCTGCGGCCGATACCCGACTGAATGGGGCTGTTGTGGCTGTCGGCCCCCGCTTGACCCACTCATGCTGAGCCCCAGATGCTCGGGAGACCAAAGCCATGCATGCATGTAACCCCCTGTTAAAACACAATTTCTCTGGAGCCGACTATGGCATGCCAGGGCGACGTCACGGCTGGGGCCAGAAGCAGACGGTGCAGCAAGGCATGGCCGTCACCGGGTCTGTGCAGATTGAGCGCACGTTGGCGGTGGCGTACGAGCGACTGCAACTCAAGGCAACCGCTGGAGTTGCGTCGGCTCCCTCCTCGACAGTGCCTGCAACAACTCCACCCACAACCCCTGCAACAACGTCCGCAGCGTCCGCCGGCAGCGTTCCTGCCGCGACGGATTTTTCCCCCCAGGCGGTCACGGATCGGGTGTTGGGGTTTATCCGCGAGCGTCTGGAATCCGAGCGTGCCAATGGCGCATCGGAAGAAGAGATCCAGGCACTGTACCAGCAGGCCGTGAAGGGCGTTGAGCAGGGCCTGCGGGAAGCGAAAGGGATTATTCAGGAACAGGGTCTGTTCGCAGGCGCAGTGAAAGATAATTTTTATGCCACGGTGACCGGGCTGGCGGACGGACTGGAAGCCCTGGGTGAAGAACTGTTCGGCGTGGATCTGGAAACGGCTGCGGACACCGCTGGGCCTGCCCCGACCACCGCCGCGCCGGGGTTAGGTTACCGCAGCACTGAGGTGGCGTTCCAGCGTGATCGCAGCTTTGATCTGGAGGTGATCACCCAGGATGGGGACAAGGTAACCCTGCACGTCAGCTCCGGGCAAAGTGGTTATGCCAATCAGTACCGGCTGGCCGGAGATGGTGTTCTGGTGGAGGGCCTGGAGGCCGGTTATACCCAATACGATAACGTCGCCTTCAGTGTGGAAGGGGAGCTGGATGAAGGGGAGTTGAGCGCGCTGCGCGATCTGTTTGCGCAGGTGAACAGCGTGGCGGAAACCTTTTATGCCGGTGACGTGGAAATGGCGTTCGACCAGGCCATGAACGTGGGCATGGACAGTGAGGAGCTGGCGGCGTTTGCGGTGGATATCCAGCAGTCCAAGGCGGTGGCCGTGCGCGACACCTACGTGGCCATCGACAATATGATGGGGGCGCCGCGCCAGAACGGGTTTGCTGATGTGCTGCCCCGGTTGGGTGGATTTGCCAAACAGGTGGAGCAGGCGGGACAGCAGGTGCAAGGCCTGGACAGTGGCCGCCTGGAAGCCCCGCAACTGCTGCGGGAGCTGATTGCCCGTCTGCATTCTGATGCCGACACCGGACAGGGGTACGGTGAAGGATTCCGCCGGTTCATCGAGGCACTGGCTTGAGAACCGGTTCAAAAAAACCTTATGCGTGGCTGTCTGATCCCGTATAAGCTGTTTATCCTGAATAGATAAGGCCCGTTTTCGGGCCTTGTTGCTTTCTCATCATCTGATCCGTTGGGAGTTTCACCCATGAGCTGGTGCCGCCTGTTTTTGCTTGGGCTGTTGTGCTGTCTTTCACCCGTGCTTGCAACAGCATCGGTAGCGGTGCCCGAACCGCTGCGCCCCTGGCAGGAATGGGCCCTGAAGGATCACCCGGCATTGCGCTGCCCGGTGGCCCAGTCCGATAAGGCCCCCACCGGCAGTGCCGTGCATCAGTGCCAGTGGCCCGGCCGCCTGATGTTACGGGTAACGGCGGCCGGCATGCATTTCGAACAGCGTTGGCAGGTGTTTCAGGCAGGCAATGTCCCGTTGCCCGGTGGTGAGGGCTATTGGCCGGAGTCGCTGCTGGTGAACGCGGTGAGCGGCCTGGTACTGGAGCAGCAGGGCAAGCCGGTGGTGTGGCTGGAGCCCGGTGCCCACCAGATTGCCGGCGTGATCCCCTGGTCCCGGATTCCGGAGTTTCTGCCCTTGCCGGACGCGGTGGCGTTGCTGGACCTGCAGGTGAATGGCGAAACCGTGGAGCGGCCGAATCTGGATAGCGAAAATCGATTGTGGTTCAGCCAGCGACAGGTCAAATCAGAACCGGCTGCGGAATCGGAAGACAAACTCACGGTGCGGGTCTATCGGCATCTGGTGGACAGTATTCCTTTTGTCATGGAAACCCGGGTGGACCTGGAAGTGGCCGGTCAAGCGCGGGAGGTGGTGCTGGGCAAGTTGCTATTCGATGCGTTCACTCCGCGGCAAATTCGCAGCCCCCTGCCGGCGCGCCTGGATGCGGATGGGCGGTTGCGCATTCAGTTGCGGCCGGGCCAATGGCAGGTGTTGCTGCAGGCCCACCACAACGGGCCGTTGCAACAGGTCTTTTTTGAAACCGCCGACACCGGGTTCTGGCCGGAAGAGGAGGTCTGGGTATTCGAAGCCCGGCCGGAACTGAGGCAGGTCCGGGTGGAAGGAGTGGAAGCGCTTGACCCCTCGCAAACCGCATTGCCGGAGCATTGGAAGGCCTGGCCTGCCTATCATCTGCGTCAGGGTCAGGCCATGAACCTGGTGCAGCTGCGGCGGGGCGATCCCCAGCCTTCCCCCAACCAGCTCAGCCTGAACCGGGATCTTTGGCTGGACTTCAATGGTGAGGGCTTTACCGCCCGCGATCAGATACAGGGCGCCATGAATCGGGGTTGGCGCCTGCAGGTGGATGACCGTCAGCAACTGGGCAGCCTCACCCTGAATGGTGAACCCCAGGTGATCACCCTGAGTGAGGCGCAGCAGGGAGTGGAGGTGCGGGAGCGGGAGCTGCAGGCGACGGCTCTGAGCCGGATTACCCTGAAGCCCGGCACCCATAAACAACGGCTGCCGGCGGTGGGTTGGCAGCACGATGTGGAGCACCTGTCTGCTATTCTGCATGTGCCTCCGGGCTGGCGGGTCATGATGGCCGCCGGCATGGAGCGATCCAGCAATACCTGGATGGACAGTTGGAATGTGTGGGATGTGTTCATTGTGTTGATCACCGTTGCGGCCATGTTGCGGTTGCGGGGTGTGCTGGCGGCGGTGGTTTGCGGGGTGGCGTTGTTGCTGATCTACCCGGAAGCCACGGAGTTTCTTTATCTATTGTTAAACGTCATCGCGGTGCTGGCTCTGGTGTTGTTGCTGCCCGCCGGGCGTCTCCGGAAACTGCTGACGTTCTATGGCAGCGGCAGTGCGCTGGTGTTGCTGCTGTGGCTGGTGGGTTTTATGGTGCAGCAGGCCCGCATTGGCCTGTATCCCCAGCTGGAGCAACCCTGGAACCGCATGGGAGAGCATGGCCAGATGGCCGCTGACGATGTGGCGGAGGGTTATGGCCTGGGTAGCCAGGTGGCGCGGGTGTCACCTAAAACCGCCATGGCGGAGGCCGAGGTGGTGCTGGCATCCGTCGCGCCCATGAAGCGCAAACTGGAGGAGCCCCGCCTGGAACAGCGCGACCCCAACCTGGCGGCACAAACGGGGCCCGGCTTACCCGGTTGGGGCTGGGAGCGCACCCATCTGCATTGGTCCGGCCCGGTCACCGCCGGTGAATCCATTACCCTGTGGTTGCTGGAACCCATCGAAAACCGGGTGTTGTGCTGGTTGCGGGTGCTGCTTTGCCTGGCAGTGCTGGCGGTGTTGTTCGGTTTGTCAAAACGCAGCGGCCGGTGGCAATGGTCCCTGTGGTCGGCACCGACGCATGCCACTGGGGTGGCCCTGGTGTTTGCCCTGTTGCTGCTGCCGGTGAGCCCGGAAGCCCGGGCCGATTTTCCGCAGCCGGCTCTGCTGGAGGAACTGACTCAACAGTTGCTGCAGGAACAGAACTGTCACCCGGCCTGTCTGTCGGTGGTGAAGGCGCTGATCCGCACCCAGGGCTCCCGGGTCACGGTCACCCTGACCGTCAATGCCCGCCAGGCGGTGTACTTTGCGCTGCCGGACAGCCAGAACCAGTGGCACCTGGATAGCGTATTGCTGGATGGCGCCCCCCATACTGTGCGTTCGCACCGCGGCGTCGCCAACGTGTATGTGCCGGCGGGCGAGCACCGCCTCAGCGCCAGTGGATTGCTGGAATCCGGTAACCCTTTCCAACTTACTTTTGCCGTGCCGCTGCACAACCTGTTGGTGAGCAGCGACGATTTTCTGGTGCGGGGTGTTGATAACGGTCGCATGTTGTCGAATACCGTGCACTTTCATCCCAGGGATGCAGCGCGCCCTGCACTGGGTACGGAGTCCTCCCAGCTTGCCCCAGACCCTATGGCACCCTTTGTCACGGTGGAACGCATTCTGCGCCTGGGCATGAACTGGTATATGGAAACCCGGGTGCAGCGGGTGGCGCCATTGGACGGTGGCATCAATCTGGACATTCCCCTGCTGGCAGGGGAGTCGGTGACCAGCCGTGAAGTGGTTGTGGAGTCCGGCCGGGCCAAGGTGGTGTTGCGCCCTGGTGAAAACCGCGTGGTGTGGTTCTCGTCCCTGGAAAAAACCACCTTGTTGACGCTGCTGGCCGAGGAGACTGCCCACTGGGCGGAACGCTGGCAGGTGGAGGTCTCACCCCAATGGCATTTGCAATACGAAGGACTGGCACCCATTAAGGAACCGGTGGCGTCCGGTGGCTGGCAGCCGCGCTGGTTCCCGTACCCCGGTGAAAGCCTGCGCCTTACTATCAGCCGCCCTGCGGCCATGGAGGGAGCCACCAGAACCATTGATCAGGTGCAGCAGAACTGGGAGCCCGGGTTGCGCGAATCCAGCGGTTCCTTGCGTCTGCACGTGATCACCAGTAAAGGCAGTGAGCAACGCATTGAACTGCCGGCCACAGCGCGGGTGAAGTCGGTGACGGTGGACGGCGAGCTACGCGCGGTGGATGAGCTGAACCCAAAACTGATCATTCCGGTAAATCCCGGGCAGCATTGGATCGAAGTGACCTGGCGCCAACCCGATGGTATGGGCTGGCGCAATCAGACCCCTCTGCTGGATATTGAAGATGCCTACGTCAATCACCAGTTGCAGGTCAGCGTGCCGCGCAATCGTTGGGTACTGTTTGTGGGCGGGCCCGCCATGGGGCCTGCCATCCTGTTCTGGGGTGTGTTGCTGGTACTGATGCTGGTGGCCTTCGCCCTGGGTCGGCTACAGGTGCTCCCCCTGCGTACCTGGCACTGGATGATACTGATGGTGGGGTTGTGCACTGGCTGGGTTCAAACCATTGTGGTGGTGGTGCTCTGGTTCCTGCTGTTGCAGCAGCGTCAGCAGCCCTGGGTGCGTGGCCTGACCCGCCTGCAGTTCAATCTGTTGCAGATATTCATTGTGTTGTTCAGCCTGCTCACCCTGGCCCTGTTGTTGGCGGCGGTGCCCAAGGGCCTGATGGGCAGCCCGGACATGGGCGTGACCGGCAACGGCTCCAGTCAGTATGCGTTGAACTGGTTTGTGGATCGTGGGCAGGGGGCTTTGCAATCTGCCTGGTTTGTGTCGTTGCCCATCTGGGTGTATCGCCTGTTGATGCTGGTCTGGTCATTGTGGCTGGTGGTGTATATCCTGCGCTGGTTGAAGTGGGCCTGGGCGGCCTTCACCCTGGACGGCCATTGGCGCGCCAAAGAGGTGGAAAACGGGGTGGAAAAAGAGCAGACAAAACCTGAGATGGAGGCGCAGCCGAACCGGTCATGAGCGAAGCAGAAGCCAATCGTGAAGCCCTGATTTTCTACACCACAGCGGGTTGCCACTTATGTGATGTGGCCCGCCAGGTCTATCAGTCCACCTTGAATCCCGAGTATTTTCAGGTTCAGGAGATCGACATCGCCGATCAGGATGGATTGATTGAGCGTTATGGTGTGCGCATTCCCGTGATCCAGCGCTGTCAGGATGGCGCTGAGCTGAACTGGCCCTTTGACCAGCAGGCGCTTATGGATTTTCTAGCTTGAACAGGGTGGCTGCGTTGCGGGTGGTTTGTGCGGCCAGCGATGTCGGGTCGGTGCCCAGCATGGGCGCGATCTGCTCGGTAATGTGGGCCAGATGGCGGGGCTCATTGCGGCGGGATTTGGGCTTCGGCCGCAGGGTGCGGGGGAGCAGATAGGGGCTGTCCGTTTCCAGTAGCAGGCGTTGTGGTGGAATTCGGTGAATGAGTTCCTGCAGGTGCAAGCCCCGGCGCTCATCGCAGATCCAGCCGGTGATGCCCACATACAGGTCCAGCTCCAGATAATGATCCAGTTCTTCCGCGCTGCCGGTAAAGCAGTGGATCACGCCACCGTGCAACTGTGAACGGTATTGTTGCAGCAGTTTCAATTGTGCTTCGTGGGCATCCCGTTCGTGCAGAAACAACGGCATTCCGGTTTCGGCGGCCAGTTTCAGTTGTTCCTCAAAAGCGAACAATTGCTGTTGGGGTGGTGAGAAGTTGCGGTTGAAGTCCAGCCCGGTTTCCCCCATGGCCACCACCAACGGGTCTTCCAGCAAAGCTTTCAAAGCCTGGTAGTGGCGGTCGCTCCATTCTTTGGCATTGTGGGGGTGGACGCCGGCGGTACACCAGAGCCCGGGCCCGTGTTGTCGACACAGCGCAACAGCCTGCCGGGATTCCTGCAGATTCGTGCCCGTCACAATCAATTGGTTCACCCCGGCCTGGCGGGCTTCCACCAGCACTTGGTCCAGGTCGTTGGCAAAGGCCTTGTCCGTCAGGTTGACGCCGATATCCACCAGTTCCAACGTGGTTTTATCCTGTGTGAAATAAAAAGCGGGTTTACTCCAGCAGGGACTTCATGATTTCAGTGGCCCATTGGAGTGACTCCAGGTAGGCGTGCTCAAACAGGTCTTCCTCGATCCCCAGTTCAGCCAGCTCCTGCCAGTCAATGTCGCCCCAGTTACCCCGTTCATGGGCAATCAGGTTGCGCAGCAGTTTACCGGTATCGCCGCCAAAATGTAACAGCGCGTCGTTCAGGCTGTCGTCGAAGGGCAGGGACTGCAGCAGTTCCTGTTTGGGTTGGTCAAAAAAGGCATCGATGAAGGAAAACATACCCACGGTGAAATAGACGTCGGCGTTTTCTTTACCGGCGGCCTGGGCCAGCAGCTCCATCATCCGTGCCCGGCTCAGGGTCAGGCAGATCAGCTCACAGGGTTTGTCGGACATGCGCGACAGTGCAATCAGGCTGGACCACTGGCGCAGGGTATTCATGCCCAGCAGGACCACGGCACGGCGGATACTGTCGATCTTGCTGAGGGTGGCAAACTGGGCGGTATTGCAGATGCGCAGGATTTTGGTGCTAAGGGCAATATCGCTGGTGATGATGCTCTCCAGATTGGAAACCGAGGCTTCCGGGTTCTGCAGCTCTGCCAAAAGCCGCATCACCACGATCTTGTTGGCGGGCATGGGGGCGCCGTGCACGTTCTGGGGGCGGGACAGGAAAAATCCCTGGAAATACTCAAATCCCAGATCCTTGCAGCGCTCCTGGGTTTCGTAATCCTCCACTTTCTCCGCCAGCAACTTGACGTTATAGGGCTTCAGTTGGGCGGCAAGCACTTCCAGCTCTGCCTGGTTGTGGGCCAGCACATCAATCTTGATGATCTCGGCCATTTCCAGCAGGGGGTGCCATTTGGCGTCGAATTCAAAGTCGTCCAGGGCGATGGTAAAGCCCGCCTCTTTCAGCGCTTTTACCCCGGCGATGACGTCCGCGTCCGGCTCCACGTCCTCCAGCACCTCCACGGTGACGTGGCGGGCGTCAAAGGGGGGCGGCGATACCAGCCATTTCCGGGTGAAGTTGATGAAGGCCGTGCGATAGTCACATACCCGGTCGATGCCGATCTCGGTGAACGCGTTCATCACCAGCTGCGAGGTGGCGATGTCCCCATCCCAGACCCAGTCGGAGGGGTGGGGAGGGCGAAACAGTAGCTCGTAGGCGAAGAGGTTTAGGTCGCGGTCATAGATGGGCTGACGTGCAAGTAGAATAGGGTTCGAATCCATTCTTATTCCGTTGTGGCGTTAAACGTACGTAATTGCGTTATATCTGATATTCAGTCTAGACGAGGCCGGGGATACTGGAGAGGAAATTACACAATATAGCCATTCGTAATAATGGGGTGGCTTCTCCGGTGGTCTACACTGATATAGCGTCTACGATAATCTGAATTGGAAGGACCATGGCCGGTATACTGGATTCTGTTGATCAGCGCACCCAGCTGGTGGGTGAAAATCGCCTGGAGCTGCTGTTATTCAAGCTGCAGCGGGGCAGCCTGTTCGCCCTGAACGTGTTCAAAATCCAGGAAGTACAGACCATGCCGAAGCTGACTTCCATGCCCCACAGCCATCCTCATATAGTGGGTGTTACCCATGCCCGGGGTCGCACTATTCCGGTCATTGACCTGGGCGCAGCCATTGGCCTGGGCCCGTTGGAGGATCGCACCCACTGCAACATCATCATCTCCGAGTACAACCGGACGGTGCAGGCGTTCCTGGTGAAATCCGTGGATCGCATCGTCAATATGAACTGGGAGGAAATCATGCCGCCACCGAAGGGTGCGGGGCGATCCCACTATCTCACGGCCATCACCAAACTGGACGGCAAGCTGGTGGAGGTGATTGATGTGGAGAAGGTGCTGCAGGAAGTGTCCCCCTATAACACCCGCGTCAATCCGGAGTTGGTGGATCAGGAGCTGGTTAACCAGGCCCAGGGCATTGAGATTCTGGCGGTGGACGACTCCTCGGTGGGGCTGTCGCAGGTGAAGGAAACCGTTCAGCAACTGGGTGTCAAACTGATTTGTGCCAGTGATGGTGCTATGGCGCTGAAGATGCTGAAATCGTGGGCGGAGCAGGGAATTGACGTCAGTCGCAAGCTGGCTATGGTGATCACGGATGCGGAAATGCCGGAGATGGACGGCTATCGGCTGACACGGGAAATTCGTGACGACCCCCGCCTGAAGGATCTGCACGTGATTCTGCATACTTCCCTGAGTGGAAATTTCAACAAGGCCATGGTGGAGAAAGTGGGCTGTAATGGCTTTCTTTCCAAATTCGAGCCGGACAAGCTTGCCATCACCGTGCAGGAACGCATCAAGGACTATCTGCAACAGTATTCCCATTGATCTCAATTCTTCTTCCATTTCTTTCGCTTTGGCAAAAACTTGATCTGAGTCATTTAGACCTTTGCTAGGCCGCAGCCGGGTCGGCAGTTGTTGACTCAGATCATGATTCCATTCCAGCCAATCTCTAGACTACCCCCATCTTAAGTTTTCAGCTTCTTGTTTTAACGTAGAAAAGTCGAGGAATAACATGGCTGCTAAATTAAAAGCTTCAGTATCTGTTTTGGCGTTGGGTGTGGCATTGGCGTCCGGATCTGCCCTGGCGTATCAGCAGGGTGATGTGGTGCTGCGTGCCGGTGCTGCGT
Source organism: Ketobacter sp. (assembly GCF_003671495.1). Taxonomy (GTDB): domain Bacteria; phylum Pseudomonadota; class Gammaproteobacteria; order Pseudomonadales; family Ketobacteraceae; genus Ketobacter. Next base: position 61,522 of record NZ_RCHN01000041.1, on the reverse strand, counting down.
TGGTTGACCCCCAGGAGGACAGCTCTGAACTTGCTTTGAATGGAACCAATCTGAGTGATACCCCGCTTGATATTGATTCATCGGTGGGTGTTGGCAGCAATACTCAAATCGGTCTTACCGTTATGTACATGCTTAACAACAATGTGGGTGTGGAACTGCTGGCAGCAACGCCGTTTTCCCACGAGGTGACCGCCAATCTGGGGGGTACAGTGGTGGATGCCGCTGAGGTCAAACATCTGCCTCCCACCGTCAGTGTGCAGTACTTCCCCATGAGTTCTGACTCTGCGCTGCAGCCTTACGTGGGCGTTGGTTTGAACTACACCGTGTTCTTTGATGAAGAGGTGGATTCTGAGCTGGATGCAGTGACCACGTCCCTGGGGTTGGGTGATGCCAAAAGCCTGGAACTGGATGATTCCATCGGGTTGTCGTTCGAGTTGGGTTGTGACTACGCCATCTCTGATACGCTGGTGTTAAACGCATCTGTGTGGATGATTGATATCGACACCACGGCAACCTTCAAGTACGACGACGGCAGCAAGATCACCGCAGACGTTGATATTGATCCCATCGTTTACATGGTTGGCCTGGGCTACAAATTCTAAGCCGATTTCTTACGCTTTACATCTTTACTCTCTAGGTTTAGCCCCTCTTCACGAGGGGCTTTTTTCGTTCCTGTTTTCGTTCCGGTTTTTCGTTCACAATAGGGCCTTATGAGTGAAGAGACGATTCGATGTTTTCTGGGTGTACCGCTGTCACCCCCGTTGAGCGCGGCGCTGGATCTGCGCGTGCAAGCCCTGAGCGCTTGCGCTGAGGCCCATTCCGTGCGCTGGGTGAGTGCGGTTAACCGCCATATGACGCTGTTGTTTTTAGGGGATCAGCCCCTGGCACCGGCCCTTAAGCTGCGGGCGGCTTTGCAGCCGGTGTGCGCGTCGCGCCCGGAGTTTACGTTACGCTCGCAGGTGGTCAGTGGTTTCCCCGATGCCAATTCCGCCATTGTGGCGTTGGAACTGGAGTCTGCTGATGGGTTGCAGGATTGGCTTACGGACATTCGATCGGTGTTGTTCGGTGTGGATACGCTGGCGGGTGTGCTGGCGAATGAGCGTCGTTATCGGCCCCATGTTACATTGGGGCGCTTGCCCCGGGGCCAGCGCTGGCCATTGCCACCCCAGCCCTGCACGCTGACGTTGACCGTGCAGTCGATGGTGCTCTATCAAAGTCGTCTAACCCCAACCGGTGCCCAGTACACAGCGCTGTGGACATTGCCGCTTGCTGCTGAGGCTTAATGAAAATCCCGTGAACGGGTTTCCAGCTCACCCAACAGGTGACTGCAGTCTTCGATTTGCCCGGCGATCACATGGATCACGGAACCTTCCCGTTCCACTACCCCTTTGATTTTCAGCATGCGGGCGTGCACCACTGCCGCCCGGTTACGTTCCACCAGATCCCGCCACACCACGATGTTGCTGTTGCCGGTTTCATCTTCCAGGGTAATGAACACCACCCCGGTGGCGGTGCCCGGGCGCTGGCGGCCGGTCACCAGGCCGGCAATGCGCACAAAGCGTTTGTGGCCCAGTGCATACAGGTCCTGATGGCGCTTGTAGCCTTTCAGTTGCGGATGATCCCGCAACAGGGCCATGGGGTGTTTGCCCAGGGTTAAGCCCAGACTGTGATAATCCTCGTTCAGGTTTTCCGCCTCGCTGGGGGCAGGCAGTTCCACTGCGGATTCCGGTTGATGCTGCTGTTGTATCAGGGGGGATTCCTGCTGCAGGCCCTGGGCTTCCCAGCGGGCCTGAAAGCGATGCTGGTTAAAGCAGCCAAAGGCATCGGCGTGGGCCAGGGCATCCATGTCCCGTTTATTGAGGCGGCAACGTTGTTGCAGATCCGTCATGGATTGAAAGGCCGCCTGCCCCCGTTGTTGCAGCAAGGTATCGGCACCCTGGCGGGACAGGTCTTTTACCAGCCGCAGCCCCAGGCGAATGGCCGGTTGCCGCTGCGGATGCTGCGGCAGGGCATCGGCTTCCAGGCTGTGATCCCACTGGCTGTATTGCACGTCCACGCCACGCACTTCAACCTGATGGCGTTTCACATCCTGCACCAGCTGGGAGGGGGAGTAAAACCCCATGGGCTGGCTGTTGAGCAGGGCACAACAAAAGGCCGCCGGTTCATGGCGCTTGAGCCAGGCGGAGGCGTACACCAGCAGGGCGAAACTGGCGGCGTGGGATTCCGGAAAACCGTATTCACCAAAGCCGCGGATCTGGGAAATGATCCGTTGTGCGAAGTCGATACTGTAACCCCGGGACAACAGCCCCTGGGCCAGTTTCTCTTCATATTTCTGCAACTGCCCTTTGCGTTTCCAGGCGGCCATGGCCCGGCGCAACTGGTCCGCTTCACCGGCACTGAAACCGGCGGCCACCATGGCCAGCTCAATCACCTGCTCCTGGAAAATGGGCACGCCCAGGGTGCGTTGCAGCACCTGTTTTACTTCCTCACTCACATAACTGACCGGCTCCAGTCCCTGGCGACGACGCAGGAAGGGATGCACCATATCCCCCTGGATGGGGCCCGGGCGCACGATGGCCACCTCGATCACCAGGTCATAGAAACAAGCGGGTTTCAGCCGGGGCAGCATGGCCATCTGGGCGCGGGATTCCACCTGGAAGACACCCACGCTGTCCCCCTGTTGCAGCAGGTGATAGGTATCCGGGTCTTCCTGGGGCAGGGTGGCCAGGGTCCACTGCTGACCCCGTAGATCGTTAATCAGGTCAAAGCTTTTGCGGATGGCACTCAGCATACCCAGGGCCAGCACATCCACTTTCATCAGCCCCAGGGCCTCGATGTCGTCCTTGTCCCATTGCACCACTGTGCGTTCTGCCATGGTGGCGTTTTCGATGGGCACCAGCTGATCCAAAGGCCCGGCGGAAATGATAAAGCCCCCCACATGCTGGGACAGGTGACGGGGGAACCCCAACAGGGTGTCCACCAGCTTTTTGAACTGCTTGATGCGGGGATTGCGGATGTCGATGCCCAGTTCCTGCAATCGCGTGGGCAGCTGATCCTGTTTATCCCACCAGGCGATGGACTTGGCCAGCTGGTCCAGCAGGGTCTGGTCGAAGCCCATGGCCTTGCCCACATCGCGGATGGCGCTCTTGATGCGATAGGTGATGAGGGTGGCGGTCAGTGCCGCCCGCTGACGTCCGTACTTGCGGTAGATGAACTGGATCACTTCCTCCCGCCGTTCGTGTTCAAAGTCCACGTCGATGTCCGGTGGCTCGTTGCGTTCTTTGGAAATGAAACGCTCGAACAGCAGATTGCTCTTGGCCGGGTCCACCTCGGTGATGAACAGGCAGAAACAGACCGCAGAGTTGGCGGCGGAGCCTCGGCCCTGGCACAGGATTTTCTGGCTGCGGGCGAACTCCACAATGTCGTGGACGGTCAGGAAATAATACTCGTAACGCAGCTCATGGATGAGGGCCAACTCCTTTTCAATCTGCTCCCGCACCCGGGGTTGAATGCCTTCCGGCCAGCGTTCAGTGGCACCAGTTTCCACCAGCTGCCGCAGCCAGGATTGGGCGCTGTGGCCGGGGGGCACCACTTCACGGGGGTATTCATAGCGCAGTTCGTTCAGTGAGAATTGGCAGCGCTCGGCAATCACCCGGGTTTGCCGTATGGCCTCCTGCGGATACAGGGTTTGAATCTCCTGCAGCGGACGCAGGCTGGTTTCCCGGTTGGCATGCAGTTGAAACCCGGCGCTGTGGACGTGGGTATTGAGGCGGGTGGCGGTGAGGATGTCCTGCAGGGGTTGTCGCTCCGGCACATGGCAATGCACATTGCCACAGGCCACCACCGGGCGCCCCAGCTGCTGTGCCAGCAACTGACGCTGTTGCAGCAGGCTGTGATCCCCCTGCCGCAGGTTGTTCTCCAGACCGATCCACAGCCGATCGCCGCAATACTCCAGCAAGCGTTGGGCGGCGGCATCCGGCTGCCGGCACTGGCCCGGGCTCGGCAGCCAGATGAACAGGCATTCGTGGGTGGCCGGGTGCAGGTCGTTTACTTTCAGTTGGTAATGACCTTTTTCGCTGCGGCCGCGGGCCCGGGTAATCAGCGTACAAAGCTGGCCATAGGCCCTGCGAGTCGGCGCCAGGATCACCAGGTGCAATTGTTCCTCGGTGACCACATCGCTGCCTACGATCAAGTGCAGAGGCAGGTCGCGGGCGGCCACATGGGCACGGACCACCCCGGCCACCGAACATTCGTCGGTAATGGCCAGGGCCTGGTAACCCAGGGCGCTGGCCTGCTGCACCAGCTCCTCCGGGTGGGAGGCGCCCTTCAAAAAGCTGAAATTGGTAAAGCAATGCAGTTCGGAATACATGAAGCCACTATACTGTAAAAATATACAGTATAGTGGGATGGTCGGGTTGGGTCTATGCCCGCGACTCGCGGGTGACCGGATCGGGCGTTGGTTCGGGCGTTGGTTCGGGCTCAGGATCTTGCATTGGCTTGGTGGCCCCCCGATTCACCGCGAACAGGTCCCGCATATTGAGAAACGGCTTTTCAATCAGAATCCAGCAGAGCACGCCCAGGATCACCGACACGATCAGCGACAGCAAGGCCCCCAGGCCCACGGTGATGATCATGGCCAGTGCCGGGGTGAGTTCCAGGGTCTGCACATACTTATTGATGGGGAACACCACCATCAGGATCACGATCAAATGCAGCAGATAGATGGAATAGGTAAGCTGGCCCAGGGGATGCCAGATCTTCAGGGAATAGAACCAGGAGAACAGGCGCACATGGCTCAGCTGCAGGAACACCGACATCATGAACCAGGTAAAGGCGATGCTGAACACCGTGCGGTTGAAAATCAGGTACAGGCGCAGGCCATTGCCGGGTTCACTGAATCTGGACTCGATGATGGGGAAATACATAAAGAACACAATGGTGCCCATACTCAGCACGTTCAGCAGCAGGGGGCGATAGGGCGTCGCCGTGGCCCAGTTGCGAATGGCCTGCTGGTGAAAACAGTAACCGTAACCGGCAATCACCCCGACAATCAGGGGGCCGAAGCGGGTGGCCAGGTTATCGTACAACTTGCCGTAGAAAATCATGGACACGGATTTGTCCGCCAGCATATCCCGGTAGTTGCCGTACCAGAGCTCATCGTAATAGTAGAGCACCCCGGCCCGCACCAGGAATGACAGCACCAGCAATCCCAGCATGGTTTTCATGAACGAGCGTTGCGGGGATTTGGCGATGAACAGCAGGATCAGGGGCAGCAGCAAATAGAACTGTTCCTCCACCGCCAGGGTCCAGGTCCATTGCAGGGCCATGTTCTCCGGATGCAGGAAATTGTTCACGTACAGCAGGTTGGCCCAGATCCACTCATGGTTGCGGGCGCCGCTCGCCCAGAAAATGATGGCAATCACCGCGTACAGGGGCGTCAGGCGCAGGTAGCGGCGCAAATAGAACCGTTTGAGCTGAATATCCCCCGTTTTTGCCTGCTCCTTCAACAACATCAGGCTGATGAGAAAACCGCTCACCACAAAGAACAGGTCCACCCCTTTGTCCGCATTCCAGATCCACCACAGGTAAAAGGGCGAGTCCTCCAGGGACTGAAAGAAAATGTCCTTGCCGTTGTACAGGCTGTACACGAACACCGTATGGGCGATCAGAATCCAGACCATGCCGAAAAAGCGCAGGCCATTGATCAGGTAGAACGTGCCAGAGCTGTCTTCGGTGAGGGCCTTCAGGTTGCGTTTGACGGACCAGATTTCCCCAAGGGAAGCTAAAAACGTAGAAGGTTTGTTATTCATGACATCAATTTTATTGTTTTAATGACAAACGACTTTACTGCAAGCCCGGGCCGGGACCAAGTGCCGTCGTGTAGAGAAATGCAATCAGAGCCGGGGGCAGCGGGCATCCCAGTAGGGCACAGCCCCGATTCGCTGGCTGAGGAAGTCCACAAAGGCCCTGACTTTGGGTGATAAATGGCGGCGTTGGGGATAGACCGCATAGATGGACATTTCCAACGTCCGATAAGCGGGGAGCAGGCATGTCAGGCGCCCCCGCTGAATATCCTCTCCCACAACGAAACTGGGGGCGCGCATGATGCCGGCGCCGTTGAGGATGGCTTCCCGCATGCCCAGGCTGTTGTTCATCTCCACTTTGCCGGTGATGGGGACCCGGGTGGACTGGCCCCGGGCATCGATGAACTCCCACTGGTGGGCCGATTCCTGGTATTGATAGCCGACGATGGTGTGCTGCTGCAGCTCTTCCGGGTGACGCGGGGTGCCGTGCCGGGACAGGTACTCCGGCGATGCCACCACACAGTGCTGGCAGGGCCCCAGGCGCCGTGCCACCAGGGCCGAATCCGCCAGATTGGAAATGGTCAGGGCTACGTCGAACCCACCCTCAATCAGATCCAGCTTGCGATCATCAAACTGAATCGACACCGACAACTCCGGATACTGCTCCAGAAACGCCGGAATGGCCGGTGCCAGATGCAGAATCCCAAAGGACATGGGGGCATTGATGCGCAGCCTGCCCCGGGGTTCGCTTTGCAGGTGGGTCACCTCTGCCTCCGCCTCGGCAATCTCCTGCAGGGCCACCTGGCTGCGCTCGTAAAAGGATCGGCCCACTTCCGTCAGGCTGATGCGCCGGGTGGAGCGATTCAGCAGTCGGGCCCCCAGGCGGTCCTCCAGCCGGCTGACGTATTTACTGACCACCGACTTGGACAAAGACAGATGTTCCGCGGTGGCGGTGAAACTGCCTTGCTCGACCACTTTTACAAACACGGCAATATCGGTCAGTGAGTCCATGGTCTGGCTCCTTGGGGGGCAGGGGTACTATTAGTAAATATATGTGAACAAAGAGTTCTTGGCTGGGTGGATTATCTTTCCTTTGTGCTCCATTAGTCTAGTGGCGAATCCATGACTACGCAGATCATCTATACAGATCATCTCGAAAGGAGCAAACGATGAAGATTCTCATTCTGGGGGCATCCGGCACAGTCGGACGGCGCACCGTGTTCGAAGCCCTGGCCCGGGGGCACCACGTCACCGCGGCTGCCCGCAACCTCAATCGACTGCAGGACCTGCCCTCCCAGGTGGTGACACGGGCGCTGGACATCGGCAATCGGGCGCAGGTTGCGCAACTGGTGGCGGGTCAGGCCGTGGTGGTGAATGCCACCCGGCCGGCGGCGGGAGAGGAACAGGCCATCGCGGACAATACCAGGGCCCTGCTGCAGGGCATGGCATCCTCCGGCGCAAGACTGATGGTGGTGGGTGGTGCCGCCCGCCTCAAGGTGCCGGATCGCGATGGTCGGCTCCTGCTGGATGATCCCCGCTTTCTCAGCCCCCACCTGCGCCCTGTGGGTGAGGCCAGCCTGGAGCAATACCGGGTGTGTCAGGAACCGCATGGGGTGGACGTTTCGTATCTGAGTCCGCCTGCGGAGCTGTTTGAGGGGGAGCGCACCGGCTCCTACCGGATCGGGCGGGATGAACTGCTGCTGGATGCCCATGGCCGTTCACGGATTTCCATCGCCGATCTGGTGGTGGCGATGCTGGATGAAATCGAGCGCCCTGGGTTTCGCAACCCACGTTTTACGGTTGCGTACTAGTGGCTTTGTGGGGAGGCGATTGATGTGAACGTCATCAGAGCACAGGGCATTGCCATCGTTGCATTATTGGCGACGGGGTTTCTGCTGGGGCTAACGACCAACTTGGTGAAAGTGGCTGATCGTTGGAATATGGCGCCAACAACCTATTTGACATGGTCCATGATGGGAGCTTCTGTGGTGTTACTAGGGTATTCCCTATGGCGCAGACAGATACCGAAGCTGACACCACGAACACTTGAATATTTCTTAGTGTCGAGCCTTTTGACGACCGTGGCGGCCAACATCATTTTCTTTAATGCGGTTCCCCGACTTGGAGCGAGCTTTGTGGCGATGCTGATTGCCTTGCCGCCCCTGTTAACGTATGCGGGAGCATTGATGTTCCGAATGGAACGGTTTTGCTGGTGGCGTGCATTGGGTGTTTTGTCAGCATTAGTGGGAACAGCAATACTGGTGATGAAGCAGTGGTTGGCGCCAGGTGCAGAGACAGTTTGGATAATACTGACGTTGTTTGGCCCGGTATTGCTGGCGTTGGGTAATCTGTATCGAAGTCGACGCTGGCCTCCGGGAGTGAGTTCGGAAGCGTTAGCCCCCGGTATGTTGATTATGGGTACGGGGCTGCTGGTTGTGTACTCCTTTATGGCGGATTCCCAGCTTCAGGGGGTGTTTGTTGAGGGCTGCCGCGTTGTATTGATTGCGGTTCAATCCGTGGTGTTCGCTGGCCAGTTTTTGTTGATGTTTGTCGTGCAGAAACAGGGCGGTCCAGTTCTGATCAGTATGATCGGAGCTGTCAGTGCGATATTTGGTGTGCCGATCTCAATGGGGTTGTTGGGTGAGCCCGTGCTACCGGGTATGGTGGTGAGTGCGCTGTTGGTTGCCGGAGGGATCATTTGCCTGGTCATAGGTGCGAGACGAGCGATGGTGTGCGTTAAAGCGTAGGAATGTTCTCGGTGTTCGGCTGTAAAATGACTGACTTTGGAAGAAATTCCAGGTGCCCCAGCTCGATCGGACAAACACGATCTTCCTAACCCCCCCCCTGCCTCGATTTCCGCTGAAATGATTGAAATTGATATCGAGTGAGGCAACACTAGTCACGCGAGTCAGGACTGGAATAATTTCAATAACGCGGGGTGTAAGGTGCGATCGAGGATTGTTATCAGATTGTGTTTTCTGGTTTCACTGTTGGCGGGATGTGAGCAGGACGTCGTAAAAGAATCACAGGCAACGCTGTATTTTGGTGGTGATATTCTCACCATGGCAGGTGATGAGCCGGAGTATGTTGAAGCTCTGATCGAAAGGGATGGTAAGATTGTCTTTACCGGTACTTACGATCAGGCCATCACGATCGCTGGAGAAACTGTATCGGCGGTAGACCTGAAGGGCAAAACGCTCCTACCCGGCTTCATTGATGCCCATGGGCATATTTATCTTGCTGGTATTCAACGATTGACCACCAATTTGTTGCCACCACCAGATGGTAATGGGGATGGTATTGATGCCTTGGTCACACTCCTGAAAAACTTCCAGAAAGATAATCCGCAGGCCGTGAAGAACAGTGGGTGGATTGCGGGCTTTGGCTATGATGATTCCCAATTAAAAGAAAGGCGTCATCCCACCGCGGATGACCTTGATCGAGTGTCAACGGAGTATCCGGTGCTGATTATTCATCAGTCCGGCCATTTGGCCTCCATGAATCACAAGGCGCTTGAAATGGTGGGGTACGATGCGAATACCAAAGATCCCGTAGGCGGTATCATTCGACGGGAAGCCGATGGTAAAACACCTAATGGCGTGCTGGAGGAAATGGGCTTTTTCCAGGCCGTGTTTCCTTTGATGGCTGCCCTGGGAGAGGAAAATCAGGAGAGGATCGCGTTGGCCGGTGCGGAAGCCTATGCCGAATTCGGTTTTACCACCGCGCAGGATGGCCGGGCCACAAAAGATGCGGTGGTGATGTATCGAAAACTGGCGGCAGAAAACAAACTGAAAATAGACGTGGCGTCTTATCCTGATCTACAGTCAGAGACGGAGTACATAAAATCGATCGGGACCGAAAGCGACTACACCAATCATTTTCGTGTGGCCGGTGTAAAACTCAGTTTTGACGGCTCCCCCCAGGGTAAAACGGCCTGGTTAACAGAACCCTATAAAGTGCCACCCGCCGGTCAGGCTGAGGATTACAGAGGCTACCCTGCGATACCGGAAGCCAGCATAAGGCAGCAGCTGGTGGATATGGCCTTCGAGAGCAACTGGCAGCTGCTGGTCCATTGCAATGGTGATGCGGCGTCTGAGGCGATGATCGACGCCATGGGGAAAGCGGCTGAAAAATTTGGCAATGAAGATCGGCGCAGCGTCATGATTCATGCGCAAACGGTGCGTGAAGATCAACTGGATCGCATGCAGACCCTGGGAATCGTTCCTTCATTTTTTTCCATGCATCCGTTCTATTGGGGGGATTGGCACCGGGATGAAACTCTCGGGCCGGAAAGGGCATCCCGCATATCACCGACGGGGTCTGCCTTGCAACGTGGCATGATCTTTACCACTCACCATGATGCGCCTGTTGCGCTACCCAGTGCCATTATGGTGTTGCATATTACGGTTAATCGTCTCACTCGGAGTGGCCAGGTTCTGGGCCCTGAGCAACGAGTGGCCCCTTATGTCGCCCTGCAGTCGCAGACGTCCTGGGCAGCCTGGCAATATTTCGAGGAGGACAGCAAAGGCACATTGGAAGTCGGTAAGCTGGCGGACTTGGTAATATTGGATAAGAACCCCCTGAAAGTGGATCCGGCCAACATCATGAATATCTCTGTGGTTGAGACCATAAAAGAAGGCAATACTGTTTACGCCATGTGATGCGCCATGAGAGGTTGAGCAAGTTAGAGGATTATATGTATTTCAAGTGCTGCATACTGATTTTGGTGGTGGGGATCTCCATGGGCGCTCGAGCCGTTGATACACACCAGAACTCGCAACAGGCTGAAGACGAAAAGTCGCCTTGGTTGGCGGTTCCCCTGGTGAGCAGCGACCCCAAAGTGGGCACCTCTGCTGGTGGTATGGCTGGGTATCTGTTTAAGCTGGATCAGGATTCCACCTCGTCCATGGTTGCGGTGGGTGGTACCTATAGCACGACCGATTCTCTGCTGGGTGGTGTGGTGTTGCGAACGTTCTGGGACCAGGACAGAAAACGATTGATCGTGTTCGGTGGTGGTGGCGAGATCAACAACGATTACGAGGATTTTCTGGGTTCCGGGATGCCGGCGCAGACTACGGACCAATTGAAAGCGTTGCAGGCCCGCTATTTACAGCAGGTCAGGGATAACTGGTATGCCGGGGTTAAAGGCACATACACCAACTACCTGATTTTCTCCGAAGACGGCTCTATCAACGACATGCTTGATTCCCTTGGTTTGACCGGCTTCGATTCTGTGGCTGTGGGACTGATTGCCATGTACGACAGCCGCGACAACCAGAATGCACCGGATTCCGGGACGCTGTTTTCGCTGGAAAATTTTGCCTATCGTGAAGCCCTGGGTGGGGAGGAAAGCTTTGATGTTTACACGTTGAAGCTGAAACAGTATCTACCTCACGGTGACGGTAATGTGTTGGCGTATCAATTGTCCGGGCGCTGGACCTCTGATGCCAGCCCCGGTGGTTATTCCAGTGTGGCTTTGCGAGGCTACACGCGGGGTCAGTACCTGGCACCTCATTCAACACAGATCGAATTTGAGGAGCGTGTGCACATTGGCGGGCGTTTTGGCGTTAATTTTTTCGCGGGTGTGGCCTGTCTATATGGTGATGGATCGAAGTGTACGGATACTGAAAATCTCTATCCCTCCGTTGGCGCAGGTGGTCAGATCACGCTTAAGGAGGAGGAACATATTGTGATGACCTTTGATTTTGCCTTTGGAAAATCAGGAAACAATGGATTTTACATGCGATTCGGGCAGTCGTTCTAGTGTTTTCACCAATGCCAGTTGTACGAGAAACTGGCGAATAATCCATTCTCAGATTTTTCTTCGAAAGGGTCAGAACCGTCCTGTATGGAAAAAGTGGTTCCCCATTTTTCCTTGCTATAGGAAAAGCCCATTACCACAAACAGCTGTTCATGATTGAGGGTGACGGAGTGGCTGTCTTTGAAGGTGTTGCCGTCAATGGTTATGTCATTAAACACATAGCTTCCATAGATGTTGATGAATCCGTGCCATTCCCGCTTCAATGACCAGGTCATTGGGTTTGGGTTTCTTGTTGGCATGATGCTGGCACCGGCGAAACTGTTGTCAAGATTGCGGCCAAAGCGAAATCCAAAACCGACGCCTAATTCGCTATGTAAGGTGCCTGCGTCGGCGCGCCCTGCAAGGAACCAGTCATATTCCAGCTTCTCTGATAACATTCCCTTGTGCAGTCGTTTTAGTTGTTCTGTCGATATCGCAAAGACCAACTCGTTGCCAATTTGATTATCCCAACCTTCAGCCTGGTTGACCCCGATCAGTTGGTGAATGGCGTTTTGTACCTGCTCGGCACCGGATGCTGGTCCAGCCAGGCCCAGGGTCAGATCGTACCGTTGAGAAACGTGGTGATCGAAATGATGTGTTGCCACCCGCCATAACAGTAAACCGGCATAGGGGCGATCATTCTCAATCAGTTCGTTAACATCAATATCAGCTGGGGTGAACATGGCCTGAGCCACCCGGTAACTGATGGCGTGCTGCTTGTTGGTGTCCTGATATCCGGGCAGAGGTCTGGCGACAAACTGTAACCAGTCAGGCAGGGGGGATTGGCTCATATCACCAAAATCCTGGTAACCCCAACTATAACCAATGCCATTGGTGTAACCGCTGTCATCATCTGCGATGAAATCGTTTTCCCAGATGACAGCATGCCAGGTTTTACCGGGCTCCTGCGTCTGGCACAGGCTGTGGTGGGTGACGAACAGCAATACGATGGGGGCAAGCTTGAGATCAGGGCGATTCATCGGGCCTCCAGCTCAACTGCAGCCCCACGTAGGGCGTGTCGTTGCCTTTGATGTCGGAGCCTTGCCATTCTCCGTCGGTAAAGCTCAAAGAGCGCAGTCCAGAAACGCCGGCTTCCAATTCCAACCAAAAGTTCCCCTGCAGGCGTTGCATCAAGGTTAAACCCAAGTTCCAGCCATCCCATTCATAGTAGATTTCCGATTCCTTTTGGTCGATGAACCAGGATGTTCCGGAAGGGGACATTCCCAGTCGGAACGAGGTGTTCTCACTTGGGGAATACAATACCGCCGGCCAGGGCATCACTGCGCTTATGGTCCATTCCTTGGTATAGGCCCAGGAAAACCCAAGGTAAGGCAGATAAAGGTTGGTGCCGGGGTTGATATCGATAAACAAGCCAAATCCCCACCATAATGTTTCATGTTGTACGTAGCGTCCAAAAACACCGCCCATCCATTCCTCACTCCAGTCCGACTCAGGAAGATCGGCTTTATAGGCAGTGGGAAACACAAAAGATGCTAATTGCCAGTCATAATTTATCTGCCGTACCCATCCTATCGGCAGGCCAAGGGATGTGACAGAGAAAGAGTGCCCGCTGTTGTCGTGGGCTGTAAATCGGTGCTTGGCGGCCCATTCGCCCACTACCAGGGCGTCGCGCGGTGAAACCAGAAAAGGCAGAACAGCTGCCTGAGACAAAGATCTATGACTGTACTGCGATGCTTGGTTGTCTATATCCAGCTGGAGTTCTCGATAGTCGTTAACAGTAATATAGACAAGGGGGGGTAAAGGTACGTTGGTGGTGATGCGCTGGAAAACAAAATCGCTTTGCGCGAACCTTTCGATTATATTTTCGGCTGGGGCTGGCGTGCCGGTGTTGGGTGTCATCCAGAAGCAGGTAATAAATAGGGTAAAGTATAGCGATCTGCCTGCTGGGAGTTTACACGGGATCATTTACCATCCGGAAGATGTTGGTAGTGGCCACGTAGCCAGCTTACATACTTGAAGTTTTTGGCTTGAGGAGATGATATTAACATCGCTCTCAGTCAGTTACTACAATAGCTTGGTGGCGAAAGAATCTGATCGAATGGTCTGCTGGCGTTCTACATGGGTTAGAATATGATTTCTAGTGCCATCCCATTGGTAGCATGCCCGGATACAATGATGCTGGCGGATATTGAAACTGTTATGCTCTAATAGAATCTTGTTCCCTTCTCTATGAGGATGCGTCAATGAAAAAAATCGCGGTATTGCTGTCAGTGGTTTTGAGTGGTTTCTGTATCTCATCCGCCGTGGCGGCCGATCAATCGGATGCCGAGTTTCTCAAGTCGTATAAAAAGTCGTTTCTGGATTCCTGCGTTGAGTCTTCTGGTGGAGACCAATACAAGTCGCTCTGCGCATGTGTGTTGAGTGACGTGGTTGGACACTTTTCCGTAGCGGATTTGAAGAGCGACAAGGGTGTTTCCGAGTACATTGAAAACGTGGCCATGAAAAAGTGCGAACAATAACAGTCGAGGCAGCGTTTTGGTTATGGAATCTGTGACAGTATGATTTCAACAGTAGTCCAAACCCGCGGTTATGAGCTGGATGCCAGCCGCAGTATTCCACCTGCTATTTTGATTCGCTACATGGAATGGGGGCGGTGGGAGTTTTTCAATTCAAAGAAGATTGTGCTCCATCAGTCCATTAACAGCGTGGTGGTCGCCAGCCAAAGCCTGGTGCTGCTGGCACCGGTTCAGGAGCGGGTCGATTTGCAGATCAACGCCTGGCTGAGCCGGGTGGGTAACACCAGTATGGATATTTCACAATTCATACTGGATGCAGCAACCCAGCGCCCGGTGGCCATGGGGCGAGCCACCCTGGTGAATGTGGGTGAGGATGGCCGGCCGTTTCCGGTTGCCGATGCAACCCGAGCCCAGGTGGAGCCGGCTCCGGATGGGTTCGATGAGACAGGCTTCCCCCGTATTGAAAGCAGACAGCCCCCGGACGATGCCCGTTCATTGCCGCGTCGGGTTATGGCCAGTGAGATCGATTTGCTGCAACACGTCAATCACTCCCGCTATGTGGACTATGTGGAAGACGCCCGTAAGTTGCTCGTGGAGCCTCACCGCTCCGTTGCAGAATCCATTCGAGGCTTGACGGTTGAATATGTCACCGAAGCCTTGCACGGTGATGAGCTGACCATCAAAGTCTGGCCGGTGGCAGAAGGCAAATGGGTCCAATCCCAGATTGTGCGTGGCGATCAGGTGATAGCCAATGCCATCGTGGAACGCTAAGCCGTAAATACGCCGTGTAGAAACCAGTCCTGGCTATGGCGATCCCGATACACCCATAAATGCTGTCCGTTGCCCTGCTGGGCGATGTAGTAATCCCGATTCACCGGCTGATGATCCCACCAGCCGGTTTCAATTCGCTCCGGCCCTTTCAGTAGTTGCAGCGGGGCGTGATAAACCGGTAACCCCTTCTTGCTGCGTAGTTTCTGTGGCTGATGCAGGAGCCAGAAAGGCCTCTGCTCCGAGGGGTGTTGCAGAGACTGGCCCTGACCCGGCGTGGCGCAATGCCAGCCATATTCCGGGCGGTGATCGGACACCATGCCCAGGCTGTGAACCTGGTCAGCCCCCAGGCGCGCCTTTAAACGATCCACCAGTTGATAGCGGGTGATGTGATCCGGCTGGTGGGGTCGGAACAGGTCTTTCTGGCGGGCCTGCAACGGCTCGAAGTGGCTGGCATCCAGTTGCAGGCTCAAGACCGGCGCTTGCAGTTTCAGCTGCTCGAGTTTCAATTGCACTAACGGCAGAATGTCGCTTACGCGGTGCATCGGCGTGGCTAGGGCGATGGGCCAGGGTTGTACCTGACGGCTGCGTAACAGCAGCGAAAACAGAAAACCACTGACGGCGCACTGGCGGGCATACAGGTAATGCTCCAGCCGGCTCAGCAGATGGCGGATGGGAAACAGCAGGCTGTCGGCGCTATCCAGCTCCTGCACAAAATCCAGTTGCCCATGAAACTGCCGAGGCAGATTCCAGTTGGGGAGGGCAATGTTGCGCTCACCCATGAGTTGCGCCAGGTAAAGTGAAAACTGCTCACCGAAGCGCCTGGCCAGGGCATCCCGGGGCAGCGCCAGCAGTTGCCCCACGGTTTTCAATCCCATGCTGTACAGCAGCTGTTTCTGGGCGGAGGGCACATCCAGCCACTGCACATCGTAATCCTCTATATCCTGCAGCGAAAAAAAAAGCGCCCGGTTGCTGCTTTCATGGGCCTGGGCAAACAACAGTGCACCCATGTCGGTGCTGGTAAAGCACAGGCTGAATGGGGCGTACTCCGGGGGCAGCTGTTGTATCAATTGCTGTGCCAGCGCCTGTTGCCCCTGGAACAGCTTCAGGCTGTGGCTGACTTCCAGCAGCAGATTGTTCTGCCCGTGGGTACGGATGTGGGGGGTGAACTCATAAGCCCAATGCCCCAGTTGTTGCAGCGCCTGCTGCTCTGCCTGTGGGTTGTAGTGATGGCAATGCAGATCCTGAACCAGCCCCTGGGCCGTGGGAATGGTCATGCCCGGTACGATGCCCTGTTGCATAGCCGGCTGATTGGCGAACAACACCAGGCGCCGTTGCTTGCGGGTGATTTCCACCACCAGGGGGCGGGCTGCGGGGGCTCCCTGTTCCACCAGGTTCAACGCCAGTGCCGGAAAGTGCAGACAGGCCCAGAGCATGTCAGCCTCCTGGAGAGGAGAGGGTATAAGCCCCGCTGGTGACGGGTGCGGCAGTCGGTGCGATGGCCTGGCTGTGGTGGGAATCGGGCCCATGCTTCTGAACGGTTCCAAGGGCTGCCGCATCAACGGTGGCCTGGTGCATGGCCTTGCGAGGCAGGCGCAACCAGGGCGACCCCCAATGGCCCCGGCATTTCACCACCCGGACCTGGATGGCCTGTTGCAACGGCCCCATTTCCAGACGCAGGGGCGCCGGGGAGGGCTGTTGTATATGGGCCTGGGGCCGCATCAGCAGGCACAGGCTGTTGCCTTTTTGGGCCGCCAGTTGCAGGCGCCGGATCTGTTGTGGTGTTGGTTTGTGGGGCCAGCCCTGCACTGCACTGCAGGCGCCGGAACTCAGGCATTGCTCCATGGCCCACAGAATCTGCTTATCCTGCCTGCTGTGTATGACCAGTGTGTTTTCCAACGCAATTCCCTGTTGCATCAAGGCCGGGGCATAGGGCAGCCAGGGAGGGTTGACCCACACCAGCCAGCGGGATTGCTGGCTGAGTGAGGTCAGTGCTGAGGAGACCAGTTCCGTTTCGCCACAGCCCCACTGGGGGCAGAGGATTTCGGCAACGCTGTCACAGGGCAGGCCGCCGTCCGGCAGTGCCCGATCCAGGGTTGGAAAACCGGTGGCCACGGTGACAATCTGTTGTTGCTGACCATTCTGACCGCGCACGCCATCAGCCGCCCGCCAAATAGCGGGGTGCTGCAGAATCCGGTTCAGTTGTGGTTTGGCGGCAGCGCTCAAGGGTTCAGCTCTCAATCTTCTGGTTGCAAAGTGCAGGTATCAAACAGGCTATCAGTACTGTAATTATATACAGTATTGTGGGGGCGGCAAGGTCTTTTAAAACTTGATCCAAAACAGGTTGAAAATGAACGGCTTGTGTTATCGTGATCTAACTGCACAAGGAATTTTAATATGGCGAAACTGACTTTCTGGGGCGCGGCACAAGAAGTTACCGGCTCCTGTCATTTACTCGAAACCGACGGTCTGCGCATTCTGCTGGATTGCGGCATGCACCAGGGTGGCAAGCAGGCAGAACGGCGTAATGGGGAGCCCTTTCCCTTTGATCCCCGCCATTTGGATGCGGTGGTGTTGTCCCACGGCCACCTGGATCACAGTGGGTTGCTGCCCCGATTATTCAAGTCCGGCTACAAAGGCCCGGTGTATTGCACCGAAGCCACGCGCAACCTGCTGGCCATCATGCTGGAGGATGCCGCCAGCCTGCATCTGCGGGATGTTGAATGGGAAAACCGACGCCGCCGGCGGGCCGGCAAACCGGAGATCCAGCCCTGGTACGATATGGAAGATGTGCTGCATGTACTGGAGCACTGCGTGGGCGTGCCCTACCATGAAACCCGCACCATCAACGGTCATGTGCAACTCTATTTTTACGATGCCTGCCACATCATTGGCTCGGCCATTGTGGAGTTGCGCATCGACGAGAAGGGCGGCCACAAAAAGCTGGTGTTCTCCGGCGACCTGGGTAACCCCGATGCGGTGCTGATGAAAGATCCGGAGTTCGTCACCGACGCGGATGTGGTGTTGATGGAGGGAACCTATGGGGATCGCGATCACCGCACCATGGATAATACCCTGGAAGAACTGGGCGATGCCCTGGAGCAGGCCAGCCGGGATAAAGGCAATGTGTTGATTCCGGCCTTTGCGGTGGGGCGCACCCAGGAGATGCTGTTCCACCTGGGGGTGTTGTACAAGCAGGGCCGGGTGCCGCAACAAAAGGTGTTCCTGGACAGCCCCATGGGGATTGAGGTCACCCGGTTATACACCGAATACATGGACCTGCTGGATCCGGAGGACCTGAAGCAAGTGTCCGCCAAACTGGGTGACGACCCGAAATCCTATCTGCCCATGCTGACCCTCACCGAGGACAGCGAGGATTCCATGGCCATCAACCGCATCAAGGATGGAGTGATCATCATCGCCGGCAGTGGCATGTGTAACGGTGGCCGTATCCGCCATCACTTGAAGCACAACATCTGGCGCAGTGAATGTCACATCGTGTTCCCGGGCTTTCAGGCCAGGGGGACGCTGGGGCGGCAGATTGTGGAAGGGGACAAGCACGTGAAGATTTTTGGTGCGGATTTTATGGTGCGGGCCAAAGTGCATACCCTGGGTGGTTTTTCAGCCCACGCGGGGCAATCGCAACTGCTGGAATGGGCATCCCACTTTAAGCCGCCAACCCGTTTTTATCTGGTACACGGCGAACCGGATGCGCTAGCAGTGCTGCAGCAGAAGCTGCAGGTGAAGCTGGGTATAGCGGCCGAGATCCCGGCGGAAGGCACCAGTATTGTGTTCTGACGCAGGATGTTAAAAACAGACTTTGCGCCCCGCGTCTTTGGCGCGGCGGTCGCATTCCCGACGGATGTTGTCACAGGTGATGGCCGCGCCGGGAGACAGGCTGGAGGCATTCTCACACTCGTAATAGCGATCCTGCAATTCAGACTGGGACAGGTCAGCGAATTTGGAGTCGCCACAACCGCTCAGTAAATACATCAATAATATGGACAGTGTTACCCGCATGACGCGATCCCCCGCACACGAAAATCAATGGGTTATTAGCTCAGTATAGGTTAGTCTTTTTTGATCTCAACCCAATGATGCAATGGACACAGAGTATGCAAGTTGCCCACTTATACATTCACCCGGTGAAATCCCTCGGCGCGATGGCGGTTGCCCGTGCTGATATCGATCGCTTTGGATTGCAATGGGATCGACGCTGGATGGTAGTGGATGATAACGGAAAATTCATAACCCAGCGGCAACAGGCGCGGATGGCATTGATCAAAGTACGCATGGCGGGGGAGGAGGTCATCCTGACTGGCCCGGACGGATCAGAACTGGGGTTCAGTGCGGCGGATTTCGCAGCCGGCCCAATGCTGTCCGTTCAGGTGTGGCGGGATGAATGTCAGGCACAGGTGGCAGAGGCGCGCATCAATCACTGGTTGAGTCATCAGTTGCAGCTGTCCTGTCGGTTGGTGTTCATGCCCGAAAGCAGTCGCCGCACAGTGGATCCGGACTACGCAGGGCCCGGTCACACGGTGGGGTTTGCCGATGGCTATCCGCTGCTATTGACCCAGCAATCCTCGCTGGAGGATTTCAATCGCCACATGAGTATCAACATCGGCATGGAACGGTTTCGTCCCAATGTGGTGGTAACCGGTGCTGGACCCTGGCAGGAGGATCTGTGGCGGGTAATACAGATCGGGAGCACAGTGTTCGATGTGGTCAAGCCCTGTTCCCGCTGCGCCATTCCCACCATTGATCCGGTTGATGCCAGCAAACAGCCGGAAGTGTTCAGAACCTTGCAGAAAACCCGTTCCCGGGATGGAGAGGTCTTCTTTGGGCAGAACCTGGTGCCCCGCAGCGAGGGGCAATTGCAGGTGGGTGATCCGGTGACGGTGCTGGCATGAGCGCAGGCAGCCGTTAGAACAACTCGATGTCGTCGTCGGTGGCGTCGTTTTGGCTCAGGTCTTCCGTTTGTTCGAACTGATGACGGTACAGCTCCAACGCTTCACTGATGGTGGCGCCTTTCATGATGTGGTCGAACATCAGGCGTTCACACTCCATGGTGTAGTTGGAGCGGATTTCCTGCTGAATCCGGTTCCACTCGCCGGGATTGTAAAGGCGGCTGGCATCGCTGATCAGGTCCCCCAGGTGGGTGAGGCTTTCATTCACATGATGCAGCTTCTGGGTCAGCCGGTCGTAAAACTGAAAGGCGACAATAGCCCGCTGCATTTGCTGATGCATCTGCTGGGAGGCCGCCATAATGTCGACCCGCTGGGTATCCCATTTGTCGGAACTGTCAGCGTGCTCGCACAGGGTCATGACCTTGCGGGCATCCTGTGCCATACCGGTAAAGGTGGTCGACAGCTCGTCCACGGATCGGGAGCTGTCGGTAAGGGTGGTTTCAATCTGCGCCATGGCCAGGCACAGCATGGAAATGGTTTCCTTGACCTGACTCCAGTCCAGATCGGGGTTCACGGAACTGGAACCCGGGTTGCTCAATTGAGATCCGATTGACACGCTAATGGCTCCTTTCCTGGCACCGGCGGCTGCGTGATGAATAGCGCTTCCATCTTGTCAGCATAGTCCAGAAAATCCCCCCGGGTGAAAACGAAAACCGTGCAAAATTTGAAGCAGTTGGCAATCAAGGGCTTAGCCAGCACCTAGGGCGCTTTGGAATCTAAAGGTTGCGGGTCTACACTATTAAAACAGGCATGTTACGGGAACCCGATCATGAAAATTCAATACCGGTTTGATATTGAAGGCACTGCGCTGGAATACGAAGTGGATGTGGACCGTCATTTCGATTTTAATGCCGAGCGGCAGGATGCACCGGAATGGGCAAAACTGAAGCACAATCAATGCCCTAACTGTCCACTGACGGTAAAGGACTGCCAGTACTGCCCGGTGGCCATAGACCTGTCGGCAGTGGTCACGGATTTCCAGCAAATGCCTGCTCAGAAAACGGCCATGGTGAGGGTTTCCACTCCGGAGCGTGAGTACAAGAAAGAAACCAGGCTGGAAGAGGGGCTGCGTTCGTTGATGGGGCTGATCATGGGCTCCAGTGCCTGTCCCATCCTGACCCAGCTGAAACCCAACGCCCGCAATCACCTGCCGTTCGCTTCCCAGGACGATTTCATCATTCGGTCAACGGCGCTGTATCTGCTGAAACAGTATTTCAACTACCGGGAGGGCAAGCGCCCGGATTGGGAGCTGCAGGGGCTGATCAGCCTCAACCAGGAACTGCAAACCCTGAATGAAGCCTTTTGGGGGCGGGTGAAAGAAGCCTGTGAGGGGGATTCCAACCTGCAGGCATTGCTCAGTTTCCTGGATATGTCGTCCAGTGTCAGTTATTCCCTGGAAGCACAGTTGCAGAAGGTGAAACCCTTGATGACGGACGAAGACATTTCGCCCGCCATTGCGGTGAGAAGCGGGGAAGCCGGTTTATTTTGAGCCTTTCTTGACCCGTACCGCCAACACGTCAATCTCGGCGTGGTGCAACACGGCATTGGCGGTGCTGCCCAGCAGTAAGGCCAGGCCATGTCGTCCGTGACTGCCCATGACGATCAGGTCCACCCCCTGATCCTTGGCCACCCGTAAAATCTCTTTCTCGGTAATGCCCACTTCCAGATACTGGCGTGTTTCCGGCACGCCGAGCTTTTGGCCCAGTTCCCGCAATTGGGTCAAGGCCTGTTTTTCCAGCTCTTTGTGCAGGTCGCCCAGATCCACCGGGAACTCTCCACCATAAGCAATGGAGATGGGTTCCAGTACGTGAACCAGGCTCAGGGTGGCGGAGAAGGTGCTTTGCAGGGCCGCCGCGCGCTGTTCCACAATCTCGGATTCGTCATTGAAATCCGCCGCCAGCAGGATGTGGTTGTATTGGCTCATGAGATTTGATCCTTGTGCGATTGGGGTTTGTGAATCACTGAATGTATTAGATAATGCCCGGCGCTTTTATTTCAAGCGTTGTCTTTCATCAAGATTGGGTGCGATTCGATGATTTATCTGATAATCGGTCTGGCGATGTTGTTTATCCTGGGCCCGGTGTTCATGTTGCGGCCCTCCGCCCGGGAGCGGCGTCTGGCGCGGATTCGGCAGCGGGCCATGGCGGACCATGTGGTGATCAGCCCCATTTCCCTGAACAAGGATAAAAAGTTCAACGCCCTGCTGCAGCGCAATCCGCACATTGATGTCTATCGCTGGTACCGCTATCAACTGGTGGCGCGGGAGGAGCAGACCGGCCCCTCGCTGAAAGGCGACTGGCTACAGCGCAAAACCCGCGACGGCAACCTGGTATGGGAAACGCCGGATGTGAAGATCACCGCCCCGGCGGCGGTGACGCAACTTATCGACACCTGGCAGCAGCAGCAAACCGAAGACTTTCTGGCCCTGGAGCTGGGCCCCCGCAGCGCCTCCATCGTCTGGAACGAGCGGGGTGACCTGGCGGAAGTGGAAACCCTGGTGGAGAATTTAAAGCAGCTATTGGCGGTCTGAATGGCGGTCTGAACGGGGATAGCGCTGCTGCACCCACTCCGGGGGTTTTACCAGAATACGCCAGTCGCGGTACTGGCGCAGATCCCGCACCAGGCTCACCCACTCATGCAGTTGCAGATACACTGGATTGTAAGGTTGCTTCGGCATCCGGGTGACCCCGTACACGATCTCGCCGGCGTCCCGCTCATCCCGAAATGTACCGAACAGACGATCCCAGATAATCAGAATACCGCCGAAATTGGTGTCGATCTGCGCCGGGTTGCGACCATGATGGACCCGGTGATGAGACGGGGTATTGAACACCGTTTCCAGCCAACCCAGCCGTTTCACCTGTTCGGTGTGCAGGAAGAACTGGTACACCAGGTTGCCCTCGATGGCCAGCAGCACCCAGTCCTTGTCAAATCCCACCAGGGCCGCGGGAATCCACCATAGAATCCAGGCGCCATTGAAGGCGTGGGTAAAGTTCTGGCGCAGGGCCGTGGAGAAGTTCATGTGTTCGGAGGAATGGTGGGTGACATGGCTGGCCCAGAACCAGCGCATCTTATGCATGAGGCAGTGTTGTACATAAAAGCAGAAATCCACCAGCACGATCAGCGCCAGCACGCTGAACACCGAGGCTTGGGGATTCCACTGCAATCCGAATGGATACACCCAGCTGTAAAAGGCCTGGATGAAGAGGGCGATGGCAATGCCATCCACAATTTTATAGGACATGCCCGTGCCCAGGTTGGCCAGGGTTTCCCGGAAGTGATAGACCCCGGACAGGCCCTTCCAGCGAATGTAACCCGCTTCCAGCAGAATGATGGCAATGAAGACGGCGCCGAACGCCAGGACGAAAAAAACGGCATGTAAAACGTCGGACATGGAGGAACCTGTTCAAAGGGGTGATGCTGCTAAATTTAAAGCCGTTCATCCAAGAAGGATTGACCGGGCGGGTCTAATTTTTGACAATCCCCGCCAAAGCACGAAGCACGAGGCCCCCACATCATGACCAACCTGCTGGCCGACATGAACGTCAGCGGAGATCTGGCGGCATTGCTGCTGGACTACCTGGCGGCAAACGGACTGCACCTGCCCGAACTGGAGCGGGAACTGAGGCAGTTTCCGCCCGCCAGCCGCATGCGGTTCCGCCAATGGTGGCGTTTGCTGGACACGTTGCAGCAGCAATTGCCCGGGCATTTGGTTGGCATGGAGCTGGGGCAGGCCATTAAACCGGCCTACGTGGGTGTGTTGGGCTACCTGACCCTGTCCTGTGATACGGTGGCCGAGGCGTTGCAGCGGTTTCAGCGTTATCAGCGCCTGCTGCACGATGGAGACACCGCCCATTTTGATCTGCGTGGGGATCAGGCCTGTCTCTGCTGGCGCAATCAGTACGGGCCGTCCACCCAGCTGTCGGATGAGGTGCTGGTGATGGGCATGGTGGCCAACCTGAGATCCATGACCGACCGTCGGGAGCTGCAGCCCACTCGTATCCACTTTGTGGGCCCCCGGCCGGACCACGCCGCGGCCTACCAGGCCTTTGTGCAGTGCGATATTGCCTTTGATCAGCCCCAGCTGGAACTGATTTTCCCCATGGAATATCTGCAGTGGCCGGTGACCCACAGTGATCCGGCGCTGAAGCAGTTGCTGGAGCAGCAGGCGCAGACCCTGCTGTCAGTGCTGCCCAGGCAGGAGGATTTTCATCACCGGCTGCAGCAGGCCATCCTCAAGGCCATCCAGAGCGGGGAGCCCACCCTGGATGCAGTGGCCAAAACCCTGGCATTGTCCCGTCGCACCCTGCATCGTCGCCTGCATGAACGGGGCCTGGTGTTCAAAGACCTGCTGCAGGAAATCCGCTTGCAACTGGCCCGGCAGTACCTGGCGGAGCGGCGTCTGACCCTGGCTGAAATCGGCCTGTTGCTGGGGTACTCCGAGCAGAGTGCATTCACCCGGGCGTTTCGCCAGTGGAGCGGCACCACCCCGTTGCAGTATCAGAAGCGCCAGCAGCAGGGGGGCATCAGTCAAGGGCACGTTGTTGCCGAAGCAACGTCACCAGATCACCGGCATAACGATTCACAATAAAAGACATGCTACCGCCTTCCTGTTGCAAGGCCTTGTGCAGTAACGGCCACTTCCGGCTGATGTCCGCAGGCGCATCCGGCAGGGCGGAAAACCGTGCCTCAATGGCGTCGGCCATTTGGGGCAGGCTGAGCTCGGCGTAGGGTGCCAACCGCCATTGTGCCTCCATATAACGCAGGTTCGCCAATTGCAGCAGCAGGATCAGTTGCTCCGTTTGGTCGGGCTCCCGCTCAGCCAGGCTGAGCCCCAGCAGGTGTTGCCACAACAGACTGACCTGTTCCTGATACTGATAGCGGATTTCCTGGTCGATGAATCCCCCCTGGCGTACTGTCACCAGCAGGGCGCTCAGGTTACGGGCCAAGCTCTGCCAATGTTGCTGCAGGGCGTCCCGATCGGCCTCTGGCAGCGCCGGCGCGGTGGTCAGGGCATCAAAGTGGCTCCGAAACTGAATCAGGTGCCCGCTGAGTTGTCCATAGACATCCGCCTGGCCCTGGCCATTGCGATAGCGTTCAAAATCCGTCATCACTTCCAGCAGATAGAACTGGCTGTCGAAAAACGTCTGCTGCAGAGGAGGGGGCGCCACCTGCGAGGTTGCGTTCACCGTCCACAGCAGCAGGGTAAACACACAGATGACCTTGAATTGTCCTTTTGGGGGTCCCATACATGGATTCCATAAAAGTCCGCTGGATTATTTTTTCAAAGCGGAGGCGTTTGGATGGCCAGCATAACGACATTATTCACCCCTCTGCGACATATTTCTAACTCATTGAAAAATAGAAGGTTGTCTATGTGCTGTAAAAAAACTTCGGGCCTGGATTTGGAAAAAACAGATAAATCATCCTAAAAACAAATTAGTCAAGGTGTGGATACGGTCCCTTGACCCGGGGCCTGACACCTCTTATATATGTCGCCCTTTCATCTAAGATTTAATTATAAGTTGAATTCTTTTTAGCCAGTAAGGTTGGAATTGTATATATGGGAAAGTCACTGGTAATCGTGGAGTCGCCCGCCAAGGCGAAGACCATCAACAAGTACCTGGGCAAGGATTTCGTCGTGAAATCCAGTGTGGGCCATGTACGTGACTTACCCACCAGTGGCAGCGGCAACAGCAAGGTAGACCCCACTGAACGGGCCAAGCAGGCCGCACTCACCCGCAAGATGGCACCGGAAGAAAAGGCCCGCTATAAAAAGGAAAAAGCCCGTACTGCCCTGATCAGCCGCATGGGTGTCGACCCGGAACAGGGTTGGCAAGCCAATTACCAGGTGCTACCGGATAAAAAGAAGGTGGTGGATGAGCTTAAAAGGCTGGCCGAGCAGGCTGACACCATTTACCTCGCAACGGACTTGGACCGGGAAGGAGAGGCCATCGCCTGGCACCTGCGTGAGGTAATCGGTGGCGATGATGATCGCTACAAACGGGTGGTGTTCAACGAAATCACCAAGACTGCGATCAAGGAAGCTTTCCGCGAGCCCGGCAAGATCAATGGCAATCGGGTCAATGCACAGCAGGCGCGCCGTTTTCTGGATCGGGTAGTGGGCTACATGGTGTCCCCCCTGTTGTGGGCGAAGATCGCCCGGGGCCTGTCTGCCGGCCGGGTACAATCGGTTGCGGTTAAACTGGTGGTAGAGCGGGAGCGCGAAATCCGTGCTTTTATTCCCGAAGAATACTGGGAGATCTATGCAAACACCGCCACGGCGAAACAGGATGCCCTGCGCCTGCAGGTGACCAAAGAAAAAGGCGAAAACTTCCGCCCCACCAACCAGGCACAGACCGAACAGGCGCTGAAATCTCTGGAAGGTGCGCAATACACCGTAGCCGGCCGCGAAGACAAGCCCACCAAGTCCCGCCCGGCGGCGCCGTTTACCACGTCGACTTTGCAACAGGGGGCCAGCACCCGCCTGGGTTTCAGCGTGAAGAAAACCATGATGATGGCCCAACGCCTTTATGAGGCGGGTTACATCACCTATATGCGAACCGACTCCACCAACCTCAGTGCTGAGGCAGTGGCAGGCGTGCGCGACTACATTGAAGGCAACTTCGGCACCCGCTATGTGCCGGAAAAGCCCCTGTCCTACGCCAGCAAGGAAGGTGCCCAGGAAGCCCACGAAGCCATTCGACCCACGGATGTGAATGTGATGGCCAAGGATGTCTCCGGGCTGGAAACCGATGCCCAGCGCCTGTATGACCTGATCTGGAAGCGCTTTGTCGCTTGCCAGATGCCACCGGCGGAATATCTGAGCACCAACCTCAGCGTAAAAGCCGGTGATTTTGAATTGCGCACCAAAGGGCGCATTCTGAAATTCGACGGTCACCTGGTGGTGAACATGCCCGGCAGCAAAAAGTCGGACGAAGACATTGAGCTGCCGGACGTGGCCGTGGGTGAGGTGCTGGCCCTGAAAAAGCTGGACCCAAGCCAACACTTCACCAAGCCACCGGCCCGTTACTCCGAAGCCAGTCTGGTCAAAGAGCTGGAAAAGCAGGGTATTGGTCGGCCGTCCACCTATGCTTCCATTATTTCCACCATCCAGGATCGCGGCTACGTGAAACTGGAGAACCGTCGCTTCTATGCAGAAAAAATGGGCGACATCGTCACCGACCGCCTCAACGAAAACTTCGACAACCTGATGGATTACAGCTTCACCGCCAAAATGGAGGAGCAGCTGGATGAGATTGCCGAAGGCAAGCTGGAGTGGAAGCAGGTACTGGACCAGTTCTATGCCGATTTCACCCGCAAGCTGGAAAAAGCCGAAGGCGAAGCCGGCGGTATGCGCACCAACCCTCCGGTGGAAACCAACATCGAGTGTCCTGCCTGCGGCCGCCCCATGGCCATTCGTACCGGCAGCACCGGCGTGTTCCTGGGGTGTACCGGTTACGCCCTGCCTCCGAAAGAGCGCTGCAAGGAAACCATCAACCTGATCCATGGATCAGAAACCATCAATGCCGACGATGACGAGAGTGAAGCCAAGGCATTGCGGGAAAAGCGTCGTTGCGGCAAGTGCGGCACGGCCATGGAAAACTACCTCATTGATGAGAAGCGCAAGCTGCACATCTGTGGCAACAGCCCGGATTGTGAAGGGTATGAGATCGAAGAGGGCAACTTCAAGATCAAAGGGTACGATGGCCCTATAGTGGAGTGCGACAAATGCGGTGCCGACATGCAGTTGAAAACCGGGCGCTTCGGTAAATATTTCGGTTGTACCAACGCTGAATGCAAGAACACCCGCAAATTGCTGCGGGATGGCAACCCGGCGCCACCGAAGGCAGACCCCATCCCCATGCCGCACCTGAAGTGTGATAAAACCGACGACTTCTTCCTGCTGCGGGATGGCGCCTCCGGCCTGTTCCTGGCCGCCAGCCAGTTTCCCAAACACCGGGAGACCCGCGCGCCCCTGGTGGAGGAAGTCAAATCCGTGGGGGATCAGCTGGACCCCAAATACCACTTCCTGCTGCAGGCGCCGGAGCAGGACCCGGAAGGCAACAAGGCTGTCATCCGTTACAGTCGTAAGACCAAGTCACAGTATGTGATGACGGAAAACAGTGAAGGCAAGGCGACGGGCTGGTCCGCTACCTATGACGGTAAGCGCTGGGTAGAGAAGGCCGGTACCACCGCTAAAACCACTACGACCAAAAAGACTGCAGCCAAGAAAACCGGTGCCAAGAAAGCACCGGCCAAAAAGAAAGCGGTGGCCAAAAAGTCCACCGCCAAGAAAAAATAAAGCCGGGCCCGCTCTGCCGGATTCAGACTTTGAATCGCGCCAGCCGGTCCACCAGCTCATGCAGTGACACCAGCATTTCCTCAGCGGAATGCTGGGTGTTTTCCACCGCACTGGCGGCGTCTTCGGCTCTGGAATTGATGGTTTGAATGCTGGAGCGAACGTGATTCACCGACTCTGTTTGTTGCAGGGTCGCAGCAGAAATGGACTGTGTGCGGGCGTTGATGGTGCTTACACCCTGCAGTATTTCCTCCAGCTTTTCGGTGAGGTTGTTCGCCGTATTCAACGAATGCTCAGTCACATCCACACTCGCCTGCATGGAATGCACGGCCTCCTGCACACCCGACTGAATCTTACCGAGCACGTCATCAATCTCTACGGTGGCCTCGTGACTGCGCTGGGCCAGGGTACGGACTTCATCGGCCACAACCGCAAAGCCCCGGCCCTGTTCCCCGGCGCGGGCGGCTTCAATGGCCGCGTTGAGTGCCAGCAGGTTGGTCTGTTCCGCGATGCTTTTGATCACCGATAGGATATCCGTGACGCCACGGCTTTGTTCTGCCAGTCGTTCCACCACCTGCATGGAGCCGTGAATGTTGGCGGTGAGGGACTCGAAACTCTTCACCGCCTCCTGTACCAGTTGCTGGCCGTCACGGGCATTTTCGTCGGCTTCCTCAGCCGCACTTGCCGTAAATTCAGTTTCCCGGGCCACCTCTTCAGAAGCGGATGACATTTCTTCCATGGCCAGGCGGATTTTGGAAGTTTCCTCTGTCTGCAGGCGCACAATGGCCGTGTTCTGGTCAGCCAGCTCCTTTACCTGGTTGGCATGCTGGCTGACCGTGTCACTGCTTTCGCGGGAGGCGCGAATCAATTGGCGCATCTGCTTGACCATGGCGTTAAAGTTCTTCACCAGGGTGGAGAATTCATCCCGCGTGTGGTTATGCAACTCCACGGTGATATCCCCATCGGCCACCTGCCGGGCGCTGCTGACCATGTTGCTCACGCTGGCGCTCAATGAGAAGTACAGGCCCAGGTACAGATAGGTGATCAAAGCCAATAACAGGAACAGGCTGATGACCATCACCATACGATTTTGCTTTTTACTATCCAGTCGTTGTTGCACCAGCACCAGCGCGCGCTCCAGCACTGCCGTATCAATCTGATGGGCCAATTCGATCAGCTGTGAGGCCTGATCATTGTACTGTTGCCAGGTTTGGCGCTCGGAGATGGCTTCCACCACCTGGTCATTGAACAGATACAGTAATTTGTCTACGGCGTCGATGGCCGCCGGTGCGGCGGTGACGATGGTGGCATCCGGCTGCAGCTGGCTGATTTTGTCCACTACGGAACGGAAATCGTCAAACGCGGTTTGGGTGTTGAAGTAACTGGCATCCACTTCGGTGAAGGTGGCACTGTCCAGAAAATTGGTATTGAGGGTGTTGTTGCCATAACCCCGCAGCTTGCCCAGTTGGCTGAGCAGGGGGCGCACATTTTCAAAATAAACGCCAATCTCGGTGGACAGCTTTTCGTCGGCGTCGTTAGCCAGGCCACTGCTCTTGGCAATTTCATAGGCAATCGCGTCGATCTCATCCACCAGGCTGCCGTAGGACACCATGTACTCCCGCAGCATGATTTGCGCGCCCAGATCTTCCCGGTACGCCTGTTGCCGGGCTTTTTCCAATCGCTCCAGCTGTGCACCCTTCACCAGGTGGGAGTCTTGATACTGCGCCGCAAACTGCTCCAGCAGTTCGGAGGTTTCCTTGCGCAACTGGATCTTTCTGGCCGTGGTCTGCTCGGAACGATCGTAGTTGTACGCCATCAGCACGTCCCGTAATTGGGCTGCGTGCCGGGAGAGAGTATTCAACTCTTTGATTACATTGATGCCCTTCGCTTCCGTTGCGGTGGTTTGGATGTCCTGTTCCCACTGGTTCCAAAGTTGGGTGCTTAACAAAGCGATTGGGCAAAGAAACAATACGCTGATCAGCATGAACTTGTAGTTGTAGGTCAACCGGTTCATGATGAACGTGGCGATCCAAAGTATTTTCATTGTATTTCGATCCACTTAACTACGGCTTTGAGAGGACGTATGCCGCCACCGCCAAAGCGCTGGAAGCACTGAGAAAAGTATAGTAAATGAATCGAAAACCACCTCTTTGTTGGTCGATCTCCCTACTCAGTAATTCTGGAAATCAGTAGAATAGGGGATCAGTTTCCGAAGTGGACCCATCCCATGGCCAAACATAAACTCGGTCTTTCCAATCAAAAACGGTATTTCGCCCGCTTTTATCTGGAAGCCATTGAAAACACACAAGAAGACGAATCAGTGATTAATCGCAAGGCGTTGTTGGCGGCGCACCAGCAATCTTGCCTGTTTCATCTACTGGGTGCCTACAGAGCGTTTATCTGGGAGGTGGCCAACACTTACGACGAAGTGTATGACGGTCAGCAGAGCCTGGATAACTTTTTGACTCGGGTGCACGCCGCTGGCAAATCGATTCCGGAACTGGAACAGGTGCTCGCGCTGGAAGCGGCCACCGACTGTTGGTTGAACCGGATGATGGCCTTGTGGATACGGGTGAATGAAGTGAACCCGGATGCCATTTCCAAACCGAAAGAAGCCGTCAATCTGAACGCAATTGAAGTTCGGGTATTCGACGCTGTGGATGAGTTCGCGCAACTGCATGATTGGTATGACAATCTTAGTTCTATGATAGAAGAAATCAGGCAGCTGCTTGGTGAGTGGTAGGAATTATATATCAATTCCAAAGGTGAATTATTTGTGACGACAACGGCTCGCGTGTTAGTATCTCCGCCCATTGAGCAACACTTTCCTGGGCTTTTTCCCGTATAAAACGCAGAATTTCTGTTTTTGTCAGTTGCTTCAAACACTTCCACGCAAAAGGTTTAAGAATGTCCTCTCTTTTAGAAATTGTAGAATTGGAGTCAGGTGAAATTGTGTTGCGTCGTGCTGACGGAGTGGGCTCGCCTTTGGTGGAAATCAAGTTTTCTGATGAAGTTCGCGTACTGCTTTCCGAGTTCTCGCTGGATATTGGCAAAGCCATGGTGAGTGCCGGTGTGCAAGCAGTAGGGGAAGTCTACGGCCATGTGCTGGAAGCCCATGAGGATCGCAATGAATCTTCCGCAGTGGCGGAAGAGTACGACGATGTGCCGGGTGTTCTGCACTGAGTTGTACTGAACCTTAAATCCCGTCCCGAATCACGCCCACCGCCAGACCTTCAATTGCAAAATCATCACTGCGACTGTCCACTTCGATAGGCTCAAAGTCTGGATTTTCCGGTAACAGAATGATTTTGTTGCGCTTTCGATCAAAGCGCTTAACGGTAACTTCATCCCCGATGCGTGCCACCACCACCTGGCCCCGTTGCGCCTCTGAGGTTTTGTGCACGGCCAGCAAGTCCCCTTCAAGAATCCCTGCCTCCAACATGCTTAAGCCCTTCACCCGCAGAAAGTAGTCTGCCCGGGGCTTGAAAAAATCCGGATTCACTTCGCAGCGTCCCAGCACGTTTTCCTGGGCCAGTACCGGCTGGCCGGCGGCCACCTGACCAATGATGGGCAGACCGGGTTCTTCATCGTCTTCCTGGCCGATCAAACGGATTCCCCGGGACGCACCGGGCAGCATTTCAATGTAGCCTTTGCGAGCCAGTGTGCGCAGGTGTTCTTCTGCTGCGTTGGGGGATCGAAACCCGAAGGTGTCGGCAATTTCCATCCGGGTGGGTGGCATGCCGCTGTCCTCAATATAGGTTTTGATCAGGGCCAGAATTTCCGCTTGCCGTTTGGTGAGTTTTTCCATGCTGTTGCCCGTTTCTCAGGTTACTGTTATTTTATACAGGTCCTGTGATTATATACAGCATGTTTTCAAAGTAAAACAAAAAACTCAATAAAAACAGGTGTATCGATAGGGTGGAAAGGTTTCACCATCGGTACACGCCTGAGCAGTCAATAGTCGTCGTAAATGCGGACACCATCGGATTCGAAATCATCAAACGGCAGATACTGATCTGTTTCCATGGGTAAGGGGAGATCCTGGTCGTCGCGATCCTCCTGGTCGATTTCGTAGGGGCCACTCCAGTCTTCCGGTTGCTCCACCGTCCGCAATGGCAATTGCCAGAAGGTTTCGATATCCATCTCTTCCAGCTCGCCATCAAAATACTGAACGGCCAGACTGCTGCCGTCATCGTCGATGGCCACTACTTCAAACAGGGTTTCCGCTTCCGGGTTTTCGTACCAGTTGCCAACTTCGGGTTGAATGCGTCTCAACATGGCTGCCTCACTTGCACTGCGCTCCAATCAGACCGTTGAGGCTAGTATGGTCCAGACCACAGATTCATCACGAATGGGCTTAGGTGCAGATTCCCGGGTGCCTGGCCCCAGGGTGGTGTTGGCGCAGGATAGTGGACGGATTAACAGGCACTTAGCGATGCGAATTCAGGGAAGCCTGCTATTTTTATAGGCGGAAGTGATAAGTGGAATTCAGTAAGGTGCATAAAAATCTAAAACCGGAAGCACCACAGAGTACGGTTGACGGGATAGGTGAAACAGGTTAGCGTGACGTTTCGTCATTTTGTGACACAAGGTTTTGATTTTGGGAGTAATGGCATGAGGTTTGGGTCCGGCTTACTGGCGGCATCGGTGTCTGCGTTGTTCGCGACGGCGTCCATGGCGGGGGACTGGGATTTTGAAGTGGGCGGTGAATATCGTTATCTACCTCAGAATCAACCTTACGGGGTACCGGATGATGCGGCTTCCCTGAGCGTGCGGGGAGAATACTTTCACGAGTGGAACGACGGCGACGACCTGTTCGAGTTTGAGGCCTTCTATCGTTGGTCCGACACCGATGACGAGCGCACCCATGGGGACATTCAGGATCTGGCCTGGATTCACGTGGCCGATGGCTGGGAGCTGCGCACCGGGGTGCGCACGGTATTCTGGGGTGTTACCGAGTTCCAGCACCTGGTGGACATCGTTAACCAGTCAGATCTGGTGGAGCGTACCGACGGTGAAGCCAAGCTGGGTCAGCCCATGGTGAACCTGTCCCTGGTGAGCGACTGGGGCATAATAGATCTGTTCCTGTTGCCCGGTTTTCGCGAGCGGACCTTCCCGGGGCCGGACGGTTGGCCCCGTGGGCCGGTAGTCATATCCAATGAGGATGCGGATTACGAATCCGGGGCGGAGCAGTCCCATGTGGATTTTGCCGCCCGCTGGGCCACCTCCATTGATGCCTGGGAGCTGGCCCTGTCCTATTTCGGCGGCACCGGACGGGACCCGGAGTTCGAACGGATCAACGATGAAGGTGAGCTGGTTCCCTACTATCCCATCATCGATCAGTTCGGCCTGGAGGTGCAGTACAACTATGATGCCTGGCTGTGGAAGCTGGAGGCCCTGAGTCGCAGCGGTATGGAAGGGGGGCGTTACTTTGCGACGGTGTTTGGTTTTGAGTACACCATGGAAGGGGTGTTGGGCTCAGTAGCGGACCTGGGGATCGTCAGTGAGTACAACTATGACGAGCGCGGCCGGGATGCGCCGGACAACTACTACCTCGAGAACGACCTGGCCCTGGGCCTGCGCCTGGCCATGAACGACGAGGCCACCACAGAGCTTCTGGGCGGGGTGATGTATGATCACCAAACCGAGGAGCGGGTGGTGACCCTGGAGGCCAGCCGGCGTCTGGGAGATGTCTGGATGCTGAACCTGGATGCGCTGTTCTTCCACAGCAAGGCCCCTCCGTCCTATGAGGATCTGGCGACGGGCTCCTTTGATCCACTGTACAAGCTGGCCCAGAGCAGCCGTAACGACCTTATCCAGCTGGAGATCATCCGCTACTTCTAACGTAATTCTCCCTCCATGGGTCATCAGATTCTTGACAGGGGCGCCCTGCAAACGTAAGTTTCAAACGATTGTTTATGGTGGTTCGCTGGCAGTGGTCGAACCCCTGTCAGGAAACAGACTGTATGGCACAAAAAGAAACGGTAGAGCGAATCCTGGATGCAGCGGAGGCCCTGTTTGCCGAGCGCGGATTTGCAGAGACCTCGTTGCGCACCATCACCAGCACCGCCGGTGTGAACCTGGCGGCGGTGAATTATCATTTCGGTTCCAAAAAGGCCTTGATTCAGGCGGTGTTCGAGCGTTTTCTGGAACCGTTGGTGGCGGAAATCGATCAGCGTCTGAGTGTGTTGGAGCAGAACCCGGAAAAGATCAACGTGGAATCCCTGCTGCGGGTTCTGTCCAGTGCCATCTACGAGGTCCATGGCCGCAACACCAACCGGGCCACCGCGTTTATGCGCCTGTTGGGCCTCGCCTATACCCAATCCCAGGCCCACGTCCGTAATTTCATTGCCTCCCGTTATGGGGATGCGTTCCAGCGCTACGCCCGGTTGTTGAAACCGGCTTTGCCTGGTGCCACCGATCAAGAACTGTTCTGGCACACGCATTTTGCGTTGGGTACGGCCATTTTCACCATGTCCAACTTCGACGCCCTGCGTGCCATGGCCATGAATGACACCGGCCATCGGGGCTCCGTGGACTTTATTGTCAGCAATCTTACCAGCTTCATGGCGGCCGGCTTGCGCAATGCCTCCCACGATGACGCCTGAAATCAGGATATCCATTGCCCAACAGACCCTCACATTGTGGTCCGGTTCCCGCTGCACCGGGACCTGGCCGGTTTCCACTGCCCTCAAGGGGGCGGGCAACCAATTCGGTTCCAACCAGACGCCGTTGGGCCAGCACCGAATCCGCGCCTGCATCGGCGCCGGCGCGCCCCTGGGGGCGGTGTTTGTGGGGCGTCGTCCCACCGGAGAAATCCATTCCCGCGAACTGGCGCAGCGCTATCCCCACCGGGATTGGATTCTGACCCGCATTCTCTGGCTGTGTGGCGAAGAAAAGGGGGTGAATCGGGGCGGTAACGTGGATTCCCAGCGCAGATACATTTATATTCATGGCACTCCGGATACCGAGCCCATGGGGGTGCCCCTGTCACACGGTTGCGTGCGCATGCGTAATCAGGACGTGACGGTACTCTTTGACCTGGTTGGCCCTGGTACCCGAGTGAGAATTGAACCGTAATCGGAATCGAATATCAGGCTGAATCGGGGGTGAAAGTGGCATGGTGATGGGGCCATTGATGCTGGATCTGGAAACAACTGAATTGACCAGCGAGGACATCCGTCGCCTGCAGCATCCTGCCACCGGTGGCGTTATCCTGTTTTCCCGCAATATCGAATCGGTGCCGCAGGTACGGGAGCTGTTGGCTGCTGTGCGCGAGGTGCGACCAGAGCTGATTCTGGCGATTGATCAGGAAGGTGGTCGGGTACAGCGCATTCGCAAGGGCGTTACCCGGCTGCCGCCGCTGGCCCGTCTGGGGGCGTTCTATCATCAGGACCCGGAAGCGGCGGTGCATCGAGCCCGTGATTGGGGCTGGTTGATGGCGTCAGAAATGCTGGCCCTGGGGCTGGATCTATCCTTCGCCCCGGTGCTGGATGTGGAAGTGGGGCGCAGTGCGGTGATCGGTGATCGCTCATTCCATCATGATCCCCGGGCGATCGTGGCCCTGGGCCGCGCCTATGTGGAGGGCATGCACGAAGCCGGCATGGCCGCCACCGGCAAGCACTTCCCCGGTCACGGCTGGGTGGAGGCGGATTCTCACGTGGCGATCCCGCGGGATGAGCGCACGCTGCACCAGATTGAACAGGTGGATCTGCAGCCATTCGCCGCCCTGGCGGACACCATCGACGCCATCATGCCCGCCCACGTCATCTACCAGCAGGTGGACGACCGTCCTGCCGGCTTTTCCCCTTTCTGGTTGCAAACCGTGTTACGGGAACGATTGCAGTTTCACGGTGTGATTTTCAGTGACGATCTCACCATGGAGGGGGCCGCTGTGGTGGGCGGTTATCCCGAGCGCGCCCGTGCTGCCTTGGCGGCTGGCTGTGATATGGTGCTGGTGTGCAATAACCAGAAGGGGGCGGATGAGGTGTTGGACTGGCTGCAATTCAGTGGCATCGGCGCCAACCAGAACCGCCTGAGGGCCATGCTGGCCCGCGATGAGGTCAACTGGGAAGCCCTGCAGCAGGCGCCCCGCTATCAGCAGATCAGACAATCCATTGAACAGTTGGGAGAGCAGTAAGTGGATAGGGTACAACAGTGGTGGCAGCAGATGAATGGAAGCCAGGATTGGGTCATACAGGTGTTTGTGGTGGTCTTTCTCACCCTGTTGGCCAATTACATTGCCCGTAAGTTTTACGATCGCCTGGAAATACAGTTTGCCAAAACCCAGAACCTGTGGGACGACGCCTTCCTGTGGGCAGTGCGCAAGCCGTCGCGGGCCTTTATGCTGGTGGTGGGCACCCGCATTGTGGCGGAGATCATGGAGCCGTTGATGGAGGAGTCCTTTGCCGCCCTGATCAGGCCGGTGTTTGTGGTGCTGGTGATCAGCGTGGTGCTCTGGTTCCTGATCCGGATGATTTCCAAGGCGGAGGAGCTGCTGAAAACACCGGGTTACACTCAGGAGCCGCTGGATGAAACCACGGTCACCGCCATGGCCAAGCTGTTGCGCCTGTCGGTGTTGATCACCGGAGGCCTGGTGATCGCCCAATCCATGGGCATCTCTATCTCCGGGGTGCTGGCTTTCGGTGGCATCGGCGGTATTGCCGTGGGCTTTGCCGCCAAGGATTTGCTGGCCAATTTCTTTGGTGGCCTCATGGTGTATCTGGACCGGCCGTTTTCGGTGGGGGACTGGGTGCGCTCTCCGGACCGCAGCATCGAAGGCACGGTGGAGCATATCGGCTGGCGTTTGACCATCATTCGCACCTTCGACAAGCGGCCTTTGTATGTGCCCAATTCCACCTTCACCAGCATTGCGTTGGAAAACCCCTCCCGCATGACGCACCGCCGCATCTATGAAACCATGGGGGTCCGCTATGACGATGTGAACCGGTTGCCGGCCATTGTGGCGGCGGTGAAGGCCATGCTCGCTGAGCATCCGGAGATCGACCACAACCAGACCATGATCGTGAACTTCAACCAGTACGGTGCATCCTCCCTGGATTTCTTTGTCTATTGCATGACGATCACCACCAACTGGGTGAAGTATCATGAGGTCAAACAGGATGTGTTGTTTAAAATCTCCGAGATCGTCCAGCAACATGGGGCGGAGTTTGCCTTCCCCACGCGGACGTTGCATGTCATCAACGATGCCGCCCAGAACAGTGATAGCAGAATTGAGGATCCAGCATGAGTGTGACAGTACAGGAAGTGGATAAAATCTGGCGGGAGGCCGACTGCATCTGGACTGATCAGCAGATTGAGCGGTCCATTGAAGCCATCAGCCACAAGATCGAAGAGGATCTGGCGGATAAAGATCCGTTGGTGTTGGTGGTGATGAAAGGGGGCATGATGTTCGGCGCAAGGCTGGCGATGTGCCTGCGTTTCCCCTTGGAAATTGATTATATCCATGTGACCCGCTACGGGATGGAAACTTCCGGTTCGGAGCTGAACTGGAAAGTGTTGCCGCAACACAGCCTGGCAGGGCGCCATGTGCTGTTGGTGGACGACATTCTGGATGAGGGGCAGACCCTCTATAAAATCATTGAGAGTTGTCGGGCCCAGAACGTGGCATCCATCCGCTGTGCCGTGCTGGTGGACAAGATCCACGATCGCAAATACGTGGCGGATTTCAAGGCGGACTACACCTGCCTTGAGGTGCCCGATCGCTACGTGTTCGGCTATGGTATGGATTACAAAGGCTATCTGCGCAATGCGGATGGCATCTATGCAGTAAAAGGAATGTAAGGTTTAGTCCATGAGCTTGATTGCAATTGTTGGGGGCACCGGCCTCACTGAACTGGAAGGCCTGGAGCTGACCGAATCCCGTACGGTGGAAACCCCCTATGGGACTCCTTCAGCGCCCCTGGAATTCGGCCGTTTTGGTCACAAATCCGTGGTATTTCTGGCCCGTCACGGTAAGGGTCATACGGTGCCGCCACACCAGGTGAATTATCGCGCCAATATCCATGCCCTCAAGCAGGTCGGCGTCACCGACATCATTGCAGTCAATGCGGTGGGTGGTATCAATGCCGCCATGGGGGCGGAAAGCCTGGTGATTCCGGATCAGATCATTGATTACACCTGGGGACGGGAGTTTACCTTCGCGGATCGCGGCAATGTGCTGCACGTGGATTTTTCCTATCCGTATGCGCAACACCTGCGCGAGGGGTTGTTGTCGGCGGCGGCGACCCTGGGCATCCAGGTCCACGCTAACGGTGTCTATGCGGCAACCCAGGGGCCACGGTTGGAGACGGCTGCTGAAGTGGACAAACTGGAGCGGGATGGCTGTGACATTGTCGGTATGACCGGCATGCCGGAAGCGTCACTGGCCCGCGAGGCGGAGCTGGAATACGCCTGCCTGGCGCTGGTGGTGAACATGGCCGCCGGACGCAGCGACGGCATCATCACCATGGCAGACATCGAGCGGGCCATCCAGAATGGCATGGGCAATGTGCGCGCCATCCTGGCCCAATGGTTGAGTTGATCCAAACAGAACTCAGCGCAGGCTGATCGGGCTGGCATCCTTCAGGGGGCTGTCCGGCAGGGCGCTGTCCATGGTTTCCGGAGAATAGGGAACCACTTTCACCAGCACGCCGAACATGGGGTTGTCCAGATAGTGCAGCTCGCCACTGCGCATTCGGCGTGATTCATTCAGCACCACGGTACGAACCGATTCATAGCGTGTGATGGTTTCGTTGTAGGCGTTACTGCTGAAATCCACCTCCTGATACGAGGGCGAATCCAGGTCTCCACCCCCGGTCACGGTGCTGGAGGTTTCCCACCAGGGTGCCACCATTTCCACTTTCTGAATGTATTCCGACAGCCACAGGTCTGTTTTCAGGTGCAGGTAGCGGGACACCACCAGGGTGATGCTGCCTTCCAGTTCGTAATACCCGGCATATTCATTACCGGCCTGAATCAGGATGGGAATGGCCTGGTTGCCATCCAGGGCCGGCTGGTTCCAGCTGGCGGTGGTCATGATCTCGTAGTTGGAACTGAGCTTGATGCTGCGTAAGGCCTGTCTGAACTCCTCATCCAGCGGCTGGGTGCTGCGAAAGGCCACCTTTTCCTCTGTGGGATTGGATTTGGCAGCCTCGCTGGCAGGTTCCAGTTCCAGAATACCGGGGGGGAAGGACAATTCCAGCGTTTCCGGAGCGGGCCAGGTTTCATTGCCCATGGGGCTGTTGCGATGCTTGAATACCACCAGCGACACCTGGTACCAGGGTAGGGCTTTTTCCTGCGCAGCCTGCGCTGTGGTGGAGAGGCTGATGGTGGAAAGCGCAAACGGGGTTGCAAATAGGGCTGCACACCATAAACGGGAGCGTGTTATCAGTGATGTCATAGGGGTATCAGTGATGTCATATCAGGTTACTTGCGTTCCGGGTTTACGCTGAGTTTGTCCAGCAGCTCTTCGATCAGGTCCAGGCGCTGCTCGGCGGTCTCGCTTTCGATGGCGAATTTTAGCTTATCGGCCCCGTCCAGTTTATAGAACTGGGGCTGAATTTGAACCATTTTCACGATGGTGAGAGGGTGGACCTTGGTCTCGGCCCCGAATTCCACCCGTCCGCCCCGGGGGCCGGCGTCAATTTTACTGAGCCCCATGGCCTGGGCCCGCAGCTTGATGCGGGTCAGGCGGAACAGGTTTTTGGTGGATTCCGGCAGACTGCCGAAACGGTCCACCATTTCCACCCGTAACTCATCCAGCTGGTCGTCGTTCTTGGCGTTGGCAATGCGCTTGTAAGTGATCAGTCGGGTGTGCACGTCCCGCAGGTAATCATCGGTGATCAGGGCTGGAATGCGCAGGTTGATTTCCGCCCCCTGTTTGAACGGCTTGTCCAGATTGGGGGTTTTACCCTCCTTGATGGACTGCACGGCTTCTTCCAGCAATTCCATGTAGAGGGAAAAGCCGATGCTGTTCATATTGCCGCTCTGTTCCTCTCCCAGCAGTTCCCCGGCGCCGCGGATCTCCAGGTCGTGGCTGGCCAGGGTAAAGCCGGCCCCCAGGTCGTGGGCTTCCGCAATGGCCTCCAGGCGTTTGCGGGCGTCGGCGGTGATGGCCTTGGGGTTGGGCGTCAGCAGATAGGCGTAGGCCTGGTGGTGGGAGCGTCCAACCCGGCCCCGTAACTGATGCAACTGCGCCAGTCCGAACTTGTCGGCGCGATCGATGATGATGGTGTTGGCGGAAGGCACGTCGATCCCGGTTTCGATGATGGTGGTGCACATCAACAGGTTGTAACGCTTGTGGTAGAAGTCGGACATGACCTGTTCCAGCTCCCGCTCGCGCATCTGGCCATGGGCCACCACAATGCGGGCCTCCGGCACCAGCTTCTGGATTTCCTCCGCCCGCCGCTCGATGGATTTCACTTCATTGTGGAGGAAATACACCTGACCGCCCCGCAGCAGCTCCCGCAGAATGGCTTCCTTGATGACCGGTTTGTTTTCCTCCCGCACAAAGGTCTTGATGGAGAGGCGTTTGGCCGGTGGTGTGGCGATGATGGACATATCGCGCACGCCGGACATGGCCATGTTCAGGGTGCGGGGAATGGGGGTGGCGGTGAGGGTGAGCATGTCCACTTCTGCCCGCATTTCCTTCAGGCGTTCCTTGTGGCGCACGCCGAATCGGTGTTCCTCATCGACGATGATCAGGCCCAGGTTTTTAAAGATGACGCTTTCCTGCAGCAGCTTGTGGGTGCCCACGACAATGTCGATTTTGCCTTCGGCCACCAGGTTCAGGGCTTTGGTCTGCTCCTTGCCGGTCTTGAAGCGGGACAGCACTTCCACCTGCACCGGCCAGTCGGAAAAGCGGTCTTTGAAGGTTTCATAGTGCTGTTGCGCCAGCAGGGTGGTGGGCACCAGAATCGCCACCTGGCGACCAGCCTGTACGGCCACAAATGCCGCCCGCATGGCCACTTCGGTTTTGCCGAAGCCCACGTCGCCGCACACCAGGCGGTCAGTGGGGCGGTCTGAGGTCATATCCGCAATGACGGCGTCGATGGCGGCCTGCTGATCCGGGGTTTCCTCGAACGGGAAACCCTCGCAGAAGGCTTCATAGTCCTGTCGGTTGATGTCGAAGGCGTGGCCTGGTTTGGCTGCCCGTCGGGCATAAATGTTCAACAACTCTGCGGCAGTATCGTGGATCTGTTCGGCGGCCTTGCGTTTTTCCTTGCTCCATTGATCCGTACCCAGGCGGTGCAGGGGCGCCAGGGCGTCACTGGCACCGGAATAGCGGCTGATCAGGTGCAGGGAGGAGACCGGCACATACAACTTGGCTTCGTTGGCGTACTCCAGGGTCAGGAATTCCTGTTGCTGGCCGTCCAGCTCCAGGGTTTGCAGTCCTTTGTAGCGTCCCACCCCATGATCAATGTGGACCACCGGATCGTTCGCATTCAGCTCCGTCAAGTTGCGGATGACGTTCTCTGCATTGTCGTCGCCCCGTTTGCGCCGCCGCCGCTGCATGACCCGGTTGCCGAACAGCTGGGATTCGGTGATGACGCTGACCGCCGGTGCACTTAGCACCAGGCCTTCGCTCAATGGCGCCACCGTGATCATGATGGGGTCACTGGCGCGGGTGAAGGACGGCCAGTCAGCGGCGGGCTTGGGGGTGACGCGGATGCGCTTCAACAGATCCAGCAGGGTGTCCCGGCGCCCGGCGGACTCTGCGACAAACAGCAGGCGTTGCTGCTGCTCGCTGCTGCTCATGCAGTAGGCTTCCACATGCAGCAGCGGATTATTGGCCTTGGCGTTGATGGGCAGGGCCGGGGGTTCCCGCAAGGGCAGGTCAGAGTGATGGTCTTTGTCTTCCCCCGGGCCCTTGCGAAACTGGATACGGGGCAGTTGTTTCAGCGCCCGGTTCAGTTCGTCATCGGCCAGGAACAGGTTGGTGGGCGGCAGAATCGGTCGCTGGCGATCGTAGCGCAACTCCTCATAGCGGTTGTTGCAATCCACCCAGAAATGCTCGGCGCTCGCCTGCACGCCTTCGGCGCTGATCAGCAAGGTGTTGTCCGGCAGAAAATCAAACACCGTGGCCGTGTTCTGGAAAAACAACGGCAGATAATACTCGATGCCGGCGCTGGCGATGCCGGCGCTGATGTCCTGATAGACCGGGCAACTGCGGGGGTCGACATCGAAAGTCTGTTTGAAGCGCTCTTTAAAACGCGCAATGGCGTCATCGTGCAGCGGGAATTCCTTGGCCGGCAGCAAGCGGATCTGCTCTACCTTTTCGATGGAGCGCTGGGTCTCGGGATCAAAGGCGCGCAGCGTATCGATCTCATCGTCGAACAGGTCGATGCGGTAGGGCACCTGACTGCCCATGGGGAACAGATCCAGTATGGCACCGCGGACCGCGTATTCGCCGTGATCCAGCACCATGTCCACAGCCCGGTAACCGGCCTGTTCCAGCTGCCGGCGCACCAGGCCGAGGTCGAACTTCTGCCCCACGTCCAGGATCAGCGTCTGCCCGGCCATGAACGACGGCGGAGCAATGCGGTGCATCAGTGTGGACACCGGAACCACCAGAATCCCCCGCTGCAGGCTGGGTAACTGGCTGAGGGTGGCGAGGCGTTGTGAGATGATGTCCTGGTGCGGCGAGAAGCTGTCGTAGGGCAGGGTTTCCCAGT
Organism: Ketobacter sp.; assembly: GCF_003671495.1. GTDB lineage: Bacteria > Pseudomonadota > Gammaproteobacteria > Pseudomonadales > Ketobacteraceae > Ketobacter. The sequence goes on along the minus strand of NZ_RCHN01000041.1, from coordinate 18,729 downwards.
CAGGAAAGGTCAGCACCTCAATGTCTGCCTCGGCGTAGAACGGTACCTCCTGCTCCAGCTGCAGCGCGCTTTGGGTGTTGGCCGTTACCACCAGTGTCAGACCCCTATGGCGTTTTGCCACCTGTGCCAGAGCCCAGGCCTGGCCGCTTCCCCATAGGTTGGACCAGATCCGCTGGTCGCCGGACTTGGTGGGAAAATTCTCAAGAAAATCAATACTCATGGGGCTAAATCAGGTCTGTATGCGGTGAGTGGTGCGTAGCGAAGGACGCATTGTACATGCTTTTTAAGCCCATTAAAGAGTAGGCTTGCCTGGCGGCATCATTCCTAGTATGAATATTCTAATGGGCCCTGTTAGGGTTGCACGGTTAGCGCTGTGCAGCATGGGCATGGCAAATGGCAATACCCACCGGGTTTTATATCCACCCGGTATCAGGCAAGTGAGAACATCATGGGCGACAAGATGGGTGACAAGAAATCTTCAGGCACAGACAACCAGGTGGGCCAGCTGGCAGAACAGATGGCGGACCGGGTAAAAGAATCGGCCAATCAGATCTGGCTGGCCGGGTTGGGTGCCTATTCCAAGGCGGAAGAAGAGGGCAGCAAACTGTTTGATGCCCTGGTGCAGGACGGCGAAAAACTGGAAGCCCGTACCCGGGCCATCGTGGACAAACCGTTGACGGTGGCAAAAGAAAAAGTGGAAACCGTACGGGCCCGCGCCACCGGCTCTTGGGAGAAGGTCGAGAAGGCATTTGATATCCGGGTTTCCAAGGCGCTGCACCGGCTGAATATTCCTACGCGGGCGGACGTGGATCTGTTGACGCAACGCATCAGCGAGCTGGAAGCGCAGTTGGAACAGATTGAAAAAGCCGCTGCCAAGGCGGTTAAAAAGTGAGAGTAGCCGGCCAAGGGGCGGTTTTTTTATGCTTGTCGCCTGTGAATATTGACATCAGATCGACACATTGTTAACAGCCTGGGTGAATCCTGATATTTTCATTAGAAACTGCATGTAAGTTTCTGATATTGAAATGCGAATTTGTTAAGTTATTGAAAATAAAGGGAAAAATATATGATCATAATTTGATCAATTTGAGTGGGGTTCAGAGCTGGTGCCAAGCCTGGGGTCTTGTCACCAAAACATCCACAGAGTTGTCCACAGATTTTGTGGATAGAATTTCGAGGCCGTAAAGCGTTTGTATCGAAATATAAATTCTGTGTTGGCAAAGCAGGGCAATGGGAGTAGCCTATGCGGCCATTGTTATCCGGGCCCGGTGAGCGGCTCTCACGGTTGCTGTTTTTCAAACGATCAGTGGTTGGGGAAATGATTGCAGATAGCATTGACAATGATTGCGGTATGATCGCCCGTTTTTCGTATCGCGCGGCCAATAGAATTATCGATATGCAGTGCCAGCGTGGCCGCATATACCCCTCCCGTTTCTCCCTGAAGATGTTGCAGTATTCCGCCGATCACGGCCATCTGTCTGCCATGTCCCAGCTGGGCAGCCTGCTCTACAACTGTGGTGTGGGCAGAGCGGTTAAACGCAGCGGCCTGGAATACATCCGCATGGCCGCCAAAGGTGGCGACACCGAGGCTCAGTATCAACTGGGCAAGGCGTATTTCGACGGCAGCCTGACCCATCAGGACAGCAAGGCCGCCACCCATTGGCTGGCCCTGGCGGCCGACCGTGGCCATGAGCTGGCGGGGGGCGTGTTGCAACAATGCCAGCAATCCTCCGATAGCCCGGCCACCTCCGCGACCACCCTGGTGTGATCCCCGCAGACAGGCTTTGACTCCACCTGAATGTACGGTTACTCTGCTATCCCATTGAGACATAACAGAGTGATGTGATTTGGGATCCCCATGTCAGAAGCGAACTATTCAGAAGCCAAGTATATCGTCGATGTAACCCCCCAGAATATAAATGATGTCGTGCAGTTGTCCGCGCGTATGCCGGTGCTTCTGGATTTTTGGGCGGAGTGGTGCGAGCCCTGTAAAGCGCTGGCGCCGGTGTTGGAAAAAATTGCCCATGAGTATGCCGGGCAGTTCGTACTGGCCAAGGTGGATACCGATACCAATCAAATGCTGGCCCAGCAACTGGGCGTACGCAGCATCCCGTCACTCAAACTGATTGTTCAGGGCCAACTGGCTGGCGAACTGAACGGAGCACAGCCGGAATCCGAAATCCGCAACCTGTTGGCGCCCTATCTGGGTGATGCGGTAGAGGCCGAGCCGGAAGCCGACGAAGCCATGGATCTGGTTGCTCAGGTGGAACAGGCCCGTGCCATGGGAGCCCACGACCAGGCCATCGATGCCCTGCAGATGGCGATGAAAGAGCAACCCAAGGAACTCAAATACCAGACCCTGATGGCCGACGTGCTGATGGATATTGAGCGTCTGGATGATGCCCAGTCGGTATTGGATAACATCGCCGATGAAAAGGTGAAAATGCCTGGCCTGGCGCGACTGTTCTTTTTGCGTGAACTGGCCGGGTTCGAAAGTGCTGAATCCCTGCAGTATCGTGTCGCCCAGGACAGTAACGACCTGGAAGCCCGCTACTACCTGGCGGCTACCTGTGTCCTGGCTGGGGAACCGGACGCGGCCATGGAGCTTTTGCTGGAGATTGTGCAAAAAGATCGTGAATTCAAAGACGATGGCGCCCGTCTGGCCATTCTCAAACTGATTGAACTGCTGGAGGGGGACCCTGCGGTTGCTCGTTATCGACGGCGGCTGTTTGCCTGCCTGCACTGACAGGTTAAAACCCCATTGGCGTGTGATGCCCTCCCTGTGAGGGCATTTTTATGTTCGAATCGGACATCCTTTCCGGCATGGAGCCGGCTTCTGCTGTTAGAATCAAAAATTCAGGTAGTGATAGTGCGGAACAGGCGTAAGAGTGGATGAGCGTGGAGAAATCAGTTCCCAACGTTGCCAGCGGTAACCACGATAATCAGCAGGATAAAACAGCGGATCTGGTTCGTTCCGAGCTGGAAGGGCAGTTCTATGTTAATCGCCTGCGCCTGCGCTTCGATGGTGCGCTGGAGGCCCGCTACCGCCGTTACTGTGGCTTGCGGGATCGGCGTTATATCCGCCAGCTGGTGAACATCCTGATCGGGCTTTATTTCCTGTACGGTATTTTCGATTGGATGATGCTGGGCCCGCTGGTGGAGCCCATCTACAAGATCCGATATGCCATGGGAATGCCCGGTCTGATTGCGGTCTGGTTTCTGGTGCATACCCGCAAGCTCGATTTGTATCAGGACAAGCTGGTGGTGCTGGGCCTGTTCTGGTTGTCGGTCACCACCTTGACCATGGTGCGGGTGGTGCCCGAGGAACACAAAGGGCTCTATCTGCTGAGCGAGCTGGCCATCATCATGGCTGGCATCACCATCGGTCGTATGCGCTTCTGGCCGGCGCTGAGCAGCGCTGCGTTGTTTGTGGTCAGCTATCTGTTGATTCTGTTTCCTGATGGTACCCGCAATACGTTCCTGCTGTATTACCTCTTCCTCAGTTCCGGCGCCGTTGGCCTGTGCCTGTTGGCCCAGTACTCGGCTGATCGCTCCAGTCGCCGGGAGTTTTTGCAGAAGCTGTTAATCCATCGCAAGAACCAGCAGCTGAAAAAACTCAACTCACGACTCAAGGATCTGGCGGAAGTGGATCCTCTGACCGGCATCGGCAACCGGCGATCCTTCGATCAGGTGCTGGATGAGGAGTGGCGTCGGGCGCGGCGCCGGGGCTACAATCTGGCCATGCTGATGTGCGACATCGATTACTTCAAATCCTATAACGACAGTTTCGGCCACCAACAGGGTGATCTTTGCATCAAGCAGGTGGCACAATGCATGAAGCAGATGGTGCGACGACCGGGTGATCTGGTGGCCCGTTATGGTGGGGAGGAATTCGCAGTGATTCTGCCGGCTCTGGATGTGGAGGAGGCCGCCAATATTGCCCGCGTTATCTGTCAGGGCGTGCGGGACCTGCGGTTGCCACATCCCATGTCACCGGTAAACGATCATGTCACCATCAGTGTTGGCGTGGCGGCCCTGGTGCCTGATGAGCGGCTGGCCGCCGGTGATCTGGTGGGGTTTGCCGACGAAGCCCTGTACTTCGCCAAGAAAAGTGGCCGCAATCGCATCCAGGTGTATCGCCCGGAAATGTCGTCCAACCGCTGATCGCTGGTTACTTCACCTAATTGCCTTGGGCGACGCAGGGGGCCCGGCACCCGTCAAGCATCGCTGGAAAGGCATTAGCCAACACGGTAGACTCATTTTTTAATGGATTGTTTACAGTGCGGTTAGGGATGTGGATAACAATAAACGATACACCGATGCGACCGAAGAGTTGACCTGCCTGCGAACCGGATCATTCCTTGAAATGGGATTCATGAGTGAGCTGGAGCAGCGTTACCAGGAAGGCCAGAAAGACTGGTACTGCGATGCGATTCGGATTTCTTCTTTGCTGGCCGCCTTGCTGCTTTCTTTCAGTTACGTGGTGGAATGGAGCACTGGCCTGCACTTGAGTCCGTTGACTCTCACCATTCGTGGCCTGGTCATTGCCACCCTGATGGGTACCTACCTGTATGCCCGCCGCTCCAAACGCCTGACCTGGAAGTATTGGGTGGTGGCGGTCAATACTCTGCTGGTGTCCGGCACCTTGTTGTTGATCGCCCAGGAGGTGAGCCAACCCATCAAGCTCATGTATTACTGCAATGTCTTCCTGGTGGAGGTGGTGGTGTTCACCTTCATTCGCCTGCCGTTGAATTTCACCAATACCCTGGGTCTGGTGTTGCTGCTGATGGTGGGGGCGGCCGTGTATCTGGACACCATGAGTCTGGAGATTTCATCCCATATCCTGTTCTTTATGTTCAGCAGTACGGTGGTGTCGGTGATGGTGTCCATCAAAACCGAACGAATGTCCCGGGAAAGCTTTTTGAAATCCCAGTTGATCGAACATGAGAAAAACCAACTGCGAGTCCTGAATGACCGGGTTAATGCCGATGCCAGCCTGGATCGTGTGACCCGCCTGCTGAATCGGGTGGCGTTCGAAGACAAACTGCTGACCCATTGGAGCCTGTGCTCTCAGACCGGAAAATGGCTGGTGCTGGTGGCGGTGCACATTGAGCATTTTGCGTATCTGAATGAGCAGCGCGGGGCAGAGACCGGTGACGATCTGCTGCGGGAAATCGCCCGTAAAATCCGCGCTGTACTGGTGGGCAAGGAGGATAACGCCAGCCGCATCAGTGGCGGCCGTTTCGTGGTCTTGTTGACCGGCGATGAAGCGCTGGTGAATTCCCAATTGGAGCGGCTGCGGGAAAGCCTGTCCCATCTTACGGTTCTGGAGCGGGCTGCGGTGGTGCAGGATGCTTTGTACCTGTCCTGGGGACGGGTGTTGCTGGAACCGGATTCCGATCGTGATCCCAGAGGGTTGCTGGATCGCATGTTCCGTCACTTGGTTCCGCTGGAGAAAAATGCACTCTGTTGCCGCCAGGAGGACACCCGCCATAACATCGGCGGGTCAGTGTGAAGTGAGGTGATATGAAGCAACCGGCCTATGCAGAAATCGCGGACCTGATTCATCAGGCCAACCGAATTCTGTTTATCACTGGAGCGGGGATCTCTGCGGATTCCGGCTTACCCACCTATCGCGGTATTGGCGGGCTGTATGATGACGCCCATACCGATGAAGGTGTGCCCATCGAGGTGGCATTGTCCGGGGAGATGCTGCGCCAACGTCCGGAGTTGACCTGGAAGTATCTGCTGCAGGTGGAGCGGGCCTGTCGCGGGGCGGGGTACAACCTGGCCCATCAACTTATTGCCCGCATTGAGCAACTGAAACCCCAAAGCTGGGTGTTAACCCAAAATATTGATGGCTTTCACAGCGCCGCCGGCAGTCGGCAACTGATCGAGATTCACGGCAAAGTGGGCACGCTGCATTGCATGAAATGCCATTTTCAGGAGCAGGCTGGGGATTACAGCCACATAGAATCCGTTCCCTATTGCCCACGATGTCATGGGGTAATGCGACCGAATGTCGTGCTGTTTGGTGAAATGCTGCCGCAGGACGCGGTGGCCCAGTTGCACCGGGAAATGGTGCGCGGTTTTGATCTGGTATTCAGTATCGGCACCACCAGCGTATTTCCCTACATATCCCAACCGGTGTTCGAAGCCCGGCGCTGGAACGCGAAAGTCATTGAAATCAATCCCGGTATCACGGAAGTATCACCGTTTGTGCATTACAAACTGCCGCAGCGGGCGGTGGAGGCCATGGAGAACATCTGGCAGGCGCTGGGATTGCCGGAGCCTGGAGCCGCCCTTAACTAGAATCAGGCGGCGACAACGGCGTTTTTCGCCGGGTGCAATTTTTTATAGCCGTTGATGAAATGCTCCGGCTTCAGGTGTTCGTCGGTGCGGAAGTGATGATACCAGCACCAGGCCAGGGCTTCTGTGTTGGTTTCGTCTTCCGGGATCACAGCTTTGTTGAGCGCATAGACGCCCCAGGCGATGGCCGTGGAATACGCCAGGTTGATGGCCAGTTCCATATCCGGATTGGCCAGGAACTCCCGTTGCGAGGCAAAGCCCCTCACTTTACTGGCCAGGTCCGCGTCAAAAGCCAGAAACTCGTCCCAGACGCGATGGTGCAGTTCCTTCCTGATTTTATAAACACCTACTCCGTTTTCACAATGCAATTCCACGCCCAATTGGGAGGCTTGTGCAGCGGAGCCGAGGAGAAGATTTTCGAGGGAGGGAGACCATTTACCCAGTTTTTTCAGGGTGGGCCGAACGACGTACTGGCGGAAATCCAGAGGGTTTATTCCCATTTACTATACCCGGTACTTTCAGATAACTGCTGACTACAAGGGGCACTGGACCGGCAGATAAATTCATCCGCTTAATCCACATTCCCTAACCATCAGGTTAGTTCAATATCCTAAGTATTTAACCTGAAAGCAAAAAATATTTTTGTCTAAGGAGTCAGGTTTTTATGGGGTGTGGTTTTATACGGCCATCAGTTGCCACTGAGCAGATAGGCTTCTGCGGCTTCGATGGCGGCGTGTTCCCCGGTCACCACCACCACGTCTTCGGGCAGCAGGACGGTGTCGTCACCTGGGTTCATCACCGTATCATTGCCACGGCGGATGGTGTGGATGCTGGCGCCTTTGGCTTCCACATTCAGTTCGCCCACGGTCTTGTTGGCGGCGTAGCAGGTGCCGGGAATATAGATCGGCTGCAGATGCCCTTGGTAACTGGACATGCCATAGGCGCCGTGCTGGCCGACGATGAACCCGTGCAGCATCTTGTAGCGTTCCTTGCGCACCTGGTCAATGGAGCGGAACACCTCTCGACCGGAGCGCCCAAGGGCCACCATCACATGGCTCACCAGCATCAGGCTGGCCTCCAGGGTTTCGGGGATGACTTCGGTGGCACCGGCTTCCTGCAGTTCCAGCAGGTGGGCGTCGTCCCGGGTACGGACCAGGATGGGCACGGTATCCCGCACCTGACGAATCTCGTGAATCATATGCCGGGCGGTGGCGTGATCATCAAAACTGATCACCACCAGGTTGGCCTGCATCAATCCCAGTTGTTGCAACACTTTCAGTTTGCGGGCGCTGCCATAATGCACGTGCTCGCCGGCGGCGCGGGCCCGTTGCACCCGCACCGGGTCATCATCCACCGCTACGTAGGGAATGTTTTCCTGCAGCAGGAAACGGGCGATGGTCTGGCCTACGCGACCATAGCCACAGAGGATAACGTGGTGATCCAGCCCTTCCAGGTGGGCGTCTTCCAGATTGTCCTCGGCGGGCTCCGCTTTCTGCTGCTTGCGCACCAGCAGCCGGGCTGCGATTTTTTCGCTGTTGGAGACCAGGAAGGGGGTTGCCGCCATGCTGATGACAATGATGGAGAGGAAGAACGAGGCTACATCGTGGGGTACCAGTGAACCTTTTACCGCCAGTGCCAGCAGGGCAAAACCAAACTCCCCACCCTGGCTCAAGACCAGGCCGGTGCGGATGGAAACGGTCCCGGAATAATCGAACAGGCGACAGAGCAGGGCGATCAGTGCGGTCTTGAAGATGATCAGGCAGATGCTGAACAGCAGTATCCTGGGCCAATAGGTGGTGATCAGATCCACATCGATGATCAAGCCGATGCTGACAAAAAAGATCCCCAGCAACACGTCGCGGAAAGGCCGGATTTCCGCTTCAATCTGATGGCGAAAGTGGCTTTCCCCCAGCATCATCCCGGCCATAAAGGCACCCAGTGCCATGGCCAGGCCCAGGGCGTGGGCCGCCGCGGCAGCCAGCAGCGCCACCACCAACACGGTCAACACGAACAGCTCTTCCGAACGGGTTTTGCTGATCTCCATGAACAGGGGTGGCAGCAACCATTTACCGATGGCCACCACCGCGAAAAAGAAGCCGACAGCCTTGGCACCGGCGATGGCCAGCGACGACAGCATCTGCTCACCACCGGCATCCCCCCCTACCGAAATCAACACCAGGATAATGATCGCGGCGATGTCCTGGAACAGCAGGATGCCGATGGCGATGTGGCCGTGGGCTGTGGCGATCTCGTTGCGGGCGGATAGCTCTTTGCTGACAATGGCTGTGGAGGAAAGGGCAATGGCCGCCGCCGCAATCAGGGTGCCGGTAACGGTGATGTCGTACACCATCCGGGACAGATAGATCAGTCCGCCAAAGACACTGATGCAGATCAGCACCTGCAGTGTTCCCATGCCGAATACCACCCGCCGCAATGCGATCAGGTGGGGCAGGGAGAACTCCAGCCCGAGGGTGAAAAGCAGGAAGGCGACCCCGAATTCGGCGATCAACTGGAACTGGCTGACATCATTTACCAGGTCCAGCTCCTTGGGGCCTAGGATCACGCCCACCAGCAGGTAGCAGATAATGGTGGGAACCTTGAGTCGGTGGAACAGGGCGGCGGCAGCCACTGAGGCGGCCAGAACAATGATCAATTGGTTGATGATGCTGCTGTGTTCCACAGTGAATCCTTTAAGTCATCGAAATCATCAGTCGTTGGGCAGCCGGGCCAGAAAGACTGCCACCCACTTCCAGAATCGTTCTCGTATTTTTTCATGCCAACTGCGGCGTTTCCAGCTGGTCAGGGTGATTTCTTTGCTGGCGCGCAGATCCTGTTCCAGCATGATCTGAACCGGCTGATTGAGGGCCGGGTCCAACGCTTCCAGGTTGGCTTCCAGATTCCAATGCAGATTCCAGCGGTCAAAATTACAGGAACCGATGGTTACCCAGTCATCCACCAGCGCGGTTTTCAGGTGCAGGAAGCGGGGCTGGTATTCAAACACCCGTACTTTGTCTTCCAGCAATTGCCGATACCAGGAGCGGCCGGCGTAACGCACGCTGGGATGATCCGTATGGTCCCCGGGCAGCAGCAGGCGGACATCCACGCCCCTGAGCGCAGCCTTGCGCAAGGCTTTTAGCAGTTTTCGCGAAGGATAGAAATAGGCGGTACACAACCAGACCCGTTGGGAGGATTTTTTTATTTCACTGAGCAGGGAACCCAGTATGGGTTTGTGCCCCAGGCCGCGACTGGCAACGATGCGCGCCTGTGGAATGCCGCGGTTCATCAGTGGAGCCGCCTGCGGCAGGTCAAATGCACGTTTCAGTTTGGCCCGCAGTTCCTCGTCGTGGATGGCATCGTAATGCTGCCAGGTGCGTTCGAACAGCAGTTGCCAGTCGTGAACCAGCTCACCGCGAATTTCCACCATGGCGTCGTGCCAGGCGCGCTCACCGTGGTGCCGGGGTGAAAACGCGTCGGTCACCCCGGCGCCGCCAATGAAGGCCACGGCACAATCCACCAAGACGATTTTACGATGGTCGCGGGAGAAGTTGCGCAGCTGTTTATGGCGCTTGACCCGATTGAAAAAGCGCAGATCCACCCCTGCGTTACGCAGCCGGTCGCGATCACTGTGATTAAGATTGTGGGAACCCACATGGTCCAGTAACAACCGAACATACACGTCCCGTTGTCGTGCTGCCAGCAGGTGGTCGATCATCTGGTTGGCGATCCCGCCGGATTCAAACAGATACATTTCCACGTCCACGGCACTGGTGGCAGCGTCCACCGCCTGCATAATACGGGGAAAAAACTGATCGCCATCCACCAGCAGGTGGTAGTGATTCCGGGTGCGCCAGGGCAGAGTGCAGGTGAAACTGTCTGTGTCGGCTGAATTCATAGCCTGAAGCTAACGGGAAACGCTGGACAAATCAATGACCGAGCTGGGCAGCGATGGTCCAGACCCCAAACGCCATCAACATCAGGGCGGCCACCAGGCGGGTGCTGCTGGCGCGGGCAAAATCCGCCAGCAGGTGGCTGAAGGTTCCCACACTGATCATGGCCGGCAACGTGCCCAATCCAAAATACAGCATCAGCAAGGCGCCGCGACCGGCGTCACCGGCACCCAGGGACCAGGTGAGTGCGCTGTACACCAGTCCACAGGGCAGCCAGCCCCAGAGAAAGCCCAGGGCCAGGGCTTTGTGGGGACGGTCAACCGGAATAAAGCGCCGGGTAAACGGTGCAATTCGCTTCCAGACCCGGCTGCCGGCCCGCTCCAGCTGATTGAGGATTTTCCACCATCCGCTCAGGTAAAAACCCAGCAGGATCATCATGACTCCGGCAAACATCCGCAGGTACGACGGACCGTGGGTTGGCAGCTGGGAATAAAGGCCGGCGCCGATGAAACCGATGACCGCACCGGCACAGGCGTAAGCCCCGATGCGCCCGATGCTGTACAGCAACTGGTAACGGAGTTGCCGCCACAGGGAGCCACCCTGCTGCGGCTGGATGGCGGTGGACAACGCACTGCTGATCCCGCCACACATGCCAATGCAGTGCAGGCTTCCCATAAAGCCGACGGCAAAGGCCGCGATCAGGTCATAGCTGAAGCCCATGTTATGGCTTGGGCTCGTGCTTGGGTGGTCGTGCCCCGGCGGACGGTGGCGGGGAATCCTCATCGAACAGAATGCGGCTGGCTTCCCGGTCAAGATCGTCAAACTGATCGCTGCGGACGGCCCAGAAAAACGCAGCCACTGCCACCACCAGCAATACCAGGGCAAGGGGAATCAGCAGAAAAATGATATCCATGATCAGACTCCGTTATACAGGCCCGGCGGACACTTCACCGGTTCAGCCGTAGCGCGTTGAGCACCACCAGCAGTGAGCTGGCGGACATGCCCAGGGCGCTGGCCCAGGGCGGGATGAAGCCGGCGGCTGCCATGGGCAATGCAATCAGATTATAGAGCAGCGCCCATGCAAGATTCTGCCGAATGATGCCATAGGTTTTCTCCACCAGCTGAAGTATACCCTGTAATGGTTGCAGACTCTGGCTCAACAGTATGCCATCCGCCGCCACCTGGGCCAGATCCGAGGCACCGGCCACCGCAATGGACACGTCGGCACCCGCCAGTACCGGTGCGTCATTGAGTCCATCCCCCAACATCAGGACTTTCGCACCATTATCCTGCAGGGTGCGAATGTAGATCAGTTTATCCTGCGGTGTGGCGTTGCCGACCACTGCGTCCACGCCCAGGAGGCTCGCCACTTCCTCTGCGTGACCGCTGCTATCGCCGCTGAGCACATGACAGCGTTTGCCGCTGGCCTGCAGATGCTGCACCAGAGTGTCGGCATCCGCCCGCAATTGATCTTCGACTCGAAACCAGCCCAGTATCCGAACCTGGTCCGCCAGGGCGATCCATTGCCCACACGGGGCAGGTGGCGTGGCAGTAACGCCGGCCGGTGTGGCGTATGCCGGTTTGCCAATACGCAAGGTGCGCTCAGCCAGTTGACCCTCTACACCCTGGTTGGCTGCGATCTGCCGGCCCTTGACGTCGGGGTGTGCTTTGAATCCGTGGAAGGCGCGGGCGATGGGATGTTCTGAAATCTGTTCCAGAGCCGCGGCCAGGGCGAGCAGGGTGTCGCTGTGTTCGCCGGGCATGGGCACCGTTTCTGCCAGTTGGAATTCACCCAGGGTCAGAGTGCCGGTTTTATCAAACACCACATCGGTGATATGCCGTAATCCCTCGATGGTATGGGCGCGGGTGGCCAGAAAACCCATTTGGGAAAGCCGGGCGGTGGCGGCGGTGATGGCCGTGGGTGTGGCCAGAGAAAGGGCGCAGGGGCAGGTCACCACCAGCACCGACAGCATAATCCAGAACGCGTCTTCCGGCGCGTGGAACCACCAGTAGGTGTATACGCAAATGGAGGTGATCAACACCGCCAATACAAATTTGGAGGCGATCCTGTCCGCCAGAACAAAGGTGGCGGGCTTTTCGGCTTCGGCCCGCTGCAGCAGGCGTTTGAGAGTGGACAGGGTGCTTTCGCCGGGCAGCGTGGAGATTTCAACGGTAATGGGTTGCTCCACATTGAGGGTGCCGCCGGTCACCGGGTCTCCCACCTGTTTGCTGATGGGCAGTTGCTCCCCGGTCAGCATGGATTCGTTTACCGAGCCGGTTCCCTGCAGAATGTGGCCATCACCGGGAATGATCTCGCCGGCTTTCACCAGTACCCGGTCCCCGGGAACCAGTTTGTCCGCCGGCACCAGCAGCGGGCTGTCCTCGTGATCCAGTTTGCGGGCGGTCTGCAGTTGGGAATGGGATAGGCGGATGCTGGTGCTCTGGGAGCGATGGCGGGCGCGCAGCTCCAGATAGCGCCCAACCAGCAGAAAAAACACGAACATGCAGACGGAGTCGAAATAGACTTCCGGGCCATTGCTGATGGTGGCCCACACACTGGAGAAATAGGCGAAGGTGAGGGCAATGGCCACCGGCACGTCCATCGACAGGTGGCGGTTACGCAGACTCCGCATCGCGCCCTGTAAAAACGGCAGACCGGCATAGAAAAAGACCGGAGTGGTGACCAGGGCACTGACCCAGCGCAGGAATTGCTGGTGGGCGGGCTCAATGCCTTCGAAGGCACCCATGTACAGGCTGACGGCATAGGTCATTACCTGCATGGCACCCAGTCCGGCGACCCCAATACGCAACAGAGCCTGCTTGTTTTCACGTTTGATGATGGCTTCCTGTTGCACCGGTGTGTACGGCTCCGCCTTGTAGCCAACATGGGCAATGGCTTTGATGATGGTGCTGAGGCTGGTTTGCTCCGGGTCCCAACTGACCAACGCGAGGTTACTGCTCATGTTGATGTGACACTGCGCGATACCGGCCTGGTCCCGCAGATGCTTTTCCAGTAGCCAGACACAGGCGGCACAGGTAATGCCGGAAATCAGCAGGGTGATCTCTTTGGACCCTTGTGGCAGTGAGTGGACAAAGTTTTCCTGCAGTCCGGGATCGTCCCAGCTGTTCAGGCTGTCCAGAAAATCCGGCACCAGATCCGCTGCCGGAGAACTGCCCGGTGGGCACTGCTGGCGGTGCTGGTAATAGGATTCCATGCCGATGTCGACAATGGTTTGCGCCACCGACTGGCAGCCAGGGCAGCACATGGGCCGCGCCTGGCCCAGAATTGTGACCGGATAATTCCCCTCGGGCGTGACCGGCAGGCCACAGTGGAAACAGGATTCGTCGGCCATCAGCTGTTCGGGGTCAGGTACTTCCCGCTGATCTCATTATCGAAATTGATGCTGCTTTCGATCTCCCACTCGCCGGAGCTGGGGGTGATCAGCAGGTAATAGAACCCCTGCGGACTGAAATCCAGCTTGGTATAGAAGCGGTTGTCCGGGGCCAGGTACAGTTGCAGCTGACGGTCCTTGCCTTCCAGGGTGGGGTGGATCAGGCTGAGCGCCAATTGGTTGTCCTGGCGCAGGTCCAGGTTCTGGGTGGCGAGATAGAGGTCGCCGGAGGTTTTATCCAACGTCAGGCTGGCCCGGATACCCAGTTGCTGCGCTTTCATCTGCTTGTCCATGCGCTGGTTGATGGCCATACCATCCTTGTACCAGTCCTGGCGTACCAGGCTGTCTTTGCCGTTCATGGCCAGGTTGATCATGATCACCCCCATGACCACCGAACTGCCGGGGATGGCGATCAGGAACCAGGGCCAGAACTGGCGGAACCAGGGTTTGCTGTCGGTTTGGGTCATTACTGTGTCCACGTTCATTTTCGGGGGCTCAGGAAGCGGCTTTCCTCGGTCACTTCCTGTGCTGGGTCATTCACGGACGTCACCGTAAAATAAACCGTGGAATTACGTTCCTTGATGTCTTCCGGTTTCATTTCCAACGTGATTGCCAGCGTCAGCAATTCCCCGGGCAGGGTCCGGATTTCATCCGGAATGTGCGGGATCACGTTATCCAGTCCGCTCACAGCGATGTCGTACTGCTGGGCCTGCTGGGTCTTGTTCATGATTTTAAGAGTGTAAGTGTTTTCAATGGTTCCTTCCCAGGTTTCCCGGAACAGGGCATTGCGATCCCGGATGATGTCCAGCTCCAGGGGAACACGGGCGAAGACGGCCGACAGGAACACGACCACCATAACGCCCAGAATGGCACCATAGCCGATGAGGCGGGGCCGCAGAATTTTGCTTGCTTTGCCTTCCACTGCATTTTCGGTGGAGTAGCGGATGAGGCCCCTTGGGTAATTCATTTGATCCATGATGGAATCGCAGGCATCGATGCAGGCGGCGCAGCCGATGCATTCGTATTGCAGCCCGTTACGGATATCAATGCCGGTGGGGCAGACCTGTACACAGAGCTGACAGTTCACGCAATCGCCCAATTCGGTGGCGTTGCGATCCACGGATTTCTTGCGGGCGCCACGGGGCTCACCGCGGGTGGCATCGTAGGTCACGATCAGGGTGTCCCGGTCGAACATCACACTCTGAAAACGGGCATAAGGGCACATGTACATGCAAACCTGTTCCCGCATCCAGCCGGCGTTCAGATAAGTGGCCGCGGTGAAGAAAAACATCCACCAGGCCGCCCAACCGGAGACGTTGAGGTGATAAATGTCGAAAAACAGCTCCCGTACCGGGGCGAAGTACCCCACAAAGGTGAACGCGGTCCAAAAGGCAAGAGTGAGCCACAGGCCGTGTTTCAGAAACTTCTTGTTGAACTTGCTCAATGACATGGGCTGCGCATCCAGTTTTATGCGCTTGTTGCGGTCACCTTCGGTAATGTACTCAATCCACATGAAAAACGTGGTCCACACCGTTTGCGGGCAGGTGTAGCCGCACCAGACGCGGCCGGCCAGCACCGTGAAGAAGAAGAGGGCAAATGCGGCGATGATCAGAAGCCAGGACAGATACAGAAAGTCCTGGGGCCAGAAGGTAAACCAGAAAATATAAAACTTGCGTTCCGGCAGGTCGAACAGCACCGCCTGACGGCCATCCCAGGTGAGCCAGGGGCCGATAAAGTAAATGCCCAGGGTGACCCAGATGGTGGCAACACGGAGAGTTTGAAAGAATCCGGAGGCGTGGCGCTGATAAATCTTTTCCCGTTTTTGATAAAGATCCATGCCATCGTTGGCCTGTTTGACTGCAATCTTTTCGGGTTGACTCATCGCTTCACCTGCCTGCTACAACGTGCTGATGATAAGAGGGCGTGCCACCGGCCAGGTGACACGCCCGGATTGTAGGTAAAATCAGTTGCTTAAGCTATAAACATAAGCCGCGAGAACGTGAATTTTCTCTGGGCTCAGCTGATCCTTAAACGCGGGCATTTTACCTTGGCGACCATTGTTCAGCGTCTCGATGATGGTGTCTTCAGTGCCACCGTACAACCAGACATCGTCCGTCAGGTTGGGGGCACCCAGCATGTGATTGCCCTTGCCGTCCGGGCCGTGGCAGGCGGCGCACATCATGTCGAACTTTTCCTTGCCGGCGGCTGCATCACCGGAACCACTACGATTGCTCAGGCTGAGGACATAGGCTGCCACGTCCTTGGTGCCTTGCTCGCCCAATGCTGCGCCCAGGGCAGGCATCATGCCGCCGCGGCCATTGGTAAGGGTTTCCTTGATCTTGTCCGGAGTACCGCCGTACAGCCAATCACCGTCGGTGAGGTTGGGGTAGCCCACATTGCCGCGGGCATCCGAACCGTGACAGATGGCGCAATTGTTACCGAACAGGCGCTGGCCGGTTTTGATCACCTCTTCGTTCTGCGCCAACTGCTCAATCGGCAGTGCAGCGTATTCTTCGAAGAAATCGTTGTAGCGGTTATCGGCTTTTTGCACCTCTGTTTCCCACTGGCCTACTGAGCTCCAGCCCAGAACGCCTTTGGCGTCACCCCAGCCGGGGTACAGGGTCAGATAGATCAGTGCAAACGCGATGGTGAAATAGAACAGGTTCAACCACCAGTGGGGCAGGGGGTTGTTCAGTTCCTCGATGCCATCAAAGGAGTGGCCCATGGACTCGCCGTCTTTAATCGGGTCTTCCGGACGCTTGCGCGTCCACCAGAGTAACCAGAGGCAGCCCAGTAGATTGATCAGGACGATGGTTATTATCCAACCATTCACCCAGCCAGCTGTAAAATCAATACCAGTCATTCTTTAATCTCCATGCCCTTTTTCTTGCTTAGGGTTGTACTTCAGGGAATTTTCGTGGTTGGCGTCGTCCGCAAACGGCAGGTTGGCCGCATCGTCGAACCCCTTCTTGCGACGTGCGCTGAATGTCCACCAGCACACGCCTATGAAGGCGACAAACGCCAATACCGTTGCAATACCTCGCCACGTATTGATGTCCATATGGGATTACCTTTTCACCTTGAGGAAGGTACCCAATCCCTGTAAGTACGCGATCAGCGCATCTATTTCCTTTTTGCCTTCCACGGCAGCCTGGGCACCTTCAATGTCCGCATCGGTGTAGGGAACGCCGACGGTGCGCAAGGCTTTCATCTTGGCGCCGGTGGTCTCGCCGCTGAGGACGTTGTCGTCCAGCCAGGGGAAACCGGGCATGTTGGACTCTGGCACCACATCACGTGGGTTCATCAGGTGATCGTAATGCCACTGGTCGCTGTAGCGACCACCGACTCGGGCCAGGTCAGGACCGGTACGCTTGGAGCCCCACAGGAAGGGGTGTTCATACACGTGCTCCCCGGCAACACTGAAGTGACCGTAGCGTTCGGTTTCGGCACGGAAAGGCCGGATCATCTGGGAGTGACAGGTATTACAGCCTTCCCGGATATAGATGTCGCGGCCTTCCAACTGCAGCGCAGTCCAGGGCTTCAGGCCTTCGATGGGTTGCGTGGTCTGCTTTTGGAAGAACAGGGGAACAATTTCCACCAGACCACCGAAGCTCACGGCCACCAGGGTCAGGACGATCATCAAGCCTACGTTCTTTTCTACGATTTCATGCGTCTTAGCCATCTTCTCGACTCCTTAGGCTGGCTGTGCAGCAGTGTTGCTGGAAGTGGCGGGGGTTTTGATGGTCTTGATGACGTTGTAGAGCATCAGGAACATACCGGCCAGGAACACCAGGCCACCAATCATGCGCACCACATAGTAGGGGTAGGTGGCTTTGAGGGCTTCAACAAAGGTGTAGGTCAGGGTGCCATCGTCGTTAATGGCGCGCCACATCAGGCCCTGGGAAATCCCGGCAACCCACATGGAGGCGATGTACAGCACCGTACCAATGGTGGCCAACCAGAAATGGGTGTTCACCAGACCCACGTTGTACATTTCTTTTTTGCCATAGAGCCAGGGCACCAGCGCATAAATGGAACCGATGGAAATCATCGCCACCCAGCCCAGGGCACCGGAGTGTACATGGCCGATGGTCCAGTCGGTGTAGTGAGACAGGGCATTCACCGTCTTGATGGACATCATGGGGCCTTCAAAGGTGGACATACCATAGAAGGACAGGGCCACAATCAGGAAGCGGATAACCGGGTCATCCCGCAGCTTCTCCCATGCACCGGAAAGGGTCATGATACCGTTGATCATGCCGCCCCAGGATGGTGCCAGCAGAACCAGGGAGAACACCATACCGATGGACTGAGCCCAGTCCGGCAGCGCAGTGTAGTGCAGGTGGTGAGGGCCGGCCCACATGTAAACTGAGATCAGGGCCCAGAAGTGCACGATGGACAGTCGGTAAGAGTAAACCGGTCGACCGGCCTGCTTGGGAACGAAGTAATACATCATGCCCAGGAAGCCTGCGGTCAGGAAGAAGCCCACTGCGTTGTGGCCGTACCACCACTGCACCATGGCGTCCATGGCGCCGGCGTAGACCGAGTAGGATTTGGTGAGCGTGACCGGAATCGCCATGCTGTTGACGATGTGCAGCAGCGCAACCGTAATAATGAAGGCACCGTAGAACCAGTTGGCCACGTAGATATGAGAGGTGGTGCGTTTGGCGATGGTGCCAAAGAACACCACGGCATACGCTACCCACACCACCGCGATCAGCACGTCAATGGGCCATTCCAGCTCGGCGTATTCTTTGGCGGTGGAAATACCCAATGGAAGGGTTACCGCGGCACACAGGATTACCAGCTGCCATCCCCAGAAGACAAACTTGGCCAGTGCAGGTGCAAACAGAGTGGTTTGGTTGGTACGTTGAACTACATAGAAAGACGTCGCCATCAGCGCGCAGCCACCAAACGCGAAGATAACCGCATTGGTGTGAAGTGGGCGCAGTCGACTGTAAGTCAGCCAAGGTAGGTCAAAGTTCAGGGCTGGAAAGGCCAGCTGGGCAGCAATAAATACACCGACAGCCATCCCCACGATGCCCCAGATTACGGTCATGACCGCAAATTGCTTAACGACACCATACTCGTATTGCGGCGTTGCAGCTTGACTATTACTCATTGAGTGTCATTCCTGTGTT
>NZ_RCHN01000040.1 GCF_003671495.1 Ketobacter sp. | reverse complement strand
TTATGATTCAATCATTATTGACACTGACGGCTGCTCTCAGCGTAACGAAAAGCAATTGTATGAAATGCGTGAAATATTTGACGAACGCGGTCGGATACATAATGCCCTGGTTCTGAGTGCAACAAGCAAAGACAGTGACATGAGTGAAGTAACAAGGAAATTCGGCTGCATGCCAATTGACAGCATTATTTTTACAAAACTTGATGAAAGTGCTTCCTACGGTTCGCTCTTCAACCATGCAATTCGTTTCAAAAAACCGCTCTCCTATTTGACAGTAGGACAAAAAGTTCCAGAAGATATTGAGGTGGCCTCAAAGGAACGTATGGTAGATTTACTGCTGAACATTTCCGGAACCTGAGGAATGAGTAAATATCATGCCCACCAAGCAAAATCCCTATACTGAAAAAACTCAGCAGAGCAGGGAAGATCAACTCATAAAACATGCCCCGCTTGTCAAAAGAGTTGTGACTAGAATGGCCGCCCGTTTTCCACCAGGAGTAGACCAGGAAGAACTGTATCAAGTTGGTATGATTGGGCTCTTGGATGCAGTGGATAAGTTCGATCCCACCAGAGATGTTAAGTTTAAAACATACGCTGAATTCCGCATCAAAGGGGCAATTCTTGATGAACTGCGTAAAATGGACTGGGTGCCGCGTTCGGTTCGTGCCGACACCAATAAACACAGCTCTGCATGGAGGGAACTGTCTTTTGAACTTGGCCGTGAACCCAGTGACCAGGAAATGGCAGGGCAGATGAAAATGAGTATGGATGAATATTACGAATTCATCCGCAAGGCCAGCCCCACCCCTTTAATATCCATTGAAGAATTCAAAGGTTACTCCAATGAGGAAGACAGTGTCAGTTTACTGGAAATCCTGTCTAAACCTGGAGAAAAAGATCCCTTTTCCATACTGTCATTGCAGCAGATGAAAACCAAATTGGCTGAAGCAATTGGTCAACTGGAGGAACGGGAACAGATGGTGCTGGCTCTGTATTATGAAGAAGAAATGAACTTGAAGGAAATAGGAGAAATTCTGGGTGTAATAGAGTCCAGGGTATCACAAATCCGCTCAAAAACAATACTCAAGTTGCGTGCTAAACTGCGGATTATGACCAAAGACGGGATGGAAAATTAACAAAATTCGAAATGCAGAAATGCCGAGTGACACATCCTCAATTGCACAACTGATTCAGGAAATGGTTGATCAGCAGCGGTCCAAAGTTCTCAAAGTTGCACGCGAACTTGTAGCGGATGCAACTCCGGAAGACATCCGCAACCCCCAGGATTTTCCGGAACTATCCACAGACGCTCTTTTCAACTACGAGGACGGCATCCTCACCGGTTACCTTTCTATGCAGACCGCTCTGCGCAGCCAGGAAAAAAATGAAAGCAATGGTCTTGAATGAACTCTGCGGACTCGAAGAAAATCAGGCTCCGTTGGAACTGACAGAACTGCCAGATCCCATCCCATCAGCGAATGAGATTTTGATCAGGGTTTCTGCCTGCGGGGTTTGCCATACCGAGTTGGATGAGATTGAGGGGCGAACACACCCGCCGCGTTTGCCAATTGTACTGGGACATCAAGTGGTTGGCCGGATCGAAGCAACCGGAAGCGAAGCTAACACCTTCAGAATTGGAGATCGTGTCGGTATCGCCTGGATTTTCTCTGTCTGTGGAACATGCAAGTTCTGTCTGGCAGGCAATGAAAATCTATGTCCGGATTTCAAAGCTGCCGGTAGAGATGCAAATGGAGGATATGCCCAGTATATGAAAGTAGCAGAAGGCTTTGCCTATCACATTCCCCACTTTTTTAACGACTCTGAGGCAGCTCCCCTGCTGTGTGCCGGTGCAATTGGTTATAGATCCCTGAGATTGTCCGGTCTCAAGGACGGACAGAATCTGGGTCTTACCGGATTTGGGGCTTCCGGTCACCTGGTTCTGAAGATGGTGAAACATCAGTATCCGAATACAAAAGTTTTTGTCTTTGCCAGAAGTGTGAAGGAGAGAGAGTTTTCCGGTAAACTTGGCGCTGTTTGGTCAGGGGATATTGAAGAGGACTCACCGGAAAAACTGGACTGCATAATAGACACCACACCGGCATGGTTATCTGTAATTGAATCTTTGAAAAATCTTGAACCAGGAGGGAGACTGGTCATCAACGCGATTGGCAAAGAAGAGGCGGATAAAGAATCTCTTCTGGGCCTGGACTATCCCGTCCATTTATGGCTGGAAAAGGAAATCAAAAGTGTTGCCAACATATGTCGAAAAGACGTGAGTGAGTTTCTGGCACTGGCGGCCGAAATGCGAATCAAACCCGAAATTCAGGAATTCGCATTAGAAGATGCAAACGAGGCTTTGGTTGAACTCAAGACGAGGAGAATCAGGGGGGCAAAGGTTTTGAAAATCGATTGAGCCGTTAGGGGTGAAAACTCCAATGCCCGCATAATTGCTGCCGCAAAGAGAAACCCGGAGATGAGCGGAGGGTTCAGAAATGTTCAGATCTACATTTGTCAGAGAAGATGAGAGTACGTATTCCAGCAGGCATGTTTCTGGTTTCATCGGCAGCTCTGATGTACGAAATCAGTCTTTCGCGTCTGCTGGCCATTGAACTGTGGAATCATTATGCATTCCTGATCATCAGCGGAGCTCTGCTGGGCTACGGTGCGGCCGGGGCTTTTCGTTTGTCCAGCTCCCGTCGCATCCCGCCTCTCCTTCCTGTCCTCTGTTTTTCGCTGCTTCTGATCCCTCTTTTCCTGCTCAGCAGTCACCTGCCATTCGATCCGGCACTGATGGCGCTGGATCCACGGCACGGAGTCTGGCTGCTGCTGATTTTCCTGCTGCTGGCGTTCCCTTTTTTTCTGGCGGGACTGACGCTGAACCTGCTGTTGGAAGCATACACCGAACACGCGCATTTTCTTTACGCAAGCGATCTTATCGGCGCAGCATGCGGATGCGCGGGTTTTTTCCTGACGGCCCCGTGGTTGACGGAAATTGAAGGTCTAGGTATACCCGCGCTTCTGGCAGCATGCAGCAGCCTCTGCCTGGCTTCGGGAAAGAAACAAAATATACTCGCTTTGGCAACTCTGCTGACCCTGTTCTGCGGTTCATTTTGGCTGGGGAAACTGGAACTCAGAATCAGCGACTACAAGAATCTTCCCCATGCTTTACGCTATCCCGGCAGCAAACTGCTGGAAACACAGCGCGATGCTTCCGTACGGATTGACTGGCTGGAAACTCCGCTGGCCCGCTTTGCACCCGGCTTGAGTCTGGAATTTCGGGGATCGCTTCCGGATCAGCTTGGATTGACGTTGGATGCTGACGGTCTTACCGGAGTGGCACCTCTGGTTCCCGATTCACTTGGATCTTATCTGCGTCACCTTCCGGAGTGGGTGCTGTATTTTAAACAATCACCACCGGAAAATGTGCTGGTACTGAAAACACTTGGGGGGCAGCAGGCGCTAGCTGCAGTTGAAGCCGGTACTTCTTCTGTTCTGGTTCAGACGCCGTACCAGTTGCTGACAGAAAGGCTGGCTGAAGACAGCCGTTTCCCGCAAATTGAATTTCGGGCCACTGAAGCACGCTCTCTCCTGGCAGAAGACTGTCCGGAACCCTGTCAAAAGCCGGAGCAGAATTTTGACAGGATTCTGGTTGCAATCGAAAGCTCTGCCCCGGTCGGCAGCACAGGCATGGATCCATTAAAAACCGATCAGTTGATGAGCCTTGAAGGTATGCAGTCCCTGCTGAACCGCCTGGCACCCGGCGGTTGGCTGGCTGTGCACCGTTTTCTGCTTCCGCCTCCTCGCGGTGAGATGCGGCTGCTGGCCACCGTTATCACTGCAATGCGCCGTCAGGGTTGGAAACCGGACCAGAGGCTGGGAGTGTTCCGGACACTCAGTACCTTGATGGTGCTGGTTTCACGGGAAGCCTGGACACCTAAAGAAAGCAGTCGTTTCCGCGAATTCTGCCTCAGCAGAGGATTCGCTCCAGTTTATTATCCGGACATGCCTGAAACAGAAAGGAATAGTGTAATCCAGCTGCAGGAACCAGTTTATGCACTAGGAGTGCGGGAACTGTTGGCGGATCCTCCAGCTTTTCATTCAAGGACTCCATTTGACCTGCAACCGGTTACCGATGACCGGCCATATTTTGAACTCTTCCTGGACTGGAACAGGCTGGACGATATTCGAAAGAGTCTCGGCGGCAAGTGGGAAGGTCTGGTTGAAGCCGGCCTGCTTGTTCCCCTGCTGTTTGCCGCAGTGAGCCTGAGTGCGCTGCTGCTGATTGGCATTCCGATTCTGCCCCACCTGCGCAGGATGGAAAACACCATTTCGGTTTTACTATATTTTGCCGGTATCGGTTTGGCCTTCATGCTGGTGGAAATCGCATTGCTGGAAAAACTTACACCGTTTCTGGGACAGCCGGTATATTCCTTCGCCCTGGTGCTCAGTGGACTGCTAACGGCTTCAGGACTCGGTTCTTTCCTCAGCAGTAGGTTCTCGAGAACCGGAATACGATTTTATTTTTTGCTGCTGCTGTTCGGTTTGTTCTTCTGCTTCCGAAACCTCCCGGACTTGCTCAGGGAATTGTCCGGCGAAGAATGGATTATACGGCTGCTGTGGGCCTGGTTGGTGGTTAGTGCGAGCGGGCTGCTGATGGGTATTCCTTTCCCGGCAGGACTGAAGCATTTTGCGGTCTTTGGAAAGCATACTGAGGAAAGAAGAATCCGGGTGGCCATGGCTTGGTGTGCCAACGCCTGCGCTTCAGTGGCGGGAGCGGCCGGCGCAGTATGGATCGCACAGTTGGCCGGACAGTCAATTCTGTTTCTGCTGGGTGCGTTGGCTTATGGAACCGCGTGGTTGACCCTGGAAATTCGGGGAGGGTGAAGGAGGGAACGGCTATTCCTGTGCCGCTCCGACCATCGGCACAAAACGGACTTGTCCGTGCTGCGAAGTACGCATTTTGCCCTGTGAGTCTTTCTCTATCAGAGTCATGTTTTGAGAGTAACGCACATTGCCGAGGGGCAGGATCAGCTTACCGCCGGGTTTTAGCTGGTCGAGCAATGGACGCGGTACATGATTGGCAGCCGCGGTGATGATGACTCTGTCAAAGGGTGTATGCTCATTCCAGCCGTAATAACCGTCACCTTGACGCACCTCCACCTTGTAACCAAGTTTTTTCAGCCGAATTTTGACCTCACGGGCAAGGTTCGGTCTGATTTCCATGGAATAGGTTTTCACTCCCATGGCCGCCAGCACTGCTGCCTGGTAACCCGAACCCGTTCCGATTTCCAGCACCTTCATGCCTTTTTCGAGCTCCAGCAGTTGAGACATCCAGGCCACCACGTAAGGCTGGCTGATGGTTTGTCCCTCGCCTATCGGCAAGGGACGGTCGGCATAAGCCAGTTTGCGAATGTGCTGCGGTACGAATTCGTGGCGCGGCACCTGTTTCATCGCCTTGAGCACGGCAGGGTTCC
>NZ_RCHN01000004.1 GCF_003671495.1 Ketobacter sp. | reverse complement strand
CTGCAGGGCGCCGACAAGACCAACAAGAATGGTCAGAACATGAAAGTGGGTTACAACCTCACCACCGGCGAACCGCAGTAAGCAACACCGTTCCCCACCTCGCTCAACCGCACTCTGGCCTCGCGCCAGGGTGCGGTTTTTTGCGTTGCAAGCAACCCCCAAGTTTAATGGGACTGCGTTTGCATTAGGGTTCCCTTCTCCTGACCTGAAACCTTGGCATACAAAAATCCCCGCCGTAGCGGGGATCTTTCTTTACTGTCCGGTTGAGCGTTGCCGCAGCATCACAGCCCTTTAATGATCGACGCCACGTTGGACAGCGTTACCGATGTCATGTTGGTGTTGTAAGTACCGGCCACTTTGGGCGGTGGCGCCAGTACCGAGATCAACACCGCAACGCGATCACCGGTTACGTTATCCTTGACCTGCTTGATGGCGTTTTTGAATTTCTTCCATTTGCTGCCGTCGGGGTTGGGCACTTTGTCCAGATCAATTTCCTTGGTATTGAAGTGATCGTACACCAATTTGCCCGCATTCACTCCGGCTTTCACCGCGGTGCCCGCGCCCACAAAAGCGCTGTCCTGGGCGGTGCCCTTGGCTGCACTGGCCAGGGTTTTGCCGATGGTGATACCGGTCTGGATATTTTGCAGCTCCTGGCTGGGTGCGTTTTTGTTGTAGGACCACTTGGACACCACGATGGACTGGTTGCCATTCACAAACAGCTTCACCTGCCCGTTGTCGTGGAGAAAACGCTTCACGCTGATTTCCCGCCCGATGATTTTATAGGCGCCGAACTCGCTGCCGTAGGTGCCGGGATGAATTTTGCCGTTGAGATCGATGGGGGTAATGTCGATTTCCATGTCGTCTTCCGGCAAAAGAAATGTGGAGGGGTAACCCACCCGGGTCAACATGGGGGGGGAGGGCTTGAGATATCCGTGTTGCATATTGAAGAACCTCTTATTTATGTGTCGCAGATTCGCTCTGCCGTTGCTTCGCTAAGGGCTTGAAGGAGTGCATCCAGACTCAGCAGAGCAACCGTTATGCCAAGGGCAGGAAACCACCCGATTTCGTGACATATGACCCACTGGGCGTGTAATCAATATAGTCCGAAATGTCAGCTACACTGGAGTGACATGGTAACCATCCAGGTGACTTGTCACTTTTTATGTCAGGGCCCAAGCCACTCCCCAAGGCCTGCCCTGTCCACTTGGCCAGGCCCAACAGAACACAATAATATTCTTATATAACAAACACTTAAAAAGTTGGCACAGAGCTTGATTAACTCCAGTTACGAACACCCAAAAACACCACACACCAACGCAGTAGAACAACGCATTCCATAAAAAAGGAAAGGAGACTGGAAAATGGCTATTTACATGAACTACAACAAACTTGCGATCAAAGGCAACGTAACGGCAAAAGGTTATGAAGACTGGATTGAACTGGATTCTGTGAGCCTGGGCTGCGGCCGCGGCATCACCATGGAAGTGGGCAACATGGCCAACCGCGAAGCCACCCGCCCCTCCATCAGCGAAGTGAGCGCCACCAAAATGATGGACAACGCCTCCGGCGGTCTGTTGAAAGAATCCCTGACCGGCGTGGAAGGGGTCGAAGTACAGATCCACATCGTTCAGACCGGTGCCAAGCAAGTGGAAAAATACGCCGCTTACACCCTGTCTGACGTGCTGATCAGCTCTTACAGCGTCAACGCCAGCGGCGGCAGCGCTCCCAGCGAAGCCCTGAGCCTCAGCTTCTCCAAAATCGTGGCCGATCTGCAGGGCGCCGACAAGACCAACAAGAATGGTCAGAACATGAAAGTGGGTTACAACCTCACCACCGGCGAACCTCAGTAAGCGGTAGCGGGCGGGGCCACCCCCCCGCCCACGTGTTTTACCCACTAACCTTTCACCAACCAATGAAACGGGGCTGCGGCCATGTCAATCAGTCAGGACAATCGACTACTATCCATTGCGGCGAGTTTTGTCAGCAAAGACGCCATCGCGGTAGAATTGCAGGGCACCGAGACCATCTCCCAGCCGTTCAATCTGTCGGTCACCATCCTGTCAAAGAACCATAACCTGGGCAGCAGTGATGTGATCGGCCAGAAATGTTCGATTACCCTGAATCATAAAGACACCAAAACACCGCGCTATTTTCACGGCCGGGTCAATGGTTTCTCGCTGGGTGAACTGGATGGTGATTACCGGCGTTACAACCTGCGCCTGGTACCCGGTTTCTGGTTTGCCACGCAATCACAACAACACCGGATCTTTGAAGAGAAAACGGCGAAAGACATCATTCTGGATGTACTGGGTGAATACGGCGCTTTCTGCACAGTGGACGACAAAACCTCGGCGTCCTACCTGGTACGCGAATACTGCGTACAGTACGGTGAAAGCGACTTTGACTTCGTCAGCCGCCTGATGGAAGAGGAAGGCATCTTCTATTACTTCACCCACGAAGAAAACGAACACACCATGGTGTTGTGCGACAGCACCTCGGGTTATGTGGACTGTGCGGATAAAGACGTGAAGCTGAACGTCGGCTCCGACATGGATCTGAAAGCCAGCATCCTGAGCTGGCATCGGGAAATGAATTTCCACACGGACACCTTCGAGATGTCCGATTACAACCACAACACACCCAAGAATTTCTACAAACAGACGCTGTCCACCAAACACAAGTTTGCCCAGAGCCCGGGCAATAAAACCGTGCAGGATTTCAGCGGCTTTATTTACAAATCCGGCAGCGAAGCCGATCACGATTTCGATGTGGCCAGCAACAAACGCATGAACGGCGTGCGCCTGGAAAGCCTGGAGGCGGCCCACGATATTGCCAAGGGTTCAGGCTATGCCGGCAGTTTCAGCCCCGGCGGCCGCTTCAAGCTCGATCACCACATCAAGTCTGAATGCAACACCTATGTGCTGACCCAGGTTCAGCACGCCGCCCAGAATCGTAATGATCGCACTGCGGATTATCGCAACAGCTTCAGCTGCATTCCATCCACGGTGGTGTTCCGGGCGCCGGTCACCCGTACCAAACAACTGATGCGTGGCCCTCTGACCGCCAAAGTAGTGGAGCTGAACGCCTCCGCATCAGAAGCCACTGCCGACCCCCACCGCATGATCAAGGTGGAGTTCCCCTGGTCCGATGGCGCCAAAAGCTGCTGGCTGCGGGTCGCGCAATCCTATGCCGGGGCCGCCTGGGGCGCCAGTTTCGTACCGCGCCTGAATCAGGAAGTCCTGGTGGAGTTCATCAACGGTGATCCGGACCGGCCGGTGGTGGTGGGCGCACTCTACAATAAAGACAACCAGGGCCCGGGCTACACCAGCACCCAGAGCGGCTTCAAAACCGCGGCGAAGAAATTCAATGAACTGCGCTTTGATGACAAGGAAAACGCCGAAGAGATTTACGTCGAAGCCGGCAAGAACTACAACTACATCGTGCACTTTGATGAAACCGGTACGGTGGAGAACAACCAGACGCTCACCGTCACCAAAGATCGCACCATCACCATCAGTGAAGGTGATGAAAGCAAGACCCTGACCGAAGGCAGCCAGACCCTGGACGTGGCCAAGGACCAGACCATCACCATCGGCGAGAACCAGTCCGAATCCGTAGGTGCCGACCAGTCTGTCAGCGTCGGGGGCGACCGCGGCCTGAGCGTGGGTGGCAATGATAAAACCGAGGTGTCCGGCAATCAGGATTTCAAGGTCACCGGCGATCAGACCCACAAGGTCACCGGCAAGCAAACCATGAACGTCACCGGCGCCATCACCAACAAATCCGCCCAGAAGATCACCCTGCAGGCCAATATGTCCATTGAGCTGAAAGTGGGGGGCAACAGCATCAAAATCGACCCCAGCGGCGTTACCATCACCGGCACCATGGTGAAGATCAACGGCAGCGCCATGACGGAAGTAAAAGGCGGCGGCATGCTCAAAATGCAGGGCGGCCTGGTGATGATCAACTAACCCTCAGATTACGGACAGGAGCCCCCCCATGGGACAACCCGCAGCCCGCGTCGGCGACAACCACCTCTGCCCCATGCAGACCCCGGCCCCGGTGCCCATTCCCCACGTGGGTGGGCCCATTACCATGCCCTCCGCCCCCACTGTCCTGATCGGCAGCATGCCGGCGGCCGGCATGGGCAGCATGTGCGTATGCGTGGGGCCACCGGACAGCATCATCAAGGGCAGCGCCACGGTGATGATCGGCGGCAAACCCGCCGCCCGCATGGGGGATACCACTGCCCACGGCGGCACCATCATCATGGGCTGTCCCACGGTGCTGATTGGCGGTTAATCAGGGCCTTACGTAGCAATTTTCAGCCCTCACCGTTACAATCCCGAAGCTGACACCCACCGATAACAAATAGCATCCAGTGAGTAGGGAATGAGCAACGATACAACCATGTGGGGCGCCGAGCGGCCGGTCAGCTTTAGCAGCCAGAACAGCTTGTACGCCCTCACAATCGCCTACCACAGCGACTGGAATCGGATCGGCGCCACCGCCTATCTGGAGGGGCTGGATCAAGGCAAGACCTGCTCCCTGTCACGACTGGAACCGGAATTTTCCACCCCCTTCGCCAAAACCCGCTATAGCCTGGATGATCGTTACGTCAGCCGCAAACCCATCACCATCCAGCAACTGAACGGTCGCCTGCTTATCACCCCCCACCCGGAAGGCACCGCCATCCGCATCGACGGCTTTCATGTTCGTGCCCCCCACTATGTGTTCGAGGAACAACTGAAGACTGGCGTGGTGGTGGAGCTGGGGGCTCGGGTCATCGTGGTGCTGCACAGCCTGACGCCGGACCGGCGCAGTCCCAACATGCATCGCATGCTGGGGGTCAGTGAAGGCATCGAGAACATCCGCCGTTCCGTGGATCGGGTAGCCGACCTCAATGTACCGGTGCTGATCCGCGGCGAAACCGGCACCGGTAAGGAATTGGTGGCCAGCGCCCTGCACAACGCCAGTCCCCGCTGCACGCGCCCCATGCTGGCCGTCAACGTGGGGGCCATCCCGGAATCCCTGGCCATCTCCGAATTGTTCGGGGCCAAGAAAGGCGCCTTCACCGGCGCCAACAAAGACAAGCCCGGCTACTTTTCCCAGGCCAACAACAGCACCCTGTTCCTGGATGAAATCGGTGACGCGCCCGATGAGGTGCAGGTGGCCCTGCTGCGCACCCTGGAAACCAGCGAGGTAAGGCCGGTGGGCGGCACCGAAACCCTGAAAGTGGATGTGCGGTTGGTGGCCGCCACCGATGCCGACCTGGAGAGCAAACTGGAATCCCAGGATTTCCGCAATCCCTTGCTGCAACGGTTGGCGGGTTTTGAAATCTGGATTCCCCGCCTGGCCCAGCGCAAGCCCGACATCGGCCTGTTGCTGTCGGAGTTCCTGCGTTACGAATTTGATGCCATCGCCGAGCAGCGTCATTACCAGGAGCTGGACCCGGATTCCGAAATGCTCTGGTATCAGTTCTTCCGGCATGCCCTGGAGTTTGATTGGCCCGGTAATATCCGCCAGATGCGCAACGTCGCGCGGCAGGTGGCCATCCACAATCGTCTGGCCGGTTTCACCAGCATCCCGCCGCGGGTGGAAGCCATGCTGTTGGAACAGAACCAACGCCAGCAGGAACAGGAACAGACACCGCCGGACAACAACGGCATCGAACAGGAACCCACACCGGTGCCCGGTAGCATCATTCATCATTACGCCAGACCCCGCCAGGGGGAAGCGGTCAGCAACGCCGCGCCACCACCACCCAATCGACGCAAGCCCAGCACCATCGAAGAGTCAGAATTGATGGAGGCCCTGCAACGCCAGCGCTGGGATCTGAAAAACACCGCAGAAGACCTGAATATCTCCCGCGCGGCGTTGTACAAAATGATTGAAGCCAATCCCAACGTGCGCAAAGCCGGGGATCTGAGCGTGGATGAGCTGACGCAAAGCTACGAGCGTTGTGCCGGCAATCTGGAACAGATGGTGGATGAACTGCACGTTTCCAAAGCAGCGTTGAAACGGCGGATCAAGGAACTGGCCATCGGCTGATGGCCAGTTGGGTCTATGTGCTAACCAGAATACTGCTTACCACAACACCTGGTAACGTACCCCTTCGGTGCCCAGCACTGGCCACGCGTGAAAACGGAAATAAATGAAGTGCAGACCCGGCTCCAGGGTGAGCTCGCATGTGGCCCCATAACAACCCACCTCATGGTCACCCGGATAACCGTCATACACTTCTACCGTGGTGTTTTCCGGCAGGTTAAACGTCAACGTAGTCTGCGCTGGCAAATACACTGAATGCACAGCAAAGTTCAGGGTATCAAACGGCAGCGTTTGATAGGTTTTGCCATTCTCCAAGGACGTACCTTTTGGTCCACCCCAGGCCAATGACAGACTGCCCACCTCACGATCTGGGTAGTCATGGACGTTCTCCTGGAACACGTAGTACAAACCTGGCTCATTGATATCAAAACGGCAAGGCTCCCAGAACAGATCACAGGTCTGGTAATCAAACTCACTGAACAGGTTACTCCAAGCCATTTCCACCGTATGGGTTACCATGCCGGAATAGATTTCCGGGAAATTGGCAGCGGCGCCTTCTTCCACCCTGAAACTCTCCAACACCACGTGATCGCGGCCGATGGCAATGGCACCGCCATTCACCATCGTGGGCTCATTGCCCCACAGCGCTTTGACGCTGTGATTGTTGTACCACATCTCTTCCTGATTGCTGCCGGGATAATCCGGGTTCGCCTCCATCAATGCATAATACCCACCGCCTGGTGCATCGTAGGTGCTCATCAGTGCTGGAGAGCTCCACGCACTTGGACCAACTCCCCCCCCAAATTCATGAACGACTTTGACGCTGGTATTGGCGGAGGTGCCCACTGCCAATGGTATGGAGTGTTGCGCCAGGTAAAACGATTCAATCCAGAACTGGCCTGGCTCTAGCGCATCAATGGTTGCAATCTGCCCATGGTTCATGGAACCGCCGGTGGCGGAGTTCAGGTATTGCATGGTCATCGAATACTGAGCCGCCGGCTCAAACCCGTCATCCGGCAGGTAGCTGTAAACAAAGTAGGTTCCCGCTTCTCCGTACGCTAAATGACAATGCGCCTCCCCGCTGCAGGAGGCAATCACATCAGGGCCAAATTCCGAATGCCGTATTTCCGTCATCCATGCCAGGGGTGAAGGCACCAACAGAACAGAGTCTGCACTTTCTGGCAGGAAAAAGCTCTGTACATCAACGCGACCGTCTGCCACAAATTCAAACGACGCTGGCCTGCCCCGCTGCATAACGGCATGCTGTTCCCCACCGAGCGCGATTGAAAAACCGGACGCACTCTGCCAGGGATCATCGGTTCGCATCACCTGCACAAAGTACAACCCTGGTGGCAAGTGTGAATAGATCTGCTGTTCGGGCAGGGGCAATCCCTGCTCATCGTACACTCTGATCAGCATATCCGGACTGTTTGCCAAAGCGAGCGAATTGAATTCATCCGACAGATAAAATGAGGACAAATGCATTGCACCGGGCGCCAGATTCAAATCATAAAAGGAACCACTACTTTCAAGCGTGGTTTGCTGCTGGCTGCCCAGCAACAGTGACACATTGACCGTAATCGGCTGGTCCGCCACTGCGCTGTAGGCCATGGTCATTTCCACAAAATACAATTCGTCTCGAGCGCCGCTAAAACCACAACCCTGCTCAGCACTGCAGATCTCACGCCCATCCCCCGAACGGATACTGACGTTGACCACCCCATCGGCAGAGAAGGCCGCAAATACACCGCCCTCGATGCCTTCAGGCACATAGAACGACTGCAAAGCCACACTAGTCTCATTGGGCAACACCAGCGTTTTCTGATCACCGCTGACCATGGAGCCAACCCCTTCTGCACCCAGCGCCAGACTGGTATTCAGCTCGGAGTAGGTGCCATCCAACTGCGTCACTCGGGCGAACAACACATTGCTGCTACCGACCAGCAACGAACATCGAACCTGCTGACGACAAACCCATTCCCCATGGGCGGAGTAGACATCCACCTGCCCAGAAGGCGATGCAGCGAACTGCATCAACTCCGTGGTGAAAGGAACCACCATGGATTCCACCGCAAATGCCCCGGTCGCCAGTGCATGACGATTCACCCCGCCGTTTGCGATGGTGGTGTAAGCCGTTCCGCCGAAGGTGAGGGATACGGTGTTGACGACGTTGTCCTGGGGCGCCGAGCCGCCGCGCCCGATCAGCACCACGTAGTCCTTGGCCCCGGTGTTGGTTGCAATACAGGGCTCAAAGTCGTAGCAGAACGCCACACCGGCGCCAACTTCCGCATCCAGGATCTCTATCAGCAACGGGTTTTCATCGCGGGTGTCCGGTGCGGCCAACATAAAGGCGGCCACATCCTCCTGTGTACTAAAGGTTTCCAACTGCAGATCCGCATCCCCTTGGATCGCCGCCTGAACCTGATCCTGATTCACCAGGGTGCCCCCCTGCTCGCTCCAGGTGGAAAAGGCAACACTGACCGGACTGCCCACTGGCAGCAAACCGCCGTCTTCGTTATGGATATAGGCAATGAAGGATGACGGGGATTGCAGATCCAATAGACAAGGGCGATAGGGCTCACAGTGGAACTCGACGCCATCGCTCCCGTAGAGTTTAACGCGGGTACCAAGGGTTGCCGCAAATACCCCGCGGCGATCCTGCGCCTGGGCAGAGAAGGTTTCAATCAGGAAACCGCTGTCGGGTACAGCCTGGTTTTGTTTACGCTGACGGCGCTCCAACGAATCATAGAGTGGACCGCCGTAGTTCAGCGCAACGTGAAACTGTTGCGGACCGCTGGGCCCTGTCACCTGGCTCTTCACGAAATACGGATCAGCCTGCGGTTGGGGGAGAATACACGGCTGCTCTAACCAGCAGGAAGCCACCCGCTCCCCTCGCGCAGAGAACACTTCCTGCACCACATGTTCCGCCAGCGGCGCCACGGCCACAAACTCGGCATCCTGCGGCGCGACAAACGTATCCAGAAACACGTCGCCCACTTCCGCGTCCGACCACGGGCGCTGGGCACCCTGAGCCAGTGATGTCATGCCCTCACCGCCCCAGGCCGCCGTAATGGAAAAGGCACTCTCATCGCTCGACAACACCATGGCGACGGAATACAGGCCCTCTGTCAGGCCGGACACCGTGCACGGTTGTGCCAGTGGGCAGTCCATTACCACCACTCCCTGCTGATTGATGATTTCCAGAAACACACCCAGGGAACTGCTAAGCACCATAATGCTGTCCGCCTGGGCCGGCAGATACAGGGTTTCGACAAGTCGCTCGCCGGTCACACCGGTAAGCCCGCGCTTTGGAATCCCGTTTTCCAACGTGGCTGTTAAGGGGCGACCCCAACTGGCCACCAGGCTGGCGCCGCTGTAGGCCGCGCTATTCTGAATACGGAGAAAATACAGGCCCGTTGCCAGCCCTGCCACCTGACAACGTTGTCCACATGGCTGGATCAGCTGCCCCTGGCTGTCCAGCAGTTGCAGCTCTGAATCCTGCAGGCCGCTGCTTTGCAACGACAGCACCTGCTCCGGTGCCTCCATAAAGAACGAGGCCAGACGTATGGAGTCTGCTGGCGCATTCAGCTCCGCCAATGGAACCGCATTGGTGAGCACGGCAGCGTCAGGGCCACCCCAGGACGCCGCGATGGACACATTTTCATAGTCCGCAACAGAGGTCAGCTTGAGCTCCAGATCGCCAGTAGGGGGATTCAGCAGACTGCAGGGCGCAAGTGATACCGCAAGGGATGGGCACAACAACAGGCTGGTTCCGTCGGCGTTCAGTAATTCCGCCTGCAGATCCGGGCTGCCGGTCAGCGCGATCAGCAAGGCATTGGTGTTGTCTGGAATACTGATGCGGTAGGTTTTCACCGAATCAAGCGCACCACTCACGCCGGTAACCGGGACCCCATTCTTGAGCGCCGGTGTGCCACCACCACAACCCCAAAGTATTAATGTGAAGATTGAGAGCAAACAAATCCGAACAGCATGTTTCTTAACAGAAATCATCCGTGTCTTCCCCAAATTTAATTTATCTTTTTATTGTGAACCGCCAATCTTAACACGACTTTGCGACATTCCGATAACAAGTGGTGGTGTTATAGTCACCTCCCGTCAGACCGGTATGGCTGTGGAACGGATATCATAGGAGTGAAAAACCCTCTCCAATAAACCGTGGGCCCGCGCCGCTTGGCGCCAGGGTTCAATATGAGACGCCACCAAATGCTGTTCCAGGCTTTCACGACTGGGCCACAGCTCCGAAAACCGGATCAGGCCCTTATCGAATGGATCTTCTGCCACCTCATAAAGAATGCAGCCATCCCGTTCCTGGGTGGCGCGAACAAAGGCTTCCAGATGTGGCAGCAACGAGGCAATCTGCTGGGGAGGAAACCGCAGGATGCCGAACACCGCAACTTTTGCTTCCATAAATTTCACCTGATCAGGTTTATTGGTTACTCATGGCGATCACGCCCGGCGTCTGCGGGCAATTCTTCCAGATCCAGCAGACCTTCATAGACCACTAACGGGCCCAGCTCTGGGCCGAACACTGCGCCTAACCACGGATACGAAAAGCTGACGTGAAAACGGTAGCGGCCGTCTTCCACCGTTTTATAGGCTTCCATTTTTGGAATCAACCACAGCGGAATCGGGCAGCCGTAAAGCGTCACCTCCAGGCAGCGCCAATGCCAAGCGCCGTTCAGGATATCCACCGTCAACCGCATCGTCAGTGGCCCCGTGGTTTCCAGCCAGTAGCCCTGGTGCAGTGTGCCCACCGGTTTAAAACGGGATTCCACGGTTTCCTGCTGATTGAACTGTCGATACCAGTGCAGGCAGTGCTCATCGTGGAATATGGAAACTCGAAGGTGGTGGTCACCGGCGCTGGGCAAACCCATTTTACGGGCCAGCCGCCGGCCGATCACGCCTGCCACCCCACGCCCGAACGCCAAGCTGACCTGACCGGTCAACTGCCCCCCCTGTATATGAAGGGCCTGCAACCTGGGGTGAAGCTCACTGAAGCGATCACCAAACCAGGCTTGCACCAAATCAGATTGTGCTTTGGTCAACGAGCGGGTCACTCACAGCCTCAGCCTGGTTGGCGCGTTCCATTTTATAGAACACGTAGTCATAGGCCTGACCACCGAATAGCTTGGTGCCGATATGGGATTGCACCGCACCGATTTTTGCCATGGCTTTTCGGGAGCGCACATTGTTTACATCCACATGGAACCAGACCGTGGACACGCGGGTGAAGGCATGGTCCAACAACAGTTGCTTGACTTCTTTGTTGACGGCCCCTCCCCAACAGTCCCGCACAAGAAACGAATATCCAATACAAACCTCGGACTGTTCGGGGTTGAATTCATAGTATCTGGAGCTGCCGATGACCCTGCCAGTATCATTCTGAACCACGATCAGGGCGCCTTTTGAATTGATGGAGTCCTCGAAGAGTTTGCTGAAGACCTCCCGCTGGTAGCGGTCGGTGCGTGGATGGCCAATCCAGATCAAGGGGTCGGAGGCGGCGGCATACAGTTCCTCGAAATGTGATGCCTGCAATGGGAATAACGAGACCGTTTTGCCGATCAGTCTTGGTTGTAAAAAGTGATCTTCCATGTCTGAGATGTCCATTAGATAGCGGAGTGCGACTTACTTTATAACATGTTTGCGTCCCTGTTTGGGAATCTTGCCAGCCGCGGTATCAGGGGGGTGTTACACCCCCCTTCTGAACACAACGCTGTACACTATCGCTTAGAAGTTGCTTTGAATCATCGTGCATTCACGCACGCCAGACTGGCCTTTGGCTTCATCGACGATCTGCAAATCAGAGCCACCGGAGAACGCGCCCATTTTCACTTCCTGCCACACGTAATAGATTTCGTTGTTCTTGGTGGAGATCTTCAGTACGGATTCGTCGTCCTGGGAAGTGATAGTATGCTCCCCGGCCGGCAGATCAAACTTGAAGAATGAATTTGGTCCGGTGGTACCCGCTAACTTGCCATTGACCGTCACCGGCATGGACAACGCAGCCCCAAGTGTTTCATTGCGGTATACATAAACCTGAGAGTAGCTGGGATTCGGCTTAAATTGCTTTGCCTCAGCATCCATACTGGCCGGTGCTTTGTTGATGGAAGCACAACCAGAGAAAAACAAAGCCCCAACCAAAACGGTGGAAGATACAACCTGTTTCAACATTTTATTTCCTTACTTTTTTGTTGATAAAAACGATTTACATGAATCGATGTAAAGTCAGGTGGCGATGCTCAGCATCGTCCACAAGGAAGTGTAGCACAGGTTCTATCAATGCAAGCTCTTCATTTTTCTGCAAAATAGTGGGCTCCACTAACGGGGACTCCAAACGCAGAGCGTACTGTTTACTTACTTCAGCATTTCATGAACGATGGCATCAAACCACTTCTGATCATAAGCCGAAGTCTTCTCATACTGCTGATAGACCGGGATACCAAGCAGCTGGCTTTGAATGTACAACCAGGCCAGTCCTTGGGCATCAGCAGGGCAACCAATGACTAGCTTAAGAGATTGATTGCCGTACTTATACCGACCGAACGAGGCACCTAACTCAGATCGAACCGTGATGCCGATATTCGCCGCCTTACCATCAGAGAAGTAACGTTTGACCTCTGGCGCACAATCTTGAACGGCAAGATCGTAGTGCCAATACGTATTCAACCAATAGGCATGGATGCCAGCCTTGTCGAGATACTCCGTTTCCCAATCAATCAGGTGGCGACTTTCCTTGCCATCCATGCATCCATCTTTGGGTTCTGGAACACAGAGCGCCACCTGCTTATCACCTATATCGATTTGCGCTATTTCACCAATGAAATGTCGCCGCCAGCTGTCACTGCATAGGTTTGAATTCCATGCCGTTGTGCCGGCTAAGAACACAACGCGCTTCGCATCACAATCTTTTAGCTCGCCAAAGGCATATATTACCTCGATGCCGTTCTTCAGTACGTCCCTATTCTTCGAATCCGCTGGGTGTCTGGGTTTCATTTACGTTACTTCTTCTAGTCTCAGCTGCCTCTGGAACATGCCGGCCACACTCACTGACCACATTCACTGGCCAATGCTCTGGCTCATTCTGAACACATGTCCATCCGGATGCCGCACGTGCATCTCCCGCACGTTCCACGGTAAATCTTCAGGTTTGAATGTTACTTCAATTCCGTTCTTCAAGCAGTGCTGATACAGACCATCAACATCGTCGATCCAGATCGACATCCAGACCCCTTTGTCGCCGGTCTCTGCCTCCTCGTCACCAAAGGTTATGACGTTGTCACCCTTGCCGCGGCCCCCTTGACCATCCAGGCACAAGAATATCTGACACTCACCGGACCCCACGCAGCCGAAAGAAATCGGTTCTCCCCACTCCCAGCTTTTCGTCCAGCCCAAGCATTCGAACCAGTCAAAACTCTGTTGCATATTGGAAACATTCAAGATGGGTGTTATCGCCATGGCATGCATTGTTATCTCCCAACATAGATGGATTCCCTACCCGCCCTGCTAAGGGCACTTTCGCCCTGGCGCAAACAAGCTGGAACGAACGTATTCCGAGAATTTCTTGGCGTGCAATTCCAAGGGCTGGTTCTCATAAGCACCACCCAGTGAACTGCTATACAGAACGCCGTTGTACATAAAGATATGCGCCTGATCGCAAGCGTGGGAGCTGACAGGGAGTTTACCCTTGACCAGCTCATCCTCCCAAAGCTCCCGTTGATGAGCGTGCATCATTTCTTCAAGATAAATGCGTATAAAATCTCTGAAGTTCACGGGCAACACGGCCAGTTTGGTCTGATAACTCCAATTGGTGAGCACAATGGTGTCCCTCCAAGGGTACAGTCGATGATTCTTCGGCAGAGAGGGCGGAACATAATAGGCTTCAGTCAGGTTCTGGTTCAATATTCTGGATAATAGGCTGAGATCTTCAAAGTAAATCTGATTTTCCCTCAATGTAATGGGAATAACGGACTGAAACTCGGCAAGAATTTGCATAATAATATCCTGCCGTGTACTGCCAAACATTGTGGTCCATAAGAAAGGCGTATCGAACAGATTATTCCAGCCGTTGGCGCAGGCCCTTTGATAAATACGATCACTGATTTCGTCGTACTTGCTCAGCTCTGAGGTCCAGTATCGACTATCGATATTGTTATTCGGGCCTGACGTGTACACAGCCTCTGCGTAGACCAATCGATACTTTGTAATCAAGTCCGCATCGGGAATTTGGTTGGGGACGACCGTGGATCTCAGCAGGCCCGCCAATAGTTCCTCACGCTGCTGAGTACTTAAGCTGGACAGCTTCTGCTGTTGACTGAGCTGGGCGATCTTATTGATCGCATTCTCCACATCCTTCAAC
Source organism: Ketobacter sp. (assembly GCF_003671495.1). Lineage (GTDB taxonomy): Bacteria > Pseudomonadota > Gammaproteobacteria > Pseudomonadales > Ketobacteraceae > Ketobacter. The sequence goes on along the minus strand of NZ_RCHN01000004.1, from coordinate 80,738 downwards.
AGCGTTTTGCATTGCGCCTCCTGCTGGGCATTGGCTTTACCGTTGCTGAGAAGAACACAATCGTTGGGAAATTGTCGTACCGGGCAGGACTTAGCGGTGGGAGCAGGCGGAGGTGGCGTGTTGACAGGCAGATTCACTTTAACATTGATATACGCCACATTCGGCATGGGCAGGTTTTTGCCAAGGGTCATGCCCCAGGTAATGGGGTTGCTTAAACACTGCCCCCACTGACCTGCCGGCTTGTTGGGAATTTCTGGTCTTTTTCTCACGGTGCGACCAACCCGGTTTAGCCCCGCATCAATGGCACGGCAGTGTGGCGTATTCATGGCCCGAAGAATCAGGGTAAAACTGTCCCCTGTGGTGTTATTAATCGGATCGCCACCAACCACCTGAATATTCAGGCTGGCCGCATCCTCATTGCAATCCTGCATCTTGCTGTACAACCCGGCGGCATAGACATGCTGGGTGATATCCTGACCCGTTCTTACCTTATCGCGCACCGTACTATCGGTATTCACCAGGCGTTCAATCTGGCCTAACAGCGCATCGACGCGACGGGTATAGTCACCCGTCTCAAGCTTGAATGAATTACAGTTGGATAGCAGCGTAGGATGATTGGCAAAAGCCTTGGGCGCAGCCAGCGATACGCATGCGCCGATGATGCAAAATAAACCTACGAACTTGCGTCTATTCAAGGGTCTGTGCCTTTCGGTTGGTTTGGGTTGTCAACTACTGAGTGAAATTCCATTCGAAGATCACATTATGCTGGATATCCCCTGTGGAATCGAACACTGCATAATCGAGATACACGCGATACAGAACCCCATCAACCAAGGCCACTTCGATAGCAGATTCCCCCAGGATTGGATTTAGGGTGTTATAACGTCGATATGGGTAGTCGTTGTCGGTTGTTAATTCCTCAACGCCTGTCAGAGCACCACCGTACTCTGGCGCAAGATCGGTTAACACCTCGTCCAAATCGCTGCAAGTGGTATCCGAATATATCTCAATAGTCGATGATGCTTTTGACTCTGAAATAGTGATCGTCTCTATAAATGACGTTAGATCCGCCAGAATCGATCCATGTGAGTAGATCGCCGATGTGCAACCGGACACCCACACACCCACATATGGGTCAAGATCTTCTCCTGGTGGATCGTTATTTTCACTACCACTACCGCCCCCACATGACACCAAGAAGAAAGCAACAAAACACAAATACTTATTCATAATCACTCATATCTAAGAAATACGAATGGGCCTGAAAACCCGGTTGGGATCTTGGGCCCGGTTGGGAAAATCGTTTGCCGACACTCCGATCGGCTAAAGATCATAGCCCTGGCGTAGAAAGATCTCTTTATACTCTGGATCGATATCCAGTTTCTGTGTTGATGGGATGCTATCCCGACAATCAAAAGGCGTGACAGAAAGTGATGCTTTTTTCACAACCAATGGATCTGATGGATCATGATCCCAATAGACATTTTTGGGTGGCGTATAGGAATAACCCTTATCTTCAAGATGAAGATCAACTGGTTTCTCGTAACCGGACAAAATGTCCCCTTCGGTGCTGCCAAACTTAGCGACTAGCTGATACTTATGCCCTCGTTCTAATTCAAGCTCGATATCATCCGCCCCAAAATACCCTTGTGAAGTCTGACTTTTGAAAAAGTAGCTAACGTTCAGCTTTCTTTTACCCGGTAGAACATAGACTTTGTACGCCGCAGCTCGATCACCATCGACACTAAGCACTAAAACATTGCCTAATGCCTGACCTTCAGATGATGTAGTTTGGCAACTACCATAGATTACTGCCAGCTCGGATTCTTCCAGAAACTTATCTGACTTATATACATGTGGCTGAAAGTACCCTTGAGGCACTATTTGCCCACAACCACTCACAAACAAAATCATCGCTAAAGTATACTTCTTCATTGCTTAATGCTTCCCTTGCACGGCCTTATTCGCATTTACCATGCCTCATCAAATTTAACGGAGTTATCAAATAGTGAGTACATCTTCTTTTTATCTGATTTTTTGCACCAAAGGCGTGGTCGAGCGCCTTTAGCAGATTCATTATGGACATCTGACGTCCAAAATAAATCATGCTTTTCCGGCATAGCAATAGACCCAACCAAGGGCCCTACAACAGCCTCTTCCCATCTTCCGCATGACTTACACCTAACTCCAGAATACTCAAAACCCGACACCTTAATATCCACGGGATACTGCTCCGGTAACAGAGCAAACCAAGTCTCAGGTTTATTAACTGGAACAGTCTTGCAGTTTGTATATTGTCGTATCGATTCTGAGATCTCTCGACCAACGATGAACCAATCATCATGGGTTATAAATGCCTTGCAAGATTTTGTTGTCTCAAAAGCCAAATCAGGGCCTATTCTTGAAATCGCATGCTCTTCGGGAAACTTGGGGCATGAATGACATTGAAAAGGCTTTACAACTTCTTTTAACGATAAAGCCTGATCAGAGTTTTCAGAGGAAAACAACCAACAATCGTGCGTGGCTTCTTTAAATACAATTTCTAGAATCATGTTCTACAACATCAAATTGATCAATAACGCTACCAAGAGAGGACCACAAATAGAAATTCCGTGAACAAAGCTCTATGCCTCTGTTACCACACCAAAGCAATGTGAGAATCCATCGCTATCCGTTAGAAAGAATTCCGTACGTCCGTAATCACGATTGTATATCTCTGAGGGACTAAAGCCGAGCGAAGATAAATGGGTTCTCATTTCGGACAGGTTCTTTGGAGACCAATACAGCCGTATACTTTCATAATCATTCTGCTTTTCGTCACCACCTTCTCTCTGATTGAGCATAAAAGCAAGGTGCGATTTTCTTAGCATACAGAAAATCAATTCCCCATTTTTCACTACTGAATCGCTTACTTCAAATCCAAGCCCATCTCTCCAAAATAAGAGGCTATTTTGCAAATCAAAGCTTGGTATTACTGGTATACAGGATTCAATATCCATTCTAGGTTTCCGTGAAATCGAATTTTACTGATGCGCCCAAGCGAGGTCGCATATCTATTTGGTTGTGAAAAAAGAGAGAATCGACCTTTTCATAGCAATGCGAGGCATTTGCTCTCAAATAGACCAATACGCTTTCCCAATGTGGGAACTTCGTCCAAACGGCCTTCGTATTCATTGCGCAGTTCCATTGGAATTTACTCGATACAGGACTCAAAATCTAAGAGCACATTGTCCATATCTATATATAGTATATTCCTCATCGTCTCTCTCTATTATGACTTTTCTGTTGTTCCCCACCAAAAGCTGACACAATAACTATGCAGCCAAAGTCCCGCATTACGGGAGACAGCTTCAAGAGTATGTGCTTGTTGAATCTCTACCGAAGTACAATATGGTCAGCATTCTCTTTCCTAAATTTATATATCCATTCGATGTCCGACTTGCTAAAAAATGGCGATTCCGAAATCTGAACGAATCTACCTGAATCTATTTTGGTACTAGTATGTAATTTATCTGGCGAATGAACTTTTATGTGCGACAATAATTGGTCACTAAAATAGTTAATCCACTGAGCATCTTTAATTTTCCCGTCTTTGGCCAAACCCTGATATCGGCTAATATTCAAACTGTCCACTGGATATTGCTCGTTTATCAAATTGATCTCTCCGATCCCAGTGGCTTTATCAATGTCAAAATGATCCAGGATATATAGATTTGCGAAAGCGTATTGAGGTTTATACTTGACCACAAGTTCAGCTATCGCAATTTGGCACTCTTTATATTTATCCAGGTTTGTGCTCAGAAAATGTATCTTGGACCCACCATCCCATTGATCAAAATATACTTCCAAGCTGCTTTGATTATCTATCTCAAGAGCTTCATTTTGCATAAACCGAACCGTCGACACATTGCTACTATCTATTGCGTTGAGTACCTTTTCTCTTATCCCCTTACTGTTAGAAGCTCCTCTTGCTAATCCACCATCCAGCTTAAATAAAAGAGTGCGATTAAGTTCTAATGGTGCGAATAAGCCAGTTGCCTCAAGAACTTCCTTCAATTCAAACGGATCACCCTTTTCGAAGACATTCTCATCCAGAAATAGATTCACACTCAATAATTTAACGTACTTGTCGTCTTTTATATTGATCATTTTCTGCATTCGATAATTGAACTAGGCCGCTCTATGCCGCTGCACTCAACGCCGCTGTGCGCACTTGAGCGACCTGTTACATGCTTACACGCTCGAGCACTTTACGTTTTAGACTTTAATGACATTACTAATCCAACCACGAGCAGCACCACTCCTAAAAGATTCAATTGCCAAGGAGACGAAGCCGGCGTCAATTGTGATGTATTCATTGCGCCAATCATGCTTGGAACATGCTCCACAATCCCGATGATAGCCATTGCCCAGTAACACCAGACTTCCCTTTTCCTAAAGGGAATTGCGAGCAAAATGGCTATGGCAATGCCAGATGACATAAATCCTGCACCTTCGGTTCGCATCATCCCCAGGTAAAGTACCTGATAGGATGGAGCCAGCTCGTTCCAAGACTTACCTATAGCTTCAGAGTGAAAAGGCAGGAATTCGGGGCTTAAAGTGTAGATCAAACCAAATATAAACAAGCCTAGCGCATTAAATCCGTAACAAAATAATGCAATTTTAATCTTCATACCGGAAATCTCTGGAATCTGGCTGTACATCTAGCATGGATCTAACTGAGATCAGCGCATACGCCATTTTCGATTTAAAGTTACGTATGTCCCAGTTACAGCCATACATACGTGCTTAATTGGCGTGGAAGCAGCCTATAGTAAAGTGCGCGTCGCTTTGTTCCTTATAACTTGTTATAGCTTCGTCACCTTAACTTTAAATGAAGCAACCTTCTTCCATTCTGAAGGAGCCACTTCAGAATACATACCACCTAGCTGAGTCTCCACCCCGGGTTTGAGATTGGTTGTGTGTCTACAAACCGCAATCAAATCGCCTTTAGCATCGTAAAAAGAAGCATGAAATGCGTATTTTTGTTCATAGCCAGCGATATTTTTTACTCTTGTATATGCGTATATCGCCTCATGGCCAGCAAAATCGTCAACATAAAATCTTATTGAGTACGCCACCTCACCTTCTTCAACTATTACAGGCAGAGAATTGTCATAAGATTTACCTTCTTGTAGTTCAATTTTTCCTTCATATGTCTTACTAAACACTTCGAAGGAAAGTAAAAGCAAGCTGAAAAGCAGTAGAGTTCTCATCAATATCTCCGGTGGCTGGTCACCTTTTTTGCGCCATATATAAAACCTTACTGACCAGCAAAGCCATAAATATATACCCCATTAAATCCTCTGCCATAACAAATGGCTTCAATTGATCAATGGGTCGAAAATCTCCGTACCCCAACGTGGTCCAAGTAACGACACTAAAGTATGCGGCATTGAGCAAACTAGGCTTAATTTCTTCATTCGTTGATGTATCGACGATACCAAATAGCTTGTAAATTAGAGCCAAATAGGCAATCAATAAAAACACATACAAAACGAAGTACAGAAATTTTCCGAAATGCTCTGATGATCGGAAAAAAGTAAAGCTGAAGTAGGCTGTGATCCCACAAATCACGATTAAAGAAATCCACAATGCAATCACACCAAGCCAAATCGCACTTACTAAAAGCATGTAAGATAAAAATAAACCTAGCATCACTATTCTATCGTCAGCGGTCATTCCCAAATTCCGTTTTTACTGTCGAATTACGTTGAACCACGCCCGCTAATGCCCGCATCAGTGGGAAACCAAAGTGAAGCCATTTTTGCGGTATATAGGAGCACAGCGATGCACCACAAAATGTCGGAACGTATGTTGCTCCACTGCATGCGATTACTAGGTGACTTTTTATTGGCAGACGTATGCATATGGTGAGCCGCCGCCAGCGCAGAACCCCGGACAAATATTTACCCTAACGAAGCCACTAGCGCATTTAGACTCAGCAGATAAAGGTGGTGGGTTATAACCCCAGCAGCCACAGACTAACATGCCGTAGCCAGATGGATACCCTCTATCTCTTTGAGTCGCTGGTGGTGTTGATGGCCTATCCGGAATCGGAATTTCTCCAACATCTGGCTCTCTATCCTCATCGCACTTGGAGTCTGATTCGCAAGCTCTAACCCATCCATTAGCAATAGCCGCGAGACGATCTCGTTTCGCTGGATGAGTACTAGAGCCGCTCTCGCTACCGAGTTTTTCCATAGCAGCTCTGGCATCGCTCAACGAGGCCCCCAATCGCTGTAGAATAAATCCTGAGTAGTAATCGGCTTCGAGTTCGATTTTTGGTCGACTTCCTCGCCCATCAAGAGTGTGGCCATTCAAATGGTGCCCAACTTCATGGGCCATTATGCTAATGGATGCCCAAGAATTTTGAGCACGCCTTTCTGTCTCTTTCATAAAATGCTGATTATACAAAATATATCGGGTATCCCCTCGAATCACGGCTGCAGCATTCGGAACTCCAGCAGCACGGACCAGGAAATTTTGAACAAGACCAGATGCGTCTACGATTTTTTTTATAGCGCTCTCTGCTTCCTTATCAGACGAAAAAGTTGTTACTTTTTGCGGAACAACTTCTCCAAAGAAGCTACACGTATTAGCTGTTTCTAAATCATCCATGACCTGCCCTGATGCAGAAGTAAATTGCAACATAAGTAAAGATGCCACAATAATCTGCGTTATATGATCTTTTTTCACAACTTCCTCCTGCTCAGAGTTCAGTTATCCAGTTTGTCTAGGCATCTTTCATAACTTCTATCCGAACTACAGAGATCACAGTCATCTTCACTAGAAGGACTTCGGCAACTTCCACCTTCGTTATAGGTTTTGTTGCGTCCATACGGATCTCCGTCTGATCTTCCATAGGGGTCTGTTTTCTGCTGCGAACGTTGATCTGGCACGATTCTTCCAGCACTACCAAATCCATCATGGCACGGACTACCTATAGGCAAAGGCCCGCTGGGATGGCCGGTGTAGTCTTGGATTTGACCAGCCCGAGGGCCTTGAATAAATTGACATAAGAAGCTTGACTGCTGAGCCGAAACTGGAATGGCCACCACTGTCATAAGCAGCGGATATAGAATTGCACTTAATTTTTTAATCATTGTTAGTTCTCCTCATAGAAGTTTGCAAAAGTTTGTGCAACTGCTCTTACAGCACATAACGTCTTGCGCACGCAACCAGTTGAGATGTGCCAATATGCGCTAACAGCCGCAACGTCTGCATAGTTAGAGTGTCTACTTTTTTTAGGCAACACCACGTGAGCTTATTTGCCATTTACTGCGCAGGCTGAACCCAGAATCCAGCGAGCTTGAACCCTTTTCCATCTTGGTTTATTACAACAACGCGCTCGTACAAAGCCGCTGATCCATACGTATTCTTATAGTTAAAGGCGTAGACTGAGCCTTGATAACCGGTAGTTCGGTCACCGATTGTGTGTTGCTTGTCTATCAGCTTTTTCGACTTTCTAGCTCCTAGCATTTGCCTACCTAATACTAAATTTGCCTTAAAAGAGTCTTCAGTCATGGTTGACTTAAAAAAAGGACTCATATAGCTATTCCACACCTGATTGTACTTACCGCTGCCAATTAGATCGATAATGTTTTCAGAAGCAGCATAAGCTTCGTCAGCTTCACTAGCCCATACTAGGGTTGAGAACGTGAAGAATGGAATTAAAAACCCTGCAACTAAATTTCGTTTATGCTTCATTGTATTATCCTCAATTAGTTACATACTGTTTCAATACGTGAAGTTGGTGGAAACGTAGATGCATCCGAAACTGTTATTTGATGACAATCTTCTCCGACAGGTTCCATTACTTGCCACTCTTCAAAGCCGCTGGATTTGGGCAGCTACGGATCAGGCTCATCGGTTTGATTATAATCCAAAAAGACGCCCTGATTATGTGCCATTGATCCAGGCAGACCACCTTCGTTTGGTATTGGATTATCTGGTAATAATGTTGACGCGAATGCACCTACAGCAACAACTACAATTTCAACTATAAGTGCTCGAAATAAAACTCTGCCATGATCTGAATTTGGCAATGGCCGGATGCCTGATATATGCAACAAGGTAAGAATTGCAGTTGCAATGAATATAATCACACATGACCAAATGATTACGTTTACCGGTGTCATATTAGAACCTTTAATGGATGGCTCACGCCCGCATCAATGGCCCACCGTAGTGGAGTAAATTTTATGGTAAAGAAGGAGCGAAGCGACATACCATAAAATTTGCGAAACGTAGGTTGATCCACTGCATGCGATTGTTAAATGGTGCTACCTCCTATTGATATTAAAATCCGTTTTAGAGCTCCGAACCATCCCACCTCGCCAAGTCTAAATCAGAATCGTAGGCTTGAATTTCAGACACTAAATCTTTATATGTCACGACTGAGCTATTTATTGCCCTTTCAATACCTTTGGTCCGGTCGCTATTAATTTGAGAAGTAAACTCTCCGCAAGATCCATAACGACCGCCTCTTATACTTGGATTAAATAAGATAGAATCACGTATAAGCATGTTTTTAGTTGTTAATATCTTCCATTTCCCATCTGGGTCATACCCCCATGACTTCACATTTACAAACGATTTCCTTTTGACTATCCATCGACAATACAACTTATTCTCTGTTCCGCTACGACTTTGCGATGCATCAACATAAACCTCATACCCTTCAGTAGCTGAGTAATATGCCCAACTAGATCCAGAGTTATGTTTTAATTTGAAGTAGTAAATGTCTTGTTTTCCGATACCTTCTCGTCTGGCATGAACGTCGCTGTGCCAACTAAAATTCTTTACAAAGAAAAGAGGATCAGGATAAGGGTGAATATATCGAGAGCTTTCGATAAGGGTCGCGCTAAGCACGTACGAGCAACAAAAGAACAATGCTACCCCCAGAAAAGTCATTTTTTTCATGCCTATCTCCATTTAGTTCTATTGAAATAGCTCGGTAGCAAACACTTGGACATTTAACGTCCAAATCCACGCCCCCCAACACCACACACCAATGCCCAGACCCACGAAGAACTCAGAAACACCTGTCTAATACAGAACGCAGCTAAAATCACCCACATCTGGCAGCTGGTCACATCCACCTGTCCACATGCAGTCCTAATCTACTTTTACTGCTGCACACCCCATTCGTCAACCACTAGCCAGCGCCCCCAGGGTCCACCTTTCGTATAACCCGAATAACCAGGCGCCGTGCTATTCTGCTCCATTCCCATTGGCTCAGATCAACCACGGTAATCCACAGTGCGGGCAATCACATTACTATTGGCGCTATTTACCCTACCTGCATTAATTGCATTATCAGGTTGTGGGGCGGAAGCCGACACCCCCACTGATTCCGCCGGCTCTGAGCCCGTCATCTATGTGAAATACGCCCCTGAATTCCCCCTCTCCCCCCGGGATCGTATTCGCTCGCACCTGCAATCTTTCCGCACTGTGGTGGAGCTGGATTCCGATCAGGATCTGTCTGCCCTGCCGGCGAACTCCCATGTGCTGGTGTTTGGGGCCAGCGGGGATTGGGGGCGCTATGGTTCCGGCCCGATGTTGAATGACGCGTCCGAGGCATTTGCCCTGCGCTCGCTGGTGTTGGATAACGGCACCCGGGTGAGCTTTGCCCAGGGCAATCCCGGTGGTGAGAAGAATCTGCTGCCCGGCCACAACATCGGGAACCTGTATGCAGCTTATGCCCTGCTGGAGGCCATGGGCTGGTCGTTCTTGCATCCGCTGGAGCCCACGCCACCGCAGCAGCCTGATTGGGATTTCACGCTCGGTACCGATGGGCATACTGGCCTGAACCTGAACGAGCAGCCCCATTGGCCCATTCGCGCCTGGCATATCCATACCCAGCACCCGTTGGAGCTGACCCATGTGCTGAATGGATGGGGGCCCAATGGCCCGGATGACGAGGCCGGTTGGCAAAGTCTGTTGCCGGAGTGGGAGCGGTTTTTGGAATGGTCGGTGGCGAATCGGCAGAACCGGGTGGAGTGGTTTTTGTTGATGGCGGAATCCTGGCAGGCATTTGCCGACAGCCCGCAGCGGCAGCAACGCCTGCGCACGCTGGTGCAGATAGCCCACGACTGGGGCCTGGCGGTGGGCATTGATGCCCCCATTGTGTTCCGGCAGCAACACGCCTGGACTATGGTGCGCAGCGCCGGCAATGAGGCGGCGCAGATTCGCCAGTCCATCGACTGGTTGCATCAGGCCGGTTTTGATTATTTTGAGATTGAGATGGGCTTTAGTGAGTTCACCCATCCCGATGCGGAACAGATGCTGGCGTGGATGAATGAGGCCGCCCGTTACAGTTGGGAGCAGTACGGCAAGCGCACCTATGTGAAGGTGCACTGCACGCAGGATCAGTTGGCGGAAGGGTTCACCGATCCCCGCAATGGTGAGCCGTTGAATTTTAATTTTTTGCCGTACTACGCCGATCCGTTGCTGGGTGTGATGCCCCATACGGTTCAGTACTATGATGTGCAGGGGCCCGCTTACACCTATGGCAATCGCGATTTTCAATTTATGTACGATTATCTACGCCTGGAGGCCGGGCGCCGCGAGGTGCTGTATTACCCCGAGACCGCCTATTGGGTGAGTTACGATATTGATGTGCCGTTGTTCCTGCCGATTTATGCCGACCGTCGCCTGTTCGATTTGCGATTGATCGCACGGGATGATGCCAACGGCGAGCCGATCCAGGGGCAAGTGAATTTTTCCAGTGGCTGGGAATGGGGGTATTGGTTGAATGATGTGGTCACCGCCCGCGCCGCCTGGAATCCGCTGACGCAGATTGAGGATCAGGACGCGGCCCTGGCGCAGGCCTTGAATGTGGTGGTGAAACCGTTCGGTGATGAGTCGGATGCGGCAAACCGGCTGCTGCGGCAATGGATTGATGCCCAGAATGCGTTGTTCATTCACGGGGAAGTGGATGGCACGCGCCCGGAAGAGCCCGCGTTGCGCAACGCCCAGGCCTATTTGCAGGGCTGGGAGGCCTGGGATCACGTGGCCATGCAACTGGGTATGCTGGAAACCCAGCCCCGCAAAATGGGCATGCTGGAGATGCACAACCCACTGCTGCCCGCTGCCAAAAAAATCGACTACGCAACGGAGTTACAACCGTTGCTGCACGCCACCTCCACGCAGTTGGGGGCTATTCTGGCGGAATTTGAACAGCTCGCAGCGGGTATCCCCGCAAACGGTAGGATTTTATATGATGAATTGCGGGATGCCATGGCGATCACGGTGTTGCGGGCTGAACAGGTGCAGTACCTGTATGCGACTGAGCACAGCCGCCACCAGCAGGACCTGCCCCAGGCCAACCTGTATTTGAACCGCGCTCGCCATGCCCTGGACCGTGCGCTTGCCATTACCGCGCAGCGGGAATCACACTATCGAACCGATCCGGAACGTATTGCCAGTTGGCACTACAACCCCACCGCGTATCATTTTGGTTACCTGTGGTCCGTGCGCACGCTGCACTACTGGTGGCGGGATGAGGGCATGGTGGTGGATCGACCACGCAATCCCGGCTATCTGAACATCATGGACCCGGTGGACCTGGCCAATGGCGAAGGGGATTGGGTGGAATTCGGTGTCAACCTGTCCCAGTTGCGCCATTGGATCTCGTTACTCTCCTCTGATCGCAGCTGGTTTAACAGTCTTCTGTTCGAGCCCAACCCTGAATATCACTACCCACAATACGATCTGCGCTCACGGCCGGATTGGTATTATCCGTTGGCGCATCCGACGGAGTAATTTAACGGGGGTTTGTTCGCGTCATAAGCCTGAGGTTTCCCCACGCTCAACTATACTCAATGGATACTGTTCATTTTCTTATCCATAGGGCGAACCATGACCGACCCGTTGATCGGCCGCACCCTGAAAGACACCTATCGTATTGATCGCATGCTGGTAGACGGCGGCATGAGCCGTGTCTATCTGGCCGAGCAGCTGAGCCTGGCCCGCAAGGTGGTGGTGAAGATGCTGCTGCCCAGTTTTCACGATGAGGATTTTATTCAGCTGTTCCTGCGGGAGGCGCGGATCTGCAGCCAGTTGAATCACCCCAATATCGTCAGCGTGCTGGATTTCGGCCACACAGAAGACGGCCTGGTGTACCTGATTCTGGAATATCTGGAAGGGGCCGCCCTGGGGGACATCGTACATCAGCAGAAAGGCCTGACCCTGGCCAACATTGTGTGGCTGATGGAACCCCTGTGCAGTGCCATTAACGCCGCCCATCAGCACAATGTGGTGCATCGGGATCTGAAGCCCGGCAATGTGATGGTGGCCACGCTGTCGGGCAACGAAACCACGGTGAAGGTGGTGGATTTTGGCATCAGCAAACCCATGCACGAAGAGAACCTGAAGCACACTCAGCTGGGTACGGTGATGGGCACGCCGGGTTACCTGGCCCCTGAGCAGATCCGCGGAGCCAACATCAATCATCTGGCGGATATCTACGGCATCGGTGCCATTCTGCATTTTATGATTACCGGTGAAGCGCCTTATCGGGGTGCCAGCCGGGAAATCATCATGAACAAACAGATGAAGGAGTTGCCCCCGCCCCTGAGCAGTTACTCGTTGCGGGACCCGAGCTGTGAAATTCTGCAGCCCATTATTTACAAAGCCATGGCCGTGGAGCGGGAACAGCGTTACGGTTCCACCGCAGAACTGTGGCGGGAGTTTTCTGCCTGCGCCCGGCAAACGGCGCAACTGCAACAGCAGTCGGCAGCGGCATCTTCTGCTACAGCGCCAGGCGACGCCCTGTTCCAGTTTATTTTTCAGGGTGAACTGCAGGCGGGGCACGAGCCACAGCAGGTGCAGCAAAATCTGCACAAGGCGTTCAAGTTTTCTGATCCACAATTGCAGGCGTTGTTCAGCGGTAAACGGGTGGTGCTGCGCAAGAATATCAGCGAGCGGGATGCCCGGCGTTTTCAACAGTTGTTTGAAAAATGCGGCGCCGTGGGCCGGGTGGAAGAGATGGACGACCGCACCCGCATCGTATCCCCCCAGGCGCCTGCAGCGGCCACGTCAATGCCCGAGCCCGGCGTGGCTCAACCCATTTCCGTGGCCGGTTTTGTGCAAGCGGGGAACTCCCCATTTGTCAGCGAATCGCCGTCTTCACCCCAGTCGTTTGCAGATGCCAATGCACAGCACTCGGCGGCATCGGCGTCCCTGGCGGGTGTTGCAAACCAATCCAAGCCGCGGCGCAATCTGCTGCGCGCAGTGTTCACCAGCCTGGCGGTGGCCACGGTGTTCGCCCTGGTGATCTATGCAGTGCCGGCCTGGCGTTACACGGTGGGCGATGCGTTCATGTATTCCACCGGGTTAGCTCAGCCGCAACGGGGTATCAGCAGCGAGGGCATCAAGCTGGGCATGAGTGCGGCGTTCAGCGGCAGTGCCCGCGAGCTGGGGCGAGCCATGCGCATTGGGATGCAGGCCTATTTTAATCGCGTCAATGAGCAAGGCGGGCTGCACGGGCGCCAGTTGAATCTGTATTCCCTGGATGATGGTTATGAGCCTGCCCGGGCGGTGTCCAATCTGCAGGCCATGCTGCATCAGGACGACGGCGTGTTCGCCCTGCTGGGCAACGTGGGCACCCCCACCAGCAAAGCGGTTCTGCCGGAGGTGTTGCGCAATAAAACCCTGTTGTTTGGTACCTTCTCGGGGGCGCAATTGCTGCGCAACAACCCACCCGACCGTTACGTGTTTAACTATCGTGCCAGCTACGCGGAAGAGACCGCCGCCCTGGTGCATTACTTTGTGAAGATTCTGGAAATGAATCCCCGCAACATTGCGGTGTTCTATCAGAACGACAGTTTTGGAAAGGATGGCCTGGCGGGGGTTTCCAATGCCATCGCCCACTATGGGGTGGATATTCACCAACTGCCCACCGCCACCTATGAACGCAACACCGATCGGGTGATGGACGCCATGGCCTTGTTCCGCCCGCTGATCCCCACGCTGGAAGGTGTGATCGTGATCGGCGCCTATCCTGCCAGTGCGCGCTTCACCAAGCTGATGTCCATGAGCGGTTACCAGGGCCGCATCGCCAACGTATCTTTTGTGGGGGCCAAGGCCCTGGCGGAAGAACTGCGGGAATCCGAAACCAACGGCGGTGCCGGTGTGATCGTGTCCCAGGTGGTGCCCATGTACAACGGTTTTTCCAGTGGCGTGCTGGAATATCAAGAGGCCATGCAGGCGTACTTTCCCAGCGAGCCCCTGGGTTTTGTGTCTCTGGAAGGTTATGTGGTGGCGCGCCTGTTCTGTCTGGCCCTGGCCCAAAGCGGACGCTATTTCAATACGGAGGAAGTGATCCGGCGCCTGGAAGCGTTGCAGCATGTGGACCTGGGCATCGGCCGACCGTTGTCCTTGAGTGCTTCAGATCATCAGGCCAGCCATCAGGTGTGGGGTTCCATCATTAATGCCGACGGACAGTTTGAAGCCCTGGACCTGGAAAAATTCGAGGCCCAGTGATCGTTCCATTATTCATTAGAAGCACTTACTGAAAACGCGCGGCGGGCACTTCTATCCAGGTGGCTTTGGCCACGGCGATCACTGCGCCGTTCTCGCCAATCACGGCGGAGGCAGCGAAATGTTTTTTGCCATCACGGGCCAGGGGCCAACCCAGCATAACGCACGGCTCCCCCACGCGAACATCCCCATCGATGCGCACACTCATCTGGCCCAGCACCAGGGCCTTGCCTTCACCCGCTGGCAACATGGGGAATGCGCTGGTGCAATCCAAGGCCGCCCAGATGAACACCGGATCAACCAACCCGCTGCGTTCGCCCTCTAACGAGGCGTCTGCCATCCAGGGGGCGGCCACCGCCGTTGTATCCGGCAATGGGCCGGGGAAGATGCGCAGGCCATCGCCTTCGTCGCGATCCGGACCACAGACAAAGCAGCCGGGAAAGGGATGCTGGGTGAAACCACTGCAATGTTGGGCAGAGGCCTGCGCCTGGTCAAAGCTGGGTGGAGGCGGACACTCCAGATCCAACACATCGCTCCAGCCCTGCGCCACCAGCTGCTCGTCTGCCAGCAATTGCGCACGCCCATTTTCCACCTGCAGCGTCAGGTCTTGTTGCAACGGCGGGGGCAGGAACAGGCGCACCGTGGCGGCGTGTATCGAGTCGTGTTGCGCCGTTTGCCGGAGGGCTTCACCCAACAGGCCACACACATAGCCACCGTTGCCGGATTCCGGTGGGCCGCAAAAACGACGCTTGATCTGGATGAGTTTATTCATGATTGCGGCACTTCAGACCAGGGCCCCAACACCTGCGGGTTGACGCTGCTGATGGCGCGCAGGGGCGGGATCACCACACTGTCTTCATCGCGCACCGAGCGCAACGGCATCAGGCCATGGGCCATGAGTGCGGTGGCGGTGGTGTCCAGCATATTGATCTCGGCACAGGGCTTTACCTGACTCTGACCGTGTTCCTTGTACACGTGCAAGGGCAGTTGGGTCACCTTGCTGCCCCGGGTGGCGTCGGCAGACCAACCACCGCCCGTGAAGTAATTACCCAGTTGCGCCGCCAACAGCCAGGCCCCGTTACCCCACAGGTAATAGGGGTGCTGGCCATCCTGCGGCAGCTCCTCAAAATCAAAGGCCTCCAACGGACTGGTGTTGGCACCATAGGGCAAGCGCAGCATAAAGTGGGGGCAGGCCAATACTGCATACTGGGCGTAATCCTGTTCGCGAATCGCCTGCCACATCAAGGTGAAATCCGATTCCCCGTCGCGATGCAGATACCAGTGTTCCGGATCGGGCACCTGAGTCAGGTTCGGGCAACCCGCCATGCGTTCGGAACCACCGCTCACCAATACGGCGTGAGAATCGGCGGCGGTGCTCGCCAGGTTGGCCAGCGCCTCACAATGACTGACTTCGTCCTGCAGCTGGTAGTCCGCCACGATGACACTGAACGGCACCGAGCCTTCACCCACCCGATTTTCCAGCAGCAATTTATGCAGTTGTGTGGTGCTGTCTTCATGGGCTTCGTTGTCGGTGATGATTTCCTGCAGGCTGACGTCGGCCACAAACAGTCGCAACTGTTGATCGGTTTCCAGTTGCTTGAGCAACCAGTACAGTCCACGCCAGGCGGATTCAATGTCCTGGAAGGCGCTGCTGTGCAGAATTTTCCGCAACAGATGGCTGGCGGCCTGATCCACGGTCTGCAACAGTTCCGCCTCGCGGGGATCGGGGCTGGGAATCACATAGGGCGCCACAATCTGCTGGATCAACCCTTTTACCGAGTGAGCCGCTTCCGCCTGGGCACGACGGCTGTGCAGCAACATGTCCAGCACGTCGGCATTAGCGGTTGCAGATTGGGTTGTTGCAGATTGCGCTGGGGATGCCGTTGTTGATGCTGACTGTGATGCCTGTGATGACGAACCCCAACTTTGGATTTCTGCAGCGGCAGCGGCAAAGCTGTCCCGCTTTTTCAGTTTGCGTTTCAGGGCGCGGAACTGACTGAACAGGTCCACCCGCTCATAAATAAAATCCGGATGCAGGTCATCCAGTTCCAGAAATTTAATGGGTTCATCCGCGATGGGCAGATCCAGGGTCACGCCCATGCGCACAAACACATCGTCGATGTTGTCGCGGGTGATTTCGAATATCCGGCGTTGATCCAGGTTGGCGGCGTCATTCTGGTCACGATGGTCGCGGCCACTGAAGTCCGCCAACACCAGAATATGACAGGGCTTGTTGCGCACCAGGGTGGGTTGGTCTTGATCCGACGCGGTGGCGATGGGAATTCCCCCGGTGTTCATGGTGGCCCTGCTCATGGTTGGCTCCTTTTTTTGTTTGCCTGTTAGCGTGTTACGTTTTCAGCACGCTGGGTAGTCGAATGGCTGCAGATATGAGTGCGATCCGGGGGGCTTCTGCGCTCCAGACTCTCAGCGGCATGGATGCCGCTGTGAAGCCCCCAGGGATGGGTTTACGGCGTGTCTGGGGCGCAGAAGCCCCCCGGATCGCACGGATTTCAACGTGCAGACTCAACTCACCTGATAGGTGAAATCACCCTCTTCCGTAACACCCACGTGGATTTTCGCCACCGGTTCATCGCTCGCCATGTGATGCAGACATTCACTGGCCAATTCCGGCAACATGGTTTTGTTCAGGATGTTCTCGATGTTACGGGCTCCGGTTTCCGATTCCTGGCAACGGGCCACGATGTGCAACAACACATCTTCATCGTAACCGAACTCGGCACCGTAATGGCCTTTCACCCGCTTCTCGATGCGACGCATGTTGATAGCGGCGATCTTCATCAGATCCTCGTCATCCAATGGGTTGTACGCAATCAACGTGGTACGGCCCAGGAACGCCGGCTTGAAGTGTTTGAGCAGATGGGGGCGGATGTTATCCAGCACCACATCCGGATCAGGGCGTTCTTCCATTTGATTGAAGATAGCCCGAATGGCGTCCTCACCGGCGTTGGAGGTCATGATGATGATGGTGTTCTTGAAATCAATATCACGGCCTTCGCCGTCCTTGATGGTGCCTTTATCAAACAGGTTGTAGAAAATATCCTGCACACCGGGATGGGCCTTTTCCATTTCATCCAACAGAATGATGGAATAGGGTTTGCGTCGCGCCGCTTCAGTGAGTACACCGCCTTCTCCATATCCCACGTAGCCCGGCGGTGAACCCAGCAACATGGACACCTTGTGTTCCTCTTTGAACTCCGACATGTTGATCACCGTCAGGTTCTGCTCGCCACCGTACATGACGTCCGCCAGCGACAACGCGGTTTCGGTTTTACCCACACCGCTGGTGCCCACAAACAGGAACACGCCCACCGGCTTGCGGGGGTCGGTCAAACCGGCGCGGGAGGTGCGCACCGCTTTTGCCACTGCCTCCAGGGCGTGGGGCTGGCCGATGACGCGCTCTTCCAGGCGATCCTTCAGGCTCAGCACGGCATTGATTTCGTCGCTGACCATTTTGCCTACGGGTATGCCGGTCCAGTTGGCCACCACTTCCGCCACGGCTTGCTCATCCACCGATGCCTGCATCAACGGTT
Organism: Ketobacter sp.; assembly: GCF_003671495.1. Classification (GTDB taxonomy): domain Bacteria; phylum Pseudomonadota; class Gammaproteobacteria; order Pseudomonadales; family Ketobacteraceae; genus Ketobacter. The sequence continues at coordinate 62,661 of NZ_RCHN01000004.1, read as the reverse complement.
CAGTGCCCTGCACCTCCGCCAGTTGTTCGGAGAGTGCCTTGAGTTTGGCTTTCAGGTCCGCCAGCTGTCCGTCGTCCAGGGTGCGTTCCTCACCCCCCTGGGTACGCAAAAAGTCGTCTTCGATCTGATCCCGCACTTCGCGGATCTGTTGGATCAATTCCTTTTCATTTTCCCATTGCGCTTCCAGCCGCACCAGATCCTGCTCGGACTGCTCTTTACTGGCACGCAGGCCGGCGATGCGGTCATCGTGTACACCGGTGGCGGAGTTTTCTTTTTCCAGATTGGCGATGTTGGACGCATCCTGACGGATCTTGCGCCGGCAATCTTCAATGGCCGAGGGGGTGGCAGTCTGGCTCAATGCCACCCGGGCGCAGGCAGTATCCAGCAGGCTGACGGATTTATCCGGCAGTTGGCGCCCGGGAATGTAACGGCCGGACAATTTTACCGACGCTTCGATGGCTTCATCCAGAATCCGCACTTTGTGATGGTCCTGCAGCATTTTGGAGATGCCGCGCATCATGTTGATGGCTTTCTCTTCATCCGGCTCTTCCACTTTCACCACCTGAAAACGGCGGGTCAGGGCCGGGTCGCGCTCAAAGTATTTTTTGTATTCCGCCCAGGTGGTGGCGGCCACCGTGCGCAATTCACCGCGCGCCAGTGCCGGTTTCAACAGGTTGGCGGCATCGCCCTGGCCTTCTTTACCGCCGGCACCGATCAGGGTGTGGGCCTCGTCGATGAACATGATGATGGGCTTGGGGCTGGACTTCACTTCCTCGATGACGGACTTGAGGCGGTTTTCAAATTCCCCTTTGACGCTGGCGCCGGCCTGCAACAAACCCAGATCCAGGGTGTGTACGTCCACGCCTTTCAGCGGCTCCGGCACATCGTCATTGGCGATGCGCAGGGCAAAGCCCTCCACCACGGCGGTTTTGCCCACACCGGCTTCCCCGGTGAGGATCGGGTTGTTCTGGCGGCGGCGGGTCAGAATATCAATACACTGGCGGATCTCATCATCCCGCCCCAGTACCGGATCGATGCCACCCTGACGGGCTTTTTCTGTGAGGTTGATGGTGTATTTGTCCAACGCCGGGGTTTTCGTGGGGCGCACCGGTGCATCGCCGCCCACCCCTTCGGTAGCGGCACCGGAGGGCGCGCCACTGGACGATTCCCCAGTGGTGCCGATGATGGCTTTGGCCGTTTCCCGCAGGGATTCCGGCGCCATGTTTTTGAATTCCGGTGCAGAATCCAGCAACGCGCGGCGTGACTGATCGTCCAGCATCAATGCCGCCAGCAGGTGGCCACTGGTGATCATGCCATGGCCGAAATCCACGGAGCTGATCATCCAGGCATTCTTGCTGGCTTCCACAATGGCGGGGGACAACGCCGCCGGGCGGGAACTGCCGGCTTTGAATTTTTCCACCGTGTTGGTGAGCTGCTTGTTCAGGTGACTGATGTCCAGGCCGTGTTTTTCCAACAGGGTATTGAAGTCACTGTCCACCGTTTCCAACAGTTTCAGCAACCAGTGCTCCACTTCCACATTGTAGTGGCTGCGACCGATGCAGAGTCCGGCGGCACCTTCCAGGCTGTCGCGCATAACGGGGGACATTTTGTCCACCAGGGATTTAAGGTTCACGTTAATCATGTTGAGCTTCCCTGTATTTATATATGGTTATGAATGGTTAATCGATTATTCGCTCACCCGAATTCGGATCAGCCGGTTCTGGTCTTGTTGCTGTTGACTTTGCATACCCAGGCCGCTGTTCCAGCCCAGCATCAGTTCGCCCCCTTCGATGGCGCGACCGTCGATCTGTGCCACCTGTCCCAATCCGACACGGGGTAAATCTTTTTGTCGGATACTGATTTCGATATCAAAATCGAATTCGGTGCCGGCCATAAAGCGTACCAGCGCTTTCATGGCTTTCATCCTGGCACTGCCCGGGGCAATGCCTACAAACTGGCCGTAACTGAGTTGCTCGATGCGAATGCGGAATTTGCTTTGAATATCCCAACATTGCCGGCCCAGGATCACGTTCTCGCCCAGGTAGTTGTTTTGCCCCAGGGGCACACCCAAACCCGGCAGCCGGCTCTGCATGTCCTCCGGTAACGGCTGCCACTTACCGACGAACTGTTCCACTTCCACCGGCAGTTCAAAATAGTGCTGGAGGATGCGGGCCATGGTGGGGGCCGAGGGCACCCCTTTGCCCAACAGACCGGCAAACCCCAACAGGGCATCATCGGGAATCGGCAGCCGTTCCTGCAGTTTTTCGGTGCCCAGCCCCACAAAAGAGGCCAGCATGTGGCTGAAAATATCGTTGCGGTTGCGGCCTTCCCGATGGGCCCGTTCATACACCACCGGCAACCGGTATTTGTGCCAGGCCTGGTAGTACAACGAGGTGCTGCGGTGATTCAGCACGTCCAGAAAGTTGGCCAGGGAGCGGTCTTTTTGCCGCAAGCGTTTGATGACCAGTTCACTGATGTGATACGGCAACACGCCATTGCTGCCGAACAGGCCAAAGCTGTTCACCAGCATCTGCCATTGCTTTTGCGGGGCCTCTTCGTCGTCCAGCTCCAGGGTTTGGGTGATCTCCACCCGATCCACATCGGCACCACGAAACGCCAGGCTGGCCTGGGCGCGGAAACGCACACTCTCCCGATTGGGCGGAGCCCCCTTGGCAACCGGCACCCGTGCGAATTTCTGGCCTTTGCCTGCGTTGATGCGGGCCGCCATCTCCAGCAACCGTACCGCCTGGAAAAATTCGAAGCGGTAGGGTTCTTCCTCAAGTTGCCGGGTTACAGCAAGGCTTTTTCGCCGGCGCGCGGAGGCCATCGCTTCATTTCTCCTTCAGAATTGGTGATTCGGGCGATCAGTCGGGTAAACGAATTCAGGCTGCAGTACAACGCCAGAAACCGTTCCAGCACACTGGCAAACAGGTAAGGTGAACCGCCGGCCACCAGCCGGGGATCAAATTCCATTTCCACCTGCGTACCACGGCACATGGCCGTGCCCTTGCCCACTTTGATCGGGGCCATGATGGGTTTGACCTGCAGGCGGCGGATGGATTCGATCATCTTGCGGGTACTGTCTGCATCGCGGAAATCGTACAGGCGCAGGATTTCTTTCAAGGCATCGCCATCATCATCACCGGTGAGGGACAGGTGATTCAGATTCAGGTGCGACATCAGGCGCCAGTAGGCCCGATTGCGCAGCGGTGGCCGCAGGGTCTGCGTCGGGGGCGTAACGCAATGGATGGATGCCACCGGTGCATCCCCTTCCACCATGTTGAGCTTGGGTTGATTGGTGCCCGCAGGCAAGCGCGCCGGCAGGTTGCGGTTAAAGCAGGTGAGCCGCAGATCCAGGGTTTCGTCACTGGGCTGGTTGGGATCGAAGTTCAGGTCCACCAGGCTGATGTTGATCTCCGACGCCTCTTCATTGTGGTTCTCGCCTTCAATCACCGACAGCCTGCGTTCGTACCAATAGGTGCCGTGATTGCGCTCCGTGTGACGATGACGGATGCCGTAGAACGGCGTGTACTCAAATTTGTTGCCGGTGCTGTTGGAGGCGTTCACCTGATCGATGGAATAGATTTCCAGGGCACCGGTGCGGCGCCCGTCCGGCACCACCCGGTATTCCGTTTCGGCGTGATCCAGGGCAATCGGGTCCGCCACGTAGGAGAACAGATTTACCGCCGGTGTGCAGCCCAGCACAAACACACTGGCGTTGATGTAGTGTTCCAATTCGCCGTCGGATTCTTTCAGGTAAATATACAGGTTCAGCTCATTGCTGACGGCAGGGGGCAGTTTGCTCAGATCAATGTCCACGAACAGGAATTTTTGTGGGAACACAAAATATTCCGTCAGCAGCCGGTAGCCTTCAAACGCACTGGCGGGATACGGCAACAGCCCTTCTGCAATGTCAAAGCCCACCGGCTGGATGATGCTGGCATCGCAGAACACCGGCTTGGTGTCTCCTTCGCCTTTGGCCAGCACCACTTTCACGGCGCCATTGAGCAGATGTTCGTATAACGGATAGATGTGCTTGGGTTGACCCCGCAGATAAAAACGCACCCGACCGGGTTTCAGCTCGGCAAAGTTCAGGGCCGACGACAGGGTTTTCAAGGCAATTTTCAGCACCCCATCCGCCCCGCCCACCTGATCGGCTCCCGGCGCAATAAACGGACGCGCCAGCAACTGGGCCGATTCCACTTTGAACGGTTGAATGTCCACCGGGTAACAGGTGCTGAAGCGACAGGTTTCGCCGCCAAAGCGGTTGGTGTCCAATTCGGTTTTCGGCGCCACCCGGGTACATTCATCCAGGGCTTCCGCCGCCTGGAACTGCACGATGGTCATGGACGGTATGGGGCGTTGGTAATGGGGATACATCACCCCCATCACGCCATCGGTCATCTCAGGGAAATCATCGTTCAGCTTATCCTGGATGCGGGCATTCAACAGTGCCACACCGTCCAGCAGGCGTTCCACAAACGGATCTTCCGGGCGATCATCGGAAATGCGCAGGCGGTTGCCGATTTTGGGATGGCGTTGGGCAAACTCCGACATGGCCTTTTGCACAAAGGCCAACTCCTTTTCGTAATGTTTGAGCAACTCATCACTCATTTATTTGGTCTCCGCCACAGTGACCGAACGGGTCACCGGATTTAATGCTGAATCGAATACGATGACTTCCTCCGCACTGAGGGCATGCAAGGTCGCTTCCACCCGAAAGCGAATGCTGGGATCTTCGGGGTCCACAGAAGACTGGGTCTGCACCTTGGCACTGCGAATACGGGGTTCGTAATTGGCAATGGTCCGCTCCACTGTGCGGCAGAATTCCAGCCGCGCTTTCTGTGAACTCAGGTTCAGGGTGGCGGCATCCGGCAGCCCGTAGTTATGCAGTGCCGCCTGGATATGCTGCAGCGACTCCGGCGGGGGAATGCAACACTGACGGGTGTTGAACAGTTCTTCCAGATCCCGCCGCACACTTTCCTTCAATTGGTGAATCAGCAGGTGGTGGGCCCGTTCGCTTTCGGTGTTTTCCTGGGGATTGTCATCCAGCAATCGGTCCAGCAAGGGCACCACCAGTTTCTGTTCCTGATCAATCATAACGCTCCCCCTAACCCCTGGACCCGATACCGGCCTGGGACAGCTCAGTGGTGAGCTTGAGTTCCGATACCAGATTCTCGGCAATGTAGTGCGGCTTGAGGAAGATCACACAGGTGAACTGCCCCGGCATACCGGGCATCTCCTTCACCTGCAGGCGCACATCCCGCAACGGGTATTTGGCCCGCATCTCCCAACTTAAATCGTCCCGCCCGGTGGTGTAGCGGTTCAACCATTTGGTGAGCATGTCTTCGATTTCTTTTTCGGTGGTGTAAGACCCTACCTTGTCGCGGATCATCACCTTCAGATAGTGGGCAAAGCGCGAAGCACACAGCACCTGTTGCAGCATGGCGCTGATGCGGGCGTTGGCGGTGGCACTTTTGCTGTCGAATTTTTTCGGCATGTGCACCGAGGGGTTACTGTGAAACGCTGCCAGCGGCACACCATAGCACTGGCACAGCGCCATCAGTCCCAATTCACTGAATTCCCGCTCGATGGCATCAGTGATCACCACATCGGTCAGAATGTGGTAGGCGCCGGTGCCGTCGGGAATCGGCAGCGCGTCGTACCCGGTGACCACGCCACCGGCCAGTTGACCACGGGGCACCCCGCGAATCTGGGCGAACCAACCGATCTCACCGTATTCTCGAATAATGACACTGGCGAAGGCAAACGCCGCATTACCCCACAAATAATGTTGTGGCCGCTCACAGCGCTCCTTAAAGGGCAGTTCACCGGCCACGCTTTGATGGGGCTTGCGCAGGATGATGCGCGGCAGGGTGATCGACACAAAGCGGGCGTCCTCCTGCTGACGGAATGCGCGCCATTTGATGTATTCCTGTTGCTGGAAGATGGCCTGAAAATTCAGGTGGCTGCCCAGGGTCTGGTAGTCATCCAGGCCGAACAATTGCGGCGCCGCTCCACAGATGAACGGCGCAAAGGATGCGGCGGCAATCTGCGCCACCCCCTGTAACACTTCCAGGTCGTTGTATTTGTGGCCCTTGTAAGGGCGATGGCTCACGTAGTAGTCCCCGATCAGCAGGCCGTAGGGCTCACCGCCGGGGGTTCCGAATTCGTCATTGTAGATGCGCTGGAACAACTGGCTCTGATCAAAATCCTGAGCCCGGGTAATGTCCCTGCACACTTCCGCCCAACTGATGTTCAACAGCTTGAGCTTGATTTCCGGATAGGGGTAGCTTTCATCGCAGAGTTTTTTCAGACTGCGCCAGGCTGACTCCAGCTGCTGGAATTTCGGGTGATGGAGGATGGCATTGACCTGCTCCTCAATCATCTCATCAATCAGCGCCACCTGCTGGGCCAGAAACGGTTGCACCGACCAGCCGGCCGTATTGGCACTGAAATTCCGCACCCAGGTTTTGAATCCCTCTGCGTCGGAGTCGGCCTGCAAAAACGCCTGCAACGGATTGCCCGCGTCGCCGGAGGCGGACTGAGTCGCGTGGAGCAGTTCTGCTAGATCGATATTGGCCATGAGTCTGGATTCAAAGTGATTGGGGCGGGAAAACAATCGGCGTGGCTGCAATCAACCACGCCGACCCGATGCAGCGGAAATCAGCCCGCTTTCGGAATACTGGCCACCATACGGAGGGAGGTGGTCAGTTCTTCCATCTGCAACCAGGGGCGCAGATAGGCAACGGCATTGTAGGAACCCGGGGCTCCAGGGGTTTCTTTCACCTCAATGCGGGCTTCCGCCAACGGGAACTTGGCTTTCATCTCCGCACTGGCATCGGGGTTGCTGTTGGTATACTGGGCGATCCAACGATTCAACCACTGCTCACAGTCTTTGGCTTCCATGAAGGAGCCGATCTTGTCGCGGGCCATGACTTTCAGGTAATGGGCGATACGACCGGTGGCCATCATGTAAGGCAGGCGCGCCGAGATGGCCGCGTTGGCGGTGGCATCCGGATCGTCATAGACTTTTGGCTTCTGTGCAGTCTGGGCACCGAAGAACACGGAGTAGTCGGTGTTCTTGTAGTGACACAGTGGCAGGAAGCCCTGGTTGGACAGTTCGGCTTCACGGCGATCAGTGATGCCGATTTCCGTGGGGCACTTCTGGTCCACGTCGCCGTCATCGCTCTTGAACAGGTGAGAAGGCAGGCCTTCCACTTTACCACCGCCTTCGGCACCGCGGATGGCGGTACACCAGCCGGTTTCCGCAAATGCTTTGGTGAGGGTGGTACCCATGACATAGGCGGCGTTCATCCAGGTGTAATCGCTGTGATCCACCGCCTTGTGCATGCCGGACTCATCCCCTTCAAACTCTTCATAGTTGAATTCTTCCACCGGCTTGGTATTGGCACCATAGGGCAGACGGGACAGGACACGGGGCATCACCAGGTTCACAAAACGGGCGTCTTCGCTGTCGCGGAAGCTGCGCCATTTGATGTATTCCTGGGAGGCGAAAATACCGGACAGGTCACGGGGCGTGGACAGCTCGGTGAAATCGTCGAAGCCGAACATCTGGGCACCGGCGGCGCTGATGAACGGACAGAAACCGGCGGCCGCCACGTTGGACATGTTGGACAGCAGGTCGATGTCTTCGGGGTGATTGGTAAACTCGTAATCACCGATCAGGGCGCCGTAGGGCTCACCACCGGCGGTGCCGAATTCCGCTTCGTAGATTTTTTTGAAAATCTGGCTCTGGTCAAATTCCACTGCCTTATCCAGATCCTTGAACAGTTCGCGCTTGCCGATGTTCAGCATGCGGATTTTCATGCCGGTGCCGGTTTCGCTGTTCATCACCAGGTGATGTAGACCCCGCCAGGAACCTTCCACCTTTTGCAGTTTTTCGTGATGCATGATGGCGGCCAGTTGCTTGGACATGGCGGCATCAATGGCGGCAATGGCGTTGGTGATGGTCTTGGTCAGGTTGCGGTCCCAGGTTACGGTTCCGTCCAGCACTTGCTTGGTCAGGTTGGCCAGCAGATCCTGGGCTTCATCGCGCTCGGTTTGTTTGGTGGCACCAATGGCCATTTCCAACAGGCTGACCGAGCCTTCCGCGGCCTCTGCTCCGCCTTCGGTTTGAGTTTCTTGTTCGGCCATTATTCATCTCCCCCTTCTTTTTTATCCAGGCCCAATTCCTGAGAAATGGAGGCCACTTTGTCGGTGTTTTGCAGAATGTCTTCGAGGATGCCTTCCAACGCTTCAGAGCGATCTGCTTTGCTCATCAGATCACGCAGCTTGTTGCGGGCTTCCAGTAATTGTTTCAGCGGTTCAACCTGATTGACGATGGCAGTAGGGTCAAAGTCGTCCATGCTTTTGAAGGACAGGTCCACGGCCATTTCAGAATCATCACCGGCCAGGGTGTTTTCCACTTTCATGGAAACGGTGGGGTTGATGTTGCCCATCACCTGGTTGAAATTATCCCGGTCGATGTTGACGAACTTGCGTTCTTTCAGGGATTTTTTGTTTTCCGTGTTGTCACCGGAGTAGTCACCCATCACGCCCATCACGAAGGGCAGCTCCTTGACTTGTTCCGCGCCGCCGGTTTCGACGTCATAGGTAATGTGAACGCGCGGCTTGCGAACGCGCTTGAGTTTATCGTGGATGCTATCTGCCATGGGGGATTCCTCCGTTAGAATTCGTTGGTTTTACTTGTAAGTGTACTCGCCAGGGTAATAGGCATGTTCCGTTCCAGTTTCTATAGCATTTCCCTATGTTGTTACTATTTCACGTTTTTCTGCGACGGAGCTTACCAGCCCACACTGCCATCATCATCGCTGCCTGCCGCTGAGCCCGATTGGGTTTCGGTCACGGTGCTGGCGGTGGCATTGTAAGCCGCCACATCCCCACCATCGTCGCTTTCATTCAGCTTAGCACCGGTCAGATGCTGGTAGAAGGCACGGGCCGTGGCGTCCGGCACCAACTCCAGAATCAATTCGTTCATGGGCATACGGCCCCAGCGCACCAGGCGCTCAATGCCGGTGACCAGGGGGGTATGGGGCTCGGTACGCCGGAAAAACTGGGCCACTTCCTCCAACCGGCGCAGGGCGTCCTCCCGGTTGGCAATGGGCCCGGCGGCGCCGGCACTGGCCGCCCCCGCGGTTGGGGCCAGCGCAGTGCCGGCGTCCGCTGCCTGTTCTGTCACGCTCTGCTCCTCCGGCGCTGCCGCCGCCAGCTTGTCTTTGGCCAGGAATCGTACCGCCCGCAGGATCTCTTCCAGGGTTTCCAGAATCAGGGAAAACGGGGGCGCTTCGTGTTTGCAATGCTGCCGCAGGGTATCGTTCATGGCTTTGAAATCGGCGATGCCCTGCTCCAGATCCTCCACCAGGTTTACATAGAAATCCGGTGCGGCTTCGGCCACCGCGGTTTCGATGGAAGCCAGGGTAAAACCCAGGGTATCCTCTTTTTCCTTGCGCTTGTCGGCGTCGGCGATTTTGGCCGCATCCCGGGCCTGCTGGTACTGCCAGTAGCTGAACGCGCCGGTGGAGCTTTCGGTGGTGATCAGGGCATTGCGGATGGGGGCCAGCAGGGTGCCTTCGCCGCTGTCTCCATTGAGGCCCGCCAGGGGCGCCACCTTGGTTTCGATGCCGTCTTCATCGGGCTCCGGGTACAGGCCGTCCCAGTATTGTTCCACCAGCCGTTTGCTCAGGGCAAAGCCGTCCCGCAGGCCGGGGAAATCGTGAAAGCGAATCAGGGCTTCGGTCAGCCAGCAGGCCACTTCCAGGTCTTTACTGTGTTCTTTGAGGATGGTGGGCGCCAGATCCAGAATCGGGCGCCAGGCGTTCAACACATTGGCCGCTTCATCGGGATCGAACAAGCTGGCCCGTTCTGCGGCCCGTGCCGTGTTGCGGGCATCCTTTACCTGATAATAGAGGGGGTTGGCAGACGCATCCTCACGAATATCGACGCCCTGGGGCGTGTCCTCGGATAGGGGTTGCAGCAGTTCGTCGATGTCGATGATGTGTGGGGAAGCCATTACTGGTCCTTCTAACGCTGTATTGTAGGTTGTTGTTCGCGTACCGACCCGTTTCTGTCCTATCCATTCTAGCCAAAATCCCTGTATCTGGGGATGTACGCGCCTATTTTGCTGTTATTCCACCCGATTCCACCCATATTCCGGCCATTGTCCGGTCAGCATGGACACATAGCCCACCGGGTCCGGCAGAAATTCACTGGTGAGCATGCTGTCCGCTGCCTGCTCATTGCCGACGCTGAACCATAGGCTGTAGCTGGCGTAGTGCTGGCGCAGTAAAGCCTCACTCTGGGTCAGGCTTTGTGTCAGTGACACGTCACTTTGCTCCGGTTTCACGTCACCGGCCTGCAGCAGTGTCACATTGGTTCCCAGGCTGCGGCTTTGGGCCGGCTTCACCTTCCAGGGCCGGAACACCGGGTCCGGCAGTTGATCCAGTACATCCACCACCGCTTCCACGGTGGGGGATTCCTGCAAACAGGCCAGTCCGATCTCCTGCAGGCGCTGAAACCATTCTGCGTTGTGGTACAGGGCATGGCTCATGTTCACCCCGCTGCTGACCGGCATGGCGATGGTGAGGGGGAAATAGCGCCCCACCCGATCCACACTGGGCAGCATCACGCCGATCCAGCCATGGCCATCCACACAGCCGGAGGACAGGGCAAAGCGCCACACCGGTGAGGTAAGGTAGCTGTCCAGCCAGTGATCCCCCAGCATCTGGCGGCTGCCGGCCATGGCCCGCTGCAGCCACTGATCCCACACCTCCACAAAACTGCGGGGCAGGTAACGCTCGATAAAATCCCCGTAGCCCGGTAATTTGCCGAAAAATCCCATGTCCGTCGCCATGGCGTTCTCCCTTACAGACCCTGCGGGCAGCGATAGTTGCGCAACAGTGACAGGTTCAGACCGCTGATCCGGCTGGCGGCGGTCAGTTGGTATTTGGCGTTGCGCCCGTTCTTGTTGAACGTGGCCTGATAGGTGGTATTCCCCACTTTACGAATGGCGGCATCGTCCAGCAGTCGATACCAGGCCCAGGCACCGGTGTAGGTTTCCCGGTGCAGGGTCTGGTTCAGATCCTCAAACAGGATGCGGATATTGGTGTCCCGACCACTGCGCCAACTGGCGTTCTTGTTGAGTTTGGGGCCGTGGGTGTAGGCAAAGCGCTGATCGCCCAACTGCAGTTCGAATTTGCCCACCGCGGTATCGAGCCCCATGGGCTTGAGGCTGAAATCGTAGCCCGGTGTATCGCCGGCCCGATAGAGCGCCTGGCGCAGGGTATCCGCGCCGCGCAGTTGACCCAGGCTGGCTTCGCTGAAAGCCACCGACTGACCCTCCAGGGCCTTGGGCAGCCAATTACGATCCAGGAAGGGCTTCACGTTTTCCTGCACGAAGGTGGCTTCCACGCCGCCGGGGGCCAGGAACTGACTGAAATCGTCCACCGTCGCCTCGGCGCTGACTTTACGCAGGGGATAGCGGCTGCCCAGGGTGCGCTCATAAACACTGTACACCTGCTGGTTCCAGGCGCGGTCCAGGTGGGCTTTGGTGCCCTGCAGAATCACGCCCCAGCTGTGATCCGCCAGTTCGTTGAGCCAGGTACTGACCGGCTTGGGGGTATTGGTGGCCAGAATCCGCAGCTTGCGAATGGCATCGGCGCTGTTGGTGGTGTAGCGGGCCTTGGCCGCCTGAAACGCTGCTTCATTGGGATCCGGCGACACCGCCATATTATTGAGATAGCTGTGCAGTTCCTTGATGCCCCCCAGCACGTCGTTGATGGGGGCCGGCTGCTGTTCGGTCTGGGTGGTCAACTGGTTGATATCCCGGAACGCCACATCCACTGCGGTGGGCTTCACCACCTTGCCGATGATGGCTTCCGCGGCACCGGCGGCTGCGGCGGAGGTGCCCGGCAACAAGGCGGGCTGGGGCCAACCCGGAGTCAGTGCCGTGTTTTCTTTGGTAACCCGCAGTATGGCCACCACCGGAGAAAACGCCGGGTCTGCCATCTGCTTCAACGTCGCGGTGGCAGTGGTGAGATCGGTAAAGCGCGCCACATGCAATTCACCCAGCAAGGCACTCCACTGACTGGTGTAGTCGTTGAGGTACAGGGACTTCAGTTCCTCGCCCAGTTTTTCCATGTCCGCTTCGGTGAAGTCATCCACGTCCTGGCTGCCAAAGATCCAGCGGTCCCGCTCCAATTGCCGCAGCAAAGGGGATTTGACGCTGAAGTCCAGGGATTTGAAACCGGGTTTGCTGTACAAGGCCGGCATCTGCAGTTGTCCACTGGGCTGGGCGTAGCCGAATATCGCAGCGGAGTTGCCACCGATCTGGGAATACAGATCCAAGCTTTCCCGTCCCAGGTTACCGGATTTCATCTGACTGTAGAGCCGTTGCGCCGCCGGGATCTGCTTGAGCTTGAAGCGGGTGCCCTCCACCACGGAGTCGTTCAGTGCCACTGTGCCGAAGCCCTGTTTCAGTAATACCTTCAAATGCTCGTTCAGTTCGGCCTGCTTGGCCGCTTCCCCCGGCAAACGCTGCTGCCATTGATCACTGGCCCAGTTGCGCAACACCTTGGCATCAAAATGTTCCTGATCCACCAGCATCAGATAGGCGCGGAAAGTATCAATCAGATCCGGGTTGGTGGCGTTCATACTTTGCAGGCGCTGTTCCAGAAAGAACTGGAAGCGGGGCAGGAAATCCTTGCGCAACGCATTCAGGTACAGGGCATCCGCCGCTTCATCCACCGAGTTGTCATACAGGCCCACACTGCTGAGCCAGGGATGGTCCTCCTGGTTATAAACCCGGGAGGCTTCGTACAGGGGTTGCAGAATCGGCAGGGTGTTCACCGGGTCCTGATCAAATTGCCCCAGCCGGCTTTGTTCCGCCTGGTATTGCGCAATGTATTGATTGACCTGGTTCATGTAGTCGTTGTTGCGGCTTAAGGTCACCGACCAGACCCCGATCAAGGCCACAAACACCAACGCCAGGGCGGCAAAATAGCCGCGCCGCAACCACAGCAAACTGTTTTCCAGTTTTTTGTTGCTGCCCACCAACTCTTCTTCCGGGAACACCACATCCTTGAACAGGCGATTAATGAAGAAACTTTTGCCGCTGCCGGCCTGGTTGCGTAACGCATCCCGGCTCAAGCCGAAGTTGGACGACACCGCCGACATCATGCGGTCGATGGGCGTGCCTTCCTGGGTGCCACTGCAGAAATAGACGCCGCGCAGCAACGGCTGCTCACTGTAACGGTTGGCGGCAAAGGCTTCGCTCATGAATTCCACCAGCAGCGGCTTCAGGTTTTCCATCTGCTGCGGAAACGCCTGGATCAACGCCCGCTTGGCCGGGTCGCGTTCGTTGTGCACTCGCCACAGCACGCGATCATTGAGGCGCCCGATCAACAAATCCAGTTCACTGGGCAGGTTATTCAATTGTTGATTGGAATCGATATTGAACGTGGTGCCCCAGATCTGTTGCCGTTCCGGCTGGGTCAGGTTGGCAAAAAATTCGGTAAAGCCGGCCACCAGATCGCATTTGGTGAGCATGACGTAGATGGGGAATTTCACGCCGAAACTTTTCTGCAGCTCATCGATGCGTTCCCGGATCAGCTTGGCGTTGTAACTGCGCTGGGCCGGTTGCTGGGTTAACAGGTCCTGCACGCTGATGGCGATCAGGGCGCCGTTGATGGGGCGCCGCGGCCGGTGTTTTTTCAGCAGGGCAAGAAAACCCTGCCAGGCGGAACTGTCGACGGTTTTGTGGCTGTCCTGGGTGGTGTAACGGCCAGCGGTATCGATCATCACCGCTTCGTTGGTGAACCACCAATCGCAGTTGCGGGTGCCACCAATGCCACCCAACGCATTCTTGCCGTGGGTCTCTGCCAGGGGGAATTCCAGGCCGGAGTTCACCAGTGCGGTGGTTTTACCGGAACCCGGCGGCCCGATGATGATGTACCAGGGCAATTGATAGAGTGCGACCTTGCCTTTACCGGTATCAAACTTGGCCCGCTTCAGAATGGCCATGCCCTCGCTGAAACGCTGATTGAGGGCAGAGACTTCCTCGCCGGCCCGCAGCGCATCCTGGTCCACCTGATCCGCTTCGATTTCCTTGAGCATGCTGTTGTTTTTGCGGTGGGACAACCACATGGCCAGTAATTGGGCCAGCAGCCAGATCAGCAAGACACCGAGCATCAGAATCAGGCGCACGGTGGTGGACAGTGTCGCGTTGTCCTCGCCGAATTTCACAAAGTCGGCGCCGAACCAGATCACCAGCGAGAGGGCGATGACACCCAATAATCCCAGGAATATTTTATTGGTCAGTATGCTTATTATGCGTTTCATGAACGATTCCGTTGACAAGGACCAGTTCCGCCCGCGGGAAGGTGCAGTGCTGCAGGCACGCTACAAGCACATCCCTGTGCGCTCGGCGGCGGCCGTCCATGGCCACCGACGTCCTGCAACACTGCACCTTCCCACGGGCTCCCCACTCTGATCCGACGCTATGGGGTTCTATTCGGCTTAAAAATTTCCGTACTCAACGTTTCCAACTGCGTTGCCGTGGGTTCCGTGGCCTGGAAAATCCAGATCCGGAAACCACTGTACACAATCAAGATGAATGCCAACACCACGGCCGTCACCACCCACAGGGGAATGAACTCCATCAGGCTGCGCTTGGAGCGCACGGTGGTGGCCGCGTGGGCGGACAAGTCCGGTGCAAACTCGCCACGCAGTTTCTCGATGGTGTTATAAAGATTATCCCGCAAGGTTTCCAACTGATCCCGGCCGCGGGGATCGATGCGGAACTTGCCTTCAAAGCCCAGGCTTAACAACAAATAATCCAATTCGATGATGTCCAGGTTGGTACTGGGGGCTTCCATCATCTTGGCCAGGATGGCAAAAAACTTTTCACCACCGGACGCTTCCTTGTGGAACAGACTGAGCAGAGAGCGCTGCGCCCATCCGGCCTGGGCACCCCAAGGGGTGTTCATCACCGCCTCATCCAGCGCAGCGCAAATCTGGTAACGGGCCGCCAACGCGATTTCCGGGCGCGTATTCTGGCTTTTCATCTTGCTGTCGAACAGTTTGATCTCATCCACCAGGTTGCGATGCAAGCCCGCCACATCACTGTGCTGGGCCGTATTGCGCAATTTATTCGCCACCGCCAACAAGGTTGAGGCAGCGCTGATCACCGGGTTCAAGCCCCGCTCCACCTGCATCAGTTCCGCCGCCACCATGGCCGGCGCCGGTGCCGCCTGAGAAGGAGACGCTGCCGGCACCGGGGCGCTGCGCTGGGCACCGGGTTTGGGAATAAACACGGTGCTTTCCATGCTGTCCTGGGACGGCTGGCGCTGGCCGGGGGTGAAGATGGTTTTATCGTCGTCGTTGCTCATCTCTGTATCCCGCTATTAATCCCGAATGGTCCACAGTTCCATGGTAAGGCCGGGGAAATTACCGCCCAGATGAATGGCAAACCCGCCGGAGCTCTGCATCATCTTCCACAGCTCACTGGAACGATCCAATTCAAAATAGGTGAAGCCGGCATGGTAGGGAATCTGGCGGGGCGCCACCGGCAGTGCCTGCAATCCGATCCCGGGCAACTGGGCACTGATGAACTCGCGAATGCGTTCCACCGGCGCAATTTTTACCTGGGCCGGAAAACCGGTGCGCAACTGATTGCCGGGCACGTCCGCCTTCACCGCCAACACAATGGTGGCCTTGCCGATGATGGAATGATCCGCAATCGGCGCCACGTGAATACCGTATTTGCGCTCGGTCAGCTCCAGGGATACTGCGGTCTGTTCCAGTACCGTACTCAGGCACTGGCGCAAACTGGTGAGCACCGCATCAAAGATCAATTGGAGTTCTTCATGCTGGTAACGGGGGAACTCCGGTGGCCGTTTGCTGCGGGTGGTGAAGGTGGCCAGCTCCCCCGCCATCTGCAACAGCTCAGTGTAGCAGGCCAGGGGATGCAGCTGATTGATGCTGCTGATGTGGGCGATCAGGGGTTCCATGCGGTTCAGAGCCTGCAGTAGCAGGTAATCCGCGATTTCAGCTGAACCGGCCCGGCCGCTGTCCGCCAGGCGCCCGCTCAAGGCCTCCGCCCGGTGGTGAATCAAACCGTGCACTTCGGTAAGGTGGCTGCTGATCACCTGGGATTTCAGGCAATCCACCATGGGCGGAATGTAACTGGTGTCCAGCACCACAGCCTTGTCGGCAATGTATTCCTGAATGCGGGCAATGCCGATTTTGGCGTAGCCGCTGAGATCCTCAGATCCCAGTTTCAACATGGCATTCAACTGCCCCACCTCAATGTCAGTGGGCTCACCCTGTTCCCCCACATTGTTGCGCACTTCAATTTCCGAACTGTTGTGGCGGGCCAGCGTGTTCTGAGCATGTTCCTGGGCAATTTCCATGGCACCGGGCCGCCGCAGGGGCAAACACAGATAGACCATTTCATTGTTGGTGTTTTCCGGTACATTCAGCACCGGTGGCAGTTCATCGTTATCGGGAAAACTGAACGGGCTGCCATCAGGAAATACACCGCGGGCGTGGCTTACGCCCACTTTGCCCAGCTTTAACAGTTCGGTGTCCAGGGCGATGTCCAGCAAGCCCCACAGGTAGCCCCCGATGGCTTCACAGCGGCCATCGATGTAACGTTCAAAATAGCGGTCCTGTTGCTGGAAATGCTGCGGGCGCAGGAACAGCCCTTCAGACCAGACCACTTTATTACTGATTGTCATTGTGGGCTCCCAATTAAAATCTCAGCGCAGCGAGACGCGCTCGCCAGAGGCTGCAAAACGCAATGGCGCCTGCATCCCATATTACCGAAGCTCATTCCACACGGTGGCGTAATAAGCATGGCTATCAGTCTTCAATATTCACTTTTAGTTTTTCCAGACTGATTCGGGCTTTGTTGGTGGCGTGGGGTTCGATGGCGATCACCGCCTTGGCCTGGGCGTCTTCATACTGAATGTACTCCCCCAGGATGCCGATGAACTTCACTTCCGGGGACAGGTTGAAGGTTTCCTCCCGGGATTCACCAGGCGCCAGCTCTTTCAGGCGGGTGATTTCGATGAGGTCATTGCCCAGACGGCCCTGGGGATCTTCAAACAGATTGAGAAAATCCTCCTGCTTGAACTGACGCGCATCGCGCAGGGTGATCACCTGCACCACCAGGGGCGCTGCGTGACCATTATTGTTGGGG
Organism: Ketobacter sp.; assembly: GCF_003671495.1. Taxonomy (GTDB): domain Bacteria; phylum Pseudomonadota; class Gammaproteobacteria; order Pseudomonadales; family Ketobacteraceae; genus Ketobacter. Next base: position 45,440 of record NZ_RCHN01000004.1, on the reverse strand, counting down.
TTCACATCCTTACTGGCCACCAGCTTGAACTGCGCGGTGGTTTCCAGGTTCAGCACCTTGCGGGTGGTGCCGCAGGCGGAGAGGGATACAACCAGAAGAATGGACAGGGTGATTTGCACAAAGTGGCGAAGCGGCATCGTCATGTTAGCAGTCTTAATGATTGGTTAAGGTGAATGGTGGCAAGCGTCAACAAGTCCTCAGCGCTCCCGCTTACTGGATTTGATGTCATCCACTTGCGTTTCGTACGCACTTGCAAACTCCTCGCCAAACAGGCGATTGAAGCTGGTTTCCGGATCTTGTTGAAGTTTATCAAAGTATTCCGCATAGGCATCCCACAGGCGGGCTTTTTTACTGCCCAACAGGCCTTTTGAGGCGCCTTCCCCAAATCGGGTCTCCAGCGCCTCTGGTGAAAATTTAGCCAGCATTTTCTCGTAAGCGCTGCGCATACCCGCCAGCAGGGCCATCTGGTGATTGGCCACATCATTGAATGCTTCCGCGACGGCCTTGCTGCCGGACATATAAGCCCCGGAATGTTCGCCAAACAGATAGCGCAGGGCATCCCGCTCGGTGAGGGCGAATTTCAGGGGGTTGTTCTCCACCGGCTGGATCATGGTGCGATCCAGGCGCAGCTCATTCTTGATACTGCTGCGGGCCCGCAACAGTTCCAATAAATGATTGATGGTGACCTTGAGGACTTCCACCACTTCCGGGGTCAGCGCGTCCAGTTGGTTCTGGTCCAGATTCCCCAGCTCCAGCAGTTGCGCCAGTTGTGCGGCTAAATCAGCACCCGCGCCGGCTGCAGCCTGTGTCATCTGCGGTGCAGGCTTGGGTGCGGCTGACTTGGGGGATTCCGGGTAAGAAGCAGGCTCGGATTGCAGCGCGGGCTCCACCGGCGCCGGGGTGGACTCCGGCTCAAATCTCGCCGGAGGTGGCTCCGTCAATTCCGGTGTAATCGGCATTGGCACTTCAGAGGCCGGTATATCGAGAGACGCCTCGTCAAGCGGGGGCAGACCCACCGATAGGGTATCTGGAAGTGGCATGTCAGAAGTGGGTACGTCAGCCGGAGCTGGCATGTCATCCGCAGGGGCACTGTCCAGGCCCAATAATGCATCCAGATCATCCGCATCCGCCACCGCCGGCTCGTCCGCTACCGGGAGCGCCGGCGTCGGTGCCGCCACAGGTTCCGGTACCGGCGTAGGCTCCGCGCTGAAGTCCGGGGCAACGGCCGGCTTGGGGGCGTTGAAAGCCTGGTTCATCGGGTCCACATTGTCCTTCTGGCTCCCCTTCCACCAGTCAGGATCATCTTCGTCGGCAGCCGGCACGTCATCCAGAAACGAGCCACCAAAGGGCTCTTCGGCACGACGGGCCTGGTCGATGGCCGCCAACGGATCGTTCTCTTCATCAAAATTGGAGTCCGCCTGCACCACGTTGGAGGCACCCCAGTTGGGTGTGGACGGAGCGGCGGCGGCCTGGGGTTCCAGCCAGCGGTCCAGGTCATCCAGCCCTGACGACCCAGCGGCTGACGGCTTGGAAGCCTGCGGCGTAGAGGGTGAAGAGGAGGATGAAGAGGAAGGCGGCTTGGCAGATGACGCTGGTGTCGGTGGTGGTGTTACCCCGAGATCATCCAGAAAGCTGTCACCACTGGGGGCCGCAGGTGACACCGGGGCCGATGCCTGCACGTGCTTCACGGTAAACAAGTACTTACCCATGGCAATGCTGTCGCCGTCCTTCAACGACACCGTGTTGCTGGGCCCCAGGGGCGTGGGGTTGTCGTTCACAAAGGTGCCATTGGTGCTGTGATCGGTGAGCACAAAGGCACCCAGCTCATGGGCAATGCTGGCGTGCTTGGAGGATACGATGCGCTCGTTGTCCGGCAGCACACACTGATTGGTGGCGCCCCGCCCAAGTGAGGCACCGGTCACACCGATATCCAAGTGCTGTCCCGCCAGGGGACTGCCCGCAGGGGCGCTGGTAACAGTCAATCGCAAAGTCGTCATAGGCATTCTGCAGTTATTACAACCATTTATTCAGTATATAGCAGGCTCAGCGGAGAGCAGGGTCGAGAGGTCCACAATGTGTGCCAACATAACGGAATTGGTATTTTTTTACCATGTTTACCGGTCTAAGTGTTTCTTTAACCACCAGTACCATAGAAAAGAAGGATTGATCGAGGCCGCTATGAACGTGAACCAAACCTGTATGAATAATAACCCCATGAAATACTGTATGGAGTGACAATCTATGCACTTATTAGCTATTTCAGGATCACCAAGCAGAACTCTCTGGCAACCTGGCCCGTCAATTGCTTTTACATATTAGCGACCCGCGTGTGAAATCTAGCGCGACCTGTAATGAATAAACTTTAACCAAAATGGCGTGTAACCTGGGTTATCCGCAGGGCCGTTAGCAAAGTCAGCAAAAGTATTTAATGCCTTTGAAGCTTGTGGCGCTCAAAGTGCTTACAGAAAATCGTATTAACCCATACATGATATGTTTGACCCGGAAAGGATTCATGCGCATGCAAAAATCTAAGTATCTTCTTTTTTTAGTGGGCTTAAGTATCGCTACAACCGGCAATGCAAGCACCAATGATTGCCCAACTGATCTAATTAAGAACAATGACAAAGTTCGAATTGATGAAATAGATAACTACTCTGCATTAGCAGAGAAATGCCAGGATTATTACTCCTATAGCAATCTTGGATTAATTTATTCACACCAAGGTAGAGGGCTACCTGACGAAGAAGGCCAGGATAACTACGACAAAGCTCTGGATGCATTTGATAAAGCACAGTCAATAGCAACAAGGAACGAAGACCAATCTGTCGCTCTTGAACACTATGCGGATGTTCTACTGGAGAAGGGCTATAAGATAGAGGCTCTATCGATCTTGAAAAAAGCATTGAAGCTTCACCCAAACCCTCCCTACATTCTTAACGAAAAAACAGCAACACTGGATAAGGAGTTGAGAGACAGTGCCACAAGCAAAGACTTTATATTAAGGAGCAGTGGATTATCCACATTCAGCTCTAATATAAAGCTACTAACAATCAGGCCCGCCGAAGCAGCCGCATCCCCCAAAACAATTGACTTGCCAGAGTCCTCTGTGGATATCAGCATACATTTTGAGTTTGATAGCGCAAAGATTGATCCAGATTCCCAAGCAGCTTTGCTCACACTGGCAAACACGCTGGCTGATCCCAAATTCAGAAACAAAAAATTCATTCTTGTAGGCCACACCGATAGCAGGGGCGAAGGTGAATACAATCTGAATCTATCAAAACGCAGAGCACAGCAAGTATATCGTGAATTGGAACGGATCAATCCGGAACTAGCAAATAAGATGCAGATTAAAGGAGCCGGCGAGGATGAGTTGCTTTACAGCGGAGATACTGAACTTATGCATTGGTTGAACAGAAGGCTTGAGGTTGTGATTAAGTAGTTATTTTGGTTGATGGTAGAAATATCAATCCAAGCAAATATGGAGGATAAAATGAAATGAGCACGCTGCCCCCACTACCAAGATGGGAAGCTGAAGGCTTCGCACGTAAACCACAAACTTATGTTTCTGTAGGAACTGAAATCATTTTTAGATGTTACTCAACCAATCCAGGCAGAGAAGTAATGTCACACGATGCAGCAGCAAAATGGAATGAAGGTAGTCAACTGTGGGGAAACTGCTTTTTTGTGCCATTGATCTGCCCTGAAGGAAAAATCTACAATGATGCAACCTACACAAAATACAAGAAAAAATGGACATGGGAATACTTGGAGTCACAACTAAATGCATGGTTCTGGGGAAACGACTATGAAAGAGTATCTGCGTGGAAAATAAATTCTGGTGTAAAATATAGAATTGGTCTGGTCGGTCAATCGACAATGGCCAACTCAACCGCGAAGATAGCAAACAAAGATGGTAGTTTTAGCGCAACCAGTATTCAACAACGACATTTGCCATGGCCAAATCTGGTTCCAGAGTTAAAGCAAGTAGTCTTGGATGTAAATGGGACTCCGACTGCGAAAGAAATCACTAAAATTGATAGCATGGATTGGAAAGTAGTAAAACTCACCTATGCATCAGGAAACAGTTGATTTCCCAATAAACACTTATTGCATTTTGGTACTACACTAGCTCTTAGATTGTTCGTTCTTAGTCGCCATATGGATTTCTATGTACACACAATAATGACGAGGAAGAACTACTGCCAATATGGCAAAATCTCTGCAGCCTATTTAGGCATTTAAATAGATCTGTGAACTGGGCTGAGATATATCAAGAGAAATCACAGAAATGTCATTTCTAAGGGCACTTTTTATATCAGATAGATCCGATTTTGTTACATTTCCCTTTCGTATTATTATATTGATCTTCTCTTCGTAAGATACCAGCGGGGCACATTTACCATACGTGTCTATAGCTGAGACAGAAAATTTATAAACTGCATTTATAACAATCACACTGGCAGCAGTTGTTCCAATAACAGGGACTGCAGCTACCGCACCCACTTTCGCAACATCTTTACCGGATTCAATCCCCTCGAAAACAAGCAAAACAACAGCACTGATGCATTCCAGTTGTTTTATCGACATTAAAGATCCGGCTAAACCAACTTTATGAGCGATCAGTTTCGCAAGGTACTCCGCCTGCTCATTCAACGACATGCTCTGATTGAAAGAAAGTTGAACTACTTCTATTGCCAACCTAAGAAGTTCCTTAAATGCTGCTTTACTAGCATGGTCATAATTTGTTTTATCAATTAAATCTTCAATGATACTTTGAACATATCCAAGTGCCATTTTAAACGCTGGCTGCCCTACTGTTGAAATAAGGGCCTTATAGTCGGTTGACAAGCTTTTCATAGTATACACCTCGTCCTAAATGAATGGACTTCGTTATCATTAATCGACAAATTGCTTGGTAACTATTTTTAAATGCCATCGCCCACAATCACAAACGGCGCCCAAAAAGCCGGATGCGAAAAATGGTCTTCTTCATAAAAAAGTTTCAACATAGATTTGCGAAGTGATTCCGCTTTCGAGTACCCACCTTTCTTTCTGTCATCTGTCCTTAGTGTGTGTGTGGATAAATAAACGGAAGCTTCCGAATCAATTGCCCAGTGACTCACCATCATTGACCTGGACCCCGCATGAAAAAACGCCTTCGCTAAACCAGATAGCCCTTCTGCGCCCGGATTTCCTGAAGAACTAGCGGTATTACACGCAGATAAAATCACCCAATCTGCATCCAACTTTAGCCTAGCAATTTCACTTGCAGTGAGCAGACCGTCATCTAGATCTGTAGCTTCAACCGGGGGGGTCATCACAAGAGACGGTTCCACCAGACCGGGAAGCTCTCCAGCTAATAATCCATGGGTTGCGAAAGCAAGGACTCTATATTGATCAAGGTCCATCTGCTTAAGCTTGGTTTCGGTAGCGTCTGTGGAAAGATAGACATTGCTTTCACTTGCTCCAGAACTTTTGGCCAGAGATATCAGCTCTGATTTGGTTTCTGGTAACCGCGTAAATAGTGATCTGATAGCTTTTGAGCGTTTTGAACTGGATAAGTCACGTGTGAGTTCGGTTGTACTCTTTTCGACTTTCTTAACGTCGCCCAATAACGGATCACCAAAGCCTATAAAAGGTTGGCTGGCTTTAGATGATTTAGATACTGATCGTAGATACTTTAAACTACCAATAGATGGCAAAACGGAAGTCGCCAGATTCAAACCCAGGAAGTCTATATTCCTATGATCACGGATATTAACGATGGGTTTAGCGGGCGGTTTCATTACCAATACAGAGAATGGGAGGTTTTGCATTGCCTCATCTGGAACCACAATAAGATGTTTAGTTTGAACTATCTCTTCAGCAAATGGCTCCAATAGTTTCTGATAAAGAAAATGCGAGGATTCCACATCAAATGCAGGCAGACTTTGCACACTGCCACTGACTCTACCTAAATCCAGCGTCTGTCTTATGTTCCGCACCAATGCTTCAAGCTGTTTTGATGTAAGTGTCGAGCGCTTTATACTGAACGTGTTGTTGGTGACAAAAAGTAGATATGTCCCTTTGCCGTGCGTAACATGGGAAAATAATGCTTCGCCATCCTTTAGCAGTGGCTGTATAGAATCCAGTTCTACAGCATCGGGCCGTACCAACTGTTTAAAATCGGGAAAATCAGACTGGATCTGTTCGTCGATAGTCTGGATCTCAAATTCTACTTTACGGAGTAAATCAACTGACATTGCGGAACTGGTTTCTGTTGGATGAAGGCCTACTGCGCTAGATACGATCTGTGACTCTGATTGCAATGATAAATTGAATAGCTCTTCGCGCTTTAATAGCAGCTTTGCCAGCATATCGTCACCAGAAGCAAAACTAGCCGCCATCTTGGCAACTGATGCTGCCGTAGATGTCATTTGGGGGTATTGAAAAGCTACAAACAGCTTATTGTCTTGTACTTTACTTTTATTGGCACAACATTCGTCAATTCCAAAGAGCAAGTATTGGAAAAAATGATGCTTGAGTTCACCCTGCTCAAACAGAGCTTTTCGATATAACGAATACTGCGAGAATTCAATGCGCTTTTGGAGAAGCGCCAAATATTCGTCCGCAATTACTCTGGCACGTACATAATCGCCCGATTTATATTCAACATCCGCTTTTACGGAAAGTGCCTGAATAAGACCATATGGCGTTTCTGCTTCATTCTGTTTCAATATTGTTATTGCGCGATTGATGTAGTCATTAGCCTTTTCAAAATCATTCTCGATAATTGCTATTTGAGACAATTTGATTAAACCAGGCGCCAAATCAATGGAATGTCTTCCTGCTGCCTTTTCCATTTCAGCAATTGCATTTTTGAAACTCTCCCCTGATGGTTCATATTTCTTTCTGGCGAACAGCACAAACCCCATTGCTGAATAGGCATAGCCAAGCTGAATACCTACATCAGGTTGAGACTTGAAATATGAGAGAGCACTGGAGGCCATCTGCTCCGCTTCACTCACCCTATTCTTCTTGGTTAATGCTAGGCTGTATTCCAGTTGCGTCGCAGCAAGCCTGGATTCCGTCGCTTTGCCAGGCTCAGAAAAAATATCGATCACCCGCTCATAATATTCGAACGACTCCTGATATTGCCCCAAATTGCTCTTTATAATGGCTAATGCGTGCAGAATTAGTGCAGTACTTACGTGCCCTGTTCCTACCCTCTTTCTAGTGGCGGACAGTGACTGAATTAACAGCGATTCTGCTTCAATCAATTTTCCTTGGAGAAGATTAACCTTCGCCAGTTGATAAAGAATTTGTGGATAAAATTCGGTACCTGAGTCAGTACTGCCTAGGAGATTCTTGAGCTTATCTGCTGCGGTGGGTAAGTTCGATTGATTAATTAGCAGGAGGGATTCTGTGAAACTCAAATCATCTATTTCCGATCGGCTTAACCCCTTAAATCGTTGAGCAAATATGTTCGCATCATTTATCAGGCTTTCAGCTGTTTTGGTTTTTTCTGCGTATAGATTAAGCCTTGCCAACCTGAGTGTTAGAGAATATGCCTCTCGCAAATCTGATTTACCTTGCTCCTTTATAGAGGATTGTAGATATTCTATCGCTTTTTCATATTCACCTTTGTCAGCATAGATTTGGGCCAGTGTGCTGTTTAGTACCAGAATCTGTTGCTTATTAACTTGTTGACTATTGAAGTATCTGAGCGCATCAGTTGCCGCCTTTTCAGCGTCCTTTAGCTTCCCTGACGCCAATAAAATTACGGACCGATCTGAGAGAATATAGGCTTTTTGTTGAGTTACATCTGCCGCTCCACTGCTTATGGTATCCAGTTCTAATAAAGCCAGGGCTGAATACTTGAGCGCCTCAGATAATTCTCGACTCTGGTAGTGAAATTTAGACAGATCATTAAGCACATATGCAATTACTGAATTATTAGGGTATTCAGCCTTGCGCATCTTTGCCAAGGCTGAGGAACTGTGCTCAATTGCCAAATCATATTTGCCTTGCTGAGCAAATACCCGAGCTTTTTTAGCCTCTTCGAGCCCGGGCAACGAATCTGCTAAGGCAGACCATGCCAATATCCAGTGCCCGAAAATAAGGCCAATCATCAAATGAGCTGTGGGTCGAAAGGCCTGGATTTTCGCTGGTATGAGCATGGTCCTAATCAACCAAAGTTATTCTTACTTTGTCTTTCCCGAAAAGGTACCGGATGCACGGTAAACATCATTTGAATCCGGGCGCTCGGAGATAGAAAATCGACCTACTTCTCCTACAGGTACAGATGCTGATGTTGAGGAATCGACGAAATTACCAACCATCTCTCCCACACGGTCATCTGATGTTATCAAGCCAGTAAAATCAATATTGTTGCTCTTATTTAGTTTAGCCTGACCTTCGTAGTCCAACCCATCAAAGTGGAAATCAACTTCTCCGCTGCGATTTTGGAAGTTCCACGTATTCGTATAAGTGCCCACTGCCAAGTATGTGCTTCCATTATTATATACGTTGCCAATGGCATGACCTTCAACGATGACATCACCAGATAAACCGGTTTCACTACGGATTCCTGCTACCCAGGTATTCAAATGCAGGTGCTCGCGAGTCGAGCCGTTATAGTTAATATCGCCGAAGAAGAATCCCCATTTGATATGTTCGTATTCTTTCCCATCAATATCCGTGAATAACTCGCTTGCAAATTCAGGCAGGCCATCCCGAACAGCGTTTCCACTCACCAATGATAGGTTCGTTCCCTTTTCAGTTGAACCTTGCGAGGTCGAATAACTTGCCGCAAAATGGTCATCATCGATATAAGCGCTACTTGCAGTTGCATCGACCAAACCACCAAGCGGTATAGTGTCACGATCATTCAACTCAATGATTGCTTCTACAGTGTTACTTTCTCGGTTCCATTGTAGGGACGTGAGATTGTTGGAGTTTCTTTTATAGTCAATCTGCACCAAGCTAATGTCGCCATTACTGGTCTCTACAAAGCTCAAGCCACCAACCCAACCAGATAAACTTCCATCTGATCGGCCTAACTCAACTGTTGTTGTTTCTGTGGCTGTAGCAAGGCGGAAATAAGCGTAATTCACAATGCTATCTTGATTGTAACTATCACCAACGACAGTCTCATAACCTCCATAAATTTGTTCTTGATCCGGGTCATAGTTCTCTAAAGCAAGGTATTCTGCATACCCTAGATGTGTTTGTTCAGTACCGTTAAAGAATAGTGGATTCCCTCCCCCCGCTGCAGTGCTGGTTAACGGACTGTAGAAGCCAACGATATTACCCTGTTCCATGGAGGATCCGACAGTATCTGCGTCAAGGATCGCTTCGACAGAGCCATCAATAGTGGTATATGTCAAGCTACCCACTGTGGTTGAAATGGTAGATATCTGATTGCTACTCTCACCTTCCAAACCAAAATCTACGTGGAATACCCTGGAATTGTCACCATAATTAGCTGATTCTGAGTTAACCACTAGAAGACCTGAGTCAATCAATTCCATTCCCAGTGCAGTATCTGTTCTGCCAAATGAGCGAATATTTGTTTGCACAGTTTCCGATGGGCTATGGTCGCATTGACTGCCACTTAAACATGGCACCAAGCCACTAGTTATCGTGAATTGATCGATAGAGAACTCTGGACCCCAATTTTCTTCAAGTCTTGAATCAACGTCACCTGCAGCAAAATAATATTTATTCTCTGGAGAGCTCTCATCCTGAGCTTGAAACATTAAAAAATTGTCAGGCGACCTATACATTAGGTTGTTTTCATTGAATATTGGTTCGTCTGGTGAAGGATTTTCATAGGGAAATGAAAACCCAGACATTAGAAAACTAACATTCGAATTCTGAAGGTATGGGCCACCGAATTCTTCATAAGAATTTGAGTAATGTTCATTGCTTTTGGTAAACACATTTCCAGTAAGCGGAAATTCAGAAAAGCTGAGGGGAATGATTGCCGCTCCATCCATTGCCAACCCAACTGAACTACTTGGCCAGAATATTTTCTCTATCAAATGATCATCATAAGCAACTTCACGAGCACTTAGAATTACGTAGAAATATGGGCCGCTTTCTTCCTTCACGATAGAATATACGATGTTTTCACTATATATTGCTTCCTCAGAATCGGAAGCTGAAGACAGGTTTTTTGGCTTCCCATTCTCTATATTATGTGAACCATTCTCTTGAAATGTATATAAACTATTAGTAGTTCGACCAGGTGAGCGAACTCTAACTAAATCCTCTAAATTGATAGCCATACCAGTTTCGACGTCATTGCTCAGCTCACCAATTGGTTTCTTCAGCTCCATTATTTGGCTAATTGTGATTAAGTCCGATGAAGATTGGGACAAGCTATTACCTGAAGTTGTTTCAGACGAACTGAGAGTTTCACCAGGACCAAACCCCTGCCCGTTTAAGGAAATCAAAATTGAATTATTGTTAGTATTTACAACACCAGTCGCCTCATTCGCATCGGCAAGCAGACTCGTTAAATTCCCCCCAGACTCACCACTATCCTGTTCCAAACAACCATCACATCCATCTTCCATCTCGTCTTCTTCTTGATCAAAGGAACCCGTATGAAGCGAACCGAGCAAAGTCCCATTTGTCCCAGAATCTGCCACTTTAGGTGAAGATGCCTGTCCTGCAACGACGTCAAGCGACACAGAAAATCCCGGTTTCACAATTCGGGTTACTTCCTGCCCATTGGTAATCGCCAAGCTTTGACCGTAGACCAGCATGGCGGTAATTCTGGAATCTGGTTCCTCCTGAAGCATGGCTTCACCAGACTGGAGTAAGAAGCTGTTGCCCTTGTAGTTGATTTTTATATCACGTTGCGCGAAGCCACTTACCACTCGCAAAGAGCCTGAAGTCAGAGTTATGTTCACCGGATCACCCGTCGCTAGCGCATCCTGATAGGCTTCCAATCGAATCTCAGAATTCTTGCCTACAGTGATAACTGCTCCCGTTGGCAGAATCACTTCCAATATTTCATCGGCTTTGGTCCGCAAGGTGGGTGATTTAAACAGTTCTGCATAGCTAACGCGGGTAACAGGCTTTTCACCACCCGGCGTAAACAGCAAAACACTGGCTCTGTTGTCCACCACAGCGATCGAGGTGGATGCATAAAACATTAATCCGAATATCAGAGTGCGAAAATAGATTGTGTGTTTGGTCATAACCAGTTCCTCTTGATCTTAGCTGTCTACATGGCAATCCAAAACACCAGGTTCATACCCAGATTGTCATACTCGTAATTTGGCAAGGTGGAGTCATTCTTGGTCTTGAATACTTCGATGGTGGAATAGTAGCGTTGAGTAAATACCATGGTGGTTCGCCAATAGATGTCATCCCTGGAATCTTCCCTGGTTTCATCTTGTGAAACCGCTGGATCCGGTGCGTCGTAATCCACTTCGGTTAGAACCGCTGTGAGTGATGTACTCCATCGGTAAGGGAGCTGAAACGGAGGTTTGAAGCTGTAGGAAACACCCGCCAGTAGGTTCTGGAGAGATCTTGATTCGTATTTCACCTCAGCATCCCGACTGGACGCACCAATCCCCAAAAAGCCAGAAAATGTTGGGGTAAAGTCGTAGTCAATATTCGCATCCAGAGAGAAACCATTACCATCGCGCTGATCCGAATATGGACGATCATCGCTGTTGTAAAAGCTCTGCTCGTCATAGACTAATTTGACAGTCGTTTTGAAGAACTCATCGAAGAAGTATGATGTGTCTACTCCAAGCTGACCGTTGGTTTGGTATTTCTCGCTGTCCAGATAGGTAAGGGAACCCGCAAGGTAAGGCCGGAAAGAAGTTTTAGCAGAGATCAACGGCCCCAAGTAAAAGCGTGGTCCGATATCAAAGCGCAATGCATCCACGTTTATTTCATCAAGGTCGTCATAGCGTCTGCTGTACTCCATGAGATTTACTTCGAGGTGATCGCCCTCTTGATTACCAAATGAGTACAGATACTGAAGAGACGCTTGTATCGATGCGGATACATCAGATTGTCCAGTATCGTTCTCGTCCAAGAGCCCTGTTTGACCACCTACCAAAACGACACGCGAACTGGGAGCCGCATTGGCGTTACTGTCATGGTGTGCACCCAAGCCAATTCTGACGGAGAACGTGTGGGGCGAACTTGCATCAGAGGCGATGTTGTAAAGGCGCTTAGCTCTGTTTCTCACGTCATTGGGTATATCAGGAGAATCAATAGCCTCCTTTAGATACTGAGTAGCCAGAACTGTTGAGCCTACCCGTAGATACAATACGCCAAGTTCGAGTTTGATATTGTCCAATCTAGGATTGATTTGGAGTATTCGTTCGAATGAAGAAATAGCCCCATTCAGATCCCCTTCTTCAAGGGCTACCTTTGCAAACTGAAAAGATCGCTCAGGGTTTGCCGGATCTTTCATCAACTCTTCGAAGTTTCGCTGATATCGATCAGATTTTCTTACTGTTGGTTGTGCTACAACCTGCGTAGCAATTAACACCAGGACCAACATCAATCCAAGCGTTTCGAAATATTCCCAAATATCACGTTTGTATTTTTGACCGTTCATTCTTCATTTGCCCCAATGTAGTGCCACCACCGTCGATCGCACAATTGAAAATGAACACGATACTGATCTTGCTTAGGTGAATTCGACTAAGAATACTTACTAAAAATCTTGATTAACTTTAAATCCAAGACGTATTGCACGCTCTCGATAAATCTTTGCTTCTTCAGGATTTTCTTCCTCTATCATCTGAGCTAGCTCGTACAGTGCAACACGATCCCCCTTATTTGCAGCTCTACGCAAATACCGATGAGCCTGTTCTGGATCATAGGACCTGTACTCTCGGTTAGCATAAATCATACCTAGTAGTAATTCTGCGAGGAAAAAATCTTGCTCGGCTGCTTGTTCCAGTAGTCTTATAAATTCCTCTTCATCCTTTGTATATTTCATTTGTGACATGAGAATTAAAGCGTACTGAAACTGGGCGAACGCATAACCTTGTTCTGCAGCTGCTTTTGACAAGTTTTGTGCAAGGTCTGAGTTCTTAGGTACATACCATCCGCGATCATATAGTTCACTCAATGCTAGTTGGGCCGACGGATCATTCAACTTTGCGGCTACTGATAATTCATTAAGCAGTACTGCATTCTCGCCTGACCAAATATCGACCAAATCTGACAGCACAGAACCCCCATAACGTTCCGTGAATTCTTTCGCTGATGCTGAATTTGCTGGGCCTTTTTCGAGCAAATCCTGAAAAGTGTAAAATTCTTCGACCGAGGGGCTGGAAACTGGCGTTAGATTTATGGTCGTATTTCTTTCCAAGGGAAAATCAATCGCTATAACTTTTGTTCGATATCCAGAAACTTTTAGGGCTATCTTATGCTCTCCCACAGGTAGTGATTTGAATGAACGAATCTTCTCAAGGCCTTCGACCAAATAAATGGATAACGATGATTTATCAATTAGGCGATTATTTGGATCGAGAGCCGTCAGTTCATAATTAGTCGTAAATGGAGAGAGGATCCATATTGCCACTGAGATTAGGAATAGCAAAGGAATAAAAAGGTAAATTCTAGAAATGCGTAGTGGAGCAGACTCATTTACAAATTTATTATCCAAGGTATCCATAGCTTCAATCACATCATCTATTGATTGATATCTATTTTCCTTATTCATCTCAACCATCTTAGTAACCAATGGTTTGAATATAAGGGCTTCCTGCGGCCAGGCAACTGTGTTGTTTGATGGATTACTTACGGAAGCAGGGTCATGAAAATTTACGGGCCTTTCTCCTGTTAACATTTCTTGGAACACCACTCCCAAGCTGAAGATGTCACTTCGGTAGTCCAGTGGTGCAGCTATGGATTGCTCAGGGCTCATGTACCTCTTCGAGCCGATAATCATCGATACTTCCGTTAAATCAGGTATGTCTTCAAGACCAGTCGCATCACCGCTGTTCATTACGCTCCGAGCAATTCCAAAGTCAGTCAGGACAGGTGTTGCGTCGTCTCGAAAAAGTATATTGTGTGGTTTGATATCCCTGTGTATCAGTTTCTTAGCATGCACAGCGCTAAGTGCCTCACACATACTCCTTACAATGTTGCAGGCTTCTAGTGCACTTACTCTCCCGCTTTTAATTTTAGTCGTCAATTCTCCTCCTTTCAGAAGCTCCATTGACATATACAGGAAGTTTCCCATGGTCCCCACATCATATACGGTGACAATATTTGGATGATGGAACTTTCCAACTATTTTTGCTTCTCGCTCAAATCTCAAACAAAGCTCCTTCTGATCTACTTGAGTGTATTTTGAGAGTCGAACCACTTTTAGGGCCACTGTCCTGCCAAATCCCTTTTGTTCCGCGAGATAAACCTCAGCCATTCCACCCTGCCCAAGTTCTTCCAGTATTTCGTAGCCTTCGATATGAGGTGGTGCTATGCCTGACCCATCGTCCATATACTTTTTCTCTTTGGATTAGTAGAACTCGACATATTCAAATACTAATAATTAAGTAATACGCAGCTAGAATTTATTAAGAGACTTTACACTGACTCTAAATCCTGCAATGATTTCTCAAGAAATTCTTATAACTTTTTGTTATAAATGTCTGCCATTCTTTCTTTTTAGGAAACACATGACACCTGTAGTGTGATTGCTCATTTTCCATTTACACGTTGCAAACCGCCAGACTGGGGTATAGAGTTTTAAACAGTGTTGAGTGCCCAATAGAAGCATTAGCCGTCCGCCGCGCCGCAGATTCCAAAATAATAACAATAACAAAGCGGTTGGGGGTCTAACAGTATGTGAATCATTGAGGCTGTCCCTATGCAATCGCTTTCCCTGCCCCCCGTGCTGTCTGCCAGCAAATCCAATTTACGCCAGTTAGAAAAACGCATGGACTCCGTGCACAACTACGACGATTGGTATGCCCTGGCCCGGGAGCACGACATGCTGTCCGGTGCTGAACAATGGCGGGATGCAGAGCGTTCCAACCTGTACGATTATGCAGCGATCCGTTCCCGTCACGACAAACTGAAAGACCTGCTCAACGCCGGCGCCCACCAGGAATTGCTTTACGCACTGAACGAAGGGGTGCACGGTAACATGGGCGGCATGGGTCGACCCATTCTGTATTCCCGCGCCAAGGCCGGTACCAAGCACCTGATCGACAGTTACGTGGCCACCATTGCCCAGGCGCTGGAGTTCATCCATCGCAGCCCGGAAGACATTATTTCCTACCCGGAAAAAGTGGATTTTTTCCGCCGTGCCAGCCACTGTTACGGACGCAGCGCCCTGTTGCTCAGCGGCGGTGCCGGCCTGATTTATTTCCATCACGGCGTGGTGCAGGAACTCATCGATCACGACCTGCTGCCTAACGTGGTGTCCGGCGCCAGTGCCGGCTCCATCGTCTCCGCCCTGCTGGGCACCAAAACCGATGCCGAGCTGAAGCAGGGGTTTTTCACCGACAAGCACTACGAGGAAACCAAGAAGACCCGCCTCATGGACGTATTCATGGGCCGTGTTTCCGATGAGGATGCCAAGGCCGCCCGGGAGCGGACCCTGGACGAAATCGTGCCCCTGGACCTTACCTTTCAGGAAGCCTTCGAACTCACCGGTCGCTACATCAACATTTCCATTTCTCCGGCAGAAAAACACCAGTCTTCCCGCCTGATGAATGCCATCACCTCCCCCAACGTTTATATCCGTTCCGCCGTCTCCGCCTCCTCCAGCATTCCCGGCCTGATGCCTTCCGAGCGGCTGTATGCCAAAGGCTTTGATGGCAAACCGCGGCCTTACCTGGCTCGCCGCCGCTGGGTGGATGGGTCCGTGTCCGGGGATTTACCGGCCAAACGCCTGAGCCGGATTTATGGTGTGAACCATTTTATCGTCAGCCTGATCAACCCGATGGTGGTGCCCTTTGTTGAGGACGTCACCACCCGCCACACCAAGGGCTTCCGTCACACCCTGTCCGAAGCCTTCATCAAAGTGCTGAATGAAACCCTGGCCAATTCCGAGCGCTTCTTTGATCGTCGCGGTGAAATGGGCAGTCGCATTGCCGCGCAGATTGCTTACACCGTACGCATGCTGGAACAGAATTACCTGGGGGACATCAACATCCTGTTGCGCAAACAGGATTTCAAATGGCGGCAGACAGTATTCGAATTCAAGGAAGGGGAAATTGAAAACCTGGTGGACATCGGCATGCGTTCCACCTGGCCCAAGCTGGCACAAATCAAAAATGCGGCCCTGATTTCCAAAACCCTGGATCGGATTCTGGAGCAACTCAACCGGGAAGGCCTGAGCGAACCGGCCAAAGGCATTCACCACATCTACAACTGATCGCAGCGAGGCCGCCGGCTCAGCGAAAGCGTTGGCCAAGGAAAATAGCGTAGGAATGATCCCCTTCGTCGGTGCGGCCATAACTCAGGTAGGCGGGCCCGAGGGGGGTTCTGGCACCCAGAAACACACTGCCGGCACCGATGGCATTGTCCCAACTGATGTTATCCCGTTGCAGCCAGACATTGCCGCGTTCCAGTGACATGCCAAAATACAGGGGTACCCCGAACGGCAACGGGCCGTTCTTGTTCAACTGTCGATAGAATACACTGCGCACCAACACCCGGTGACGACCGAAGCGGGAACGGGGCGGCAGGCCCGACAGCTCCAGAAATCCGCCGATGAAGGGGATATCCACAAACTCCGCTTCATCACTGTCACTGACTTCCGCATCCGCTTCCAGCAGCAGGGTATTCCGCCCCAGCGTAATCGGTAACGTGCCCTCCACTTCCATGCGGGAGAAATTATCAGCCGCATTCAGCGTTTGCTCGTGGCGCTCACTCTTCACATCCCAGCGGTAACCTGAGGTGGGAAAGCCCAGGTCGTCCAGGGTATCCCATCCTATCTGGCCAAAGTAAAAACCATCCTTGTAGTCGTCCAGTTCCAAACCATATTGCTCAAGATCCAAACCACCGCGGAAACTCAGTTCACCCTGTTCCTGGGTCACGCCGACCCGAACCTCACCGGCACCACTCCAGATCGAGCGCCCCACGGCCAAGGTCGCCCAGATATCCTGTTTCTGATATTCCGACACCGGCCGATCCTGGATATCCTCCATATAAATATCCAGGCTGTCGGCGTTGTATCCCACGGAAGGCTCAATGAAATACGCCAGATCCGCGGTGATCGGCTGCAAAAAGCGTAACTCGAATTCCGGTGACGACCCCAATTCCGCGCGCGCGAACGCGGTACCGCCGTATTGGTTCAAACCGGCTATGCGCAGGCTGGCCGCCAGCCCGAACACCCCATTGCCTTCAAAATCGTCGGATAATTCCAACCCCAGTTTCAACCAGCTGTTGCCGGTTTCACGCCCCACTCCAGAGACCACCAGACCGGTTTGGCCGTCTTCCTCCACCAGGGTGTAACGCACCACCTTGAAAAAATCCAAGCCGTACAGACGCGACAGGTCCCGATCCATCTGCTGGCGGTCAAACGGCTGTCCCAGAGGTTGCCGGATCTGTGCCGCCAAGACCGCATCGGCCACCACACTGGTGTTTTCGATGCGTATAAACTCGATCACCGGGCGCCCGGACTCGATGCTGTCATCAAGGGTCTGCAGGCCGGGAATCTCGGTGACGTCCAGTTCAAAATAATCCAGCGCCGCCTGCAGACCCGAATCGATGATGGGCGCCGCCAGGTCAAAATCCGCCGAACCGAAGCCGTCCAGCGCCGGCAGGATCAGAATTTCCCCGGCTTGCAGATTGGCCCGTTGCTCCACCGTGTTCACCCGCACCAGAAACGCGGTGATCTGGGCCGCCACCCCGAAAATCGAACTCAGCTCATCCCGTGATTTCAGGGGCGACGAGACATCCACCGCGATGATGAAATCCGCCCCCATTTTACGGGCCAGATCAATGGGCATGTTATTGGCGATGCCACCGTCCACCAGCATTTTGCCATCGCGCTCCACCGGCTCAATGGCCCCGGGGATGGACATACTGGCCCGCACCGCCGACGCCAGGTCACCGCTGTTCATGATCACCGCTTCACCGGTTTCCAGATCCGCCGCCACCGCGGCAAAACTGCGGGGCAAGTCAGAGAACTGCAGCGGTACATTGTCTTTGGAGAACAGCTCACCCAGGGTGAGTTCGAGATGTTGCCCCTGAATCGCCCCTTTGGGAATGGCGATGCCGTCTTTGGTCACCGACATCCTGAAATCGGTACTCATGCCGGATTCCAACCGGCGGAAAGGATAGGGCTGATCACGCCGGGGGGAAGCGTCGCTCAGGGCCTGATGCCAATCCATGGTACGGGCTATATGGTCGATTTCATCGGCAGAGCGGCCACTGGCATAGAGCGCACCGACGATGGAACCCATGCTGGTACCGGTGACGATTTGGGCCTGGATACCCTGGGCCTCCAGCACCCGCAGCACACCCACATGGGCCAGACCGCGGGCACCGCCACCGCTCAGCACCAGGCCCACCGTGGCCCCCTCCGGGATCGTCAGGGTCTTGGCAAACAGCGCCACCGGCCATAACAGAACCATCCCCAGCAGACCCCACAGCCACGTTTTAAATGGTTCACACATTTCCAGTTCCAGCCGCCAGCGTTGTTATTCCCGGTGCTACAATACCCCGGTGTCCACCATAGCCACAATCATCAAGGACAACAAGGATGAATCGCCACGGACCAAGGCCCCGCTTTGCGGGCTCAAGCCATCGACTCTGAGCGCGGTTCGCCGGCTATACTGTTCAAGAGCACCCGGGCATGGGCTCAAATGTGTGGAGACAACATGCAGGCTTTCAACGAGCTGTTCGGCCGAATATTTGAAATAGACAGTGGTTTACACGTTCTCATCTGGCTGCTGTTTGTCAGTGGCTTTACGGCAGCGTTTATCCCCGCATTCAGAAAACCCGCAAAGATCGTCTTTACCGCAGGCATGCTGCCGATGGTTTTTTCCCTCGGCGTACTCCTGTTCGCTTCTGTATTGGGCGCCGGATTCTCCCGCAGCTGGGAAGCCGTTCAGAACGAGATTTTGCCCGGTTTTCTGGTGGGCTTGGGCCTGTTGACCGCACTCGTAATTGGCTTGCTGTGGTATTGGTTAGGCCGCTCGCAAGCACGGGAAAAAGCCGTCTTTATCGCCTATGGCAGCGTGGCGACAGCATTGTACGCCGTTGCCCCGGTCAACGTGTGTGAGGCGGCCTATGATTTTAGGCTGTCCTGGGGAGCACAGTGCCTTTCCAACCACTACCGCGAAGGACCCAACGCCAATTCGATAAAAGCCTTGGAGTACCGTCACCAGGCGGCCAGGTGGGGCGACGCAGATATCGCATTCTTTCTCTACCAAACCGATTACGCGGAACACCGGCAACAATGGCTGGAGCTGGCCGCTTCGCAGGGTCATCTGGATGCTCGGTACAAGCTTTTCTACCCAAAACCCAACGCTCCCATACAAGACATGCAGCGGATGGCCGAGTTTGCCAACCTGGGACAAGTGGACGCGCAATATCACTATGGTTATTGGTTGCTGAATCAGGATGATCCGGTACAAGGGGAAGCCATGCTGCTCAACGCAGCACACAATGGTTCCATACTGGCCCAGCGCGCCCTGGCCGAGGAATACATGGGGATCGGCATCCTGGGTAAGCGTGACGTAGAGCGTTCGCACCATTGGCGTGATCAAAGTAATGGTTTATATCAAAAGATTACCCGGGAATCCTCGGGTGATCTTCGCTTCTACTCTGATTACTTGCCAGAGCACTATCAGCAGCAGAACCTATGGAACACGCATTTTCAAATGATAACCAGCCAAGCTGCCTCCGGCTTTGCCAATGAGGGCGGCGCACAGTATTTAATAGGCCGTCGATTGCTGCAGAATGAAAACGGCCAAAAGCGCGGCTTGGAGTGGTTAAAGAACGCCGCCAAGAATGGAAACCGGGAAGCAAGTCAAATGCTTCATCAACACTTCAGAAAAGGCATGCAGGAAGATCCAGGGTTACAGGAAGAGTATCTTTATTATCTGGAACGTGCTGGAACCTTGGGCGACTTCAACGGTTTTTATACGCTCGCCTATCTTTATACCAATGGCAATGACGGCGTGGAAGTAGACATACAAAAAGCCAGTCAGTATTTGCAACGTGCGTCGGACACGGCCAGGGCACAAGGCAAACGTTTAAACGATATTGCCGGGTTATCGCAAAGCCTGGGACAGGCTTTGCAGCATGCGGCGGAATACGGTGGTACGCGCAAGGAGTTGGAAGCCGAGGCAGTCAATGGTGATGCCGAAGCCATGTATCATCTCGCGTTAACACTGACCGAACCGGTGTACTACAACGTGGACAATGCAAAGCGGTTCCAGACGCTACTGCGACAATCTGCGGAACAGGGCTACCCCCCAGCCCAACTGCGCGCTGCCCTGGCAATGAACCGTACGGCGGCGGATCCAGTTGGCCAAGAGGTTGGTTTTCAATGGCTGACCCATGCGGCAAAAGCGGGATACGCACCGGCTTTGTACGAACTTGGGGTCTTTTACCTGGCAAAAAGACTGCCTCATAACCATCACCAATATTCCCCTTACCGGGGCAAGGTATTAATGGAATATGCGCTCAACAAGATGGCGGCAAACAAGGATCAGCTCTATAAGGACAAGAACGGCGAGGTTTGGGTGTACTACCATCGTTACGGCACACGGGCCGCAGGCCTGACTTTGCAATCGGCAGAGCAATCCCGTGTGCGCATTCCGGCTGTGCTCTCCAGCTTAACATTGGAGCACAGCAACAACCCCGTTGCCGATATTAAAGCCTGGTATTACCAGGCGATTGAGCAGGTCCTGGAGCAGGACGGCGACCTGGATCAGCTGAACAGTCTGTACAATGCTTTGCTAAGCGACCCGGGCGCGGGCACAGTGCATCAGGAGTATCTGAATCCCGGGTGTAGATTTACAAAAAAGTATCATACTTTGGTAATCGTAACTCTTTGAATTTATTAATTGCCAATTTATGCATCTCAACAAAAGTATCATACTTTCATGCTGCATAAACAAAGTATGCACTACATCTATTACAAAAAATAATCACACTTATATAAAGTAATCCGAAATATCAAATAGTTAATAAATAACGGTTTTCGATATACGCAATCTGATGGTCTGGTTGGTCTTATTTTAGTTTAGACTAGTACCGTCTATTTGATAATTGGTAGTCAACTCCAGTCACACGAAATCGCCACCTAATCATCTCAAAACCTACCAAGTATTCTTCTTTTATCTGATCGTCCGACAATGCTCTGCGTCTAACATCTAATAGTGCAGGTCGAGGAAGCAAAAGCGCGCCAGCGAGCCAATCTGCTTAATCTTCCTGATCTTTGCTGAAATTCCCGGGAACCAAATGACCTGCTTCTGAAATCGTCACATCGTGCACTCGATGTCCCAATACAATATGTGCCATTTCGTGCATACATACACTATTTATCCGCTCAACACTGTGGGAGCTATATTGTTTGGTTTGTTTGAGAAGTAGTGGTTCCGTCGAAGTCTTCGAACAACTTCTGTCCATTGGAGTGGTTAACGACTTCGCTCATAGGTTTGCCAGAAGCCGTTCTGTGAAGCAGTAATTAAACGGGTACAAGCAAGCGATAAGCAGGCATTGGATAAATATATTGCTAATCAAAACGCCGTATCTCAGAGACCGAGAGGATTTCTTCAGCATATTTTCGCTGCATTACGTACATCAGCTGGGAAGATAAGAGAACTATTCTGGTGTAAAAAATAGTCACTAAAACTAAGCTGAATAACTATTATGGCCACCATCTGCTAATATCAAGGATGCTTTGTTTGATTTCGCTTCCTTGTTGAGCCCTTCCCGTCACCTCAATTGCGACTTCTGTCAAATCAACGATAACTGAAAGTAAACTACTTCGACACGGTGGGATATTACTAAGACAGCCAAGCTATAGTTCATAGATGAACAAACTGCCGTTTTGCCTTACTAGCAAATCTCCGATCAAAAGACGCCTCTCAAAATTACTAATTGTTCGACCAAACCCCATGAATTTTTTTGTAGCTCAGGTAATCCCCGCTACAGGCAAGCCACTTCACTCAAAGCATCGCATCAAGTAATTCATGCAAAATAACAGACACAGCTTCCAGTACCCGTCCCAAAGCAACCTGTCAACTTTCACCCAGCAGTTGGGCCGCCGAAAGCGTTAGAATCTCAACGTTCTCCATTTCCTCATTGTCAACCGGTTCCGCTCCCAGAAGCTCGGCTGAAGGCACTTCATAATAAATAGCGACAGAGGCATCCAAGGCATTGCCTGAATGCAGCGTGAAAATTGTGGGCATAGGCAGGTCAGTTTTGACTACAAAACTACAGAAGATCAATCTCTAGCCCCGTTACCAACTTGAGCGTATTCGTTGCTAAACCATCAAATTGAAAATCTTTGAGTTCCTGGTTCAATTTATCAAAAGATGAATCAACTACTCGGTACTCTTCTGTATTTTCCGGAACACCCACCTGATAAGCGAAAGAGGGTACGCATATCTCTAAATCATAGAAATTAAAGGATTGCCAATTTCTTGGCAGAATTACTCTTTCATAGCCGGGACTCCAGAAGTGCGTTGCTGCTTCCGGATATTCCAACCCCATAGCTACTACCAGCGTCGTTGCTATGGAATTGGGCGAATCAGAAAATCGAGAGTAAGAACGATGGCTCAAGTTCTGAGAATTAATAAATTGAAGCGCTTTGACGGCAGCAGCAACTCTGCGCAGATATTCTTTAATCCCACCCCTATACAAACAGTATTCGGCAACGAAATCAACCACACTTGTTATACAAGCGGCCTCCAATGGAGGGGCCATTACCCCGCGCAGGGCGCGTGTTTCACTGCTTCTTCGTTTTAAACTCAAGCCAAGCAAAATTACTTTATCTTCACCATCAACACCTCGACATACAAGATAAGTGTAATTATATCCAGATGCCGCCTCAAGTTCCGTTACTAGCAAATGAATTGAACAGGTAGTATCCATACCGATACCATCCTTTCGACTTTTGGTTTGAAAAACGATGTGTGCTCATCTGATTTTTCAGAACATACCATGTAACTATTCATTCAATTTTATCCTATAATTTTGTATCAACAAATACAATACTCATTCACCATCTAGGACTTCAGGAAACATCGTATTGTCAAAAATCATCTCGAAGCTTTGAATGACATTAATTCATTGTTTATGTTTCCCTTGCCTCGACCTTGACCTCTTCAATATTTAGATACTACATGGAGTCCAAATTAAAGCAGGGATGTTACGCGGCGAGCAGACGTGGATCGAATTCAAATATTGCCTTTTTTGGATTCCAGTTTTTTTGGAAAAGCTGTCGTGTTACTCGTCATTTTTCAATTCACGTGCCAAGTTATCTTTAGCGGATTCTTCTTTCTTTAGCTTTTCGATAATGGATTGCACGATGATATCATAGTCCATACATTTCAGGTTTTTTCCAGCATGACATCCTTCCTGACCGCTCTCACCCACCGTCTCTAGCTCGATTTTCTGATTTACGAATTTATTGATGATTTAGTTGATAGTGGAAATCTGTGCTTTTGATATCCTCTTGTAATATCTTATGTAAAAGTCTGTTTTTCCGATAATCTTGAATACCTGTCCGTTATATCCTTTGATAAAGATTCTAGTTCTCGATCGAATTCTATTCCTCGTGGTAATTCTTGTACTGTTACTGTTAATTTACGTCTGATGACTTCCCCGGCGAAATTGACAGCTATCAAATAATAATCACAGTCAAACAGCGGACGATGTTCCAAACTACCGGAGTTTTCCTTGACCATGAGTTTTAATTGATGACGCTGATTGTGACACTCCAACCAATACTCCCGCACATTTTCAGCACGCCAACTAAGTTGAATGACCTCACCCTTGCCGATAGTCGTTGCGGAAACCGCGAGGTTGAGTCGGGGTGGCGGCTGGATCCATTTGACCGCAACTGTTGCAACGGTCTGTTCACCGATAATATTTTCAGCCACTAAGCGGTGTCGGCTTGGACCGATGGTTGCCGCTGAATTGACTGAGAGCGTTCCCGCTGCGGGCACGGGAATTCGCTCGCCGTTCGAATCTTCAAACCAGATTTGTGTTGCATGGGCTGTTTGCCAGCGAATGGAGATGGGTTTTCCCAGCACTGCTTTTGATTTGTCAGCAACAAACTGTTGGATAACCGGCATATGGTACTTCGCCACGAAAGAGATGGTTGCCGTTGTGATTGCCTGTTCACTGATAATCGCGTGTTCACCCAGAACCACCAGGTTTATAGAATACGCTCCCGGGCCAGGCACCTTAAAATACAGCGTGTTTTTTGCCGTGCCGTCCTGAATAATAGTATTTTCATAATCCGAATCCATTCCGCGACAGCAAATCTCCACTCGTTCGGCATGTTTTACCTTATATTTTACGGCGATGTCTTCGTTGACAAAGACCTCTGGTTTGACGTTAAAGCCTTGAATAACCGGTTGCTCCACCCGTGGTGTCACCAGACACTCCTTGATGATGTCACCGAATTCAGCCTGTAATTGAAAACTCTCAGGGCTGTCCACTGCCAGCCTGTAACTGCCGGTACTGGGCTGATCCATTAACAAGGGTTCACCATCCTTGTACAGATTGACAGGATAAAGTGCGCCCTCGCCTTGCCAGCTGAGGTTGATTTCGCTGAATAAAAGCGGGCGGGCGTGACTTACGGTAAATTCAAAAACATCGAAGTCTCGAAACTCACCGGTAGTGGCCCACTCCTCGAGAAACTCTTCACGATCAACGGTCATAAACACACTCCTCAAGAGAAGATATTGCTGTTTTCCAAAAACAGTTGCTGGACGCTTTTTTGCTGATGCTCAGTCTTGTTTAAATAGGGTGTGGGCAGATCATAACCGCGTCCCAGATAGCTGGAACAAACCGGGCAATCTGCTGCCGGTTTGTTGGCAGGATAATCCTGTTGTTCGGTGGTCTCCAATCGACGCTCCTGAAAGTTGGAATATCGCAGCACGGTCATGTCACGAAAGCCGCAAAGATAATTCAGAAAATCTGTCATCATTGCGCCCACCGCCATCAGGTTCAAGCCGTACACCGAAGCTGCTTTTGCTTGCTCCACTCCGGTGATATAACCTCGGGCGCGATATTCCGCTTCCAGCTCGGCACTCAAAGACGCCCGATTGACCTGGTTCATGTCCACCATCTCGAACTGACTGCACATCATGCAGGCCGATGCCCCTGGTAAAACATTGAACACCCGATACAGAAAATTGGTGGGTTCCAGGGCTACTTCCACACCCACATCGAATAAAGGAATCATGCCCTGTACCGAGAGTTGGTTCAGGGCCGCTCGGGCATAGGCGTTATCCACGGTACTGAACACCACATCACACTGCATTAACGCATCAAATGCTTTTTGCTCATGAATCGCTGAATGAACAGTGGTTAAGTGGGTTTTCGGTGATAACCGTTTTAAATGGCGACGCAAGGCTTTGACTTTGTGTTGCCCCACATCCTGATAGCCGACACCTTGTAATCGATTCAGGTTGGAGGTTTCAACCACGTCGTCATCCACAATGGTAATGTGACCGCAGTTATAGCGTAGCAGTGCCTCGGCAGTGATACTGCCGGTGCCGCCGGCTCCACAAATACCGATATGCGCATGCTTCAGCCAATGTTGAATTGGTGGATCGATGAAGTTCTGCCTGCAGCTTATCTCATCCGTTAACAATTGCTGGGGTTGAACACTGTTGGGGTAGCGAATATGAAAGCGGTCGCTGCCGATACATTGAACCTGATCGATGGATGTGAAAACCTGAGTAGAACTGGTATCAGTGATGCGCGCATCAAAACTGTTTTGATCCAAAACCATGGACACATTGATAAACGGCAGCCCCATTTCATCGCGGATGGAGCGTAAGACTTTGTCCATGCGAATATCGTCTTCATCATCCACCGCAGAGAAACCGGTGCCGCTTTCAGAAAACGGGTGATGATGAATGTTGATCAACACCGGATCAAAGCCTTCCACAAAATGTTGCATCAGCGGCGCTGCCACGTCGGGATACAGGCGGAGATAACTCCGCGTAGTAGTTTCGTAGCAATCTTCCGCCAGGAAGATGGGTTCTCCACTGACCAGAATCATTTGTCGATCTTTGCCTTTAACCAGGGAGCCGGTCAGAAAACTGACCCGCTCCGCCGAGTGTGAATTGTGATAACTCACTACGGACTGGTAGGTGTTTTCGAGGATTTTTAAAATCGTTTTCATATGCCGCTCCCGTTTTCACCCTTTCTCCAGTTTCACGAAATTGAGACGCATATCGGTGCCTGCCGCGGGCATTTGAGCGATCTCGCTGCGTTGATATTCCTTACCGGTTTTTTGATCGATAACCGATGACACTTCAGCGGGAATCAGTTCTCCTACTTTGACGCTGTCATCCACTTCAAATACTTCACCTTCAATGGTTGCTTTTTTACGATTAGCCATAAATCACCTCTGGGTTTTCATTGTTTGGTACTATTAACCCGACAATTTTAATTGCCGTGTTAATAACATAAGGTCGTTGTTTTGCACTCGATTCCATGTGGTTTGAATATTTTTTTAATCGCGATCATCCTCCCGGTTATTACATGATTCGCGCATAAAAGGTTTCGAGGAATTTAGCGATGTTGTCACCGGCCGCCGGGTTGTTGGCGTTGAACTTCCAGGTATGGCCGGCATAGTGATGACAGATCCAGATGCCGCCTTTGAATTTGGGCGTGTCGTAAGGCGCGGTTTCAGCATTGAACAAGTGTCCGCCCAACGCTGCGGAAATGGCATCGATGGTACTGCGATTATCCTTTTCGATGATGAAAAAACCTTTTGGCGGCGCTCCCGGCACCGGATCCAGATCCACAACCAGATTAACATTGTCTTTAGGCAGGAATCGGTCCGGCAGGGGAAATTGTTGTACTGCCAGCAAGCGGTTGCCGGCCACTAAGCGGGAAATCCGTTTACTACCGTCTTTGGGTGGTTCAAAACTGTCGAGTAACTGCTGCACCCCCCTGTTCAGTTGCAGCAGCATATGATCGCGTCGAGTGGGTTGGGAGGGTTTGATTTTTCGTTGTAATACCATAATAAGCGTCTCCGTTAATTTGGGAATTCATTAAAATTCGTCATCGTCAGCGATGTCGCTTTCGAAAGAGTCGTCCCAAAGCTCTTCCTGTTCAGTGATAAAATCATCCTGGTCAGCAAAGTCGTCCTGGTGGTCCTCTTCAAATTCGAAACTCTCAGTTTGGGTGTTATCCAAATCGGTTTCTTCAAGGGAGCTTGAATCTTCAGAGTGTGAACTAAAGTAATCATGGCAGGCCCTGCCAATTTGCTGTGACATATGAATACCTGCGGCAACACCCATAAACATGCCGTCAACGGCGTGGTCATAGTGGTGATCCTGGTGATCGAAACCGTAATCGTAGGGATCGGCTTGAACCGATTCATAGGTTTCAGACATGGCATCCAGGCCGTCCACAAAGCCGCTGAATGCCTCTACCCTTGCCTGCGTTGCCTCAATGCTTTCCAAATATTGTTGTGCCTCCTCGTTGGCCTGGTGGAACTGTTCATCCTCATAACTGTTATCCAGTGTCATTGCTTCGAAGTCGTCGACGCCATTCGTAGGGTCATTATTATTGTCGTCCATCTTCACTACCTTTTCTGTTGTTGAGCATTGATGTTGTTTGCTTGGTTGTTAGGTAAAGGACAGTGAAAATAGTGTTTTTCCAATTGATCTGAAATTTTTGATTATTCGATTCAGCATTGGAAAATGTGTGTGTGAACCGTCCATATAAATAGCAAATGAACTAAAAGAGGATGGATGGTATGCAACACGCAATCGACTTATTAACTACTGAAGAGTGCTGGGTGAATGATGATATGGGTCTGTTTAAACAGGTAGAATCCATGTTGGCAGATCGATTTGCAGAAATGGAATTGGCTGCTGATTCCGTCTCGGTATCCTGGACTACATTATCGTTCTATCCAGAGTTGATTCTGCTGCGGGTAACCGGTCTGGAGCAGGACAACGAATTTCCTGCCTACTTTGTCATGCAGGAAGACGGTACGCCGATGGTCTATCTGGACGGCACCAGCCCGCCGATCCACTATCTGAATCAGGCCACCCGATTTGCGCTGAACGATCACAGCGCTGAAGATTATCTGCGTTTCTTTTGTGCTTTTGTTCAGGGCGAGGAGGGATCATTCCATATTGTTTCCAGTAACGACAGCCCCTTGATTGCCGACAATGACGAAGCGCAGCAGGCAGTGAAATCCCTGACTCTGGGCATTTCACAGGAAAATCTGCGTAACGGATGGCAATTCAACACCAGTGTTTTGTATGAGGCATCGTTGTTTAAGGTGAATTTTACCGTTGAACCCAACGGCATGATTACCATGAACGACGATGAACCGTTGGCGGCATTTGAAACGCTGCCAAAGCCAAAACGATTTTTTCCGTTGCGTCAGCAGCACACGCAGTATGGCCAATATCAGGAAAAATTTGTGACGCCGGCACGAGAAATCAGGGAGCGAGCGGAACGAACCGAACGCCGACGCAACCGACAACCACCAAACTCAGAGCAGGAGACCCAGGTTGAGGTATTCAACTTTGACCAATTGCTCAGGGAAAAAGAAAAAACCCAGGGTGACCAAACCCGCTATTTTGAAACCTACACCAGCGCGTTGGAAAAAACCCAGGGTTATCTGCCGCTGAAAAGATATAGCGGCGATATGGCTGAGTTCGACAGACTCGATGAAATATTTCCCATCTTTGCCGCCGTTACCGCGGTGATCCGGGAGGCGCTGTTGTTTTCAACCACGCTCAAAAAAGGTGAAATCAAATTGCCACGTATGCTGTTGAATGGACCGCCAGGCACGGGCAAATCAAGGTATATCCAGGAATTGGCCAAGGTATTGACGCTGCCTTCCAGAACCATCGACGTTGCCACCACCAGTGCCGCCTTTGTGTTATCCGGTTCCAGTCGGGTATGGCGATCGGGCCAGCCTGGGTTGATCGCCGATACCCAAATGGAAAACCGCTGCGCCAACGGGATCATCGTGCTGGAGGAAATGGATAAAATTGCCGGCGGCGAGCAGTATCCGGTGACGAATACGCTTTACACACTGTTGGAACCCAACTCAGCCAGGAACTTTGTGGATGAATTCCTGAACGTCAATATCAATTGTCAGTTCATTAACTGGATTGCCACCAGTAACGGTCTGGAGGACATTCCTGATGCCATCCTTTCGCGTTTTCAATGTTTCAATATTGTGAAACCCAATGCCAAGCAACGTAAACAAATGGTGTATTCCATTTATCAGGATTTGTTGGAGGAGATCGATGTGGTGGAACATTTTGCGGCTGATCTGCCAGATGAGGTAACTGCGATCATTGCCAGTGTCTGCACCGATATCCGGGACATGAAACGGCATATGCAGGCAGCCATGGTCAACGCCACCATTCGCAGTAAGCGCTTGGCGAAGGCCAGTACCACTGTTTTGGGCAAGATCGAAATTTTGCGCCTGGATGTAAGGTTAATTGACACTAATATTGCTTTATCACACCAGAATCCAAGGTTGGTGCATTGACATTGTGGGGAGACGGGAAGACCCATGATTAGTATGCTTGGATACTTAATCGCTTGTATAAAATATGGTAGTTTTTTACGGTGAGTAGGTATCCATGTCGCTTGCTTTCTGATTGTTAATGCAACTGCAAAAAATAGTCGATACCGAGTGCATCTTGGGAACAGGAAAGAGTCCGTTTTCCTTGCCCCTTGACCAAAGCTGTTTGTTATTTCCCATTGAACACTGTATCGAGGAAAAAAGGCCAGGTGAAAGCTCAATACGACTCAATCGTTACAAAAAGCAGAAAGCTCAGGGGTAAAGAGTTTTCTATCGATAAGATACTCGTCGTTACTGCGGCAATGCTTGTATACGTATGTCGGATGCAGTTCAAATATGATCAAGCCACTACCGGTACAGAAGCAGATAAAAGGGAAAAAGCTTTAAGGAAAGTGGGTTTGAACAGATCCACCTATGACAAGTATTGGAAGCAGTTTAACAGTATGCGTGGTCATTTGTCAGATAAGGATGTGGAAAATTACCAGGGGCTGAAATGGAAGATTTTTGTTTCAATCATGAATCTCGCCGCTACAGTGAGTCTGATTAAAAATGACTGGAGTTCCAATTTAGAAGCAGTGATACATTCCTTGATAGACATCACGGATAGATTTTTTCAAGGTGATCAACAGGACGATGATGTTTTTCGCGCTTTTTTTCCCGGGAAAATCCATAAACCCAAACAAGCCGATCGGCCACAGAACGTGCTGGTATTGGGCGTGCATGATGATGTTAAATTCCTGGAACAGGATATCAAGGAACATCTTGTAAGGAAACTGAGTCACTGTTTTTTTACGATTGACTACGAATCCGTTGCCAAAGCGGATGCAGCTGAAGCTGTTGAATTGGAAGTTTCCAATGAAGACATTGCGGAAAGAGCGACCACCGCTTCCGCAGAAGATCTCTACCAAATCAACGAAAAAATATATCAGGAAATCAAATATACCATCCAGCAGGGAAACTATGATATCTATTGTGTCATCATTGGTAAAAGCTATGGAGAACGGTTGAAGTTTATAAAACCCACCAAGGAAAAGCCGCAAAATTCCAAGCGCCACTATGAATTGAAATTTTCCTGTGAAGTCACAGAGCAGTATGCAATTCCCATTTTTATCTTTGAACCGGAACCTGATAGCGATCTGGACCAGAGCGTTGAAATTGAACGGATAAAATATCTGAAAAAAAGACTTTCAACCGCTCCAAACGACGTGACCTCTATCGAGAGGTTTGCCATGGAAGATGAAAGTGAACTTGCCAATTTGGAACATCTTATCTTCAGCACCGCCCACCGTGAATGGGGCCATCATCGAGCCGTTAATTCACGGGATGACCTCAAACAAAAT
Organism: Ketobacter sp.; assembly: GCF_003671495.1. GTDB lineage: Bacteria > Pseudomonadota > Gammaproteobacteria > Pseudomonadales > Ketobacteraceae > Ketobacter. The sequence goes on along the minus strand of NZ_RCHN01000004.1, from coordinate 14,402 downwards.
ATCGAAAATTCCATTGTCGCCAGAGTGGAAACTCCAACTTTGATGGGACATTCCCAGCAGAGTGGCGGCAAACCAAAAATGACCATTCATGCTGTTTTTACTGAGTCGGCGAAAGACGAATCCATCACCTCCTTAGGCAAAGATATTCTCGCATCCTTTGCCAAGCAAAATAAGATCAAACCCCTGCCGGGTTTTTGTATTTTGGTTCACGGCAAAGTACAGAAACAGGTAACACAAACGATGAAGTTTTTAAAAGAGTCTGACATTTGGGGAGTGGAAAAGCCGTTTTACCTGAATATGGCTTCTGAGAGCAAAATCGATTGCATTTGGGATCTGCTGTATCGGGAACTGAAAATTACCGTCAACGAACAATCAGACTACGTTAAGCAGCTCAACCGACTGTCGACAGAAATCATCGCCGTCAACCGACCGCTGATGTTGGTATTGGACAATGTTCAAAATGTTGTAAGCCACACAGAGTTTCTCAACAAGATCTGGCGGCCGCTTTATACCAGTCTGGAAAAACAATTGGAAAACGGCGCAAAGCGGCAATTGAAGTCATCTTTTTATGTACTGGCATCGTGGAAAGTCAACAAAATAGATGAACAATGTTGCACCGACCACAAAGCCAAAGAACCGAAATTCGATAAATTCATAGAAATAGCAACTGATCAATCAGGGCAGTAACGAAAGCATCATTCTGGATTAACGAAATGGATCAAACTTATGCGTAAAACCAACCAATATCCCGATTTCACCGGCGATCGTTGTCAATCCTATCTCATCGATCCGATGGACAGGGAGATAGTGGATTTCGCCATTAAACTGGGTAAACCGTTAGTGGTGGAGGGTGAGCCCGGTTGCGGCAAAACACAGTTGGCGCATGCCATTGCCGAGGATTTGGGAATCAAGGACGGGCCGAAAATAGTGCCTGTTAAAAGCACCTCCAGAGCCAACGATTTACTCTATCGCTACAATGCGTTGGGAAGACTCCAGGACAGTCAATCAAAGCATGAGGCTCAAATCAATAAAGCGGCACAAGCCTACAATTATGTGGAACTGGAGTTTCTTGGAAAGGCTATTCAGCAAGGCGAACCCAGTGTGGTGTTGATCGATGAAATCGATAAGGCAGACATCGATTTTGCCGATGACCTGCTTTATGTCATCGAAAATTTCAAATTTCAGATTACTGAAATACCAGAGAACTCACATCAGGAAGCAATGGATCAAACTCAGCTGGGGCATTGGATAGAGGGGCCTGAGCAAGGCTTCAAGCCCATTGTGATTTTTACCAGTAACCGTTCCAAGCCTCTGTCCAAACCTTTTTTGCGCCGTTGTTTTTACCTGGAACTCAATTTCCCCAACAAAGAGTCAATGCTGGTGGATATTGTCAACGCCAACCTTGCCAAACTGGCCACAGAAAAAGAAGTGATCACTCTGGAAACCATTTCCAAGGAGCTGATCGAGGCTGCGGTAAAAAGTTTTCTGGAAATCAGGAAGGAGGCCATCAACTCCAATGTGGCAAAAGTACCGGCGACGGCAGAGCTTATTGATTGGGTCCATGTGCTGCATCTAAGAAATATCAAAGCGGAGGACTTGACCAATAGCAACCCTCCCTACTGGCGACTGCTGTTCAAGCTGGGTGAAGATTTGAAATTGCTGCAACCCAGTCTGTTGCCAAAATAGCTGCACCAAATAACTGAAATGTCACAAACTATGTTGGCGACGAAATGAATCATTTACTGTTATACGGATTATTTCTGCAATTGAAAGCCAGGGGGCTGCCCTTGGGTATCCGAGACTATTTGGAAGGTTTGCAGTCGCTGCGGATTTACAGTAGCCGCTTTATCACGTTGCGTGAAAAACTGGATGCAGCTCGCCGTAACAGCAATAACGACGACTTTAACGGTATCTCGTTACAAATCCGCTCTGCGCTGGTGTGGTTGTGTCAGACATTGTGGGCGCGCAGCCAGCAGGAAAAAGATTTGATTCAAAACGTGATTTGCCAGGAAATTCCGCTTGCAGATAATCAGAACATTTATCAATGGTTCGAGCTGTCCATCGACACCTTGGAGGCTGAAACCGACGCCTTGGAATTCGAGGAACCGGCAGTGGTTTTTCCCCGACACAGCCAGACCGAGGAGACTGCTGCTGAACCACCGCTTGGTTCAGGCGTGAATGACGATGCTAAAGGTGATACTCCAAGTCGGCAGTCGCAGGTTTCCGGTGGCGAGCAGACAGTGGGTGTTGACACGGTAGAAGACGCTTCCATGGGGGGAGATTCCGATAGTACAAGTTCAGATATCGTGATGCCAGTGCTTGGGGAAATTACTCTTGATTCAAGCCGACCTTTTCATTGGGTTGTGGAACCGGAATTGGGGGAACTTTGGCTTTTGGCGTTATGGCGTCGACTTTACAAACCCACTAAAATAGCGGAAAGGGACCTGGTGGATATTAACAAAACCGTTGCGCATCTTTGCGAAACCGGTTTTTTGGTGAATCCGGTGATGCTTGACAGGGCATTCAATACGGCAGAATTATTATTGTTAATCGATGTTAATAACAATATGACTCCCTGGAAAAAGGTCAGTGAAATTCTGGCCAAAACGGCATTATCCAAACTCAGCCGCCTAAAGTCAGTGCAGATATACTTTTTTAATAAGATCCCTGGAACGGATTTATACCTGGATCCCAGATTGCTTATGTCTAAAAGCAGTGACTCAATCCTGCAAGCAAACCAGCACTCCTATATCGTGGTGTTTTCCGATTGTGGAGCCGCTTCCCGGGAATTCGATTCAACGCGAATAAAACGGTTAGACCTTTTTTTGGAAAAGCTAGCTACGAAATCCAATCGCAGAACGCTGTGGATCAATCCCATGCCGGCAAATCGTTGGCTTACGGAATTTACAGCGGTTTTTGATTCCCATCCTATAATGCCTATGTTTGAGCTTTCCGCCAATGATCTGCTGCAAGCCGTTGACTACCTAAGGTCGTAATGATGAATACCGACAACACCGTAACCACCGCTGAAGCCGTATCTGATAATCCTGATAGCCTTGAAGTTTGGGACGGTTCACCTCTGCAGCAATCGCAAGCCACCGATTTGATTCGTCGATATTCCCGTGAGTATGGTGAAGCTGCGTTGTTATTGTCGGCTCACCTGGCGCCTTTTGAATTATTCAATGCTGACATCGTTGCTCTGGTCAGAGTTAATTTTTTGCAACTGCCGGATAAATTCAATACCGCTTTGGATGCCGATGTACTGTTTGGCCTGTTAACTTGTGAATTGGGGTGCGGCTATTACCGAATGGATAAGGAAGTCCGCTGGCATTTGATGTTGGCTTTGAATCAATGGGGAATCAAACATTGCCCCTATGAATTGGGTTCCCGCACGCGTCAGGTGGCGCAACTGGCGTTGCAATATTTTAATAAAGCCAGAAATCGCATCGCCAAAGAAGTCAATCTGATTGAAAAGGATTACTTGAATCGAATCGGCTGGGTGGCTCTGGGTTATGCCGATCCCATGACGGCAGCTGAGTTACTGGCTGAAGAGATGCACAAAGCAGCCAATAAAATCAGTTCCAGCGATGCCAAGAACCGCCAGGATTTGTTGCGTTTTACCAAAGTGCGGCCGTTATTGGAGTTACCGCTCTCATCCTTTTCCACATTACTTGGCCGTTCCCATGTGATTGAGTCATTGGTACTGGGAGATGAAGACAAAGCGCGCAGATTCGCGTCGAATTTGCCGGATTTGCAGTGGAGCATCGGTAAGGTAACCCTACCCTCTCCTGCCACCATGCTGCGTAGTTATGGCTTTAATCATGCCTTTAAGAGTGCCGTTCAGGATACGAGTGTTACGCTGGAGCCGTCCATAGGTTTGGACAGCAGGATCGATTTCGATGCTGCATCGACTTTGACCGATGCTGAGATCAGGAATACCCGGAACCCGATTAGCGTCGCCGATGCTAGAACCGAAGTCAACGCTGACAATGTCCTGGATTTCGCCAAAACAGGCAGTGCCAGGCTCAAACAGCAGATCGCGCAGCTTTTTGACGCCATCATCGCCAACCGCAGCCAGGAGGTGAAGTCTGTTGTCAGCGCCTTACCCACCATACTATACGCCCATAACGACAACGGAATAACCGCTTTTCACCTGGCGGCAGCCCACAACCGTGTAGCCATTTTGGAATTACTGCTCGACCTGGATAATGCAGTTCATGATGTGCGTGACAGCAGGAATAATACCGCGCTGATAAGCGCTGCGGCCAATGGTAGTTTGGCCAGTATTCAATTTTTGTATCGTGGTGCAGATCAATTCGAAGAATTCAACGATGATGATTACAACTGTTACCATGTGGCTATCGCCAATGGACAATATGAGGCCATCGAGTTTTTCCTGAATCAAGGAATCGATGTGAATTGTGAGACCTCTAACGGTGTTCCTGCGTTGGTTGTGGCGGTTAAGTGCGCTCGCTTCGCCGTGGTGGATTTACTGTTGAGGCATGGTGCGAATATCGATTATGTCAACGGACAGGGCACCGGTATCCTCAGTTTTGCAGCCCGTGGCGGTAATCCCCGAATTCTGGAAATCCTGCTGGAATTCGGTTTATCAGCCAATGCCAAATGTCATGAGCTGTTTACACCGCTTATGACGGCGGCTTATCACGGGCAATATGCAGCGGTGAATTATCTGCTCGGACGAGGTGCCGATCCTTTTACCCGATCCAAACATCAATGTACGGCACTGCTGTTTGCCGCTGAGGGTGGGAACCTCAATGTTATAAAGCGGCTGATGGCCTGCTATCCCATTACTGAGCAAGCGTTAACGGAGTCTTTTAAGGGAGAGGTCGATAACTGGTATGCATTGAGCCTGGCAGCGCTGCGTGGCAATACCGCGGTGGTAAAATTTCTGCTGTCGTTGAATGGAAACCTTGCTTATCTGTCAAAGCAGAGTTGGAATTTACTACATTTATGCTGTCAGGGCTTTGCATTGGAAGGCATCGGTAGCGAAAGCAACTATCCTGAATGTGTGGAGTTTCTGCTGCAATCGGGAATCGATGTCAATATTCCTAACGGTTACGGTGATGCTCCATTACATATTGCGTGTCGTCAGAATCAACCGGATATCGTGGCTACTCTGCTGAAACAGGAAGGCATCGATGTCAACGCCGTGAGTAAAGAACAACTGACTCCATTTTTGCTTGCGGTTAAACAAAACAGTATCGCCAGTATTCGTACCATGGCGACAAGTCGTCTACTGGATTTCGAATCGCAGGACAAAGATTCCCACCAGGCTTTATGGATCGCTGTGGATACGCAGAACCATGAAACGGTCAAGACTCTGTTGGAGTTTCCAAAAATCAATCGGAATCACTATTCGAAAAACGTTGATGAGTTACCGCTTTGGCTCGCGGTAGAAAAGAGTCTGGTGGATATCTTTCAATTATTGTGTGCGGATCGGCACGTATCGCTTGCTGAGCGGAACCAGGATGGAAATCAGCTGCTGCATGTTCTGGCTAAAAGCGGTAATAGGCAGTTAATGGATATTTTATTGGAGTGCAACGTCGATATTAACGCGCTGAATAAGAATAACGAAACGCCGTTGATTGTTGCCATCAACAACGGCAACAGCAACATCGCAGCAGCCTTACTCAAGGCCAACGCCTATCCTTACCGATATCCTCAATATGAAGAGTTGAGTCCCCTCAGCGCGGCGATCAGCAAAAACGACGTTGCCATGCTCAGTTTGTTGCTCAGTTACGGAGCCAGCATCAATGAAACGGATCGTGAGGGACGATCCTTACTGCATTTGTCCTGTGCACGAGGCGCAATAGAATGTATTGAGTATTTAATTGATCAGAGTTTGACTATGCATTTACGCTGTGATTTTGGTAAAACACCGTTCCACAGTGCAATTGAAAGTCAGTCAATTGCTGTTATCAACCTGATTCTCAAACATGGAGCTGATATCAACGCAGCGGATGAAAATGGTCTTACGCCTTTACACTATGCCATTCGTCGTCGCTTTGATGATTTGAGTGCTCATCTGATTGAAGCGGGTGCGGATATCAATCAGAGCAGCCGGGATGGTTGGACAGCGCTGCATTTTGCTGCCTTGTACAATTTGCCGAATATAGTAGGCATCATACTGAGAACTAACTCTTTGTCTATTGATATGGCAACGTTGGATGAATGCCTTACACCTTTGCAGATTGCCGCTCGATCCGGGGCAGCAGAAGTGTGCAAATTGTTAATCAGTTATGGTGCTCAATTGGATCTCCATGGCGCAGACAATCTGCCCGCCATTTTTCTTGCTGCTGAAAACGGATTCGATGAGATTGTTTCGGTGCTTAAACAAGCCGGAGCAGCCGGTTTATTTAGCAGAGAAAACAGGATGATTGCTGCTGAAAACCTACTATTGCTGCGTCAGCAGCAAGCGCAAAGCCTATACCAAAAACCACAACCGGCGAGCGACGATGGTAATGCAAAACCGGTGGAGACGCAGAAGAAAACCACCGCGGAAAATCCGGAAGTCGCTACGAAGATCGCTAGCAACCAGAATGAAGAGAAAAAACAGCACCCGCCGGTTAATAAGCCAAAACCGGAAAGCCCTGCTGAGGATATTTTGCAGACCCTTTACCACGGCATTCAATTTCAGCGGCCAATTGATCCTGTGTTACCGCCGTGGCTGAATATTGATGACGAGAAGCTGCTTAAACAGATCAATCCCATTGACGGCAAATATGCTGTTGATCCAAGAACAACCCAGATGGTGTACCGATCATTGCCCTTTTATCAGAATATCGTTCTGGTGAGAGTAAAAGATCAGACATGGCAAAATCAGCGTTTATGTATTTTTTATCTGGTCGATAAAACCACCGGTAATCTGTTTCGCTTAAATGGTACGTCCCCACCGATCCATGAAGTCAACCTCAAGGCACCGCTTCGTCTGAATGAAAGCAATGTGATTGAGTACTTGAAATTTTTCTGCTTCTTTGTGAGAGGAGACGAAGGACCGTTCTATGTGCTTGAATCCAAAGCAGACAGGAATATCAAGCTAACTGACATCTCAACTTCAGCAAGTGTAATCGAAGGCACAGCTAGACCAGTTATCTTCAATGGACAAGATGAAGAAGGCAACTACCTGATTGAGTGCACTATCCTTTACAGTAACGCCGTTTTCATGGGCCACTTTTTGATTAGGGCCAATGGTATGGTGGATATGCTCAATGATGAGCCTGTTGCAGGAGATCTGGAACATTTAATTGATGTGCCGATCGCTTAAATTTTGGTATTTATTTCTTCTTATCTTTTAAACGATCGATATACACATCCAATTGCTCATGGCTAAAGCGATTAACCCCACCGCGCAATGGACCGTCTTTAGAACGCCAATAAGCCAGGATTTGAGGAAACTGGTTAAATTCAAGATCAGCTTCCTTAATGATTCTTCGGTCAAGAGGCAGCAGTCGGATCTCGCTCAAGGTCTCCTTCAGCTTTTTGCTGCTATATTCAGACAAGGGAATGCGCAGACGTTTTGCGAGTTCATAAGGATCATCCGATGACAGCAGCTTTTTGGCCTGTTCTCGCGACTTCATCAGGAGGTCCAGGATATCTCTCGCTTTATTTGCGTGATCACCTTGAGATATGCGAAATACATAAATCACTTTCAGCAGATGATTGAGTTCATTTTGTGATATTTTGGGCAGGTGTAATAAAACCCCGGAGCGCATATTGGCAACCCAGTCAATGGTAAAACCCTGAGCGCAGAAAACACACGCCGCTTTCACATTATCCAGATGCCATTCCTGGCCATTGCGTACTACCACTTCCTGATATTTGCGGCTGGTGAAACCGCAAAAATGGCAGGTGTACATTTCCTTGAGTAACATCCTGTCAATAAACTCTTTTGGCAGGCCCATGGCTCTGCTATGGATCCAGCAGGGTTTTTGCCTGTGAGGAGGGTGTGACAATTGAAGTTCGATGGGCTCACATTGATCAAAATGAAAATGGGGAGCTTTGGTATGTTCGAAAGGATCTATACTCATAATGGTTCGCAAATCCTATCAGTGAAATCAGTCATCAAACCGAAAGATAATAAGACGTTTGGGCTTGCAGTTTTCTATGGATAAACGCATGGGCAGCAAATCCTCATCACTACTGAATTGGAGTGTGGACCAGCCGGATTGATGCTGCGTCAGCGAATACAATAGCATATTTTTTACCTGAACCAAAAAATGAATATCGGAGGGGTATTTGCTTAAAAATATTTTAATATTCCATTCATGGTCCCGATTTGTCCGGGTCAATTCAACTATTGGCTGGTCGGCTGGTGGTGGCGCGCTGCCTGAAAAGAGTGAATGGTTTTCCTGTTGACAAAGCGTTGGGTAAGGCGGGTCTTCACGCTGTTTTGGAACATATTTCTGAAGGTAAGGAGCTTTTGACTGAAAAAGCTCCCCCGGTTGGTCTGAGAGCATTGAGTTTAAAATGGGAAACCGCAGTGGCTCAAGGCTCATAGTCCTATCCTTCTGTTGGAATTAAGTGTCTTGATTTTCAATCCGGAGATATTCATGTTTGCATACACCCTGTTTAGTGGAAATTGATCAGGCATGGTATTCCCGAATGAATGTTTTAATCTTGTCGATATCCAGATAAATCTTGGATTTTGATTTATTCAACATCGACGCGATATCGGTTGCGGAATGGTTTTGAAGTAACAAGTCCAAAACTTTTACCAGCCAGGGCTCCTTGGTTTGGAGAAACTTTCTTAAATCAGCGATTTCATCCTCAAGTCCCGGTTGCATGGTCACCGACACTTCCGATTCAGCTTGAGCAACAACCATGGCTTCACTGTCATCCAAATGGATGTGCTTTACCGGTTTAGCCAACAAACTGCCGGTTGCTTCATCTCTCTTCAATTGTTTGCGCTGTTGCGCGAATTTGTATCTCAGCGCGTGATCATTGGTTTTAAAAAGATGTGATCCGGCAATATCGTTCAATAAAATATGGGCATAAGTTTCGAAGTTGATTGGAACTGGCGGTTCCTGCTCAAGGTGTTTGTCCTGCAGGATGTTGTCAAATGCCGTATTGATAATGTCCTTCACTTCATGAGAGATGTATTTTGATCGAGTCAGACCCGGGCACATTACGCCATATTCTTTTTCAAGTACCTTTAAAATATTGCTGAAGTAAATCACCTTTTTAACTTTCCCGGTTTTATCTCTGATGACCCGTTTTTGCGTTACAAAATGTTTTTCCAAGTAATTAAAGGTGGGTGCATCTGTTTGCATTACCCAATCGCGGAACATATATTCATTCTTGCTCAAATAGAGTGCCATGGTTGTTTCTCCTTAAGTCTGTAAAGGGGAGTGACCTGGAAGCACCTCGGGAACGTTGTGTTTCGTGTCACCCATGACTAAGGAGATTATTGGTTTGGCATCTATATATTAGCGCTTGCTGAATTTACATTTTTTTCATAACCTATTGTTTTAAAAAGGTAAAATATATATTTTGGGTTATATTTTTTGGCCCCGCGCGGCTGCTTGAGCCAACCCGCTGTTGGCGGGGGTGTGCTAGGTAAGAAATCCGGACTTTCGCAACAACGATCGCAGACTTTTCTCTGCCACCCTGTGTAGTGTTAGCGGCGGCACCACTTCAGCTTTATAACCGCTGGCATATTGAGGAAACTGACGCATTGGCGCGGGCACAGTGGTAATCCTCACCGGCAGTGTGCGTTGCTTGTTGTCTGCCATAACCACTTCAATTCGATTGTACGGCGGATGGCCGGGATCGGGCAGGTATTTTCCGATCAGCTTGACCTTGCTCAGATAACTCTTCCTTGCTCCATAAATGGGTGCGCATTGAAATCCCTTAGTGAAGATAATCTGGCGATTTAACGGCATCTGTTCAATTTCTTCCGGTTTACGCAAGGCACGCGGTTGGAAATCGTAAGTATCTTTTTGTGCATTGATACGAACGATATCACCGAGTGGATCTTTACCCTCGATCAGCGCCAGCGCGATGGAGGCATTGAATTGATCATCCTGCATCTTGGCGCGAGAGCTCTTATATTTGACGGTGGTGACCCCCAGACTTTTTGACACAAAACCGGCGGTATAAGCATCCACATCATAGAATTGTTGAATCTGAGAACGGGACAACTTCAGCTGCATGCCAGTTTCACCCAGGCCGTTTTTCAGCTGTACCAGTGAATCCCATAATTCGATGATGGCGCTGCTGGCTGCTTGATTCTTGATGTACTTGCCGTCTGCCATTTCCAATTTACCGAGATGGGCCCGTTGATCGATGATGAAAGCCATCGGCCGTGTAGCCTGGTTTTCCTGTTTCGCCATTAACAGCGCGATGAAAAACAGTCGTTGCAGCACCCGGTGTTGCGATAAATTGTAGAAGGTGAAGTTGGTCGCAAGAATCTGACTCAAGGGCCTGGCATTGCCTCCCAGTTTTTGTGCCGTTTCCGGATGTTCAAGAAAATCCAGTACCGTCAACAGCACATGGAGAATACGCAGGTATTTTTCCGGTTGGCGCGAACGATAAAAACGCATCTCGCTGGCCAGACGGCGAAAGCTGGGTAACGGACTGTTGCTGAAATGAGTTTCCAGAATACGATCCCACGCCGGACCATTTCGTGATGCCAGCATCAATTGCGAATAGATCTCCGGTAAAGAAGTGGCTTGATTGCGAACCAGAATATGCCCATGGATAATGGTGCCGAACCACTGGCCTGCCAGTTTAATCAGCTCCTGTGAGAACGCAGCCAGTGAGGGTGAATCAGCCTCAACCATACACTCCACAATGCGGTCGATTTTTGCCGCCAATAATGGTGTATCCGGTTTCAGTTCCGATAGTGGATTGATGGATTCTGCAATCAAAAACCACGGCGCCCGATTTAAGCGGCCGGGTTCGTCCATAAAACAATAAGCATACTTACCGAGACTGGACTGATTGCAAATCGTTACCGCAGCGATGCGACCACTGGGATCATTGACGTACACCGGAAACTCACAGGTTGCCACCTGTTCATAAACCGTATCGCGTTTTTTACCTGCGCCTTCGTTGCCGCACAGCAGCGTGGACTTTGGTGCGGCCAGGCGGATGTCCGGACCGTCCGGAGAAAACAGTCCGTAATAAAGGCCTCGTGCTTCAGTAAGGCCCGCCGCCTGACAGACCTTGAGCGTTTCGAATTTGGCTGAGCCGTGCAAATTATCCAGCAGGAATTGCGCTTCGTTGTCCTCAGTCATGGTTGACTCCTTACTCTCGGCCGAATCGAATCAGGTTGATCAGTTTTCCGCTCATGATGATTTCGAGCTTATTCAAGGCATAAGCGCAGCAGGTAAACAGAAATACCAACAGCACTAAAAACCAGAGAAACAGCACCACGGGAATCCAGAATTCGCCGTAGTCAACAGCTACCAGGCCGGCGATCCAGTCTTTTGTCCAGTCGTAGAATTTTCCGACCGTCAAAAAAGTAATGAAGCCGGATAGGGTCATGATCAATGCATCGGTAATGGATTTCATAACGGTTTCCTTTTCTATCGGGTTTGGTTTGGCGACAGTGGCAGCCGTCATGGTGACTGTCACCGTCATCAACTAAAGGACGTTGTGAACTCTGGATTTCCAACCAGTACTGAGAAAAATGCTGTGCAGTCCTCATTGGGGGTTACGGCGTGTTTTGAATACGGATACCGCTGCAGATTCAGGCGTTGCTTTTTCAAAGCAACGAAGCGGAATTAATCAGCGAGGTTTTGGAAAATCCCTGACAGTGTTGGCCTATGAACTATCAGAATGCTTAAAAAAACCTGCCACTTAGGGAATGACGATCATGAATATTTTTTCAAAGTTCTATCACACTATTAAAGCTTGGTGCTTTGCCCTGGTTTGTACGACTACCTTAACCGATTACGATCTTATGAAAGAGTGTCCGAAACGGGAAAAAGATGCTGTATTTCATAATCTGATCATCTTTATTCTGCAATTTATTTTTATCTTTACCTTGATGAGTGCCACCTTGCATATTTTTCTCGATCTGTTGCCGGCCATGTTGCTAAGCGGGGTGATTTCACTGAGTGTGGTGATGATGGAAATCAGAATGATTTCAAGCATCTGGAACCAGCATGGTGTACTGGCCGATCGCTTTCAATTTAAGGATCTGGGCCTGCTGTTGATTCGCCTGAGCTTAGCCTTTGTCTTTGCCACCGCGTATGCCATCAGTGCGGAACTCTATGTATTCGGCACCGATATCGATCTGCTGGCAAAACAGAAAAATGATCATCGTAATGTGTCTTTGATTGAGTACTATGAAAATCAAAAACAAGAAAAAAAAGCATATATGGAGAAAAACGAACATTCCCTTAAAACCATTCAAGAGGAAATTAATCAATTAAAGGATCAGATCTCCTTGATTGACGTCGATCTAAACTCCCTCGCGAATCAGAAAATCGAATTAGGACGCTTAATGAAAGTGGAGGAATTGGGTTTGGAAGGTCGACCTGCAGGGAAAAGTCTGAAATATCTGGAATATGCCAACAACTATCAATCCGTCGTGGAAAAAATTGAAAAACAACAGTTTGCCAAGGATCATCTGGAAAATGAACTGACCCGATTGACACAGAAATATGAAGCGCTTTCGGAACAATTGGAAACTGAAAACAGAGCCATGATTGAATTCGATCCTCGGTTGCTTGCTGCGCAGCATCGTGATTTTGAAGCAACCATTCCTAATGGTCTTTCAGCACGATTTCGTCTGTTACAGGAGCTGAAGCGCGATCCGGTAAACGGTTCCAGCTATGTCTATTTTTCCTGGGTAATTAAAATCGTGATGATGACCTTGGAACTGCTGCCCCTGCTGACAAAATTTTTCTTTTCGTCAGCATCCCTTTATTTAGAGCGACTACTTTCTCAAACTCGAATCCAAGCTGCTGAATTGAGATATAAAACCCGGAAAGCGATTGATAAGTCATTCGAAAAGGTTGACAAGCATGAACTCTATAATTTTTCTGGATTTAATATGGATACTATTGAAAATTTAGAAATTGAAGAGATCGTGGCGGAGGAAGTGGAAAAATAGTCCATTTCAAATACAGAACTTAAGTTCTTTATAAGACCTTAAGTTCTGTGGAGAAGTAAATTGTGTGATTCCGTTTGATGTTGAACAAGTGCTCAGTTCTATCTACAGACTATTTGAAGGTAGCGTCGCTTCTAAAATCTCATAGGTAAGTTGTGTTCCTAGCTTTCTCTTAGAGTTAAGATCAAATAAATTACAAATACAACACTGCTAAAAATAGCTATGTAGCGTTCAGAAATCTGTTTCTCACTAAGTTAATTGTATCAATGGCAACTGAAAGATCTTTTGTTCCATACCGTTCACTACATGTATAACAAATATAGTGTTTTGAGTTGAGACCTCACCCGATAATGCGCACACCTCCAACTACCTAAGTGGAGGTGTCAGATGGCACGAAGAAAGCAATACAACCGATACGACGATGAGTTCAAGGCTACGGCAGTTGCCCTCACCAAAATACCAGGAATTCAAGCTAAGGATGTAGCTGAAGCGCTCGCCATACACCCGGTTATGCTTTATCGTTGGTGTATGGAAACACGGCGCGGTGAACTCATGACCAAGAAGAAAGACATTAATGTCGATCCCAAATTGAAGGCGGAATTGAAGCGTCTTAGGAAGCTGGAGAAGGAGCACAAGGTGCTCCAGATGGAACATGACCTTTTAAAAAAAGCCATCCAGTACTCTTTAGAACAAGAAAAGAAATCTACGAATTCATAGAGGCGAATCGGTCGAACTATTCATTAGCGGTAATGTGCCGGGTGTATGGTGTCAGCCCAAGGTCCTATTACTCCTGGCTTGAGCGCGGCAAATGCCTGCGAGAAATTGAAGATCAATTACTGCTTAAACGAATTGTGCGTGAGTTTGATAAGAGCGAGCAGGTTTACGGTAGCCCGAAGATCCATAATGAGTTAAAGAAGCAATGGGTGGTTGTATCAGAGAAGCGTGTAGCGCGTCTGATGCGAGAAAATGGGTTGAGGGCCAAGAAAAGCAGGATCTATAGGAGCAAGCCCGGTACCCAACGCTTCTACACAGGCATACCCAATATAATCTGGGGGCAAGAAGTAACAGCACCGAACCAGATTTGGGTGGGTGACATAACGTACCTGAAAGTAAATGAAGAATGGCGGTACCTGGCGGTAGTCTTGGACTTGTTTAGTAGAAAGATCATCGGCTGGGCATTGGGCAAGAGAAAGTCGGCGAGTTTAACGATGAAGGCGCTAAGAAGAGCGGTGAAGCATCGAGGGCGGCACCCTGGACTGATATTTCATTCGGACAGAGGTATAGAATACGGAGCGTATGAATACCGCGAACTACTGGATAC
>NZ_RCHN01000039.1 GCF_003671495.1 Ketobacter sp. | reverse complement strand
ACAGAAAAATACGAATACGGCAAAGGCGATGGATTGACCTATGATGGTGGCATTAATATCCATACCAAACCCTCTCGCTCGTTAAAGTAAATGTGTGACGCTACTTTCTCGAAGCGATGGACTTAGGCCAATACGAAGATCATGTACATGCCGATACCTACACCGATCATGGGTACCGCGTCCAACAGACCCGCCATCAAGAACATTTTACCTTGCAGCATGGGCGCCATTTCCGGCTGACGGGCAGTACCTTCCAACAGACGGCCACCCAACAGACCAAAGCCGATTGCAGTACCCAACGCGCCCAGACCGATTACCAGACCAGCGGCGATCAATACAAGTGCAGATGCAGTTTCCATGTTATCTCCTGGTATTACTTTTAAAGTTTAAGGTTAAGTTAATGGTTAAGGTCGAAACTCAATTCTTAGTGATCTTCGTGTGCTGTGCTCAAGTACACAATGGTCAACACCATGAACAGGAAGGCCTGCAGGGTAATAACCAGAATGTGGAAGATCGCCCAGCCCAGTTGCAACACGCCGCCAAACAGCGCCATGATCACACCGGCATTGAACATCAGAGCAATAAGAATGAAGATCATTTCACCCGCGTACATGTTGCCGAACAATCGCAGGCCCAGAGAGATGGGCTTGGCCAGCAGGTTCACGGTTTCCAAAAACAGGTTAACGGGGATCAGCAGGATCTTGACGGCGATGTTGTTGCTGCTGAACGGATGCAGGGTCAGCTCACCGGCAAAACCGCCAATGCCTTTGACTTTGATGCTGTAGAAGATGATCAGGAAGAATACGGTGAAGGACATACCCAGGGTGATATTGGGATCCGTGGAGGGTACGATTTTCATATAGTGAATGCCCGCGGCACTGGCCAGGGCCGGAATCCAATCCACCGGGACCAGATCCATCAGGTTCATCAGGAACACCCAGCAGAAGATGGTCAGGCCCATGGGGGCGATCATGGCATTGCGGCCGTGGAAGTTCTCTTTAACCTGGGTATCCACAAAATCCACCAGGATTTCGACGAAGTTCTGGAAGCCCTTGGGAACATCGGTGGTGGCACGCTTGGCCGCCATGCGGAACAACAGCAGGAACAGGAAACCCAGACCCACAGACCACCCCAGAGAGTCCACATGGAATTTCCAGAACCCCATTTCAGCAGCTTCTGCAGCAGAATGGGCAAAACCCCATGAACCATCGGGATGCTGGCCATATACCAGATTAGTCAAGTGGTGCTTGATGTATTCTGAAGAATCTGCAGCCATAGTACCCAATACCTTAATTCGAAGTCGGACTTAGCTTCTTTGGATTATTGCTCGCGCAACACGAGAGGTGCCAACCAGGCGACACCGTACACTACAAAGAAGGCTGAAAACAAATATGCCGCGCTTTCACGAACACCTGGGAGCAGTTTGAACGCTGCAATGAACAGCAGCATGACGATGACAAATTTTCCTGCCTCACCCCGATAAAATGCCCGCACCATCTCTTGCGATGCACGCGCCCCCGAGAAACGGAATGCCTGGATGGCGAAGTAAAGATTGGCCAGTACCGCTATCCAGCCACCTACCAAGGCCGCCAACGCAGCCGCTTTACCCGCAACACACAACAGGATTACAGGAATCAAGGTCGAGATCAGGGCCTGCGAACCCACCACGTAAACACCCAAATAACCTTTGTTTAACGTGCCTGGCTTTGTCACAGTCTTTTTCCGTTTGCCCTCAACCAGCGGATTACTCTCTTATGACAGTGGACCTTTTGGGTCAGCATAAACGCTGATTGCAGGTGCCTGTGTAAGGCGGTGCCGATTATAGAGACTTTCCAAAGCACAGGCAACACAGGTTGCCGGCCGGTGGGCGTTATTTGATGTGGTCGAGAATGCCGTCCAGTTCGTCCAGACTGCTGTAGCGGATCACCAGCTTGCCCTTGCCCTTGGCGCTGTGCTGGATCATCACGGGGGCCCCCAGCTTGTCCGACAAATTATCTTGTAACAATTTGATATCCGGATCGATTTTGGTATCAGCCACGGCCATTTGCTCCTGCTGCAGGCGGCGCACCAGGGCTTCGGTCTGACGCACAGAGAGGCCCTTGGCCACAATGGCGCGGGCGGCGTCGGTCTGTTTGCCACTGTCCAGAGTGAGGATGGCACGGGCATGCCCCATCTCCAGATCGCCGTGTTCCACCAGCTTTTTGGCCTCGGCGCTGAGGCTCATGAGGCGCAGCAGATTGGTCACGGTGGTGCGGGATTTGCCCACCGCTTCCGCCACCTGTTGGTGGGTCAGCTCGAACTCATCCTGAAAACGCTGCAGGGCCGCGGCTTCTTCGATGGGGTTGAGATCCTCGCGCTGGATGTTTTCGATCAGGGCCATGGCGATGGCGGCTTCATCACTGACCGCGCGAATGACACAGGGCACTTTATCCAGGCCGGCCAACTGGCTGGCCCGCCAACGACGCTCACCGGCAATGATTTCGTATTGATTGGGACCGGCTAACGGACGCACCACGATGGGTTGCATGATGCCCTGGGCTTTGATGGAGCTGGCCAGGTCTTCCAGGGCCTGCGGGTCCATGTCGCGGCGGGGCTGATAACGGCCCCGCTGCAGGAATTCGATGGGCAGGTGCCTCAATTCACCGTCGACGTCTTCGCGGCTCACGGTAACCGGTTTGCTGGCATCGGTGGAGACTTCTTTTTGCGGGATGTTGGCGCTTCCCAACAGCGCGTCCAGTCCTCGACCCAATCCTTTTTTCTTGGCAGCCATGTATCGCCTTTATTGTCGTCGGTGAAAAATGCGGCTTACCCTGATCTGTGGTGTCGAGGATAAGGCTTCCACATTATAAGGAGCTGGAAGTGGGACGCAATCAGGCGGTGGCGGTTTCCGCGCCGGACCCGGCCAATTTCTGTTCTGCCCGGCGAATCAGCTCGCCAGCCAGGGCCAGGTAAGAGACGGCACCCCGGGAGCGACGGTCGTATTCCAATACCGGCAGGCCGTGGCTGGGGGCTTCCGCCAGGCGCACGTTGCGGGGAATGATGGTGCGATAGACTTTGTCGCCGAAGTGTTCTGTCAATTGACTGGACACTTGATTGGCCAGGGCGATGCGGGGATCGTACATGGTGCGCAACAGGCCGTCGATTTCCAGCTTGGGGTTGAGCACGCTCTGGATTTTCTCGATGGTGTTCAACAGCGCGGACAATCCCTCCAGGGCATAGTACTCGCACTGCATGGGAATGATCACCGAGTCCGATGCCACCAACGCGTTCACCGTGAGCATGTTGAGGGAGGGTGGGCAGTCAATCAATATATAGTCGTACTGGGAGCGGACGCCTTCCAGAGCCCGGTTCAGGCGTTGCTCACGGGCATCCAGGTCCAGCAGTTCCACTTCTGCGGCGGTCAGATCCGCATTGGCCCCAATCAGGCCATAGCCAGGATCGGTGTGCACCACCGCCTCGGACACCGGCATCTCGTCCACCAGCACATCATAGATGGAGTGTTCCAGTTCGTGTTTATTGACCCCACTGCCCATGGTGGCGTTGCCCTGTGGGTCCAGATCGATGAGCAGTACGTTTCGTTTGGTCGCAACCAGTGACGCCGCCAGATTGACTGAGGTGGTGGTTTTACCCACACCGCCCTTTTGATTGGTCACTGAAATGACTTTACCCACAATTGATCTCCCGGATAGCGTTATCCTGTGTGCGTTCTTTTTACCACAATCAGGTGCCGCTCTTCATGCAAATAGGGCACATTCAGTGTTTCGATGCGAATCTCCAGCCCCGGGGATTGCAGCGCTTCAATCTCCCCGTGAGGCACCAGGCCTTTCATGGCCAGCAATTCCCCGCCTTCTTCCAGCAGAGGTAAGCACACACCAACAAAGCTTTCCAGGGAGGCAAACGCGCGGCTGGTAATGGTGTCGTAGCGCTGGCTGGCGGGCACTGCTTCAATGCGCCCCTTGATTACAGACAGGTTATCCAGTTTCAGCTCCGCCTTCATCTGCACCAGAAAGCGGGTTTTCTTGCCGTTGCTGTCGATCAGGGTCCAATGCCGGTGGGGATCACAGATGGCGGCGGGGATGCCCGGCAGGCCTGGCCCGGTGCCCACGTCGAGAATATTCTGACCTTGGATATGGGGCACGATGGACAGACTGTCCAGCAGATGCTTGATCACCATCTCGTCCGGGTCGCGGATAGCGGTGAGGTTGTACGCCCGGTTCCACTTCAGCAGGTTTTCGAGGTAGGCGCGCAGGGTGTGCTGTTGTGCGTCGGTGAGCCTGAGCCCCAATTGCTCACAGCCTGAAGCCAGGCGCGCCGCTTGTTGTTGGGTTAGTTGCACGTTGAATCCGTCTTCAGACTAAGCGCTTTTCTTGTTCTGCAGATCACGCTTTTTCAAGTGGATCAACAACAGGGAGATTGCCGCCGGAGTCACGCCGGGAATGCGACCGGCCTGGCCCAGGGTCTGGGGTCGCGCCTGACCCAGTTTGGCTTTGATTTCGTTGGACAGGCCAGAGATGGAATCATAGTCGAAGTCATCCGGCAGCCGCGTGTCTTCGCTGCGGCGCAGGCGTTCCACTTCATCCTGCTGGCGGGCGATGTAGCCTTCGTACTTGGCGCCGATTTCAATCTGCTCCGCCACGTCTTCCGCCACGCTCAGCTCCGGCGTCAGGGCGGCAATGTCCCGGTAGTTCAGCTCCGGGCGGCGCAGTAAATCCTTGAGGTTGTATTCACGGCTGATGGTGTTGCCCAGTTTGGGATTGAGTTGCCTGGCCATCACGCTGTCGGGCAGCACCCAGGTGCTGCGCAGGCGTTGTTCCTCTTGCGCCATGGCTTCTTTCTTTGCGCAGAAGGCACGCCAGCGTTCCTCGCCCACCAGGCCCAGTTCACGGCCGATTTCCGTCAGACGCAGATCGGCGTTGTCTTCCCGCAACAACAGGCGATGCTCTGCCCGGCTGGTGAACATACGATAGGGTTCCCGGGTGCCCATGCTGATCAGGTCGTCCACCAACACGCCGATGTAGGCTTCGTCCCGACGCGGTGTCCAGGCCTCTTTATCCTGGGCGCGGCGGGCGGCGTTCAATCCCGCCAGCAGGCCCTGGGCGCCGGCTTCTTCGTAACCGGTGGTGCCGTTGATCTGGCCGGCAAAGAACAGACCATTGATGAATTTGGTTTCCAGGGAATACTTCAGATCCTGGGGATTGAAGTAGTCGTACTCAATGGCGTAGCCCGGTCGCAGGATATGGGCGTTTTCCATGCCGCGAATGGAGTGCACCAGTTCCAGCTGCACATCAAAGGGCAGACTGGTGGAAATGCCGTTGGGGTACAGCTCGTGGGTGGTCAACCCTTCCGGCTCGATGAAAATCTGGTGGGAATCCTTGTCCGCAAAGCGGTGGATCTTGTCTTCGATAGAAGGACAATAGCGCGGGCCAATGCCTTCGATCACCCCGGTGTACATGGGGGAACGGTCCAGCCCGCCGCGGATAATGTCGTGAGTACGCTCATTGGTATGGGTGATGTAACAGCTGATCTGGCGCGGATGTTCTGCCAGGGAGCCGATAAAAGACATCACCGGCAACGGAGTGTCGCCGGGCTGCTCGGTCATCACCGAAAAATCCACGGACTTGGCGTCAATGCGGGGGGGCGTTCCGGTTTTCAGGCGGTCCACATTGAAGGGCAGCTCGCGCAGGCGCTGAGCCAGGGCAATGGACGGCGGATCACCGGCACGACCACCGGAATGGTTCTCCAGACCGATGTGAATCTTGCCGCCGAGGAAGGTGCCAGCGGTGAGTACCACCGCCTGGGAGAAGAAACGCACCCCCATGTTGGTGACCACGCCTTTGACGGTCTCGCCCTCGATGATCAGGTCGTCCGCCGCCTGTTGGAAAATGTCCAGGTGGGCCTGGTTCTCCAGGATTTCGCGGATCGCTGCCTTATACAGGACGCGATCAGCCTGGGCGCGGGTGGCGCGCACCGCGGGGCCTTTGCGGGAATTCAAAATACGGAACTGGATGCCACCGCGATCGGTGGCCCGGGCCATGGCGCCGTCGAGGGCGTCGATCTCTTTCACCAGATGACTTTTACCGATACCTCCGATGGCCGGATTGCAGGACATTTGCCCCAGGGTTTCAATATTGTGGGTCAGCAACAGGGTCTGCACACCCATGCGGGCGCTGGCCAATGCCGCCTCGGTGCCGGCATGACCTCCACCGATGATGATGACTCCGTAATGCTTTGGATAATCCACAATATCGCCCTCGAAATGCGCTAAAAGGCCCAAGATAACCAGCTGGGTGAAAAGGCCGGGCATTATACGCCAAGCCTGAGAAAAAGAAAAAAGCTTTACGATTTTAGGGCTAAGGGGATTAGACGGTCGCTATGGCCGGGTTACCACTGCCACAGGCTGACCCGCCGGTCCCAGTTGCCGGAGGCATCATCACAGTAGCCGGCGGCAGAAATCATCTGGTTGCCACGACGGTACAGGGCCGTGGAAGCGGAGCAGACGCCCGGTGTGATCTCCTCGGCCTCGATGCAGAACTCGAAAATGGAACAGAAGCGCATGGGGCCCCGATAAAAGTACTCCGGCTCCGTAAAGCGGACTACTTGCCTGCCACTCTGGTTGTAGACGTAGTGCGTCACGGTTTGACGCACCTCGCCCCGCACCTGTACGCCGGCCTGGATGGCATCGGTTAACTCTTCTGCCGAGAGCACCAGGCCCATCACCCGCTCCGCTCGGGTATCCGTGGTGAACGCCAGCTCGCCACGCTCGGTGAGACGGAGCGAGCGCAGATACAGGCGCCGGTTGGGCGGTGCAGCCTGCCGGCACCATTGCTGCACGAACTGGCGGTCGTAGAAGCAGGCATCCACCACCGTGCCATTGTTATAGCCGGTGCTGACCTCGTAGTAGCCGTCCTCCACGGGGAAGCGATCGGCGCTGTAGTCAATATTGGCCGGGTAGGCAGCACTGCCATCCAACGCAATAGCCAATCCCCGATTAGTGCCGGTGGCACCGAGCACAAAGCCGTGGATGATGGTGACCGGCCGAAACCAATGGGGCAGCACCTGTTGTGACTGCACCACCAACCGCTGATCCAGGATCTGCAGCAGGGTGTGCACCTCTTCTTCCCCTTCCTCGCCGACTTCCACCTCAAGTGCCGCCACATAGCGGTTGTGCTCGGCATCGTACAGGGGGTTGTTCACGTTCAGGTCCCGGTTCACGTGCATTTCAAGCAGATTGCGTTCCTGATCGAAGCTGCCGCTGGCCGCCGCGCGCACTTCCTCCCCACTTTCGCCCGTGAACAGGGTGCCACTGAAAACCAGGTGCCCCCCATCGGTCAGGTGGGCATTATGAATTCGCAGGCGCTCATCTGCAGCCAGCTGCAGCCCCTTGAGCCCGAGTTCAATCCGGCCCGCCGCCGGGTCCAGCAGCAACAGCTGGTGTGGCTGGTACCCCACCAGCATGGCTCGATCCTGCCCCAACGGGATCAGTCTGCCGCCGGTATAGCGGTCCAGTTCAGTGCTGACCAGCGCCCACTCCCCCGCAACCTGGCCATCGCCATCCAGCTTTGTCACCTGCAAGCGCCCCGCCCAATAGCCGACGCTCACCAGATAGGTGGTCTCCCCATCCTCCCCACTGTACAGATAGTTGTGGTACTGAGACTCCCCCAAATCGGCAATCCAGACCGGTATCAACGTGGCCCCGCAGGCGACGATCAAACCGATCATTGAGGCCACCGCCAATCCCATCAGGGGGCGAATCCCCCTGCGACGCATCTGCTCCATACCCATTCTCCCTCTGATTATTGTTGTCTTCCTGGAAGCTTCACTGTAGGCCCAATGGCGGCGACACATCTATGACCTGGGACGCCAAACTGACATCCAATGTTTTCACATTAGGCGGGATTTTTGTCGCAATCGGCCATGCCCTTGACAATATGGCCGTGCCATACTCCGTGTTTACCCAATGTAGTACTCAAGTACAGGAATCGACTTGAGATAAATAACAAAAACGACAACCTACAGGGAGTGAACAGCATGCTGAAGCCCAATCTCGGCGGCCTGCGCGCACGTGTCCATTTTTTACCCATTCTTGTGTTTTCCTGCTTTCTGGTGGCCTGCGGTGGCGGCGGGTCCTCTTCCGGTGACGACACAACGGCCGCGCCACGCAACCAGCAGGAAAGCCCGCAGCAGGATACGCCCCCCCAAAGCCCAACACCGGATGAGAAGCCGGCGCCGGACAATCCCCTGACCAATCCCCTGACACTGGGGGCCTATGACCGTGCCGCCGACTACCCGAAAATCAAAGTACACCACCTGGAATACATCCCCACCACCAGCGGCCATCTGATCGGCGTGCGGGTCACTTTGCCGGCCCACGCAGACGGCACACCGGCGGAGGGCCCCTTCCCCACTATCCTGGTGCAAAGCGCCTACAACATCACCATGGTGTCCTATGTCCCCATGCCCGGCGGCGTGCTGCTGGGGGCACCCGATCCGTACATGGTGCGACGGGGCTATGCCCAGGTGTCAGTGGATGTGATCGGCGGCGGGGTGTCCGAAGGCGGTTGGGAAATGCTGGGGGCAGAAGAGCAATCCGGCTATGGCGACGCCGTGGACTGGATCAAGCAGCAGCCCTGGTCCAACGGGGACATTGGGGTGGCCGGTGCTTCTTATATGGCCATCACCGGCCTGTTCACCGCCCAGCAACGACCGCACGACGTCAAAGCGGTGTTCGCCAGCGTGCCCATGGGTGACGCGCAACGGGGCACGGTGGGCATTGGCGGGATGATCAACGCCACCTTTATGAGCCGCTGGATGACCCTGACCCACCTCACCTCCACCCAGAACATTCCGGCCATGATCCAGTTTCCCAAGCACCTGGAACAGATTTCCCAATCCACCGCCGATCACATTGCCCAGATCGACCATTACTACCTGCCCATCATCGAAGGCACCCTGCACGGGGACCCTGATCTAACCTACGATGGCGAGTTCTGGCGCACCCGCTCCCCCATTGAGAATATGGATCGAATCCAGGCGCCGACGTTTTTTATGGGTGCCCTGAACGACATCTTCCAACGGGATGCCCCGTTATTGTACGAAACGCTGAAAGACCGGGTGGACCGCCGCCTGGTGATTTACAACGGCGACCATCTCAGCCATTTCCTGCAGGCCTTCCCCGGTACCGACAAGGTGGACCCCATCCTGCACCTGATGCTGCAGTGGTTCGATGAATACCTGATGGGCATGGATGCCCAGGTGGACAACATTCCTCCGGTGATCCAGTACGTCAGGAACTACCAGTCCGGTATCTGGCAGGGCTTTGCCACCAGCAGCGACTGGCCCCACCCTGAGGCCGCCCCGGAGCGCTGGTATTTGCGCGGCGATCTGAGCCTGAGCCGACAGATGCCGGAAATGCTGGAGCCCAGTCACAGCATGACCACGCCACCGTTTGCGGACTATGAATACGGCAAGAACGATCAGGGCGGGTTGCTGCGTCTGAACGTGTTCCTCAACGACGGCAGCGAATGCTCCCCCAGCTTTGTGCAATGGACCCTGGGCAGTGCTGGCCTCGCCACGCCCAAAGTCTGCTTCTGGGATCTGCGCCGCCTGGAGCGGGATGCGTTGAATTACGAATCAGAGCCCATGCCGGAGGACTATTACATTAACGGCCCCATCCAGGCGGACATCTGGATGCAAAGTGACAAGACTGAAGCGGTGCTGGCGGTGCGCATTGATGAAGTGACCGCTTCGGGCCGGGTGATTCCCATTACCGACGGCATGCTGCTGGCCTCCGCCCGCACCGTGGACCCCTTGCGGTCCCGCTACCTGAATGGGGAGATGATCCAGCCTTACCACTACTTTACCCAGGAGGCGGAGACCTTTCTCGAGCCCGGCGAGCCCACCCTGATGCAGGTGGAGATTTTCCCCACCTCGGCCCTGATCCGCGAAGGCAACCGGCTGCGGGTGTCCATTTCACCCAGCAATCAGGCCCAGGGCATGTTGAATGAGCCCCGCCGGGCAAGGGCGCGGGATGGAGTCACCCAGATCCACAGCAGTCCGCAATACCCTTCCAGCGTGGTATTGCCGGTGGTGCCGGTGAGCGCGTTGAATTAAATACCAGGGGCTGGTGAGCGCAGCCGCGGCCGAGAAAGTATCTATACTTAAATCATCCGCTTTGTTGCAAAAACTGATAAGGATATATGGTATGGACGCGACTCGTAACTCCAGCACCCTGTCACTGCTGTCCAAGGGGGTCTGTCTGGGCTTTGCGCTGGTGACGCTGATCTGCTGCGGGGCCATCTGGTATCAATCCCGCATCGTCAGCCAGTTCGAAACCATGGTGACCGAAGATCTGGCCCATGTGAGCACCATCCAGGATATGAACTATCTGTTCAAGGTTCAGGTCCAGGAATGGAAGAACGTGCTGCTGCGGGGCCACGATCCGGCCCGCCGCGAGCAGTATTGGAGCGCATTCCAGGAACGCGAGCAGGAAATCCAGTCCCTGGGTAACGAGCTGCTGCAACACCTGGCACCCGGAGATGGCCAGGAGGAAGTATCCACGTTCCTGGCATCCCACCGCACCATGGCGGGCGCTTACCGGGACGGCTACCAGCAATTCATCACCGCCGGCTTTGACCACAAAGCGGGGGATGCTGCCGTCAAGGGCATCGATCGTGAACCGGCCCAGCACCTGAGTGCAGCGGTCACAAAACTGAATCAAATCGCCCATCAAAAAGCAGAATCCAACGCCCGCGAGGCTAAGGGCCTGATTGCGGTGATTATCCCACTTTCGCTGGTGGCGGTGATTATCATCGCCTCCGCCATTCTGGTGATCATGAATAGGCTGATCATCGCTCCCCTGCAATCCCTGATGGTGGGAATCCGGCACATGACCCAAGGCGATTACACCCATCCGATCAACACCACCGCCAAAGGTGAATTGGGTCAGCTATCCAATGATGTCAACGAGATGCAGTTGGGCCTGCGCACCATGGTGGAAAACATGAAACACAGTGCGTCCACCCTGGATGACAACGCCCAACGCCTGCAAACCATGATGAACAACATGCTGCGGCAGAGCGACGATGTACAGAACCGCACTGAGCTGCTGGCCACCGCCACCAACGAAATGACGGCCGCATCACAGGAGGTCGCCGGCAATGCATCCGGCGCAGCAGATGCTGCACTCAAAGCCGATCAGGGCGCGCAACACGGCATTCAGGTAATGAACGACACCATCACTGCCATCAACCGTCTGGCCGATGAGGTGCAGAATGTGGCGAATGTCATGAATAAGCTGGCGGCCGACACTGATCGCGTTGGCAGCGTACTGGATGTCATCAAAGGCATTGCGGAACAGACCAACCTGCTGGCGTTGAATGCTGCCATCGAGGCAGCCCGGGCCGGTGAGCAGGGCCGCGGATTTGCCGTAGTGGCCGATGAAGTGCGCACCCTGGCACAACGGACACAGGAATCCACTGAAGAAATTCACCAGATCATCAACAATGTGAATAACGGCACCCAGAACGCCATCCAGGCCATGCAGGTGAGCCAGGATCGCACCGCCAATTGTGTGACGCTTTCACAGCAGGCTGGAGAGGCCATCAGCAGCGTCACCATCGCCGTCGAGGCCATCAAAGGCATGAACACCCAGATCGCTACTGCCGCCGAGGAACAGAGTTCCGTTGCCGAAGACATTAACGCCAATATCAATGGCGTAGCACTGCTGGCGCAAGAAACCCACGAGTCCGTGGCCAGCAGCCGAGAGATCAGTGAAAAGCTCTCCGAGCTGGCCGGCAGCTTCCGCACCATGGCGGCACGCTACCGGACCTGAAGGCTAAGGGCTCGGTTGTGCGCTCAGTTGGAAACCGGAACCCCCCGGGTATCCCTGGGGGGATTGGGCGGACTCAAAGGGGTGGAAGCCAGCCCCAGGTCACCGGTGAGCAGTGATACCGGGCCAATGGACTGACTCAGCACCTGGGTTCGCGCAGCACTTTGCCGAGCACGCCGATATAATGCATCCCGTTCTGCACTCAGCCCCTCATTGCCCACCAGCATTTCATAAAGGAACCGGAAAAACGCCGGGTCGGTGGTTTCTTCGGGGTCCGGGGGCGCCAGGTCCCCAGCGGTATAACGGGCATAATAGTCAAACGCCGTCAGCAAAGATCCGCCCTGTTTACCGGCGAAGGTCCAATAGTTCACTCCCTGATGCACCTCAGCAATCTGTGCCGCCAGGGCCAGCGACCACAGGCTGAAGTTGCCGTAAAACAGTCCCTTGTGGGAAGACGAGCGCACCGCCTGATCGTAGATCTCACCACCCTGGCTGACGGCGTATCCCACTTGAGCCTCAAAGTTCGACGGATTGGCGTACGGTCCGCTGTGGCCATCATCGTAGACTCCACCCTTGAAGGTGTAATCCCACATGGCGCCATGGTTCAAAGCCGCAGCAGCGGACGCCCAGCCGGCCACACACCAGCTGAGATGGTTGTCACTGCGGTAGCGGGTATAGGCGCCTGATCCGGTGTGGTTATCGGCCCAGCGGGTCCAGGCATGGCAACCGGCGTTCATGGCGGGAAACAGTTCCTGGCCCAGCCAACCCTGCAATACTGTGCGATCTGTCGCCGACAGCGAGTAGCCGTTGCGGGTCAGGATGGCGTACACATCACTGAAATTAATCAGCCCATAGCCTTGCCACATGCTGTCCAGCGCCATGTTCCAGGAGTTGTTACAGAACCCCTCTTCGATACCGTCAAAGCTGGCGTTCTTAAAATCCACATTGAAATCGTAGATATTGAACAAGGTGCTGCTGGTGGCCCATGCCAGCATAAATTCCCGGGCTTTGTCAGCAAAGCGCACATCATCAGAAAGCAGGTAGGCAACGGCCAGATTGCGCGCCAGATGAGAATCATCGGTGATTTTTTTCACCAGATCATTCAGGGTGTCGTCGGCTCCCCCTGCTGTGCCACACCAACCAAAGGTAATGTCTTTGACGTCTGCCATCCGAAACGGATTTGGCGATCGAGTGAGCGATGAATTGGCTTGCCGAAGAAAACTTTCATAGAAGGCGGCATAGGGTTGCTCTCCGGCCTGGATTCGCTGCTTGACCACCGCCAGATTGGCGCGGGAAACAAACAACCCCGGAGATAAACCACAGTCATTGCCATCGGAGCAGGCTGAATAGGCGAATTGTGGAACCGTCAGTGTCAGGAATAGAGCGCAGAGGGCGGTGCAGATTTTTAATGGATTCATAGCGGAGCTCGACAGGGTGGAACCGGGTGTCCCGCTATTGGACCAAAAAAACCTTAACGACAAAACAGCAACCCTGGGGGATTCCTCAGGAATCCCACCTTGATCACACTCCCAGCGAGAATTACCACCGGAAATGCCCCGCTCACACCCCTTATCGAATTCTGGAGCCTGACACCGGCTTCATAAATTCACCCCGGGCCGGATACAGTTGCTCCAGATCGTTTTCCCACCAACGGCTTTCCAATAGCGCTTCGATTTTGGCTTTCGGGAACCGGTAACGAATGATCATCGCCGGTGAACCGCCGACGATGGCATAGGGAGGCACATCAAAATTGACAATGGTACCGGCACCGATGATGGCGCCGTCGCCCACTTTGGAACAGGGATAAACCAGGGTGGCATTGTGGCCGATGAACACATCATTGCCGATCACAATTTTGGTTCGCGGGATATCCATACCATCGGAAAACCCAAAGGATTCCCGATAGAACAGGCCGCTGCTGGAAACCGTGGTGGAGGGGTGATCTGCGGTCTCAAATCGCGCGGTCGGGGTAATGGAAGAATAGCGACCGATGGTGGTACCGGGTTTGAAGTTGCCCTTGTCAAAACAACCGGCGGTATAGTGTCCAATATCCATGTCGTAAAACTTCTTATACAGTTTACGCACGGTGACTGAAAACAGCTCTCCCCCTTCCAGCTTGAAAATGATCCGTTCCAGAATACGGCGGATGGTCATCCTGGATGGGCCGTACAAGCGCGCCAGTATCCACTTGGCCACCAGGCTTTCCTGCATCCAGATCTTGGAGGGTTGATTTGTTCCATGATACTGCAGTTGATGGATATCCGCTTCCGCAGCAGACGCCGGGTGCGGAGCGGCCTGCACCGGTTCTTCTCCGTTGGCGGCCGTTGTAATGCCATAGGCTTTCAAAAGGTGGTTAAAGGTGGGCTGATCAAAAAAGTCGGAAATCTCAACGTTCTGGTTGTACCGCTTGTTCAACTCCCCAATCAACTGCACGCCATTCAATGAATGGCCACCCAGATCAAAATAACTGTCGTCGTCACTGTATTCCGGTTTCTGAATATAGCGCTCCCAAACATCCCGGATCTCTTTATAGGCATCCTGTTCCTCTACCTCTTCCGCGAAGCTGGTCGTATTGACTGGCGGGAACGTCGGCGCATTGGTCTGGGAAAACGCCGCAGCGGATTTTTCGTTGCGCCAGAACGGCGTGCGCTGGAATTGGTAAGTGGGCAGATCCACAACGGCGCTGGAACCCACCAGCCCGGCTTTGGCAAAATCGACGTTGACACCGGTACACCACAATTGCGCCATCGAACTCACAAACAGCTCAAGCCCATTGGCAGACATCTTGGCACCGGGCAGAGTCTGGATCAGGTTCACCCGGTCCAGGGTGATGGTACGCACAAAATTGATCAACGCATCACCCGGCCCGATCTCAATCAGATTATCCACAGCGTATTGATCGATTAACCGTTGCACGCCCTGGTGAAAATTCACTTCCTTGCGCAGATGCTGAACCCAATACTCCGCATTCACGAAGGGTTCAGTCTCCGACGCCGCAGAGCCATCGACAGCGGTGCAACAAACAATGGGGATCTCCGGTGGGCGCAACGTGATGCCGGCAAAGACCGAGCGGAACGCCTCTAAAATAGGCTCCATAAAGCGGGAGTGGAAGGGAAACCGGGTTGCGAGTTTCACGCCAGCCAGTTTTTCCGTTTTCAACGTGTGTTCCAGGCTTTGGACATCCTCAGCGGTGCCCGAAATAACGGTATTCAACGGACTGTTTTCCACGGAAACCGCCAGCGACCCGAACAGCAGGGGCTCGATCTTGCTGCGGGGGGCAAGCACGGCCACCATGGCGCCCTCATCGGTACTGGCCATCAGCCGGCCGCGCTCAGACACAATGGTCACGGCATCCGCAAGAGAGAACACATTGGCGATACAGGCCGCCGAGAACTCCCCCAGACTGTGGCCGATCAATACATCCGGCTTGATGCCATAGTCCATGAGTGTCCTGGCCAGCGAATATTCCAGGGTGAACAAACAAAGCTGTGCAATTTGCGTATCCAGAATGCGCCGGTCGGAGTAATCTGTGCCCAGCAGCGCCTGCTTCACTTCATTGGCCAGGTCACTCTGCATGGCCTGGATACATTGATCCAGGTAATCACGATAGCGGCCGTCAGCTTCGTACAGTTCACACCCCATTCTGTGAAACTGGCTGCCTTGCCCGGAAAACATAAACGCATTTTTCGGGGCGTCAATTGCTTTCTGCACCCTGCCGGAAGGGACAATTCTTCCATCGGAATGTTCAGCATCCCCGACGTCCAGCACACTGTGAGTTCGAAACTCGAAAGGTGTTCGGTGATTCAGCAAGGTGTTGACACAGCCTTCGGCTGCATCCAATCGACCGACGATGTACTGGTCCGTCTTTTTCTGAATCTCCCGCAAAGAATATTCACTTTTTGCGCTGTACAGCAGCGGCAGAATTGCGCTATTGGACGGGCGGTCATGCTCAACTGGCGGCGGGGAGGACACGATGATATGGGCGTTCGTGCCCCCGACACCAAACGAGCTGACCCCCACATTCACATTCTGTTTTGAGTTCAGCTCAATGGCGCTGGCGGTAAAATAGAAGGGACCTTCACCATGATATTCCGGTTTGGAATCCTGGGCATACAAATTTGGCGGAATAACCTTGGTTTTAGCAACGCAGACTGCTTTGATGAAAGAGGCTACGCCAGCGGCTGCATCCAGGTGGCCGATATTGGCTTTCAGCGTGCCCAGCCCAATGTGCTTGTCCGCATTGCTGCCAAACACACGCTCAAGCGCAGACATTTCAATGGGGTCGCCCAGCTTGGTACCGGTGCCGTGGGTTTCTATGTAGTCCAGATCGGATGGCGACAGGTTTGCCAACTGCAATGCCAGTTCGATGACATCCGCCTGGCCGGATACGCTGGGCGCAGTGTAGCCCACCTTGTCGGCACCATCATTATTGACCGCAGCACCACGGATCACGGCAAGAATGGAATCCCCTTGCTCCAGTGCATCCTCATAGCGCTTGAGCACCACAACGCCCACGCCCTCACTGAACACGGTGCCATTCGCATTGGGGCTGAAGGGTCTGCAATATCCATCTTTGGACATAATCAAACCTTCGGAATACAAGTAACCGCCGCCGTGGGGGATGTTGACACAAACACCGCCACAGATCGCCATATCACATTGATAGGTCAGCAGCGAGAGCATGCCCGTTTGAATGGTCACCAATGAAGTCGAGCACGCCGTTTGAATATCCAGCGCCGGCCCTTTGAGGTTCAACTTATAGGCAACGCGGGTCGCCAGAAAATCTTTATCGTTGTTCAGCATCTTCTGGAAGTCAGACACCCCGAAGGAGCTGAGATCGAAATCAAGGTTATGGATGGCGTAGCGGTTCCATCCACAGCCGGCAAACACACCCACCGGCTCCTGGATTTCCCGTGGTCGATACCCGGCGCTTTCCAGCGCTTTCCAGGCGTGCTCCAGAAACAGCCGCTGCTGTGGATCAATGGTTTCTGCCTCATCCCGGCCATAGCCAAAGAATTCAGCATCAAAACAGTCCACCTTATCCAGTATGCCGGAGCGCTTCACATAGTTGGGATTTTCGATCAGCTGAGGGGGAACACCGGCGTTGATCAGGTCGTGGTCCGACAGCTCGGAGACCAGGCAACGACCGTGGACGATATGATCCCAATACTGGTTTATGTCTTCGGCGCCGGGGAACGCACCGGACATGCCCACCACGGCAATGGCGTTATCCAGGGCGTCATCATCAAAGGAGTCATCGAGATCAGTCATGTCGATTCCAGCTGCTGTTCTTGTGTTTTGTCAGTATCCAGCTCAGTGATTCTTCCGTGATGGCCACGTTCGCAATCTGGTGACCGGCATCGAAGGTGCGGAATACCAGATCAGCATCCTGTTGCGCTAAAGCCAAGGACATTGCCGTACTGTTTGCAATGGGTGCTACGGTGTCTTTCTCGCCATGGCCAAGCCAGATCGGTGTCTTGGCAATGGCCTGGGCAACACCGGGATCGGAGCGCCCATTCATGATCAGCGCCGCAGCGAATTTATCCGGGTGCCGGTAAAGGAATTCCCAGGCCGCCGTCGCCCCCATGGAAATACCCACGACGTAGATGCGATCCGGATCGGCGATGCCCTGGTCAATATAGTGTTGAACCAATTGCAGCAGTTGCCGGAAGCGCTCACTCTCCTCCAGGCGGGTAAAATCCAGATTGGGATAGGGCGGGGAGCCGGACTGCGCATTATTCCATTCCACACCATCCGGACACTGGGGTGCCAGGATCATGTAATCCAACCCGTACTGCTGTTGGGCCTCAATCAGGCGCCACATCTCCTGCCGCAGTTGACCCAGATTATCGTCGCCCCGACCGGCTCCGCTCTGCAGATAGAGTATCAAAGGTCTTGTACCCTCTTGCGCCCGCTCTGGTATGTAGGTTCGGTAAGGCAGCGATGCATCGCGATGCGCTTCGGTCATCAGATCCAACTTCAACGTAGTCAGATTAAAATCGTATCGAATTTTAAACAGAGCAGCCGCTGACAACATCAGCAATGCCACCACAATCATGATCAGTGCTATCGGTTTCATCATTATCTTGGTCTTTTGAAGGCGGACTTCATTTTTTGCGCCCGATTCCTGATACGGGCATCCTGGTCCGGCGATTTTTCACCATCGCTGTCGATGTATCTGGCCAGACTCTCGATGGTGGGGTAGGCAAACATATCGGTACTGGCGATCCTGCGCTTCAGATGCGGCAGCAAGAACTGATACACCTCCATCAGCTTCAACGAATCCCCACCCGCATCAAAAAAGCTGGCATTGGCGGCAAAGTCGGTTTTACCCAGTACAGACTGCCATGCGTCCATGACCAGGCGCTCGGTGGTGCCCGGAGCAAATTCCGATGTTACAGCAGCCTTCGGCACATCAAGCTGGTCATAGGGCAGACTCTTGCGATCAATCTTGCCACTGGGCGTCATCGGCATAGTGGCCAGTTGAATAAAGGCGCGCGGCAGCATATGCAGTGGCAGCCGTGCCGCCAACTGGCGCTTTATGGATTCTTCGGTAATGCTGGCTTGGTTGTTGATGCTGTTGCCGTTGTCCGCAACCGGATTCGGCACATAGTGGGCCACCAAGCCAATCCCGTTCTCCTTCTTATAGGTCACCACCGCCATTTTGATTTCGGGCAGGCTCAGGATCGAATTTTCGATTTCCCCCAGCTCAATACGAACACCATTGATTTTCACCTGGAAATCCAAGCGGCCCAGATACTCAATTTGCCCATCCTGGTCCCATTGCGCCAGGTCTCCGGTTCGGTACAGCCGCCCCCGGCCAAACTCATCGACAAAAAACTTTTCATCGGTCAGGGTCGGATTATTGATATAGCCGTCCGCCACCTGGACGCCACCGATCATAATTTCCCCCGGCACCCCGATGGGTACGGCATTCCCCTGCTTGTCCACAATGTGAATCTGCGTGTTCAATATGGGTTTGCCGATGGGCACAAAGTGTCGATGATCGTCGCCTTCACATTTCCAGCACGTCACATCCACCGCAGCCTCAGTGGGGCCATACAGGTTATAGAGCGACACCCGGTTAAACTTGCGAAAGAACCTGCCTTGAAGTTCCTTACTCAGTTCCTCGCCACTGCAAACAACGGTTTTCAGTGGCAGCGGGCGCTCCAGGTCCACACCCAGAAACACCGCCAACATCGCCGGCACAAAATGGGCGAAGGTGACACCGAAAGTCTCTATCTGGCGACAGAGTTGGTAGGGGTCTTTGTGGCTGTTGTGATCGGCAATGGCCAGGGTTCCACCTACCTGCAGCGGCAGGAAAAGCTCCCACACTGACACATCAAAGGTGACCGGGGTTTTTTGCAGTATGACGTCATCCTGTACCTGAAAGTACTCCTGCATCCAGTACAGGCGATTCATGATGCCCCGATGGGAATTGACCACCCCTTTTGGCAACCCGGTGGACCCGGAGGTAAAGAGCACGTAGGCCGGGCTTTCCGCTGACACCTCAATGGGGGGCAGTTGCGCCTCAAAGTGTTCGATATTCCCGTAGTCGGTGCTTAATGCAATGCAGTCGACGGCCAGCGTCTCAAGTTGGCTGTGGTTCGCCGTGGTGGTGACCACGACACGGGCCTGTGCCTGTTCAAGCATGTAACGGGTGCGCTCCAGTGGCGCATCCACATCGAGGGGCAAATACGCGCATCCCGCTTTGATGATGGCATAGATACTGACAAGCAGCTGTTCGCTTCGATCGCAATACACACCCACGATAGCGCCGGGCGCCACCTGCGCCTGTTGCAACAGACAGTTCGCCAGTTTACCGGCCAACCCATCAAACTGCGCATAGGTGAGCTGCCCGCGGGCAGATACCAAGGCAATGGCATCGGGCGTGGATTTGACCTGGGCTTCGAATGCCTCTTTCAGATTGGCTGCCGCCTCCACAGGCCCTTGCGTGCGGTTGGCCGTGTCAATGACCTGGGCATCTTCCGCAGGCAGGTAAGGGATCTGCCTGAGCGGTTTATCCTCCGCCACCAGACCATCCAGCATCAACTGGAAAACAGCCGCCAGTCGCCGCGAAAAATCGTGGCCGTACTTGGCGTCATCGTATTCGACGCGGAAACACATCCCACCCTCGTCTTCCCAACCGCGGAGGAAAACATCAAGTTGAGCACTGCCGTTGTAAAACGGAATACGGCGAATGTCGGTGCCCGCCAGGTCCAGGGCCATGGGAGGTTCCAGCGTAAAGCCGAAATCAAACAGCGTGGTCTGGGTAGAGGGTAACAGGCGTTTGATCTCAAACACCGGCAAGGCCTGGTGACGGTTTGCCAACAGAAACTTCTGCCGCACAGCCCCCAGATACTGGTCTTTCGAGACATCCCAATCCAGCTGACTGACGATGGGCAGGGTATTGACGAAACAGCCAACGCTATTTTCAAATTTATGGCCGAAACGATTCGAAAGGGGTACCCCGATGCTCAACTGGTCCGCAACTTTCAGCCTGGATAAGGTAAGCTGATACGCGGCAAAATACAGGATGAACGGATCGATCCTGCTGCTGGCAGCAAACCGGTCCAGCTTACCGCTCAGCCCCGCATCCAGAGTGAACTCAAACAGCCCCCCTGCGCGGTGTTGCGATGGCGCCGGTGTTGATTGTGCCAACATCGTGGCATTGGTCAGCGTTTCAAGCTGCGTTTTCCAATAACTGCGTGCCTTGTCGGCTTTGTCCGATTGCAGCCAGGCAGCGTGTTCCTGCACAAATTCCTCATAGGTTTCATCCAGCGAGTACAACTGTTCAGGTGCCGTCCAGCGGCGCTCAATTTCACTGGCCAGAAGCTCTTTGGTGCGCAGATCAATAGCAATGTGGTGCACGATGATGCCAAACCAGGCTCGTTCAGCACCTGGCGCCTGGATGGTCACCAACTTCGCCAATGGCCCGTTTTCGATATCAAACTTCGATTCACAAAACTCACGAAAACGCGCCTCAGCGGCCTCTGCAAAATTTTCCGACGCCAGGCTCAGGGTACAGGTTTCCAGCGCACGGGCATTCTCCACACACTGCAGTTCCCCGTTTTCCAGCCGGTACACCTGGGTTCCGATGCCCCAGTCCGTCATCACGGCCTGCACCACCTGCGACAGCCGACCCACGTCCGGATCAGCTACCCAAAATGCCGACACGATGTTGTATGCCGTGCTCTTACCCTGTTGATCCAGGAGCCAGAACTGCTTTTCAACATCCGAAGCTTTTCGTACGTGAGCGCTATTTTTCATTTGATCTGATCAGTCGTTTACCAAAGTGAATAAGAGGCTTTTCTATGAACAGGAATGTGAGTGACGACACCAGCACCACCAAACCACTGAACAACGGCATCCAGATCAGGTGATCATGAAAGGCAACATCTTTCACGGGCAGCAGCGGCCATCCCACCAGGAACAGGTACAGTAACAATCCGTGCATCAGGTATATCGAATAGCTGATCTCTCCCAATACGATTGAACATTGGCGGGCCAGAAGCCGGAACAGATCATTGCCATTGGCGATGGGAATGAAAAACAGGGCAATCAATATGGTGTAGATCAAACTGGTTTCATCACCCACATTCAACACCAGCAAAACGGCGGCCAGGGCAAACACACTCACCATCCTGGATTCCAGGTACTGGGTAATGGCGGGTTGCTTCTCTACCAGATACGCGGCCACTCCACCCACGGCAAAATAAATCAGATATTCGCTGGAAAAGTACATTCCCTGCACCGGATACAGAAAGAGCGGAATGGTCAGCACCGCCAGAATGGCCAGAGCAAACCGGTTCAGCCGGAAGAGCAGCGCCAACAGTGGAATCGACAGATAGAACGCCCATTCATATTTCAGTGTCCAATACACTCCGAAAATCACCAGCCAGGTATCCGCAAAATTGTTGATCTGGCCACCGAGCAACAACAACCACTTCACGTGTTGCAGTGCCCATTTCACGATGGAGACTTCCAGAGTGAATCCGGTCTTCACAGCCACCACCAACGAAATACAGATCACCACAAAAATAAACAGCGGATAAATTCTGAAGAACCTGGAAACATACAGGCTTTTCCAGTTGCCATGGTAATAGCCTGCCAGGATGCGACGGATAAAGAGAAATCCGGTGATCATAAAAAAGATCAGAACCGATACCCGCCCGATATTGAAAAACAACGGCTCAAGTATCCGGGTGGCACCGCCATCATTTTTGTTCAACCAGTACCAGGAGAACACAAAATGGTGGATGAACACGCCAAGCGCAAGATAACCACGCACGCCATCCAGGGCTGCGAACCGGCCCGCACGCCCCTGCAGATAGGCCAGTGCAGGCAGTTTCCCGATGACCCAGGCAACCGCAGCCGACACCAGATACGTTGCCAGTACCAGTGCTACGTAATACAAAAGCTGAAAATTAAAACTGTCTGCCCCCATTCGGCTAACGTGTCCTGATTGGTTAAAAGAGCGTGTGTCGTTACTTCTGGTTTGAGTAGATCCACTTCACTTTATCAATGGATGCATCGTCGATATCCAGCTTCTTCATAATGGTTGGAATCATTTCCCTGGGCTGAGTCTGCATTTTGGTAAGGGCCTCTTCTCTGGTGAGCAAGCCCTCCCTGATCAAGTGGCTCAATTCCATCTCATAGGGGTTGTAGTCAAAAACACGCTCATGCACATAGTTGTTGAAGGTGTTCAACATGCAGTTGGAAGAACAACCATCCACATCGCCAGGGCTTCTCCAGTCCAGGGTCTTGACCTGTTCGATGATCTCTTCTTCGGTAACATTTTCAACACAGAGGATGTTAATGTTGTGGGGATAGTTTTCCAGATCCCGCAACAGGGTGTCGGGCACAGCCAGATACTGGTCCACAAAATCACCGGCGTGCTGCCTCAGTTTTTCCATTGACGCAGCCCTGGATTCCGCCAGGAATTTCTGATGGTTTTTATAAATGATGGAGTTGATGGGAATCTGGCCGAGGGTGAAACCGGCCAGAATAAAAGGAATGTCTTTTTCCAGCGCCAACTTCAATGCCGTGGTGTTCACAATCGAGATGCAGGAATTGCAGATCGACGAAATTCTTGTCAACGTTTTCTTGTTGTAGATGTCATGCTCGGCACTGGCTTTGGCGATGGCCGCATAGTGTTTGGAATTGGGGCGAAAAACCCAATGATCCACGCCCAGCTTATCCACCACCCGCTCTATATTGTTCCAGGCGGCCTTGGAGATGAAGCCATTGTCCAGGGTAAACGCCAACACCCTCAGATTGTATTTTTGTACCGCCAGTTGCAACGTATAGGTACTGTCTTTGCCACCGCTGTAGCACACGATGGCGTCATACTCCTTGGTGTGATCCCGGTTCTTGAACAAGGATTCAATCTGGTCCCGAGCCTCGGCTATGACATCTTCCGTCTTGATGATGGTATTGGGCTGCCGACAATAATTGCAAACGCCGTCCTCATCGAACTTGATTCGTGGGAAGTGTTTGGATAACACGCATTTGGTACAGCGTTCATAGCCGGTACTCTCGCTCATGAGTTTTGTTTCCTCTCGGCAAACGCAATCAATTTGTTAACAGAGCCGAAATTCTCCCGAATCATGTCTTCTTCGGCGACCTTGATTTTGAACGCCTTCTCCAGAAACGTGGCGATCTCCACCAGGCCAAACG
Source organism: Ketobacter sp. (assembly GCF_003671495.1). Classification (GTDB taxonomy): domain Bacteria; phylum Pseudomonadota; class Gammaproteobacteria; order Pseudomonadales; family Ketobacteraceae; genus Ketobacter. The sequence goes on along the minus strand of NZ_RCHN01000039.1, from coordinate 30,586 downwards.
AATCAATGATGCCCTCATCAATGAGGGATTCATCCAGAGGAATTTCCTCCAGATCCACCATGTAGCTGTTAACGATAAATTCCAACAGCTGCGATCTCGCCTGCTCTGCATTAAAACTCATTTGCTCATCCAATATTTAATCTTCAGTTTCTAGTGATACTCGAACACTTCCACTGTGCACTTGTCCAGATACAGTGGCTTTTGCCGCGGATGGTCGATCCAATACTGGCATGCCTGCGTTGACATCAGAAATGTGAATATCATGTTGTCGCGGTAACCAACATGATCTGGAACACCGTTCTTGAATTTTCGCAAAAACCGGGTCACCATCTTTTCGTCAAAACAGCCATATTCAGCGACCTTCGCTGGATTCAGGAGTTCTTCGGCGACTTCCACCAACTCTCCGCCACGATAAAATGCCGCGATATCCGGTGCCATATAGGGCCGTTTGGGGCGGTCTATAATATCTTGTGGTATCTGCTCGGCAAATGCTTGTTTGAGCAAATGTTTTTCGGTGAAGCCCTGGAGCTTGTATTCATCCGGCAAGGAAAAAACAAACTCAATTAGGTTGTGATCCAAAAAGGGATAACGCCCTTCGACGCTATTGCCCAGGGCCATCCGATCGCCCTGGGAAGACAACAAATACCCCTGAAGCAGGGTTTTGATTTCCAGAAAAGAGTTCTTTTGCAGCAGACTCCAATCTGTAAAATTATTCGGCAGTGTCGCATCCAGCCTGGAGGCAAGATCTGCCGGGTCCGGTTTCAGACCCCAATCCTTGTTCAGGTAGTTCTGTATTATTTTATTGTTGTTCATCCTGATGTTCAGGCCAACAAAATTATTACCAAAAGAATTGAGAAACCCTTCATAGTACATCTTGATCAGGCCGAACTGTTTGGGATCGGCATAGTGATTCAGATGGGGGTAAAGATTCGAAATGGCGCTGTCTATCTCCGCCGCGCCCTCACCCTGGGACCATCTTTCCAGTATCTTCAGCTCTTTAAAGGTATCGTAGCCAAACAGAATCTCATCTGCGCCCTCACCAGTCAGCACCACTTTGATATCCGTTTCCCGCACCTTTTTGGAGAGCTGCAGCATGGGTATCGGTGCCGTCCTGAAGATCGGTCGTTCGCAATGGTAAACAGTATTGAGAAAGTTTTCGCTTAAGGTTTCGCTGCTGATGGAAACCGGGTGATGTTGCGATTGGATGGCCTCGCTCACCAGGCGCTGATACCGGCTTTCATCAAATTGCGCCTGCTCAAATTCCACCGAGAAGGTTTTGAACAGATCCTGTTTGTGCTGCTTCACCAGGCTGGAGATCACCGTGGAATCAATTCCACCACTCAGGTAGGCCCCAACCGGCACATCGCTGCGCAGCCGCAATTGTACACTCTCATCCAGTTTGGCTTTGAACGCCTCCATTGCCTCGTCAAACGACAACGCACTGAAGCCATCACGGGTCTGCTCGCCAATCTCATAGTAACGCTTGCGCTCGGTGAGGCGACCACCCTGATAGCATTCGTAGGTGCCGGAGGCGACCGTGCTGATGTTACGGTAGATCGTGTCCCGGCCCAGGGTATTCCAAAGCAGGGCATGGTCCAGCAGGCGCGCAGGATCAATGGAGCGCTCACCCGGGAAAATTGCGTCGAATGCCTTCATCTCCGAGCTGAAATACAGGGCACCATTGCGCTCCAGCACATAGAGCGGCCGCATTCCCAGACGGTCCCGCGCCAGGAACAGGGTTCGGCTGCGTTTGTCCCACAGTATTATGGCGAACTGACCATTCATTTTGCTCAGGCAGGCAGGCCCTTCTTTTTCGTAAAGCCTCTGGATGACTTCCGTATCACACTTACTGTGGAACACCACACCATCACGCTCCAACTCCCGGCGTAATTCATAGTGGTTGTACACCTCACCGTTGTACACCAACGCCGAGGACTCCGTAATCATGGGCTGATGGCCATCCGCCACATCGAATATAGATAGCCGGGTGTGGCCCAGGGCCAAGCCGTCGCTAAAATAGCAACCCCAGGCATCCGGCCCACGATGATCCAGTTGAGCTACTCCGAGATAGAGTTGTTCCCGTATCTGCTCCCGCGACAGGTCGGGAGCGTAGATTCCGAATACCCCACACACACGCTGTGTCCTCTAACTAAATGATAGAAAAGCCTATACGCACTCCCAACTTCAACTCTTATTCACCTAGTTCAGGTGGTTGATCTTTTTGAGTATAGTTGATATCTGGGATTCAACTTCCCAAACATCGATCCGCCGGGCTCAAGCCTGGCCAGCGAAACGCGCGCTGTACGGGGCCTGGGCGTGCCACAAATGCGGCCTGATTCAGGAGAGCCATCACGCTCATCTTTGGTTAACTGCCTATTTAATCTACGCAGATATTATGCCAACCTAGCCCACCTAGCGCCTTTCGCGGTAGTTTTGCAGCAAGCACTTGGTAATAGGGGTGAGTAGCAACATGTTCCAGGGTGGCCTTAAGGTATCCGTATTCGTTCTGATTGTGATTTTGGGCATCTTTGTCACCATCAAGGCCCACAAATCCTACAGTAAGCAGCAGGAGCGTAAAGCGTATCGACAGATGCAGCTCAGCGTGGCCGAAAGGATGGTGGCGGGTCACTACCACAACGCTGAACTGGATGTGCAGATGCCCTATCGGCTGTTCATACCAAAGTCAGCAGCAACCGCTACAGACCGGGCTTATCCCATCATTCTGGCACTCCACAGCGGGCGCGGTCGGGCCAACGACAACATCAAGCAGATTGATCACACCATCGAGATCCTCATTTCAGATCTCGTCCAGGGGATCGAGCCCGCTTATGTTCTGGCGCCCCAGGCCGACGAATGGACCCATTGGGTCGACTACGACTCCTTTTCCCCGCCCTTCCTGAATTTCAGCCAGCAGGAGATCCCCCAAAGCGCCAACCTGAAAACGGCGATTCAGCTGCTCCAGCATGTGATTGATACCTATGGCATCGACCGGGAACGAGTCTATATCACCGGGATTTCCATGGGCGGTGAAGGCACCTGGGATGCGTTGACGTACTACCCGGATCTATTCGCCGCGGCCATCCCGTTGAACGGCGCCGGTGATCCGGCAGCCCTGCCCCGCGTTGAACGTATGCCGATACGCTTCTTCCACGGCAGCGCCGATACCATCACTCCGGTTGAAAATAGCCGGGCGCTGAACCAGGCATTGCAAAGCTTCCCCAACAACGCCATCTATACTGAACTGCCCAACGCCGGGCACGACATACGGGATCAGGTTTATACCAAAGAACTGTTCGAATGGTTATTTGCGCAAAAGAATGAGGCTTAAGGCAGTGTAAAGCGCTTGAGCAGCTGGAGGTTGCAATCGTCCAGGTAGGGAAAGTCGCCTTCGATCAATTCCTCAATGCTGCGTTCCCACCATTTCAATGCATGAAGTTCAGCAGCCACCTCCGGATCAAAGCGATCCCGGATTTTTTTGGCCGGGTTGCCGCCCACAATGGCAAAGGCCGGCACATCCCTGGTTACTACGGAGTTCGCGCCAATGATGGCACCGTCCCCTATGGTTCGGCAGCCCGGTAATATCAGAGTGCCCCGCCCGATCCAAACATCACTGCCGATGGTGAGGGGATTATCGCTATCCAGCTCAATGGTATCGCTCTCAACAAGGCCCAATTCGTGGTTATAAAAGAAGGGATGCTGGGTTAAGCGCGTGTAGGGATGATTGCGTCGCAGTATGGTGACATCTTCTGCAACAGAGACATAGGAACCGATGGTGGTGCCCGGCGGGAACGAACGTCGAAAACAGCCATAGCTGTACCTTCCCACCGTGATCTGATGATAATCCTTAAAAATCGCTCTTAACGTTTTTGAGAAAAATTCACCGGCCTCCAGGCGCTTGACGATGCGCGTGATGTAAGGTCTCAGTCGTCGATTGGCATACAGCAGATAAAGACAACGGCTGAACCTGGATTCGGATACGTCCTGTTTTGCTTTTGCCCACGCGAGCTCCCTTACTTTCTCTGAGTTTCGCTCAGTCATCAAGATGCCCTATTCAACAAGCGTCGATACTGCTGGATTACAAACTGTCGAGTTGTGCTATCCACCATCGCCACGAAAATGCCCAACACCAGACTCGCCAGAACCGCCTCCACCAGGCGAATGAGGGTTGAGGACAAACTGCTTAAATCGGGAGCTGGCACAACGAAGTACACCAAGGCACAGATAGCGGAACTGACAAAAAGCTGAATCAACATACAGTTTATATACTTCGACTTACTGCTCGGTAGTTTCAACAAATACAATGCCGCTATTAATGCAAAAACCTCGCCGATCAAACCGCTCAGTGCGATCCACTCAACAGACAGCTTATAGTAAGCGAAAATCAACGCCAGAATCAGTGCTACAGTTCGTACAATGTTGGAATACATGGGGTTTTTTGTGTCTGCCTGTGACGTTGCCATGACCGTAGGCGCAATCCGGATAATCCGCATGCCTTGCATGAGCCCCAATATGGCAATCACCGTACCACCGGCAAGGTATTTTTCACCGTAACTGAGGTTGATAAACGCTGCTCCGCCGATGGTGAAAAAAATAGCACAAAAAACCGCGACCGAAGTACAGAACACAATTGACAGCATGCCGACCGAGATGAACCGGGTTTCATCGTCACGGCTCTTCGACAACACGGGCAGCAACAGAAATCCGCTTACCTTGGCAAACAACAGCGTGGGCATCATGGTGAGCGCAAAAGCAGCACCATACCAACCCAGAATTTCCATACTGTATTGAGCACCGATGATGGCCTTATCACCCTGGAATATGGCGAACATCAGCAGGCCATTGATTAACAATGGCCAACCGAAATTCAGCTTCTTGTAGATCAATTCTTTGTTGATGGTCCAACGGTAAGGTCGGGTCGCCAAAATGTGTGACAGCAGCACACTGACCGCTGTCTGGGCGATCACGATCACCAACATAACGCGATAGTCACCCAGCCAGCGGGCCAAAGGATAGGCTGCGGCAATCACCACAATCTGGGGAATGGAGTCGATATAGGCGGTTGCGGTGAATTTCAGATCCCGCTGTTGGGTGACACTGTCAAAATGGGTGAAGCCCTTGATAAACGGAATTAGCGCCAAAACCTGAAATGCCCAGATCAACTCAGGTAAATCAAACAAATCGGCTACCGGAGAGGCCAACAGAAAGAGTATCAGCGCCATCACGAATGACTTGGACCACTGCAGCAGATGCGCTGATGCCAGCATATCGTCAGAGGACCCTTTCTTGTCTTGCACCAGGATTCTGTCGAATGCCATGTTCCCGCTCATTTCAATCAGCGAGACGGTTAAGGCAAAGATCGTTGCGATACCATAATCTTCAACACTGATGAGTCGAGCAACGATGATATTACGGAAAAAGGTGCACAACGCCACCAACAACTGACTTGTGGTTAACAGCGATGCGCCTTTTACCAACTTTTTGAATGCCATGCCCAGAGTTTCCAGAGTGGATCGTGCCGTGATAATGCCGGCGTTACGATCGCTTATCCACGAGAGACGTTGATTCTTTTATTCAACGATTTACGGAACACCCGTTTGACGGTTCCAGTGAAGGACTGAATTTTTTCCTTCATTGGTAGCTCCTTCCACCAGAACTGAAATAAGGGGAACCCTTTAAACTTGGGTACCGCCCCCCCCAGCACAGCCAGCACAATCAATCGCGCCCACAACATGCCACGGGTGCGCATCAGGTTGGGTTGTGACCGCGGCAACAGGCTCGGGTCTTCACCGACAACATTGATGTATCCGGCTGCTTCGGCCGCTTTCAGGTAGCGCAGGCCTTTTTCCGTCCGGGCGATAATCAATGAGCTGCCGTGCTCCCCCTCTTTTATGTCGCGATACCAGGGATCGCCCACCGCTATGTCGGCAAATTCCGCCGTATGGTCTGGGCAGATATAGCAGCGCCACTGTCTAAAGCTCTGCAAAAACCCCCAGGATTCCGCATAAGTGAGTTCGCTGGATTTTCCGGAGTCTTCTTCTGCTCTCCACATGCCGGGCCAACCTTCACCGCGGTACTTTAATCGCACCAGATTCTGCTGTTCGATTTTTTGCCGCTTGATCAGTTCAAGGTTGCCGTTGGTTGAAGGCGCACCAGCACAGAAAAAGCCGATTTTAATGGCCATCTCATTGGCTTTGGATTCTGCCTCCCAACTGGCTACTGCAGCCACATCGCAGGGCTTACCGATGAACACCGTACGTTCACTGTCTGCCGCAACCTCATTGATTTTTTCGCAAGGGCTGGCAGGGGCATAGCGCGACCCCTCGCGCATCAACAACTCCTGTTTGTTGGAACTGAAGACGGTCTCATTAAGGTAAGGCTTATCGGCTTTGCTCGCCACATGCAGAACTTTGCTGGCGCCACCTTGCTCAATCCCATAGAGAGCTAACGCCGTAGCAGCTCCGCCACTGGAGCCCCTGAACCGAATGTCCGGATCGCTGGCGTGTGCCTCCCACACCCCCAGAATCGGGCCCCAACCCGCCACCAGACTTTGCACCAGCTGCGGATCATTCGGGGAAAAACGATGTTCCAATTGATGCCCCGGGCAATGCTTGAATGCTGTGCCAGATTCAGGCTCTGGCGAGGCCTTAAGCTTTGGCCGCATACCCAAGTGAGGGATATCATCCATGTAAAATCGTTGCGGCTCCATTGCGGCACACATTCCACAACCTGTGCACAACTGCCATTCAACAACGTCATCAATGTTTTTAACCTTGATCATGATGCACTCTTGAGAAAAAAGAAGTGAATGAATCTATTGGGAAATACTGGATACGATTTCTTCGAACTGGCGGTGGGCGCGCTGCTTCAACAACGGAATATCTCGCTCCAACTCTTCTTTGGTTTGTGATCTCAAGGCCCAGGAACCGATCAGCTGCTCCAGCAGGTTTTCCGTCGTTTCCTGGCGGGCATCAAACACCATTGCCTCCTGGCCAGCGGTGGCAAACACGCCTCGGGTTTTTCCGCTGTAGGCTATCGCGGCAGTCGGCACAGCCTGTGAAAGAGAACCGACGGTTGAATGCATGCGCGTGCCAGTAAACCAGTCACATTGGCCAATGACCCCCTTGATTTCGCATTGATCATAGTCGCCGTTAACCACTTTGATGCGCTGCTGTTGTGATTCACTGAAATGGGATCTCAGCTTTTCACAGGCAAACAGATCCGACTCATAATGCCCATAGGGTGCATGAACATGGGGAACCAACCAGACATCACCGGCGGACTGACTGAGCACATGCTCGATGAACGTTTTCAGCAAGGCGTGATAATCGACCTTGATGCCGTACTGGGTTTTCGCATTCTCAGGATCGTTGTAAATCAATCCGCTGACATTGATGCCAAACACTTCGGTGGATGGCTCCCTGGAGGGAGTCAAACCTTTTGCATCCACCTGTTCTTTGCTGGCAGCAGGCAACAAGAAGGCCACGTCCACCCCCTGCTTGTGCACCTGGGGATTGAAATCTTCACCCAACATTTCTTTCATATATTCAAATGAGTACTGATCGCGGGCATAGGCCAACCGGGATCTTCGTATCAAGTCCTTCGCCACGGCTCTCGGTTCACCGCCTTCCACAAACGGGCCATAGGTTTGTGGCAGCAGAACCAGGGGAATATTGTTTTCCAGTGCGATGATTTTGGGTAACACAATCGCTTCAAAACGCCGCTTACCGTACAGGTCGGTGAAGCTGTCACCGCCGCTGATGTCCAACAGCGCATTGGCATTGCGAAACATTTTGGCCGTTTTCGATGCCAGGGGCCCGAGCTTGATGGAGTATCGAATGTTGATGAACGCAGAAGGATCGTAAAACCGGCGGGTGTGCTTGGCGGCAACCACATCACAGGTTTGATTGCCGTTTACTGTAAATTGCTCTGTTTTCTTGTGACTTCCGTGCCCCAGTATACTGATGTGAGCATCTTCCCGTTGTTTCAGTATATTGGCTACAGTGGAATAACATAGTGCAGATACGCCCAAGTTTCCCGTATCAGGTGCAGCACCAGCCAGGATGAGTTCCAGCCCGCTCATTTCCTTCCCCAAAAATTAATTGTAGATCGGCAGATCTTTCGCTTGATCTGATTTGTTCAGCACGGTCCCCAGCAAAGGATTGGTGCCCACGGCTTCCAAAGCGTTTTCCACTTCCTTTGGCGTATTCTTGCCTGCCTCAACGACAAGCAAGGAACAGTCCACATAGGGCAAAAACACCAAAACTTCATCCGACACCAGCGTGGGTGGCAGATCGAAAATGACCAGTCTGGACTCATATCGCGCTTTCAATTCCTGCACCAGATGCTTAACCATAGGCGACGATATCTGTTCCGATGAGTTTACAATGCCTCTTTTTCCCGGCAGGAGCACCAAACGCTCGATGCCCGGGTGCACCAGGATTTCCTCGATTCCTGATGAGCCATCAAAATAGTCGTGAATACCGTGCTCAGGATGCAGGCCAAAATAACGATGGATACTGGGTTTACTCAGATCCATGTCCACCAGCAGTACTGTCTGGTTCCCTTCCATGGCCATACTCACCGCAAGGTTGGCAGCAACCAGCGATTTACCTGCCCCTTCTGTCGGTGCCGTGATCGCCAACGTATTCCAGTTCTTCTTACGCATCTGCTGCAGGATTTTGGTGCGCAGAACCTGAAAGCGCTTGGCGCGGGGGTCGAGGTTACCTTGAGCAATGATGCGATTGGCGAGCAGTGTGTCCGGGGTCACTTCCACCGTTCGGGTGTTGGTATATTGGGGGTAGAGCTTACCGGAGCGGTCATCCCCCACATTGGCAGGTTCTGCCGCCTGATTCCCGATTCCAAGCTCTTGCTTTCCATGCTCAACAATCGATTTTATTCGACTCATCCAAGCAACCTCCTAAAATCGGTCATAATCAAATTCCAATACGAGTAACGACTTTACCCAGAAACACGTCCAGCGGCATCACCATCAGATGTATGATGAGCAACCCAAACACCACAAACCCCACCGCAGCGGCTACCCCATACAGCAATTGCTTGCGGGCTGCCTCTTCTTCCGCTCGAGTGGTTATGTAGGGGATCTCCACCAGCGGGCCAGTGCCCACGATCTTGGTCAGTGCCTCGGCACTGCGAATGCTGCGATCAAGAAAGCCCAGCAGAAAAACGATCGCCACCGGTAAACCCATCGCTGCGCCTACGGCAACAACCAACAGTTTTTTGCGATCCGGTTTGTAGGGTTGGGTGGGCAGGAATGGCGCTTCCAGCAGCGTGAATCGTTCGGCTTTTTGTTCGTGCTCCAGGCTTTCTGCCATGGCCGCGCTTTGGGCTTTGGCCTGCAACGATTGGTACTGTTCCAGTATGGTTTGATAGTTTCGATTGATAGACGTGAAATCCCGTTCAACCTGGGGGATTTTGATGATGCGCTGTTCCAGGTCCGCCAGCTTTTCGTTAACTTCCTGCTTGTCTTCTTCCAGATACCGAAGCTTGGCCTGCAGCGAGGAAATCTGGGATTGCAGGTTCCTCTGAACCTCGGTATTCAGATCGTTGTTTTGGCCCTGCCCTGAGCTGCCTTCCAACAGCGCAATTTTGTCTTTCAGCAAGACCACATCGGGGTGGTCCGGCTGATATTGAAGCAGCAGGCGATTATAGTCCTGCTTTAAGGCGGTTAATTCGGATTGCGCCTCGCTGCCAACCACCACGCCCTGCTGTTTGGAGAGTGAAAGCTGGTTTTGCAAAATGCTGATCTGGTCTTTCACCGCGGTAATCGATTCGTTGACGCCACTCAGGTTGCGCCTGGCGTCTTCCCGCATCCCCATATACAGGTTCAGGTGTTCCGGCAGGGCATCCTTGTTCTTGCGCTTGAACTCTGCTACTTCAGCTTCGGTTTTCTCAAGCTGGATCTTGATTTTATCTGCTTCAGTACGCAGGAAATCAGTGGTTTCGGACGCCCGTTCAGTTCTGGCTTTGACGTTCTCATCCAGGAACAGCTTGGTCAAGCTTCTTGCCATTGCCTGGGCAACACCCGGGCTATCAGAATCATAGGAAACACTGAAGCCGATGGCGACGGTTTCACGCCCGGATTTGGCGCTGGTGACCCTGATGTCCACATTGTCGCGAAATTCGCTGAGTATCCGGCTTTGCCCGAATTGGTCGGCCACATGATAACCGAAGTACTCATGTGCCCCCACGATGCCCGCCAACTTCTCTCGGGTCATTACCCGTTGCGTTATGATCTCAATCTGTTCTGAGGCGGCGTTGGTTACGGTGGACTGCACCAAACTGGACGGAATCTGTTGTGTTTCGACCATCACGGTACCGGTTGAGCGGTAGACCGGCGGTATTGCCAGTACAACCACAACAGCAATGATCAGTAGCAGGGGTATTGAAACAATTAAATGCCATTTGTAGCGCTTCAGAGCCGGAAGAATATTGGACGGTGATTGTTCGTCTTCTTCGTACATCGTGAATATTGCCTTGAAATACCGATTTTAGGTGCCAGTTTGATTAAAAAGCGACTGATTGTAGCATGTTAAGCCAGTTTCCCGCCTGAAATAAAGTTAATAAAACACATTGATACACCTTAACTGTGCCAATAGAGAGTCTGGTAACCGTTTGTTATTGAATAGGGTTTTTCAGAGCCGGTAGAGGCAGACAATCGTACCAGCCGGTTACCTTACCCTTGTCCAACACCCACCATTGTTGGCTGTGTATCTACATAGCACAGGGCCAGGTTACAAAGATGAACTACCATGAGTTTAGACAAAAAAAAGCCGCCACCCCCGGGGGGATGGCGGCTTTTTCGCAATTGTAGAATTAGTTGGTTTGCTGAACGTTGATGGTATTGGGGGGCATGGGTAAGTTCGCACTCAAGCAGGTAGGCTGACTGCCCCGAATGCGTTCCCAATTATCCTCAACTTGTGACGAAGGGTACCCTGGGTTCAACCGATCGCCATCGCGGTCTGGGAATCGGCCATTCTGGCCAGCCCCATTGGTAATACACATACCGGGATTGCTCGGATCTGGGCCCCAGGTTACTCCGTAATATCGGCAACCGTCACCACCACGATAGGCATCGCATCCGCTAACGCTTTCCCGCGGATCGGGCGGTGCACAGGGATCGTCACTCGCTTTGATACCATCCTTGTGCACTCGGTCAACATACTCCACCAGAGGTTGGTAATTTACGATGTCACACATTTTTGGCAGCAGGAACATGGTGGCAACCATGGATCGCATAGGGCCCAATGAGACTGACATATAGCTGGTGCCGGGATTATTAGGCGGTCCATCGATATAGCCATAGGGATCGCGGGATGTCTTCTTGCCAACATTAGGATTACAAGAGCCCGTTGCACCGTCGAAACACTGGGATTTCAGAGCACTGGCCCAATATGCTCCGATATCTGTCTCAGACATGTCGTCAGGATAATCTCCCCAAATGGGGCCATTCTTACCGATATTCACCTGATCAAGCTCGTGCGGGCCGCGCAAATCGTCGTACCCCAGTAAGGTTGTCGAAGTCTTGGAAAGAACATCGGCGTAGAAGGTATCTTTCATCATGGCGGCGAAGAACACAGCCGTGGGGAATTTGCCCAGTGACTGGCCTGCGCCGGAACCCCAGTTACGGGTTCTGGTTGAGCCATCGTACATGGCGTGGAACAGGTCTTTGCCGTATACCAGCATGGCTGCCAGAGCGGGTTTCTTTTCTTCCAGGGTATTGTCGCTGGAGAACAGCTTCATGAGATCGTCATGCCAAACCTTGGCCACACCACCACCGTAGTCCGGTACCAGCAGGCTCGCCCGGAACGCGCGCCCACCCTCAGAGTACAGCGAACCATCGTATCCACGGACCGACAACACTTCCGTGGAATGTGACCAGCGTTGTCGAATGGCTTCCAGCCCGTCCGCATCGGTACCCTGCAGGTAGCTCTTGGAGGGCAGGCGGCTGAAGTCGATATCATCAAAGGTGATCAAGTCTTTGACATCGTCATCAATATTCGGGCGGAGGGTATAAGCGCCGTTATTTTTTGGCGGAGCAGTCAAGACGGTAACGACGTTGTATACGTCTGCGCAATTGCCCACGATCTGCTTGGTTCCACATTCACCATGAGCGCTTTCATTCCGCTCGGTAGCAGCCACCAAAGACACCGCTTTGCTGTAGGTTGCCGGCAACTTGCCACGAATGTTCTCAGAAGCTACGTAGTTGCCGTAGGTATCGGAAGAATCGAGCAAGCCCATGGCTTCCAGCTGCGGATTCACATCAAGAGCAACCGGCCCACTGCCACTCGCGGTGAGTGCCGTTACCGTCACACTGCTCTTGCCAGAAGCAGGAGCAATCCAATAGTCACCGTTTGCAAACTGTCCACAGAATGCGTTGCTGCCGCCAGAATTAAAAGACCAGTTGAACGATACTGTTCTTGAGTCAGTCACACTGACATTTATACTGTTACCCGTACAGGGTTTTGACTCATCCGTCGATCCGCAATCACAAGCTGCCTGGGCAACGGTACTGTAACCGCCGGCCACCATGAGCAGTGGAAGTAAGCGTATAAATTTTGATCGGAATAAGGTTGATAAAACTACCGTGTGTTTCATGTGCATACCTGTTAACTGGCATAGTGTGCCTGGATCCAATACATTCATTGAACTCGTAATTCTGAACAATTATTAACCAGGCCGGAAAGCTTTGTGCTGGGTTATCAAAAGTAAAAAACTGCATACCTTGATACAGTATATGTGAGTCTAGCACCCTGACATTATCAATCTATACTGACACCCCCAATATGAGCAGCAACTCACGCTAAAAAGACCAACCAAATTGCAAATCAGTCTGTAGCCTGATTCCGTAATTGTAACTGGTTATCATGTGTGGTGTTATCTATGCACGGAATGAAGGGCCTCATTTCATTAGTTTACCGGCCAAATTCCTCTAACCACATCCGAATTCGACCTAATTGGTACATTATTGTTCGTTTCCTTTCGTGCACTGCTATAATCGCGGGCTCGCGATTGATGTGTATCTCACCGGATGATTAAAGGAGATCTCTGTGTCTGATCTGCGCAAGCACCCCCTGTCCCCGCTATTAGTCCGAATCTATGAGGTCTTGGGTGGCAAGCGAAGAAGATCGGTAGCCAAGCTGGTGTTCAAGTTACTGTTCCGATTGGAAGGTGGCCAATACCGCTCTGCGTCGGTGCGGGCGTTACTGGCCCGCGATTACTCGGTTGAAGTCGAAGCACACAGCTATGGGGAATGCTTCGTTCCAGGTGCGTTCGCACCCAGTGTCAAAGTGGGAAAATTTGTTTCCATTGCCAGAGACGTCCGGGTATTCACACAAAACCATCCTATCGACCGCTTGAGCAGCCATCCCTATTTCTATGAACGTGGTTTTGGGGTCGTGGAATCTGATCAGCTTGAACCGAGCGAGTCAGTGATAGGCCATGACGTATGGATCGGCCAGGGCGCCATCATTCTGCCGGGCTGCAAGCGAGTTGGCACCGGCGCCATTATCGGAGCCGGAGCGGTGGTGACAAAAAGTGTTCCCGATTACGCCATCGTCACCGGGAATCCGGCAAAGATCATCCGCTACCGGTTCGATGAGGATACCATTGCATCACTCTTGGAAAGTCTCTGGTGGGAACGTTCATTCAATGAATTGGTTCAGTTCCGCAAGGATTTTTGCGTGAGCGTGGCCGATCTGGAAGACAACAACCCTATACTTCATGCACCAGCCCAACACCCCAACTAAAAAGCCTCAGGGGGCTTTACTTAACCTCAGGTATTGATCCAGTAACCAGTTAAGCTTTTTGTCCATATTTCCCAAATCTTTTACTCGCTCGTAGGCACCATCCTGCATCTTACGATAAAGCCCGGGTTCGGTAGCCAGCTTGGTAACGGCCTTGGCAATGTCATCTGATAATTGCGCAGGGGTGATGGCATCCACCGTAAACCCACAGTCCTCATTCACATAATAACCTGGTCCACCTAAGTTGGTCGTTATTACCGGAAGCCCATGGCGCATTGCCTCCAGTACCACACCGCCGGCCGGCTCTCGAAAACTTGGGAAGAGCAACGCATCGCAGTTAGCATAGAAACTTTCCACTTGGGCCCGTGGTTGTTTGCCGTGGAAAATTACTTTCGATTCTAACTGCAGTCTCTTCACTTCAGCCACGCAGGCACTCATGTTATCTCCATCACCGACCACGTCCAAGGATACATTGAGGTCCTTGTCCAGTTGGGCTAGTGCACGAATAGAGTCCAAAAGCCCCTTCGTTCTGACCGTACGCCCAACATGAAGTAATTTTAAATTACCTGGCTCAGGGTTCTTACGCTCCGGATGCTCGACAACGTCATCAATGTTCAAGTGAACCAGTTCAGCCACTGCTTTCGGCTGTGCAAGCTCAAGCAACTCCCGGGCGTACCTTGATCCGACCAGCATCAGATCAGCCTTTTGGATGGAGTTGCGAAGCCATGGATCATGTTTCAAACGAAAGCGATCGATATTTCGAAGCTTCATATACCAGGCTGTACTTTCATTGCATTCAGATTTAAAGCCTTCCGGAGTTTCGAGGCTGCCTTGAACCGGCCCGTGGATCAACGGAATATCGAATCCGATTCCGGGACTGGGGTAACGCATTGCTGCCGGTGTCATCTGGTGTATTACGTCGAAAGTTTCCCCATTCTTGAGTGCCTCACGCAACCACTGCTTCACCGCATAGTAGTATTTTACGTAACCCGGCTTTGCTATGGCATTGAAGCGCTCAAACTGGGCAAAGAACGCTGGTTCATTCCAGGTGTGTGTTCGTGCGTTGGGCAGCTGTTCCGCCAACGGAATCTGACCTTTGCGATGCAAAGAAAGCACTGTCAAATTCACCCTATCCATTAATTTAGACGCCCAGCGATGCGAATTGAACGATTCACCAACATCCTTTCCGTCACAGAACGGTGCCAGAAACAAAATGTTCAGCTTCTTACCGGAGTTCATATGTATTCCTGAATAGATTAAGTAAGTTGGTAGAACTCAATATCAGATATCTTGTTTGGTCGCTAAGCCGCGCAAGCCCGTCCAATGATTTTCCAGACGCTTCTTGTACTTGCTGCTGCCTCCACTTAGCAACGCCAGTAACAATGCGCCGGGCAAGCGGGACAGGTAAAAAGTAAACATGAAGGTGAGACCAACGGCATAAGCCGGTTTACTCCAGTGCTTTTTCATGTATCGCCTTGTGGACTTATCCTTAACCAGCGCTCTGCTACCGCCAAGTTTTGCTGCACTGACCCCACCGAGGTGGATAATGCTGGCATCTGGGAAATAGCCCAGTTTCCACCCCGCTTTGGAGAACCGAAAACACCAATCAACTTCTTCAGAATACATAAAGAAGCGCTCATCCATGGGACCCGTTGCATCCAGCGCCTCTTTGCGGACGAGCATAAAGCAGCCTTTTAGTACCTGCACTTGCCGTTCGTCGTCGTAATCCCACCAAGTCATTTGGGCTCGTCCGAAAAATTTGCTTCTGGGAAATGCTTTGTAAAGGCCCGTTATGAACAGCACGCTGTTTAGCAATGAGGGGTACATTGAACAGTTTGGCTGGAGAGTATGGTCATCATTGAGAATCTTACAGGACAGCACACCCAGATCAGGATGCTGATCCGCATAGGATACTGTCTTCTGCAGCGCGCCATCCAAAACAACAGTGTCACTATTCAATAAGAGAATATACTTACCATTACAGTAGTTGAATCCAATATTATTCGCTGCTGCAAATCCTACATTTTTCTCATTAACGATGAGGATAACCCCAGGGTATTTCTCTTTTACCATTTCCGCCGAGCCATCCTGTGAGTCGTTATCAACCACAATGACTTCGAACTCGATTCCGTCAGTTTCTCGATATACAGACTCCAAGCAGTCATCAAGAATATCTTTTGTATTCCAACTGACGATAACGATGGATAGGGTTGTCATTTGAATTACCTTTACGGTTGTAATAAGGGTTATCGCATTGCAGGCTCAATGAACCAATTGTTTGTACACATCAGCCCATCAGAATCCAAAGATTCCATAATCACATACTACCTAAGCTTCCGCTGGCGGGCTCGCCTTCTTCCTTTTGTTCTCTCTCTCTTCCATAGCTGCTGCCCTGAGCAACGGAATTAAAGCAAAACCCAAGCCAATATAAAAGTTAAAGTAAATATACGCTGTATTCCAGTAATGCACTGTGCCGGCCGACACACACAAACCTGCCAGCCCGGTCAACCATCCACGCCGCAATGCGGTCAGCTTCTTGTCTTTAACCCGGTATCGGAACAGTTGTCGGCAGATAATCGAGATAAAGATAACATAGCTGATCAAGGCAGGTAGCCCATAACGCATCATGATTACCAGCCAATAATTGTCGATACTGGCACCCATGTAGGAGGGTCTTTCCCAATCATTAAGTCCCAATCCGAAGAATGGGTTATTAGCGACATTCTCGGTTCCGTATATCCATATGTAATAGCGGTTGTATGCCGTACCTGGGCTGAAAACCAAAACACTCAGTATGGCCATAACCCCGGATCGATTCGAAATGAATTCTGCAGCAAGATAAATTCCAAACAGAATTCCAAACAGAATAAGCCAACGTTTGCGAACTTTTACAAATCGCTCCCATCCCATCAACATGAACTGGGTCATTATGGACGCAATCGCTCCGGATGAGAGCGAGGTTGCGGTTGCGACCACGGGAAACGCCGTCATCCACCAACGGGTACAGAAATAAACGAAGCCTATGATGGAAGAAGAAACGACGCCATTGATGATTGGGTGGTCGAAGGTAGCCATCGCCCTGTCAAATCCAAATCGTGGATCAATGTGGACGTGCCATCCGCCAAAAATGGCATCTGTCAACGTTCTGAACCAATTGAACCCCGTGACGGTCTCAGGAAGTGAAATGGTCAAAAGCAGACAGACCTGAATCATGAGGATTTTTATCATTTTCTCATAGCGCCTTAAGTCCTTCGCATAGGCCGCCACGATAAAGAACGGTGCAGTGAGCTCAATAAAATTTATGCCTCCGGTTTCCAGTCCCAGCGCTAAATCATGGTTTAACCAGAGAGCCAGAAACGACCAAAAGCCGCAGAACACCAAATAGAAGCCTGGGTTACCACGCTTGAACTGGAATTGAAGCAGGATTTTCTGCAAGTTCATCAGGAAGAACACGATCAGAATCAATCGGTAGGGCGTCATCCTCATAAACCCCAGATTGATTGATATGGTCGTAGGGAGAAACATTGCGAAGAAGAACGAATAAAAGAGGAAGGGGCTAACTCTCATATTCCTCCCAGTTTAAGGTGCTTCATTTATAAAATACCACTCTTGGTATTAGCAGTAGTGAACGCCGTCTAGGCCTCCTGAACGGACGCCGTCGCGACCCTAAACGTTGACGCCATTGAACCCGATCTCGCTTCGGGTTTAATGGCTAATTGTATACGCGGCAATCAATAAGTAAAATTATATTACATTATTAGCGTATGCGGTCCCCTTCCAACGGCTTCATAAATTCATCCCTGATACTTTGCAACTCTTCGATCGAGTAGTCCCACCACTTGATTTCAAGCAGCTTTTCAATGGTTTCCTGCGAGAACCTATACCGAATCACCTGCGCCGGGTAGCCTCCTACAATCGCATAGGGTGGCACATCGCCCACCACGACCGCACCGGAAGCAATCACCGCTCCGTCACCGATCTTCTTGGTGGGGTACAGTATCTTGGCGTCTGCACCGATCCATACATCATTTCCGATTTCGACCTGTACCCGATCCAGTTCATAACCCGGCGTAAAGCCGAACTGGGGATGATAGAACATGCCGTGGGTGGAGAGTGTGTTCCTCGGGTGGTCTGCATTCTGGATTAAGGATGTACGAAACACAGAGCAGTATTTACCGATCTTGGTGGTGCGGCGCAAATGACGGACGTTGAAAGCGAGGCTGGTGAAATCACCCACTTCGATATCGTATTGCTCCTTGAAGATCTTGCGCATCGTCACCGTGAACGTGGAGCCACCTTCCAGCTTCAGAATCAGGAATTTGATGGAGCCCTTCAGTTTGCCTGGCGCCACTTTATACATCCACGACAAAAGGTGTTTACACAGCCAGGATTCCTTCATACCAAAGCCGCCTTTCGCTCGCGCTGGCTCCGTCTTTGGCAACCCGGAAAAGACCGCGAGTATGTCATCCACTTTCTTGCGATCTTCATCGCTCAGGGTTGAAAAATCCTGATACGTGGACTGATCTCCCGCCTGGGTGATGGCGACAATGGCATTGGAAAGTTTTTCTACCGATTGCAGTTCAAACAGTATTGTGGGCGGAAGCTCAAGGGCAAACTGTCTGTTGATCTTGGCCACCAGATGCAGCGCCGAAAGCGAGTGCCCCCCCATATCAAAAAAATTCGCCTGTAATGAGGTAACCGGCGTTTTTAACACATCCTCAAACATCTTGAGCAGTTGGCTGGTCACGGTGCTCTGGGACAGATAATTGGTGGCGGTGGTGGTTTTGGTCTGCTCCTGTGGCGCCGGCAGTTTCTTGCGGTCGACTTTTCCATTCGGTGTTAATGGAAAGCTTTCCAATTCAATGAACGCCGATGGCACCATGTAATCCGGTAAGCTGTTGCGGATGTGCTCGCGCACCTGATCCACCGCTATTTTTGCGCCCCCGGCGCCTACCATGTAGGCCACCAGACGCACGTCCCCCGGGGTATCCTCCCGCGCGATAACCACGTTATGGGCAATATCCGGGTATTCAGAAATATGGGATTCGATGTCGCCCAGCTCGATGCGAAAACCGCGAATCTTGACCTGATTATCCATCCGCCCCAAAAATTCGATATCCCCGTTCGCCCGGCGAATGGCCAGATCGCCCGTTCGGTACAGTCGCGTACCGGACAGGAATGGATTGGGTATAAATTTCTCGCGGGTGATGTCTTCCCGATTGAAGTAGCCCCGTGCCAGTCCATCACCACCGATCAACAACTCCCCGGGAGCACCAATGGGCTGCAGGGTTTGGCGATCGCTGCAGATATACAGTTGTGTATTGGCGATCGGATGCCCAAGGATCAGTGCATCCTCTTTGCGTTTCACATTGCATACGGATGACCATATGGTGGTTTCCGTTGGCCCATACAGGTTCCAGACATCGCAACCCACGGCAATCAGCTTTTCCGCCAGATCGATCCCCATGGCTTCACCGCCACACAGGGCTTTCAGCTTGGGTTCCCCGGTCCAGCCAAATTCCAGCAACATGCGCCAGGTCACCGGTGTGGCCTGCAGAATGGTGGCTCGGTGCTGGTTCAGGCTTTCCATCAGCAACGTGGGTGACATCGAGACCTCGCGCCTTTTCATGACCAGTTGGGCGCCGGTAATCAGAGGGAGGAATATTTCCAGTGCAGCGATATCAAAGCAGATGGTGGTAATGGAATGCAGAATATCGTGCTCAGTGATTCCCGGCTCAACCTGCATCGAACACAAAAAATTCACCAGCGATTGATGCTGTAACTGCACGCCCTTGGGCTTACCGGTGGAACCGGATGTATAGATCACATAAGCCAGGTTCTCAGGTTTAACACTGACGGGGGGATTCTCGGTATGAGGGGAGTCGAAGATTTCCGAATCCGGCGTCAGCAATACCGGGGTAGCATCACAGGCCGGCAGTTTTTCGGCCACTCCGGGCTGGGTGATCAGTACCATTGCCTGTGAATCTTCGATCATGTAGACCAGGCGCTCAGCAGGAAAATCCGGGTCCAGCGGAACATAGGCAGCGCCGGCTTTCATAACCCCAAGCAATGCAATGACCAGCTCGGCGGAGCGGTTCAAACAAACGGCAACCAGTTTTTCTGGCCCGGCACCCAGGTCAATCAGGTGTTGAGCCAGTTGATTGGCGCGTACATTGAGTTCTTCATAACTCAGGGTGCCCGCTTCGGAAATCAGGGCCGTGGCCTGCGGCTTGCGTTCCACCTGCTGTTGGAACAGTTCAAAAGTGCACTGCCGGTCAGGATACGACTGTTGCGTTTGATTCCATTGCTCAAACACCATGTTCCGTTCGGCAACAGAGAGCAGCTCCATATCCCAGGCCGGGCGTTCTGCATTTTCCATCGCACTGCTCAGCAGTTGGATGTAGTTGTCAGCCATTCTGGCCACGGTATCCTGGTTGAAAAGATCCGTGCTGTATTCCAGTGTGCCGCTGAGTTCGTGGTCTTCCTCCAGCATCGACAGCGTCAAATCAAACTTGGAGCCACCCGGATGGGCTTCCACCGGAGTCACCGTCAGGCCGGGAATGGTCCATTCCGTGTGCTTGGCATTGCGGTGAATGAACAGATGCTGGAAATACGGGGATATTCCGGCCTTGCGTTCCGGTCGCAGCTCCTCCACCAGACGTTCAAACGGTAGTTCATCGTGCGACAACGCATCCAGGGTGGTTTTTCGCACTCGGGACACCAGCGTTTTGAACGAAGGGTTGCCAGACAAATCGGTGCGAATCACCAGGTTGTTGATGAACAGGCCGATGAGGCCTTCCGTTTCGATTCGGTTGCGGCGCCCGGTAGGGGTGCCCACCAGAATATCGTTTTGTTGTGTGTAACGATGCAATAGCAGTTGCCAGCCAGCCAGCAACACCATAAACATGGTGGCGGATTCATCCCGGGCGAAGTACTCCAATGCAATTCGCAATGAAGCAGGAATGGTAAATTTGACCTGGCCGCCTTTGAGGGTGGGTTTGTCCGGGCGCCGGTGGTCACTGGGCAACTGAAGTGGCTCCGGTGGATTGGCCAGTTGTTCTTTCCAGTATTCAAGATCTTCCCGATAGGAATGGCTTTGGCTGTTCTGCTGCTCCCAGGCGGCAAAATCCGCAAACTGGATCGCCAGCGGTTGCAGCGGCGAATTCAGGGGTTGGCCGGCGGCCATTTGCTTGGCAAACGCATCGTACAGTAACCCAAGCTCTTGAAAGAATATGCCCGAAGACCAGATGTTATCGTAGATGATGTGATTGAAAATCAGGACCAGGGCGTGGTCCTCGCTGCCCAGTTTGATGAGGGAGCACTCAAACAGCGCATCACGCTCAACGTGGTGCACTTTCGACAGGGATTGGTGCACCAACTCATCCAGTTTTTGCTCACGTTCATCACTGCCCAGATCCGACAAATCCATGGTGGTGAGCGTGATGGGATAAGGTGGCCGGATGACCTGGTAAGGGCCGTTATCATCATGGGGGAAATGGGTTCTGAGGGTTTCATGGCGCGCGACCATTTCGGTTAACGCCGCTTCCAACGCCCGCTTATTCAGTTCGCCACTCAGCCGAACGGTGTTGGAAATATTGTAGGAGGCACTGCCCCCCTGCAGCTGGTTCACCAGCCACATTCTTCTTTGCGCGTAGCTGGTGGGCAGCTTTTGGTTGTCCGCTCTGGGGATGGGCAGCAGATCTGGCAGGGCATCCGTGGATTCGGAGGCGGCCGACTCGATGCTCTCTGCCAGTTGTTTGAGGTCAATCGCATCGAACACGGATCGCATCGACAATTTCACGCCAAAGCGCTTGTTGATGCGGGACACCAGCTGCGTGGCTTTCAAGGAATCCCCACCATATTCGAAGAAACTCTGGTTGGTACTGAGTTTTTCTTTTTTCAGCAGGGCTTCGCACAACTCAACCAGTGCCTGCTCGCACTCATTGGCAGGGCCGACGTATTGATCCGTGACGATTTCGTTTTCGGGGCTGGGGTCTGGTAACTGGTTGCGGTCAATTTTGTTGTTGGGGGTTTTGGGTAACGACTCCATCCTGATAAACATGGCGGGAATCATGTAGTAAGGGAGCCGATCCGCCAGGTGCTGGCGCAATATCCGCACATTGATGGATTCGGATGCATCGCCTGGGGTCAATACCAGGTAAGCCACCAACTGGGTGTCCTGGCCGACGTCCTTCGCAACCACAACGGTCTCTTCCACACAGGGGTGATCCAGCAATGCAGTTTCGATTTCGCCTATTTCAATCCGGAACCCCCGGATTTTGACTTGAAAATCCTTCCTGCCTTTGTGGAGCAAGAGGCCGTTTTCCAGCATCATCCCCATATCGCCAGTGCGGTACACTCGCGTATCCGGCTGGTCGGGGTCGGTTTCGAATACCTGCCGGGTGATCTCTTCATTGCGCCAGTAGCCCAGGGCGATATAAGGGCTACGCACGGTGATTTCACCCACCTCGCCCACCGCCACCGGTGCACCATCTTCCCCCAGTAAACGTACTTCCACATCGTCCACCGGAAATCCAATGGGCACCACCTTGCCTTCCAGTTTGGTTTCCGGGTCGATTTTAAAGTGACGGATGGTACCGGTTTCTGTGGAACCCAAGCCGGTAAAGAAATGAATGTGCTGGCCAAATACCTTGCGGGCAAGGTGCACATCCGACGTCAGTACCCGCTCCCCCCCGAAAATCACCAGGCGGATGGCATAGTCTGCGCCGCTGGTTTCATTCTCAGCGGCGAATTGCCGGAATACCGAGGCCACCGAGTGATAGATGGTGATTTTATTATCCACCAGCCAGGCCGCCAGGTTGTCCAGACCCTGTTCCCGGATGTCATAGGAATACAGGGAGGCACCGTTCAGCAAGGCGCCATAAATGCAGTACACCGCTCCCATAACACTGGCGGAATACAATTGCGTGAAGCGATCTTCGGGCGTGACGGATTGCAGGTTACTGCGCCGCATGCATCCGTGCAGAACGTTACGGTGGTTCTGCATGACGCCTTTGGGTTTGCCAGTAGAGCCGGAGGTGTACAGGATGTAGGCCAGGGTGTCGGGATCGATGTTCAGCTCGAGGTTACTGTCATCCGTAGTGGGGTCGATGGTGTCCAGGTTCACCAGTACCGAGGCATCACCCGACACGGCTTGTGCTGATCCCAGGTGCTCGGTATTGGTCAGTATCAGTGCTGCCTGGGCGTCATTGAAAATATATTCGTTTCTGGATTCAGGGAACGCGGGGTCAACCGGGACATAGGTATTACCGGATTTCAATACGCCCAGTATTGCCGCCATGTTGAGCGTACCTTTCTCAAGGTAGATTGCCACCCGCTGAGATGCCTGGTTGTCCAGGCGCGCACAGATAGTGCGTGCGATTCTGTTGGCCTGACGATTCAGTTCGTTATAGGTGAGAGCCGCCTTTGCGTCCACCACTGCCATGTGGTCACTGTGGAGTTCCACCTGCTGTTCAAACCGGGTTGCGATCGACTGCTCCGTTGCAACCTTGGGAAAGCGGGAAAACTCGTTCAGGTGACTGTTATACATGCTCATGACCAATCCATTTAAAGTCAGGGTTCATCTCAAAGAAAAAATGGTGCAGTGCTTCCTCACCCATTCTTTCGTGCTGCGGGAAAAGGGCTCTCTTCCCCAGTACGCACCTGCCCAACCCGCGCCGCGATCAACGCGTGCGTCGTTGTGGATTTCCTCAATCAGATATTCAAGTGGGTCCAACCCGTAGCGCTTGGTCAATTTGATTCGCATGTCTGTATCCATGCCATTGATGAACAAGGTGGAGCCCGGCTTCAACAGATCCACCAGATTGGCGAAGGCTTCTTTTGATTTTGGCGGTGGCAGATGGAACAGAACATTCTGGGCAAATAACAGATCCACTTTCCCCAGTGAGTTCATAAAGGGTTTATCCAGCATATCACCCACTGCAAACTGTACGGGGTTCGCGATCTCGGGCTTGATGATGTAGACATCGTTGTCGATCTTATCGAAGGTTTCTGCGACGAACTCTTCGGTGACGAACGGGCCGCAGTACACCTCATCGCGGGTGTATTTTTGAGTTTGTGCCTGGCTGATGACTTCAGGAACAATATCGAATCCCCGGATTCTGAATTTCAGGTTGGGGAATTTCGATTTTAACAAATGCGATAACGTGAAGGCCTCAGCGCCGTTGCAACAGGCGAAGATCACGATTTCGAGCACGTCGTCATCGCGATAGGACGAGCTCTGCATTAATTCGGGGATGACCCGGTCCACAATCGCTACATATTGGTTTGGAAAGCGATAGAACTGGGTATAAACCCGGTTTTTACGAGGTTTGAATTTCAATATCAGCCGATACTTTAGGGTTCGCAAAAACCGTTTTAACTTTGATTCGCGCATGTCTGTTCCACTGCTCACTGAAGATGCTATAAGGTTCGTAGGTCCATCAACCCGGGGAGACACAACAATGTTGGCCGGGTAGAACTCCAGACTTATCCGGAAACGTCAGGCTTGATTCCCCACCCAACTAAAAGGCCACTATGGATGGCCTTATTATTCAAACATTTAAAATTATTACACCTGAAAATTATCACATTTTCGTTGGTATGAATTTTAATATTAAGAAAAACAAAACGGTGTAGCTGGAGGGCAAATGCTGTTCAGAACAAATATCACATGCAGGCCCGCAACTATCGATCCAGATGTTCTTCATAGTACAGATTGGTGCTTGGCCGATCACCCCAAGCAGACAGAGGGCAAAAACTCGGCTATTGGTGCTTGAAAACGAATGAGTGCTGATCGAAGACTGCGGTGTTGCACTGCTCCGCGCCAATCACTCCGGTACATTAAACACCCATTATTTGACTGACTGATGATGCTTTCATGGTTTGGAGTCACTCAATATCTGCCATGGCAATGCATAGGCAATAATCGAACCATAACCAAAATAAATTAGAAAAAACAGTGCCTTACTGTTAAAAAGGAAGTGTCTGTGTCAATTTTCTCGACACATTTAGGCGATTAACCTCTTCTGCTCTTGATGCTGGTCACCACATTATTGAACAGTTGCTCGAAATCCTGTGCCTGAAACGCTTTATCGCCAAGCTGTCGCATGGGGTTTTGACCCAAGGCCAGCAGACCCCCTTCTGCGCGCTCTTTCAGCACGCCCATGAGGTATTCCTCATCAATGACCTTGATCCGATCGCCAAAGGCAAAGGACAGCGCCGTATCACAGAGGACGTTGATCAGACGCGGAACACCCCGACTGGCGGCGTAGATCAACTGATAAGCCGCTTTGGTGAACAGATCCCGTTCTGCTCCCGCCTGCACCAGTCTCCATTTGATATAAGAGGCGGTTTCCAGGGGTGTGAGGGGGGCGATATGGTAATCAACGGTGACCCGCTGGGAAAACTGCATCAACTGCGGTTTGCTCAACAACTCCCGGAGCTCCGGCTGGCCCACCAGGATGACCTGCAGAAACTGGTCATTGGTGGCGTTGATGTTGGACAGCATGCGCAGCTCTTCCAACACGTCTTCACCCAGGTTTTGAGCTTCGTCGATGATCAACACCGTTCGCTTTTTCAATTCGAACTGTTTCTGCAGAAACTTGGAGAAGTTTTCATACAGCGCCACCGGGTGCTGCTCGCGGTAGTCCAGCTTGAATGAGTGCAACACCCAGGGCAGCAACTCACCCATGTTCTTGCGCGTGTTGGTGATCAGACCGACGGTGATTTTGCCCGGCAACTGCTTGAGCAGATGTTGGATCAGCGTGGTTTTACCGCTGCCGACT
Organism: Ketobacter sp.; assembly: GCF_003671495.1. GTDB lineage: Bacteria > Pseudomonadota > Gammaproteobacteria > Pseudomonadales > Ketobacteraceae > Ketobacter. The sequence goes on along the minus strand of NZ_RCHN01000039.1, from coordinate 5,037 downwards.
TCTCCGGTGATCACAGTGAAACCGGCTTGATTGAGCACACCATACTCCAGCATCGCAAACGCTGCGCTGTGCGTGTTTCCCATGTACAGAAACTCAGCATCTGATATCAGCGTGAAAGGCTTTTTCTTGAGTCCAAAATATGCTTCGTACATCGTGCGCTCCGTTACCCGTTCCGGGTACTCATCGCTGGGTTCCGCTGTGGATCAGCTGGACCGGTGTCCAATAATTTAGCAATCACCGAATCATTCATATGTAAACTATTCTACTCTTCATTGACAAAAGATTTCAGTTTTTTGATCAGGTTCACTGAAGTCTCCGGACACCCCTGTTCAGAGCTGAGCTTGGTGGCCAGGCACGCCGAAATGGCGGTATTCAGTTCCTGGGCCGTGTTCACAAACTGGATCTGCTTGTACTTGGCAAACTTCTCCGCAGTGCCCAGCTGGTGATTGTTGCGGTGTTCACCTTTTTCGGCCAGCCGGGGCATCAATACCAGGGGCTTTGCATGTTCCAGGCCGGAAATGATGGTTCCCATGCCCACATGGGACACCACCACATCGGCCTGATTGAATTTTTCGGTGTATTCACCAGGGCCCAGTTTCTCAACACAGGTCATGTGCCGGGCCTGGTACCGGGTTTCCCCGACCTGGGCGAACACTTCGGTTTCCGGGTGCTCCGCAGCCCACAGGTCAACGGCTTCGATCAGTCTTTCAAACGGCAACTGGGTGCCAACGGTCACAAAAATCATACAACTGATCCAAAATACTGTGGTCCGTCTTCCCGTGCCAGGTGTTCCCACTGGGTGATGTAGAGATCAGCGAACCGCCCCACTTTCTGGCCACTCACAGACAGCTCATTGACGTTGGCAATACTGTCCACCCAAATGGTCTTGCTCCTAATCAGCTTAGCAAATATGAGCGCAAAGAAACCCGGCGCCGCGCCGGTACTGAGCACCACATGTGGTCTTATTTTAATCAGTATAGCCAGCACACTAAAGGCAAGCCAAAGGATCTTGAGCGGGTTGCTCTTCAATGACGCATCCGGCACATAGTAGAACCGCCCTTCCGGTGCGGCTTGTGCGTAGGCTCGCTCAGTACAGGCAAAATACACATCATGATCTTCAAATGCCGGTCGCAATCGGTTCATTTGAACCCAATGCCCACCGCAGGATGATATCAACAGTATTCTTTTCTTTGCCTTCATTGAATGACTCTACTCCTTTGTAACCGCTACACCCTGGATGAGTTGTCCCGCTCCCAGGTACTGAAATCCGCGATGGCCATGCGATGGTCTGCGTTGCGTTTGGTTTGCCATTGTACGTAGGCATACACCACCGCCGCAGGCAGCAACCACGGCTTCTTCAATACCAGAGACAACAAGGCTCGGGGGGAGTTCTCACTGCCCACCGCAAGCTCCGGGAATTTCATTTTCAGCTCCATGTTGCCAAACCGCACCCGGCTCTTGATCTTGATCAGATCCGAGAGGTTCTGGGGGGCAAAAATGGTGAACTGACAGCCTGTGGCTGTGCGTCGTTCCTGTCCGCCGAACAAGGATCGGACATAGCCGTCATCGGCTATGATCTGGGGGAACGGCCCAAAGCGCTGACGCCCTGATTCTGACAGTATGAACACCCCGGACCCCACCATCTGGCCATCGGCAAAATAGGGAAGCTGCATCCAGATGCCATAGAACGCCTTGACCATGGCGCTGGATCTGGCCAAATCTACATGCAATCTGGGGGCCACTATTTCAACCCCGGGCGTTTCAAACGCCTGCAGGGCCCGCAACAGGTCTGACCCCTTCAACTGAATGTCCGCATCGATGTAAGCCCTTGGAAAACCTGAAGCTGCTTCATCCCCGGCATTCAATGCTGCCACTTTGGAGGCAACCTCCAGTTCAATGACCTGGACTCCGGAATACTGGCGGGCGATGGTGGCCGTCTCGTCTACACAGCCATTGCAGACCACGATGATTTCGAACTGATTGCCCTCCAAACCTTCCAGCAAGGCAGCCAGACACCGCCCAATGACCGAAGCTTCGTTATGGGCCGGAATGACAATACTAAACACTGCTAAGTCCCTGTCAGATAATCAAAAATAAAAGTGAAGACTCGAAAACGTATGCGTTTTGCCAGCACAGGAATGCGGGAGTCTGCCAGCGGGGAACCGCCATTTACCACACTCCCGCGACTTGCAAAGCATGCTCTGCTCCGGTCTTGATTGCAAATCAAACCCCTGTGGAATCCGGTTATGCAAGCAGTGTCGAAATCATTAACAGTTGACCCCCGCAAACCGGTATCTGGCCAAAAATCACACAATCCGATAGAGCAACCGGGAATTATCTCGAATAAAAATTTCATTAATGTGATTCAGTCGATGGATTCGCGCGTATCGGTGTCGGATTTTTTTGCAACATTGATCATAAAATGCTCTAAATGGCTGATATTGTAGGCGGGCACAGATTGGCCCACTACTTGCTTTACCCCAGGTGCCGGAGCGTTAATCGCCGATTCTGGTTGTATCCGGTGTTAAAGCATCAATTTTCAATGTGGGGCAAACTTAAATGAATACCGTGAAAGCATTCTTGTTAACACTGGTGATTGTGATGGTGCCGAGCTATGCCTTCAGCGGTAGCTCCCATCCGGACAAGCATCGCTACAGCGATCGTGATCACAAGGGTCACAAGCGTGGCCACCATCATGGCGGTCAATACTGCGAAAAAGACCACTCTCATGACGCTGAGAAAGTACCCGAAATCAATGCCGGTGGCACCGCCATCGCTTTGGCCCTGCTGAGCGGCCTGGTGTTGGTCGCCCGAGAGCGTCGCAGCTCTGATCGGGGTTAAACCGTTACGCAGGCAGAACCCGGGCTACCGGATTGCTATCCGGGGTTCGGGTTTCTGTTCACTCTGTATGATCCTCCTGCAAAAGGACGCAGCCATGTCCGCGCTGCAAATGCGCTTTAAGGTACGTCCTTCTCCACGCTAATATAACAGTCCACTTTCAAGCGCCACTCTGTGGTTAAAGCAGGTTGAATGGGCACATTACAGACTAAACCAGCTTCACAATTCCTCATCATCGGAAGCATCTTGCTGGTCTTTCTGGTGTTGGTACTGGAAAAGTTTGCAATTGGTTCCCATGTGTATTCGGCGGTGAAAAATTCCCACGACACCGTGTTGGGGGAGCTGCTGTTCAGCCATGGGAAAGCCATATCCCGCTCCGTGGTGCTGGCCGTTATTATTTTTCTGATTCTCATTCAAAAGCAGTTAAACGACTATCGACGTTTGTTCATCACGCTCTACAGCCCGCGCTCTGTGGTGATGTTGCTGGCCCAGGTGGCCGTTTTTGGTCTGTTTTACTGGTGTACTACGCCTGCCTTCCTGCCGGGCCCCGGGCAGGTGGCTTTTCAATCCCTGTGGTTGGCGCTGGGGCTATTGCTGGCCCTGCTGACATTGGCGGCCTTTGCCAGCCTGGAGTTCTGGCAACGGATCCTGAGGGAACAAAAGTGGGCCATCGTTTTTGCGGTGGCCCTCAGTGTGTTGGTATGGACCCTGAGTATCGCCACCCAGGGGCTGTGGACCCACTTTGCTGATTTCACCTTCTATCTGGTCGCCGGTTGTCTGGCGTGGTTCAGTAACGATGTCTATGTGGACCCCGAAGATCGAATCATCGGCTTCCACCGTTTTCTGGTGAACATCGACACGCAATGCTCCGGTTATGAGGGCATTGGCCTGGTGACCGCCTTTGTGTTTGTGTTTCTTTACAGCTTTCGGGCGGATTTTCGGTTTCCACGGGCGCTGCTGCTGTTCCCCATCGGCGCCATCGTCATCTGGTTGTTCAACATCGTACGGATAGTGGTTCTGATTCTCATCGGTGCCCTGTGGTCACCGGATGTGGCCGTCTGGGGGTTCCATACCCAGGCCGGCTGGATCACCTTTATCCTGACCTCCGTCGGCTTGATGTGGCTGGCCCATCACAGCGCGTTTTTCGTCAAACAAAAAGCCTCCGCCCAACCGTTCTCCCACACCATGAACGTACCCATCGCGACACTGCTCCCATTGATTGCGTTGCTGGCCATGACATTCCTCACCCAGGCCCTCTCCGGCCAGTTCGACTGGTTGTATCCTTTGCGCGTCATCGTGGTGGGTGCGGTGGTGCTGTACTGTTTTCGCTATCTGGACCTGCGGCCATTCACCTGGAACTATTTTTCCATCGCGGCGGGATTGGTTGTGGCGGTGATGTGGATACTGATGGTGAACACGGATGCCGAGGTGGATCAGCAGTACAGCAGCGCATTTGAGCAAACGCCGGGTTGGCTGGTGGGGCTCTGGCTGTTCTTCCGCCTGGTGGGATCGTCAGTGACCGTGCCCATTGCGGAAGAGCTGGGGTTCAGGAGCTATCTTCTGTGCAAGCTCTCGTCCCAGCCGGTTGCCAACCGGGGGCCGCTGTTGTTTTCCGCCTTTGCCTTTGTGGGCAGTTCGGTGGCCTTTGGCCTGCTGCACGGTGCCTGGTTGGAAGGGACGTTAGCCGGATTCGTGTACGCGTGGGTGCGCTACCGCAGCACCCACATCCTGGACGCCATCATCGCCCACGGCGTTACCAATGCGGTGCTGTTTGCGGTGGTGCTTTACAACGGCCAGTGGTCGTTACTGTGATCAGTACGCGTTGGCGCCCACAAAGCCTTTGGTGAAGGTTGCAAATATGATTTTGCAGTCCATCCACAGGGACCAATGGCGGATGTACTCCAGGTCGTAGTGGATGCGCATTTTCATCTTGTCCAGGGTGTCCGTCTCACCGCGCCAGCCGTTGACCTGAGCCCAGCCGGTAATACCGGGTTTCATCTTGTGCCGCAGCATGTAGTACTCGATCTGCTTGCGGTATTCCTCGTTGTGGGCAACCGCATGGGGTCGGGGCCCCACAATGGACATGGTACCCTGCAGCACATTGATGAACTGGGGCAACTCGTCCAGCGAGGTACGGCGCAGGAAAGCTCCGAAGGGCGTGATGCGGGAATCGTTTTTTGATGCCTGCGTTACCTTGGC
>NZ_RCHN01000038.1 GCF_003671495.1 Ketobacter sp. | reverse complement strand
GTACTGGTTATGTGGGAGTGGCCAAAGTAACAGGCCATGCCGTGATGGCCGATGAGTTCATCACCCCTGAGTTGCATCTGAAAGGCGAATACAACCTGGCCTCAGACTGTGGCGAGGATGAAGCTGAGTACTTCGTGCCCGTTTCCTGGCTTCACCAGGTGCCGGAATCTCAGGCAGTGAACGAGGTTGGGCTGTTTGGAAACCAAAACTCGGTTGCCAGGCCTCGTACCCCCAAGTGGGAACATACGGTGAAAAGAATAAAAGAAATGTGGGGAATTAAGATTTAGATTTGTGAGGCGATACGAATGCAGGAGATCTCTATGGAATTGTCAGTCAATTCAAACGGAGATCTACAATTTGTTTAAAGCTAAAAGGTTTGGTTGTTGATTCTTTGAACGAGTAATTTAGCTGTGATTTCGCAAGCATATTAAATACGTCTGTGATCATGAAGCCTTGCTTTTGTAGTCCGCTTAGTGATTTACCTTTTAAGTTTTCATGTTGCAGGGGTGATTTTTTGAGATTGTTAATCATGCGCTGCCATGACCTTTTACAGATTAACCAATCTCGGTTCTGTGAGTCAGCCCTTTGCAAGGCTTTAACAAGTCCTGCATCAAGTAGCAGCTTAAGCTGGTAGCGGGAAAGTTCGGTCTCAATGATGGCTTGTTCCATTGACCAGTTATCTTGGTACAGCCTAGCCAGAGTCCCGACTTCCTCTCTGTTGAAGTAGGCTTTGCCTTTGAACTTATGGAGCGTTATTTTGCCTTGGGCTATCAGACTGTGAATTCGGGGCTCTCGACAATCAAGGAGGCGTTGTGCCTCCTTTTGGGTTATCAGCGGTCGCTCATCTGATGATAAAGATATTCTGGTAAGCCGATGGGTTTGAATTGCATTCGGCCAGTTGATCTCGATGAATTGGTCAAACGCGGCACGTAGGCGAGCAATACCTTTGTTCTCTCGCTGCCGATACAGTTTTTCGTGGATGTCGCGAAAGTGCTTGTTGATACCCGACTGCCCGCGTTCGCTCATCGGGTTATCAATGTACTGGCTAAGCAGCAGATGGAAACCATGAGGCCAGCGTTTCAAGGCTTGCCATGCCTGGGTGTAATGGTGAGATACAGTCAGGTTGTCCAAGCTAGCCGGTGTGAACAGTGTTTTGTGGAACAGCCTGTACTGGTAGTGTGCAATGAAATGGATTAGAGACAAGGCTTCAGCGAAGTTCAGGCGCCTAAGCACGGCGGGAATCGATTTTGGTGGGTTACGTTCCTCGATCAGATGAGTCATTGCCCTGGTGAAGGCTAAGGTTGCAGGCGAGGCCTTCGGTATCGAATTAACCGGTGGGAATGGGTCGTTTTCACCGAATTCATTGAGAGAGTGGCGGTACCAGCTCAACCTCTTCCCTGTCCTAGGACTAGTATCTACCAAGACCAGCTTGTGCTTGATACAGGCTGTATAGGGGATGTGGCTCCATAGGTCGGAAGAATATCCCATCTCTTCGAGGCATTCGGGGCAGATTTTCGGGGTTTTGACGAAGATCTTGGTGGTAAAGTGCGGCACTTGGGACGATTTGAAGGTGTCAGCTGTTCTCGGATAGGTATAATCGAGCCCCAGCTGGGAAAAGTACGGCGCTATGTCATACTCTCCAGTAATTATCTGGTGGGCTGGTATCCGGAGGTTTTTCCACGGTAGACCGGCATGCTGGAGCAAATGGCCGATATGGTGAAAGCCATTTTGCTCGCTGACCCGGATGAGATAACTGACCATGCACTCATCGGGTTGCCGATGGGGTCGAATTAGTAGTCTGCTCATGTTTTGAGCATAGAATTTCAGCGCATGGTCGTGAAGAGATAATGAGCTGGGATCGGTAAGAAACTTGTTCAAACTTATGTCGAACCCACGTGGTGCGTGGGCCTTAGGCGTTTTTTGGGGATAGCAGAAATTTGTTCAATCTTTTCTCGAAAGTTTTGTTCAAACTTATCTCGAATCGAGCCGAAAAATGCGGGCTGTAGAGGTGTTTTGTTCAAGCTTTTGCGAGGATTTACAGGGCCCCTCACAAATACAACCGATGCAACGTCATCTCAAACGAGCGGGTGGTGTCCAGGGTGGTGTGGGTGTCTTCCAGCGTTTGGATGTCGAACTTGTAGATCACCTTGTCCAGCTTGAGCACCAACTGGTGCTCATCCGCTTGCCAGTTCACGCCATCCGGCAGCCGTACCAGGGCGCTGGGGTCGATCCAGTTGAACGCGATGCCCTGATCCGCTTCCAGGCGGATGAAGCCCCCGTTGCGCCAGCGTTCGATCTCCGCATCCGGCACCGGGATGTTCTTGTTGATGAGTTCCACCGACATATGCCACTGGCTGTCGATCAGGGCATCGGCCAGGGGCGATCCTGATGCGCTGTCCTGCCATTGCCACCAGCCGGTGAATACCACCGCCAGCACCAGCACCGTGGCCAACGTCGCTGAAGTGACTGGCCGTTGCAGAAACGCAACGAAAGGCAAAAAACCGGGGCGTTCCGGTGCAGATTGATCCGTGGTGTCTGCAGCGGAATCGGTAACCAGGATGGTCGCCACCGGTAGGTCCAGCGCGGCGGCGATGGTATCGGCGGTGGAGCGGGCCACGTCTTTCCACTCCCCGTCTTCGATGGCCTGCAGGAACCGCAGCGGCAGGCCGCAGCGTTCTGCCAGTTCTGCCGGCTCCCAGCCGCGCTGCAATCGGGCATCACGCAGGGCGCAGGCATCGATCGCGCAGCGCTCCACCGTGGCCAGGGGGCGGTTGCCGGTGCGCGGTGAGATACCCTCCTGGCCGTCGTAGTTCATGGCGTCTTCCACCAATTCCTGCCAGGGCAACGTGACATCGGTGTCGCCGCTGGCGGTGTATTCACAAAACTGCTTGATCACGGCGCACTGATGCCGGCCCCAGCGAGCCTGTTCTTTGCCGGCGTCGATGGCGATGGCTTTGTTGAACAAAGTGCGGGCACCGCTTTCCAGAATGCTGACCCGAATGTTGAAGCAGCGTGCTGCATTCAGGACCAGGTCCGGACGTACCGCATAAAAATCAGTGCTGTTCAATGGCGTCCTATGCTCGCTTAGTGGATTGTTTTTACTAGGTTTTATTCGTTTTTTTTAATCAGTACCAATCAATACTGATAAAGGTTTGTTGCGCCAGGAGGGTTCCGTAAAGCTGGGATTGTACACAAGGCCCTGAGCACGGGCCAGACATCCACAGCAACCCGTAACAACCCTTGAGGACGAACCCATGAAAAATACAAACACACTGAAACGCTCCCTGACACGGCTGACACGCCTGAAACCCGTTGCACCCTTCACCCTGCTGATGAGTTCTGCGCTGCTGGTCGCCTGCGGCGGCTCCGGGGGCGACTCGGATGAGGATGATGGCGGCACGGTGGTGACCACCACCACCGGTCAATTCCTCGACAGCGCCGTCGCCGGCTTGACCTACGTATCCGGTAGCCGTACCGGCATCACCGACGCTGCCGGCACGTTTGAATACCAGATTCTGGATGGCGTTGCGCAGGACGTGCGCTTTTCGTTTAACGGCATTGAGCTGGGCTCGGCCTTGGGCAAGAGCGTGGTCACTCCCGTGGATCTGGTGGAGGATGGCCAGCTTGAGCAGGTGACGGTGCAGAATATTGCCCGCTTTTTGCAGATGCTGGATTCCGATGGCGATCCGCAAAACGGCATTGCCCCTTCAGCGGAGTTGCTGACGGCGTTAGGGGCGGTGGAACTGGACTGGCCGCCCCTGGACTTTAGCGATCCCGATTTTGGCAATCAGTTGGCGTTGCTGGATGTGATTCAGGATTTAAACACCTACGACTCCGCACTCCATGTGTTGCCCAGTGCAGGCCAGGCCAGCGCGCACCTGCAGCAGACCATTGCCTGTCAGAGTTCCGGTATCTTTTCCGGCACCTTCAACGGTGAGGATGCAGGGCATTATGTGTTGTGGATTCAGCATCAACGGGTAGACCCGTTGGTGTTCGGCGACACCGCCCCCCGGGCCGGAGTCACCAGTGCCTATGTGTACAGTCAACGGCAGAACCGGCTCATTGGCGTATCCCCACAGGCGGGGCTGCGGTTTGATGCCAACAATGGTTTTGTGGCAGGCCAGGCCAATAACGGGGCGCAATTCACGGCCAGTCTGGAGGATTTCAGCCGGATTGTGAACGGGGTTTGGCGCAACGATGTTGAAGGGGGCTCGGGAGCGTTCTCCGGCACACGGGTGGCCGGCGACCCCACGGCCCGTTATCGCCTCAGCGGCGCGGTGGGGGTGGAAAGCCTGCCATTGGCCACAGCGGACAACACCGGTGCCATTGCCCTGGATGTGTTTGCCGACGACCAGGTGCGTGGTGAGCTGGTCACCTCGCGGGGACAACACTATCCGTTCGCGGGAACTCTGGTGGATGGCAGCCTGGTGCTGACCACGTCGGAGGGCTTATCCCTTGGCCTGATCTTTGATGCCAGTGGGGATCATGTGGACCATCCGGACCAGGTGCTGTTTGGGGAGCCGGGCTTCTGGGGCTATTGGCAGGTGGCCGGTGTCGGTGGCGTGTTGGTGGGGACCAGTTGTGAGTTGAATGGCGGTTAATCCCGTATTATGCCAGTTAGGCCAGGCAGGAGGCTCAGTTAAGGCGTCCTGCCTGGTGGCTGCAGTAACTTATTGATTCATAAGTTAGGTGTTACTTTTTTGCACAATTGAATATTTTGTGTACAATAGTAACGTTGTATTTGGAGAATCCATCTTATGAAACCCCTGTTGCTGTTGCCGCTGTTACTGATCACCACATCTGTTTTTGCTGAGTCCCTCACTGAGGCTGAGTTGGATACCCGCGCCATGGACGCCCGTCTGGCTGCGGGCCTGGAGGCGGAAGTGGAAGCGAAAATCCGCAGTCTGAATAGTGTGGCTCTGCAGGCGCCAACCACGGGATCCACCACCGTGGAACGTCCCTCGGTGGACTCCGGTGCCCTGGTAAAGCGCTGAAATTTCCCGAAAACACCCCAGTAGTCAGGATTACTGCCTTCAATTCCTTGCATCTTCGCCTTAAATCGGTGATGTTGCCCCAAGCGTCGCCCAGGGTGGGTTGACTGTTCATACGGGCTGCACGGATTGATAGGGGGAAGTCGCAGTGACGCGGGTAGTGTTGTGCTTGTTGCTTGGGGTGTTGTCGTTTCCGGTTTCCGCCCGGCCGTCTTTACCAGAATGTTCTTTGCCCAAACTGGGTAACCGGCTGCCGCAACAGGTGTTTGACACCCTGCTGGCCATCCAAACCTCTATTCCCCATCAATACAGCGCCGAAAAGGACATCAGTGCCCTGGCGTATCAAGCAGGATTCTTTACCCGGGTGCAGGGCTGTAACCAGCCGGGGGTGAATCTGAAGGCGGATAAAACGGGCTACATCCTGACCCTGGCCATCAACAATTTCGATCAGTGCGTTGCCATCGAGCGCTCAAAGCTGTTTGCTGCCCGCGGGATTCGGGTGGAGATTACCCATCTGCCCCGTCCGCAAGAAAAGCGTTGTCTGAAAAATCCCATCAGCGGATTTTTCCTGGGTGTCATACCTCATGCCAATCAGGCCACGTTTTATCTGCCGGTGGCGAAGCCGCTGCCCACGCCTGCGCCCACTCCCGCCCCCACCTCGCCACCCACCAATCAGGATGACGGATGCAAGGAGTACACGAAATCCAGGTATCAGTCGTTGAGCAAACAAACCCAACGGGCCCTGGATCTGATTCGCCAACACACCAGCGCAAGTAAAGGCCAGTTGGCGGCATTTGAGAAGCGGGGCGGCAAGATCTATATCTGTGACGGTCTTGCATCCGGTACTGCCTACATTGATGCTGTGGATGTTATCCGGCTGGTGGAGGCGCAGGAGAGTCCACGCAAGTTTGAAAGCTTCGTGCGGATGATGCTGGAAGAGATTGCCCACACCAACCGAACACAAACCGGCTGGCCGCATCCGAAGGACTACAGTACATCGAAGCAGTTTGCTTCAGCCAACCGGGAGCACTTGCTGAACAGCGAAGCAGAAGGTTGGATTTATGCCTGGTTTGGGGCATCTGAAATCACCGCCGCCACGAAGTACTCGATTCCGATGATGGCTACCACTAAGAACAAGTGCCGAGATGACCTTAAATCCAATGGCGCAATCAGTGTGGCTGAACACATTAGCCGATTGAGAAGCCATACCCTGAAGGATGGCTGGAATCGGCAACAGCAAAAGGCGTTTACCGCTGAATACTGCGTAAAAATCGCGATGGCAGCACCTGGCAAAACCTATGCCCTGTATTATTACGACATGTCAAAAGACATCTATGATGCCTACAAGAAAGGCAGCAATTTCACCGTGGTCCGGGGCCGACCGATGAAGAAAAGCTAGCGGTCGCCTCAAGGCGGTGGTGCTGCGTTGGCCTCAGGCTTGACGCAATGCTCCGGCCCCAGTACGTCCCGGGCGGCCTCGGTGGCCATCTTCAGAACATCATCCGCATTTTTTGCGGTGTAGACCTTGCCGCCGGTGGCGCTGGCCAGGCAGTTGCCGGCCCCGGTGCCCAGGATGTCCACCACGTTGATGGTGAGATTGGGTTTGGAGCGGGCCAGGGCATTGGCCACGGCACAGGGATTGCCTTCACAGCTTTCCTCGCCGTCGGACACCACCAGAATGGTGGATTCTTTGTTCACCCCGTCCACCAGTTGGCCCGCCTTGAGCACACCATCCGCTAACGGGGTGCCCTGTTTGGGCTGGATGCTGCTGATGGAGCGTTGCAGTTCTGAGCGCCGGCCGGGGGCGAAGAAGCCGTAACTCTGGGCGGCGGGGCAGCTGCCCACCAGCACCAACCCCACGTTGACGTCGCTGGGGGTTTTGCTGATCACGCTATTCGCTGCTTCGCGGGCCGGAATGATCCTGGGGTTCTTGAAAATGTAATCATAGTTGCTGCTGCTCTGACGGCGGCCGCCAAACAGTTGAGACAATGCGTTGGCCATTTTCTCACGCTGCATCATTTCTTCCGCCCGGCGGGCTTCCTGGGTGGTGATATTGATGCTGTAACCCATGGAGCCCGACGCGTCGAATACGATGACCAGTTCCGGTGCCAGGTTTTCCGGGCGTTCTTCCGGGCACAGGTTCTTGGCATCCTTGATCAGCTCTTCCCGGCAGTCCTGTTGCAGTTTGGTGTCCAGCTCCGCTTTCAGGGCAATGGCCCGGGGGGCGTCGCTGTTCAGCAGTGGATGGGTGCGGAAGATGGCCTGCAACTGCGCGCAATCGTCGCCTGCAGCATTGATCAGTGCCAGCAGCTCTTCAAAGGGGTCGGGCTCGGGTTCCGGTTCAGGCTCGGGTGGGGCTTCCGGTTCGGGCTCCACCTCCTCCACCACCGGTTCCTCGGGGGGGGTATCTTTTGCCAGCGGGCAGAAAAAGTAATATAACAGGCCTAACAGTAACAACAGCAGAAGCAGCAACAGCAACCAACGCAGCCAGGATCGTCGCTTGGGTGTGGTGCTGGTGGCTGCAGGCGCTGGTGTCTCCAGCGGGGGAACCAAGGGCGGGGTATCGTTTACCGGCAGTGCCGCCTGGGGGGCCAGACCATAACCCCAAAAGGTGATGACTGGCTCGCCGTTCAGGGAGTACAGGTTATCCTGGTTGGGATAGCGGACGGCATTGTCCAGGATGTCCGCCGCTGCCGTCTCGCCCCGGGCACGTAAGGTGCTGGAGAGTTGTTTGATGGAGTCCAGTCTTTCGTTCAGCAGTCGATCCAGGTTGGCGCTCTGTTCCGGGCTTAACTGGGCATAGGGAATGGGTTCTCCGCCCAGATCGGAATACCATTCCACGGCATCTTCGTTTTTCTGTTTGGGGCGCGAAAACAGCGCAGCGGTACTGGCGGGAAGGTGTTGCCTCAGAATCTGCTGGAGCGGTTCGAACTGAGCCAGTGCGTCGGTGGCGACATACTTATCTGTCAGCGATCGTGCGATACGTTTCATAGCAACCCAATGCCAATGTGATGGGAATGAAGTCAGAGCAATTGCCGCAGGCTATCATATTTTTTCGCGGTGTTTAGCAAAATTGTCTGCGGTTCTGAGCAGTTTTTGATCTTTTGATCACAAGGGTATTCAAGTACTATACGTTGACTAATCAGATACATGGATGCGGGGATTATGGCGGGGGCTCTCTTAAGAAGTGGCAAGTTAGAGTCATATAAGGCACTTGGGGATGACGGCAGACCGGTGTATCGCTCGGCGTTACAGTTGCGTGAAGCGGTGCGCTTGAAGCTTGGCAAAGACGTTGCCAACTGCCTGGCGATTCCTCAGCAGAATGATACCGGCGACAACATCGACTGGTATGCAGCAGAGGGGGATGAGGTGATCCCCTGGTCCACCGCCACCGATGATGAGCGGCAGCAGGCCATCAAGGATCTGGAATTTCTCCAGCAATCCCTGCAAGGGGAAGCGGAGAAAATGAGCCGCAGCGAAAACCGGGAACAGAAAATTTTTGGCCGCTTGCTGGATAAGGTGATTTTTTTTCCTGACAGTCAGCATGTGTATCTGGTGAATGACAAACCGGTGATCACCTTTTGGGGTTTCACCGGTGCCGATGGTGTGATTCCGGCCAATCCCCTGGCCTGCCTCAGTGCGATGGGCCCACGCCCCACCGCGCCGGTGACGGAACCCGTGCTCGAGACCCCGCTGCCTGTGCCCGTGCCCACCAAAAAGCGTTTTCCCTGGTGGTGGATACTGTTGGCATTGTTGCTGTTGTTGGCCCTGCTGTTCCTCTGGCGCAGTTGTGCGGAGCCTGAGGTGATCGCGCCACCGCTGCCTGAGGCGGTGACCGATGAGCCTGTGCCAGAACAGCAAGACCCTGAGCTTCGGCGTCGTACTCTGGTGGATGATGTAGATCGTCTCAACGGGGTGAATCCAGGGTTGGATACGGTGAACGATGTGGACAGTGCTGAACCGTTAACCGAGACGGAGACCCCTGCGGATGAGATGCCCGTCGATCCTGCCCAGAACCCGGAAGAGCCCCCGTTAGAAGATCCTGCGTCAGAAGAACCTCCGTTAGAAGAACCTCCGTCACCGGAAGAGACCCCCGCAGATGAGCAGGGTCCGTTGCCGCTTCCGGAAGAACCACCCGTGCCCGAGCCGCAGTCAGGCGAGCCCCTGCAATTGGGCGCAGAGCAGTTGCAGGATGAGAAAGCCAGTTTCCTGAACGGCAGTTGGAACGCCGGCGCCGGCATTCAGGACGCGGAAACCGGCCGGCCGTTGCAGCTGGAGTACGATTTCTCCGATGGCCAGGGCAAGGTCAAAGTGAAAGACGCCCAAGGCGTGGATTGTGTCGGCAACGTTTCCACCCGCGCAAGCGGCGGCAGTTTGAGTATTGCTTCGGAGGGCGCTGTGAAATGTCCCAATGGGGCCACCTATCGTCTGCCGAACATCGAATGCAAACCGGGCGCAACCTCGAAAGCGGATTGCAGCGGAAGCTATGACGGTGAAAACGCCTTCCCCATGTCGATCAAGCGTCAGTAATGACGGAATAAGGAAACCCTATGCTGCCAACCATTAAAGCATTTGAAGACAAAGTGATTACCCTGATTCAGGGCAGCAGTATTCAGTTTGTCGACTTTGCGGTGAAGCTGGATCTGAAACGTGAGGCCATTGGCGAGTTCGCGCCGCAGATCAGTAATCTGTCTGTGGCCCGGCTGGAATACGATGATCGCAAGGATATTTTTTTCCACCCGTCGCAACCCGGCGAGTCCATCAAGCCCTCCATCAGTGTGCCCATCGACCAGTCGCTGAAGCTGCTGTCGGACACCTGGCTGCCGGTGCCGTTCTTCCGTCTGACCCCACCGCGGCGGTTTGCCGAAGGGCCCACCAACTGGGCGCGGGCGCGGATTCGTGAACTGGCAGAAGGCGAGGACCGGGACGGTAACACCCATTGGATCACCATTGCTTTTGATACCCAGGTGTTTGACGTGTTGCGGGACACGTCCTATCTGGCCCCGACCCGGGATGATGTAAGTGCCGGGCATGTGTTCAGCCTGGCCCACCGTGCCAATGAAATGGGCTGGTTTCTGGAATTGCCCTGGGTCAACAGTTGGCTGCAGGAGGTGTTCTCGGAACAGGCCGGCTCCCGCTTTGGCATGCAGGAGGATGACATTGAGGACGAGTGTAAGGAGTTCTACTACCAGGCCCATTATCTCAACCTGCTGTATCTGATCGGCAGCAAACTGCCGGATCACGAATACAAGATCACCACCAACACCGCCACCGACCTGGAGAAACCCATTCCGGTGGACATGGTGCTGGATGTGGGCAACTCCCGCACCTGTGGCATCCTCATTGAAAATCATCCCCAGGAAAAGGATACGTTGCACAAGCGCTATGAGCTGGAGTTGAGGGACTTAACCAATCCGTCCCAGGTGTATTCGGAGCCATTCGAAAGCCGGGTGGAATTCAGTCAGGCAAATTTCGGCAAGGATCATTATTCGGTACAAAGCGGTCGCAGTAATGCGTTCCTGTGGCCCACCATCGTGCGGGTGGGGGCCGAAGCACGGCGCCTGGCGAGCCAGCGCAAAGGCACAGAGGGCTCCACCGGATTATCCAGCCCGAAACGCTATCTGTGGGATGAAAACAATTACGAGCCCGGCTGGCGTTTCAATTGCGCGTTTGTGAAGTCTGACTCCGAGCCCTATGCCACCGCGGCGCCGGTGGCGAACCTGATCAACGAGCAGGGGGAAGCCTTGTTTGCGGTGCCGGAAGCGGACCGTCTGCCGGTGTTCCGGCCGCATTATTCCCGCAGCTCGGTGATGACGTTCATGTTGTCGGAGGTGATCGCCCAGGCCCTGATGCAAATCAACAGCCCCAGCCAGCGCAATAAAATGAGCCATGCGCAGATGCCGCGCCATTTGCGCACCATCGTGTTGACCGTGCCGCCCTCCATGCCCAAACCGGAAAAGGAAATTCTGCGCAAACGGGTGGAGCAGGCGCTGGGTATTGTCTGGAAGAGCCTGGGCTGGCATCCGGAAGATGAAGGCATGGATGAAGAGGGTAAGCAAAAAGCCTGGCCTGCTTTTCCGGATGTGCACATCCAATGGGACGAAGCCACCTGCGGACAGGTGGTGTATCTGTTCAGTGAAATCCAGAACAACTTTGCCGGTCGCCGCGAGGAGTTTTTTGCCACTCTGGCACGGCAGGGCGGTAAAAAGCTAACCATTGCCTCCATCGACATCGGCGGCGGTACCACGGATCTGGTGGTCAATGATTATGGCCTGGATGACGACCGCAGCAGTAACGCCTTTATCGTGCCGGAACAGCGCTTCCGCGATGGCTTTAAAGTGGCCGGGGATGACATCCTGCTGGAAATGCTGCAATTGTTTGTGGTGCCGGTGTTGGCGCAGCGCCTGAAGGAAGCCGGAATTCGTGATCCGCAGCCATTGCTGTCACGGCTGATCGGCAGTGAGCCGGTGGTGGTGCAGGAGGCGGTGCTGCGGCAGCAACTGTCATTGCAGATTCTGAGCCCTATTGGTTTGGAAATGTTGTCCGCCTATGAAAAGTTTGATCCCATTGAGCCGGGCAACCTGGGCGCGGTCACCATTGGTGACTTTATTTCCCGTTATGAACACCCAACGGATCGCGTGTTGCATTATTTCAATAACGCGGTGATGACCCATCCTGAGTGCACGGTGACGGAGTTCAATATCCTCAATGTGGAGCTGCCCATCAATCTGCGCAAGGTGCACGAGGCGTTCCTGAAGGGGCGCTTCAATATCTGTAAAACCCTGAAAGCACTGGGTGAGATTGTGTATTACTACCAGTGTGATGTGCTGTTACTGACCGGCAGACCCTCCCGCCTGCCCGGGGTGCAGGCGGTATTGAAATCCCTGCTGCCCGTGCCGGTGAATCGGATTTTTCCTTTGCACGGCTATCGCGCCGGAGGCTGGTATCCCTTCCATAAGCAGGGGCGCATCGACGACCCCAAAACCACCGCGGCTGTGGGGGCCATGTTGTGTGCCATGGCGCCTAACCTGTCCCAGTTTTTCTTCCGGGCGGCGGCGTTGAAACCCTATTCCACCGTGCGCCACCTGGGTCTGATCGACAACAACAACATGCTGAAGAACAGTAACGTGTTCTATGAGGATATCGATCTGGATGACCCGGATTACGAATTGCCGGAAACCAGCTTTGAAGTGCGTGGGCCCATGCGCCTGGGCTTCCGTCAATTGGGTGCTGAACGTTGGGGGGCGGCACCGCTGTACACCCTGAGCATCGAAGACGACAAAGTGAAGCGGCAAATGGCGGAGCAGGGCACGGTGCTGAAAGTGCGCCTGCGGAATGAACGCAGTCGCCGTGGCGATGCCGCGGGCACCGAGAAGTTTGTGATTGTGGCGGTGGAGTCGGATGCCGGGGCGGTGAAAACCAAAAGCCTGAAGCTGCAACTCAACACCCTTACGGACGCCGGGCTGGGCGAAACTCAATATTGGTTGGATAGTGGAAGCGTAATTCGATGAGCAATATCAACGCCGAACAATTAACCCAGCGCTGGGCCTCCATTCGGGATGCGGCCGGTGAAGCGGTCAGTTGGGTTGAGAAAGTAAGAGTCAACGCACCACGGCTGGACAACGAGGCCGATCACCTGATTCTGCGTCTGCGCAAAGCCCGCAATATGGCGCGGCGTTTGGGCACGGTTTCCAATCGACCCATGACGGTGGGATTTTTCGGCCTGTCCCAGGCGGGTAAATCCTATCTGATCTCGGCCCTGGCGGCCGGTGACAACGGCAAGCTGGAAACCCAGTACGGTCCCCAACGACTGGACTTTATTGATCATGTGAATCCCCCCGGGGGCGGTAAGGAAGCCACCGGCCTGGTGACCCGCTTCAGTCGTACCGCCAACGCCGGGCCCGCGGATTTTCCCATCGAGCTGAAGTTGTTTTCCGAAGCGGATCTGGTGAAGGTGTTTACCAACTCGTTCTTCAAGGATTTCAATCACGAGAAGTTCAATTACGACTACAACGACCAGCACATTCGCACCAAGCTGAAGGCGTTGTCGCAGCGCAAGCAGGCGGCCCCCTGTAAAGGCATCAACGAAGACGATGTGGTGGATATCTGGGATTATCTCAGCGATCGGTTTTCTTCCACCTCAAGAGCGTTGTCCGGATATTACTGGCCGACGGCGGTGGGGCTGGCGCCTTATTTGTCGGCCCGGGATCGTGCTGAGCTGTTTTCGGTTTTGTGGGGCGAGATCCCGGAATTTTCGGAGACCTACGTACAGTTTTCCACACTGTTGGATAGCCTGAACAACGCCGATACCGTTTATGCACCGCTGGAGGCGCTGGTGTCTGCCACGCCACAGGGCACTTTGTCCCAGGCGGACAGCATCATGAACGTGGACATGCTCGGCCGTATCGGTACCAGCGACGACCACTCGTTGTCGGTGTGCCCCGTTGTGGCAGCTGAGGTGCTGGCCCCGGTGAGTGTGTCGGCGGCCATGCTGGCAGCGCTGACGGTGGAAATGGTGTTCCCCCTGGTGGAAAAAACCAAGGAGCCCATTTTTGAGGACGTGGACCTGCTGGATTTTCCGGGGTATCGCGGCCGCAAGGATCACGGTTCCATTGATGAAATGCGCAGCTCCGCAGCCAAGGCCGGCGTCAACCCGGTGTCGGAATTGCTGCTGCGGGGCAAGGTGGCCTATCTGTTTGAGCGCTACACCGATTCCCAGGAGATGAACATCCTGATTGTGTGTACACCGTCGGACAAGCAGTCTGATGTGGAAGACGTGGGGCCGGTGCTGACGGAGTGGATCAACCGCACCCAGGGGGAAACGCCCGACGTGCGCGCCAAGCGGCAATCCGGCTTGCTGTGGGCCGTCACCATGTTCGACAAGCGGGTGGTGAATCAGCTCAACATGAGCGAGGAGAATCTGCCCGGTGCCTGGGACGGCATGATGAAAGCCGCCATGCTGGAGAAATTCGGTTCCTTTGCCTGGATGCAGGAGTGGGTGGATCAAAAGCCATTCGCCAATACCTTCCTGGTGCGCAAGCCCGGTTTTCCGGTGGCGTTTCTGGAGCTGGAAGGCGCCCGCGAAATCGGCGTGGCCGCCTCTGCCAAGCCACAGCTGGAGATCATGAAGCGTACCTTTGCCCATGAGGAAAACGTGAAGCAGCACGTCAGCGACCCGGAAGCCGCCTGGGAAGCCATGCTGGCGGCAAACGACGGTGGTATTGGCCGGGTGGCGGCGTACCTGAAAACCGTGGCGTTGCAATCGGTGAAGCTGGAGCGTCTGAACGAGCAGTTGCAGAATTTGTTGCACGACCTGGTGGATCTGCGCCTGAGTCCCTGGTTCATGTCCGAAGGCGCCAGCGAAGTGGAGAAGAAAAAGAAGCTGGCTCAGCAGGTGTTCGATGAGGTGAAACCCAGAATCATGCTGCTGGGGGAGTTTATGGCACGCCTGCAATTGCCGGAGGACATGCTGCGATCCCTGTACCTGCGGGTGGATGATGAGATGGCGGCCCAGTCCCAGGCCTCGGATCCGGAGGCGGTGGAAGATGATGGTGCCATCTCCATCGGCGGTGATTTTCTCAATATGGATTTCGACATGGATTTGAGCGGTGCCTCCGACGACGCTGCCCTGGAAGAGACGCCTACCCAGACCACCAGTTCCGGTGATGCCCAGTTTGCGAAAGCGGTGGTGCGGGAATGGATCAATCACATCCGTAGCATCACAGAACAGCACAGTCTGATCCGTTATCTGGGATTTCCGGTGGGCAGTGTGGAAGCCATTGTGGATGAACTGGTGACGGCGGCAAACCGAATGAACCTGGAGGCCATGCTGCTGCGCACCGTGGGCCAGGTGGATCAGGATGCCACCAAGCGGGACCTGCTGGTGGAGCGGCAAATTCTGGCCGTGCGCACGCAACTGGGTGACTTTATTGCCTGGTTGGGATTTCTGGGCATGGCACTGGAGCAGCGGCCGGCCAGTCTGGTGAATCGCGGCACCAAAATTTTCCAGCCGCCGGCGGCCATCGCCAACGGCAAGTTGCCGGAACTCACCCCGCAACCCTATAACTTTTCCGCGGCCTATCTGGCGGACTGGCTGGTGGCGTTCTCCCAGGTGGCCCAAGCCAATGCCGGTCACAGCGCAGGGCGTGAAATCACCCCGGATCAGAATCAGCAGTTGGGATTGATCATCGGCAAATTCACCGCCAGTGAGTGTTAGGAGTTAATGACAGCATAATGTTAAGAATTGAATTGCATCCCTCCGCCCGGGGGCCCGGCTACGGCGACATCAAAATCAAGGGCTGGAGCCAGGGTGAAGACGACCTGGAGTTATCGATACAACGCAATCAGGATGAGCGTTATCTGGCGGTCAGCGGCGACTGGACCACGTCACAGGAGTGGCACAGCATCGCCGGGCTCAGCTTCACCGATGAGTTATTGCAAGGCACTGTGGGCCCCTGGCTGATTGATCCGCTGGTGAAGAACTCCCAATCCCAATTTCGCCTGGAGCTGAAATGCGGCAGTCACGTGGATGTGGGTGGGGTGTTGATCCGGGGCAATATTCTGTCTTCAGAAGCCGCCAGGTCCACTGTGCCTCCGGAGCCGGCGCCTCCAGTGCCCCCGCCGGTCAGCGTGCCCGAGCCCGAGCCCGAACCGCCCGCACCGGAACCCATTCCCGAGCCCGAACCGCCGGCGCCGGAACCTGAGGAAGAAAAGGAAGCGCAGGAAGCCGAGCCACCGACGCCTGTGCCACCCCCGGTGGTGGAGCCGCCTGCGGCTGAACCGACGCAAAAGAAATCCAAATTGCCCTGGGTTCTGGGGGTGTTGCTGTTGTTGGCGATCCTGGCCGGGCTGGCCTGGTTTTTCCTGTTAAAGGATAAGTCCACCTTGAGCGGTGACAATGGCGCCAATCCCAGCGTCGTTGGCGAGTGCAGCGTCGAATCACTCAACGATCTGGACGACCTGTTGTTTGTGCAGGGCTGCCTGAGAAGCGCACCGGACCCGGACGCCGTATTCGCCGTGATTGACATGGCCAAGCAAGCGGAGCGCTGTGGTGTGGTGCAGCGCATCTATGCCTTCAAAGCCCAGGGTGGGGATGCGGATGTGGCGCTGGCCTACGGCAAGGAATACGATCCGGAGTTCCACCAGGAAGGCGGCTGTATCGACAAACCGGATGGGGAAACGGCCATCTATTGGTACGAAATGGTACTCGAGCGTGACGCTGAAAATGCGTTTGCCAAAGAGCGTATCCAAGCATTGAGGCCCTGAGCACCGAGGAACCTGTTTACATGAAACACATTGCCCATCGAATGGCCGCTGCGATCCTGAATCCTGCCCGGTTAACCCCGCTGATTCTGGCCCCTGTCGTGTTGGGGGCCAGTCTGTTCAGTGCTCACCATGCTCATGGGGCAACCCCGCTCAAAGTGGAAAACAAAACCTCCATCTACCAGCGGGTATTGACCGTACCCGGCTGCGAGCTGGCGGAGCAGATGAGCAGCCGCAGCGGTAAGCCGCAGCCGGCTTTCACCCGTTTTTATGTCTACCAGCGACAGGAGTTCAACGGCGCAAAGTGGTTGCAGGTGGGCCCCGACAGTTATGGCAACACCAGCGGCTGGATGAAGGCAGACTGCACGGTGCCCTGGAATATGCAAATGACCCTGGCCTTCACCAATCCGGCGGACCGCCACCCTCTGCTGTTTTTTAAAGATCGGGCGCCATTGGATGACCTGTTCGCCGAGGAGGAGCCAGAGGCGCCTTTCCAGGCCATTTTGCAGGCAGTGGACACCAAGGGGCGGCATCCGCAGGTGGTTTCCCGCGAGCCGGAATACCAGGTCAGCCTGGAAGAAAATTTTTATCTGTTACCGGTGATGGAAGCGGAAGAAACCTTCACTGAGCAGGGCTATCGGGCCCGGATTCTGAAAGTGGCGTCGGTTTCCAAACAGAACGGCGCCGGTGCCAAGTCCGCTACCAACGGCAATGCCAAACCCAAGGCCAGCAATGAAAACGCGAAAAACCTGTTCAAGGGTTTTTCCGCCTCCATCGTGTTTGTGATTGATTCCACCATCTCCATGGGCCCGTACATCGAACGCACCAAAGAGGCAATCAACAACATCTATCAGGTGATTGAAAAGAAAGAACTGCTGGACAAGGTGAAGTTCGGGCTGGTGGCTTATCGTTCCAGTGTGGCGGCGGCCCCCGGTTTGGAATACGTGTCAAAAATGTATGTGGACCCGGTGACGGTCAAGGACGGCAAGGATTTTCTGGAGAAAGTGAAAACCCTGAAGCCGGCCTCGGTTTCCAGCAAGGCGTTTAATGAAGACGCCTATGCCGGTGTCATGCAGGCCCTGGATGATGTTAAGTGGAACGAGTTTGGCGCCCGCTACCTGATTCTGGTGACGGACGCCGGCGCGCTGGACGGGGACGACGCGCTGTCCGGCACCGGACTCAGTGCCAGCCAGGTGAAGCTGGAGGCGGACTATCGTGGGGTGGCCATCTATGCCCTGCACCTGAAAACCCCCAGTGGGAAAAACAATCACGCTGAAGCGGAACAGCAATATTCCGAGCTGACCCACAATGCTGTTCTTAACAAGCCCCTCTACTTTCCGGTGGAAGCCGGAGATGTGGATCGTTTCGGCCGCAAGGTGGATGCCCTGGCGGAAGCCATCGCCGCCCAGGTGAAACTGGCCTACTCCGGTGAGCAGGCGGCGGGCAGTGCCTTGAATGCCAATCCGGAATATGGCCGCAGCAAAAAGCCTGCGCCACCGGTGAGTGCGGACAATACCGAAGACGAACAGCTGCTGCAGGACACCTTGTTGCTCGGGCACGCCATGCAGTTGGCTTACCTGGGGGAAGTCACCGGGGCGAAAGCCCCCAATGTGTTTGAAGGCTGGATCAGCGATCGTGATATTGTCGAGCAGACCAAGCCCACGGTGGACGTGCGGGTGCTGTTAACCAAAAGTCAGCTGAGTGATCTCAGCGACATCGTGAAGCAGATCGCCGATGCCGCCAACCAGGGTTTGATCTCGCCCACCGACATGTTCAAGAAACTGCAGTCCTTGTCTGCCACCATGGGTAAGGACGCGAATCAGGTCAAGCAGGCGGAATCCACCGCCCTCAGTGAAATGGGGTTAATGGGGGAGTATATTGAAGGCCTGCCTTATCTGAGTGAAGTGCTCATGCTGGATGAAGAAACCTGGAAAAGCTGGAGCGGCCTGCAACAGGAAAAATTCATCCGGCGCCTGAACACCAAGCTGAAATATTATCGCAAGTACAACGACGATGTGGATCGCTGGGTGTCGCTGGCGGAGGGCAGTGATCCCCGTGAGCATGTCTATCCGGTGCCACTGGAAATGTTGCCCTGAGTGATGCTGGAGATCGCGGGGCTCAACATGACCAGGGGGCAGGGTGGCGATGCCTTTTCCATCCAGCTCCCCAGCCTGCAGCTGGCGCAGGGAGAAACCCTGGCCATCGCCGGCTTGAGCGGCACCGGAAAAAGCACCCTTCTGGAAATGATCGGCCTGGTCCTGGCCCCGCACCGTATTGAACGTTTTCAGTTCACACCATCAAGCGCTGCATCCTCCTTCGATATCGCGCAGCTGATCCGGGGTTCCCGTCAGGATCAGCTGGCACAGATTCGGGCCCGTCACATTGGTTTTGTACTGCAGACCGGTGGCTTGCTGCCCTTTCTGACGGTGGCGCAAAATTTATTGCTGCCGCGGCAACTCAATGGCCTGCCGCCCAAAAGCGCGTTGCTGGCGGAGTTGTCGGACGCCCTGGGGGTGACGGAACTGATGGCCCGCAAACCCCGGGAATTGTCTGTGGGCCAGCGGCAACGGGTGGCGTTTGTGCGGGCCTTGTCCCATGAGCCCTCGTTGTTGCTGGCGGATGAACCCACGGCTGCACTGGACCCCTACCATGGCCAGCGGCTGTTCGAGAAAATGTTGGATGTGGTGGGGCGCCATCAGGTCAGTGCGATCGTGGTGACTCACAACGAAGCGCTGATCGAACATTTTGGTTTGCCGGTCCTGCGTGGTGACCATCTGACGGGCGCTGCTGGCAGCGGCGCGGTGTTTCGTTAAATGCGCCGTTTGCAGCACATAGGCCTAAGCTGGGGTCTGGCATTGAAGGACCTGTGGGATGATAAGTTTGTGTCCCTGTGTGTGGTGGCCTCGCTGGTGGCGGTGATTGCCCCGTTGATGTTGTTGTTCGGGCTGAAGAATGGTGTGGTGACCCAGCTGCGGCAGGAGCTGTTGAGTAACCCGGAAATCCGCGCGGTGAAAATCGTGGGCAATCACCGCCTGACCCGGGACTGGATCGCAACACTGCAAAAACAGCCCGCCGTCGGGTTTGTGATGCCCATGACCCGCTCCCTGAACCTGGAAGTGAGTTTACTCAAAGACCATCGGCATTTTCTGGAGAACGTGGAGTTACTGCCCTCCGGCGCCGGAGACCCGCTGTTGCAATCCAGGGATACGATATTGGCGCCGCCGCAAGGCCGAGACGAGATTGTCATCAGCCAAGCCGTTGCCACCCGCTTGGGCGTGCAGCCCGGGGAGACAGTGCAGCTGGTGGTGGTGCGGCAATTGGATGGGCAGCGCGAGCGCGGCAAACGGGAATTGGTGGTGGTGGCCATCGTGCCCCAGGAGGTCTTCCCCCGGCCGGTGGCGTTGGTGTCGTTGACATTACTGGTGGCGATTGAAGATTTCAAGGACGGCTATCGGGTGGATGCCTTTGGGGTCACCACCGGCCGACTGCAGGAGGCTGAGCGTACTCAATTTGCCAAAGTGCGCCTGTACGCAAACACCCTGGACGATGTGGCGCGTTTGGATGATTGGC
Organism: Ketobacter sp.; assembly: GCF_003671495.1. Taxonomy (GTDB): domain Bacteria; phylum Pseudomonadota; class Gammaproteobacteria; order Pseudomonadales; family Ketobacteraceae; genus Ketobacter. The sequence continues at coordinate 42,578 of NZ_RCHN01000038.1, read as the reverse complement.
TTGGCGGCCACAATATCGATGCGCTGACACAGCGCTCGGAGATTGAATCGGTGAAAGCGGTTGATCGCTTGTTGACCATCATCTTCAGCATCATCGCCTGGACGGCGGTGTTAGGCGCGGTGGCCGCGCTCATTGGTGCCCTGCTGTCCAATATCGACCGTAAACGGAAAAGCCTGGCCATGTTGCGCTTGATGGGATTGATTGGGCAGGATATCGTATTCTTCATCATGGCGCAGACCACGGTGTTGGCCGGCATCGCCTTTGTGGTGGCGTTGCTCCTGTTCGGTATTGGGCAGGCCACATTCGACCAGGCCTTGGCGAGTTATCTGCCGCAGTCGGCCTATGTGTGTTATCTGGGCCCGATGGATCTGGCGGTTGCGTTTGCCGCAACGCTGATCCTGGCTGCCATTGTTTCAAGTTTAGGGGGGCTCCGTGCACTTAACGTTGAACCGTCGGAAAGCCTGCGGGATTTCTGATTTCATTGTATTGGGATTGTTCTGGTTGCTGTTGTCCGGCAACGGTTATGCAGAGTGGAAAGACAAGTACATCAACCCCGAGCCTGCCGACGGTGATGTGGTGCTGCCCATGCCCTGTGGTGGTGGCATGGTGTTTCGCAAGGTGGAGGTGCCTGCGGAGTCACCCCTGGCAGACTATGGTGTCACTCTGGGGCGCGATGGTGATGACTGGGGTTACATCGAATATTCCCGCCCGGCCCACATTGCCGGCAGTTTCAGCAACGCGGATAAGAGCAGCCGTTATTACCTGATTGCCAAGTACGAAACCACAGAGCTGCAATACCAGGCTGTGCATGCGCCGGAATGCGGCAAGGCGGGCATGAAGGGTTTGATGCCCCAGGTGAGCATCAGTTGGTACGATGCCGTGGCCTTTGCCAACGGCTACAACCTGTGGCTGCGGGAGCATCATCTGCAGCAGATTCCCCAGGAGGACGGCAATTACGGCTTTGTGCGATTGCCGACGGAAACCGAGTGGGAATTTGCCGCCCGGGGTGGCCTGGCCGTGACCCAGTCCCAGTTCCGCGACAACACCTTCCCGGTACCGGAAGGCCTTAATCAATATGCCTGGTATGCGGGCAGCGCATCGGCCAACGGTAAGTTGAATCTGGTGGGGCGTTTGCAACCCAATCCGCTGGGCTTGCACGATATGCTGGGGAACGTGGATGAGATGATGCTGGAGCCGTTCCGTCTTAACAAGCTGGATCGTATGCACGGACAATACGGTGGCTTTGTGGTACGGGGCGGTAATTACCTTACGCCGGCCAGTGAGCTGCGCACGTCGCTGCGGCAGGAGAACAACTTCTATCAGGATAAACAGGAATACACCGCCAAAACCGTGGGCTTTCGTTTGGTGTTGGTGGCACCATCGCTGACCTCCCGGGAGCGGGTGCTGGCCATAGAGAAGGACTGGAAATCCCTGGGCAAAAGCAAGCCGGCCCAAGGTGCGGACCCGATGAAAGAACTGGAGGCGGTGCAGGCGGGTGTCACCGATCAGGCCCTGAAGAAGAAACTGCAGAAACTGGAGGCAGAGTTGCGGGCCAACACCCAGACCCGGGATGAGCAGATGAACCGGGCCATCCGCTCGAATTTACGGTTAGGCGCGTTTTTGTGCACCAAACTGCAGGACGACGGCAAGTACGTGGATCTTATGAGCGGGCTGTACGACCGCCATTGTGGCAGTGCACCCGCCGGAGATGAGCGCTGCCTGAAACGTCGCGAAAGCCTCACCAACAGTGAAAATCTGTTGGAATTCACCTTGCAATATTATGCTGATACCGTGGTGGATACTGGCTTGAACTACGGTAAAGGTGCCATTGAAAAGCAGGTGCCGGTGGCCGACAAGGAGCTGGGTGCCCGAGGGGTTTCCAATTTGAAATCCTTCCTCAAAGTGCACTGGCAGAACCTGGAACAGTATATGGATAACGGGCGGGTTTCCCGTCAGCAGTGGCTGGAGTCATGCAAAGTCATTTAATCTTTTGAGAACGCAATCAACTTGGGGACGTAACATGAACATGCGCATCATCCTGAAATTTGCAGTGGCCTTTGCCCTGGTGCTGCAGTTGGGGTTCACCACCGGCTGTAACAATTCGCCGTTGTCCATGCCGGAGGGTTTGTTCGGCGGCAAGCAAAGTGGCCAGCAGCCGCAGGCTGATCCGCGGCTGCAGAACAGTACTGAAGCCAGCTTCTTCAGCCGCTCCGGATTCGAAGCCTGTATTGGGGGTGCCTTTGTGGGGGCGGTGATCTGCCAGGCCAGTAACGCCAGTGATAAAAACGACTGCATGCTGAAGGCCGCCTTTGTGGGCTGCGGTGTGGCCATGGGGGCGAATTATTATTACGACTATCGTCGCGCTCAATATGCCTCCCAGGAACAGTTGCTGGATGCAATGATCGCCGACGTGCAGGAGGATAACCGCAAACTGCAAAGCCTGAACAACACCGCCAAAACCGTGCTGGCAGAGAACAAAAAACAGTTGGCAAAGATCAAGAGCGATATCGCCCAGAATAAAGTGGACACCGCTGAGGCCTCCCGTACCTTGCAGGAAGTGGATGCCAATGCCAAGTACCTGAAAACCACCTTGGCCGACCTTAAAAAGCGGGAGCAGGAATGGCGGGAGGTGGCTGCCAAGGAAACCGGTGGTGGCGCCCGCCTGGATGCGCTCAACTCCGAAATCAATCGTATGCAACAGCAGATCGCGGTATTGGAATCGGATATCGATGCCCTCTACGGCCAGCGTTCTGCCATTCAACTGGGGTGAACCTGATGAAGAATGTTTTCAAACTGGGTGTGATGTCTGCGGCGGCGGTGTTGGCGGGTTGTGCCATTGATCCTTCCCAGTGCAATACCATGAACGCCGATGCCGGGATGTTCACCAAAGCGCGCTGTGATATTCATGGGGGTTACGCCCACAATGTGCAGCAAAAGCAACTGACCCTGGAAGAGGAACAGCGGTTGAACGCTCTGTTCCGCGAAGTGTATGCGGCGGTGGAGAAAGAAAAATCCGAAGTGCTCATGGAGTATCGCAACAAGCAGTCTGAGTACAAGCAGTTGAATACCGCGCTGCAGAATCTGTTGGGTGAGTTGGAAAAGCGCACCGATGGCAATAAGAAACTGGAACAGGAAATTGCTGACATCAAAGCGGAATTGCTGAAGATGGAATCCGACCGTGATCCGGTGATGATCGAGAAGCAGGCGGAGTTGGAATCCCTGCGCATCCGGGTGACGGAGCTGGAAGAAGTGTTCATTCAGTGAAATGGGGGGCCAGTCTGCTCCTGCTGTGGATGCCCTGCCTGGTATTCGCCACCATTGTGGAGGGAACCGTCACCGGGGGCGATTCGTTGCAACTGGGTGGGCAATTCATCAAGCTTGCTGTCCCTTTCGCCCGTTCATCGCCCCCTAACACGGTGGGGGCCAATACCTTCAATGATGTCAACCTGTACGGGTTTGATGAGGATCAGAACATCGAAATCACCGCACCCCTGGCGGTGGACATCATGGCCGATGGCAAAGGCGGCGGCGGTAAAAAAGGCGTGATACCTGTCGGTATTACCGTTGCCAGTCACTATGTCTTTTTTGACCCCGCTAAAAAGCAAAGGCAGCAGGGCGAGATCCAGTTTGATTCCATGATCATCGGCGTCATCACCAAGGGAAAGAACCTGGCGCTCAGCGACCACCTGGCCAACACCGGCGTCAACTACCTGAACCCGGGGTTGCGTGGGCTGGAGCCGGCGGACATGGTCACGATCACCGGTTTGCAATCCATATCCGTGAATTGGGTGGCCGCCAGTCCGGGGGATTATATCCGGGTGATCACCGCTTTCTCCCCCGGTGCGGCCGAGCCGATCCGGGCCAATGAACGCTAGTGACCGGCCTCAACCCACCGTACTCTCCACTCACCAGGCATCAATAAAGCGACCGCTGTTTTTTCTGCAGGGGGCGGTGGCATCCAGGCCCCGCACCAGCCATTGCCGGGAGTCCGCCGGGTCAATCACCGCATCCAGTTCAAAGTAGCTGGCCAGATAACTGGCTTTACCTTTCCGATAACGGGATGCTACCCGTTCTTCAAAAAAAGCCTGCCGCGCCTCCGGGTCGGTAATGGCCTCCAGCTCTTTTTTGTACGCCAGGCGCACGCCCCCTTCCAGCCCCATGCCACCCAATTCACCGCTGGGCCAGGCAATGGTAAAGAACGGGCGCTTGAAATGGCCACCGGCGGCGGCCATGGCACCCAGGCCATAGGCCTTGCGCAAGACGATGGCAAACAGGGGGACCTGCACAGACGCTGCGGTCAGGAACAGGCGGGAGGAATGGCGCACCAGCGCGGTGTGTTCCGCCTCCGGCCCCACCATGATGCCCGGCGTGTCAATGAGGGTGAGAATGGGTAAGCCGTGGGCATCACACAGTCGCATAAAACGGGCGGCCTTGTCGGCACCCTCGGCATCGATGGCACCGGCATTGAACATGGGATTGTTGGCAATGACCCCCACGGGGCGGCCTTCCACGCGCATCAATGCGGTGACATAGGCGGCTCCAAAGGCCGCGCGCAATTCCAATACGGAATCCTGATCCGCCAGGGCATGGATGATCCGGCGCACGTCATAGGCCCGCACGCGGTTTTCCGGAATCAGGTGACGCAACTGCTGCGGATCGTGGGCCTGCCAGGTGGCTAATGGCCCCTGAAAATAACTGAGGTACTGTTTTGCCACGGTCACCGCTTCGGCTTCATCCCGCACCCGGATGTCCACCACGCCGTTGCGGTGCTGGACCTGGATGGGGCCCACCTGTTCCGGCGTGAAGGTGCCCAGGCCACCGGCTTCGATCAACGCCGGGCCAGCCATGCCGATGTTGCTGTTGTCCGTGGCGATGATCACATCCGCCATGCCCAGCAACACCGCGTTCCCGGCAAAGCAGCGGCCGGACACGATGCCGATGACGGGCACGGTACCGCTCAGTTCCGCCAGTTTGTAAAAGTTCTGGTTCTCCAGTGCGGCGATGGTGACCGGGTCTTCCCTTGGCCGGCCACCGCCACCTTCGGCAAACAGGATCAGGGGAATGCGATGTTCCCGGGCCAGGTCGAACAGGCGATCGGTTTTCTGGTGATTCTTGTGGCCCTGGGTGCCGGCCATCACCGTGGCGTCGTAGCTGCCCACGGCCACCTGGGCCTGAGTGTCGCCGAACAGGGCCGCGTTGACGGTGGCAAGGCCCATCACAAAGCCATCCGCCGGAGTTTTGTCCCGCAGCTCTGCATCACTGTGGCGGGCGTGCAGGTAGGCCACCGCCAGCTGGCCGTACTCGATAAAGCTGTCGGCATCACACAGGTGGTCGAGGTTTTCCCGGGCGGTGCGTTGGCCGCGTTGATGGCGGCGCGCCACCGCCTGCGGGCGGGCCGGGTCCAGGGTGGCCTGCACCCGGTCGCGCACCTGTTGCAGGTCTTCACGAATGTACTCCCGAAGGCCTGTGTCGCTGTGGCCTGGCTTTGCGCCTGGCTCTATCGCGTCGGCCACATCACAGGGGCTGAGAATCAACAGGGCATCCCCCGGGTTCACGCTGTCGCCGGGTTTGACCAGAATCGATGCCACCACGCCGCTGTCACCGGCACGCAGTTCATGCTGCAGTTTCATGGCCTCGATCAACAGCAGTTCTGTGTCCGCCTGGACCCGGTCGCCCACCGCCACCGCCAGTTCCACCACGACCCCCTGCAGGGGGGCCTGGATCACGGCGCCTGCTCCGTCACGGCCGGAGGCACCGCTGGTGTCTGTAACCTCTGGCTGTAACTCGTGCAGATGATCCTCGATAAAGCGGGTATGAATCTGGTTGCTGATGACCGCCGGGTGCGCCAACAGTCGTTGCAGGAATGGCAGGTTGGTGGTGACGCCGTCGATGCGGAGTTCCGCCGCGGCCCGGGCCAGCTTGTGGAGCAGGGTTGCAAAATCCGGACGCGGGGAATGTACGATCAGTTTGGCCAGCAAGGAATCGTAACCGGGCACGGTGTCATAACCGGGGGTGGCGAAACTGTCCACCCGCACGCCCGGGCCCAGGGGCGCAGTAAAGGCCTGAATGGTGCCGATGGTGGGCAGGGGCCGGCCCTGTGGGTCCAGAGTTTCCAGATTAATCCGCAACTGGGCGGCGTAACCGCGGGGCAGGGGAATCCGGGATTGGCTCATCGACAACTCCGCCAGCCGCCGACCGGCCGCCAGTTCCAGCTGGATCTGCACCAGGTCCAGACCCAGTACCGCTTCCGTCACCGTGTGTTCCACCTGCAGGCGCGGGTTGGCCTCCAGAAACAGGATGGCCTCCTCTGTCGGCGGGCGCTCCAGGTCCAGCAAAAACTCAAAAGTGCCCAGGTTGCGATAACCGCTGGCCCGGGCCATCCGGGTTGCGGCCTCCAACACCCATTGCCGCTGTTGCGGTGTCAGGCTCATGCTGGGGGCATATTCCACCAGCTTCTGCTGTTGCCGTTGCAGGGTGCACTCCCGCTCCCACAGATGGCTCACCTCCTCGCCGTCGGCGATGATCTGCACTTCGATGTGACGTGCCCGCTGAATCAAGCGTTCCACATACAGATCGCCGTTGCCGAACGCCCGCAGGGCTTCCGCCGTGCAGCGCGCAAATGCTGCTTCCAGTTCATGGGCGTGGCGCACGATGCGCATGCCCTTGCCACCACCGCCGGCCACGGCTTTGATCATCATGGCGGCCCCCGGCGGCAAGCGTGCAAAGAACGCCTGCGCCTGTTGCAGCGAGGTGACTCCGTCGGTGCCGGCGTTCACCGCAATGCCGCATTGCTGGGCCAGAGCCCTGGCCTGCAGTTTGTCGCCGAACAGGGCCAGGTGCTCCGCGCTGGGACCCACGAACACCACACCGGCGGCAGCGCACTGGGCGGCAAAGGCGCTGTTCTCGCTCAAAAATCCGTAGCCCGGATGGATGGCGTCACAGCCCTGTTGCTGGGCGATGGCAAGAATCTGCTGCCCATCCAGATAGGCCGCGACGCCCTGACCTTGTAACGGGCAGGCCCGGTCGGCGGCCCCCAGGTGGCCGCTGTGACGATCGTCCTCGCTGAACACCGCCACGGTTTCCAGGCCCAGGTCGGCGGCGCTGCGGGCGATGCGCACCGCGATTTCCCCGCGATTGGCGATGAGTAAGCGGGTAAACGGCGGTGTTACAGAATCATGCGGTTTTTCAATGGGTTGAACGTTCATGTTGGCTGTGCCCGAAGAGAAATGCTGGCCATTGGTTGTACCACGAATTGGCGTGGGAGCAAAAAATCCCGGGGCAGAATTGGGGTGTTTTCCGGCGCTATTTTCCGTATGCTCTGGGTTTCAGGACGCGTCCCTCTGATCCGCGTTCACCCGCGTTGACCCAGGTTCAGGAGTTGCAGTGGAATCCAGCGGCACACCCCCGGTTCGTGCTCAGCACGACATTGATCGCGGCGCTCAGCACAATCGGCATCGCCATTACCGGTACTACGATTATCTGATGGCGGGATTTGTCACGGTGTTGTTGTGCTCCAACCTGATTGGCCCGGCCAAAGTCAGCGAAGTGGATTTCAGTTGGTTGCCGTTGATCGGCGGTGTGCTGGTGTTTGGTGCCGGCAATATTTTCTTTCCCATCAGTTATATTTTCGGTGACGTGTTGACGGAGGTGTATGGCTACGCTCGCGCCCGCAAGGTGATCTGGGCGGGATTCTTTGCCATCATTTTTGCTTCCATCATGAGCACCATCATCATTCATTTGCCCATGTCCGGCGCTGAACCCTTCAACGTGGCACTGCAGTCCTCCCTGGAAACCGTTTTCGGTAATACCTGGCGCATTGTGGTGGCGTCCATTCTGGCGTTCTGGGTGGGGGATTTCGTGAATGCGTATGTGATGGCCAAGATGAAGCTGCTGACCCGGGGGAAACACCTGTGGAGCCGCACCATCGGCTCCACCCTGTGCGGCCAGTTCGTGGACAGCATCATTTTCTATCCCATTGCGTTTTACGGCATCTGGGAAAACAGCACTCTCGGTTATGTGATTCTGTTCAACGGCCTGTTCAAGATCACTGTTGAAGTGATCATGACACCGGTGACCTACGCGGTGGTGGGGTGGTTGAAAAAGCGCGAGGGAGAGGATTTCTACGACACCGACACCAACTTTACCCCGTTCTCGGTGAGCGATTGAGACGCCGGTGCCGCTTGGGGTGCTGAGCCTGTGTCCGACCGGTCATTTCCATGCGCGGCGCCGCCCCGTATAATGGCCCCTTTCTTACAGTCTCAGAATCAGCAGGAATGAATTATGGAACGTCCTTTTAAAGTGCTGGGTATCCAGCAAATCGCCATCGGTGGCCCCTCCAAAGACCAACTGAAGAAACTGTGGGTGGATATGTTGGGCCTGGAAGTGACCGGGACCTTTGTATCCGAGCGGGAAAACGTGGACGAGGACATCTGTGCCATGGGGGCGGGCCCGTTCAAGGTGGAAGTGGACCTGATGCAACCGGTGGACCCGGACAAAAAGCCTGCCGTACACGCTACCCCCCTCAATCACGTGGGCCTGTGGATTGATGATCTGCCCAAGGCGGTGGAATGGCTGAGCGCCAATGGCGTACGCTTCGCCCCCGGTGGCATCCGCAAAGGGGCGGCCGGTTTTGACATCACCTTCCTTCACCCCAAAGGCAATGAGGAATTCCCCATTGGCGGCGAAGGGGTGCTCATCGAGCTGGTGCAGGCCCCCGAGGCGGTGGTGGATGCCTTCGCCAAGCTGGCAGCCCAGTAGAACGCCTCTTAAAGCCCATTGATCTCAATGGGCTTTTTCTTGCCGGGTATGAAACACGTGAAGCCGCTGCTGCGGCACCTGATGCTGGCCTGCCTGTACTGGGTACTGGGATTGCTGGCCGGTGGCGCTTGGTTGCTGGGCTATGTGGTGGATGCCCGCCCGGATCTGGAGCCTTGGCATGAGGTGGTCCTGCAGCAGGAATACGATCATCACCGACACCGCGATTTTCAGTCCCTGGCCCAGTACCAGCAATTGGAAGCCGAGCTGTTCGCTGAACTGGAACAGACGATCTATTCAGCCCCCGGCCCCCTGCCGGAGTTGAGTCGCTACCGGCATGGCAGCCGGGTGGACCCCACTGCGTATCCGGAAAACGGCAATCGTACCCTGGAATTAACGGCGGCCGAGCCCCGTGGTGGCGTGCTGCTGCTGCACGGCCTGTCGGATTCACCTTACAGCTTGTTGACCCTGGCCAGGAGCCTGAACCGGCATGGCTATCATGTGGTGGTGCTGCGTTTGCCGGGGCACGGCACCGTGCCCAGCGGCCTGCTCAATGCCAGCGCTGAGGATTTCCGCGCGGCGGTCCGGTTGGCGATGCGTCATTTACGGCAGAGCCTGGCGCCGGCGCTCCCCATCCATATGGTGGGTTATTCCAATGGCGCGGCCCTGGCGGTGGATTATGCCCTGGATGGGCTGCAGGCATCGCCAGTAGAACCTTTGCCGGCGGTTGCCCGACTGGTGTTGATTTCCCCCGCCATCGGTGTTTCCCGGCTGGCGGAACTGGCGCCCTGGCAACGGCGGGTGGCAGCGCTGCCCGGATTCGGGAAACTGGCCTGGCAGTCCGTGCAGCCGGAGTACGATCCCTTCAAATACAATTCGTTTAGCCTTAACGCGGCCGAGCAGGTGTACCGGCTCACGCAAAGCATCACCCAACGGCTGGAACAGGCCCGGCAGACGGGTCAATTGGAGCGGTTTCCGCCCACCCAGGTGTTCACCTCGGCGGTGGATGCCACGGTGTCCGTGGCTGCTACGGTGCAGGGGCTGATGGGTAAACTGTCCGGCGACCAATATCAATTGGTGATGTACGACGTTAATCAGGAATCCAATACCCGTTTCCTGTTTGCCCCGCATGCGGTGGCGGTGGTGGAGCAGCTGCTGGCGCAGACCCTGCCCTTCCGGCTGGAAGTGTTGACCAACGGGCCTACGGATTCCGCCCGCCTGGTGCGCCAGGTCAAGGCGGCGGGTGCAGATGAGGTGTTGGAGCAGGCAACCGATCTGGTCTGGCCCGCCTCCCTGTACTCGCTGTCCCACGTGGCCTTGCCCTTCGCGCCCTCTGACCCGGTGTATGGCGATGTGCCAACTCTGGAAGGGCGGCCCCAGTCCCTGGGCAATGTGACCCTACGGGGGGAGCGGGGTGTCCTGCAGGTACCCTTGAACCAACTGATGCGACTGCGTTATAACCCGTTCTATGACGATCAGGAGCAACGCATATTGACCTTTCTGGACAGATCTTTCCCCTAATTCGTTTGTGTAGACCATATTTCTGAAACTGCATGGTTTCTTGGTGCGTTTTTGGTAATCGGCTACTTACTTATCGCAAAACACGCACACCAATTTATAACTGCGTGTCCCCACAATCCGGGCTAAAAAGTATACATAAGAGCACAGCAAGCGTAGCCCAATGAACATAAACGAAAAATTGTCTCAGTTCGTCAGTGATCCACTGGAGTGGAGTGCCGCCCGCAAGGCCGCTCTGTTGTTGTGGATGTATCTGTTCGACCAGGTGTTTTACCTGCTGTTTGTGCTGGCGGCGCAGAAAATTGATGCGATGGCACCCTGGTTTGACTTGGCGCAGCTGGCCTATCACAGCGTGTTCTATGTGTGGCTGACGGCGCTGACAATCGTATTGCTGATGGTGGCGCAACTGGCGCCCCAACGCTATCAGGATAACGTGCTTTATGAGTACATGGGGTGTTTGTATTTCGGACTGACCCATGTCTACTACGGATACTGCGTGGGGCTGATGTCGATCCCGGTGGGGGTGGTGTTGGTGGGAGCCCCGGTGGTGGGCTTTATTCTGTTGAACCGCTGGCCGGTGGCCATTGCCTTTGGTACCAGCCTGTTGCTGCTGTTTGCCATCAGTGCCGCCACCGATGCCGGCTGGTTGCCCTATGCGCCGGTGGCGCGGAATATGATGGCCCCCGACGGCAATATGGCAACAGTATGGGTGATTTCCTACTGGACACTGGCCATGCCGCACATTCTATTCATTTTTGCATTGGCTTATTATGTGTTGCAGCGCTGGCGCATGCGGGAACAGGAAGTGACCTTGCTGAGCCGCACCGACGCCCTCACCGGGTTGGTGAATCGCCGCCACATCATGTCTCTGCTGGAACTGGAAGTGGCGGACTGTGCGGCCAAACAGCTGCCGCTTTCCATTGTTATGGTGGACCTGGATCACTTCAAACGCATCAATGATGAATGGGGACATGATGTGGGTGACCGGGCCCTGGTATCCGCTGCTGAAGCGTTATGCCGGGCGGTGCGTCAGCACGATCACGTGGGGCGCTATGGTGGTGAGGAGTTTCTGGTGGTGCTGCCGGGGCTCGACGCTGCACAGGCAAAGCTGTTGGCTGAGCGGGTGCGGGGTGCCATTGCGGCTGTGGAGGTGATGCTGCCCAATGGTGCGGGAATATCGTTGTCTGCCAGTTTGGGGATGAGTTGTAACGCGGTGTCCAAGCCCGTCACGGTGGACCGCCTGATCAAACAGGCGGATCTGGCGTTGTACCAGGCCAAAGACGCCGGCCGCGACCGGCTGGTGATCGCCGCCTGATCTTTGCCACCTTATTTGGGTATTTGAACAACGATAAAATTGGGGCGTAAATGACTGTGTTCACGCGCACAAAACGATTCACGGCCAAGCTGAATCGTCGTATAGGCAACCCCCTGGAATGGCAGTCCAGTTCCAAGTCCATGCTGCTGGGTGTGGTCACCGGGCTGCTGTATTTGCATTATGCGTTTCTCGCCGAGTTCCTGCTGCTGCCGGGCAATGAAAGTGTCTGGGTGGACAGCGCCTACCTGGCCCGGCAGATCCCCTGGTTCTATGGCTTTATCGGGTTGTCGGTGCTGCTGATCATTGGCACCTACCTGATGCATCGGCTCAAAGGCGACAGCGTGTTGTTCGAGTACGTGGCCTCCCTCTATTTTGCCCTGTCGCTCAGTTATTTCAGTTATCACATTGGAACGCTGTCGTTACCGGTGGGCTCGGTTCTGGTGGGCGCTCCGGTGGTGGGATTTATCTTCTTCAATCGTACGGCGGTGATGCTGGCGCTGTTCGTATCGGTGATCATTCAGTTGGTGCTGTCGTTTGGCGCCGCCTGGCAACTGTGGCCCTATGCACCCATTTTCGTTGAGGGTGCCCGCCAACTGGTCGCGCCATCGGCGTTCAGTGTGTTTCAGCTGTATCTGTTCACTTTTCCCCATATGATTTTTTTGATCTTTGTCTCTTATCTGGTGTTGCGCCGTTGGCGGGATCGGGAGGAACGAGTGCGCCTGCTGAGCATTACCGATCCCCTCACCGGGCTGTTCAACCGGCGCAGTATCCTGGTGCACCTGGAGCAGGAACAGGAGCGCAGTCGCAAGAAAGGACCGGCCCTGTCCCTGCTGATGGTGGACCTGGATAATTTCAAAACCATCAACGACGACAAGGGGCATGAAGCCGGCGATTACGCCTTGATTGCTGCCGCCGATGCCCTGCAACAGAGTTTGCGCCAGAACGATCGGGTGGGGCGCTATGGCGGAGAAGAATTTCTGATTGTACTGCCCGGAACCGATCGCGATGGGGCCCGTCGTTTGGCGGAGCGCTGTCGCCAGCAGCTGGAATCCACCAACGTGGTACTGGAAAGCGGCGAACGGCTGACGCTGACCGGCAGCTTCGGTCTGGTGTGTAACGAGGGTGATGTGCATATGGATGTGGATGAACTGTTGCGGCGGGCGGACCGGGCCATGTATCGGGCCAAGGACGCCGGCCGCAACCGGGTTGTTATCGACGGTGAGTGAGCACGCCGTTGCCTCAGGGCAACGGGTAACTCAGGTTTATTTCGCTGATGGTGTGCGCCCGGATGTCTTTTTCCGAGAAGTACAGCGGGCGCAACCGGGGTGCTTCAGAATAAAGCCGTGTCTGGTCATCACGATGGGGTGAGCGGGGGTCGATGGACTGGGAATAGGTCATCAGGCCGCGCGCCACTGGTCCTTTACGGGTGAAGTTCACCAACATGATCCAACTGCTGCCCTGGGAGACCTGATAGCCTTGCCCTTCCGCACTGATCTGGCTGCCGGGAAGGGGCGGATATACATGTCTGGGGATCAGGGAACTGTCCTCGGCAATGGAACGAAATACGTTAAAGCCACCTTCCACGTTATTGGCCCCTTCCCAGGGCAGCTTCTCGCCGCTGGGGGTGCCGTCCGGCTGGGTGTATTCCACAAACTGAACCTCTCCCAGGGTGGCATCCGGCGCCACGCCGGCCGCCTCCAGCACCAGGACGGCTTTGGCCAGTTGCTGCAGCACGCTGGGGTTGGGGTCCAGGGTGTTGGGGGTGTTGGTGGGATCGTTGGGGTCAAAGGGGTTAACCCATTGCGGCGCCAAAGCGAATTGCTGGGCAAACTCCCGGAACACATGGGCACCGCGCCGGTCTTTCTGGTAGCGGCCGTCCCACTGGCTCAAGCTGGAACAGGCGTCGGCAATGTTCACCGCCACGGTGGTGGATTCATCTTCCACGCTTGTCTCCACTTCAACCGGCGTGTCACCCTGGGCTTGGCACAGAGTCACCAGGTCCGCCAACACGGCTTCCGCCAGATAGGCCCGCTCGCTGAACAGGGACGCCTGCAGGTCGTCCAGGTTGAAGCGGCCATCGGGTCCTGTGCTGTCGCGCAGCATGGCCTGTGACATGCGGGAGCGCAGGCTCTGGGTCACACCGGTTTTGCCGTACAGAATGGAGTGGTCGGCGAGGGGCTCCGCGGGATTGGTCAGCCAGTAGCTGTCGTTAGAGTTCTGCACGAAATCACGGCGCTCCAGTTTGGGCGCGCGTTCGTATGGCACCGGCCCGCTGAAATCAAACACGGAGGCGTTGCCCGGTAACACCGAAAACCCCAGCAGCTCCCGTGCCTGCTGCAGGGTGGGGTCGGTGCGCAACGCCTGTTCCGCCACTGCAGATAAATCCGGCACCGTGGAATCGTCGATATAGAAGCTGTTGCCCACCCGGTCCACCGCCAGGGTGTTGTTGAACAGCACGCCGTCGAAATTCACAAAGCTTTGCTTGAATTCCTCCATATTGCGGGCCAGGTTCATGGCCATCCAATGGTCCACAATGTCGAAGTTTTCCCTGTTCACGTCTTTGATGCTGTAGGCCACGAAGCGACCCGGTTGGTCGTTGCCCCAGGGCAGCACCTCCGGCGCCACCAGCATGGGGCCAAAGTCGCTGTAGTACACCGTCTTCGAAAACGGCAGCACCGTATTGGGCCCCACCGCCACGTTCAGCGTCAGGGTGCGTTGTTCGATGGTGCGGGGTTCGCCGTCCACCAGATAGGTCATGCCGGATGGATCACTGTCAGCCAAGTCCAGTTGGTAGACAATGAAATGCTCCGCGGTGGAGTAGGTGTGGGACCAGGCCAGGTGCTTGTTGAAACCCAGGTTCACCATGCCCGGTGTGCCGGAGAGGGAAGCCCCCAGTACATCCAGCACGCCGGGGATGGTGGAGTGGAACTGCCAGAAGCGCAGAATGCCGCTATGGGGGAAGTGGGGGTTGGCCAGCAGCAGGCCGCGACCATTGGCGCTGAGATCCCCGCCAATGGCCCAGGCATTGGAACCCAGTTCCTGCGGGTTGGCGCCGGCAGTGGATGGCAGCGTGGCTTGCTGAGCCACGGCCTGGGCATCCACTTGGGGTAACGTCCGCTCAGGACGGAGTGCGGCGGCGCCCGCCGGGGTGACCGGGGTGGGAAGATAACTGGTGTTGGGAGGGGCCGCCAGGAAGATGGGGGCCAGAAAATTCCCCGCGCCGGGCAGTAGTGCCGTACCCAGCAGTGCGGTCAGCATGTCCAGGTCGTCTATGGGTTGAACCCAGGGCTGGCCGGCGCATTGCGGGTCCAGGTTGTCGCTGCCGGTATGGTCCAGATACAGGTTAAAGCCCTTGCTGTAGCCTGAAAGCATGGCTTGGGTGGTATCGGTGAGCTGATCGTAACCCGCTTCCGCCTGCTCACGAATGCCCAGGGCCAGGTAACTGAAATCCGTAATCAGGTTGGCACTGTCACCGGAGCCGGGCACTTTGTCCGGGCCGTAATACTGGGAGCGTCGGCTGTTATAGCGGGCGACGATGTCCAGCAGCATGCAGGCGTTGTCCTGCGCAAAGGCATAGCCGATGCCAAAGGACAGGCTTTCCAGGTTGTCCGCTTTGATGTGGGGAACACCGTAGTCGGTGCGGCGTATCTTGGCGTTGAGCACGCCATCATTGTCGAAGGTCACCAGTTGCTTTTTGGGGCAGCCGGTGAGGGGGAGGGTGGAAAGCAGGAGCGCAAGCACTCCCACTGTGCCCATTGGGTATCGTGCAGCCATCATGAAATCCCTGTCTTGTGATTATTATTCCCTTCATTGGGAAGGGTTTTTATAACGCAGATTTCCGATGGCGTATAGGGCTGGTGGTGTAAGGCGACCAGCGGCGCCCTTTAATGCAACGCTAACTTAATGGAAGGGGAAGAAGTAGTTCAACCAGGCGGCCATGCGCAGCAGAATTTTGCGCATGATGGCCACATGATGAACGTGTTCGCTGTACACCGCGGCCTGCCCGAAGGCGCCCCCTGGCACCTGGCCCCGGTAGGGCTCGAAATCCGGGTCGGTGATCTCAATGGTGACCGGAATGCGCCCGGGCATATTGTGATCCGTCATCAGGTTACCGGTGGGTTGCAGCTGGCCTTCAAAGGTGGCGGGTAACACGCGGGTGACCCGGCCGGTAAACACCTCGCCGGGAATGCTGTCGAAGGCGATTTCCGCTTCGCTGCCCACGTCAATGCGCAGCAGGTTGTTCTGGCGGAACCAGCCTGCAAACAAATCCTCTTCCTGGTGGACAAACACCATTACCGGGCGCAAGGGCAGGCTCACTGCCATCATCCCCGGATGCAGGAACAGTTGGGTTACGTAGCCCCGGGTGGGCGCACGCACCACCGTTTCATCCAGATTGTCCTGGGCGCCCATCAACTGGGCGGTGAGGTCATCGACATTGGCCTGGGCAATATCCTGGTTGCGCCGGGGGCCGGCGCCGGTGCTGGCCAGCTTGGTGGCCCGCTCCAGATCTTCTTGGGCAGAGGTCAGTTGTGCGGTCAGGGATTCCACCTTGGCTTTGTACTGGGTGTCGTCCAGGCGGAACAGCACATCCCCTTGCTCCAACATCACGTTGGCGGTGACCGGCACCTCGATCACCCGCCCATTGACGGTCGGCACGATGGGGGTGGTGACGGCGTATTTGCGCACCCGCTCGGAATACGGATGGTTGTAGTTCATCAGGGTGACCAGGGCGCCTACCAGCACAACCCCCCCCAGCACCGCCGTGGGGACGGTCCATTTATTCACCGGAACCTTGAACACCTTGAAAATGAAATAACAGATCGCACCGTAGGTCAGCAGCAATAAGGTTTCCATCAGTTGCTGCCCTCCTGTTTCTGTTCCAGTTGTTGCAGGCGGTCGGCCAGTTGGGCCACCTGCTGCTCCAGGCGTTCAATATGTTCTTTGCCGCTTTTTCCGTCCTTGAAGCCCCAGCCCCGATCCGGTCGGTACAGGGTTGCCCAGATCCACAGAAAAGGCCAGATCACGTGTAAGGTTAACAGGCTGATCCAGCCCGCCACGTTGATGGCATCCTGATGGGGGTGTTGGCGCTCCTTGGCGATCTCATAGGGAATGTCGTGAACGGCGATGATGCCGTAGAACAACACCACGGCGACAAAGATCAAGACGAATAACGCTGCGTATTCCAGCATAAGGACTCCGGTTCTGTAGTTTAGGCCATAGGATAAACGGGTTTATCTTTGGATTCACACTCCCATGTCACCCAAAGTTTCTGGTCGCTGCCTTCCTTGAGCTGCACGTAGTTGCGACTGCGCAAATATTTGTCGGAATGATAGGGCTGTAACATGGCAATTTCCACGCTGTGATCTTCGGTCAGGTATTCTTTCTTATCATTGGTGACCGCCATGATACCCAGCCAGGCGATGCGGCTGGGTGCCGGGTGGACGATGCCTGAGGACACCACCTGATGGATGCGATGGCCGCCATCCCGACGATCATTGATCACACCCAGACAACCGATGTGGACATCGCCGGAAAGAATCACGGTTTTGCCCTGGCGCCGCTTGTGGTTTTCCAGCAGGCGCATCACCAACCGGGCTCGCTCACACTGATGTTCCTTGGCTCGCCAGTGGTCCTTCAGGTCGTCGGTGAGTTCCTCTTCCCAGGGGGTGGCGTCCACTACGGATTCCGTGAAAGAAAAATCCCGGTAGACCACCGGCACTGCAGAAAGCAGCAACAGATGACCGCTGTTGGCGTGTTGGTTGAAATAGTGGATCAGGTCCTGCCATTGGGTGGCGCTCATCACCTGTTGCAGCGTGCGTTCCGCCCGGTTATCCAGGGCGAGAATATGGTAACCCCGGAATTGGAAGGCAAAGGCATAGTGTTCCGCCGCCGGGTTCAGCAGGCTGGTGTTGTGACGGGAACGAATCTGGAACAGCTCAAAGTAGTGACGGGCAATCTGGAATATACCCTGGAACACATTGCACTCGTGCATGTCTTTGGGGAAGCTGCCCCAGCCGTCGAAAATATCGTGGTCATCCCACATCATCACGTTGGGCACGCTGGCGTACATATACGCCATATCCGGGTCACTCCAACGGCTGCGGTACAGGTCTTCATAAAAGCGCTCCACCTGCTGCTGCATGGTTTTGGTAAAGCGGGTGTTGCGGGCGGTTTTTTTGGAACGGGGTAACTTGCCCCAGGCTTTCAGGCTGGACACGCTGCCCCACATTTCGTCCGCATAGAGCTGGTCGCCGCCCATCAGCAGCAGGGCGAACGGTTCTTTTTCGTGGGATTCGCGCATGCGTTGCCAGAGGGCATAGGGGTGTTCGGTTTTGTTCACCAGATCGGCGCTGGAAAAACCATTACAGGAGGCATAGGCAAAACGGGGTGCTTCGTCGGCCGCGGGCACATAGAAATGCCACTCGCTTTGCTCGTGTCCGTTGGCGGCCGGCTCACCATCCAGGTGAACACGGTAGTGGACCACTTTCGCGCTGCTGTGGGGCGCCTCCCTGTGTTGTGCCCGCCAGAACAGGCTGCCGCTGGTGGTGCCCACCTGAACGGCGTCTACGCTGTGGCCATTGAGGTTGACCTGTGCCTGTTGTACGTGCTGGTCGGTGCTGAAGCAAACCGTATAGAGATCCTCGGATTCCA
Organism: Ketobacter sp.; assembly: GCF_003671495.1. Lineage (GTDB taxonomy): Bacteria > Pseudomonadota > Gammaproteobacteria > Pseudomonadales > Ketobacteraceae > Ketobacter. The sequence continues at coordinate 24,340 of NZ_RCHN01000038.1, read as the reverse complement.
GGCCCAGTAATGGCCCTACCAGAATTTTGCTGCCCATGACTCCCCCTGAGTCTGATGACCATAGATTTATTGATAGAAGGCCGGCGCATGCCGGATATCTGCGTTCTGTTCCTTGTCATGCTGAATCCACAATTGCGCACCGGTGCGGTCGATGAAATCCTCCATGTGCTTCATGCTGTCCAGGGTTTGTTCCTTGCTGAAATTGAAGGAGGGCACCCGCTGGTGCTCGCGGTTGCTGGTGAAATGGTACAGATCGCCGGACAGCAGAATGGGGCCACTCTTGGGCATATCCAGGTACAGCATCTGGTGCCCCGGGGTGTGGCCAATGGCGCGCTTGATCACCACGCGGCCGTCACCGAACAGGTCGTGGTCGCCCTGCAACGGCTGACTGTTGTCCGCATTGAATTGGCTGTAGGAGTCCGGATCAAATCCGTATTCCCGGGCCTGCGCACCAAAGGCAGCCTCATATTCCTCTTGCTGCAGCAGCAGGGTGGCCTGGGTGAACAGATTGGCATTGCCGGTGTGATCTGAATGGAAATGGGAGAGGCCCAGCCATTCGATGTCCTCTGGTTGTACACCGATGGCCTGCAATTGCGCCAGCAAGGGGGTGGGCATGCTCATATAAAATAGGCCGTCGTAGAATTCCTGCCCCTGGGGGCCCAGTTGATCCGCCAGACCGGCATCCCAGATCAGATCCCCTTTCGGGTGGCGAATCAGGTAGCAGCTGTCGGTGAGCGTTTTGGGCTGGCCCTGGTTCACCCCGGGGGAAAACACCGATACATCCCGCACTTCAATATTCCCGCAGTGGAACACATAGAGTTTGATGTCCGGTACCGACGAGGGAGGTGAGGCGCAGGCACTCAATGTCAGCAGGGTGCCGAGGACGGCCAATCGAAACAGTACATTCACAGATTCCATGGTCTTTCCTTAGATGGATTAACGTGCCTTGAGGGTTCAGCTCAATAGTGTGGTGGTTTCTCATCCACAATTTTCCCGGGCAACGCGTGCATCACATCCTGCATTCGCTCCACCAGCATTTTGACGGTTTTGTCCAACTGGTCGATTTGCTGCTGTTGCCGGTAAATGATGTCACTCAATTGCTGGATGGTATCATCCTGAAAGGCCAGGCGGGTTTCAATGTCCACAATTTTGTCTTCCATTGTTGTTCTCCTCAGGGCAACCGGCTTTTCAACAGTTGGCGCAATGCCCGCCAGCGGTTGATTAATAGGGCGATAAAAATAAGCGAGCAACCGAGCAGTTGCTGCAGGTTCATGGATTCGTCGAACCAGAAGGCCGCCAGCAGGGAGGCCCACAGGGGCTCCAGCACCATGATGATGGCGGCGTGACTGGCACTGGCCATGGACTGGGCATAGGCCTGGATCAGGAAACGGGCCGCGCTGGCCAACAGGGCACTGGCCAGGATCCAGCCCCAGATGTCTGGGCTGATCTGCGGTGGCCAGGGTTCCCGAAGCATGGCCACCAGCAGCGACACCGCCCCCACCATGAACAGTTGGATGGCGGTGAGGGCGAACGCGGGAATTTTCGCCAGGGCCTTGCTGATCAGATTGAAGTGGACCGCGAACATTGTCGCAGCCACAATGAACAGGATCTGAGCCTGTTCAAAATGGAAGCCGTTGCCCCGGGTGTTGCCCAGAGACAGGCAGGCCAATCCGGCCACCGCCACCGGCAGTGCCAGCCAGGTGCTGCCCTCCGGCGTATCGCGAAAAATCAGGGTCGCCACCACCGGCACCAGCACCACGCCCAGGCTGGTGATGAATGCTCCTTCCCCCACATGGGTACTCAGGAACAGTCCGTTCACCCACAGCATCAGCGCCAGGGAGAACAGTGCCCCCATGGCCAGGGCGAGGCGCCAGTGGGCCCCGCTCATGCGGCGCAGCTGGGGCAGGCACAGGCAGCCCAGCAACAGGCCGGCCAGCAGGAAGCGGATGCCCAGGAACGACAACGGGGCGATGCCCTGCAAGGCTTCCTTGGAGAATATCCAGCCCAGGGCGGCCAGGACGGTGACCACCAGCAACAGGCTGTCGGATAACAGGGTGCGGTCAATGCGCTTGCTCACCGTCACCTTCCGCAATGATTGGATAAACTTCAAACCCCATGAGGCAGGCTCCTGCTGTGCGCCGGGCAATTAAAAAAAGGCCACTACAGTACCACAGACCCCTTGGGGAGTGCTTGCTTTCCGCTGGATCATTGCCCTAAGCTGCCGGGGTCACAGCTGCAGGCACCCTTCGGATGGACATCGACTTACTTAAAACGTTTTTGGAAGTGAACAAGACCCGCCACTTTGGTCGGGCGGCGGATAACCTGTACCTGACCCCGGCGGCGGTCAGTGCCCGGGTGCGCCAGCTGGAGCAGACCCTGGGGGTGGAGTTGTTCATCCGCACCCGCAATAACATCCAGTTGACCCTGGAAGGGGAGCGCCTGCTGCCCCATGCGGAAACCATGTTGTTGTCCTGGTCACGGGCGCTGCAGGATGTGTCGCTGAAGAACGATCAGGAGCAGCAGGTGAACGTGGGCACCACCCACAGCCTGTGGAGTTTCGGTTTGCACAAGCAGCTTTCAAAACTGTTTCAACTGCTGCCCACGGCGGCCATCCGCGCCATCTCCCATCCTTCCGATCTGCTGACCCGTATGCTGGTGGAGCGCACGCTGGATGTGGCGTTTCTGTTGGAGCCGCCCACCCTGGCGGATTTCCGGGCCGACAAGATCGGTCAGGTCAAGCTGGTGCTGGTGAGTAATGATCCGGAGCTGAATCACAAAACCGCATTGCAATCCGGTTATGTGTATGTGGATTGGGGCGTGTCGTTTGAGATGTTTCACGCCAAGCGTTTCGGGGATCTGCCCAAGCCGGTGTTGCACACCAACATGGGTGCCATCGCGCTGGACTATCTGCAGCACCTGGATGGCGCCGCCTATCTACCGCACAGTGTGCTGGAACAGGAGCACCCGCGGCCCCTGCATCAGATCCAGGGGGTGCCCACGTTTTCCCGTCCGTTATATGCGGTGTATCGGGCGTCCAGTGACCGCCGGGATATCGTGGAAGAAGTGGTGCACCTGCTGAAGCCGCTGGCGGTATAGCGGGAGCGGCCGGCTTAATCCAGCCAGGACAGGTCCAGGTCGTCGATCTCTGCCCGCAGGCGTTTCATTTCCATGCGGTCTTCCAGTTTACGGCGGATATCCAGTTTCTGTTTGCGAGAGGATTGGGAGTCGTCCAGGTTGGAGACAGACGAGGAATCGTCGTCTTCGAAGAGGTCGTCATCCCAGTCGCTGGTGGCCGGATTGCTCATGTGTAACCTCAATGACAAAAAGGCGTAATCATTCGGTAAAGGTGCAGGCGTGCCCCGGGGCCGCTGCAGACATGCGCATTAGAAAACACGCCCGCGGCATAAGAACAGCAAAAAATATTTGCTCTGAGGTAAAAGGATATTGAACGGATTGCCGGCTCAAAGGCCGGTCTGGCTGTACACGCAGTCTTCCACAAACAGGGTTTTGTCTTCCCCTTCCAGGCCGGACTCCTGAGCCCATTGCTGGCAACTGGTGCGGGCCTCCTTCACCATGGCCGCCTGCTCGTTGTCCAGTGGCAGGTCCTGGTAAGCGGGCTCGTTGTACACTGGGGCCTCGTCTTGCTCCTGGGGCTCCTCGGCGTAGTACTCCTCGGTGAACGTCTCTTCCTGGTAGGTCTGTTCCTGATAGGTTTGCTCAGTGTACGACTCTTCCTGATAGGCATCCTCGTACACAGGCTCTTCATAGTCCGGCTCGTTGGCCAGCAGCGGCCGGCAGCAGATCAGTGTCAGCAGGAACAACAGGGTAAAACGCAAACGCAGCACGACAGGACTCCACGGGGTACAGCTTTGTATTCATTCTGGACGCTGACCCCGGGTATGTGTATCAAAAAACCCCATTCGTGAGATTCAATAATTTTTGATGATGAGCCTAGCCGCTGGATTTCTCCACCGGGCGGTACCAGTGGGCCCACCAGGCAAAGGCCGACACCCCGCGGGTCTGAATCCAGACCTTGCCCTGGCCCTTGAAGCGGCAGACAAAGCCTTCACCGGAGAAGAACAGGGATTTGTAGCCCCCCACCTTGGTGATGCTGTAGTCCAGGCCGTCGGTGAAGGCCACGATGTTGCCGGTGTCCACCACGTAGTCCTCTTCCACATCAATCTCGATCAATGCCCCGTAGGTGTTGAACCACAGATCCCCCTGGCCGCTGGCGCGGATCAGGAACAGGCTTTCGCCGGAGAAGAAGCCTTTGGTGAAGCCCTGCCACTTGGTTTCGATCGCCACGCCCATGGTGCTGGCCACGAAGGCGGAGTTCTGCAGATAGACGATGTTGTTGTCCAGATACAGATGGGTCATGTCGCCGGGGGAGCCGGGGGCGATGCCGATTTCGCCGGGGCCGCCTTCGGCGGTGAACTCGTTGATGAAGATGGATTCCCCGGACAGAAATCGGCTGAAGCCGCCGCGGAATTTGGTCTTCATCTTCATGTGGGTGTCCATGGTGGCCATGGAGGAGGCTTCCACCTTCAGGGTTTCATTGGCCGGTACCTGCACGGTGAGGAATGCGTAGTCCGGCCGGCCCTCGATACTGAAACGATAACCCCGTGGGTCCGGCTCCTGGCGTTGCGGCTGGGGTGTAGGTTCGGAGGAAGCCACGGGCGTTGCAGAGTCCGCCGCCAACGACTCGGGCTCGTCAAAGCTGAGGGAGATGGCCTCGGCCAGGGGGGGATCTATCACGGCGATGGCCCCGATCTGCTGCAGGGCTTGCTGGAATTTCACCGCGGTGTCTTCATCCACGCCTTTCTTGATGGCCACGGGGCCATTGCTGAAGATGGCCTCTGCTTTTTCGACATCGATTTTGGCCATTTTGGCGAAGGCCTGGATCACGCTCTCGCGTTGGGCGTAGGGGCTGATTTCGCCGGTGACGCTGACGTTGTATGTAGTCATGTGGGCTCCTAAACGCGGCGCGGGCGCAGTCCGCTGGTGAGGGACTGGCCGAAGCTGATGGGGTTGTGGGATTGGCACCACACGGTGCCCTGGCCACTGAATTTGCAGACCAGGCCTTCTCCGCCCAGCATGGAGTGCAGCCAGCTGGAACCGGCCTTGGTGATGCTGAAATTCAGGGTTTCGTTGAAGGCCACAATGTGGCCGGTGTCGACGATGTACTCGCCGTTCACCTGCACCGGGTAAATAGCACCGAAGGAGGAGACAATGACCTTGCCTTTGCCCTTCAGGTTGACCCAGAACACCCGTTCGCCGGAGAACACGGATTTAAAGCCCTGCCAGCCCAGGTCGATGTCGACGCCTTCCTCACACGCCAGAAAGGAACTGCCCTGCGCAATCAGGCTGTCCTGATCCAGCTCCATCACTTCCATGTCCCCCGCCAGGGCAGTGCCCAGCCAGACCTCGCCGGCCTTGCCCTTGGGCTCGAAGTGGTTCAGGAACAGGGATTCGCCGGCCACCATGCGCTTGATGGCTTTCATGAAGCTGCCGCTTTTCTTCTTGTGCGTGCTGGTGGTGATGTCCATGTGGCCGCTCATGGCGATCATGGCGCCGGATTCCGCGGTACAGGTTTCCCCGGGTTGCAACAACACTTTGGCCGCCGTGTTGCCGGGGCGGTTCACCAATTCAATGTCCATGGTCGGGCTCCTTATGGCAGGCGGGGGTTGATCCAGCTGGCGATGCCGGAAATGCTGCGGGACTGAATGACAATCTTGCCTTTGCCCACCACCCGGGTGACCAGGCCTTCGCCGCCGAACAGGCTGGAGAAGAGGCCGCCGGCCAGCTGCAGTTTGAGTTTGATACCGGGGTCATAGGCCACCAGGTGGCTGGTGTCCACGATGTATTCGCCGTCCACTTCCCGGTCCAGCAGGGCGCCGAAGGCTCCGTACCAGACCTTGCCGGTGCCGCTGACGGCGATGCGGAACAGGCCTTCCCGCGCAATCCAGGAAATGATCCCGGCGAACTTGACCCCGACCTTGACGCCTTCGGTGCAGGCCAGGAATGCGCCCGGTTGCATGTACAGCGTTTCATCCTGCAATGCCAGTTCGCGTACCTCGCCGGGGGTGGGTTGCACGATGGTCATGCGGCGGGGGCCGTCGCTGTGATTGCTGAAGTCGTTGATGAACAGGGTTTCGCCCCCCAGAAACTTGCGCAACAGGCCGACAAAGAAGCCGCCGTTGAAACGGGAGCGCAATTCCAGATCGGCGTCCATGCTGGACATGGCGTCGGCCTCGGTGGTGATGGTTTCTCCCGGCTCCAGTTCAACGTCGATGTAGGAGAAGGCCGGTTGGCCCTTGATTTCCGTTTTCATGATGATGGTTGGTCCTCTTCGGCTACGAACAGTTTGACCCGTTCCTGTAATGCTTCAAATTCGGTTTGCAGATCCCGGTGCCTTTGGTGGGGCAAGGCGTCGATGCGTTCGCGCAGGTTTTTGATGCGCTTGTCCGTGGCAGGGTGGGTGCTGAGAAACTGCAGAGTGGTTTCCACCGTGTCACGGGTGTCCTCACCGGCCATCTCCTGCAATTGCTTCTGTTCCAGCGCACGCAATTTTTCAAAGAACGTGATCAGCCCCTCCGGGTCAATGGCGGCCCGGTGCAGCAGCGCCAGCCCCAGCTCATCAGCCTCGGATTCAAAGCCCCGGGAATAACTCTGGTTCAACAGCAGGGGAGCTGCGCTGACCATCACCGACAGCAGGCCGGTCATGTCCCCCAGCAACGCATTGACGGTGATGTAGACGCCGGCGGTGCCCATGATGTTGCGCACGCTGTGCTGCTCGGCGACGTGGGCGATTTCATGGGCGACAACCCCCAGCACTTCGGCGGCGGAATCGGCTTTCAGGATCAGGCCGCTGTTGATGATGATAAAGCCGCCGGGGAGGGCGAAGGCGTTGACCTGCTCATCGCGGCTGATGTGAAAACGGTACTCATAGCGGTCATCGTCCAGGTGCTGCAGCAGTGGCTGCACCAAGGGCATCAACAGGGTGTCGGTGGCTTCTGGGTCCAACAGTTCCTGGCCCAGGGTGTATCGCTCAAAGGCTTTCTCCCCCATGGAGGTCTCCCATTCCACCGGCACCTGGGGTGCCAGCAGCCCCGTAATGCTGTCCATGAACAGAAGGATGCACAGGGGAATGGCAATGATCAGGGCACCCATCGAGCCAAACACCCCCCAGGCCCAGCGTTTGGTATTGCGGGCCTGCCGTACCTGCTGCTGTACCTCGGGGTCGTTCTGCAGGGCCGGGTGTTTGAGGATGCTGAGGTCGCTGGTGTACAGGTTCCAGTCCGGCTGTGAGGGGTGGCTGATGAACAACAGACGGTCGCTGGCGCCCCCTAACGTAAAGCGGGCACCCCGGATGCTGAAACGCACCTGGCCCTGGTCGTTGTGGAACTGCACATGCACGTCAGTGAGGCTGATCTCACCGGAGGCCTTGCCGTTGCGGAAGGACTCGTGGAAGGCCTGACCGGCGTAGCGCGCCAGGTTGTCGGATGACTGACTCATGGGGTTCAGCGTTTCAGGTCAGGCAGGGGGCGCAGCAGGCTGCGGATGATGTAGTCAAAGCGTTGATCCCGCTCTTCGTCGCTCAGCTCCTGGGACGTGAACACCTGCACCACCGCCCGCCAGTCCGTGTACTGGGTGTTGGGGTCCACCAGCATCAGCAGCAGGCTGCCTTTTTCGTATTTTTGGCTGCTGCTCACCAGTCCGGGTTCAAAGCCCAGCACGTCCCGCAGCTGGTGTTCGTTCAACTCGTTGCCCATAACGATCAGGCCGTGAATCAGGTAGTCCGGTTGCTGGCCCATGGGGGTGAAGGCATAACCCTTGGCCACCAGGCGGGTGTCGATTTTGGCTTTCAGGTCGTCCACCAGCTTTTGCGGCACCGTCATGCCATCGGGGGCGTGCACACTGATGGCGTCCTTCCAGGCCAGGGTTTCCCCTTGCTGAGGGGCGAACTCCGGGGCACTGGTGGACACCACCGAGGTCTGGCGCAGGGCCGGATTGATGCTCTGCTCAACGGGCTCGGTCACGCAGCCGCCGCTCAGCAGGCTCAGGCATATAAGGGCAGCCGGACAAATTGTGCGCATGAAGTAGGATGTCTGCATTCTGGTCCTCACTGGGGATCGGGTCTCTCGGTCTGTGGCAGTTTAGGGTCGGCGATCGGGAAGTGATATGATACGGATCTTATTGTCGATTGATGTAGGACATGTGCCTTCCTCGTGGCCTGTGAAAGAGAGTCTAGCATGTTGAAATATAGAATTATTCCTGTGACCCCCTTTGACCAGAACTGTTCCCTGATCTGGTGTGATGAAACCCTGAAGGCGGCGGTGGTGGACCCCGGCGGGGACCTGGACCGGGTGTATGCGGCGGTGCAGGCCGAGGGGGTGACGCTGGACAAGATTCTGCTGACCCACGCCCATATCGATCATGCCGGCGCCACCGCGGACCTGTCTGAAGAACATTCCCTGCCCATTATCGGCCCCCATCAGGGGGATGATTTCTGGATTCAGGGCTTGCCGGAGCAGGGAAAAATGTTCGGCTTCAAAGCGGCCCGGGTGTTTGAGCCCACCCATTGGCTGCAGGACGGGGAGTCGGTCCAGGTGGGTAATGTGACTCTGAGTGTGCTGCATTGCCCGGGGCATACCCCCGGCCACGTGGTGTTCTTTGATCCGGTGAGCAAACTGGCGATTGTGGGGGACGTTCTGTTCAACGGCTCCATCGGCCGCACCGACTTTCCCGGCGGGGATCACGCCACCCTGATCAGCTCCATCAAAGACAAGCTGTTCTCCCTGGGGGACGATGTGGAATTCATTCCCGGCCATGGTCCCATGTCTACTTTTGGTTACGAGAAGAAGACGAATCCGTTTGTGCGGGGCCAGTGGGGCTAGATTCGGAGCGGCTGGATTCCAGATCGCGCATGGGGTCCTGCGCCGGGTCCTCCAGAAAATTGAGCAGGATGCGGCGATAGCGGGGATGCCCGAAGGTGGCAATGTGGGGGCCGTGACTGGTCACCCAATATTTCGGTGCCTGTGCCTGTTCAAACACCGTCTGGCCCTGGGCAAAGGGGATGATCTGATCTTCCGGGCTGTGGATGAACAGCAACGGCACCGGACTGAAATCCGCCACGTGGTCCTTGGGGTTATATTCCGTGGGCAAAAACCAGGGCACGATGAATTGCAGGGGCCAGGTGATCACATGGCGATCGAGCACGTCTTTGGCAATGTCCCGGTGCCCGGCGAACACCGCATCCAGTGCTACCGCCCGATAGATACGCTGGTCCGGCGGCAGTTGACTGAAATAAACGCTGGAGATGGCGGCCCCCAGGCTCTGGCCCAGCACGTAAACCGGTAACTGTTTGTCCCGGGCATAGGCTTCCAGCCAGCGGTACATGGCATCCACATCCAGAAACACGTCAGGAAAATCCGGCGATCCCTGTGAGCGGCCGTAACCCCGGTAGTCCATCAGCAAAACGTCATAGCCCTGCTCCGGCAACCAGTAAACGCTGTTAATGTGGGTGCTGATGTTCTCCGCGTTGCCATGGAGAAAAAAGACGATGCCCTTGGGCTGTTGGGCCGGCAGCAGCCAGCCGTGAATGCTCAGGTGATCCCGGGTTTTCACCACCACATCCTCATACACCAGCCCGCCCTCATCCGGTGTGTGCAGAATCTTTTTTGACGGATAGAAAAAATAGCTTGAACAGGCGCTCATCTGCGTCACCAGAAACAGGCTCAGGGCACCGTAGATCAGTACCCTCGATTTCAGGACGTTAAAAATAGTGGCGGAATTCCAGGCTGACTTCATCGATCAGGGTATCCACTTCTTTACGATGGGTGGCAAACAATCGTACGGCATTATCCCGGCCGATGGGAATATTCTGGATCAACTGATGCTGGTAACGCTCCAGTCCGTCACTGAACTGATAATAATCGGATTCCAGCTGCAGGGTGCCGAAGGGCAGATAGGCTAATGCCCCCACCAGTGCGCCGGCGCCCACCGCCCAGTTGTGCTCCAGCAGTTCGTTGTATTCCAGTCGGCCCATGGCCATGGTGTACAGCAGAATATCCGCGCCCTGGCCATTCACGTCAACACCGTAGGTCACCCCGGCGCCGCCGTGCACCTGGGCCACCAGATCATCGTCGTCGTGGGCATACAACCGCTCAAAACCTGCCTGCACCCGCCAGGTGATGGGCTTCAGGAAGCGGTTGCGGGGTGCGTGGGAGTTGATGTCCACAAAATTGATCTGCTCAATCTGCAGGGAATCGTTTTCCTGCTGGCGCAGGCGCAATTCAAACAGGTTGATGGCCGCGCCGTCCAGATAACCGATGCGGTTGTCCGCCAGATCGTGGTAACTCATGCGCAGGCGCAGATCGGCAAAGCCGGTGCTGTCTGACTGGCCACCGGTGAGTCCCAGCAGCAAGGTTTTGTGGCCCTGTTCGGGGGAGTGTTCCGGTGTGGGCACCACGCTTTGCTGTACCGGTAACTGGCTGACCCGCTGCAACAGTTGCAGGCTGTAGCGGGCGCCCTCTGCGGTGCGGGGCTGGTCCAGTTCCAGATAGCGCAGATATTCGTAAGCGGCGGCAACGATGCGGCCTTGCTGCTCCGGCGTCAGTGCCGTCAAGCGAGCGTCATCCAGAGTGATTTCGCGGCGTGCCAACTGCCAGGTAAGCTGTTGGTGTTCATCACTCAGCTGATTAACGTTGAATTCCAGTTGGGTGGCCACTGAGGGCCGGTAGGTGGTGCTTGCAACGAAGTCGCCGTCGATCACCGCCCGCACAGTGTCGATGGGAATGGCGCGTACACCAAACTCATCCCGCAACGAGCTGCCCGGACGGGCAAACTCCAGCAGTTCCAAGAGCCGGTATGAACAGTTCTCGTCAAAGAAATAATATTCAAAGTCCACATTACGCAGTTCCCACAAATGGGTGGTCATGCGCCGGGTTTCCTGCGGTGTCAGATTCAGGTTGTATTCCCACAGGTCACGGTTTTCGATGCGGCTGTATTCCTTGATCTTCTCGTAATATTTGATGACGCTGAAAAAACCGGGGTAGCCACCGAACAGGCCTTTGTAGGCGTATAAAATGGAATTGTCTTCCGCGTTTAACTCCGCGCCGAAATTGACCGCGTACGATAACCAGGTGGAGCCCTCCTCCACATTTTCGGGGTCAATGCGGAGGAACGTATGGCCGAACATGGAGGAGGGGCTGTTCAGATAGGAGGACGCAAATACCAGGCTGGCACTGTGCGGTTTCAACGTGCCCATCCACTGGTTGAATTCGGGGCAGTGCGGTGGTGTGAGCGGTGGCTCCGGTAACTCGAGTTCTGAATTCAGAAAATGCCAGCGGGCCGGAAAGCGGCACACCGGATGCTGGTCGGCATCGTCTACCGGTTGGTAAAACGCGGCCAGGGTGGCGTTCAATTCTGCGGCGGGATCGGTTTTGCCATTGGCAGCCAGAAAAAATTCGTCGTCGTCCACCTGGCTCTCAACACGCTGTTGGCCATAGGTGGGTTCATAATGAAGTAGGCGCTGCCAGGTTGTGGATTCAGACAGTGATGTGCTCTGTTGAGCGTCCAGCTCAAGGGCCTGGGCCGGGCTCGTGACGCAAACGAAAAGCAGCCAGCAGACCGCTGCAAAGCGCAAAGGTGATGTCATGGTGGTGGGAATATTATCTGGATGATCAAATAAAAAGGGGGCAGTGCCCCCTTTTGTTCAGCGTGGCTGAATTACGCTACGTACTTGGACAGACGCTGGTCTGCTTTCATTACGCTGACGATGTTGTTCAGCACGTCTTCTGCTGTGGCGTCAGCGGATACAAAAATGCTGGAGAAATTGCTGTGGATGGCATCGGCGAAATGAGCACGATCTTCCGGTGCAATACCCATGGAAACGGCAACCGCAGTCATGGCTTCGCCTTCACCTTTGGCGGCGTCGGCCACGAATTCATCCATAACCTGAGTCAGGTTCACCAGAGACTGGCCGCCATAGGTCAGGGTGCCGTTGGAGGAGCAACCGTTGGTTCCGGTAGTCATACCAAAAGTGGCGTTGCCTGAAGTACCGTTGGTCCAGGAAGCCAGAAAGTGGGGACCCAGGCCGCTCTGGCCTTCAAACAGCATGTTACCCCAACCGCAGTCCGGGCCGCCGGGCGCTTCTGCCATGGCGATGGTAGTGGAACCCATTAATACTGCGCCGATTAGTAACTTTTTCATATCCATTGATCTCCAATATTGTTGGTTTTGGTATGTCTCGGTATCCGTATCGGTACTGCACCGCAAACAATAACATCCCCGATATTGATCGAAACATCCTTGTAAGTAAAGGATATTTCAGAAAAATGTCCACCCTTAATCTGTGGCTTCGGAATTCGGTGGAATGGAGTAAGTGAGGGTGACGTGAGCCACAGAATCGTCCAGTCCCTCGCTGTAGATCAGCACATCCCCCACCGCCAGACGCGCGCCCATTTTCAGGATGCGGGCTTCGGCCCGCAAGCGACCGGGCAGTGGTTTACGATAGAAGTTGATATTGAGGTTAGTGGTCACCGCCAGGGCCACTTTGCCCAGGTTACCCAGAATGGCCACGTACATGGCGGCGTCTGCCAATGCCATCAACGTGGGTCCGGAGACGGTGCCACCGGGGCGCAGATGGCGTTCATTAGTGGGCAATTCCAGGGTGGCGCCGTCACGATCGATGTGGGTGATGGTGGCGTCAAACTGTGGGAAGATTTCCGCCAGGTAGGTTTGCACCTGGTTCGGGGTCAGTGTGGTTACCGTCATACACCCACCTGTGGCTGTGCCCGTTGGATAATGCTCTGGCAGTCGACGCCTTTGGGCATGGTGCCGTACATGTGATGACTGCCGCTTTGCAGGCGGGTAGCGCAAAACGCATCGGCTACCGCTGCGTTGTCTGCTCGCAACAAGACGCTGGCCTGCAGTGACAGTGCCAGATGCTCCACCAATACGCGGGCCTGGAATTCCACATCGGATAAATCGGCGAACAGATTTTTGGTGGTGGAGACAAACCGGTCAAAGGCCGGATGCAAACCTTTGGCTTCGTCGATTTCAGCAAACAACGCTTCCAACGATCCCGGGGTGCGGCTCATGGCCCGCAGCATGTCCAGGCACTGCACATTGCCGCTGCCTTCCCAGATGGCATTGACCGGCGCTTCCCGATACAGGCGCGGCATGATGCTGTCCTCCATAACGGCACTGCCGCCAATGCACTCCATGGCCTCGTAGGCGTGCCCCGGCGTGCGCTTGCAGATCCAGTACTTGCCGATGGCGGTGCCGATGCGGGCTACGAGTTTTTCGTGTTCGTCTTCCGGGTTGTCCAGCGCCCGGGCCATGCGCAGGGTCAGCGCCATGGCGGCTTCGCTTTCAATGGCCAGATCCGCCAGCACGTTTTGCATCAAGGGTTGATCGGTCAGTAATTTGCCAAAGGCTTTGCGCTGGCTGCAGTGATGAAGAATCTGCGCCATGGCCTGGCGCATGCCAGAGGACGAGCCGATCATGCAATCGAATCGGGTCAATGCCACCATCTCCAGAATGTTGGCGATACCACGGCCTTCATCGCCGATGAGCCAACCCATGGCGCCGCGCAATTCTGTCTCCGACGAGGCGTTGGACACGTTACCCATTTTGTTTTTCAGCTGCTGAATCTGCAGCGGATTCTTGCTGCCGTCCGGGCGCCAGCGGGGCACCAGAAAACAGGAAATACCGCCTTCTGCCTGCGCCAGAACCAGAAAAGCATCACACATGGGGGCAGAGACAAAATACTTGTGGCCCACCAGTTCATAGATTTCGCCAGCACCCCATTGACCCACCGGATAGGCGCGGGTGGTGTTGGCGCGCACATCGGAGCCCCCCTGCTTTTCGGTCATGGCCATGCCGATGGTGACCCCGGATTTTTCGGCCACCGGCACATTGCGGGGGTCGTAGTGGCGGCTGGTGATCAGGGGCTCCCACACACTGGCGATGGAGGCCTGCTTGCGGATGGTGGGGATTGAGGCAAAGGTCATGGTGATGGGGCAGCCATGGCCCGCCTCCACCTGGGACTGCAGGTAAAACAGGGCAGCGCGATAGACATTGCTGCCGGGGCGCGGGTCGCACCAGGGAATCGAGTGGATGCCGTTGACGATCGCCGTTTCCATCAGTTTGTGATAGGCCGGGTGAAATTCAATGAGGTCCACCCGGCGGCCGAATCGGTCGTGGCTGCGGAATTCCGGTTTGACTTTGTTGGCCTGAAATCCCCACTGGATCACCTGGGCGGAGCCGGTGAGCTGGCCGAACGCGGTGAGGTCCATGTGCGACGCAGCGGCGCCTTCCCGTTTCACCGCCTCCTGCAGGGCCACGTCGGCCAGATACAGGTTGTAATCTTCCAGCGCGTAGGACTGGTTTTCCACGGTGTGGGTGTCCGCCAGGGTGTGCGCCGATGGGGTCTCGGGTGAGGGTTGAAAAGACGGGTTGCGTGGGTTCATCGGTGGTTCTCCGGTTTCACCACAGCCCGCAGGCAGAATGCAATGATGTGCAAGCAGTGGTCCTGGTTCAGGGGGTGATTGGTGGCATAGGTTGGGTTTTGCGAGCGGGCCTGCTGCAGGGGCAGGATCACGGTTTCCGCCATGGCACCTACCAGTGCGGTGGCACACAACGTGGCCGGTTGCGAAATGAATACGCCCTGCTGCATGCCCTGTTCCAGCCGTTGCGCAAACACCTCTGCCCATTGGGCCCGGTAGTTCAGACGGGTCTGCTCCAGCTCCGGGTCCACCGGTTCGGCGATCAGGGCATAGGCCAGGTTGGGATTGCGCATGGCCCGCTGGATGAAGCATTCCAACGCTTGCTGCAGTTGTTGCACTGCATCCCCGGCATCCAGGCCGGCATGGGACACGGCCTCGATCTCCCGCTGGGTGGCGGCTTCAAAAACGGCAACACAGAGTTCGGATTTGGACGGGAAATAACGATACACCGTGCCGGTGGCAATGGCGCTGCGACGAGCCACTTCAGCGATGGAGAGGCTGCGAAAACCGCCGGCGGAAACCAGTTTTTTGGCCTCCTTCAGCAGTCTGGCCCGGGT
The DNA here is from genome assembly GCF_003671495.1 of Ketobacter sp. GTDB lineage: Bacteria > Pseudomonadota > Gammaproteobacteria > Pseudomonadales > Ketobacteraceae > Ketobacter. Next base: position 9,270 of record NZ_RCHN01000038.1, on the reverse strand, counting down.
CTGGGCCTTGCGCTGTTCGGTGAACTCGGTAGCCCGGTATGCCATAAAGTGAATCCATGTTCATTTCTTGGTTTCAGTAAAGCACGGCGGTGGGTTCCGGTCAAGAGCGGAGCCCGGGTCAGCCGTTGTGCTGATTCAGGGGAGAGGAAAAATTGGGCAGGGCGAAATTGACCTGATTGCGGCCGTTGGCCTTGGAGGCGTACAGGGCGCTGTCGGCGGCGGCGATGAAGCGGTCCACATCCTGGTGTCGCTCGGGAATGCAGGAGGTGACTCCGATACTGGCGGTGATCATGACCCGCTGGCCTTCCACATCGAAAAGGATATCGCGGATGGCCTCGCACACCTGGTCGGCCACCCGCATGGCACCCGGCTGGTCGGTGTTGGGCAGCAGGATGCAGAACTCCTCACCACCATAACGGGCCACCACATCGTTCTCCCGCAATGCGCACTGCTGGATGGTTTGCGCCACTTCCCGCAGGCAGTCATCACCCACCAGGTGGCCGTGGGTATCGTTGAATTGTTTGAAGTGATCAATGTCGATGAGGAGCGTGGCCACCGGGGATTTTTCCCGCCGGGCCCGGGAGAACTCCCGTTCCAGTGCCCGGTTCAGATAGCGCCGGTTGCGAATTCCGGTGAGGCCGTCGGTATAGGTGAGTTCTTCCAGCCGTTGGTTGGCGATCTCCAGCTCGTGGGTGCGCTCGCGCACCTTGTGTTCCAGGGTTTCGGTGGCCTGACGTTGTACCGCCAGCGCGGCGGCCTGGGCTTCCCGGGCCTCCCGTTCGTGCACCAGCGCCTGCTCCTGGGCCTTGCGCGCGTTCTTCTCCTGTTGCAGGGCTTCTGCTTGCGCCAGTCGTGCCACCCGTTCATTTTCCAGGGCGTGCAGCTGAGCTTCAAAGCGGCGGCGCTTCTCGATGTTGAGGCGATCCGCCAACGCAAAGGACAACAGGATCACTTCCATGGCGGAGCCGAACTGGGTGGCGTTTTCCGTGAGAAAATTGCGGGGAATCACATCGAACTTATTCAATGCCAGAATGATGCCGCCGATCAGAAAGGTGAACCAGGAAATGCAATAGTACTTGGCGGAGGAATCCCCCAGCACCCAGCGATACATGCCCACCCCCAGCGCCAGGGTGATGCCGATGATGGCCCAGGTGATGACCACGGCAATCATGGTGCGATAATCAAACAGCAACGTGGATGCCGCGATCAGGGCACTGATGAGCACCACCGCCGTGCCCACATGGTGCAGGCGCGGAAAAGTTTCTTCGATGCGTAAAAACCGAATGGTGAACAGGGCTGCGAACAGCACCACGCAGGCCAGGAAGAACACAATGCTCTGATCATTCCACCAGGTGTTGTTGGGCCACAGGTACTGGAAGGAGATGCCACTCAGGCTGGCAAAGAACAGCGACACGCTGGCCACGTACAGAACGTAGTACAGGTAATTGGATTCCCGCACGGAGAAAAACACAAACAGGTTGTAGAGCACCATTACCCCCATGGTGCCGAAGTAAATGCCCAGGCCGAGCATTTCCGCCTGGCTGTTCTTCAGCAGGCTGGCATCCCGCCACAGGAACAGGGGCACCTGCATGGAGCTAGTGGTCTGTATGCGCAGGTAATAGGTGGCGGCACTGTTGGCCTCCAGGTTCAGCGGCACGACAAAATTACGATGCTCAACCAGGCGATCATGGAAGGGGTGTTTGTCCCCCAGCTCATACAGCAGGGTTTCGCGGTCGGCCTGCTCAACGTACACATCCACGTTGTCCAGCACGGTATAGCCGATTTCAATATTGGCGGACTGGGTGGAATTGGCGGTGTTCTTGACCTTGAAACGAAACCAGTACACGTCGTCGGTGTAACCGAAATTCAGGCTCTCCCGATGGCGCGGTGCATCCCGCCAGCGGTCGGCGTTCCGGCGGGCGTCATCGAATGACAGGGTGTGGGCGGAATCCGGCAGGTACTCCAGATAAGGCAGCAGGTTGAGCCGGTCGGTGTGATCGGATATCAACAACGTATCAGCTGCCCGGGCCAGGGTGCTGGCGAGCAATAAGAGCAGGAGCAGGGGTAATCGGGTCAATGTGCTCAAACAGGGGCCTTCCGTTACTTCAGTGAGCGATCGAGATCTGAATCGCTTGCTTACGTACTCAGTTTAGACCCTGGTGGGCAGAAAAAGTGTCCGGTTTCAAATAATAACAAAAGAGGTTTAGGCAATACGTTTTGTTACGTGCGATTACTTCACGATGTCTGCGATGTTGTGCTCATCCCCAAGATCCTGAATGATGATGCGGTTGCGGCCGCTGTCCTTGGCTCGATACAGATTCTGATCCGCCTGATGCACGATGGCTTCTGCCTGATCCGGGCGGGTGGGAATGCCGGTTACCATGCCGCCGGAGAGGGTGACGGTGTTGCTGATGGCGGATGCTTCGTGGGCCAGTTGCAATAAGTCCACGCTGCGTTTGGTTTTTTCAGCAAAGGTGCGCGCTTCATTGGGAGCGGCATCGAACCACATCAGCAGGAATTCCTCGCCACCATAGCGCCCGGCAAAATCCAGCGGTCGCTGGCAGTTCTTGGCCAGCGCAGCGGCCACTTCCACCAGACATTGATCGCCTTTGATATGGCCATACTGATCATTGAAGTTTTTGAAAAAATCCACATCCACCAGCAACAGGGTAATGGGTTTCTTTTCACGGAATGCGTACTCGGTGAGGTGAGTGAGTTTCTGGTTGAGTGCGCCGCGATTGTATAGCCCCGTCAAGGGATCGGTCTTGGCCAGCGATTTCAGTGCACCCCGCTGCAAAAACGAGATACGCACCTGATATTCCAGGGTGTAGGCGCTGACACCGCCGATCAGACAGGTGGCGAAGATAAAAAAGTACTGGTGCAATTTGGACGGGTGTGGCCCCAGGTACGTTTCACTGAGGATGAGGTAACTCAACGCCACCAGGATGATGCAGGCAAGGGATTGGCGGAAGTACATGCCACCCAGAAAAAAGGCCACCATGATCAACAGCATGGCGCCTTCATAGGGCGCATAAACCCCGGCCTGCAAGCCGTACACAACCTGGATGTTGGTGGTGATGCCGATAAAGGTGATGATGAGAAAACTGAATACAGAGAAGTAACGGCGAAAGCCTTCGCGAAAGGTGAACACCAGGGCCAGCACCAGAATCGGGATGGTGATCCAGGCACGGGCGATCAGATAGAACTCACGAATCTCGCCATTCAGATGAGCCATATCCAGTGGAATCAGGAGCAGCAACAGCAGAATGCCCACAATGATCGCGCCCCGCTGTTTGACCACATTGCGGGCGTGAAAAAAAGTGCGGAACTCCGATTCCAACTCATCCGAGAAGGTAAGAGACTTGAATCCTTTTGCGAGTTGCCTATCGTACTTTTGTAGATCCGAGTCGAACTCTGGCATTTCACCAATACACGAAATTAATTAGTGTCAGTATAGCAACTAATTAATCCATTAAGCGAAACCGGGCGCGGTTTGCCACGGGCCTCAGCTTTGCTGGAACAGGGTGAGCGCCGCATCCCGGCTGGCCTGATCCGCCTGCGCTTGCAGGGCATTGCCCGGTTGTTCGCTGATGCGTTGCCGCAGGGCGTCAGTAGCGGCAGCGGCCTGTTGTTCGGTCTGAATGTCACGGTTGGCGGCGGCCGGGAATTCGGCCTCCCCGCTGGTTTGGACCCCGTCCAGGTCACTCTGCTGGGATTGGCCCAGGCTTTCCACCACCTGGCTGCGCTGCAGTTGCAGCTCGCTCACCGGGTTGCTGCTGCTGAAACGGTCTTCCGCCGCCCGCTGGGTCTGATTCTGAGTTTCGGCCTGCGCCGCATCCCGACCCTGCTTTTCGGCATTGGTTTTAGGCTGAATCAGCGTGGTGGAGCTGTTGCTGTTAATAGGTTCCATCTGCCTGACCTGTGGTGACGTCAATACGTCCCCTCAACATAGTCAATCTCCCCTTGAGCGTCCAATAACATACCGTCGCAAAACCCCGTTTGGTTATGAAGGTACGGTGAAGGTACAGGGCGCGCCGCCGTCAGCCTGCGTCCCCCGGGCAAATCCATCGGCCTGGCTGGCGTGGTATCCTCGAGCTCAATTAAGCCATGTGATTTAATTTGGGCGTGCGATTCGGTTAATGCAGGCTGGTTGAACAAAAACAAACTGATTTAGTGAGAGGAACGTATGATCTGGCATCACATCGAGAAGGGCCACGGGCGCCCCCTAATCCTTCTGCACGGTATTGGCATGAACAGTGAAGCCTGGGCGCCGGTGATGGACCGATTGGCGGTGCAGCGTCGGGTCATTGCCTTTGATATCCCAGGCTTTGGCCAAACGCCGGGCATCGAGGGGCGGGAGCCCGGCTCCGAGGCCATGGTGGAGAGCCTGGGCCAGAGTTTGAGGAAGATGGGCATCGACGAGCCGGTGGACATGGTGGGCAATTCCCTGGGGGGGCGCATCATGCTGGACGCCGCCGCAGAGGGCCTGGCGCGCTCCGTGGTGGGGATCTCGCCGGCCGGATTGTGGCGGGAAACCGGGCCCGGTCACCTGGAGCCCCTGTTCGGCGCCATGCGTAAGGCCTATCAGGTGGCGCCGGGCCTGACCGACCAATTGTTGAAAACCTCGGTGGGTCGCACCCTCATCATGGCGGGCGCGGTGTCGGCCCGTGGCTGGAAAATGCCGGCCCGGGACGCCATCCGCTCCGCCCGCATGTTTGCGCAATCCCATCACTTTGACGCGGTGTTCGACGCCTTCCGCCCACCGTTTGCCCGGGCCGCCGAGGTGTCGGTGCCCTGTACCATCGCCTTTGGTGACCTGGACATGGTGTTCCCCCTGGGCACCCGCGACCGCAGTCGGGCCCCGGCCCATACCCACTGGGTGCGCCTGCCCGGCTGTGGCCATGTGCCCATGTGGGATGCCCCCGGGCTGGTGAGCCACGTCATTCTGCGGGGCACCCATTAAGTGGCCAAAGCAGGCTCCTGAAAACAGGTGGCTGTAATTACGTGCCTGGAATTAGGTGCATAATAGATAAGACCACCTGAAAACCACGCGAAAATCTGCGCGCTCCCTGTCTATGTAGAAGGCCTAAATACCACAGACAGGGAGTGCCATGTCTTCCCCCGCCAACCACAGCCGTTTTGCCCTGCAGGTTCCCGCCCTGGATGATGAGGTGCGGGTGGTGTCGTTCCAGTATCAGGGTGCACTGTCCACGCCCTTTGAGTGCTGGCTGGATGTCGCCTGTGAACGCCGCGACCTGCCGTTGGCGGATCTGCTCGGCAAGAGCGGTGTGTTGACCCTGTTCGATGCCAGGCATCCCCGTCACATTCACGGCGAGCTGGTGCAGCTGACCCAGGGCGCCATCGGTAAACGTTTCACGTCATACCGCATGCTGTTGCGGCCTAAAATCAGCCTGCTGGGGCTGCGCAGTGGCATGCGCATCTTTCAGGACAAGACCGCCCGGCAGATCATCACCCAGGTGTTGAAGGATGCAGGCATCACCGACCAGCAGGTGCGCTGGCAGATCCAGTCGCCACCGCTGCAGCGGGAATATTGTGTCCAGTACCGGGAAACCGATCTGGATTTTGTCCAACGCCTGCTGGTTGAGGAAGGGCTGTTCTACCACTTCGAACACAGCCTGTCGGGCCATGTGCTGGTGATTGCCGACAGCAACAGCGTGTTTCAGCCGCTGCCCGGCCGGGCCGTGTTGCCCTATCGCAGCCGCAGTGGCCTGGTCAGTGGGGAAGAGTCGATCTATGAGTTCCATAGTCAACAGCAGCTGCAAAGCGGCGCGGTGACGCTGCGGGACTACGGTTTTCAAAAACCTGCCAACAGTCTGGAGGGCAGTGCCAGCGCGAGCGACTTTGACGAGCTGCAACACTACCGTTATCCCGGACGTTTTCAGAGCCCGGCCCAGGGGCGCGCGTTCGGGCAGGCACAATTGCAGGGTCACCAGGCTCAACGGGCCTCCGTGACGCTGGAATCGGACTGTGTGCGCCTGGCGGTGGGGCGACGTTTTAGCCTGAGCCAACACGGCACCCAGGCGTTTAACCAGGAATACGTGGTCTCCTCGCTGCAGGTGGAAGGCCGCCAGCCCCAGGTGTTGGAAGAGGGTGCCTCCGAGGAGGGCAGTCACTTTGGTGTGCGGGCCCAGGCCATACCCGCTCAAACCCCCTATCGGCCCTGCCCCACCCAACAGAATCCAACCCAACAGCGCCCCCGCATCAGCGGCGTGCAGACCGCGTTTGTGACCGGTCCCAAAGGGGAAGAAATCTATACCGATCAACATGGCCGCATCAAAGTGCAGTTCCATTGGGATCGCGAGGGCAAGCGTAATGAGAACAGCAGTTGCTGGCTGCGGCTGAGCCAGGCCTGGGCCGGCAATCAATGGGGCGCGCAGGCGTTGCCCCGCATTGGCCAGGAAGTGATTGTGAGCTTTCTGAACGGCGATCCGGATCGCCCCCTGGTGACTGGAGCCCTCTACAACGCCACCACCCAACCCCCTTACAACCTGCCGGCCAACAAAACCCGGACCACGCTCAAATCCCAGAGCAGCCCTGGCGCCGGTGGCTATAACGAGCTGCGCCTGGACGATAAAAAGGGCAGTGAGCAGATCTTTATTCACGGCCAGAAAGATGTGGAGCTGTATGTGAAGAACGATCGCATGGACAGCATCGATCATGACCGTCACCGCATCGTGATCGCCGCCGCCAAAGAGAAAGTTGGCCAGGACTACAGCAATAAAACCGGCGCCAATCGCAACCTCAAAATTGGTCAGACCCTGTCCCAGACGGTGGGTGGCAACGTGCAGCAAAAGGCCGGGCAGAACTGGCTGCAGCAGGTGGGCAACGAATGCAGCATGAAGGCCGGTACCAGCGTGGTGTTGGATGCTGGCATGTCGGTCACCCTCAAAGCCGGGGGCGGTACCATCGTGTTGAATCCGTCCGGCGTGGCCATCACCGGAACCATGGTCAGAATCAACAGTGGCGGTGGCGCCGGTTCCGCCAAAAGCGCCTCACCCACGGCCCCGCAGCCACCAAAAGCAGTGGACCCCGGCAACCCCGGTGCCACCATGCCGGCCCTGGGAGCCAGCGCCCGCTTCAAGCAACAGCCGGTGGAGTTTGATGAAAGCAAGGGGCGGGCCTTGGATGCTAGCGCCGTGAAGACGCTGGAAAAAACCTTTGTGCACGGTTCTGCTTCGGCAGCGCCGTCTAAAAGCCATGCCAGCAGTAACCAGGCCAACAGTAACCAGGCCAACAAGATCCCGTCAGTGGCGCCTGCCGTGACGGCGCTGACCGCCAGTCTGGCGCGGGTGCAGCAGGGCGAGGCAGATCCGGCAGGCAAGGTATTCAGCCCTGAGCGGATTGATCAGTTGCTGTCAGGGCGGGGCTTTGGGGGACAGATGAGCCGCCACAGCGGCGCCCGCGACGAGGCCGCCCAACTGCGCGAGCTGGGGGCGGGCAGCGATGATACCGTGGTGGACCTGAGCGGCTTAACCCGGGAGCAGAAACAGGATACGGTGTTCCGCCAGACCGGGTATTTTATCTCGGAGGAAACCGCAGAGACGCTGACTCACAATATCGACAGCGGCGCCCAACAGATGGTGATCAGCGATGCGGTGGCCGAAGGCGAAGCCAATGCCCGTGCCTATATTCAGGATCATCCGGCAGTCAAAGCCTACACCGACAACCTGGAATCGGCGATTGCTGATCCGGAAGGCAGCGCCTACGGCGGCGGCCCCGGCTTGGTGGCGGGCCTCTCCGAAGGCGCCCGCCAGGCCAATAATATTCTCACCGTGAATAATGCTAAGATGTCAGCGGCGTTGAAAGATGCGGCGCTGGATGAGTTGTTGCTGGATACGGGTGGGTTGGTGTTGAGTGGTGCTCCTGTGGTGGGGGCGGTGCGGGGTGTTGGGAGGGGTGTACCAAACACGAAAGTGTTGACCAAAGCTGAAAGGCTAGAGATCCAGCAAGCGCTACAAACCCGGGTCGATGATGTTCGTGTGGGGCTACCTAAGAAACTTCGAGGTAGCGGCAACGTGGGAGTTGCTCAGCTTGATATACCGGGATTGCCTACTGAGTTGAAAGCTCATAGCCGCATTAACTACCCTACTGATAAAGATGCTGATGGGTTCGTGCATTTGGCCGACGAATCTGATTGGATTTTTAAACCGAAGGCAGTCGATCCTGACAATGTTAGGGTGGGTACACCGGATGCATATACAAGGCAATGGGATACTGAGTTCAAGATTCTGAATGATGTGGCTTTAAGACTTGGAAATAATCGAAATGCAGCAGGTTCTATAAACCTGTTTACAGAAAGGTTGACTTGTACCAGTTGTACAGACGTTATATTCGACTTTAAAGATCGATACCCTAATATTCAGCTGAACGTGTTTGCGGGAGAATAATCGTGGATAAATGGTCGTACAAAGAACTACAAGAATTTATCCTTGAGGATATTGAAGAGTTTTTGGGGGATGGGCTCGATATTCGACAGGCGTCTTCACGTGTGCAAGTTGAGTATGCGAAGTCAATAAAGGAGAGTGAGCTAGAAAAGCTAATTATCTATATGGCTTTGTGTGAAGAAGGCGTGAAGCATGGATTTCTCAGGGATGATATCAAAGAGCAAACGCAGGAATTGTTGGGGCGAATCGATCTTGGGTATTGTGATCAACAACTTAGTGATGAGGAGCGGCTTAAGCTAAGAGATGATATAAAGCGTACATTATCTCTACTGTCATAAAGTTAACCCGCTAATGGCAGTTTTGTTGTTCTAGGCAGTGTTGATTCAGTTTCTACTCAATCATCAACTGGTAAATATGCGCGTCGTACAGATGTGTCTGCAGAGCTGCAGGCGATGGTAATGCTACCTTATTGGCAGCTACCATATAAGCTGGAAGCAAGGGGCACTGAGTTTGAAACAACTGTAGATGATATCTATGTGTGATGGCCAAATTTGGGTAGTGTTCAGAATTCTGTGTCATTCCTTTTGGTCTAATGATAAAGAAATGACACAGAATTCTGAACACTACCTTTTCAGAGGGTGTTCAAAATTCTGTGTCAGCCTAGAGGCGTCATAAGCTGATGTATTTCTCCAGCCGGTCCGGGAAGTGGATTGTGAGCTGTGACAGCGTCAGGTTCCAGTTCGAGGGTGTTCAAAATTCTGTGTCAGCCTAGAGGCGTCATAAGCTGATGTATTTCTCCAGCCGGTCCGGGAAGTGGATTGTGAGCTGTGACAGCGTCAGGTTCCAGTTCTGAATCGGGTGAGTC
>NZ_RCHN01000037.1 GCF_003671495.1 Ketobacter sp. | reverse complement strand
AAGGTCAGTTTTTGAGGTACCATTTTGGATAGCGGTTGTTGGTGTTGATTGATGGTGTAAGGTCCTGAAATTTTAACACTTTCAGCCGCTTTCTTTTATCCCCTCATGAGAAATTCGGGCTAGTATGTCTGCCCCGAAATCTGTTAGGAACCCCCTATGAGCTGCGCCCTGTTTATCTCGGCACCCGCCTCCGGTCAGGGCAAAACCACCTTTACGGCGGCGCTGGCCCGGTTGCTGGTGCGCACCGGCAAGCGGGTGCAGGTCTTCAAAACCGGCCCCGACTACCTGGACCCCCAGATCCTGGAGCAGGCATCCCGGCGGCCGGTGGCACAGCTGGATCTGTGGATGGCCGGGGAGGCCTGGTGTCGGCACCAGCTGCACCGGGCGGCCCAGGAGGCGGATGTGATCCTGGTGGAAGGGGCCATGGGCCTGCTGGATGGCACCCCCTCCAGTGCGGACCTGGCGGCCACCTTCGGCTTCCCCGTGCTGTTGTTGATGGACGTGGCCGGCATGGCGCAAACCGCCGGGGCGGTGGCATCGGGTCTGGCCCGGTATCGGGACGACTATCAGATCGTGGGGCTGGTGGCCAACAACTGCGCTTCGCCACGCCATCGGGATCTGGTGGCGGCAACCTTATCACCTCAACTGCCCCTGGTGGCGGCCATCTCCCGCAACGAAGCCATCCGCCTGCCGGAACGCCATCTGGGGCTGGTGCAGGCGCAGGAAGCGGCCGCAGAACTGGAGCGCTGCTTTGAACAGGGGGCCGACCTGCTGCAGGAGACTGACCTGCTGCGCTGGCTCGATAGCCTGCCCCCGGTGACCTTTGCCCTCGCGGATGAGGTGCAGGTGCAACCGCTGCTGGTGGGCAAAACCATTGCTGTCGCCAAGGATCTGGCCTTCAGCTTCATCTATGAGGCCAATGTGCAGTTACTGCAGGCCATGGGCGCCCGCCTGCGCTATTTCTCCCCATTGGACGACACCAGCCTTCCCCCCTGTGACGCCCTTTGGCTGCCCGGCGGTTATCCTGAGTTGCATGCAGAACGGTTGGCGGCGAACAGGTCGATGCTGGCGGCAATCAGGGCCTGCCACGCCGCTGGCAAGCCGATCCTGGCTGAATGTGGCGGCTTTCTCTATTGCCTGCAAAGCCTTGCCAATCTGCAGGGGGCGGCGTTCCCCATGGCAGGCCTGATGCCGGGCCGCGGCGTGATGCGGGAGCGGGGCGGGTGTCAGGGCATGCAAGCGGCGCCGTTGCCGGAAGGGGTGGTGCGGGGGCACGCTCATCATCGCTCCGCCAGCCTGGAGACGCCACAACCCATTGCCTTTGGCCAGCGACCGAATCACCCGGCCCCAGGCGAAGCCATTTACCGCACCGGTTCGTTGACCGCAACCTATCTGCATTTGTATTTTGCCTCGAATCCGCCGGCCATCGCTGACCTGTTCCGCGGCCGTCACGTGCGTTAGCTCGACCTACCGCTAAGGGTATGGTGCCTAAGTGCTTTTCCCTCCAACCGTTACATGTATTGACCAGAGTCAACTATACTTACTTGACAGAACGCCGCCCCAAATAAGGACAGAGTCACGATGCCAAAGGAACAGGGACTTGATCGCCCATGAGTAAATCCATTCTGTATGTGGAAGATGACCTGGTTCAGGCCACGTTGGTGAAACCGATGCTGGCGGATGAAGGCTATTCGGTGTACCACGTCAACAACGGTTTTTCTGCTTTGGAGGCGCTGCAGAGCTCCAAGTTCGATGCCGTGCTGACCGATCACTACATGCCCAACCTGAGCGGCATTGAGCTGCTGCAGGAAATCGGCACCCGGGGCATCCAGATCCCGGTGGTCATCATGACCGCCGCCAATGATATCAGCCTGGCGTTTTCTGCGTTGCGGCTGGGGGCAGCGGATTTCATCTCCAAAGACGCCGACGGCAATTACCTCAACATCATCGCTCCAGTGTTGACGCGTGCCACCGAGAAGCACCAGCTGCAGGTGCGGGCCCGCCAACTGACCCAGCAGCTGGAGGTGGAGAAGCACATCTCCTATACCACCATGGATGCCCTGACCCAGGGGGTGGTGGTGCTGGATGAGCACCAGCGGGTGAAGTACTGCAATCTGTATTTTCGCAAACTGTTCCAGATCGAGCGCGAGAACAAGCTTGCCGGGTCCGAGTTGAAATGGTTGATCAGCCTGTGCATCGCCCACGGTGAACTGAACGGGGTGCAGGACCCGAAAGCGGCTTACGCCCTGGTGCAGGCGCTGCTGGCGGATCAACGGGAGCCCCTCCAGCTGCGACTGCCAAATGCGGTGCTGGAAATCCGCTGTTCCCTGCTGGGGGATTCCGGCCACGTGCTCACCCTGGCGGACATTTCCCATCAGGTGGAACAACTGAATGCGCTGGACCGGGTTATCAACCTGGCTCCGGTGGCCATGCTGGCGGTGGAGAAATCCGGCAAGATCGTTTTGGCCAACCGCAAAGCCTGCGAGTTGCTGGAGATCACGGCCGAGCAGGTGAACGAGATCAGCATCAATCGCTTCGTGCCGTTCGAATCCCGCCACGGTCATCAGGCATTGATCAGCAACTATTTCGACAACATGACCCCCCGCCGCATGCGTGAGGGCATGGACCTGGAGTTGCTGAACAACAAGGGCGCGGTAATTCCCGTTGAGGTTTCCCTCAGCGGCATCGAGATGCACGGCAAGCAACGGGTGCTGGCCACGGTGGTGGACATCAGTCACCGCAAGCAGGCCGAGCGGGTCATGAAGCAGGCGCACCAGCTCACCCAATCCATCATCGAACAATCCCCCTTCAGTATTGTGGCCACGGATATTCAAGGCAAAATCATCGCCGTCAGCCCCGCGCTGGAGGCCATGCTCTGGTATGAACGGGATGAGCTGGTTAACCAGCAGAATGCCAAGGTGTTTCATGAGCAGGGTGAACTGGATACCCGGGCGGCGTTGCTCTCCGCTGAACTGGGTGCCGAGATTGAGGCCGGCTTTCAGGCCCTGGTGGAGAAAGCCCGGCGCGGGGTGGTGGAAGGCTGCGAATGGACCTATGTGCGTAAGGACGGCTCCACCCTGCCGGTGAACCTGACGGTGAATACCCTGCGCAGTGAGGACGGTGTCGTGACCGGTTATCTGCTGGTGGCCTATGACATCACCGACCAGAAGCGGGCCAACGAGTACATCGAACACATTGCCCACCATGATGGCCTCACTGGCCTGCCCAATCGCACCCTGATGCAGGATCGCCTGCAAACGGCGCTGCTGCGGGTGAAACGGCAGCAGGGTGGTCTCGCGGTGCTGGTGTTGGATCTGGATCGTTTCAAACGCATTAACGATACCCTGGGGCACCTGGCGGGTGACCAGTTGCTGAAGACCGTGGCCGAACGGCTGCTGCATTCCGTGCGGGAATCCGATACCGTCTGTCGCATGGGTGGCGATGAATTTGTGGTGCTGCTGCCCGACATTGATTCCATCAAAGACGTGGAGCGGGTGTGCCGCAAAATTCTGGAGCTGGTGGCCAAGCCCATTACCGTGGGGTTGAACAATCTGGTGGTGACGCCCAGTATCGGATTCAGCCTGTATCCGGAACATGGGGATAACCCGGAAACCCTGCTCAAGCACGCGGACATGGCCATGTACCATGCCAAACAGAGTGGCCGCAGCGCCTATAAGGTATTCGATCACAGCCTGGCGTCCAACAATCTGGAAAACCTGGCCATTGAACAGGCCCTGCATGAGGCTTTCCGTCATGAGCGGCTGGAACTCCACTATCAACCCCAGCTGGATGTGAGCAACGGACTGGTGGTGGGGGTGGAGGCACTGCTGCGCTGGCCCGATGCAAAGCGCGGTATGATTCCCCCGGCCCAGTTTATTCCCATGGCAGAAACCACGGGGTTTATCACTACCCTGGGGGAATGGGTGTTGCGACAGGCCTGTGCGGACGTGCAGCAGTTGCGGGTCAAACAGGGGGTGAATTATCGGGTGGCGGTGAACGTCTCCCCCCGCCAGTTCGAGCACGCCAACTTCGTCAGCATTGTGAAAGCCGCGCTGCAGGAAAGCGGTTTGCCGCCGCAAGCCCTGGAGCTGGAAATCACCGAAAGCATGCTGATGGTGGATTCCGACGCTATTACCAGCAAGCTCAGCGCCTTGAGTAAAATGGGCGTAGTGCTGGCCATCGACGATTTCGGCACCGGCTATTCCAGCCTGTCCTATGTCTCCCAGTATCCTATCGATGTCATCAAGATTGACCGCAGTTTTATGGCCATTGAGAAGAAGCAGAACGTGGCCATTGTCAGCGCCATTACCGCCATTGCCGAAGGCCTGGAACTGGAAGTGGTGGCAGAAGGGGTTGAGAGTGTCGAGCAACTGCAGTTTGTGCAGCGCAAAGGCTGCCATGTGGTGCAGGGGTTTTATTACTCCCCAGCGGTTCCCCTGAAAGATCTGGTGGCCACCATCGGAGTGGTCCAGTCGAAAGGGCAGGAGCAGGCAGCACTGCGAAAAATCTGACGCGAGGTGCATTCATGCAGGACGAGAAGCAACTGCCTCTCAAAATAGCGGTACCGGTGATCCTGGTGGTGGCGGTGTTGCTGGGGTGGTATACCCACGAGTCCACCCGCACCCGTATTTATGAACAACAAGCCCAGCGTATTTCTGAGCAGCTGAGCCTGCGGGCAAACCTGCTGCAGCGGCATCTGCAGGAAGATCGTGCCAAAGCCCATTTTCTCTATTCCACGCCGCCGGTACGGGGGATTGTGCGCGCCACCCGGAATGGGGGTGTGGACCCGGAGGATGATACCCGCCTGTCCCAGTGGAAGCGGCGACTGGAAATCATTTTCGAAGCCTATCTGGAAGATAATCCCTCGGTGCAACAGGTGCGTTACATCGGGATGGCGGACAACGGCCGGGAGTTGGTGCGGGTGGACAGGATCGGCGGCAACATCAAGGTCCGCCGTGGCCGGGAACTGCAGGCAAAGGGTGGCCGGGCTTATGTGCAGGATATCAGCAAGCTGAAGCCCGACCAGATCTATGTGTCAGAGATCAATCTCAACCGCGAGTATGGGGAAATCGTTTTCCCCCATCAGCCCACCTATCGAATCGGGGTGCCGGTGTTCGATGCGGACTACAACATATTCGGCATGGTTGTGTTGAACTTTGATGCGCAGGCGCTGCTCAGTGCCCTGGCGTTGGATATGCCTGCTGAGCTGGGCCTGGTGGTGATGAACGCGCAGCGGAATGTGATCGCCCACCCGGTGGCGAATTACGCGTTCCGTCACGAACTGGCAGGGCAATTCACCTGGGAGGATCTGTACCAGACGGTTGCCAGCACCGTGCCTGCCCTGGGGTTGGTGCGGGATACCAACACCGGCCGGGCTTTTTTCTATCAGGAGTCCACCGTTCCCCTGGATCAACGGGTCACGGATCACTACATGGTGTTGGCGCTATTGCTGTCGCAGACTCATGTGGAGCAACTGCTGTATGAGCAGAGTACCCGTTCCCTGCTGGTCGGTGGTGGCATTGTGGGGCTGTTGCTGGTCTTCCTGCTTATCTTCCGGGCCAACCTCAACAAGAACCTGCGGCTTGTCAAAACCCAGGCCCGCTTTGAGTCCATTATCGAAGGCTCATCGGATGCCATCGTGGCCATGGACCCGGCGGGTAACATTCAGCACTGGAACACCTCTGCCCAGGACATGCTGGGCTATTCCGCCCGCCAGGTGGAAGGCCAGCCGCTGTGTGACGTGCTGGGGTTGGGGGAGCAGCAGGCCGTGCTGGAGCAGGCCATCAAGACCATCGCCGATGGCAAATACCACGAACCGGTCAGCCTCACGCTCAAAAAACGCAATCAGTCCCGCTTGTATGCCACCGTGTCCCTGTCCCCCATCGCCAACCAGGGTACCATCATGGGAATCTCCGCCATCTTCCGCGATGTTACGGCACAGATTGAGGCGGAAAGCAAAATACGCGAAGTGAACCTGAACCTGGAACTGCAGGTGCAGGAGCGAACCCGGGAACTGGAGCAGGCCCGTAACGAGGCGTTGTCCGCCAGCCAGACCAAAAGCAGTTTTATTGCCAACGTCAGCCACGAGATCCGTACTCCGCTGAACGGCATCATCGGTATGTTGAAACTGTTGCGTAAAGCCGGCACGCCGGAGCAGCAACAACGCTATCTGGCCATGGCGGAATCCAGTGCCGGGTCCCTGGCATCACTGATCAACGATGTGTTGGATCTGTCCAAAATCGAAGCCGGAAAACTGGAGATCGATCATGTCAGCTATGACCTGGAGCGCCTGATCTCCGATGTGGCGGTGTCCATGTCGGTCCGGGCTCACGAGAAGGGTCTGGAGCTGGTGGTGGATAGCATCAACCTGCATCATCCGCACCTGATTGGCGACCCTAACCGGGTGCGTCAGATACTCACCAACCTGATCAATAATGCCCTGAAGTTTACCCACAGTGGCTGGATACAGGTGCGTGTGACGTCCGCTGCCGTCGATGATCGCCATTGCACCATCAGCGTCGATGTGGAAGACACCGGCATCGGTATTGCCGAGACCCAACTGACCTCCATTTTTGAAGCCTTCTCCCAGGAGGACAGCAGCGTCACCCGCGAGTTTGGGGGCACCGGCCTGGGGCTGTCCATCACCCGTCAACTGTGCGAGATGATGGGCGGTCGTATTGAGGTCAGCAGCACTAAAGGGGTGGGCAGTACGTTTCGCTTTACGATCAGCCAGATTATCCAGGATGGGGTGTCGGCAGCCACAGCCAACACGACCGACGTGGACCTGAGTGGGCAACGGTTTCTGGTGGTGGACCCGTGCCAGCCTGTGGCGGATACCATCGCCCGCCAATTGCGACACTGGGGCGCAGAGCAGGTGGACTGTGTTGACTCGCTGCCCGCCGATGGGGATTCTTCGCCCGGCTACCGCTTGCGCTTGCTGGATGAGAAAGTGATGCCGGAAGGGCTTGTGGCGGCGCCATCGGAGCCGCTCGCGCTGATGATCCACCATATTGATCGCGATGCCTTCGGCGCCGCCGATCACGACAATGTATTCAGGTTGGTGAAGCCGGTCACCCGCGCAGAATTGCTGCGCTTGCTGAGACGGGTGCAGGGTGAGCCGGAGCAACCGTGGCAGGCAGGCGCCGCCTCGGCGGAACTGGAATCCGCGGCCCGGCGTGAGTCCGGCCCAGGCCTTGGAGCAGGACAGGCAGAGGGCCCGGCAACGGCCTTGGATCTGAGTGGCGTGCGCATTCTGGTGGTGGATGACAACCAGATCAACCAGGAAGTGGCAGTGGGTCTGATCGAAGATTCCGGCGCTTCCATCGTCACCGTGGATAACGGCAAGGAGGCGATGGATGCCCTGGCGGAATCCGCGTTCGATCTGGTGCTGATGGACTGCCAGATGCCGGTGATGGACGGCTATACCGCCACCCGTCAGATCCGCAGTGGCCTGTCGGGCGAAGCAGCGCGCAAGGTGCCCATTGTGGCCATGACCGCCAGTGCCATGGCGGGTGACCGCGAGCGCTGTATGCTGGCAGGGATGGATGACTACATTACCAAGCCCCTGGAGCCGGCGGAGCTGGAGCCGAAGCTGGTGTATTGGATCAACCAGATCAAACGCAGGCACCCCATTGTTGCTGGCGGCCCCATCGCCAAACCCCGGGCAGCCGATGCCACACCGGTCGCGCTGGCGGAATTTCCGTTGTTGGACCGTGAAGCCCTGCTGCGCAGAGTACGTCACAAACCGGAGCGGGAGCAGGAGATGATTGCGATCTTCTGTGAAGTCTCCCCGGCGCGGGTCGCGGAATTGGAGGCGGCTATCCAGCAAGGTGATGGGCCCCGGGTGGCCGCGCTGGCGCACGCGCTGAAAGGCTCCGCAGGCAGCCTGGGTGCCGTTCGCGTACAGCAGCTGTGTCAGACGTTAGAGGCAGAAGCCCAGGGCTCAAACCCGGGAGCATTGCAACCCTATCTGGCGCAGCTGCAACAGGAGTTTGCAGACCTGATGGCGCACCTGGAGACATTAAAGGCAACCCCGGACCGCAATAGCGGTTTGGGTTGAGGCGCATTTCGTCCTTACATCAAGATCCGTATTTTTGCCAAACCTTCAGAATGCGTGTGTAATATCGCCGCAGTAAAGGCATAGTAGAAATATGGCTATCGCGAGCGTAAGGAGCGCCTCATGAGTGGAATCAAACAGGTAGTCCAGTCCGTCAACTCTCTGCCAGTGTTGGGGAAATGGGTTAACCGGGTGGCCACCCATTATTACTGCACCACCACGTCCGCGCGACCGCGTCCGTTCAGCTTGTGGTCCCATCACCCCAAACCGGAGCCGCGGGAGGCGTGGGGCGAGGTGGGTGAATACACCACCTGGCCCATGCTGATCGACAAGCAATTCTCCGCCCGTCACCTGCCCCCGGCGGAGCGCACCTATGTGGAAGGGTTACCGGAAGACACGGGCTTCGACCCGCAGACCCAGCGCTGGGGTGAGGTGACGGAGCTGTTCCGCCGCCAGGGTCCCATGCAGACCGATCGCTCATCGCTGCTGTTCATGTTCTTCGCCCAGTGGTTCACCGACAGCGTATTGCGCATTGACTCCTTTGACCGCCGCAAGAACACTTCCAACCACAATATCGATTTGTGCCAGATCTACGGTTTGAAAGAGACCACCACCCGTTTGCTGCGAACCGGCACGGGCGGCCTGTTGCGCAGCCAGCAGATCCACGGCGAGGAGTTTCCGGATTATCTGGGGGAGTTGGATCAACAGGGTCAGTGGCAGGTGAAACCGCACTACCGGCGACTGCCCTATGCCTCTGCCGAGAAGCTGGACCTGATCTTTGGCAGCTGGCCCCAGGAGCGTCGCCACAAGCTGTACGCCACCGGCCTGGAGCGGGGCAATTCCTCCATTGGGTATGTGGCGGTCAGCACCCTGTTCTTGCGGGAACACAACCGGATCTGTCGCGCCTTGCAATCCCAGTACACCGGCCCGCAGTGGGATGATGAGCGCTTGTTTCAGACGGCGCGCATGATCAACATCGTTATTTTGATGAAGCTGGTGGTGGAGGAGTACATCAATCACATCGCGGGTTATCCGATCTTTAAATTTGATCCCGGGTTTGCCGAGTGTACGCCCTGGTACCGGGACCCCTGGATCTCAATGGAATTTGATCTGCTGTATCGCTGGCATGGGCTGGTGCCCACCACCATCAAGGTGCGTGGTGAGGACGTGGATCACACCGATTTTCGGGTCAACAACCAGGTGCTGGAAGATCTGGGGCTGGGGGAGCTGATGACCCTCGCATCGACCCAGGCGGCGGGCAAGATCGGCCTGGGCAATGTGCCGGACTTTCTGCTGGGCGCGGAACACGCCACCCTGCGCATGGGGCGCGAGTTCCGGTTGCAGCCTTTCAATGCCTACCGGCGCGCCTTCCGGCATCCGTTATTCGGCATCAAACCCCTCAAATCCTTTGCCGAGCTCACCGATGATGTGGACCTGCAACGGCGCCTGCGCGATTTATACCAACACATCGATAATGTTGAGTTTGTGGTGGGACTGTTCGCAGAGAAGCCCGGCAAACAGGGTGCCCTGTTTGGCGACTTGCTGAACGCGATGGTGGCCTACGATGCCTTTACCCAGATCTACACCAACCCCTTGCTTGCCAAAAGCGTCTACAACGAGCAGACCTTCACCCGCTATGGGCTGGACCTGATTGAGCAGACCCGCAGCGTGCAGGATCTGTTGGCGCGCAACCGTGTCGCGGGTCAAGCCGGATTCAGTGTATGATTTCCATTCATTGTTGCTGAAACATTCCCATGGAGACGGAGGTATCCATGACCAGAGACTACCTGGCGGAATATGATGCGGCATCGGAAGCTGAACAATTTCCATTGGTCAAACAGTGGATGGCAACGGAACCCCTGACTTTTTTTGCGCAGTTGCGGCGCGAGCGGCCGGTCCTGGTGACCCCCGAGTGTACCTTGTTGTCCCGCTTTACCGACATTCGGGATGCCCTGCAGATGCCCAGGATTTTTACTGTGGCGCTGTACAGGTCCAAGATGGGCGTTACCGACGACGACCCGGGTTTTATGATGGCCCACGACGACAACCCGCTGCACGAACGGGAACGGGCCATCATGCTGGGTTTTTTGAATCGGGATGACGTACCCCGGATCAGGGAGCTGGTGGCGCAGGCGGCCCGGGATCGGTTGCAGGCTGGCGCCGGGTCGATGGAGATGATCCGCCATTACAGCCGTATCGTGCCCACGGTGTTGGTGCGTGATTATTTTGGCCTGGACGGCGTGGCGACCGACAAGCTGCTGGACTGGTCCTACTGGAATCAGTACAACACGTTCCACAATCAACCCTTCAACCTGCATGCGCCGGAAAAATCCCAGTACATAGCAGAGCAACAGGATCGCTGTGTGCAAGAGATGCAGCGCTACATCAAGGCCCTGCTGGTGCGCAAACTCATTTCCGTCAACACCCGGGAGCGCCTGATACGAACTCCGCTGGCCGCCTTTAACCGGCTGCGTCGCGGCTTGGGGTTTGCCCCCATCCGGTTGCGGGACGATATTGTGCAACGGATGCTGCTGACCTGCTTCGCTGAAAACGTGGATTTTCCGCTGGAACGTCTGGGTGCCAACATCGGCGGCTTGCTGGTGGGCACGGTGGAAACCACGTCCCAGGCAGTAGCGCAGACCGTGCGGTTTTTTCTGGAACAACCGGACTTGCTGGCGCAGGCCCGACAGGCGGCTGCCAGCCCCGATCCGGAACACTTTGATGCCATGGTGTGGGAGGCGCTGCGGTTTGTGCCCATCAGTCCGTTCCTGTTTCGTCAACTGTCCCAGGAGTACACCATCGCCCGGGGTACCGATCGTCAGACCACGATCCCCAAAGGCACCAATGTCCTGATGCTGACCCAGTCAGCCATGTTCGATGACTATTGCCACCTGAACCCGGAACAGTTCATTCCGCAACGCAACTGGTATCACCATTTCAATTTTGGTTTTGCTTCCCACGATTGCATTGGCAAGCACATTGGCAGGGTCATGATTCCGGAAATGGTGCGCCAGGTGATGCGTTTGGACGGGCTGCGGGCGACCTCTGCCATGGATTATCAGGACGGCCCCTTTCCCGAGACCTACCACCTGCAGTGGACACCATAATGCCGCCAGCAAGGCGGCCCCGCCCAAGGCTTGAATCAGGCGGACGCGCTGCTCTGTTGCAGTAGGTCGATCACCTGTTGGGAGAACCAGGGCATCTTCATGGCCTTGAAGTCACGCAGCGCCAGGTCCAGGTGATGCTGGGCCTGTGTCTGCTGTTTGTGGCGCAGCAGTATGCTGCCCCAGAGCAGATTGTTCTTGGCGGTTTCGTGGCGGGCCTGCCGGATGTGGGCGGAGCTGATGGCCCGGTCCAGGTATTTCCGGAAACTGCCCGGGTGCTGATGTTCCGCAATCAGGGCCAGGGCGCGATTGGCCATTGCCTCCCCCAGGCGGTCGTTATGCCGGGCCCGCACCAGCGCACGGGCGGCATATTTGCGCGCGGCCTGCCACTTGCCCACCGACACCAGCATTTCTGCCAGCCAGCCATAATTCAGCGAGAGATAGAGGTACTTGTGGTGTTGCTCCAGGTTGCTGGTGTGGGAGAGCACGACGCTGATGGCCGATTCGTTGCCCTCCATTTTCCATTCGGCAAAGGCTGCCAGGGACAGATAAATACTGGACATATAGGAACGGCTGATGCGCTGGGCGGCATGGTGTGCCTGGATGGCGATGTCGCGGCCTTCTTCCCAGCGCCCTTGCCACAGGTTGACCGCCGAATACAAACCCAGCACAGAGCCCTCCACGTGGAAATAATCGGCACCACGGAGAGATTCCAGCGCGGTGTCAAAGCAGCGATAGGCTGGGTCAAACAGGCCTTGATCACCCAGGATCGTGCCCTTGCAGGCCAGTGCGTAGGCGGAGCCCACACTCAAGTGCTTGCGCTTGTAGTGCAGTTGCTTGGCCTGCATGGCGTTATCCAGCAGCACCAGGGCCTGATCGTAATCACTGGCGGAACCTTTGGCCTGTCCCAGTAGGGCGGTGGTTTCCACCTGCAGGGGCCAGGCACTCATTTGTCGGGCCAGCTCCAGGGCCTGTTCGCAGTGTTCGATGGAGTGGTCGGCGTCGCCCAGGGCGTAATACAGGTAGGCCAGCCAGTAATGTATTTTGGCCATGGTTTCGAAATCGTCATGCACCCGGGTCAGGACCAGGCCCCGTTGGAAGGATTCCCGGTGGTCCAGCAGCGGGTCAAATACACTGACCCAGCCGAATTTCAGCAGGATGGATTTCCAGCGCCCGTAGGAGCTCTCGGCACAGGTGTCCGGATCGAGCATGGCCAGGGCCCGTTTGTACTGTGAGCCGGCGCGGTCCAGTGACATGGTGGCCATGGCCCGGTCACCGGCCAGTTCCGCATAGAAGCCGGCATTGAATCGATCTTCCGCTCCCTGATGGTGATAGGCCAGCAGCTCCAGATAGTTGTCGCTGCCCCGCTGGTGCAGATTGGCCTCCAGCACCTTGGCGGTCTTGGCGTGGGTTGCCCGCTTTTCATAAAACCCGATTTTGTCGTAGGCGACGTCCCGGGTGATGCCATGTTTGAAGCGCAGCGTGCCTTCGGTGCCGCCCTGGTAGATCACGTCAAAGCTGGCCAGCTCCGTCAGGCGCTCGCTGGTGACCTGTGACCCGGCCACCGCTTCCAGCAGCCACTGATCGAACTTGTTGCCCAATACCGCGGCGATGTTGACTAACTGGTGCAATTCCCCCGGCAGGCGCTTCAGCCTGGCTCCGATCAGCCCGGACAGGGTGACGGGTACTGAATCCAGCTGGCCGTCATAGATCCGGCTGAGGGGGGCGGCGCTCATGGATTGGCACAACTCCTCAATGAACAGGGGGTTGCCGCCGGATTGCTCGTAGAGCGTGTTGGCAAACTGCTTGAGCAAGGATGGATTGAACAGGCCGGAGGCCAGCAGGGTGCTCTGCTCCAGATCGAGGGAGTTCAGATACAGGGTGGTGCCGCGAAAACTGCGGAACTGATAGGCGGGCACGCGGGTGGCGGTGACGATGAACACCGGATACCGGTCCAGCTCCCGCATCAGGTTGAGCAGGGCCTTGGAGGTGAGGTCGTCAGCCAGGTGCCAGTCGTCCAGGTAGAGCACCACCGTTTTATGCTTGGCCAGGTGGCGAATCAGGGCGGTGATGGCGGCAATGCTGCGCTGGGCCAGCAGCGTGCTGTCGATGGCCTTGGGGTCGCCATCGGCCAGTTCCAGCAGGGCGAGGTAGTCTTCCTCGAAATGGGTCAGCGCTGTGTAGTTCAGTCGCAGGATGTCTTTGAAACGGGTGCGCGAATCCAGCTTGATGGTGTTGGACTTGAGCCCGAACAAGGTGTTGATGACCTGAATAAACGGCTGCAGGGGGCGCCCGCTGTCACCGCTTTCGCAATAGGCTTTGAGGACGACGGTGTTGTGGGGCGTTTGGGCCAGGAACTCCTCGCAGAGCCGGGTTTTGCCGATGCCCGGGTCGCCGCACAATTCAAAATACTGACAGCCATCCTGTTGCAGTCGGGCGAACTCGCCGAACATTTGTTTCAGCTCTTCCTCGCGGCCAATCAGCTGCCGCAGGCCCCGCTGCCGGCTGGCTTCAAACCGGGTTCGCACGCGGGTACGACTCAGCACCTTATACGCATCCAGCTCATTGCGCTTACCTTTCAGCTTAAGGGGCGGAACCAGCACGGTATTGAAATAGGGCAGCAGGTTGCAGATGGTGGCGGCGCTGACCAGGATTTCCCCCGCCTTGGCGGCGTCCGAGAGGCGGGCCGCGGTGTTGAGGGCATCGCCGGTGAGCTTGTAGCGCCCCTGGATGCTGTCGCCTTCCTGGACGAACACCAGGTCGGAGTGAATGCCGGAGTGCAGTTGTACCTTGAAATTGGGGATATCGAGACCGGGAACCGGTGGAATTCTGGCCACGGCCTCATGCAATTCCAACGCAGACGTGATGGCGCGGAGCACGTCGTCCTCCCGCGGCTCAAGAAAGCCAAAGGCCGCCAGCACACCGTCCCCATAAAACTGGTTGATGACGCCACCGTGGCGGGTAATCACCTCTTCCGCCAGTTTGCGCACCCGCGCCAGCAACTCTGCGAACACTTCAGGGTCGAGCGACTCCCCAATGCGGGTGGAGGACGACAAATCAGCGAACAGAATGGTGGTGTGGGATCGCAGGGTGGGCATGATGCTGCTTCCTACATCGAAGTCGATATCGATTACGTTCCAGAGAGACAAATGACTGTATTAATAGTGATCAATTAGAGCGGATAAGGGGCGCTGATTAACCAATACTCGTTATGGTAGGCAATGCCGGGGGGTTTGGAAACAAAAATGTTTCGCATGTCTGCCCCTTAATTCTTCACACTGAACATGCGCAACCAGATGTTCTGCACCTGTTGCACCGGCAACAATCGATGCAGCCAGGGCAGTGCTGCCACCCCCGGGCCGATCAGATAGGCGGGCTTGAGCGTGCGGGCGCAGATCACCTTGCGATAGACCCGCTCGGCGAAGGCCTCTGGCGAATACAGTTTGAAATTGTCCGACACGGCGCTGGCGCCATCCAGAAAATACTGCCGGTACTGGCTGCGCAAGGGCTCCGGTATCGCCTGCCATTGCTGCTCGCTCAGCTCTGCTCCAAACGCCGTCATGGGGGTGGCCACACCACCGGGGGCCAGGGCGGTGACCTCCACCCCGAACGGCGCCAGCTCCATGCGCAGGTGGCGGGTGAGGGCGTCCAGGGCGGTTTTGGAAACGGGATAGGAGGAGCCCATGGGAATCGTCAGGTAGATGGAGGCGGAAGTAATATTAATGATGCGGCCACGGGCCTGGCGCAGCAGGGGCATCATGGCACGGCACATCTGCAACGGCCCCCAGAAGTTGCTTTCGAAGGTGTAGCGGTAGTCGTTAAGGTCAGCGGCCTCCACCACGCCGGAATTGCCGGAGTAGGCCGCGTTATTGATCAGCAGGTCCAGGCCCTGGGGTCTGTCCTGGCGGATCACCTGCTGGGCGAGCTCGATCTGCTCCGGGTGGGTCACATCGCACTGCACCGGGATCACGTTGTGGTGGCCGTACCAAGGGGCGCCGCTGGGGTCGGTACTGCGGTGACCGGCAAACACACGCCAGCCCTGCTCCAGCAGCTTGCTCACCAGTCCGGCACCAATGCCGCTGGCACTGCCGGTGATGAAGGCCGTCTTCATGTCAGGCCGGCTGCCTGGCTTGGGCAGGGCTTTGGGCTTGAGCAGGGGCTTCAGCCTGGGCTGGGGCATGAGCATGAGGCTGCCCGGCTGACGTGTGCCGGCCGGTGGCGGCAGACTGGGCCCGCTGCACAGCGTGGGCGCCGGCCCGGCGCCCGGAGAATACCCCATCGGCAATGGACAAGCCGCTGACGTAAGCGTTGGAGGCCACACCGATGGCGCTGCGGCCGGCGGCAAACAGGCCGGGGATGGGCTCACCGTTCTGGTTGAGTACCGCCCCGGTCTGTTCACACACCTGCAGCCCTCCCAAAGAGATCACCGACGTGATGTCGCCTTTGCCAGCGGACATATTAATGGCATAGAACGGGCCCTGCCGGATTTCCTTCATGTCGCCCGGTTGTTTGCCGAAGGGGTCCGCCTGCTCGCCACGGGCGGCGGCATTGTAGTCGGCCACCGTTTGCTGCAGGGTCTGTGGATTAATCTTCAGACGTTGTGCCAGGGCCTCCAGGGTGGCGGCGGATTTGGCGGTGCGCACGGCGGTTTTGGCCTGCATCCAGGTAACAAACCGGGAATGCTTCAAATTCAGGTTGGCCAGGCTGGATTCGAACAGGGGTTTGTCCATCACCAGGATACACTCGCCGTTGTTCTCCGCCATCATGCGGGTGCCGATGACGGCGCCGTACATGGCTTCATTGACGTAGCGCTTGCCCTGCAGGTTGACGATGGCGGCCTTGGGCCAATCCACCGGCGGATTGATGAAACGCCAGGCGGTGGCGGTGCCCAGCCGTTCTGCCATCCCTCCGGCGCTGACCCCCAGGGCAATGCCGGCGCCGGTATCGCCGGTGGTGCCGAGCTTCAGTGCCCGCTGAAACTTCGGCAGATATTGTTCCGTCATGTCTTTATTAAGTATGAATCCCCCGGCCGCCAGCACCACGCCGCCTTTGGCCCGATAGCGTACCGGCTTGGCACAGTGCTGTTCCAACGCGAACAGTTTTTTGCGATAACCCTTGGCGGCCGGTGCGAAATAGATCTGGGCATAAGAGGCCAGTGTGGAAAATACTTTGTGCTTGAACCCGGTCCAACCGCCGCGCACCTGTTGCGCTTCCACCCCGATGACCTCGCCCGCGGGGTTGAGGATGAGCCGATTGACCCGGCTCTTGCGGATGGGGGTGACGCCTTTCCTCAGGGCGCTTTTGATCAGGGGTCCGATGAAAGCCGGGCCGAATGCGGTGAAGCGTTTGATGCCGTCCGCCAGGTGGCCGCGGGGTGCCGGTTCCGCATCCTGGGTGTAAATCAGTTCGTTGCCGGAGTAATACAGGCTGTGGCCATGCACCGGGTAACTGGTTTTATTGGGGAACAGGGTGCCGCTGTAGCGGGTGCCGTTGGCGGTTACAAAATCAAAGTTGCCGGGGCTGTCCTCGCAGAATTTGCGCAGGGTGCCCGGGCTGACGGCGTCCTGCACTTCATGGCGCAGGCAGTTGAACATGTTCTCCGGGCTGTCGTTCACACCCAGGCGCTTTTGCAGGGCGGTGCCGCCACCGGCGTACATGACGCTGCCGCTGCGGGCGGTGGTGCCACCCCCCTCAAAACGATCGATGAAAGCAACGCGAGCGCCCTGGTCCAACGCTTCGATGGCGGCACTGACGCCGGCGGCCCCCAGGCCCACCACGATCACATCGAACTCCCCATCCCAGTTGACGGAGCCCGCGTCCGCCACCAGGGGCGGTTCCACCCCGGTGCCGGGGAGTTGATCCAGCTGGGTCGCCCGGGTCGGGGGTGCGTTGTTGTCACTTGCCATGGGAGTCGCCTTATTGTCGTGGTGCTGTTGCGCCAGTCTATCATTATGCTAGTATATTGCAAAAATAATTGCATAAATGGAAGCCACCGCCTTTTTCATGCTTCAATGTGGCTAAAAACAACAACGAATGACGTGTCCAGCTGACCGTAGCGAGGCCTCCGTGAACAAGCTTGATCTATCCGACAATCGCAACCGCATCCTGCCCAAGATGTTGACCCAGCAGGCCCAACAGTCCGCGGACACCGAGTTCCTGATCACCGACGAGCGGCGCCTGACCTTTGCCCAGGCAGAGGACGAGTGCAATCGCATCGCCGCCGGCCTGCAGGCACTGGGGGTGATGAAAGGGGATCGGGTCTGCTTTTACCTGGACAGCGGCATCGAGACCGTGCTGGTGGCCCTGGCCACCAACAAGCTGGGTGCCATCTGGGTGCCCATCAACACCGATTACAAAGGTGCCTGGCTCAGTGAAACCATCCAGCGCAGTCGCGCCAAAGTGTTGATCACCGAAGTGGCCTTGCAGGATCGGGTGCAGGCGGTGGCCGACAGCCTGCAGGATGAGAAGCGGGTGGTGCTGGGGTCGGAGGATCAGATCACACTGGCCGATGCCATCAGCTTTGCCGCGCTGGAGGATCACGCCCCCCTGGTGCCGGACTACAGCGGCATGGATTACGGCGACAGCTGTGCCGTGTTGTGGACCTCGGGCACCACCGGCAAGTCCAAAGGCGTGTTGCAAAGTCACAACAGCTGGATTCGCCCCATTGCCCAGGCGGCCTCCATTTATTTTGACAGTCGCGAGGGTGACGTGATCTATAACGTATTACCCCTCTACAATTCCGGCGCCTGGATCACGGCGGTGATTCGTGCCTTGTATGAAGGGATTCCGGTGGTGTTGGAAAAGCGCTTTTCCGTCACCACCTTCTGGGATCGTATCCGACATTTTGGTGCCACCCAGACCTTCACCCTGGGGGCCATGCATCACTTCCTGTTCAACGCACCGCCCAGTGACGATGATCGAAACCACCCCTTGCGGGTGGCGCAGATGGTGCCCATGCCCGATGCCATGCGGGAGCCGTTTTCCCAACGTTTTGGCGTGGAGCTGCTGCCCATGGGGCTGGGTCAGAGCGAAGCCATGCTGATCTTCACCCAAACCCATTGCATGGGAAAAGTGCCCTTCAGTTCATTGGGCTGGCCCCTGGACGACACCGAGATTGCCTTGCTGGATGATGACGGCAAGCCGGTGCCGGATGGGGAGGTGGGGGAGATCTGCATGAAATGCCTGCAGCCCAACCTGATTTTCAACGGTTACTTCGACGATCCCAAAGCCACTGAAGAAGCCTTTCAGGACGGCTGGTATCACACCGGCGATCTGGGCAAGCGCGACCCCAGCGGCGCCTACTGGTTTGTGGATCGCAAAAAAGACGCCCTGCGTTATGCCGGGCGCAACATTTCCACCATGGAGGTGGAGATGGTGCTGCGCAAGCATCCCATGGTGAAAGACGTGGCGGCCTTCGGCATTCCTTCGACCGACGTCAAGGGGGAATCCCTGCTCAAACTCAATGTGGTATTGAAGCCGAATGCGGACATCACCTACGAGCAGATGGCGGCCTTCATCAACGAAAACGCCCCTTACTACTTTGTGCCCCAGTACATGGAGTTTGTGGAAACGCTGCCCTATACCCCCACCAACAAAGTGCAGAAATTCAAGCTGCGGGAGGCGGGCATCACGCCGGCCACCTGGGTGCTGAAAGACTCAGGTTTCGTGGTGCAGCGCTAGTTGCAGAAAACCGTTGGCCACATCGCGCAGGGTGGCGTAGCTGACGTGGTCGTTGCTGGATTCCCCCAGCAAGCGCACATCCTTCGCCAGCAGGTTGGCGCCATGTTGGAACTCCGTCGGCGTGGTCATCCTGGCGCAAACCTCAAAGGCAAAGCTGCGCCCGCTGCTGCCTTGTACCAGGCGGATAAATTCCTCCCGCGCCATACCCAGGGCATCTGCCAGTTGCAAGGCATGGTGCGCCAGGGCCAGGTTGGCTGCCATCAGATTGTTGTTCACCAGCTTGGCCTGTTGGCCTGACCCCACTGCGCCCAGGTGAATGATGTCGTTGGAAAAGGCTTGCTGGATGGGCCGGACCCGCTCCACCGCCGCCTCGGTGCCCCCCAGCATCACGGTGAGGGTGCCGGCAGCGGCAGCCGTACCACCGCCACTGACCGGTGCATCCAGCAGCGTGACACCCCGTGCCTGAGCTGTGCCCGCCAGTTCCTGGCACAGCGCGGGGGTGACGGTGGAGTGAACGACAATACAGGTCCCGGGCCGCATGGCCGGAATCAATTGTTCACAGATTTCCCGCACGCCATCATCATCCACCACGCACAGACCACAATAGTCCACTTGCTGAGCCAGAGCGTTAATGTCTTCGGCGTATTGAGCGGCGCTGTTGGCAAAGGGCTCCAGGCTCTGGGGGCGGCGTGCCCACAGCACCAGCTCATAACCGGCCGCCATCATGCGGCGGGCCATGGGGGCGCCCTGACTGCCCAGGCCGATAAAACCCAATGTTTGCATGGTGGTTTCCTGCATGATTCCTCCTGGCCAGGATTACTCGGTCTGGTAGCCGTACTGATGAATGATGGTGCGGGCCTCTTCACTGCGCAGGTACTGCAACAGTGACAATGCCGCCTTGCTGTTGGCGGCTGACTGCAACAACACCGCATCCTGGCGGATGGGGCTGTAGAGTTCGGTGGGAACCACCCAGCTGGAGCCTTGGGCGATGTGACCCTTGTCCATCACCTGCGACAAAGCCACAAACCCCAAGTCCGCGTTGCCCGACGCCACAAACTGATAGGTTTGCGCAATGTTTTCCCCCTGCACCCACTGGCGTTCGGTGCTGTCCCGCAGGCCCAGTGCCTGCAGCACTTCCAATGCCGCACTGCCATAGGGGGCGACTTTGGGGTTGGCGAACGCCAGTTTGTTGAAGTTGCCGCTTCTCAATCGGGTGAGAGAGGGATCAATGAAATCCGCGTGGGAGGACCACAGCACCAGGGCGCCGATGGCATAGGTGAAGCGGCTGCCGGCGACGCTCAGGCCGGCCTGCTCCAGAGCAATGGGTTTATCCTGGTCGGCGGACAAAAAAACCTGGAAGGGAGCACCGTTGCGGATCTGCGCGTAAATCTTGCCTGAAGACCCGAACGACAGTTTTACTCTGTGCCCGGAGTGTTCTTCAAAGTGGGGCACCAGGCCCTTCATGACAGCTGTGAAATTTGAGGCCACCGCCACCTGGAGCACATCGCCGCGGGCGCTGCTCACCAGCATTGGGAACAGCAGCAAGACCGACAACCATGAGACCCTGAACAAAGCACGGTGGTGCATCCGATATCCCCTGCTGACAACGACTCTGCACATTGCATATTGCCTATTGGTTCAGGCTTAGGCAAGTCACGTGCCATGGCTTCACCGCTGCTAACGCCTTGATTCGCGCCAACGCGTGTGAATTTTCCCACATTGGGAAGCCACATATTGTGGTGGGATTATCACAAATTTACAGTGGCCCCGCGCTGCTCTGACCTCTATTCTTTTACAGATCGCCTCAGTACCGCGTGTCAATAACACAACAATAAACAACCCTAACAAGCAATTGCTCATGAAGGAGCCCGCTCATGGCTGATATATATCTGGATGTACCCTTCGTGTCCCAACTTAACATCGGCGGACATGCCGGTGTCGGTCGGGACGAAACCAACGGTTGCTGGTACGCCACCTGCTGCATGATCGGCTATTACCATGAGCAGGGCCCCCGACTGGGGGTGCCGTCCCAGTATGTGAAGCCCGATGGTTCACCCCAGGATGTGGACAAGAAAGGCAATACGGCACCGCTGCCGGTGCGCCCGGCGGTGCTGCCGGAAGTGGCCAAGAACGAAGGCCTGGTGCAGGTGCCCTTGCCGAAAGATAAAAAGTGGACCAGTGACGGTCTGGCGGAAGTGTTGCGGGAGTGTGGCCCCTGCTTTGTGGGTCGTGGCTTTAATCAGAACGGCAAACTGGTGGGTGGGCACATTATCTGCCTGGTGGGTGCGCGGGGCAGTGACAATACGGTCACCATTCATGATCCCTGGACTGGCCCCAATCAAACCATGTCCATCAACGAGTTCAATGCCATCTTCCCGTGGAACCGGCCCGAGGCTCCCTGGTTGATGATGACCCGGGCCCCCAAAGTCCAGACCCGGGCCCGCTCCAACGCCATCTCCATCCCGGTGGGGCGCCCCCGTTCCAACGCGGTGTCTGCCCCCAGTGGGCGGCCCCGTTCCAACGCCATTTCCCTCTGACGGTGTCGTGCCGGGTACTGGATTCAGTACCCGGCATTTCAGGCATAGGTTGTAATCAGGCGCTACCACTCACTTGTTGTAACGCCGCCTCCAGGCGGGCCACAGTGCGATCGATGTTCTGCAGTTTGTCCAGCCCGAACAGCCCGATGCGGAAGGACTTGTAGTCCGCCGGTTCATCGCATTGCAGCGGCACACCGGCCGCCACTTGCAGCCCCTGTTCCAGGAACGGTTTTCCGGTCTGCAATGCGCTGTCCGCGGTGTAGAAAACAGCGACACCGGGGGCGCCAAAGCCGTCGGCGGCCACACTCTTGAAGCCATACCCGGCAAACAGGGTGCGCACCCGCTGCCCCAACTCCAGCTGTTGGGCTTTCACGGTGTCAAAGCCCAACGCTTTGGTCTCCAGCATGGTGTCGCGGAATGTCTTCAGGGCGTCGGTGGGCATGGTGGCGTGGTAGGCGTGACCGCCGCCTTCGTAGGCGGCCATGATCTGGCGCCATTTCTTCAGGTCACAGGCAAAGCTGCTGCTGGTAGTGGCTTCCAGTTGTTCGCTGGCGGCTGGGCTCAACATCACCAGGGCGCTGCAGGGGGATGAGCTCCAGCCTTTTTGTGGGGCCGAGATCAACACGTCCACGTGGTTGGCCATCATGTCCACCCATACCGTGCCGGAGGCGATGCAGTCCAGCACAAACAGTCCACCCACTTGGTGTACGGCCTCGCCGACGGCTTTGATGTAGGCATCCGGCAGCATAATGCCCGAAGCGGTCTCCACATGGGGCGCAAACACCAGATCCGGTTTTTCTTTCAGGATGGTGTCCACCACGGTGTCGATGGCGGCGGGGGCGAAGGGGGATTGGGCCGCGTCGTCGAGGGTGTGGGCCTTCAATACGGTGCTGCTGGCGGGAATCCGGCCGGCTTCAAATATCTGGGTCCAGCGGAAACTGAACCAGCCATTGCGGATCACCAGGCATTTTTTGTCGTGGGCGAACTGGCGTGCTACCGCTTCCATGCCATAGGTGCCACCGCCGGGCACCACCACCACCGCGTCAGCGTTGTACACCCCTTTGAGGGTATCGGAAATATCCCTCATCACCTGCTGGAACTGTTGTGACATGTGATTCAGTGAGCGGTCGGTGAAGACGACGGAATATTCCAAAAGGCCATTGGGATCGATATCGGGTAACAAGCCGGGCACGGTGGTCTCCTTGATCTGCTGCCACAGCGGCAACGGTGGATGAGTATTGGGTTGGCTGAGTGGATTGTTCCAGAGGGGCGCGCTTCACACAACACCCATACCCCATTTACCCGGCCTGCAACGGGTATCATTAACTATAATCAAGAGGATATCGGTTTTTTATCCCCCTCTGGTGCCTGGCTTTGATTCGCTATCTGATTGATTTACCGCTTAAATTCAAATTCTGGCTGGTTAACGGCGTGAGCTTTCTGGGCATGCTGCTGCTGGTGCTGGCGGCGTTGATGGATCATCGTCAAGGGTTGCTGGACCAGGCTGCAGCCCACAGCCAGCAGATACTGAGTATGGTTCCGGCCCGAGAGCAGAGTCCGCAGTCAGCCCCCACCGAACCTGGAATACCGGGGTTAAAAGACGTATTCGAGATCAAGGATCAACAACTCCGTTGGTTGGGTGCAAACCCCAGCGGCAGCAACCTGCGGGCAGTCTGGGAAACCCTGCCCCGTCAGCCAGGTGTGCAGGATGCCCTGCAACATCGAAGTTGGCTGGCGCGGTGGTGGGCGGACAGTTTCGACGCCGGGCCCGGGCGTTATGTGAGCATCAGGCAACACGGGGAACGGCTGGTGGGCATGCCCCTGTCGGTGCCCTCGTTGTGGGAACTGGCGCTGGCCAAGAGCGGATTCTATGCCCTGGTGGTGTTGGTGTTGATGTCGGCCGTATTGTTTTGTTCGCAGATGCTGATCCGGTTTGTGTCCGCGCCCATGCAGGTGCTGAGGGATACCATGCTGCGGGTGCAGCGGGACGGTGACCTGCGGGTGACAGTGGCCTCCCATTCCCGGGATGAAGTGGGGCAGATGACCGATGCTTTCAATGTGATGGTGAAGGATCTGGCCCGCATTGTGACGGAAATTCGCACGGCCTCCATGACCATGGATGTGATGTCCAAGGATCTGGTGAAGGAAGTGGACCGCAACGCCCACAGTATCGAAGTGCAAAAAGAGGAAGTGGCCCGCCTGGTGGACGCCATTGCCCAAATGGCCTTGAACAATCAGGCGGTGCAGGGCAATGCCACCGACAATACCCAGCGCTCGCTGGCGTCGGTGACGGTGGCCCGGGACGGTAACCAGCAGGCAGAATTTGTGGTGGCCTCCATCACCCGGCTGGCGGAGGAGATTCGTTCCGGCGCCAACGTGGTGCAGCAACTGGCCGAAGAAACCGGTGCCATCGGTGCGTCACTGGATGTGATCAACTCCATTGCCGAGCAAACCAATCTGCTGGCGTTGAACGCCGCCATCGAGGCCGCCCGCGCCGGCGAACAGGGGCGGGGCTTTGCGGTGGTGGCAGACGAGGTGCGCAACCTGGCGCAACGGGTGCAGGATTCCACGGAAGAAATCAAAGCCATGTTGCAACGGCTGGAGCACAGTTCCACCAAGGCCGTTGCCGTGATGAATGCGCGCTCCGATGAAGCCGGTCACTGCGTGGAGCAGGCGGACAACGCCGATCGGGTGATCCACGAAATCGCCAGCAACGTGCAGGTGATGAGCGATGCCAACAACCAGATTGCCCATAGCATCAGTCAGCAAACTGCCACAGTGGAGGAGGTGAATCACAGTGTCCACAACCTCAGCACAGAAATGGAAGCGGTGTCCGCCAGTGTGAAACGCAACGCCGGTGCGGCACAGATTCTGGCGGAATTATCCCATCGCATGACACAGGCCATCGCGCACCTGAAACACTGACCTAGAAAGCTTTCTTGATCAACCGCAACACCGAGCCCAGTCCGGGGATTTTTTCATACACACCTTCAGCGGCGTCCCAGTAATCCACATGACTTTTCACCCGCCCGTCAGCGGCGAATTTAAGCAGGCTGCCGCCGTGGATGCACTGCTGCTTGCCCAACGCCTTAAAGCGAAAATCCCAGGTGATGAAGGCTTTGTCTTCCTGCTGAATGCGGTCGTGAATTTCGAACTCCAGCCCTTTCAGCTTCAGCATGGCTTTGAACAGTTTGTAAAGAGCATCCCGGTTGTGGACCTCATTGAATGGGTCGCGAAAATAGCAATCCTCAGTGTAGTACTGGTCCAACTTCTCCAGCGCGCCGTCGTTGATGTTCTCGAACAGTTCCAGTATGGCTTCCATTGATGTTCCCCCTCAGGTGTGCCCTTTTAGAAAATTTTTCCCGGATTCAGTAACTGCAGCGGGTCCAGTGCCTGCTTGATGGCCGCCATCACCGCCACGCTGGTGGCGCCTTTTTCCTGCTGTAGATAGGTTTTCTTGCCCAGACCGATGCCGTGCTCCCCGGTGCAGGTGCCGCCCATTCCATGGGCCCGGTCAATCAGGCGTTGATTGATCCGTTGTGCCTGTTGCAGGCCCGGTTCATCGTCGGGGGCAATACTGAACAGCAGGTGGAAGTTGCCATCTCCTACGTGGCCCACAATGGGGATGGACAGGCCTTCCTGCTGCAGATCCGCCTGGGTGGCGTCGATGCAGTCCGCCAGGCGGGAGATGGGCACGCACACATCGGTGACCCAGCCACGCCCGTTAGGTACCTGGGCCAGGGCGGCGTAATAGGCGTTGTGGCGGGCATGCCACATGCGCTTTTTTTCATCGTCGGCGGTGGTGGCGACAAAGCTCACGCCGCCGTTGGTCTCGCACAGGGCTTGCGCGGTGGCGGCCTGTTCCGCCACCAGTGCCGTGCTGCCGTGAAACTCCATAAACAGTGTGGGCTGCTGGGGATAGTCCGTGCCGCAATACTGATTGACGGCACGCAGGCTGCCCTGATCCAGCAATTCCAGGCGGGCTACCGCCAACCCGTATTGCATCAGGGTGATCACCGCGGTCACGGCATGCTGCACGCTGGGAAAGCACACCCGTGCGGCCAGTACCTGTTCCGGGATGCCGTAAAGTTTTAACTGGATGCGGCTGATCAGGGCCAGGGTGCCCTCCGATCCCACCAGCAGTTCTGTCAGGTTGTAGCCCGCGGAAGACTTGCGCGCGGCGCTGCCGGTGACCAGGGTGTCGCCATTGGCCAGTACCCCGTTCAGGTTAAGAACGTTGTGCTTCATGCCGCCATAACGCACGGTGGTGGTACCGGAGGCATTGGTGGCGACCATGCCGCCCAGGGTGGCATTGGCGCCGGGGTCCACCGGAAAGAACAGGCCCTGGTCCCGCAGGTGCAGGTTCAGTTGTTCCCGGGTTACGCCGGGCTCCACCACACAGTTCAGGTCCCCGTTGTTCACCTCAAGAATCCGGTTCATCTGTGAAAAATCAATGCACAGTCCCCCGCTAACACATTGCAGCTGGCCCTCAACACTGGTGCCGGCCCCGAATGCCACCATGGGGGTGCGGAACTGATGACACCATTGCGCCACCTGGATCAGTTCCGCCTCCGTTTGCACGAATGCCACAGCGGCCGGTGGCTGGGGAGGGTGATGACTTTCGCCGTGACCGTGCTGCTGCAAGGTGTCCGGATGGGTGCTGAGGCGCGGGCCCAACAGCCGGGTCAGCGCCTGCATCAAGGTGCTATCAAGGTGTGTCTGGACGCTCTGTGCGTGGGCCATGCTGCTCCCTGTCCCGGTTGCCTGCCGGTCACATCATAACGCAGCCTGCGGCTTTTGTGATTTCATATTGTGCACTGTCCGGGTTCCAGCGGGCGTCCGGATGAATGGCAACGATGTGCCCGTCATGGAACTCCAGGGCCCAGAGCTGCCCACCTTCTCCGCGCAGATACAGGCCCAGGCTAACAAAGCAGGTGTTGGCGTTGTCCTCCTGATAGTCGTTGTCCGGACTGAACAGGGTGTTGATGGTTTCGCCCCGCTCAGTGAATTCCGGCATGATCTGCACGGCGTCATTGAGCGAGATAAAGCGCCCACCCAGGTCGATGAGCAGCTTCTCTCCATACAGCTTCAGCAAGCGTTGTGTCGCGTGCGCGCCGTAGGACTGGTGGATCAGCAGGGTGGTGGGGGGGTGCAGGTTCAGCATGGCGATGACTCCTTGTGGTTTGCTTTACCTGTACGTTATGAAATAGCAGCCGGTTGCACTGGTCCGTCCCCGCCAAACATCGGCCGGGCGTTTATCCTGGTCCGCCAATGGGTTATCCCGGTGGTGCCGGCGGCCTTGAGTGCTGCTCTTTCAACCAGGCTCCGGGCTTGATATGATCGCGCAGAACCCGCGGGTTCTGGTTTTTTCTGAACGGGTTGACATAACACATGACAAAGCGAATATTGGTCACCGGGGCCACCGGTGCCCAGGGTGGCGCCCTGATCCCCCTGCTGTTGGAAAAGGGCTTTAGGGTGCGTGCCCTGACCCGGGACCCGGCCAAGGCGTCGGCCCAGGCGCTGGCCCGCCAGGGGGTGGAGGTGGTGGCCGGGGATCTGGACGACGAGGCTTCCCTCCATCGCGCCTGCAGCGACTGTGACGGCGTGTTCTCGGTGCAGAATTTCTGGGAGAAAGGCGTGGGCCATGCGCGGGAAGTGGAGCAGGGCTGCAAGTTGGCCCGGGCGGCCAAGCAGGCCGGGGTGAGCCATTTTGTGCAAACCTCCGTGGCCAATTGCGATGCCGCCGCCGGGGTGCTGCATTTTGAGAGCAAGCACAAGATTGAGCAGTACATCGATTCCCTGGGGTTGCCCCGCACCTTCCTGCGGGAAGTGTTTTTCATGGAGAATTTCACCCAGCCAGTGATGACCTCCGGCGCCAAAAAGTCCATGAGCCCGTTCTGGGTGCTGCCCACCATCATCGGCCTGCTGGACCCGGGCACCCGCTTCCACATGATCTCGGTGGTGGACATCGCCTGGTTTGCGGCGGACGTGTTTGAGCATCCTGAGCAGTTCATCGGCCAGGAACTGGATGTGGCCGGGGACGTGCTGACGGCAGCGGAAATGAAAGCGGTGTACCGCAAGGTGACCGGGCGCCGCTTGCCGCCGGTGTCCCGCTGGCTCATGCGCCTGATGCTGCGCCTGGTGAATCCGGAATCCGCCCGCCAGTTCCAGTGGAACAATCAGCAGGGTTGGAACTTTGATATTGCCCCGTTGCAGCGGCGTCACGCCGGGCTGCGCAATTTCGAGGGCTTTTTGCGTCATCATTATGGAACGAGGGCATGACCATGACCCAGACTCTGGAAACGGTGGAAGTGCGCCGTCAGTTCGATCACCCGGCCGGCCTGGTGTGGGTACTCACCGGCGACTTCGGTGGCCTGCAAAACTGGTTGCCGGGGGTGACCGGTGTCACCGTCACCGGCAGCGGCGCCCGCCAGGAGGGCGGCAATGCGGAGCGTGCCGTCCAGCTGCTGGACGGCAGTGTCACCCGCGAATCCCTCGAAAGCCGGGACGAGGCGGCCATGTGTTACGAATACGCCATCCTCTCCATGCCAGGCTTCAAGGAAGGGCAGGTCTACACGGCGCGCTTCCAGGTCAAGCCCCTGACCAGCGCAGACGCAGAGCGTTGCGAGGTGATCTGGAGTGCGACGTTCAGCGTGCCGGAGGATTTCAGTGCCGATCAAGTGGCCAAAGCCCGTAGCCGGGTGGAACAGATGTATGGATTCTTCCTCACCCACCTGGCGGGGCTGTTGTAAGCTGCTGGCGCACATTTTCGCTCGGCCAAGCTGAGCGTTTTGGACATTGATTTGCCCCCCCAGCCTGATTAGGCTCTGAC
Source organism: Ketobacter sp. (assembly GCF_003671495.1). Lineage (GTDB taxonomy): Bacteria > Pseudomonadota > Gammaproteobacteria > Pseudomonadales > Ketobacteraceae > Ketobacter. Next base: position 38,270 of record NZ_RCHN01000037.1, on the reverse strand, counting down.
TATCGCGTCATGGGCGCGTCATAACGACACTTGTTGTGCCGCGGGGGATTGCCCGCCGGCGCCATTTTAGAGGGAACCCAACATGCCATACTACCCGGAAATCAATAACCTGGGAGACATCGCTCGCTATCACGGCCAGCATCGCCCGGATGCCACGGCCTTTGTGTTCAAGGATCGGGTAACCGATTATCGCACCTACAACCTGAACACCAACCAGATTGCCAACGGCCTGCTGGCTGCGGACATTGCGCCCCAGTCCCGCGTTGCGGTGATGGGCAAAAACTCCGACTGGTACTATGAACTGCTGATCGGCGCCGCCAAGGCGGACATGGTGGTGGTGGGCATCAACTGGCGCCTGGCGCCACCGGAAGTGGCCTATATTCTCAACGACGCCGAAGCCCCGGTCTTGTTCCTGGAGCGTGAATTCCTGCCCATGTACGAAGCCATCAAGGGTGAGCTGGGGCATATCAAACAGGTTATCCTGCTGGAAGACAGCGACGATCAGTACCCCTGTTTCCCCCAATGGCGTGATGCGCAATCCGATGCAGACCCCGACGTGGAAGTGAAGCCTGACGATGTGGCGGTGCAGATGTACACCAGTGGCACCACCGGCCACCCCAAAGGCGTGATGGTGTCCCACCATGCGTTCTACGCCCTCAACCGGGTACAGGCGGAATCCGGCGAGCCGGAAGAAGAGTGGACCACCTGGACTGCAGAAGACGTCAGCCTGAATGCCATGCCCAACTTCCACATTGGCGGCACTGGTTGGGCGCTGATCGGTCTTTATGCCGGTGCCAAGAATGTGGTGCTGAGTGAATTCACCCCGGCCGGCTGCCTGCAGGCGATCCGCGACTTTGGCATCAGCAAGATGTTCATCGTGCCGGCGGCCATGCAGTTCGTGCTGGCAGACCCCACCTGCAAAGACACGGATTTCTCCACCCTGAAGTACATGGTCTACGGTGCCTCGCCAATCCCCCTGCCATTGCTGAAAAAAGCCATGGATGTGTTCCAGTGCGGCTTTATCCAACTCTACGGCATGACCGAAACCATCGGCTATGGCACTTACCTGCCGGCGGAAGATCACGATCCCAACGGCAACCCGCGCATGCGTTCTGCCGGCAAAACCCGCCCCGGGATCGAAGTGGAAATCAAGGACAACGACGGCAACCCGGTGCCCACCGGTACCATCGGCGAGATCTGCATCAAGTCTCCGTCCAATATGATCGGCTACTGGAAACGTCCGGATGCCACTGAGTCCACCCTCATCAATGGCTGGGTGCACACCGGTGACGCCGGGTACAAGGATGAAGACGGCTACGTTTACGTGCAGGACCGCATCAAGGACATGGTGGTGTCCGGTGGTGAGAACGTGTACCCCGCCGAAGTGGAAAGCGCCCTGTTCGGCATGGACGCCATCGCTGACGTGGCGGTGATCGGTGTGCCGGACGACAAGTGGGGTGAGGCGGTGAAAGCCTGTGTGGTGCTGAAGCCCGGTGCCCAGGCGACCCAGGATGAGATCATTGCCTTCGCCAAACAGAAAATTGCTGGATACAAGGTGCCCAAGTCCGTGGATTTCATGGACGTGCTGCCCCGCAACCCCTCCGGCAAGCTGCTGAAGCGGGAGCTGCGCAAGCCCTACTGGGAAGGCCGGGAACGTCAAGTAAACTAAGTTCGAGCCAAAGTATACATCTTGTTTCGAAGCTGATCCCTTGCTAAGCTCGATAGAACTGGCGGGTTCTGGTTGCGGCCGGACCCGCCTTTCTTTTGCGGTGCCTTGCGTGAACGCCGATACGTCACAATAAAATTTACACACCGAAGGCACCCTTTTCATCGGCAATACCTGTGCGAGGGAAATTCCATGAACATGAGTGCCAGCCACCACATCCGTTACGTCTCCCGTATGGGTGACCCCAATCGATCCAGACTCAAGCCTGTGCGGCGCCTGTTCCGCCTGATGTACGGCAGCGACCCTCATCCCACCACCGCGCAAATGCAGGATATCGAGCGTCACATGCTGATGGGGGATGCCCTGGCGGATGCCGTGGTGCAGATGTACAAAGACCTGCCCACCGGTCAGGGCCGCAAGCTGGTGGACCAGGCCCTGGAGCAGGGTATCGACAGTGTGGACAATCCACCCCAGCCCCTGATCGACCTGTTTGCCCAGGTGGACGATGAGCCCATCTGGCTGGACCGGGACAAACTCAAACTGGGCTGTGAGGTCTCCCGGCGGGTTGGCCCCTTTGGCGAACTGGTGTTGCGCAACCTGGCGTTGATGGGCGGCTATCTGGGCGGTGCCGCCGCCAAGCCTCTGGTGTTCACCGGTCAGCTGGATCGCATGACGCCCCGCCGTTTGGTGGAGACCGGCAAATTCTGGATGGACGTGACCACTGTCGGCGGCCTGGAACGGGATCAGGAAGGCTTCAAAAGCGCGGTGCGGGTGCGGCTGATGCATGCCCAGGTACGTCGCATGCTGTTGGAGTCCGGCAAGTGGAACAGCGAGTGGGGCCACCCCCTGAACCAGTGGGACAGCATGGCCACCATCCTGGAGTTTTCCTCGATCTTTCTTACCGGCCTGCGGGCCATGGGCTTTCTGTTCAGCAAGCGGGAGCGGGAGGCAGTGATTCACCTGTGGCGTTATGTGGGTTACCTGATGGGGGTGGAAGAGCGGGTGCTGCCGGCCAACGAAGCGGATTCCATGCGCGCGCTGTACCATGTGATGGCCACCGTGTGCGAACCGGATGAAGATTCCCTGCGCCTGGGGCAATCTCTGGCCAGCGCGCCGCCGACCCTGGACGGTGAAGGCCCGCTGCTGCAACGACTGGGTGATCTGGAGCAGACCCTGCGGGCGGGCTATACCCGCTATGTGCTGGGGGATGTGGCAGGGGATCGCCTGGGTCTGCCCAAGGTGCGTTGGGCCAAATACTTCTGGCCGGCGCAGGTGCCGTTGCGGGTGGGCTCCGAGTTGTTGCGCAAGTCCATCCCGGGCGCCAATCAACTGTTGGTGAAACTGGGTGAGAAGGCCGCTGCGGAGGAGTTCACTGCACGCATCAAAGCCACCCGGGCGGATACGACTTTTACGCCGGTTTCCAGCCTGGCGCGGTAATCTCGGGCCTGCCGAAGGCTCTGGCGGGCACCTTCATGACCGAACCGGCGAATGACCGGCGAATAATGAAGGTGCCAACGTCTTGCCGGGGCGGATGTGCAGAAGCCTGCCTCTGGTTTGACATCCCCGCTCGCAACCTTCACCATGAAAAAGACCTAGTCACCCGCTCGCAGAAACCCGTTACCGGGTTTGCTGTCTAACAGCTGCAATTGCGTAACCGTCTGCTTGGCAAAGGAGGGTTTCTATGTCCGCCACCGTGAACGACTCGTTCCATACCCGCGATCAACTTCAGGTTGACGACCACACCTACCACTTTTTCAACCTCAGCAAATTGCAACAGAACGGACACGAATCCGTCGCCCAACTGCCTTACTCGCTCAAGGTGCTATTGGAAAACCTGTTGCGTAATGAAGACGGGCGTTCTGTCACTCCGCTGCACATTGAAGCCCTCCTGGCCTGGCCGCAAACCCGCAGTTCCCGTCAGGAAATCGCCTATCGACCGGCCCGGGTATTGATGCAGGATTTTACCGGTGTGCCAGCGGTGGTGGATTTGGCGGCCATGCGCGATGCCGTAGCCAAAGCCGGCAAGGACCCGGCGCTGATCAATCCACTCAGTCAGGTGGACCTGGTCATCGACCACTCGGTGATGGTGGATCGGTTCGCCGATGCGTCCGCCTATCAGGATAACGTTGCCATTGAAATGGAGCGCAATCAGGAGCGCTACCAGTTTCTGCGCTGGGGGCAGAGCGCCTTCAATAATTTTCGTGTGGTGCCGCCGGGTACCGGCATCTGCCATCAGGTGAACCTGGAATACCTGGCCAAGGTGGCCTGGACCCAGGAGGTTGACGGCGAGCCGTTTGTTTACCCGGATACGTTGGTGGGCACCGACAGTCACACCACCATGGTCAACGGCCTGGGCGTGCTGGGCTGGGGCGTGGGCGGAATCGAGGCGGAAGCCGCCATGTTGGGCCAGCCGGTGTCAATGCTGATCCCGGAAGTGGTGGGGTTTGAGTTGACAGGTGCACTGCGTGACGGTGTGACCGCCACCGACCTGGTACTCACCGTGGTGCAAATGCTGCGGCAGCACGGTGTGGTTGGGAAATTTGTGGAGTTCTATGGCACCGGGCTGGATCAACTGCCGTTGGCGGACCGTGCCACCATTGCCAACATGGCGCCGGAATATGGGGCCACCTGCGGGTTTTTCCCGGTGGACGATGAAACCCTGCGTTACCTGCGTTTGTCCGGACGCAGTGAACATCAGGTGCAGCTGGTGGCGGAATACTGCCAGGCACAGGGGCTGTGGCGGGATGAGCGCCACCCCCGTGTGTACAGCAGCAACCTGACGCTGGATATGAGCGGAGTGGTGCCCAGTGTTGCCGGCCCCAAGCGCCCGCAGGATCGTGTTCCCCTGCCACAACTGGGCAAAGCGGTGTCGGATATGATCAATCTGTCCGGCCGTATGCAACCCAATCGGGTGGCCGTGCCCGGAAGCGACTACACACTGGGGGACGGGGATGTGGTGATTGCCGCCATCACCTCCTGCACCAACACCTCCAATCCGGCGGTGATGCTGGCGGCAGGGCTGGTGGCGCAAAAGGCCCTGGCCAAAGGTCTGGTGCGCAAACCCTGGGTCAAGACATCATTGGCGCCGGGCTCCAAAGTTGTGACTGAATACCTGGCCAAAGCGGGCTTGCAGTCGGCGCTGGATCAGCTGGGGTTCAATCTGGTGGGCTACGGCTGCACCACCTGCATCGGCAACTCCGGCCCCCTGCCGGACCCCATCGAAGCGGCCATCGAGGCGGGCCAGCTTACGGTGTGCTCGGTGTTGTCCGGTAACCGCAATTTTGAGGGCCGCATCCACCCCCGGGTGCGCGGCAACTGGTTGGCATCGCCGCCGCTGGTGGTGGTGATGGCACTGGCCGGCACCACGTTGTTGAACCTGGAGCAGGACCCGGTGGGCGAGAACGCCCAGGGTGAAAAAATTTATCTGCGGGACATCTGGCCCAGCAATGCCGAAATCCAGCAGGCCATGGCCAATGTATCCGATGCCATGTTCCGGGAGCAGTATGCGGATGTATTCAGCGGTGATGCCCAGTGGCAGTCCATCAAGGCGGAACCCAGTAAAACCTATCCCTGGCAGGACAGCTCCACCTACATACAGAATCCACCGTTTTTTGCTGCAGACCAACAGCACGAGGTGGCGGACATCCATGCCGCACGAATACTGGCCCTGCTGGGTGACAGTATCACCACGGATCATATTTCACCGGCGGGCAGCATTGCCGAGGCCAGCCCTGCCGGCCGTTACCTGTTGCAGCACGGTGTGACCAAAGCGGAATTCAATTCCTATGGCTCCCGCCGTGGCAATCACGAAGTCATGATGCGGGGCACCTTCGCCAATGTGCGCATCAAAAACGAAATGTGCCCTGGGGTGGAAGGCGGTGTCACCCGGATGCAGCTGGAAGCATCCGAGCGCTACGCCACAGAACTGTCCATTTACGACGCTGCCATGGAATATCAGCAGAGCGGGGTGCCCCTGGTGGTGATCGCCGGGCGGGAATATGGCACCGGTTCGAGCCGGGACTGGGCGGCGAAAGGCACCCGCTTGCTGGGCGTAAAGGCGGTGATTGCGGAAAGTTTTGAACGCATTCACCGCTCCAACCTGGTGGGGATGGGGGTGTTGCCGCTGGAATTTCCTGAGGGGGTTAACCGCACCACTCTGCAGTTGGATGGCACTGAGCAGATCGACCTTGAGGGCATCAGTGCAATGGCACACAGTGGTTCCGCGCCCCAAACCATCACCATGACCGTTACCCGCAAGGATGGCCGTCGTGAGTGCTGCGAACTGAATTGTCGCCTGGATACGGACGATGAGTTCCAGTACTTCATGAGTGGGGGTATTCTGCATTTCGTATTGCAACAGTTAGTCGGGTGAAATGAGATGGAATGGCGAACCGAAGCCGATGCCATGGGGACGGTGCAGGTGCCGGTACAGGCCCTGTGGGGTGCCCAGACGCAAAGAGCCCTGACCCATTTCCAGATTGGCGATGACCGCTTTCCGCCGCTGTTCATCCGGCAGTATGCGCTGCTGAAGAAAGCGGCGGCCCGGGCCAACGTGGAATTGGAAAAACTGGCACAGGATCTGGGTCTGCTCATCGAGCAGGCCTGTGATGAAATCATCGCAGGGGAGCACGCTGATCAGTTCCCCCTGGCGGTGTGGCAGACCGGCAGCGGCACCCAGACCAACATGAACCTGAACGAGGTGATAGCCAACCGGGCCAATGAATTGGCTGGTCAACCCCGGGGGCAGCGGGCGCCGGTACATCCCAACGATCATGTGAATCTTTCCCAGTCTTCCAATGACACCTTTCCCACTGCCATGCATCTTACCCTGGTACAGGCATGGTTGACGCAACTGGCACCGGCGCTGACGCAAGTGCTGCACACCGTGCAGCAGAAGCAACAGCAATTCCAACACCGGATCAAAAGCGGGCGTACCCATATGATGGATGCCACCCCGGTTACTCTGGGTCAGGAATTCAGTGGTTATTACCATCAACTCCATTACGCCCAGGCGCAACTGGAGGCGGTGCAGGCCTCGTTGCAGGTGCTGGCCATCGGCGGCAGTGCCGTGGGCACCGGCCTGAATACCCATCCCCGTTGGGCCGCAACGGTGGTGCGCCACCTGGTGGAACTTACCGGCATCGGGTACAGCGTGGCGCCTAATCCGTTCTCCATGCTGGCCAGTCACGATGCCCTGGTGGATCTGCATGGGCGCATCAAGTTACTGGCCACCGTGCTCTATAAAATGGCGGCGGATCTGCGCTTGATGAGCAGCGGGCCGCGTTGTGGCCTGGGGGAAATCACACTGCCTGCCAATGAGCCCGGCAGCTCCATCATGCCCGGCAAAGTGAACCCCACCCAGATTGAAGCGCTGACCATGGTGTGCCTGCGGGTGATGGGTAATGACAGCGTGATCACCATGGCCAACAGTCAGGGTCAGTTTGAACTCAATGTGTACAAACCTCTGCTGCTGCACACCCTGTGGGAATCCATGGGGCTGCTCAGCGATGCCATGGTCAGCTTCAATCAATACTGTCTGCAGGGCATTGACGCCAACGCCGATCAGTTGGACACGTATCTGGAGCAATCGCTGATGCTGGTGACCGCACTCACGCCGCACATTGGTTACGACAACGCCGCCGCCGCGGCAAAATGGGCGCACGAGCACAACGCCTCCCTGAAACAGGCTGTTATAACATTGGGTTTTCTAAATGGGGCCGATTACGATAAATTAGTGGTTCCTGCCAAAATGCTGTCACCTTGATGGCGTTATGCTCCGGACAACCATGCCTAGGGGGAATAAAGGTGCGTCGTACCAAAATTGTGGCTACCGTGGGGCCCGCCTGCGATAGCGAAGTCATGCTCAAAGCCCTGATCGAAGCGGGTGTTAATGTATTCAGGCTGAATTTTTCCCATGGCAGCGCAGATCATCATCAGGCCGTCGGCGAGCGCATTCGTAAGGTGGCGGCCCAGCTGGACACGTGTGTGGCCATCCTGGTGGATCTGCAAGGGCCGAAGATCCGCATCGCCCGTTTCAAAAGCGGTGAGATCACGCTGCACAAAGGCGATGCCTTTATTCTGGATGCGGCCATGGATGAAAGCGCCGGTGATCAGCAGGCGGTGGGGCTTGCCTACAAGGAACTGCCCAATGATTGCGAGGCCGGTGACACCCTGCTGCTCAATGACGGCCTGATTGAGCTGGCGGTGGAAAAGGTGGCAGGCCCTGCGGTGCATTGCCGGGTGGTACTGGGTGGTGTGCTCAGTGATAAAAAAGGCGTCAACCGCAAGGGTGGCGGACTCACCGCCAAGGCGCTCACGGACAAGGATCGCGCTGACATCGTGACGGCAGCCGCTATGGATGTGGATTATGTTGCCATTTCGTTTCCGCGGGATGCCGCCGATGTGCATGAAGCCCGTGAACTCTACCGGCAAGCCGGCGGTTGCGGTGGACTGGTGGCCAAGATCGAGCGGGCCGAAGCGGTGGCAGAAGATGCCACCCTGGATGACATTATTCTGGCGTCCGATGGTGTGATGGTGGCGCGGGGTGATCTGGCGGTGGAAATCGGTGACGCCGAGTTGGTGGGCGTGCAAAAGCACATCACGTTCCGTGCCCGGCAATTGAACCGCTTTGTCATCACCGCCACCCAGATGATGGAATCCATGATCAGCAATCCACAACCGACCCGGGCGGAAGTTTCGGATGTGGCCAACGCGGTGTTGGATGGTACTGATGCGGTGATGCTGTCAGCCGAAACCGCCACCGGACAATTTCCACTGGCCACCGTGCAGGCCATGAACCGCATCATCCTGGGGGCGGAACGTTCCCATCAGATGCGCGATCAGTGGCGGCGGGATGATCACGTGCCGGACCGCATCGATGAATCCATTGCCACCGCGGCCATGTATGTGGCCAATCGGTTGCCGGGGGTGAAAGCCATCATCGCCATGACGGAAACCGGCTCCACGCCCATCATGATGTCGCGGATTCGTTCCGGCCTGCCCATCGTGGCCTTCACTCCCCATGCGGCCTGCCAACGCCGCCTGACAGTGTATCGCGGAATTCAGACGGTCAACTTTGACAGCGCCACGGTGCCGCCGGTGGAAGTGAATCAGAAAGCGGTGGATGTGTTGCTGGAGCAGGGGGTGGTGACGGCCGGTGACAAAGTGATTCTCACCAAGGGCGATTTTGTTAACGTCAACGGTGGCACCAACACTCTGAAAGTGGTGGAAGTGGGCGGCGTGATTCTGTAACCGCCACCCGCTTCAGTTGCCCCGTTATGATGTTATTGGGCGGGGCAGCTTTCCAGAGTGGGCAGAGGCTGAGGATTGCCGCCTTCCATTACATAGAACATCTGGTGATCCCGATAGGCGGTGTAAACGGTGTAGGTGACCCCCGACATTTTCTGGGCGGCCTTGGGCACGTTCTGCGCATCAAAGTAGTAGGACGTGCCCCCTTCGGTGACTTCAAGGCATTTATATTTCCAGGTGATTTTTACGGTCTCGTCGGCGTTGACCTTCCAGGTGGTCTCATCCGGGCCTTTCCCGGTCACGGTAATATTCTTCCCACTTTTGTTGTCCACCATTCCACTCCAGTAGATGGTGCAACCCTGGGCCAGTGCCGCAATCAATGCCACGGTCATGATCTTCAGCGCGTTGCTTGTTAAGGTGTTCATCTTTTGTTCTCCTATGGGCTTTTAAAAATACGTTCCAAGGGACTCACCTTAACCCAATTCATGGCAGGCGGATACGCCAAAACTCGAAGGCCTGCCGGGCCAGTTGTTCCCGAAAATCCGGATGGGCGATGCCGATCAGGGCCCGGGTGCGTTCCCGCAGGCTTTTGCCGCGCAGGTTGGCGATGCCGTATTCCGTCACCACATGGTGGACGCTGCCCCGGGGTGTCACCACCCCGGAGCCCAGCTCCAGCACTGGCACGATGCGGGAGTATTTGCCGCCGCCGGCGGTGGAGGGGAAGGCGATGATGGAGCGGCCATGCTCGGACAAGCTGGCGCCCATGACAAAATCCAATTGCCCGCCCACACCGGAATAAATGTGGGTGCCCAGGGAGTCTGCGCAGATCTGACCGGAAAGATCCACCTGCAGGGCGCTGTTGATGCTGACCATGTTGGGATTGCCGCAGATGGTCTCGATGCTGTTGATGTATTCAATATCCAGGAACGCCACTTCGGAATTGTCATCCACAAAGTCGTAGAGTTGCTTGCTGCCCATCACGAACCCCGTCACCAGTTTGCCCGGGTGCTTGCGTTTGCGGCTGTTATCAATCACGCCGCTTTCGCACAGGGGAACCACGCCATCGGAAAACATTTCCGTGTGAATGCCCAGGTGTTCGTGTTGTCGCAGGCAGGCCAGGGTGGCGTCGGGAATATCGCCAATACCCATCTGCAGGCAGTCGCCATCATCAATCAGTGTGGAGACCTGCTGCCCGATGCGGCGGTTAACCTCGCTCAGCACTGATGGGCTGTGCTCCGGCATGGGCAGGTCCTGTTCATAGGCGATGTTGATCTGGTTCAGGTGAATGAACGCATCCCCATGGGTGCGGGGCATGCTTGGGTTGATGTGGGCAATCACCGTGCTGGCCACTTCGCAGGCAGCGCGGGTGGCTTCCACGGAAATGCCGAGGGAGCAGATGCCGTGGCGGTCCGGTGGGGCAACCTGCACCAGGGCCACATCAATCGGTTGTTCGCGGCGGCGGAACAGTCGTGGAATCTCTGACAGGGAAATGGGAATGTAGTCTGCTTTGCCTTCCTGGATCAGCTGTCGGTTGTACTGGCTGGCGAAATAGGCCTTGGGTGCCAGGTGGCCGCCATCCACGGCTTTGGCCAGGCCCTCTGCGTGTTCCAGGTGCAGTTGGTAGAGTTCAATGTTGCGGTGCTGCAGGGCATGTTCTGCCAGGGCATCCAGTAACACCCAGGGGGTCGCGGCCATGGAGTGCACCCAGATCCGTTGTCCGGAGCGAATATTTTTTACCGCCTCCAGGGCGGAATCCACGAACACTGTCATTGCAATTCCTTATTTGAGATAGAGCCATACCCCGGTGCCCAGGGTCACCACCCCGAGCAACACCAGAATGGCAATATCATACGCCTTCAAGGTGACCTCTGTATTGCGGCGCTCGGCGGAGAGGTGCTTTTCCCGCATGGCCAGAAACACCGGGACAGCAAAGCTGATTCCGATGAAGGTGGCGATGGCAATGTAGCCCCACACATAGCGTATCCCCAGGCGGCGGCTTTCCAGCACCATCCAGATTTCCACTGCCAAGGCCAGGAACAGAATGTCGACCGCCAGAAAGGTGCTGGCCGGATTGGCGTTCACCAGCGCGTCTTTCCAGAATTGGATGTTGGCGTCGAGGATGCCGCCACCCATGTAGCTGGGAATGTGTACCCAGGTGAGCACAAGGGCACACAGCCCGATGCAAAGGTAGAGATAGAACAGCGCTGAGTTATTGTGCATGAGTAGATCCTTGAATAGATGGAGCGTTGTTGAAATACGTCTTTCCATGAGTGGCGTCAACAGGAATGCCATCATTCCATGTTATGAATGTGATCTCCAGAAGAGGTTGGGGTTGTGTTTACATATGGAGCAGACCGCATTACTATCCAAATGAAAATAATTCTTAGTGATGCGTCCTGTTGTCGCCACCTTGTTAGCCGGCGCAGTGAGTCCTGAGCGGAAGGGTGAATCCGTCAGTGCTTGCCGTTGTATACCTGTAGCCGAAGCCCAAATTAATGCCCATCTGATTCAAGGGGCCAATGCTGTTCAAGACTCTGTTTCATTGCAAGACAGGAGAACCACGTGCATCCGCTTTCTGTGCATCCTATTTTCAGGGAACCCATCCTGCACTTTCTGCTGATAGGGGCTGTGCTCTTCGGGCTCTATGGGTGGGTGAATCCGGATGCAGCCTCACCGACGGGTGAAATTCGTGTGGACCAGGGTCGCATCGACCAGCTTGCGGCGCAGTTCGAAAAGTCCTGGCAACGCCCCCCCAGTGCGGATGAATTGCAGCAGCTGATCGACGACTTCATCGTGGAGGAAATTTTTTACCGGCAGGCGTTAGCCCTGGGTCTGGACGCAGATGACCGGGTGATCCGGCGCCGACTGCGCCAGAAAATGGAATTTCTCACCACCGAAGCGGCCCGCTTTTATGAAGCCACGGATGCCGAGTTGAGCGCATACCTGCAGCAGCATCCGGATAAATTTCAAAGCGGGAGCCAGTTCAGCTTCGAACAGGTGTTTTTCAAAGGGCAGGAGCCGCAGCTGGCAACGCGCATCCAGGCCGCTGAACAGGCATTACGGGCAAACCAGCCGGTGACAGGGGATGCCACCTTGCTCCCCGGCTTCGTCGCCCTGAGCCCGGCATACGATATCGACAGTTGGTTTGGCGACGGCTTCAGCGCGCAGCTGGAGTCATTGGCGATTGACCAGTGGAGCGCGCCGATTCAGTCCGAATATGGTGTTCATCTGGTGAAGTTGCTGGCCAGGCAAGCGCCGCGCTTACCAAGACTGGCCGAGATCCGGCCGACGGTAGAGCGGGAATGGCGTAACCACAAGAACCAGGAAGTAAAGTCCGCCATGATTGAGCGCCTGAAGTCGGGCTACAGCATTGTGGTGGAAACCCACGCAGAAGGCAGGATTTAGCATGCGCCTGTTTCTGCTGCTGACGGTTATGTTGTTTGCAGTCACCCGGGTCCAGGGCGATGATCTGCGCCCCGCCTATCTTCAGCTGACTGAAATCAGCCCCGCAGTCATCGAGGTGTTGTGGAAAGTGCCGGCGCAGGGGGGCAATCAGAGGCTGGCGCTGAATGTGCTGCTCGACGGGCAAGCCGAACCCCGGGCGGATGTGATGGACGGCTTTATCGGCGATGCCCACTTGCAGCGTTGGACCCTGCCACGAGACGGTGGCCTGGCGGGTCTGGCGGTGAAGATCGAGGGGTTGGTGGCATCCTCAGCCGAAGTGTTGGTGCGGGTGGAATACCTGGATGGGGCGAGTACTGTGCACCGCCTGACCCCGGATGCACCTCATTACAGCGTGGGAGTGGCGGGCGGATTACGGGAGGTGATCGTCGCGTATTTCCAGCTTGGGGTGGAACACATTTTGGGTGGCCTGGATCACCTGCTGTTTGTGCTGGTGTTGGTGATGCTGGTCACGGATCTCCGCAAACTGGTGTGGACCATCACCGCGTTTACGCTTGCACACAGCATTACCCTGAGCCTGGCGGCGTTGGCGCTGGTGCGGGTCCCGGTGCCGCCAGTGGAAGCCTGCATTGCCCTGAGTATCTTGTTTGTGGCGGCGGAGGTAGTGCGCTCCCAGCGAGGCGTGCCCAGCTCCACAGCCCGCTGGCCCTGGATGGTGGCGTTCAGCTTCGGGCTGTTGCATGGCCTCGGTTTTGCAGCGGCACTGGGGGAAATCGGATTGCCGCCGGGGGATGTGCCGGCGGCCCTGTTGTTCTTCAATCTGGGGGTGGAGGCAGGTCAGCTGTTGTTTGTGGCTGTCATATTGGTTTTGGCCTGGTTGGTTAAAGTGATGATGGGCGGGGCAACGCAGCGGTGGCCCAGGCACTTGGCCGCGTATGGCATTGGCTCCATGGCCGCATTCTGGACCATTGAGCGAACATTGAGTTTTTGGGGATGACGGGCTTGTGGCGGAACCGCTGGGGGCGAGGCATCACCGCCCGTTCCTGCCGCAGCGGCCCGCAAAGCAAATTTGAATGCACGGGCAATCCACTGAACCTGAAAAGGAGTTTTATCGTGAAACGTTTTCGACACCTGACACTGATCGGCCTGACCGGTCTGCTGGCCAATGTGAGCTATGGCGGTATGGACGCCGGAGCACTGGATCAGAAAACCGCCGAGAAAGTCCACGGCGGCAAGTCGTACTCCCCGTACGTCAATCGCAGTTTTCCCACCCGCCCCTATTTTGGCGACACCCACCTGCATACCGGGTTTTCCATGGATGCCGGTGCCTTTGGCGCAAAACTCACGCCCCGGGATGCCTATCGTTTTGCCCGTGGTGAGCAGGTGATGGCATCCTCCGGCCAGCCTGCAAAGCTGGCGCGGCCACTGGATTTTCTGGTGGTATCGGACCATTCCGACAACATGGGCATGTTCCCGGATCTGTATGCCGGAAAGCCGAACATTCTGGCGGACCCCGTCGGCAAAAAATGGTACCAGATGATCCAGAACGGGCAGGGGCCGGCGGCGGCCATGGATTTGATCGGGCGTTTTTCCCAGGGTACTTTTCCCAAGGCATTGATGTACTCGCCAGGTACTGCACCCTACAAGGCCGCTTGGCAGGAAACCATTGCAGCGGCTGAGGCCTACAACGAGCCCGGCCGCTTTACTGCGTTTATCGGTTACGAATGGACCTCCCTGGTGAAAGGCAACAACCTGCACCGCAATGTGATCTTTCGCGATAACGGCGACAAGGCCAGCCAGGTGGAGCCCTTTACCGTGTATCCACCGGCGGGCAGCGATAATCCGGTGGACCTGTGGAAATGGATGCAGAACTATGAGGACAAAACCGGCGGCCGGGTGTTGGCCATTCCCCACAACGGCAATCTGAGTAACGGGATGATGTTCCCGGTGGAGAAAGCCTTCGGCAAGCGCCTCAACAAAGAGTATGTGCAGCAGCGGGCAAAATGGGAGCGGCTGTATGAAGCCGCCCAAACCAAAGGCGATGGTGAATCCCATCCTTACCTTTCCCCCAACGATGAGTTTGCGGATTTTGAAACCTGGGACAAGACCAACCTGGATGGCAGTGTGCCCAAAACCAAAGACATGCTGGCCGGAGAATATGTGCGCAGCGCCCTGAAGAACGGTCTGAAGCTGGAAGAAAAATACGGCACCAACCCCTATAAGTTCGGTATGGCGGGGGGCAGTGATGCTCACACCGGCCTGACGGCGATGGAGGAGGAAAACTTTTTTGGTAAAACCACGCCCCAGGAGCCGAGCCCGGAACGCATCAAAGGCCTGTTCGTGAATAACAAGAAAACCGGCGTGGTGGTGTATGACTGGGAAGTGGGCGCCGCCAGTTACACCGCCGTGTGGGCCGAGGAGAATACCCGGGCAGCACTGTGGGATGCCATGGAGCGCAAGGAAACCTACGTAACCACCGGACCGCGTATGGTGGTGCGGTTCTTTGGTGGCTGGGATTTTGTAGCGGCGGATGCCAACACCCGCAATCCTGCGGACGTGGGTTACGTAAAAGGGGTTCCCATGGGCGGAGACCTGCAGAACGCTCCGCAGGATACCGCGCCGTCTTTCCTGGTGGCGGCCCTGCGTGACCCCATCGGCGCCAACCTGGATCGCATTCAGATTGTAAAAGGCTGGCTGGATGGCAAGGGTGAGTTGCAGGAAAAAGTCTATGACGTGGCCTGGAGCGATCAGCGCACACCCGGCAGTGACGGCAAGCTGCCGCCGGTGGGCAGTACGGTGGACCTGGAAAACGCCACCTGGACCAACACCATCGGTGCGCCGGAGCTGATCCAGGTTTGGCAGGACCCGGATTTCGATCCCAAGCTGCGGGCGTTCTACTATGTCCGGGTCATCGAAATTCCAACCCCCCGTTGGACCGCCTATGACCAGAAGCGTTTTGGCGTGAAGGCGCCGGAAAACGCCCGTTTGACCATTCAGGAGCGGGCTTATACATCCGCCATCTGGTATACCCCTGGATGAAGCAGGCGCTGACATGGCTGGGCCACGAATTCAAAAAAATGCTGCCGGCTGCGGTGTTTTTTCTGGTGACGTTTCATATGATTGCCATCACCGAGGCCATGGTGATGGATGCCAATGGATTGACCGTGGCCAAGGCGTCCACGGCCACTGTGGCTGCATTGCTGGTGGCCAAGGCGATTCTGGTGGTGGACAGCCTTTCCATCGCCCGTCATTTTGACCGCATTATCTGGCATAACATCATCTGGCGCACCGGCCTGTTCTACCTGGTCACATTGCTGTTCCATATGCTGGAAAAGCTGGCGAGTGTTTTTTTGCGGCCCGGTACGGACACATTTGCGGTAGAATTGGCCTCGGAGTGGGTTTCCTGGCAACACTTCGCCGTGGTGCAGATGTGGTTGGTCGTGCTGATCAGCCTGTTCACCCTGCTGCGGGAAACCATACAGCTGGTAGGACATGACCAAATCGTTCGATTGATCACGCAAGAGAGGCCGACATGAATTCAAAAGCCATCGCCCTGTTGGGGTTAAGCCTGTTGTGGATAACGCCGTGGGCGAGTGCTGAAAACAGCCTCAGTGACTATGCGATGAGTGAGCGGTTCTATGTCTCGTTCGGGGGCTACAATGTATTCCGGGCCGACTCCTCCATCTCCCTGGTGGACAGTGATCTGGGGGCTGGCGTGGCGCTGAGCCCAACCGATACCTTGGGCCTGGATATCGAAACCACGGTATTGAAACTGGATGGCTACTATCGTTTGTCGCCCACTGGCAAGATTGGTTTTTCCTGGTACCGGATTGATACCGAATCCTCCAAACGTCTGGAAAGCTCGGTGGACTGGGTGAATCCGGATGGGGAACAGATCACCATTGCTGCGGGCAGCCAGATGGAAAGCTCGCTCATTTACGATGTGATGAAGTTGGGTTACTACTGGTCCTTTTATCACAATGAAAAGGTGGAATTGAGTGCGGGTGGGGGATTTCACATTTCCCGTTTCCAGGTGGATCTGGACGTGGAAACCGACTCCAATGGCAATCCGGTATCCCAGGACAGCGGAAACGTGGCCCAGACCCTGCCACTCCCCACCGTTGGCATTGGCGTCAATTACCGAGTCAATCCCGATCTGTACTGGTATCTCAGTGCCGAAGGTTTTTATCTAACCTACGATGATTGGGATGGCTCCTATACTGAAGTGCAGCTGGGGCTGGAGTACGCAGTACTGGATCACGTGGGCGTGGGGATTGCCTTCGTCGGCAATAGCCTGAATGCATCCGAAGATACACCGGAATACAAATTGAAATACCACAACCAGTTTAATGGTGTGAACTTTTACGTGTCCTGGTTCATGTAGGCGCGGCACCATTGTGCAGGGAATTTAACCAAACAGCA
Source organism: Ketobacter sp. (assembly GCF_003671495.1). Classification (GTDB taxonomy): domain Bacteria; phylum Pseudomonadota; class Gammaproteobacteria; order Pseudomonadales; family Ketobacteraceae; genus Ketobacter. The sequence goes on along the minus strand of NZ_RCHN01000037.1, from coordinate 21,532 downwards.
GGAGTGCAATGTATGAAAATCAATCGATCCAATATGGCAGGCGTAGGCAGCAGTTTGTTGATTCTGCTTGCCGCCGGTGGTTGTGCGTCACAGCCGCCGGAAGATACCGGTCCTCTGACGGTGGACGTGGATGAATCCGTTGTGGTGGAGCCGGGTGTGCCGGGTGGGATCGGCTCTCGAATCATGACCCTCACTGCCGAAGTGGAGGCCATCAATCACAAGAAGCGCAGCGTGACCTTGGTGGACGCTGACGGCAACCGTCAAACTCTGACCGTAGGGCCTGAAGTGGCCAACCTCGACCAGGTGCAGAAAGGGGATATGGTGCGGGTGGCCTATGCGGAGGAGCTGCTGGTGTATGTGAAGGAACCGGGCGACCCCGAAACCGATGCCATGGATGCAGGCGCGGTCGTGGCCACTGCCCCTGAAGGCGATAAGCCGGCAGGCCTGGCAGCCGGCTCAGTGCAGGTGACGGCCACCATTTCTGCTGTGGATCAGAAGAGCCACACGGCGATTCTGATGTTCCCTGACGGCGAAAAACGCATGGTGCCAGTGCGCGACGACGTGGAAATCAAACCGGAATATGTGGGCCGCGAAGTGGTGATCCGCATTTCCAAGGCGCTTGCCATGTCGGTGGATAAACTCTGATGCCGCAGGGCTCGGCGGGGCGGTTTGATCAGGCGTCGCTGAGTCCTTTGCTGCCGGCTGAGTCGGTTTGCTGGTCATGCTGACGGCGGCCACAGGTCTGGGCCGGCATTTCCCCGAACAAGCGGTAGTACTCCCGGGCGAAGCGCCCTTCGTGGTGCAGGCCGCAGGCTAACGCCACATCAAAAATGCGTTGGTGTGGTTCAATGCGCAGCAGTCGGCGCCGGGCCTCCATGTATCGAATCCGTTTTAGATATTGCTTGGGCGTGGTGTTGTAGTATTCCACAAATCCGGCATGCAGGGTGCGCTCTGTGCAACCCAGAGCCTCACACAGGTCGGCGATGGAAAATAACTCGTCGTAATGATTGCAGATAAATTCCCGCGCGGCCTTCGCCACCTGGCGTTTGTGGGTGCGGTTCTCCCGGCGCAGCTCGGTAGAGACCGACAGCAGCAGGTTCTCACTCGCATACCGTTCCAGGGACATGGAAAAGCCCGCTGTTTGCAGCAGGGAGGGCTCTTTCATCACGCGCATAATGTGGTGCACAATGCCGCCTGCCAGATCGAGGCCGGATTGCTGGCCCCCCAACTGCAACCGATAATTGCGGTGGCGGCGGTACACGGGCTCCCCCAGCAGAGCCTGCAGCATGCGCTCGATCCAGTTCAGTTCGAAGGCCACCACCAGCATGGAAAAATGGTCCCGCACGATCATGTCCACTTCCTGCCCGGCGCTCATGACCAGTAACTCATCCGCTTTAAAGGCCTGCAGGCTGAAACGCACCGGGTGTGGCATGGCTACCGGTAAACCAAAGCACAGGCAACCCGCCGGAATCGGCCCCATGACATGGGTACTGGAACCGTAATTGACCCAGTTCATTTGCATATGGCAGCCATACAGCTGGGTGAACTCTGATTTGAACGGACCTTTGCCCACGTGCACATACTGGGCGATCCAGGGCTCCGCCAGTTTCTCCATTTGTACCGGGTCATTGCATGTTTCGTGGCGAATAACACCATCGCGGAAATCCAGTTCTTTCAGATCCACAGAAGACACTCGTGCAGTTTTTGGATGTTTTGCAGTAAAGTATAGTGATAAGATTTGCGCCGATAAATACAAAAGATGGGTGACTTCAGGTTGGGATGCCGGGGCCCGTTGACTTTCATCGCTCATATACATTTTACGAATTGGGTGGGGACCTATGTTCTCAAGGTGCTTTAACGCCGGTCGCAGCTTGTGGCCGGTTGTGCTGTCCGTTGTGTTCATGAATGGGTGCGCCTCCATCTATGCACCACAAAATGCCGCCCTCGACAGCATCGACACCAGCACGGGATACCGGGGTATCTCGCACATTGGACACATGGGCGATATTTCAGTGTATATGTCGTTTTCCGGGGGTGGCACCCGGGCGGCAGCGCTTTCCTATGGCGTGCTACAGGAGCTGGCTGCCACCCGGATCGGAGCGGAAGGCAACCGTCGTCGCCTGCTGGATGAAGTGGACCACATCAGTTCTGTCTCCGGCGGCAGTTTCACCGCGGCCTACTATGGCTTGTTCGGCGATGAGATCTTTGAGACCTATGAGAAAGACTTTCTGCGCCAGAGCATACAGGGCACCCTGATCCGCAAGTTGCTGAACCCCGCCTACTGGTTCAAATCCATGTTCTCCGGCTTCGACCGTACCGAGATGGCCATCGATTACTATGATCGCCAGGTGTTCAAGGGCAAAACCTTTGCCGACATGCGGCCGACGCCTTTGATTTCCATCAACGCCACTGACCTGAGTCAGGGCAATCGCATCGCCTTCATTCAAGAATACTTCGACTTGCTCTGTTCGGACCTGAGCCAGCTCAAGGTGGCCCGTGCGGTGACCGCCTCTTCTGCGGTGCCGGTGCTGTTTCCCAGTGTGGTGCTGGAGAACCGCAGCGGCGATTGCGATGTGAGTAAGAGCCCCTGGTGGAGCGTCCTGGAAAGCGACGCCCCTGACAATCTGCGTGAACGGCAGTTGCTGACTAACGTGCGCAGTTACCTGGATAAAGACAAGCGGCCATACATCCACCTGGTGGACGGCGGCATATCCGACAACCTGGGGTTGCGGGCAATGCTGGAACGTTTGGAAGTGATGGGGTTGCAGGAGCTGAACCAGGCACGGGCACCCAGCCATGTGCTGGTGATCTTTGTGGATGCCGAGGTGAATCCGGAACGGACCATTGACCAGTCGGCACAGAAACCATCCCTGGGCACCACGTTGGATGCAGTGACCTCTGTGCAGATCAGTCGCTTTACGGCAGAAACCCAGACGCTGATTCATGAGGCCATGGATGACCTGCGCCGGCAGGCGAGTACGGCAGGCCTGCCCACCCAGTTTCACCTGGTGGACGTGAAGTTCTCATCGGAGAAACGCGAAAAACTCAGTGAATATTTGAATTCGTTGCCCACCAGTCTGGAGCTGACGGATGTGGAGGTGGATGTGCTCATCGACACCGGCCGCAGCCTGCTGCGCCAGTCTGCGGCCTACCAGGCGTTTCTGGCGGCGGACGATATTCGGGGAACGCAACCCCCACGCTAAACACGTAAGGAGACAAACAGGTGCCCCCCATTTTCAAGCGGCTGTGCGCCGAGCCCCTCACCCATTTTGTGATCGCGGGTGGATTATTGTTTGCGGGATCACTGTGGCTCGGTGATGAGACCCCGGAGGCAAACCCGCAGCAGGTGAACGTCAGCCTGGAGGAGTTTGATCGTTTGAGCACGCTGTGGCAGCGCCAGCGTAACCGCGTGCCCACCTTGGAAGAACAGCAGGCGCTGTTGAACGATTACCTGCAGGAAGTGCTGTTGGCCAGGGAGGCGATGGCGTTGGGGTTGGATCAGGACGACATCATCATCCAGCGGCGCCTGGCGCAGAAGATGCAATTCCTGCTGGAGGATACCATCAGCCTGGCGCAACCCGGTGATGATGTACTGCGGGCGTATTATCAGGAGCATGCGCAACAGTTTCAGACTCCGGCACGGGTAGCTTTCAGTCAACGTCTGTTTCACAGCAGCGCGGCGGCCGAGGCGGCACTGGCCACGTTGAAAACGTCAGCGCAAACCCCGCTGGGGGAGCGCTCGCTCCTGGTTGAAGACTTCGAGCTCAGTGAGCCGCAGGTGATTGACAATGTATTCGGCGCGGGGTTTTCTCAGGCGCTGGCGGGGCTGTCCACCGGACAATGGCAAGGGCCGGTGCGCTCCGGTTATGGCTACCACCTGGTATTGATCTCGCAACAGGAGCCCGCTGCCACGCCACCCTTTGAGACGGTGCAGCCGCAGGTTCTGGCCGCCTGGCTTGAGCAGGAGCAGGGCCGGGCCGCCCAGCGTTACCTTGCCGAGTTGAAGCAGAAATACAATGTGGCACTGGATGAGCCTTTGCAGGCACGGTTGAATCCGGTGCAGTTGTCCCAGGTGACGCCATGAGCCTGGGTTGGCCCATGCCAGGTCGATGTCTGTGGCTGCTCTTGCTTCTGGCATGGGGCGTCCCGGCGCTGGCCCATGAAGTGCGGCCGGCTTATCTGGAGCTGAAGGAATCCGGCAGTGGTGTGTTTGACGTGCTGTGGAAAAAGCCGGGGCGGGGCGAAATGCAGCTGGCCATCGAGCCAGCCCTGCCGGCTGATGCCCAGCCGCTGACGCCCGTGATCACCCGATTGAGCCCCAATGCCGCCATCCAAACCTGGCAGGTGATCGCACCGGATCTGCGCGGTCAACGCATCGGCATTGACGGGCTGAATAATACGCTGACCGACGCCCTGGTGCGCATCCAATTCGCCGATGGCAGTCATTGGGTGACACGATTAACGCCCTCCGCGCCCAGTGCACAGATTCCACTGCAGCCTACTTCCTGGAACGTTGCACTGGACTATTTTGGGCTGGGGATAGAACACATTCTGTTAGGACTGGACCACCTGTTGTTTGTCCTGGGGCTTTTGATGCTGTGCCGTGGCGTCGGGTTGCTGGTAAAGACCATCACCGCGTTCACCCTGGCCCACAGTATCACTCTGGGCGCATCGGTAATGGGTTGGATACAGGTGCCAGTGGCACCGGTGGAGGCGGTCATCGCCCTCAGCATTGTGTTTGTGGCACTGGAAACACTGCGTAAAGATCGTGGCCACAGCAGTTTGACCCAGCAGGCGCCCTGGCTGATGGCATTCGTGTTTGGCCTGTTGCATGGCGTGGGCTTTGCGGCCGCGTTGGCGGAGGTGGGGTTGCCCCCGCTGCATATCCCCCTGGCGTTGCTGTGTTTCAACCTGGGTGTGGAGTTCGGGCAGTTGGCCTTTGTGGCTACCATATTGCTGCTCTTTTACCTGCTGCGACGTATTCGAATGGATCTACCCCGGTGGTCTGTGGGACTGCCGCCTTACCTGATCGGAAGCCTGGCCATGTTCTGGGTTTTCGAACGTTCACTCAATCTGTAACACCTGCTTGATCTGAGCACCGCTTAACACTGGACTGGAGACACGCAATGCAACGGAAAACGAATCAATGGAAGTTACTCATGGCAGTGTTCGCTGCCGGGCTCAGCACCCAAACCTGGGCCGGGGATGTGGGGGAGACCTCTCCGGAGCGACTGAAAGACGTATACAGCGAACAGCCCCCGTACTCACCTTATGCCAATCGCAATTTCCCCAATCGACCGTTGTTCGGTGATACCCACCTGCATACCTCATTCTCGATGGATGCCGGCGCCTCCGGCACTCGCCTGACGCCACGGGATGCGTACAAGCTGGCGCGTGGTGAGCAAATCACCTCGTCCATGGGCAAGCCGGTCAAACTCTCCCGCCCCCTGGATTTTCTGGTGGTGGCGGACCACTCCGACGGCATGGGTTTCTTCCCCGCCTTGATGGCAGGAACGCCGGACATCATGGCTGATCCCCAGGGTAAAAAATGGTACGACATGATCCATTCCGGCAAGGGGATGGAAGCGGCCCTGGACATCATTCAAAGTTTCGGCAAAGGCACTATCTCCAAAGCCATCATGCCGGTGCCGGGCACCAAAGCCTATCGCAGTGCCTGGGAGCAAACCATCAAGGCCGCTGAGGAAGCCAACAACCCCGGCGTGTTTACCGCGTTCATCGGTTATGAGTGGACCTCCAACACCGCCGCCAACAACCTGCACCGTAACGTGATTTATCGCAACGGCGGTGACATGGCGATTCAGATGGAACCCTACACCACCGTTAAGCCCCTGGGCAGTGACAACCCGGTGGATCTGTGGAAGTGGATGGCAGCCTACGAGGAAAAGACCGGCGGCGACGTACTGGCGATCTCCCACAATGGCAACCTGTCCAATGGCCGCATGTTCCCGGTGGTGGAAGCCTTCGACAAAAAAATCGATAAAAGCTACGCCGAGAATCGTGCCCGTTGGGAGCCTCTGTACGAAGTCGCCCAAACCAAAGGCACCAGCGAAGCCCATCCGTTTCTGTCCCCCAATGATGAGTTCGCCAACTTTGAAATCTGGGACAAGGGCAACCTGGACCTGAGCACCGCAAAAAGCAAAGACATGCTGCAATATGAGTATGCGCGGGAAGCTTATAAAAACGGCCTCAAGATGCAGGAGAAGCTGGGCGCCAACCCATATAAATTCGGTCTGGTGGGCAGCACGGATTCGCACACGGCGATGACCACAGCGGAGGAGGATAACTTCTTCGGCAAGGTGACGCCCGCTGAGCCAAGCCCTGAGCGGCTCACCAAAGCCTTTATGCATCACCCCAAAACCGGTCTGACCATTATGGACTGGGAAGTGTCCGCCGCCGGTTACGCTGCGGTGTGGGCCACAGAAAACACCCGCGAAGCGCTGTTCGACGCCATGGAACGTAAGGAAACCTACGGCACCACCGGACCCCGCATGATCGTGCGCTTCTTCGGCGGCTTTGATTTTGTGGCAGAAGATGCCAATCATCGCCTGCCTGCCCGGGTGGGCTACGCCAAAGGCGTTCCCATGGGAGGAGAACTGACGGCAGCGCCTGAGGGTAAAGCGCCTAACTTCCTGGTGGCGGCCATGAAAGACCCCATCGGTGCCAACCTGGATCGGGTCCAGATCGTTAAGGGCTGGATGGATAAAAAGGGCAAGCTGCACGAAAAAGTCTATGACGTAGTGTGGGGTGATGCGGACCAGCGTAAGCCTGGCGCCGATGGCAAAATTCCCGCTGTGGGTAACACGGTGGATCTGGCCAACGCCAGCTGGACCAACACCATTGGTGACCCTGAACTGATCACCGTTTGGCAGGACCCGGACTTCGATCCCAAACAGCAGGCGTTCTATTACGCCCGGGTGCTGGAAATTCCCACTCCCCGCTGGACGGCCTACGATGCAGAGAAGTTCAAGGTCAAACCCGCAGCGAATGTGACCATGACACTGCAGGAACGTGCCTTCACTTCGCCGATCTGGTACACGCCGAAATCCTGAAGCACTCACGCTCAAAAACATATGTAGTTATGCACCGCCGGGAAGTGCAGATCTTGCCTGCACTTCCCACGCTATTCACGGAACCTTTTTTACAATGGAGCAGACTGATGTCCGCAAACGATAACAAAAATCACCGCTATTCCCTTTCAACTGCACTGGCAGCGGGCGTCACCGCCTTCGGTTTGGTCAGCCTGCCGGCCACCAGCCAGGCGGAAGAATGGCAGTTTTCCATCTCCCCTTATTTCAATGCGGCGGACATGGACATCACCACTTCGGTGGGTGATATTGAAACGGAAGTGGAATTGAGCGCCGATGACGTCCTCGACAAAGCGGACAGTGGCTTTATGGCCATGTTCTCAGCCCGTAAGGGTAAGTGGATATTCGGCTTTGATGGCTCCTATTTTAAGCTCAGTGATGGTCAGTCCAAGTCGGTGGAGGGGCCCTTCGGTCGCGAGTCGGCAAAAGGCGCCATTGAGCTGACCAACCGTCAGTGGATCTATCAGCCTATGGTGGGTTATCTGGTGCTGGACGATCGCGTCAAGGTCGATATTTACGGTGGCGCCCGTTACACCCGGTTGCGGGTCAACATGGACATCGATATCAGCACCTCTGTTGATGCGTTCCCGGGTGGCGACACCACCTTTCGGGGTGAGCTGGAATGGACGGACTTTGTACTGGGTGGTCACTTCTCCATGCCGCTGGGTAAAAAGTTCAGTGTTGATGGCCTGGTGGATGCCGGTACCGGTGAATACTCCGACATGAGCTATCAGCTGTTGGGTGTTGGCACCTGGCATTTCAGCGAGACAATGTCCGCCAGTCTGGGCTATCGCCTGTTGGTGCAAAATTACGAGGAAGATGCGTTTGAGTACGACGCGAAATTCAATGGCCTGATGCTGGGCATGACGTTCAATCTATAGTGGCAGCATGCGCCACGGGTATGAGGATACGACCATGATGGTTTACCGTTTATTGGCTTCATTGTTCATCGTCCTGTTAGTGCAGGGCTGTACCTCCATCAAGCCGTTGGAGAAGCAGTACTCCGGCTTTCTCGGTAATTACAGCGATATGCAGAAAGTGGAGGCGTCTGACGGCTCTGATGTAATGCGCTGGATCACCCCTACGCTGAAGACGGGGCAGTATAAAAAAATGATCGTGGAACCGGTGTCGTTTTTTCCGGCACCCCGCACCAGCGATCAGGTGAAGCTGGAGACGTTGCATGAAATCTCTGACTATATGACCGCGAGCCTGAAACGGGAGCTGGGGCGGGAGTTTGAGATTACCGACAAGTCGGGCCCGGATACCCTGCATGTTCAGATCGCCATCACCGGTGTGGAAACCCCGATCCAGGGGCTGCAATCCTATGAGGTGGTGCCCATTGCGTTGATCTATGCCGGGGCTTCCACGGCGTTGGGCGCCCGGGACACCGTGGCCGTGGTGTACGTGGAAGGCATGATGACGGACTCCGTCACCGGCGAACTGGTGGCCAAGGGTGTGCGGCAGGGGGTTGCGGAAAGCCTGCGCGACAATAAAGAGCAGTTGGACGTGGACAAAGTGAAAAAGCTGCTGGACGGCTGGGCGGCGGAAGTGAACATGCTGGCGAAACGCCTGCTTTGAGGACTGTGTATAAACCATGACATCGCGCTTACCTGTCAAACAAAAAAACCTTATCCCGGCCCTGACGCTCGTGCTTGCGGCGTGGGGTATGGGTGGTTTTCGCACCGCTTATGCGCTGGATCTTGAAGACTGCGTTGCGGATGCGATTCAGAATAATGCGGAATCCCGTTCGATCGGTGATATCCGTACGCACTGTGAACAGCAACTGGAGAGTGCCAGTACCAGCGTAGACGGCTACTATCGGGAGTGCCTGGGCATTCGGGGGGTCAATGCCGACCCGTCGGTATCGGCCGCCAGCATCGTCGAACAATGCAAAGCGGACCAGGCCAGTGGTCATCACCTGCCGCAACGTTATTCCACCGATCGCCGTACGGAAACCAATCCCTATATCATTTCACCGTTGCGGCAAAACTATATTCTGCCCTACACCTATCTGAAGGATCCCAACCAGGAACCCTATGAGCTGGTAGGGGACGAGCTGGTGGAGAACGAAGAGGCCAAGCTGCAGATCAGCATCAAGGTGCCACTCAGCTATACCGATCTGTTCACTGCCAACGATGGTATTTATTTTGGCTTCACCCTCAAATCCTTCTGGCAGGTGTACAGTGGCGATATTTCCGCGCCGTTCCGGGAAACCAACTACCGGCCGGAAATTTTCTATCAGGCGCCGTTGCCCATTGACTCGGTGGGTACCTGGGTCGGACGGGTGGGATTGGAACATGAATCCAACGGCCGTTCCCAGTTGCTGAGCCGAAGCTGGAACCGGGCTTATGTGAGCCTGGGTTACAACGCCGACAACTGGGCCCTGATGTTGCAGCCCTGGTATCGCTTCCCGGAAGACGACAAGGAAGACGACGGCGACCCGAATACACCTCTGCCGCCGGATGGGGATGATAACCCGGACATCGAAGATTACATGGGGCACTTCGAACTCACCGGAGCCTACCGCTGGGACAAGGTGGAATTTTCCGGTCTGTTCCGTCGCAACTTTGCGGAAGGTAACGGGGCGGTGGAAGTGGGCGTCAGCTTTCCTCTATGGGGGCGGTTGCGGGGTTACGCGCAGTATTTTGATGGCTATGGCGAAAGCATGATTGATTACAACCACAAGAATCAGCGCATCGGTATTGGTGTCCTGTTGACGGACCTGTTGTAGTGATCCTGATGGCGTCAGGTGAAGCGGCCTTCCGCCATCAGAATGACCTTGCCCCCGACCCGGCACTTCGCCTGGTTGCCCCCCCGAAAGTCAAACTCCACCTGTATCAGGCTGCGGCGGCTGTTGTGGCCGCCGCGTTCGATGCTGGCGATATGGGTACCGCTGGCAGTGTTCTCCTGGCAACACAGATAGGCGATAAATTCCGGAATCACGGAGCCGATGGGCGGGCAGGCCGCTGCCTCCTGTTTGGGGGTGATCAGCCGTCCATGAAAGTCCGCGCCGCCGTCCATGGAGCCGGGCGCCACCAGTAACATGGCGTGGGCGTAGATTTCGGCCAGCAGGGTCGACCACAGGCCGGTGTTCAGGCGGGCACCCAGGATGTGCTCCGGGCGGGTGACGGGCACCACCAATACAGGGCTGTCCACGCTGACCAGTCTGGGTTTGTAGCGGGAATAAGCGAGGTGTTTGACGTCGATGTTAAGGGCTTCGGCGATGCGGGACAGCTCCGGCACAAAGCGGTCTGTGGTGAAGTCGAAATGCCGTGCGTACAGTGTCAGGCGGTCATCTGCGCTGTTACTGTCCTGGTAGGTGTCGACGGACTGATCACCATCCCGCAGGGTATAGGTAGCATAGCCCTGCGCCGGCTGGCCAAGCCCCAGCTCGAAGGCCCGCTGCGCGGCGGCCAGCGTGGTGTGGGCACCGAAGGTGGTTTTGCCCTGCTCGTTGTAGACCGAAAACGGCTTGTCACCCCGGGTCGGATCGTAAAACACCGTTTCCGCATAGCCGAACTCCGAGGCGATCTGCATCTTCAAGGGTTCGTCCAGGGTGGCGTCGGCGGTGACCACCGCGATTTGAGTGCCGGCAAACGGGGTTTCGGCAAAGACGTCGTACAATCGATAGTGAATATTCATGTGCGCTCCCTGGCTTTGTATTTGTTGTTATGTTTGCAGTGTAATTCACGCAGCAAGCTCTGGCCAGAATGCGTCTACACCAGCAAGCCCACCAGCGCCCCCGTCAGGCAGGTGGCCAGGGTGCCCGAGACCAGGGAGCGGGCGCCCAGTTGCAGAATGTCCCCGCGGCGCTGCGGCGCCATGGCGCTCAATCCCCCCACCATGATTCCCAGGCTGCCGAAGTTGGCGAAGCCGCACAGGGCGTAAATCAGGATCAGGGTACTGCGTTCAGAGAAGGTGCCGGGGGCCATCTGCGACAGTTCCAGGTAGGCCAGGAATTCATTCAACACGGTTTTCATGCCCATCAGTTGTCCGCCGCGGATGGCTTCCTCCCAGGGCAGGCCCAGCGTCCACATCAGGGGGGCGAACAGCCAGCCCAACAGCCGTTGCAAGGTGATGGCGCCACCGGCGAATTCCGGCAGCAGGCTCAGGGCGCTGTTGAGCAGCGTGACCAGGGAAACCAGCACCAGTAACAGGGCCAGAATGTTAAGGAACAGTTTGAGGCCTTCTTCGGTGCCGTAGGTGATGGCGTCCATGCTGCTGCGGGCCGGAGAAAGCATGGTCACCGGGGCGGAATGGTTCGCTGTGGTGGTGGACGCAGGTGGAATCATCATCACCGCAAACAGGATCGCCGCCGGCGCGCTCACCAGTGACGCCACCAGCACATGGCCGAGGGCGTTGTCGATCAGGTTGCCCAGCAGGGTGGCGTACAGCACCATGACCGTTCCCGCCACGGTGGCCATGCCGGCGCTCATCAGAATAAACAGCTCTGAGCGGGTCATGTTCTGGATATAGGGGCGGACACACAAGGGGGCTTCCACCATGCCCACAAACACGTTGGCAGCGGTACTGACCCCCACCGCGCCACTGACATTCATACTGCGCTGCAACAACCAGGCAGCGCCGCGGATGACGGCGGGCAGAATTTTCCAATAGAACAACAGGGCACTCAGTGCACTCATGACAATGACGATGGGCAGGGCTTTGAAGGCCAGCACAAAACTGGCACCGGGATAGGATTCGGCAAACGGCAGGGGGCCGCCACCCAGGTAGCCGAACACCATGGAGGAGCCGGCTTCGGCGGCCTGCTGAATGGCCAGTGCGCCACGATTGATGGCGCGCAGTAACGCCTGAAACCAGGGCAGATACAAGAACACAATGGCCAGGGAGCATTGCAGCAGCAAGGCCATGGCCACGGTTTTCCAGGGAATGGCTTTGCGGTTTTCACTGCAGATAAATGCGATCAATAACAACACAACAATGCCGATCAGACCCTGACCCTGCACAATAGAACACCTCTGCGTAACCACTATGAACTGGCTAAGAGTTATACCCTGCGGCGGCACCCCCTGCAATGATTCAGAGGCAAAGCGCGGGCAGTGGGCGGGGGAACAGGTCGGTGTAGGAGAGGAATTCGGTCACTTGGGCAATGTGCTGCAGGGCCTTGGGTGCCAGGGGATAACGCAGATCATAAGGGTGCAGGCCTATGCGCAGGGGCCGCTGCTGATGGCGGGCTTGATACAGGTTGTGTTGATTGTAAGCATTGAGAAACCAGGCCCGCAACGTGGTATCGGCTTCGTAACCGGTGAGCGGCAGACGCTGCTCCAGTCCCTGTTCAAGATCCATTACCCCCGGCAGTGTTTCCAGCAACCGGAACGGACGCTGTGGCCACTGCAGCCAGTTCAGGTTGCCGTTGGCCCAGGCCGGCGGCACATAAAGATCCGGGGTGGGCAGATCCTGTTGTTGAAACCAGGCAAAGCAGTGCTGCACCCGTTGCCGCAGATCCGTTTCGCTTCTGGACAGATGCTCCGCCGCCGTGCGCGACAGCAACAAACGATGACACCAGTGATAGAGGGAGCGGGGCGTGGGCGCGCGGTGGCTCCAGCCATGTCCGGCCAGGGGATGGCCCTGTTGCGCCAGAGCCTGCAGCCAGTGGATGTCCGTCGGCTGCCAGTCTTTGCCCGGTACGATCAATAGGGTGATTTTGTCGGGTTGCAAACGCTCCAGGCGGGACAGCTGGTACAGCATGTCGCTCACCAGGGGCCGGGTTTCCGGCATCACATCGTGGATACTGATCAGGGCCTGCAACCTGGCGTTGTTCATCTCCACTCGCTGTATCCCTATTGAAAGTCAGGTTTGATACGCTGCCAGCCGCCGCAACACGGCAAAGGTGGCGGAGGGAATCGGTCGTGGCAGCAGATGGGCTTTGTTGGCGGTAATCTGCAACACCGATAACCATTGGTCCAGGGTGTCTTCATTCAACTGCCGGGCACCGCGGTAACCTTGCTGGCAAATGTAGGCCCGCTCGGCTGTGGGCAGGGCTTCGATCCGCTGCAGTGCCTGCAACAGGGTTTCCCCCGCTTCCATCACCACCAGGCCTTTGGCCAGGGTTTTCCAGTCGTTGATGCCACAGGCCGGTGTGGTCAGTACCAGGCGTTTGCGGGCCATGGCTTCCAGAGCCACGGTACCGAACGCTTCCACCGACGAAGGCAGGATCAACAGATCGTGTTGATCCACCTGTTGGCGCACCGTCTGACGGGGACACCAGCCCAGGAACGCCAGGTTGTGGCTGCGTTTGACCTGTTGTTCCACCATGGCGCGCAAGGGGCCGTCACCGACGATGCTGAATTGCAGATCCGGTCTTTGTGTGGCCAGCTCCAGAAAATGGTGCAGGTTTTTTTCCGCAGCCAGGCGCCCTACGAACAGAATCTTTTTAATGTGTTGCCTGGGCTCGGAGATGGCCGGTTCGATGAATTCCGGCGCCAGGGTGGTGCCCACCAGATGCGGATGGGGAATGCCCTGGCGTCGCAATTGCTGCACCTGGGGCTGGCTGATGGTGGCAATGCTGGTGCTGCCACGGAACATGAACAGGTTGGTCCAGGCCAGCATGGTTTGGGCGAAGCGCCCGGTGAAGCCTTGCCAATACAGGTCCACCAGTTTGGAATAATCCGTTTGATGGGTCATGCACACCGGAATGCTGAGTTTGGACGCCAGCCAGAAACCCGCCACCGCAAACAGGCCGGGGCCGGGCACCACAATCACATGGGGTTTCATGGCCATGGCCAGCTGGGTGAGTCTGCGCATGCGCGGCAGGAACACCTTTTGGGTGGCATCTCCGGGCATGGGCAGGGCTATGCCCTGGCAGGGGTGCGGTGTCTCCAGGCTGGGTGCCACCAGCTCCACCTGCGCCACCCGTTTTTCCAGGTGACAGGCCAGATCCTGAAAGTAGGTGCCAACGCCGTTGCGGCCCTGAATGGCGTCAACAATAAACAGTATGCGAAGTTCTGAGTTCATCATCGTGCCTTAGTCCGATTCTTGGGCAGTATCCCGCTTGAATATGGAATTTGTGTTACGGCGCCATCACCAACTTGTTTCAAATTATTCCGCTGCTTCATAGCCCAATTGCTGGTACACAAAATTGAATTGGGTGAACAGCGCGTCTGCGGAAATGCCGAGCCGGTGCCCCTGATACTGATGCCCGCTGCGATAGTGACGGGCCTTGTCCGCTTCGGCCTGCAGCCAGTGCTGATAGGTATGCGATGGGGTCAAGCCAAAGGCTCGGTAGAGTTGTTCAATGTGTTGCTGGGGATCGGCGGCGAGCTGTTCCATGCGCACCACCGAGTGAGCTTGCAACAGGGCCGGCAAATGCCGCATCAGGTGCTGATAGTAGTAGGCCAGCATGTCCATCAAATGGGTGCGCCACCAGCCGGTGTCTACATGGCCGCTGAACAAGCGCGCGCCCACCAGAATGGAACTGACCTGCGACGGCACGGCCTGGTTCGGGTTGCGTACGCAGGCAATAAAACGCGCATCGCTGAAACCGCTTGCCAGGGTGTTGAGCATGGGGGTGAAACTGGGGTTTTTGGAGAGGAAGATTTTGTCGACACCGTGCACATACAGGTGGCGCTGAATCAAGCCCCGATAAAAGCGTAACAGGCGGGATTTCTGCTGCGCACTGGCGGCATCATCAAAGCGGCTCAAGTCCAGAAAGCGTGGATCGCCGAACGGTAACACCAGCAGAAAACACTGCAGCACCGGAATCAACGCCAGATAGTCTTCTTCGGGATCATGGAGCCGCGTGCTGTGCACGCCGTCCAGTCCGGAAAAGATTTTGTTTTCAATCCAACCCAGTAATCGTTGCGCGGGTTTGCCGATGAGCCGGTCCAGTGTGCCCAGGCCGCGCCACAACGCGCGTTGGGTGATGGAAGGGGCGAAGATCAGTTCCCATAGCGTCATGGTGGTGAAGCGCTCCTGATCACCCGCCAGCAGGCGATGCAGGAAAGTGGTGCCGCTGCGGGGAATGCCCAGCACAAACACCGGCGCCCGTACCTCGACTTTTCGGAACTGTGGAAAGAAGCAATGGTCCAGCCACAGGAACAACCCGGTAATTAACAGGTAGCCGGCAAACAGGGGCCAGAACAGCAGCATCACCAGCAAGCGCTGCCAGGAGAACCGACTGTAGGCGCCATCGGCCACCGGCAAAAAACTGTAACGCAATAAGCGCGGTATGTGTGTGAGAGTGGCTACCAGCATGGACGCTGCTTACCTTCTTGGCAGAATCGGTGAACAGCATGGGGCAGTTATGGGTCAACTTGATGACAGCAGGTCGGGTGGGGGCGCGGGTCGGGAATCGGCTCAGTGCACGACGGGTTCCAGTGTGCGCACAATCATATCGCTGAGGGTGGCCACCAATTCTTTTTCCTCAATCATGGAATCGTCCTGAATCACGTAGCGGATGGCGGTGAAAATGGTGGAGTTGATCACCACATACAATTTGGTTTCCAGGTTGTGCACAGGGTAGTTGCTGTAATGCTTGAGGAAATAGGGTTGCGCCGCCACCAGGAAGGCCTGCTCCAACGGGTCCAACAATTTGTGGATGGGAACCCGGCTCCAATTGCGGATCATTTCGTAGGTGAGTGGGTCCCGGCGGATGGAGTAAATCCCGAACTGGATGGCACTTAAGGCCACCTGCTGCAGATTCATGGTGTCGATGTCCACTTTTTTGGCCTGCTGGCGGAAGCGCCGGCCGGCCTGCTCGCCCATGCGGGTAAGGAGGGATTCCACCAGGGCCTCTTTGTCGGGGAAGTACTGGTACACCGAGCCGATGCTCACCCCGGCCTGGTCCGCGATGTGGTTGGTGGTGGTGCCGTCCAGACCCCGGCGGGCGATGGTGGCGGCGGTGGCGTCCAGCAGTCTTGACACCATTTCCCGCGAGCGTTTCTGCTTGGGGGCCTTTCTCATGGCCGGTTCGACCTCTGGGTTTCACTGTAAGTGGCTGATTTTAAATGGCTCGGTGAGTTCTGGTAAATGCGAGTTGAATATGAGTAGTTGCTCATTTTAAAGTGAGTGTCTATATCTTGTCCACCGATCAAGTCCACAGCGAACAGGCGAACTGAATGATGGAAAACACAGCAGTATCTTTCCCTGATCCCACACCGCAATCCAATCCCCAACACCCCGATACCACCACCATTCCCAGCCGGGCGTTGCCCTGGGAGAAAGCCAGTCGGCAGTGGATTCCCAAGCGCATTGCCCAGTGGGTGTTTGGCGCCCCACTGGCCCCCAGTGAGCAGGAGTGGCTGCAGGTCACCGACGCGCTTTGGCAAGGGGATGAGGCCATGGATAAGGTGGTGGCCTGGATGTTTGAGAGTAATCCTGGCCAGCGCAAGCGGCAGTTCGACCAGGCTCTTATGAGGGGGATTGAGTCCGTTGCGGATGCCCCGGCTGAGTTGAAGGCGTTTTTCCAGCACATCGACCAGGACCCGGACTGGCTGGATCGGGATCTGATGGAGGAGGGGATTGGCGCCAGTCACTTCGCCGGCGATGTGGCCTTTTATGTGCTGCGGGACATGGCGTTGATGGGGGGCTATGCCTATTTCAATACCCTCAACCAGGCCCTGGCCATGACCGGGGCGTTGAGCAAGAAAACCTCCCTGCGCCTGGGGGAGACCGGCAAGTGGTTGAACGACGTGACCGAACCCGGCGGACTGGATCGCTTTGGTGAGGGCTTTATCACCACCATCCGGGTGCGCATGGTGCATGCCCTGGTGCGCCGTAACCTCAACACCAAGCCTCAGTGGCAGCATGAAAAATGGGGACTGCCCATCAACCAGATGGACATGCTGGCCACCTATCTGGCATTCGGCCCGGTGACCCTGATGGGGGTGCGCATGTTCGGGGTGCCGGTCACCCCGGGGCAGTCAAAAGCGGTGATGCACATGTGGCGTTACATCGGCTGGCTGCTGGGGGTGGACGAGCAGTGGCTGGCACTGACCGAGCGCGATGGCCTGCGTAAGCTGTACCACACCTTTCTGACACACAATGTACCGGATGAGAAGATCCGCTTTCTGGGGGAGGCGCTGCGGGATGAACCCCTGACCCGGCGTATGCCCGGCCTGGAATCCAAACCGGGGCTGACCAGGGTGTTGCGCAAATACCATTATCACAAGCACATCAGCAATTCGGCGCTGATTCTGGGGCCATTGCAGCGCAAGCAGTTGGGCATGCCCCTGCTGGCTCTGCCCTGGTATCCGGTGGTCAGCGCGCCGTTGCGCCTGGCTCAGCACCTGTACCATCGCATGCGGGGCCGCACCGCCCGGGCCTTGTTTGCGGAACGTCTGCGGGAGCGGCAAATCCGTCTGCTGGATGCCTATTTTGATGGCGAGGAGAAAGACATCATTCAACCGGGAGCCGATCACCCCGCCCATGTGAGTTAGCCCAGTTTGATGCCGGACAGGTAGGGGTGGGCCATGATCAGGCCCACAAATACCGCCGCGCTGATGCCCAGTAACAGCACTTCAATGTAAAGGCCTTTGGCAGGCGGTTTCTGCCATTGGCCCTCCCGCCGATTGATCACAATGATTTCAATCACCGACCAGGTCAGCAAACCCCCGAACAGGGCCACTGAGCGGGAATCCCCGTTGGCCAGCAAATGGGCCAATGCCCACAGGGCCACCCCGGTGAGCTGCGGGTGACGGATGATCCGCTTCAGGCGGGAGGGTAACTTGGCCGCCACAAACAGCACCACCGCAAAGGTCATGATGCCGATGGTGGCCAGGTGAATCTGCTCAGACAGGGTGTAAAGGTAGATTGGCAGGGAATGCCGCCAGCCCATGACCATCATCAGCAGCGCCGCGAGAATCAGCAGTGAGAAGCTGGCGCGATAGCCGTTTTTGCCCAGGGCCCCTTGCCAGCGGGCTTTGATGCCGGGGGTTACAGCGGGAATCAGGTGAACCACGGACCAGAGAATAATGCCCAGAATAATCAGTGCCACGGTGCTGTCCTTATTGTTATACGTGGCCGATAGGTTATTGTGCCGAGGCCAGACTCGTCAACACCAGGGTCACCAGCATGGACTGCTGGGTGACGCCCATCTTCACGAACATGGAGCGCAAATGGGCGCGCACCGTGTTCTTTTTGATGTCCAGTTCGGCCGCCACTTCGTCGGTGGTGTGGCCCTCCGCCAGCAGAATGGCGATGGTGGCCTCGGACATGGTGAGCTGGTACAGGTCCATCAGGGTGCGCACCGAGATCTCCAGGTTTTTCTCCGGATCCTGGATCAGCACGGTGACATAGGGGGTGACATCGGATTCGTCGTGGGGGGCCACCGGCAGGGGCTTGATCAGCAACTGGTAAGGTTGTTTGCCGTTATCCCGCGGTACCGATAGCGCGTACACCTGGGCCCGTTCGTTGCGCCGCACCAGGTCAATGGCATCGTGCACCTGCTTGTTGAAGGTTTCATTGAGGGAGCTGTTGTTGAGCTTGATCTTGTTCTGGGCCTGATGAAAACCGTCGGCGGCTTTCAGGAACTGCTCTGCCTTGGTGTTGGATTGCAGGATGGCCCCTTGCTTGTCCAGGGTGAAAATGCCGATGGAGCGGCGGGCAATGGAGTCTGCATAGATCTGGCGTTCGGAATCCAGTTGCCGCAGTTGAATGCCCAGTGCCACCGACTGTTCCAGGTGTGGGATCAGCAAACGCAGGAACTCCTTTTCCTCTTCAGTGAAGTTGCCCTGCTTTTTTTCCCGGGTGAAACGGATGGAGATGCGGGAATTTTTGTCATAGGCCCAGTCGATACCGGCGATGTAATAAATATCAAAGGGTTCGAGGAAGAGTTCGTAATATTCGCTCTTTAACAATTGTGCCCGCGGCGTGTGCTCATCCAGGGTCACCACCTCTTTCAGGGGCAGGTTGATCAACGGGTCCTGGGCGTACAGTTGGGTGTAGCTGCCTTCCTCGGTGCCCAGCAGGGCAACGTCGCTGTCTTCGCCGCTGGTGTAGATCAGCCCCGCATCATGGGTGGTGGGGGGGCGCACAATCAGGGTGGCGTGCTGCAGATTCAGCATCCCTTTCAGGCGGGTGAGAAAGTCCTTGTTGGTGGCCTGGGAGGAAGCCGCCGAGCCATACAGGGAGCACAGCAGATCAGACAGGGCAACGTTGTCGATGTTGAGGGACATGGGCACTTCTCATTGGCTTGCTTCACAATCGTGGTAATCAGGCAAGTCTTATGGTTTTGGGAGTCTAGCGTTTGTTATACAGCCGATACTACCTTACTTACTTCTAAACTCCCAAAACTTTCCCACGCTTTTCCTGAACGCGTGATGTGGGTGGAAAGCGTGATGCAATTCAGAGGCTTAACTGGCTTTCGCTTGTGCTTTGGCCAGCTGCATGGCCACATCTTCGATCAGGTCCTCCTGCCCGCCGATGGCTTTGCGCTTGGCCATTTCCAGCAGAATATCCTGTGACGGCACGCCGTATTTGGCCCCGGCCCGCTTGGCAAACAGCAGGAACGAGGAATACACGCCGGCATAGCCCAGCACCAGGGAATCCCGGTCCACCCGCACCAGATGGTCCATGATGGGGATGATCTTTTCCTCCGCCACGGCCATCAATTTGAAAATATCCACGCCGGTGTCGGCTTCCATGCGGTCCAGCACGGCGGCGAAGATTTCCAGGGGGGTGTTGCCGGCACCGGCGCCGAGACCTGCGGCGGAGCCGTCGATGCGGTTGGCACCGGCTGCCACCGCCGCCATGGAGTTGGCCACGCCCAATGCCAGGTTGTGATGGCCGTGGAAACCCAGCTCGGTGTCCGCTTTTAATGTGCTGCGCAGCAGGCTGATGCGCTCGCTGACTTCGTGGGGCAGCATGTAACCGGCGGAGTCGGTGCAGTAGATGCAGTTGGCGCCGTAGCTTTCCATCAGCAGGGCCTGCTGCAGCAGTTCCTCGGCACTGATCATGTGCGCCATCATCAAAAAGCCTACGGTATCCAGGCCCATCTGGCGGGCCATGCCGATGTGTTGCTCGGAGACATCCGCCTCGGTGCAGTGGGTGGCCACGCGGATGGTGCCCACGCCCATGTCGGCCGCCATTTTCAAATGATCCACCGTGCCAATGCCGGGCAGCAGCAGGACAGACACCTTGGCCTGTTTCAGTTTGGGAATCACCGCGTCCAGATAGGCCTCATCGGATGCGGCAGGGAAGCCATAGTTTACCGATGCACCGCCCAGGCCGTCGCCGTGGGTGACTTCAATCAGGGGTACGCCGGCGTCGTCCAGGGCGCAGGCAATATCGATCATCTGGTCAATGCTGATCTGGTGACGTTTGGGGTGCATGCCATCCCGCAGGCACATGTCGTGGAGGGTGATTTTCTTGCCTTTGAAATTCATTACAGTGCTCCTTTGGACAGGGCTTCGGCGTACATTTCCGCGGTGCGCAGGGCGGCGGCGGTCATGATGTCCAGGTTGCCGGAATATTTCGGCAGAAAATCCCCCAGACCTTCCACCTGCAGGAAGATGGTGACGCGATTGCCGTCGAATACCGGATCATTGGTAAGCTGATAGCCGGGCACGTATTGCTGCACGTCGGCCACCATGGCGTGGATGGAGGCGAGGATTTTGTCCTGATCCGGTTCGCTTTCGGTAAGGCAGTGCACGGTGTCGCGCATGATCAGCGGGGGCTCTGCCGGATTCACAATGATGATGGCTTTGCCCTGTTTGGCGCCGCCGATTTTTTCAATGGCGCCGGCGGTGGTGCGGGTGAATTCATCGATGTTTTTGCGGGTGCCGGGGCCCACGGATTTAGAGGCCACGGTGGCCACGATCTCGCCATAGGAGACCGGTTGCACCCGGCTTACCGCCGCCACCATGGGGATGGTGGCCTGGCCGCCGCAGGTGACCATGTTGACGTTGTTTTTGCGGCCTTCACTGAGCAGGTTTTGCAGGTTAACCGGGGGAATGCAGTAGGGACCGATGGCCGCCGGGGTCAGGTCGATCATGATGGCGCCCTGTTCGTTCACCTTGCGGGAGTTTTCTGCATGTACGTAGGCGGAGGTGGCGTCGAAGGCGATCTGGATGTTGTCGTCCTGCATGTGTGGAAGCATGCCGTCCACGCCACTGGTGGAGACTTTCATGCCGAAGTCCCGGGCCCGTTTGATGCCTTCGGATTCTTCGATGCCCACCATCCAGACCGGTTCGATCCAATCACTGCGCATGGCTTTCATGAGCAGGTCGGTGCCGATGTTGCCGGGGCCGATGATGGCGGCCCTGAGTTTTTGTGACATGGTGTTGTGTCCTCGTGATCTTTAAAAAATGTGATCTTCAATATGTTCGTTTTGCTGAGTTCGCACTCCTAGCCCGGATTTCTCATGAAGAAGGTAGCATGAGGAAGGAAGAAGCGGCTTAAAGTGTTAGAATTCAAGTTCCTACACAAAAACCCACACTAAAAGCCGCTATCCAAAATGGTACCTCAAA
>NZ_RCHN01000036.1 GCF_003671495.1 Ketobacter sp. | reverse complement strand
TGTTAATGTATGGGGGAAAATCGGAGAGTACGAAAAAAAAATACAGGAGATATCATTAACTGAGTTGAGACTTAAGCATCTGGAAGAGAAGCTCGAATTATCATTAGAAAATCATCAGCATTTGGAAAAGAGGGGAGGATTGGTGCAGAAAGATCAAATGGTGTTAGAAAATGCTGATTCTGCTGATTCTAGTGTTATTGAACCTGTCCAGCCTGTCTCGGCTGAGTAAGTTTTCTCGTTCCTTGCAACTCTTCTTCGGTTTTAATTTGCTCTTGTAATTAGTAACCCTCGCTGAACTTGATTTATCAATTATCTGTGTGTTGAATTTTAACAAAGAAATGGTGGGCCCAGCTGGACTTGAACCAGCGACCTGCCGATTATGAGTCGGATGCTCTAACCAACTGAGCTATAGGCCCCAAAGAAGAGGGCGCCATTATACGAAGATTCGATAATGGCGCCAACAATGGTTTAGTTTTCGCTGTCGAGGAAGCTGCGCAGGTGTTCTGAGCGGCTGGGGTGACGCAGTTTGCGCAGGGCTTTGGCTTCGATCTGTCGAATCCGTTCCCGGGTTACATCGAACTGTTTGCCCACTTCTTCCAGGGTGTGGTCGGTGTTCATGTCGATGCCGAAGCGCATGCTGAGTACCTTCGCTTCACGGGCGGTGAGGCCGGCCAGCACTTCGCGGGTGGCTTCCTGCAGGCCCTCGATGGTGGCGGAATCTACCGGTGAATCGATGGTGGAATCTTCGATAAAGTCACCCAGATGGGAGTCTTCATCATCGCCGATGGGGGTTTCCATCGAGATGGGCTCCTTGGCGATCTTCAGCACCTTGCGTACTTTGTCTTCCGGCATTTCCAGGCGTACGCCCAGTTCTTCAGGGGTGGGCTCGCGGCCCATTTCCTGCAGCATCTGGCGGGATACCCGGTTCAGCTTGTTGATGGTTTCGATCATGTGCACCGGAATACGGATGGTGCGGGCCTGGTCCGCGATGGAGCGGGTGATGGCCTGACGAATCCACCAGGTTGCGTAGGTGGAGAACTTGTAACCGCGGCGGTATTCGAACTTGTCCACCGCTTTCATCAAACCGATGTTGCCTTCCTGGATCAGGTCCAGGAACTGCAGGCCACGGTTGGTGTATTTCTTGGCGATCGAAATAACCAGACGCAGGTTGGCTTCCACCATTTCCTTCTTGGCGCGGCGTGCCTTGGCCTCGCCGATGGACATGCGGCGATTGACTTCCTTGATTTCCGGAATGGTCAGGCTGATCAGTTCCTGCAGCTGCACCATGCGGCGCTGGGCGCGCAGTACTTCCGGGCGCACATTGGCCAGGCCGTCGGAATAGGGTTTGCCGGCCTTGATGTGCTGGTCGATCCATTCCAGGTCCACTTCGTTGCCGGGGAAGCTCTTGATGAACTCCTTGCGCGGCATTTTGGCCAGGCGGATACAGTTGTTCATGATGGTGCGTTCGGCGGCACGGATGGAGGTGAGGGTGTCGCGAATTTCGGTTTCCACCTGATCGAACAGGCGGGGCACCAGCTTGAAGGTAACAAAGTGGTCAGCCAGCTTGCCCAGGGCGGTTTCGGCGCGCTTGGATTCGCGGCCATGCTTGGCAATGGCGGCTTCCGCTTTTTTGTACAGCGATTCCAGTTCGTCGAACTTTTCTTTGGCCAGCTCCGGATCGATATTGTTGTCATCGCTGGAGTCGTCGCTGTCGCTGTCGGAATCGTCGTCTTCATCCTCATCATCGTCGTCACCGTCGTTTTTCTGGGCAGCGACCGGTTCCTGGTTGATGGGGGTGGGGGAGGCGATTTCGTCCTCTTCGGAGATAAAGCCGGAGATGACGTCCGACAGGCGGCCTTCTTCGCTCTCGGTGACGCGATGGTATTCACCCAGCACGGTGTCGATACAGCCGGGCCAATAGGCCAGGGCGTGCATGACTTCGCGGATGCCTTCTTCGATGCGCTTGGCAATGACGATCTCGCCTTCGCGGGTCAGCAGCTCCACGGTACCCATTTCGCGCATGTACATGCGCACGGGGTCGGTGGTGCGGCCTGGCTCGCTCTCAACCGAGGCCAGGGCAGCGGCGGCTTCTTCAGCAGCATCTTCGTCGGTGTTGTTGGCATTGTCATTGAGCAGAAGTTCATCGGTTTCCGGTGCTACTTCGTGCACGGGAATGCCCATGTCGTTGATCATGCCGATGATGTCTTCGATCTGATCCGGGTCGGTGATGTCCGCCGGCAGGTGATCGTTCACTTCTGCATAGGTGAGGAAGCCCTGTTCCTTACCTTTGGTAATCAGTTGTTTTAGCTGGGACTTTTGCTGTTCAGTATTGGAGGTCATGAAATGCCCATTCCGTCTGGTGCGCGAAGAACGCGGCATTATACAGGGTAAGGCAGGCCGTTGCTACCGGCAGCCCACGGAGTTTATCGGCTCGGGTGTGTTGATAATAAATGCTTACATTTCAGCCCTCTCGGTTGGTTTGCCGGTCGGCGTTACCCGGTCAAGCTCGCTCAAATTGGTGATTATTTGGACAGTTCTTTCTGTAAGTGTAGTAGTTCTTTGAACTTGTTCTTGTCTTTGACGCCATCGGCGATGATTTGATCCAGATCCTGCTCCACTTTTTGCAGGTAGAGCCGCCGCAGGGCATCGCTCAACTCCGGGCTTTGCTCGTCGTTGGGCAGTAAAAACTCCCGTGCCGCCAGTTTGAAAATGGTGGCGCCGTCTTCCCGGTTTTGCCAGTGGCCGAGGATGGCAGCGGTGGAGGCATCCGGCTTTTGTTTAATAAATTCAAAGAGTTCCAGTAAGGTCTCCATGCGCGGCAACTGCAGCTCCCCGAGCCCATCCGGCAGCGATAGCTCCGCGGCCTGGCGTGGGGCGTTCAGCAGCATGCGGATGGTGGCGTCCACCAGGGATAATTCGTCCCGTTGTTTGGGCTTTTGCAGCGCTTTGCGGCGCACGGGTTGGCGTGAGCCGGCGTTATATTCTTCATATGGGGGTGGCTGGTCAGAATGCAACCCCTCCATTTCGGGATAGTCGGCGTAATCGTGCCCCGGGCCCAATCCATGGCGGGCATCAGGGGCGCTGGGCTCTGCTCGCGGGGCTTCCGGGGGGGCAAGCTGGATGTCCTGCAGTTCGGTGATTTCCCCCAGCCGCTTCAGCATCAGTTGCTGCAGTACGCCGGCGGGCAGCTGTTCCAGGTGGGGCTTGGCCAGGCTGGCCAGGCGGGCGCGACCGTCCAGGGTGCGGGTGTCCACCTCGGCGCTTAGATATTTGAAAAAGTACTCAGACAGGGTGTCGCATTCGTTGAGCAGGCCTTCGAAGTAGTCTTTGCCGTTTTTGCGCACCAGGGTGTCCGGGTCTTCCCCTTCCGGCAGCAACAGAAACTTGATCTGGCGGCCGTCTTTGGCGGTGGGGAGGGCGTTTTCCAGGGCGCGCCAGGCGGCCCGGCGTCCGGCTTCGTCGCCATCAAAGCAAAAGATCAGTTCGTCGCTGTGGCGGAACAGCTTTTCAATGTGGTCGCGGCTGGTGGCGGTGCCCAGGGTGGCCACGGCATAGGGGATGCCGTATTGGGCCAGGGCAATCACGTCCATGTAGCCTTCCACAATCACAAAGCGGCGGATCTTGTTGCTGGCCTGTTTGGCTTCATACAGGCCGTACAGCTCGCGCCCTTTGTGGAACACCGGGGTTTCCGGCGAGTTCAGGTATTTGGGTTTGTCGTTGCCCATGACCCGGCCGCCAAAGGCAATGACCCGGCCCCGGCTGTCGCGGATGGGGAACATCACCCGGTCGCGGAAGCGGTCGTAACGGTGGCCCTGTTCGTTCTCGATCAGCAGCCCGGCGCTCAGCAGGCGTTTGACCCCGGTGTCGCTGCCGCCCAGGGCAGTGATCAGGTTGTCCCAGCCTTGCGGGGCATAGCCCAGGCGAAACTGTTTTGCGGTCTGGCCCGACAGGCCCCGGGTTTTCAGGTAGCCCACCGGGCGTTCCTTCACCTTGGGGTTGCGCAGTTGTGCCTCATAAAAGGCAGTGGCCGCTTCCAGGATCTGGTATAGCGGCTGGTAGTCCTCCCGGGGTGCGCCGACGCCTTCTTCCCGGGGCACTTCCAGCCCCAGGTTGCGGGCCAGGGTTTCGATGGATTCCACAAAGCCCAGACGGGTGTAGTCCATCAAAAAGCCGATGGCGTTGCCGCTGGCGCCACAGCCAAAGCAATAATAGAACTGCTTTTCCGGGCTGACGGTGAAGGAGGGGGTTTTTTCCTGGTGGAAGGGGCAGCAGGCGGAGTAGTTTTTGCCGGTGCGTTTCAGGTGCACATAGCTGTCGATGAGTTCCACCAGATCGGTTCTGGCGAGAACATCATCGATGAAGTTTTCTGGGATGCGGCCGGCCATAAAGGAAAGTGCCTGCGGTGGCCCGGTCTAGCCCAGCAGCTCTTTGACCTTTTTGCTGACGGCGCCCATGTCGGCGCGGCCCTGTACCTGGGGTTTGACGATGGCCATCACGTTACCCATGTCTTTCATGCCTTCGGCGCCGGTTTCGGCGATGGCAGCCTGGATGATGGCGGCAATGGCGGCGTCGTCCATGGCTTCCGGTAAGAACTCTTTCAGCACATCGATCTCGGCCAGTTCTTTTTGTGCCAGGTCGTCGCGGCCGCCCTGGGTGAACTGCTCCACGGAGTCTTTGCGCTGTTTGACCATTTTGTCCAGGATGGCTAGCACCCGGGTGTCGTCCAGCTCGATGCGCTCATCCACTTCCACCTGCTTTAGGGCGGAGGTGGCCAGGCGCAGGGTGGCCAGGCGTTCTTTGTCTTTGGCGCGCATGGCGTCTTTCACGGCATCGTTCAGTTTGGTTTTTATTGCTGACATGGTGATTTCCGCTCTGGTCTGAAGAATAATCGGATAAAACAACAATACGCCGGATCGGGTCTGGCCCGCCGGCGTCTTGTGTAAGGTATTTGCGGCTAAAAAAGGGCTTAGAACAGGCGCTTACGACGGATCTGTTCGCGAGCCACTTTCTTGGCGTGACGCTTAACAGCGGCTGCCTGCTTGCGCTTACGTACCTGAGTGGGCTTTTCGTAGAACTCACGGCGGCGTACTTCCGCCAGAACACCCGCTTTTTCGCAGGAACGCTTGAAGCGACGCAGGGCTACGTCGAATGGCTCGTTTTCTTTTACCTTTACATTAGGCATTAACAAATCACCTTACTTTTGAATTCTGTTTACGGTTCCTGTTGATCCTTGAAACCGGTTCTTGACCCACCAAGAGACCTGTTCTTGACCCATGGAACCTGTTCTGCCAGGCCGGTGGCCATTAAGGGTGCCGCATTTTAATGGCATTGATAGGGAAATGCAAAGCCGGTTTTTGGTAAACTGCGTGGAATTTCCCCCGATATGGGGGTTCAGGTTAATTGGGTTAGGAAAAGTTGTGCGAATATTAGGCATTGAGACCTCCTGTGATGAAACCGGGGTGGCGGTGTACGACAGCGAGCAGGGCATTCTGGCGGATGCGTTATACAGCCAGATCGACCTGCATGCGGAATACGGCGGGGTAGTGCCGGAGCTGGCCTCGCGGGATCATGTGCGCAAGTTGCTGCCCCTCATTGACGAGGTGATGCAGCGGGCCGCCTGCGCCAAAACCGAACTGGATGCCATTGCCTATACCGCCGGCCCCGGTCTGGTGGGGGCGTTGATGGTGGGGGCTTCGGTGGCCAAATCCCTGGCCTTCGCCTGGGGCATTCCGGCGGTGGCGGTGCACCATATGGAGGGCCATCTGCTGGCGCCCCTGTTGGAAGATCCAGCCCCGCAGGCGCCCTTTATTGCACTGTTGGTGAGCGGCGGGCATACCCAGCTGGTGAATGTGGAGGCCATCGGCCGCTATGAGATTCTGGGGGAATCCCTGGATGATGCCGCCGGGGAGGCCTTTGACAAGACCGCCAAAATGCTGGGGCTTGGCTATCCGGGTGGGCCGGCCATCGCCCGGGCGGCGGAGCAGGGTACCCCGGGCCGGTTTCAGTTCCCCCGCCCCATGGTGGATCGTCCGGGGCTGGACTTCAGCTTCAGCGGGCTCAAGACGTTTACCCTTAACACCCGGGATGACTGCGCCGGGCAGGCTGATCTGAACAGTCAGGATGTGGCGGACATTGCCTGGGCATTCCAGGATGCGGTGGTGGACACCCTGGCCTTGAAGTGCCGGCGAGCCCTGCGTCAGACCGGTGCCCGCCAGCTGGTGGTGGCCGGTGGGGTCAGTGCCAATCGCCTGCTGCGGCAACGGCTGGCAGAGATGGTGGCGAAAGAGAAGGCAGAGGTGTTTTATCCTCAGCTGCGCTATTGCACCGACAATGGCGCCATGATCGCGTTCGCCGGTTACCAGCGCATGCTGGCGGGAAGCGATCCGGATCTCAAGGTGCAGGTGCGGGCCCGTTGGCCCCTGTCAGAACTGCAGGGTTGATGGTGCCAGGCGGTACTGCGCCCATGCTCAATCGTCGGCGTGGGGGTGGCGGAAGCCCTGCTCCTGCCCTTTGATCAGCAGCACAATGTTGTGGCGGTGGCGGAACAGCAGCAGCAGGCACAACACCAGGATCGGATGAAACAGTTCCGGGTAAGATAGCAGCAGGATGAACGGCGCCAGAAAAAACGCGGCGATGGACGCCAGAGAGCTGAAGCGGGTGGTGAAGAACACCAGCAGCCAGATGCCCCCCACCATCAACAGGGTGGGCCAGTGCAGGGTGCCCAGCACGCCGAACGCCGTGGCCACCCCTTTGCCGCCCCGAAAATCAAAATACACCGGATACAGATGGCCGAGAAAAGCGCAGAATCCGCAAAGTGCCGCGATGGTTTCCGGCATGCCCAGCTCGCGGGCGATGACGATGGGCAGTACCCCTTTGCCCACATCCCCCACCAGCGTCAGGGCGGCGGCGAATTTGTTTCCCACCCGCAAGACGTTGGTGGCGCCGGGGTTGTGGGAACCCTGGGAGCGGGGGTCGGGAAAACCGAACAGGCGACACACCAGAATGGCGGCGGAAATCGAGCCGATCAGGTAGGAAAAAATCCAGAGGACGATGGCGAGCAGGCTTTCCAGAACAGTATCTCCCATGATTGCTGCGCTATTGTTTCACTTCGGGGCAGTGTGCTCAAGAGTGCTCAAGGGGGGTGACGTTCAGGGGCGCACAGATCCCGTGTGCAACTTGTCACAACGGGCGCCCTCTTGGTAGATTCCCGCAAACAGACTGAATTAGGCCGGACCATGGACATTGTTTATATACGAGAGCTGAAGATTCAAACCGTGATCGGCATCCTGGACTGGGAGCGGGCCATCAAGCAATCCGTGGTGCTGGACCTGGAAATGGCTTCGGACATCCGCCCGGCGGCCGCCAGTGAAAACATTCAGGATGCCCTGGATTACAGTGCCGTGGCGGCGCGCATCACCGGCTTTGTGGAGCAGAGTGAGTTTCTGCTGGTGGAAACCATGGCAGAGCAGGTTGCCGCCATTGTACTGGAGGAGTTCAAGGTGCCCTGGCTGCGATTGCGCCTGAGTAAGCCGGGGGCGATCCGCGGCGCGCGGGATGTGGGTATTCTGATTGAAAGGGGAGCCCGTCCCTGATGGCGCGGGTCTACCTCAGCCTGGGCAGCAACATCGACCGGGAGCGTTACATCCGGGCCGGGCTGGCGGCATTGGAGGCGGCCTTCGGTGGTCTCACGGTGTCCCCGGTGTATGAAAGTGAGGCGGTGGGTTTTGACGGCGATCCGTTTTACAACCTGGTGGTGGGCATTGAAACCCATCTTGGGGTGGGTGCGTTGCAGCGCGTGATCAAAGCCATTGAGGATGATCACGGGCGTATTCGCAGTGGCCCCAAATTCAGCCCCCGCACCCTGGATATCGACATTCTTACCTACGATGATTGGGTGGGTGAAGTGGAGGGGGTGGTGTTGCCGCGGGATGAAGTGCTTAAAAACGCCTTTGTTCTGTTGCCGCTGGCGGACGTGGCCGGTGAAGAGTTGCACCCGCAGGTACAGCGCACTTACGCAGATCTGTGGGCGGAATACGATAAATCCCGGCAGGCACTGTGGCCGGTGAACCTGCCCTGAATCCTGAACCCGCTATTCAAAGCAGGCTCTCAAACCAAGCTTTGCCCCCCGTCCACGGCGATATCCTGTCCGGTGATGTAGGGGGCGTCCTCCGCCAGAAAATAAATGGTGCGGGCGATGTCCTGCTCGGTGCCCATTCTCTGCAGCGGCACTTGTGCCACGATCTTCTCTTTCTCTTCTGCGCTGGGGTCGTGATCCCCCACTGGCCACAGCATGACCCCCGGCGACACCGAGTTCACCCGCACGCTGGGTGCCAGCAATTTGGCCATGGAGCGGGTCAGGGTGTGCAGGGTGGTCTTGGCCATGTTGTAGGGAATGAAATCCACGTTGGGGTGTGTGGCCATGGCATCGATGATGTTGACCACGTTGCCCTGGCTGGCCAGCAATAATGGGTGCAGGGATTGAATCAGGAAATACGGCGCCCGGGCGTTGCTGGAAAACAGGTCCTGCCAGTGTTCCTGGGTGGTTTCCCCCAGTTGGGTGGGGTAATAAGAGGACGCGTTGTTCACCAGCAGATCCAGCCGGTGTTTCCAGCTTTTGGTTTGCTCCGCCAGCTGTTGCAGGGCCTCCGGGTCAGCCAGGTCGGCATGCAGGGCGATACAGGAATGGGCTCGTGCTGCATTCAGTTTATCCCGCAGGGTTTTCGCCAGATCCCCCGACGCCCGGTAATGCAGAATGATGTCGTAGTTGCGTTGGTGCAGGTATTCAGCGGTAAAGGCCCCGATGCGCCGGGCCGAGCCGGTGATCAGGGCGACTTTGTTTTGGGGGTGACTCATTCGGCGTCCTTCAGGTAGCTGCGCTTGATGTTGCGGATGGCGTCGATGCGCCGCTTGCGTAATTCGGTGCCCAGGGTTTCCCCTTTGTAGCCCAGGTGCACCAGCTCTTTGGCTTCAACCTGGCGGGCGGCCTGGGCACAATCCCGCAGGTAGTCTACCTGATGGTAGTTGCGGTCTTCAAAACCGGTGCGGCCCCTGGCGTCGGCCTCGCAGGCCAGCAGAAAACCCTCCAGGGTTTCGCCGCGGCGGAACAGGTCCAGCGCTTCAAACAGTCGCATCACGGTGCTGGGTTTCAGCTCAAATGCGCGATGGCAGTGGGTGTGGTAACGGGCCACCAGTCGGCTCAGGCGTTTTACCGGATTGGGTGCCCGCAGGCGCGCGCAGACTTGTTTGCTGAGGAACTCGCTGATGTCTTCATGGCCTGGATGGCTGGGCAGCTTTTCCGGTGGTGTCAGACCTTTGCCCAAATCGTGGCACAAGAGTGAAAACAGAATGGGGATGCGCTGTTCGGTAACCTCGGGTGTGGCGCTGTCGGTCATCAGGCGCAGGGCGGCCTGCAGCGTCATCATGACGTGCACCCCGGTGTCGATTTCCGGATGGTGCTGTGGTGGTTGTGGCACCCCGAACAGGGTATCCAGTTCGGGGAAGACCACCGCCAGTGCATTGCATTCCCGCAAGGCTTCAAAGTAACGCCAGGGGCTTGGCTCCTGCAGGGCTTTCTCGGTTTCCACCCAGACTCGTTCCGGTGTGAGGTGTTGCAGTTCACCGCTGGCAGCGATCTGTTGCATCAATTTCAGCGTGTCGTCGGCAATGCGAAAACCCAGTCGATCATAGCGTGCCAGAAAACGGGCCACCCGCAGCACCCGCAATGGGTCTTCCACAAACGCGTGGGAGACATGGCGCAGCACCCGGTTCTGCAGATCCTGCTGTCCGCCATAGGGATCAATGATGTTGCCCTTATCGTCTTCGGCCATGGCGTTGATGGTGAGGTCGCGACGAGAGAGGTCTTCTTCCAGTGTGACGTCCTGGCCGAAATGACACTCGAATCCGGTGTAACCCGCGGCCGTTTTGCGTTCGGTGCGAGCCAGTGCATATTCCTCATGACTGGTTGGATGCAGAAATACGGGGAAATCCTTGCCCACGGATTGATAGCCCTGTTGCAGCAGTGCGTCCGGGGTGGCGCCCACCACCACCCAGTCCCGATCTTTCACCGGGAGATTCAACAACTTGTCGCGTACTGCGCCGCCCACCAGATACACATTCATGCCGTGCCGTTCCAAATGCTTTCGTGAATTATTTCTTAAACGTTGAAAAAAGCGTTGACCCTGAATCGAATCAACACCTATATTGTACTGCATTCAATTCCGAGTTCAGTGTAAATACCGTAATTCAAATGAAACATCAAACCGTAGCTTTCAACATTCGTCCTCTGGTGCCCGCCGCCGCGTGTAAACGCCGCGTCATGTGCGCCCGTGTGTGGCGTATGGCTGGAACGGCTGCGGGAGGGTGACGGAAGCATAAAATCCTGAACCTGGTTTTTTAAAAAGGCCGCAGCGTTCCAGAAACCTGCGGCCTTTTTGCGTTTATGGCATTAAGGGCAGTTCGGTTTCGGTAACAACGCGTTTTTCAATGAGGAGGCAATAGGAGTGAACCTGTCATGTCAGTGCCAGCTGCTTATCTTGCAGTAATTTTGGTTTGGGCTACCACGCCCTTGGGTGTGCAATGGAGTTCGGAAGGGCTATCCCCCCTTGCCGGTGCGTTCAGCCGTATGTTTCTGGCTGCGATCATTGGATGGATTGCGGTGCGGCTGCTGAAGGTGAAGGTGCCCTGGCATCGACAGGCCATGAAGATTTACTGGATTTCCAACATCGGGATTTTCTTTGGGTTGATGTGTGTGTATATCGGCGCCAAGTTCATCACCAGCGGCATGATTTCGGTTTTGTTCGGACTGTCGCCGGTGGCCTCTGCGTTGTTGGCGCGCCTGTTGTTGGATGAGCCACCGTTCTCCCTGGCGAAATGGTTGGCGGTGTCCATGGGGCTGGCCGGCCTGCTGGTGATTTTCAGTCAGGACATGGCGCTGACCGACAGCAGTTATACCGGTTTTGCCCTGGTGGGCGTGGGCATGCTGTGCTTTTCCCTGAGTGGTGTGTTGATCAAACGTCACAGTGTTGATCTGCACCCGCTGGCGCAGACGGTGGGCTCGCTGACGCTGGCGGCACCGTTGTATCTGGTGGCGGGAATGATTCTGGGCATGGAGGTGACGGCACCGCAACCGAAGGCCATTGCGGCCATTTTGTATCTGACGTTGTTTGGCTCGTTCATCGGCTTTTTCTGTTACTTCTATATCCTCAAGCACATGGCAGCCAGTTCGGTGGCGCTGGTGACCATGATCACGCCGGTGCTCGCTATTAGCCTGGGGGTGGTGTTGAACGGTGAGGTGATTACGGAAAACCTGGTGTTCGGCACTGCGATGATCTGTACCTGCCTGTTGCTGTTTTATTGGGGGGATAGTTTGCTCGGGCGCATGGGGTTGATGCGACCACCGCAGGTATAAGCGGGGTTTGTGAAGACAGTGTGAAACTGGGTACACTGGTGGTTTCGGCGCAGCACCCGATGGCACCAGTGGAGACCCGGCCATGAGTTTTTATGAAGACAGAATCTTTCCGTTTTTTATGGAATATGCCACCCGTGTGTTCCGGCGTGAGATCGCCCAGCTGATCGGCACGGCACAGGGCCGGGTGCTGGAGATCGGTGCCGGTACCGGTGCCAACCTGGGGTACTACACCGCCGGCGTCACTGAAGTGGTGGGGATTGAGCCGGTGGCAGCCATGCTGCAAAAAGCCCAGACCGTGGTGGACAGCGCCGCCCATGAATTCCCGGTACGATTGCAGGTAGGGGATGCACGTAAATTGCCGTTTGAGGATGATTCCTTTGACAGTGTGGTGGCGTGCCTGGTGTTTTGTACCATTCCCGATCCGGAGCTGGCGGCAGCAGAAATGCGGCGGGTGCTGAAGCCGGGCGGCAAGCTGGTGTTCTACGAGCATGTGGCGTCTTCGCGCAGCAAGGTGCAGGTGTGGCAGCAAAGGATAAATCCGGTCTGGCGCAAACTGGCCTGCGGCTGCGAGATCACCCGTGACACCCGCAGTCTGTTCGAGTCTGCGGGGTTTCGCTTTGAGCACATCCGGGATTTTGAGCATCCCAAAGTGCCACCGCTGATGGCGCCCATTATTTCCGGTGTTGCGGTGAAATAGTCGTGATCAGGACAGCATGATATTGCGGGAAAGGTGTTGTGAGTTGGCCATGGCTTCCGCACCCCAATAAATGATGCGGATGTGGTGAGCCAGGCGCTTTTCCGCTTCTTTCTGTTTGGCATAGGGCAGGTCGGCGCTGGCAATGCCCAGGTTGAAGACCAGGGTGGAGATGGCCTCGGCGATGTACAGGGGGTTGGTGATTTTGCGATGGCGCCGGCGCATTTCCAGCTCGATGATTTCCGCCAGTTGGTGGTTCAGGTTCATCAGGCAGCGTTGAATCCGGCGCCGGATCAGCGGCGAGTTGCCGGTGGCCTCCCGGGCCAGTACCCGAAACAGGGGGCCGTTGTCGCGGAAATGCTGCATGCAAACCTGTACGCTGCTGGCGACGATGTCCTCACCTTTTTCTTCCAGTGCCTTGGCATCCAGCAAGATGGCCTGCAGGGCGTCCTCCGCTTCTGACACCAATGCCAGGCCCAATTCTTCCATATTGCTGAAATGGCGATAGAAGGATGCCGGAGCGATGCCGGCCTCCTTGGTCACCTCGCGCAAGCCCAGGCTGGAAAAGCCTTTGTCTTCACTCATTTTTTTGAGAGCTGCCGCCATGATGTTGTTGCGGGTTTGTTGTTTTTGTTCTGCTCGGGTCAAATTTCCAGTCATATTGGTCGTCTAATTGGTAAGGCAGCTTGCCGGGGTTGCGTCATACTGTTCGGGGTGATGGGGGGTGTTTATCTCAATCATCCAGCAATTAAGTGTACAAGTGTTTGCTGAAAAAGCCAAACGCAATTCCCTGGTTGTCGGATTGTCGGTTTTAATGCGGCTGATTTAGCTAAATTCGTGGTATGGATGGCCAGTCAGCAGTTGCGTTTTATGGAAATGGGAGTATATTGGCAAACACTTGTTTGCTGAATTGTTCGGCGCTTTTTGTATACCGCTCTTTTGCATGCCATCTCGGTATGGTTATTCTGGTCTGGATGGGCCAAGGGAATAAAGTATGAGGACGTTTAACCAATTATCGCGTGAGCCGATGACCAATGTGGACACCGCCTGGTTGCGCATGGATTCCAGCGACAACCTGATGGTGATCAATGGTCTGTTGTTCTTTGATGAGCCAATGACCCAGGATGAATTCAAGGCGTTGCTGGAGGAGCGGCTGCTGTCCCAGCATAAGCGCTTCCGACAACGGGCCCGCAATGAACATGGGGTGTATTTCTGGGAGGAAATGTCCGGTGTGGACATGGATTACCACCTGACGCCCCTGACGCTGGCAGCCACCGATGATCCGGAAGCCGAATTGCGCCGCGTGGTCAGCACGGTGATTCCCCAGCCGCTGGATTCCGACAAGCCGTTGTGGCGTTTCCATTTTATCTCCAACTACCAGTCCGGCAGCGCGGTGCTGGTGCGGGTGCACCACAGTTATGCCGATGGGATTGCTTTGATCTCGGTACTGGATTCCATTGCGGATCAGTCGGTGATGCACAGCTCACCGGCGGCTCGCTTCAAATTGCCGGAGCGCAAGCCAAAGTCAGCAGCGCTGCTGCATCGGTTGTCCTATGCGTTCACCAGCGGCGGTTTTTATCTGGCCTTCGGGGCTGCCTGGTTGTTCGAGGCCATGCGGGTGTCGTTGTGCCGCCCCGATTCCAAGACTGCCTACAAGCGAGATCTTTCCCCCCATAAAGAAGTGGGCTGGGCGCCATCGCTGCCGGTGGAGGACGTCAAACAGGTGGGTAAAGCCATGGGCTGTACCATTAACGACGTCATTCTGGGGTGCGTGGCCGGCAGTCTGCGCCGCTACCTGCAGCGAATTGGGGAGCCGGTGGACGGTGTCTGTGTGCGCGCCACCATCCCGGTAAACCTGCGGCCGCTGGAACAGGCATTGGAATTGGGCAACCGCTTTGGGTTGGTGTATCTGACGTTGCCGGTGGGCGAACCCACCAGTAAAGGCCGCATCGAAGCGGTCAAACGCAACATGAAAAAACTGAAGAATGGAATGCAGGCGCAGATGAGTTACAACGTGCTGGGGATTCTGGGTTATTTTCCTTCGGCATTTGAGCGCTGGGCCTTGCGCTTCTTTTCCAGCAAGGCGTCGGCGGTGATGACCAACGTACCCGGGCCGGCAGAGCCCGTAATGCTGAAGGGCAAGAAGCTGTCCAAGCCCATGTTCTGGGTGCCCCAGTCCGGAGGTATCGGAATCGGGGTGAGCATTCTCAGCTACGACAATAAAGTGGAGTTCGGCTTTGTGGCGGACGCGGCGTTGGTGCCCGACCCCCAGGCAATGATTGACGATTACGTGGATGAATTCAGATCCATTCAGGCGGAGGTGTTGGGAGCACCTGCGTTTGAGGAAGCGCTCTCCAGAGCGGTGTAACGACAAAACGTTTGTGCGACTTTTTTGGGAAATGCTTAGCCAGGTGGGCTAAGGGAATAAAATGAGGTATAGGAAATGGCATACTTTGTAACTGGCGCCACCGGCTTTATTGGCCGTTATCTGGTGGAAAATCTGCTGCAGCGTGAAGGCACGATTTACATTCTGTGCCGCGAAGCGTCGCAGGAAAAAGTGGCTACGCTGCGGAAAAAAGTGGGTGACCTGGACGGGCGAGTGGTTCCGGTGACCGGCGATCTGACCCAGCCCAAACTGGGTTTGAGTGACGCTGATCTGGACAAGCTGCGTGGTCAGATCACACACTTTTTTCATCTGGCGGCGATCTATGATCTCGAAGCCGGTGAGTCTGAGCAGATCATGGCGAATGTGGAAGGTACCCGTAATGCCATGGGGGCAGCAGAAGCCCTTAAGGCCGGTTGCTTCCACCACATGAGTTCCATCGCCGCTGCCGGTATGTATCCGGGAATCTTCCGTGAAGACATGTTCGAAGAGGCGGAAAAGCTGGATGATCCTTACCTGCGGACCAAACACGAGTCCGAAGGTCTGGTGCGCAAGCAATGCAAGGTGCCGTTCCGCATCTATCGCCCGTCCATGGTGGTGGGGCATTCCCAGACCGGTGAAATCGACAAGATCGACGGACCCTATTATTTCTTCACTCTGATCAAAAAGCTGCGCCAGCTGCTGCCGCCCTGGATGCCCATGGTGGGCATAGAAGGGGGGCGTTTCAACATGGTGCCGGTGGATTATGTGGCCAATGCCCTGGATTACCTGGCTCACCAGGATGGTCTGGATGGCAAGTGCTTCCACCTGACCGATGAGAACCACTACAAAATCGGTGAGGTGATCAACATTTTCGCCCGGGCCGGCCATGCGCCGCAGATGAATATGCGGGTGGACACGCGCATGTTCAGTTTTATGCCGCCGTTTCTGCGCAAGACCCTGGGTACGCTGCCTCCGGTACGCCGTATCACCAGTACGGTGCTGGAGGACCTGGGCATTCCCCAGACGCTGCTGAAATTTACCCGTTACTACACCAAGTTTGATAACCGGGATGCGCGGGCGGCGTTGGAAGGTTCCGGTATCAGCTGCCCCAAACTGGATACCTATGCCTGGCGACTGTGGGATTACTGGGAGCGTAATCTGGATCCGGATCTGTTCATCGATCGCTCTCTGGAAGGCCGGGTGGCAGACAAAGTGGTGGTGGTCACCGGGGCTTCTTCCGGTATCGGCAAAGCCACGGCCATTAAACTGGCGGAGGCAGGCGCCATCGTCATAATGGCGGCCCGCAAGCCCACCAAACTGGAAAAGGCCAAGGCGGAAATCGAAGAGAAAGGCGGTAAGGTTTATGCCTACAGCGTGGACATTGCCAGCATGGAGGATTGTGATCGCTTTGCCCAGCAGGTGTTGGCGGACTTCGGTCGGGTGGACATTCTGGTGAATAACGCCGGCCGTTCCATTCGCCGTTCCATCAATCTGTCCTACGACCGGTTCCATGATTTTGAGCGAACGATGCAGTTGAATTATTTCGGCTCCCTGCGTTTGATCATGAACTTCCTGCCGGTGATGGAAAAAAATCGCAGTGGGCACATCATCAATATTTCCTCCATCGGCACGCTCACCATGCCCGCCCGCTTCAGTGCCTATGTGGCGTCCAAGTCGGCGCTGGATGCGTTCTCCCGCTGTGCGGCGTCGGAGTTTTCCGATTGCAACGTGCACTTCACCACCATCAATATGCCGTTGGTGCGTACGCCCATGATCGCGCCCACCAAGATCTATGACAACGTGCCTACCATCAGCCCGGAAGAGGCGGCGGACATGGTGGCGGAGGCGGTGATATCCCGCAGCAAACGCATCGCCACCAAGTTGGGTATTTTCGGTCAGGTGGTTCACGCTGTGGCACCGAAGTTTGCCGAGATCGTCATCAACACCGGCTTCCGCATGTTCCCGGATTCTGCTGCGGCCAAGGGCAAGAGCGACGAATCCGCGCCAGTGGTGTCCCCGGAGCAGATGGCCTTTGCCTACCTGATGCGCGGTGTCCACTGGTAAAAGCCCACTGGTAACAGACTCCAGGTAATCTGAAACAAAAAAGCCGCCGCCCGGGGAAACTCAGGCGGCGGCTTTTTTATGGGGGAGATAATCAGAAGCGGGGCAGGTTGTCTTTGCTGCTCAGGCGGAAGGCACCGTGGTTGAAGGCCAGTTGGTGGCCATTGCCATCGCTCACTTCAAACTGGAAGGAACCGCTCACCCACTTGCCATCATCGGACTCCACGATGATTTCACCGGACTGCAGTTGTTCCGCTGTCAGGTTGTCGGTTTTGGAGGTCACCATCGCTTCCTGGATGGGGTAGGCGCCGGGCCCTTTGTAGTCGTTGATGATCATGCGGATTTCGGTGTCCCCGTGCACTGAGATGATGTGCATGCTGTCGCGGAACAGGGAGGCACGCTTCTGCCACCAGGCCCGCTCCGGAATGGCCATCAGGTCTTTCGCTGCCCAGTTTTCACTGAAATAGATGTCGCTGCGATCCTGCCGCAGATCCGCCACCGTCAGGTGTTTGTATTTCTGTTTCTCTTGCTCCAGGGTTTGACTGAAGGTTTGGTTGGCATCGGGAATGGACATGGAAGCCGTGTTGTATTTTTGCTGCTGGGGGGTGACCGGTTGGCTGACTTTCGCGGCGCTGGCGGCAACTACGGTCTCCGGTACAAAGGGTTTGACCACCGGCTGCGGCACGGGTTTGGGTTTGGCGCTGGCCAAGCTGGGGTTCTTGGGGGCCGCTTGCTGAGAGGCTGGCTCAGTCTTCGCAACAGGTCCGTTCTTGGTAACAGGCTCGCTCTTAGCAACAGGCTCGCTCTTAGCAAAAGGCGCTTTCTTCACCGCAGGCGCTTTTTGCGCCGCTGGGGCTTTGGCCGCTGTTGCGGGTTGGGTCGCGGCTGCCAGCGCCACCGTGGTTGCGGTCACGGCGGCCACGGTCACGGCCGGTTCAGCCGGGGTGGTTTTTATCAGCTTGTTGTGGCGATAGCGGCAGGGGTAAGTCTTGTTACCCTGGCTGCAGCTGCCCTCACCGTGGGCATCGTTGTTCCGGAAAGGGCCTTTATATTCGCTACCCAGGGCGGATACCAGAACGCCTTCCCCGTGGCGCATGCCTTCGGTGAATTCCCCTTCGTAATAGCCGCCGGTGCTGTATTCGATACGGCCGCGGCCGTCCTGGTTGCCGTCCCGCCATTCCCCTGAATAGAGGTCGCCATTGGGGTAGTAGTAGTAACCGCGGCCATGGGGTTTGCCGTTTTCAAAGGCGCCTTCGTAGCGACCGCCGGAAATAAAGGTGAGTTTGCCGTAGCCATGGGGCTTGCCCTCGGACCAGCTGCCTTCGTAATAGGTGCCGTCCAGATAGGTCTGGCGACCGTGACCGTGTTGTTGGCCGTCCTTGAAATCACCTTCAAACACCGCGCCGGATGTGTAGCGCTTGATGCCTTTCCCCTGCGGCTGATCCTGGTACCAGTTGCCCTCGTATTCGTCACCATTGGCGTATTTCATGACCCCCTGGCCCTGGCGGCGCCCATGATAGAAGCGCCCCCAGTATTGCGACCCATTCACATAGGTCAGGCTGCCCAGGCCGTGGGGCTGCTGTTTAGCCCATTCACCCTCGTAGCGGGCGCCATCAGGCCAAACATGGGTGATTTGCTGTGATTGGTGCTCTTTGACATGCAAATAGCTTTGCTGATCAATGGTTTCTGCGTAGGTGTTGACGCAGACTACCAGCAATGCTCCCCAAACCCCTGTGATGATTCCTGTCATTTTCATGTTTACTACCCAATCCAGACGTCCTGTCGTGGAGGTTGTTCTGGTGCTTCCGTGCCCAGTTCTGTTTTTTGCAAATAATTCCAAATTTATAGGATGGTTTCAATGAGCGACTTGTAACCCTGCCTATAATTACCTAATGGTTCGCCACGACAGTAAGGGGATAGACGGATGTGGTTTCTTCGCATTGTGTGGAACATCTTGAAGACGGAATGGATATCATCGGCGTTGCCGGATCCAAAACACGGTTCCCGCAGGAGACATTGCAAGTCCTATCGCAGGCGACGCCAGCAGGTAAAAGGCTTTTGGGTGATTGCAGGGCTGGTGGTGCTGATTGAGCCGGCATTGCCGTTCGCGGTGTTCGTTTCCCTGTTCACCACCTTTCTGTCTTTTATGTATCTTGATGAGGCGGACAGCCGCTCCCGTTGAGTTACAAAAAATCCACCAAAATGTGAGCGCTTGCTTACCGATGGTGGTCCTTGTTTGGGTTGCCGGTTATAACATCAACGGTTCTGTGCTGGATAAATTCTAACCAGTTGAGGCCGGAACAAAGGGGATTTGTCATAATTCCCGCAACGATGAAAACGTTAACCAGTTCCCATTTTTGTATGAGGTCTGCGTCTTCTGCAGGTAACTGCACCCCGGACGGAGACTTTGGTTAAACAGGCTGGCTGAAGAGGTTGCAGGTGTCTGCAGTAGCACGAGAGCGCAATGGAGTGATTCGACGGTTGATGCTGGTGGCGGCGTTGGTGCTGACTGCCAGCAACGGGTCCGCTAACGGTGGCTGGGTCATCGAGCGGGACGACCGTGGTGAGAGCCCATTGTTGAAAGAACGAAAATCCATTGCCATGACGCCGGAGCAGCAGGAACAACAAGCCCTGGCGGCGGCCTATCAGCAGGCATTGCAGACGGAGCAGGAACGCATCCGTGAGCACTGGTCCGCGCCGGAAGTGAGCAGCCCCCAGCGTTGGGTCAGTTATGCCGACGATTACTCCTCCAAGCGGGTGGTGGATTTCGAGCGTAACCAGATTGAAGTCAGCGTGGACAGCATCTACCAGGGCAGCCGCCTGGATTTTTCCGCCATGTCGAAAGAGGTGGTGGGTGAACTGGAGCAGGTGTTGGGCACCACCATTGCCCAGGCCGTGCATCAGGACCCGATCCAGCAGGCCATCAACGCTGCCTACAACAGTCTGGGGCAGACACCCAAGCCATCGGATGCGGGATCGGAGCTGGTACTGAAAGAGCTGTTTGCCTCACCCCGGCCTTCGGAAACCGACATCCGTAACACCGCCGCCGCCTTGATGCGCAAATCCTCCATTCGTTACCAGGCCCTGAATGCAAGCCTGGATCTGGCGTCGGTGGCGGTTAACACCGGCAAAAAGCTGACCTATGTGATGCCGTTGCCGGACAACCGCATCCGCAAGAAAGTGGTGGAGTATCGGCCCGAGGTGAGCCGTAACGCCCAGCGTTTCTCCTTGAGTACGGATGTGATGATGGCCATCATCCACACGGAAAGCCATTTCAACCCCCTGGCCCGCTCCCACATTCCCGCCTTTGGCTTGATGCAGATCGTGCCTTCCACCGCCGGGCGGGATGCCACCCGCAAGCTCTACAAGAAGTCCTCGCTGCTGAGTGCACAGTATCTGTATAACCCCAAGAAGAACATCGAGGTGGGGGCCGCCTATCTGAGTGTGCTGTATTACGACTACCTGAAAGAGATCAAGAACCCCGAGAGTCGGCTTTATTACACCATTGCCGCCTACAACGCCGGTGCCTCCAGTGTGGCGCGGGCCTTTGTGGGCAAAGCCAGCTTCCAGGCGGCGGTGGAGACCATCAATAATATGACTCCGGAGCAGGTGCTGGAGCGCCTGATCACCAAGGCGCCGCGTAAGGAAACCCGCCTCTACGTGGAGAAAGTGCTGAAGCGCCGGGCCTATTACGCAACCTTATGAGCGCCCGTCGGTTGACATCATCCAGGCTGCTGGTGGGGGTGCTGGCGTGGACACTGGCATGGTTGCTGGGCGGCTGCGGTGCTGATAAAGCGGAGCTTGCCGGGCTCAAAACGCAGCTGGCAGGCCTCGAACAGGCCCAGCAACAGATGCTGGAGCGGTTGCAGCTGCAGGAGCAGGTGCCTGAATTGAGTTTCGTGATTTCGCGCCAGGACATCACCATTGAAGAGCAGATGTTTCAACCCCTGTTGAAGTGCTCAGGACGCCTGTTGGCCATGGGGGATGAGGTGCCGCAGACGTTCTACGTGGACATGCTGTTGCAGGTGGAAGTCCCGGCGGAAGAGTTTTCTGCGGTAATCCGCCAGGTGTTTCCGGTATTCGATGGCAAAAGCCAGATCGAGCTGGTGCAACCGCTGCCGGTTCACGGCCTCAAGGAAAAAGATCTGAAGATCACCCTGCGCCCCATGAACTGGTATGGCAGCAATCGCATCGAACCCACTCAGGTGACCTACCGCTAGGCCACCTTCTGCAACACGATCTCATCCACCAGGGGGCGGAACGAGACCTTGACCCCCAGATCCACCATGGTCCAGTAATGGCCGCTGATGACGCGGTCCACGTGCATGGTTTCCGGTGACGGCTGGAATGACCCGATGTATTTCAGGCCGTCGCGCTTCAGTTTGCCCATGACCCGGCGATGCAGATTGGATTCGGAAAAGTCATAGGGTGTGTAGTCCCTGAACGGGGTCATCACAATGTCCATCCACTCGCTGTAGAACGCCACATCCGGTTGCTTGCCGCCCTGTTGCCGTACACCGATGGCCATCAGGTGGCTGTCCAGGGTTTCCACATTGCCGGCAATGGCGTCCGCCACCAGCTGGCGCAGCTTGTCAATGGTGGCCTCCGGAATCCGCTTCACCGCACCAAAGTCATACAGGATGATGCTGCCGTCCGGGCGAAAGGCAAAGTTGCCCGGGTGCGGGTCAGAATGTACGGCGTGCAGATCGTAGATCTGGCGGCCGAAGGTTTCAAAGATGCGGTAGCCGATCAGGTTAATGGTGTCCTGGCTGTACTGCGGCTGTTTCACCTGTTGCAGGGAATCGCCGGGCACGTAGGTCAGGGTCAGCACGGTTTCCGCCGACAGGGATTCAATCAGCTCCGGCATCACAATGTAGGGGTGGTCCTGATAGTAATCCCGGAACAGCGTGAGGTTTTCCGCTTCGTGTACGTAATCCAGCTCCTCGTACAGCATGCGGCGGATTTCCTCGAAGGTCTGGTCAATCACCTCGGCACTGACTTTCACCAGGCCCGCCAGTTTCAGGGCCCGCTTCAAGTGTTTCAGGTCCGAATCGCAGGATTCCTTCACGCCTGGATACTGAATCTTCACCACACACTCTTCACCCTCTTTGGTCAGGGCCCGGTGCACCTGGCCGATGGAGGCGGCGGCGAATGGGGTCTCATCAAAGTGGGCAAACAGATTCTCCGGGGTATCCCCCAGGGCTTTGATCAGCTGACGCCGGATCATGG
This sequence comes from Ketobacter sp., assembly GCF_003671495.1. GTDB lineage: Bacteria > Pseudomonadota > Gammaproteobacteria > Pseudomonadales > Ketobacteraceae > Ketobacter. Next base: position 66,342 of record NZ_RCHN01000036.1, on the reverse strand, counting down.
CGTAGGGCATGGGCGGGGATTCTTTCTGCAGTACTTCCAGGGCGCTGGCCACCTCGTCCGGCAGCATATCCTTCACCTGGGAGGCGATCTGCCCTACCTTCATCACGGCACCTTTCATCTCGCCCAGGGTCTGCGCGATCTGCTTGCCGATGTCGGAATAGAGTTGCTCCTGGCTTTGGGTGTGAGTGTCCTCATCCCGGAACAAGCCCTTAACCTTATGGCTGGCAACGTTTTTTGCTATGTTCGCGGACATGCCCGCCAGTTTCAGAAAGCGTTTACCCGGAGTGGTCGCTTTGAAACGCTTATCGTCTTTTTCCTTAGCCACGAAGCTGTAGTCCTCTGTATGACCGTTACCGCATAGTTTTTATAGTAGTCGTTTTATTGATTTGGATGCGTGAGTTTTGTTCAAATTAGGGTTTAATGGGAACCCGTGAGTACCCAGACTCTACGGGAGCAAAGAGGGGGTGTAAATACCCTGTTGAGGGTGTTTGAGATGATCCGATATTAATGTTTAAAATCAGAAGTTTGGTATAATGCGCAGCATTGGACGGCCTGATATCGGGTAACGAATCGCGGCTTATTGATCTATCAGGTCGGTGAGCCCAGAGTTCTTCTCACATCCCATAATAAGAACCAGCAAGAAACACAATAAAAACCAATAACAAAAACATCATCTTACGTCCTCAATTTCAGTGGTGCGTGCGAGCACCATTATCGGAGAGTGTTCACACCCGCTTAAGCTGGCCCGGATTGGCTGGTGGTGGGAACGATTCGTAATGTGCGGATTCGGAGAAAGTCCGCTTGGGAATGAAAGGCGAGAAGTCATGAGTGTCCGAACATTTTTGAAAAATCTGCTGGTCTCCAGTGAGACGGAGGCCGCGGTGGATAAAATTCCGAAGCCGGTGGGTTCCTTCGGCTACGATCCCTGGGGTTACAACACGGAAGTGGTGAAGATCGCCATGAGTGTGATGCGACCCATCTATGAAGATTATTTTCGCGTGGAAGCCTTTGGCCTGGAACACATTCCAGAGAAGGGAAGGCTGCTGATCATTGCCAATCACAGCGGCCAGTTGCCTTTTGACGGCAGCCTGGTGAGTTACGCGATGGCCACCAATCCCCACAACCCTCGAGCGATTCGTGTGATGGTGGAGCGTTGGTTCCCCACCATTCCTTTTGTGGGTAACCTGTTCAACGAAATGGGTGCCGTGTTGGGGGACCCTATCAATTGCGCCAAGATGCTGCGCAACGATGAAGCCATCATTGTGTTCCCGGAAGGCGTACGCGGCAGCGGCAAAACCTGGGACAAGCGCTACAAACTGCAGCGCTTCGGCCTGGGCTTTATGCACCTGGCCATTACTGAGAACACGCCCATCATTCCGGTGGGTATCGTGGGCTGCGAGGAAACCATGCCCACCCCGTTTCACCTGAAGCGCCTGGCGCGACTGTTTGGCATGCCGTATTTTCCGGTGACCACACCAATACCCTTGCCGGCGAAAGTGCGTTTGTATTTCGGTGAACCGATGACCTTTGCAGGGCCCATCACCGGGGAAGACGACGTGGCCGTGAAAGTGGAACAGGTGAAGGATGAAATTAATAAACTGATCCAGCGTGGGTTGCAGGAAAGGAGTGGGTGGTTCGAATGATTCATAAACATAAACCCGAAGTCCTGGTAACCGGAGCCGGCGGCTCCCTGGCACAGTACGTTATTAACGAACTGAAGAAAGATTACCATGTGGTGCTGGTGGATTTCCGTCGCCGGGTGCAAATGGATGAAGGCATGTCCAGTTACCGGGTGGAATACAGCAAGCGCGGTTTTGAGGATATCTTCCGCAAGCACAAGATTGAGGCGGTGATTCACCTGGGGCGTATGGGCCTGTATGAATCCACGCATCGTAATCGCTACAACCACAATGTGTTGGGTACCCAGCGGCTGTTGGATCTGGCCCACAAGTACGCCGTGAAAAAAGTGGTGGTGCTGTCCACCTATTATGTCTATGGTGCCAGCCCCTACAACCCGGCGTTACTCACGGAGGAGGCGCCCCTGAAGGCTTCCGAGCTGACCATGGATCTGGTGGATTCTGTGGAGCTGGAGAACCTGGCCAATATCTATCTGTGGAAGTACCCGGAGCTCAACATTACCATCCTGCGTCCATGCAATATCGCTGGGCCCGGAGTGCTGAATTCCCTGAGCCTGCTGTTATCCAGCAAAATGGCGCCGGTGCTGATGGGCTTTTCCCCCATGATGCAGTTTATTCATGTGGAAGACGCCGCCCACGCCATCGTGTTGGCGTTCAAGCAGAACAAACCGGGCATTTACAATGTGGCCACAGACGACTGGGTCAGTTATCAGGAGGCCGCGACGCAATGTGGTTGCCGCCGCATGCCGATTCCCTCCATTCCGGAAGGCTTGCCGCGCATGATCAGCAAACGCATGAACTGGAAAGGCTGGCCCGCTTACCTGGTGAATTACTACAAGTACCCGGTGATCATCGACGGCGGGCTGTTCAACAAGACCTTTGGTTTCAAACCCCAGCGCAGCCTGGATGACATCTTTTCCTATTATCGGGAGAAGAAGGAGATGGGCATCCTGTAACCCAAGACAAGGCCAGAACCGAGAAACCGAAGTAAAGAAAACCTGAGATAAAAAAGGGGAGCCTGATCATCAAGCCCCCCTTTTTTCTTTGGTGTATTTTTGAGTTCAAGAACGCAGGTCGCGCGTTTAGTGAATCATATTCCAGTTCATGTCCGGTGTGATATTGAGGCGCTCATCCATGTAGATGTTGGATTCCATGGCCAGCAAGCGCACGTAGCGATCGAAGTACAGCAGTTGCTTCAGCAGCAGGGCAAATTCACGGGGGAAGTGGATGCCATGACGTTTACCGATGCCCACCAGGTCCATCATGACTTTATTCACTTCGTGCTCGTTGATGGACATCATATCCCCGGCGTGCATATCCACATCCGGTAACACCCGATCCATGCTGGAATACAGGGCTTCAATGTCCTTGGCCAGGCGCTCGGTGTTGACTTCGGTATCGGTCATGCCGATGCCCAGCATGGCTTCCGCCATCTCCTGATAGTTTTCCTGGCCGATGGCCCAGATGAATTTGGATACCGATTCCCAGGTGCTGGGTTTGATGCGGCCGACGATACCAAAGTCGATGAAACCGATCCGGCCGTCTTTCAATACCAGCAGGTTGCCGGCGTGCACATCGGCGTGGAAGGATTCGCAGAACAGCAGGCTGGAAAACCAGGTATTCATGGCGGTGATGAGGCTGGATTCCGGGTCCGGCACAATATGCTGCACACTCTCCAGGTCGGTGAAGGGAACACCGTAAAAACGTTCCATGGTCAGCACCCGCATGGTGGAAGCCTGGGGATACACCTTGGGTGCGGTGGCCTGGGTATTGCCGGTTTCTTCCAGGAACTTGTGGAAATCGGCAATGTTGCTGGATTCCTGATAGAAATCGCATTCGGCCAGCATGCCTTTCTGGATTTCGTCCACAATATCGGACAGGGATGCCATGCTAAGGTTGGGAACAAAATATTCCAGTACGCGGGCACCCACATAGAGGAAATTCAAATCCGTCAGCAGGATGTTTTCAACGCCAGGCTTTTGTACCTTCACCACCACGTCTTCGCCGCTCACCAGCTTGGCGGCGTACACCTGCGCGATGGAGGCCGACGCCAGGGGCACCGGATCAAATTCCGCAAACACCGTTTCCAGCGATTTGCCTAGCTCTTTCTCCAATACGCGCTTCATGGTGTAGAACGGTACCGGGGTGGTCTTATCCAGGCACAGTTGGAACTCTTCCACATAATCGTCCGGGAAAATGGACGGCGAGCTGGCAATGAACTGACCCAGCTTGATGTAGGTGGTGCCCAGGCGCTCGAAGGTCTGGCGCAGCAACTTGGGCGCGGGCGGGCGATCCCCCATGACCCATTCCATTCCGGTTTGAGCCAGCACCCGCATGGTTTGGCCGATACGAAGCGCGCCTTTGATGCCGGCACTGAGCTTGCTGATTCGGGAGTTGTCTGTTGCCATTGGATAACACCTTGAATAGTCAGAAATTCTTCCATGAAAACGAATGCGTCCCTAAACGGTATCGGGAAGCGCGTTACCATTTTACACGCATAACGGCCCCGAAGGTAATCTGTTACGCGGCCCATCAGTCAAAGGGGCGTAATCCATCGACAGCATGTATAATTTTACGTAGTCTAACCGCCTTAATTTTGGCAAAAGGTGCTGATTTGCCGGGTGTTTACCTGCATCAGCGTGTTTGAGCAGTTTGCAGAGAGGGGTCGCCAGCGGGCGCAGCAGTAAGATGATGGCTTTATCCAACCCACTGAGGATGATCGAAAACAACATAGAGGTGCCCAAATCCCTGCAGGGCATCACCGGAATCGCCGAAAACGAAATGAACCCTGAATGGCTGGGTCTCACTGAGCGGGATCAGGACATCATCTGGAAGGCGGTGAAAGACCTGTACCGCACCGGTGCCTACCCGGCACTGTCCATCTGCATCCGCCGCCACGGCGAGATTCTGTTGAATCGCTCCATCGGTCACGCCAAGGGTAATGGTCCCGGCGAAACCGGTGAGAAAGTGGTGGCCACACCGGATACCCCGTTTTGCCTGTTCTCCGCCTCCAAGGCGATCACGGCCATGCTGGTGCATCTGCTGGAAGAACGGAACCAGATCAACCTGATGAATCCGGTGAGTTTTTATATTCCGGAATTCGCCGCCCACGGCAAAAAACGTATTACGGTACAGCAGATTCTGTCCCATCGGGCGGGTATTGCGTCTTTCAAGGATATTGAACCGGAAGTGCTGTTCGATCATGACGCCATTATGAACCTGATCTACGATGCCGAGCCCACCGACGTACACGGTCGTGAGCTGGCCTATCATGCTTTGACTGGCGGCTATGTGTTGGGCGAGTTGGTGCAGCGGGTAACCGGGGAGAGCATTGCCGAGTTTTTGCGTAAAAACGTGCAGGAGCCCATGGGCATGCGCAACTTCAATTACGGTTGCCCGGATGAGCGCTATCCGGAAGTGGCCACCAATTACCTGACCGGGTTTCCCATCATGTTCCCGGTGAAGCAGCTGATCAAGCGGGTACTGGGGGCCGAGCTGGGCACGGCCATTGAGCTGTCCAACGATCCCCGCTTTTACCAGCAGGTCATTCCCGCCGGCAACATTACCGCCACCGCAGAAGAATGCTCACGCTTCTTCCATTGCCTGCTCAGCGGTGGAGACTACGAGGGCAAACGAATTTTTCAGCCGGTCACTATTGAGCGGGCGGTACGGGAGGTCAGTGCTACTGAATTGGATCGTACGCTGTTCCTGCCCATGCGCTACAGCGCCGGTATGATGCTGGGCAATTATCCGGTGGGCCTGTACGGACCGGCGTCCCCCCACGCCTATGGTCACATCGGTCTTACCAACAATTTCTGCTGGGCCGATCCGGAGCGGATGATTTCGGTATCCCTGCTGACCTCGGGTAATCCGCTGATCGGCAGTCATTTCCCACGGCTGGTGATGTTGTTGACTACGATTTCCCGGCGCTGCAAAAAAGTGTTTAAAAAATAAATCTGGACGCCACCCTTAGAGAGACCGTTATGGACTACCTGCGCACACCGGAAACCCGCTTTGAACGATTGGCCGATTACCCGTTTGAACCGCACTATCTTGAGGTGGCGGGCAACGGCCTGCGCATGCATTACCTGGATGAAGGCCCTGCGACTGTCGATCCGGTGTTGATGTTGCACGGGGAACCCAGTTGGAGCTATCTCTACCGCCACATGATTCCCATTGTGGCAGCGGCAGGGCACCGGGTGATTGCGCCGGATCTGATTGGCTTCGGCAAATCCGACAAACCCACGGCGCTGGAAGATTATTCCTATCAGGCTCATATGGAATGGATGCACACTTTCATCGACAAGCTGGATCTGAATAACGTCACCTTAGTCTGTCAGGACTGGGGGTCGTTAATCGGCCTGCGATTGGCGGCGGAGCAGGAGCCCCGTTTTAAAGCCATCGTGGTGGGCAATGGCATGCTGCCCACCGGCGACCAGAAAGTGCCGGCCGCGTTTCAGTTGTGGAAGAATTTCGCCCTTTACAGCCCCTGGTTTCCAATTGCCCGCATCATCAATTCCGGTACCTTTAAAACCCTGGGGCCGGAGGAGCGCAAAGCCTATGATGCGCCGTTCCCGTCGTCACGATATAAAGCCGGTGCCCGGGCCTTCCCTCGCCTGGTGCCGGTGGTTCCCAACGATCCGGCCTCTGACGCCAATCGGGCGGCATGGAAAGTGCTGGAACAATGGCGCAAGCCGTTTTTAACCACGTTCAGTAATGGTGATCCCATTACCCGCGGGGGGGACGCGTTTATGCGGGAGCGCATTCCAGGCGCCGAGGGTCAGCCTCATCAGACGTTGGTGGGCGGCCACTTTTTGCAGGAAGACTCACCGGTGCCGTTTGCCCGGGCCATCAACGACCTGTTGGCCTCGATGGCCTGACCGGGCGCGGCGGCAGGGTTTAAACCAGGGCTCAGAACAGACGGCACTGGTCAAACAGCACCACCGGCCCCAGGTTCAACACCAGCCGGGCATAATCCAGGCACAACACCGCGCCGTTGTTCTCGCTGCGAATGAGGGTGGCTTTGGTCAGCGTGCTGAGAGCAGTGATACCGGTGCGCACCGGGTTGTTGGAGAAATCCAGTGCCAGCAGTTCGGTATTGAGTGTCAGCGGACTGACATCCTCAATTCGATTGTGACTCACCGACAAGCCCTGTAATTGTGGAATCGTTTGCAGCGGGCCCAGATCAGAAATCTGATTGTTATCCAGGGCCAGGTTCACCAGTTGCGGCATTTGGCTCAAGGCAGACAGGTCGAACAACCGGTTGTTGTGGGCAACAATATTGCGCACGCTGGTGGACAGGCTGAGGCTGTCCAGGGTGTCCAGTTCATTGCCCGATACGCTCACCACTTTCAGGGCCGGCAGCGCGGTCAGCGGGGACAGGTCAGTCAGTAGATTGTTGTCCAGCGAGACACTTTGGGTCAGCTGAAACTGTTCGATGCCGGTGAGCTGGGCAATGCCACGGTCCAGACAATAAATAACATCAAATTGCTGCAGGTGAGTCGCACCGTTTTCCGCCAGACAGGCACGCAGGTTATCGTCCTCAATCAAATCGTAATCCACCCGGGCTCCGACATACACGGTGGCCTTGCGGGTGTAGTCGTACACCAGCCCGTTGTCGTTGCGGGTTTCCACCAACAGGGTATAAGTGGTGGTCTGGCTGGGATACACCAACAGAGAACCGTTGAAATCCACTTCGCCGATATCCGGACTGATGCTGAGGCGTTCGATATGAAAACCATCCACCGTTTCTGTGTCGGCTTGCCAGCTCAGCACACCAAATTCCTGCTGGTTGTTATCCAACAGGGATTGGGCTTCGAATTCACTGCTGGGGCCACACCCCTGCAACAGTGCGATAACAAAGACAACACTCAGCGTGCGAAATGAGAATGACATGGCAGTGCTCCGTTGGCGGATCGATATTGTTATGGATGAACACTTTTGCGCGAGGCGTGATCCGTACTGCCGAATCGAAACACGCCTGCTATCTTAAGGGGGAGTGCAGAAGAGGGGAAGGGGCAAGCGATGAACGTGCGTCAGCTTTATTAACGCATGACCGTCGCCTGCATTTTCTTCGCTGGAATCAGTTTCAGTGCATCGGATAGTTTGACTTCCTGACCCAGGTGATGGCGATAGATGGCCTGATAGGTCAATATGTTTTTAACGTAGTTCCGGGTTTCCTTGAACGGAATGGTTTCCACCCAGATATCGCCACTGACCGGCAAATAGGTTGGCTGCCAGGCGTTGGCTCGGTGCGGTCCTGCATTGTAGGCTGCTGTGGCCAGGATGATGTTGCCCTTGAATTGCTGCTGCAGTTGGCTCATGTAGTGCGTCCCCAGCTTGATATTGGTTTCCGGCGTCAGCATATCGCGGGTGCTGGGGGTGGGAATGCCGATGGACTGCGACAGTTGTTTTGCCGTGCGCGGCATGATCTGCATCATGCCCATGGCGCCCACCGAGCTGCGGGCCTGAGGCATGAACGCGCTCTCCTGTCGAATCAGCGAATACACCCAGTCCTTATCCAACCCTGAGCGGGTGGCGTATTTGTCGACCACGGTTTCAAATGCGGTGGGAAAACGTATTTCCAGGTTGTTGTACGCATCCGATTGATAGGCGGCGCGGATGGCGGGATGGTGCCAGCCCCAGATATAGGCCAGGTGCGCCAGCACGCTGCGTTCCTGTTCATTGGAGCGTCGTATCAGGTATTCCCACTCGGAGCGGGCCAGGGGCAGGTCATCCATGGCGTACAGTTCCCGGGTGCGTTGCACCGCCGGCAACGCAATCATGGCGTTGAGGTCTTCCTCCCGAACCTGAGTGGGTTCAATGTTCAGGTTGAGCGGCTTCTTAAGGCGCTCGCTGGCCAGGAACCCGTAAAAATTCCGCTGTTCAGAGAGCCGCTCCAGGCGGGCCTGGGGATCGTATTGGGTGAACTTGTTTTGTACCACCGACTGGGGCAACAGATCCATGAACTGCCGCTCGTCATACAGCGCCTGGGAGAAACGCTGCTGAAAGGTCAGTACATCCACATGGTGGGGGTCAATGCGGATCTGGGGCAGTTGGGCGATGTCTACCGGCCCCAGTTTCTGCTCGGCCCGCGCTTGCCAGTACTGCCAGGTCTCGTCTTGCCATTGTTCCTCGTTCAACAGCGTCAGCCAGATCCGCAGGCGCGGCCAATCCTGTTCATACAGCGCATGCCGAATGCCGATGGGAATCAGCTCGTCATCGTACCCGTACTGGGCGGCCTGGCTCAGCCAGAAGTCCGCATTGTCCTGTTTGCGCACCGCCAGCACAAAGGCAAACTCATTGGCAATCTTGGCGCGTTCGGCGGCGCTGAAGTTAAACGCCGCGGCATACTGGGGCCACAATTCCTGCGCCAGCTTTTCATCCTTGCGGATCAGGCGGGAGAACGCCGTGATCAGCAGCGGGCGGGCACTGTCTCCCCACTTGGTGTAGCGCTTCATGTACTTGAGGCGGCGTGGGTCCCGATACAGGTCGCGCCACTCCCGCGACAACGGTTGCAATTGCTTGGGCAGGTGGTTTTCCAGGTAGCGGGCCAGTTGGATTTTGCTGTTGGCCATGGCCAGGGCGGTGCGTTCCCAGGCCAGATCCCCGTACATTTCACCGGTGGTTTTCCAGACTTCAAACAGCGGGTCGCAGGCGTTGTCCTGGGAGGCCCCCACCAACCACAACTGGCGGGCACCGGCGAAGGCGGTTTCCCGGTCGCCCACTTTGTAGTGCGCCCAGTAGTAGTAGCAGTCGTATTTGGTGTCGTACTGGCCGAGGCGATATTCCTGCAGATAGGTGTCCCAATCTTTCTGCGAGGCCAGGTTGTTGATCCAGCGACGTCGCAACCAGCCGGAAAGGGGTGAGTCGGAGAATTCATCCATAAACTCATCCAGCTCCTCTTTACTCACGGAGCTGATGTAGCGGCTGTATTCCCGATACTTGAGATAGGGATACAGTGGGTAGTCCCGTAACGTTTCCGCCTGCTCCCGGAACCGTTCCCGCTGGCCTTTGGTCAGCAGTTTGAGGGTGTCGTTATAGTGTTCCCGCTGGGCTTGCCAAAGCTGTTCCTGATTGGCTTGAAAGGAGAGGGCGTAGTTGGCCTGGCTGATGCCGGCACTCAGACCTGTTGCCAGCAACAGGCAAAGACGAATCAATTTGCTCACACTGGGGTACCGCGAAACTCTGTTATCCGTATTCTATAGTTAATAGCAGATAAGGTCAGAATTTTCAGGTGGTTAAGGGGCTTCGCCTAAATCTTTTTCTGGTTTGAACAAAAAATATTCTAGTTGGTAAGTTTTTGATCTGAAGCGATTCTTCAAATTATCTCGGGGTTGCTGTTGAGGTCGTGTCAATGAAGGCTAAACTTACCTATTACCAGAACCAAATTTAGCTGTGAAAATTAACAGCACCAGAACGAAAAAATCGGGGATTATGGAAAAGCGAATCAGAGAAAAGCGTGTCATACAACGGCACCACTTAAAGTACTACCTCAGCGTATACAACCGTAAAACGGGCAAGCCCATCGGTTATATCGTGAATATTTCTACGGAGGGTTTACGCCTGGTGAGTCACATTCCTTTGCTGACCCACAGCGTATTCCAGTTCCGCATCAAGCTACCCCGGGAGATCGAAGGGGCCAGCAACATCGATTTTGACGCGCTGAGTTGCTGGTGTCGCCCGGATGTGAGCCCGGACTGCTTCGATACCGGCTTCAAGCTGATTGACCCACCCCAGGAGCTGATGCAGCTGATTGAGGGGCTCACCAGCTACTTCAGCTTTAAACTCGATTGATTCACAGATCCGCAGTTTGCGCAGCAGCGGATGGTTGCCCGCCGGCAGGGATGCTGTCAAACTCTTCCAGTGAAACTAACTCACTGATACGACTATGATAAAATCTGCCGCCTCCAGTATTGTATTGTCTTTGCTCTCATTGTCACTTCTGCTGTCCCTTTCGATCCGTCCGTTGTGGGCGTTGCCCGCGGATATGGAGGCGGACCGCTTGCTGCTGGCCGCGCAGGAGAAACTCTCGGACCAGAATTACGAGGCCGCCCGCACCTACCTGGGTCGTATCGACGCCCTTAAAGTCACACCCGCCCCCAAGTTTTACTACCTCTCCGGCCTGATTGCCCTGCACTATGGTGAACTGGGCAAGGCCAGTGACCTGTTGTCCCGCTATGTGGAAGAAGCCGGCCGAGAGGCCGAATTCTACGAGCCGGCCCTGCGTCGGATAACCGAAATTGAAGAGCAGCTCCAATCCCAGCAAGCGGTTTCCCAATCCCGGGACCAGATGCGGGAGATCAAGGCCAGCGGCGGCATTGAGCGGGATGATACAGCCGGCAAAGCCTATGATGATAAGGTTAGGAAACTCTATATCGCCCCCAGCCTTAAAGATTCACTGGTGCTGCACATCAATAGTCTGCTGACCTCCTACGAATACCTGGAAGGGCGTATCAAGAATCGCAGCACCTCTCCACGGCTGGAATATCAGGTGTCCGTACAGGCCCCATCACAGCTGTCTGTGGTGCGTAAGCAGGTTGACCCTGGGGCCGGTGGCCAGGCTTCCCTTTCCTCCTCCAGTCTCGATGCCTTTGGCGTCAATCCCTTTGTCAGCTACCGCTGCAGTGCCCCCTCTGATCAGTGTGTGATTCGCCACCCGGTGACCGGCGGGGATTGGATTGTCATTGCCCGGGATGAGTCCGCTGCCAAGGAGCTGGCACAAGCCCTGACTCGCCTGATCAAAGCATTACAAAGATAGTTTTGGCCATCGACTGATCGTTCACGTCATTGGAAAATACCGCAAAATAACTTCTAACTTGAGCCTTTTCCAGAAGGTTCAAGCCAGTTTTGGATTTTAGAAGCAGCCATTTTTGTTGTTTCCCAGAGGTGAATATGGATCTGTCTGTGAAGCCGGAATACCGGCAGTTTCGCGAAGAAGTTCGTGATTTCCTCAATGAATCGTTGACCGACGATATCCGCGAAGCGGGTCGGTTGGGCACCAGCGTGTTCCATGACAAGGAACGGGCCATGGCCTGGCAGAAAATTCTGCATGCCAAAGGATGGGCTGCGCCCCATTGGCCGAAGCAGTATGGCGGCACTGGATGGGATGTTGTGCAACGCTCCATCTTCGCCGAAGAGTGCCTCAAAGCCGATGCCCCGCAACTGATTCCCATGGGGCTGCACATGTGCGGCCCCTGCATCATCGGTTGCGGCACCGACGAGCAAAAAGCATATTACCTGCCGCGCATTCTCTCCGGCGAAGATTTCTGGTGTCAGGGCTATTCTGAGCCCGGTGCTGGTTCCGACCTGGCGGCGCTGCAGACCACTGCTGTTTCCGATGGCGACGATTACATCGTGAACGGTACCAAGATCTGGACCACCTACGCCCACTACGCCAACAAGATTTTCTGCCTGGTGCGCACCAACAAGGACTGCAAACCCCAGGAAGGGATCACCTTCCTGCTGATGGACATGGACGCCCCTGGTGTCACAGTGGAGCCCATCATCGGCCTGGACGGTGTGCGGGAACAAAACACGGTATTCTTCGACAACGTGCGCGTGCCCAAGAGCAATCGCATTGGTGAGGAAAACCAGGGTTGGACTGTGGCCAAGTTCCTGCTCACTTTCGAGCGCGGTGGACAGGAATACGCCCCTGGCCTGTATCACTATCTCAAGCAGATCAAGGCCATCGCTGAACAGGAAGGCGACGGCTTTGGTGGTCGCCTGGCGGATGATCCTCATTTCATGCGTCGTGTACACGAGGCTGAAATCGAAATCAGCGCCCTGGAATTCACCGAAAACCGCATCAAGGCGGCGCTCGGCAGCGGCCAAAGCCCTGGCGCGGTGGCGTCCATGACCAAGATCGTTGGCACGGAACTGAGTCAAAAGCTCACCGAACTGGCCATCGAGGCCGTTGGGGTTGCGGGTCTGCCCCTGCAACTGGACGCTTTGGAACCCGGTTCCGGCGTAGCACCCATCGGTCCGGAATATGCCCTCACGGCCATGCCCCGCTATCTCAATACCCGGGCCACCAGCATCTACGGTGGTTCCAATGAGATCCAGCGCGGCATCATCGCGAAAATGGTTTTGGGCTTGTAATTCCGGGTTAACAGGAGCGCATTATGAATTTTGAGTTATCTGAAGAACAACAAATGCTGGTGGACAGCATCAGCAAATTTCTGCAAAACGACTACGACTTTGAAACCCGGCGCAAGCTGGCGGTCAGTGAATTAGGCTACAGTGCCGACAACTGGAAAACCTTTGCCGAGCTGGGCTGGTTAAGTGTGCCGTTCGCCGAAGAGAATGGCGGCTTTGGTGGTACGGCCATTGATGTGATGCTGATGATGGAAGCCTTCGGCAAGGCGCTGATCACCGAGCCCTTTATACCCACCGTGATTCTGGGTGGCCGCCTGGTGGAGGTGCTGGGCAGTGCAGAACAAAAAGCAAGCCTGCTGGCGTCCGTGATTCAGGGTGAGCTGCAAATGGCCTTGGCCTATGATGAACCCGGTGCCCGGGGCAACCCAGCCTGTGTGGCCACTCAGGCTGAACAGAACGGTGAGGGCTACAGCCTCAGCGGCCAGAAAGTCATGGTGTTGAATGGCCATGCTGCAGACAAAATTCTGGTAACGGCCCGCACCAGTGGTGGCCTGACTGAGGCAGATGGCGTCAGTGTATTTGTAGTGGATGCGAAGGCTGCCGGCGTGACGGTGACGGCGTTCCCTTCCATGGAAGGCGGTCGTGCTGCCAACATCCAGCTGAACGGTGCCAAGGGTGAACTGCTGGGTGTGGCCGGAGCGGCGCTGCCAGCGCTGGAAACGGTGCTGGACGAAGCGGTGATTGCCCTGGGGTCGGAGGCTGTGGGCGCCATGGAAGTGCTGTACAAAACCACGGTGGACTACTGCAAAACCCGCAAACAGTTCGGCATCCCCATCGGCAAATTCCAGGTGCTGCAGCATCGCATGGTGGAAATGTTCATGGCCCACGAATTGACCCAGTCCTCCATGTATATGGCCGGACTGCGCAATCTGGAAGGGGGCGATGTGGCGAAAAAAGCGGCGTCTGCCTTTAAGGTACAGGTTGGCAAGGCGGGTCGCTACATTGGCCAGCAGGCAGTGCAATTGCACGGTGGCATGGGTATGACCGATGAACTGAACGTTGGCTTCTACTTCAAGCGCCTCACTGCCATTGATGCACTGTTGGGTAATCCAGATTATCACCTGAACCGGTATGCCACCGTCGCATAATCAGGATCGGGACAAAAAACCCGGCCAGCGAGCCGGGTTTTTTTTGGCTGTGTGGTACCGGCGGCTTGGCTTCTTCAGGCATTACCCTGTTTCAGGGATTTCGCCAGGGATTCGATGCTGGCCTCCAGCTCTTCTATTTCTTTGTTCAATTCGATGATGCGGGTGATGTCCTTCAGTGGCACGCCGATGAGTTCTTTGCGCAAATTGGTCAGTTTGCGTTTGGCCACCGCCAGCAGATCCAGATTTTTCACAATGTCGCTCTGATCATCGAACACATAGTGGGCCTGATCAAACAGGTCTTTCTGCGGCGAAGTCCCTTCGCTCTTACCAATAAAGACCCCTTCCTGATTGTAATAATGGTATTCCCGCACCGCGTCGGACTCGGTATCCCACATGGGTCACCTCACATTGTTAACCGGGTAATATTTCTTGTTAGCTGCGGATGACGAATAAGGCAAGTCAGCAGGGGGGCTTAGAAGGGATGGGTCTTTGGATCGCCACCGTTACTACCGGCGGCGATCAAAAATGGGGTTAAAACTCCAGTCGGGCGCCGGCGGATAGGGTGGCCAGGTCGGTGTCGGCGTAACCCAGCACCTGCTCATAACTGATAAAAGCGGAAATACCGTAGGGGAACACGGCGGAGAGACCGGCGCTGACTTCAAACCAGGAGGAATCCGGTTCATCAGGGGTGATGGTGAAGTCTTCGCCCGGGTTGACGCTGAAGCGGCCAACAATCAAGTCGCGTTCGTCTTCCAACTCATAGCGCCACACACCTTGGGCGTAGGGTAATACCACCCCCCAATTGAAACTGTGGGCGTAGGCAACCTGGCCGCCCATGGTGAAAATACTGGATTGGACATCCTGATCATCGAACTCCGCTTTCCAGGCGCTGTCACCTTGCTCTGCAAAGCCGTCGATCTGCCCATCCAGGTAGTCGAACTTGGCCAGGGGACCATAGGTCCAGCCGCCCTGGCTGAAGTCATAGGCCCCGGAAAGACTAACGTACATCATGTCGTTGTCGGTTGTGCCAGTGGCCAGGGCATCGGGTAGCTGGCGCTGGGTTTTGAACTCGCCGTTGGAATAGCCAACGGTCATATCCACAGCGAAGTTCCTTCGATACCAGCTGGCGTAAAGCAAGTAGTGGTCGGAGTCGTTTTCAGTGCGGTCATCAAACTCGCTGCTGTATTTCAGTTCTGTTTCTGTGGTCCCATAGGCCAGGCCCAGCAGCCACTCTGGATTCAGTTGCAGGTCCACTCCCAGGGTGTAGTGATCGGTGCTGAGGTCGTAACCCACTTCATAGTCGGTGTGGTCCTGATCACCGTCCACGGTGGAAGCGCTGAAGAATGCGCTGAGACGACTGTTGGCGAAGAGCTCACCACCAGCTGCTCCGCCGTAGTAGTTGGGCAGAATAGCCGCGGAGGACGCGCTGTTGGTGCTGCTGGCGTTACGCTGTCGACGCAGTCCCACCAGGTGATTGCTGACATTGCTGACCTGGTCGCCGCTGATCTGCACCAGGGACGTATAGAGCGCAGACTCTTCCTCCGGGGTCACTTGCGCGGTCACCGTGGAGTCACCGTCGGTGCGTGAAAAGCACACGTCGTCCTCGTTCTGGAACACTTCGTCGCAGACTGTGTCAATTTCCTGCTCGAAATTGTCCTGGTTCTGGTTGGCCTGGACGGTCTGGCTGAAGGTAAGAATCCCTAACAGGGCACACAGGGCGGTACGTGTGGTCATGGTGAAGTCCATTGTTCTCCCCGAAAAACTGTAGGTAAGTTGGTGGGGCGATTCTAGCGGGTTTTACCGGGGCTCGAAAGCTGGGTAGAGAAAAGCAGGGTCTGAAGTCGGGTATCGAAACCAGGGCGTCAAGAGAAGGGGGCGTTGCCCCCTCACCATTACTGAGCCGTGATGGTAAACATGAAATAGTGGTCTACCAACAGCACAATGAACAGGCACATCAGGTACACAATGGAGTAGCCGAAGGTTTTCATGGCGATACCAGGTGTTGGCGCGAATTTCAGGCGGATGGCGTAGTACAGGAACAGGGCGTTCAGGGCCAGGGTGCAGCCCAGGTAGATCAAACCGCTCATGCCGGTGAGATAGGGCAGGAGTGTGCACAGTGACATCAGAATGGTGTAGTGCAACACGGCCGATTTGGTGTACTCAATGCCGTGTGTCACCGGCAACATGGGGATGCCCGCTTTGGCGTAGTCGTCGCGGCGGTGGATGGCCAGGGCCCAGAAGTGCGGCGGTGTCCACACAAATACAATCAACACCAGCAACAGGGCATGGGGATCAATGCTGTTAGTGACGGCCGTCCAACCCAGTAGCGGTGGAATGGCCCCAGCCAGCCCACCGATCACAATGTTCTGGGGGGTGGCTCGTTTCAGGTACATGGTGTAAATAAACGCGTATCCGACGATGCCGAAGAGGGTCAAAAAAGCGGTTAGTGGGTTGATGAAGAACGACAGGATGAACATGGAGGCAACAGACAGGCCTGCCGCAAACAGGATCGCCCGTTGGGGACTGATTTTGCCTCGGGCAACGGGACGGTTCTCGGTGCGGGCCATGATGCTGTCAATGCGCTGATCCACCACATGGTTGACGGCTGCGGCGGCCCCCATGGCGAAAGCCATGCCCACAGAGCCCAATATAAGCACATCCAATGGCACCATTCCCGGAGTAGACATGAACATGCCCACAATGGCGGTCAGCATTAACAGCATCACCACCCGAGGCTTGGTCAGCTCCATATAGTCACGCCAGGATACGGCGCTGGTGAATTCCTTGCTGATGGCTCGACTCATGGTTTGATCCCCCTTGATCGATACAGGCTAAGGTTAAGAAACATTAAACTCATCATCAGAATGGCAGCGACCCCATTATGGGCCACCGCCACCAGCAGTGGCAGGTCCAGGACCACATTGGATATGCCGAGGGCCACCTGCAGGGCCAACAGCGACAGGGCAGCCAGGGCTGCCTTCCTGACCAGCGGTGTGGTACCGGATCGGGTCAGCAGCCAGATGAACAAGCTACCCAGGTACAGGGTTGTGATGATGGCCCCAATCCGGTGAGCCACATGAATGGTGATCTTGGCGTCTGCTGCCAGGTGCGTGGCAAACTCATAATCCTCCACCCCATGTCCCCAGAATTGAAAGGCATCCTCCAGATTCACATGTTGTTGCCAGCCACTTTGGCAGATGGGTAATTCACTGCACACCGTGGCCGCGTAGTTGGCAGCGGTCCAACCGCCCAGGGCGATCTGGAAAGCCAGCACGGCCATGCCGATGATGCCGAAGCGCAGGGCGGCCCGGCTGGGTGCTGGCGCGGCTGTGGGGGCCGCATCCGCTGGCGCATGCAGCTGCACTGCCAATAGAAACAACAGACACAAAGTGGTGAAGCCACCCAGCAGATGGGCCATCACAATGGTGGGGAACAGGCCCAGAGTGACCGTCCACATGCCCAGCAAACCCTGGAATACCACCAGGATGGCCAGAACAGCAGGAATACGGATGGGGATGTCGGGGTCGCGTTTTCGAGCCCTTATACACATGAACAGAATACTGAAGATCACCAGGCCCAATGTGGAGGCGAAATATCGGTGGATCATTTCAGGCCAGGCTTTGTGGGATTCCAAAGGCCGTTCCGGATAGGCCGCATTGGCGTTATTAATGGCCTCGCTACTCTGGGGTACCACCAGATGGCCATAACATCCCGGCCAGTCCGGGCAACCAAGGCCAGCATCCTTGAGGCGGGTATAAGCCCCCAATGCCACTACGCCACAGGCCAACAGAACCGCAAGAATTGAGAGTCGTTTCAGCCACATCTGCGCTTACCCGATCTTGGACAGCTTCAGAACTTTCTGTAGATCCTTCAGCATATCCCGTCCTTTTAGAATGGATTGTTGTTCATCGGCATAGGTGGGGTAGTACATGAACACAGCGCCCATGGTATCCACCAGATAAATAAAACCACTTTGCTCAGAGCGCAGCGCGTTGTTCTCGGTTTCCCGGAACCAGTTCTGCAGATCAGCGGGATGGGCATAGGCCACGGTCAAGTCCGGAAACTCCTGCTCAACCAGCGTCTGGTATTTTCCGCTCAAGGGCTGCGTCACAATCAGCATGGTGGCCACCCGGCTTTGCTCCGGCCCCAGCGCGGAGTGGATCTGGCGAATCTGGTAAAGGCTGTTCTCGCAGGACTCGTTGCAGGTTTCCGGCATGACGTAGACCATCCACCACTTTTTCTTCAGGGCGTCAGCGGGTATTGCTTGCGCATCTGCTGTGGCAAGTTCAAGGGATTCAAACGGAACCGGAGGTTGAATCAGCTCGCCCCGATTGGTGGTGCCAACGGATTTATACAGGCCGGTTTTATGCAGCATCAATGCAGCCAGGAACGGAATAACAAAAATGGCGAGGGCGATGAGGAATGTTCGGCGATTGGTATCCATACTAGACAACTGCATTTTTATTGTTTTCGTTTCGTGTTGACCACGAAATAGATCACCAGCAAAGCGGCAGCCAGGGAAAACCACTGTACTGCATATCCGTAATGCTTTTCTGGCCCCATTCGTTGGCTATGCCATTCGCGCACAAATTGTGAGGATTCGTCCGGTGACAAACGCAACACAAAAGGCATCAATGGATAATCAAACAGCTGGGCTGATTTTTCAAGGTCTATTTTCTGGATCAGGAAAGGCCAGCGTGCATGGCTGTAATCGTCTTCCTTGAGGACAAAAAAATCGGGGTTGGGGGTGTGGGCGTTGCCGTGCAGGGTGAGTTCGCCTGTCTCCTTCGGAATCGTGGGCGCTATCCGACGATCCGGGCCCTGGGCGATCCAGCCCCGGTTGATCAGCACTATCCGGCCTTCAGTCAAAAAGGCGGTGAGCACTTCATAGCCCGGCTGGCCTCGATATGGCCGGTTGTCCAGCAACAGGCTGCGATCATTCAGGTAGTGCCCGGTCATGTGTACAGGAAAATCCGTCATATCCGCGGCTAGCTCTGTTGCTGTGAGCGCATTGATATTGCGACTGGGTTGTTGGCTTCGGCTTTCCAGGCGTTCCACCATCTGTGATTTGAGTTCGGCTCGTCGCAATTGCCAGAATCCCAGGTTCATCAGCAGGGTAAGCACCAGGAGAGTGGCGATGGTGGGGATCAGGGTGGGTGTGAACAGGAACCCGGCGATGACAATCCCTTTGCGGCTATGTGCTATGGATTTGGTCATTGTTATACTGCATTCACTTCTGGTCCCATGGATATAGTTATGCTTGTTAAAATCGCGGTTATCGCTGTCTTGGTCGTTATTGTGTTCAGCTTGTTTGGTGCACTGAGATCGTTGGTGCGAAATCAGGAGGGGGACAAACAGCGTACCGTTAAAATGCTGGCCTACCGCGTCGGGTTTTCCGCACTGCTTCTGGTCATGTTGGGCGTTGCTTTTGCCCTGGGCTGGATTCAGCCCCACGGGTTGAAAGGCTGAGCTGCTGGCAGCTCAGCCAGTATGCCGGTTAGAGCCAGTACACGCACACAAACAGGAACAACCACACCACATCCACAAAGTGCCAGTACCAGGCAGAGGCCTCAAAGGCAAAGTGGTTATCCGGCGTTAGATTACCCTTTAAGGCCCGCAGGAACATGATGGTGAGCATCGTTGCCCCGATGGTAACGTGCATGCCGTGGAAACCGGTCAGCATGAAGAAAGTGGAACCGTATATGCCGGCGTCCAGGGTTAACCCCATCTCTGTGTAGGCGTGCACATATTCTTCCACCTGGAAAAAGAGGAAGGCAAAGCCCAGTACCAGCGTAATGAACAGGCTGACCAGCAACCGATTGCGCTGGCCCGCCACCAGTGCATGATGGGCAATGGTCAGCGTGATGCTGCTGCTCACCAGCAACACCGTGTTCAGGAACGGCAGTCCCCAGGCCGGCATGGCCTCCGTGGTGGCGCCACCGGGTGTCAGGGTCAGTGGCCACATGGCCTGGAAGTTGGGCCAAAGCAACTCGTGGGTCATGGCTTCTTCGCCGGCACCGCCCAGCCAGGGCACTGCCAGTATGCGGACATAGAACAGGGCGCCGAAGAACGCACCAAAAAACATGACCTCAGAGAAAATAAACCACAGCATACCCATGCGGTAGGAGCGGTCCATCTGGGCACTGTTCATGTTGGCCAGGCTTTCCCGGATGGTGTCGCGGAACCAGACGAACATCATCACCAGGATACCCAGAATCCCCAATGGCAGAATGTAGCTGCCGGATGAGCCTTCGTTGGTCACCAGCCCGGAGCCGGAGTTCTGTTGGATGAAATTGGCGGCGCCGAAGGCCACCAGGAACAAAGCAATGGCTGTAATGAATGGCCAGGGGCTTTGCTCAGGCACGTAATAATGTGTTGTTTTTTCTGCCATGACTGATCTCCTCAAGCGATCAAAATCCGGTTAGTTCGCGGCCAGGGGGGCGCCTTTCTCGGTTGATTTGGTGATGTCGTAGAGCTGGTAGGAAAGCGTAATCGTGCGCACGCTTTTGGGCAGCCCCGGATCGACATAGAAAATCAACGGCATATCCATTTCCTCGCCGCCATTTAGTTCCTGATTGTTGAAACAAAAGCACTCTGTTTTCTTGAAATAGGGGGTAGCCTGTGCCGGTGACACCGAAGGAATCGCCTGACCTACGATCAGGCGGCTGGTGGGATTGCGAACATGAAAGTCCACTTTCTGGATGGCGCCCGGATGTACCTTGATGCTGAAAATGTTGGGCTTGAAATCCCAGGGCATAGCCGGGTCCGTATCCGCCAGGAACTGCACAGTGACCATTCTGTCTTCTACCACCACGGCATCTTCAATATCCGCGGCCTCATTGGCGGTTTTGCCGTTGAGGCCGGTGATAGCACAGATGGCGTCGTACATGGGGGGCAACACGCCTACCGCAAACACGAACATGCCCACCACGATCAAAGACAATTTTTTGATCAGCTTGCGGTTGGCCTGTTGTACGGAGTGTTGCTCTGTCATCAGCTGGCTTCCCCTTGGCTTGTCACTTGATTACCGGTGGTGTGGTAAAGCTGTGATAAGGCACCGGCGAGGGCAGGGTCCACTCCAGACCTTCTGCACCATCCCAGACCTGATCGCTGACCGGCTCGCCTTTTTTGCGGAAGCAGACTTCAATCAGTATCCACAGCAGAATCAGCTGACTGAGGCCAAAGCCGAAACCACCGATACTGATCCACCAATTGAAGTCGGCGAACTGCAGTGAGTAATCCGAATAGCGCCGCGGCATCCCGGCCAAGCCCACGAAATGCATGGGGAAGAACAGCAGGTTTACGAAGATCAGGGAGCTCCAGAAATGGAGCTTCGCCAGCCCGATGTTGTACATGCGACCGGTCCATTTGGGTAGCCAGTAGTACACGCCGGCAACGATGGAGAACACGGCCCCGGTTACCAGCACATAGTGGAAGTGTGCCACCACGAAATAGGTGTCATGGTATTGCTGATCCACCGGTGTAATCGCCAGCATCAAGCCCGAGAACCCGCCAATGGTGAACAGCACCACAAAGGCGATGGCGAACAGCATAGGCACTTCGAACGTCATCGCGCCTTTCCACATGGTGGCCACCCAGTTGAACACCTTGACCCCGGTGGGGACCGCGATCAGCATGGTCATGTACATGTAGAACAGGTTGCCGGCCAGTGGCAGCCCCACGGTAAACATGTGGTGCGCCCAGACCACGAAGGACAGGAAGGCAATGGAGGCTGTGGCGTACACCATGGAGGCGTAACCGAACAAGGGCTTGCGGGCAAAGGTGGGAATGATGGCCGACACAATACCAAAGGCCGGCAGAATCATGATGTACACCTCAGGATGCCCGAAGAACCAGAACACGTGCTGGAACAACACCGGGTCGCCACCGCCAGCGGCGTCAAAGAAGCTGGTGCCGAAATGGCGGTCCGTCAGCATCATGGTGACCGCACCGGCCAGTACCGGCATGACGGCAATCAGCAGGAATGCGGTGATCAGCCAGGTCCACACGAACAGCGGCATCTTCATCAAGGTCATGCCGGGAGCACGCAGGTTGAAGATGGTAACGATAACGTTCACCGCACCCATGATGGATGATACCCCCATCATGTGCACTGAGAAGATAAAGAAGTCAGTGGAGGCCGGCCCATATTTTGTGGACAGCGGTGCGTAGAACGTCCAGCCGAAATTTGGTGCATCGGCAATGCCCAGGAACGACTGGATGATGGCGATGATCAGCAGGGAAAAGGCAAATGGCAGAATCCAGAAACTCCAGTTATTGAGTCGCGGAAGTGCCATGTCCGGTGCTCCGATCATCATCGGAACCATATAGTTAGCCAGCCCCACAAAGGCAGGCATGACCGCACCAAACACCATGATTAAGCCGTGGGTAGTGGTCATCTGGTTGAAGAAGTTGGGATCAACCAACTGCAGGCCAGGGTACATCAGCTCTGCACGGATGATCATGGCCATGAAGCCCCCGGTCAGGAACATGATGAAACTGAACCAGAGATACATGGCTCCGATGTCTTTATGGTTGGTCGCAAACAGCCAGCGCTTGATGCCCTTCATCGGGCCGTGATGTTCACCCATTTTTATTTCCCCCTATCCTTATTTCGCAACGTCGCGTGGTTGTACAACATCAACACCATCAGTGGGGGTGTTGCCCCAGGCGTTGCGCTCATAGGTAATGATTGCCGCGATTTCTTTCGGGCTTAGCATGGAGCCAAAGCCGGGCATGGCATTCTTGCCTTTTACCACGATGTGAATGTGGTCAGCGACAGGGCCGGTGGCCAGAGCGCTGCCGGCCAGGGCCGGGAAGGTGGGCGGCAGGCCTTGACCGTTGGCCTGGTGACAGGCAGAACAACGCGCCAGATAGGCTTTCTCACCTTCGGCCATCAGCTCGTCCTTGGTAAAGGTCTTGTCCAGGCTGTTGGCGGCGGCTTCCGCCTCTGCTTTCTGGGCAGCACGGGCATCTGCCAGCCATTGCTCGAATTCTGCCACCGGGCGTGCATCGACCACGATCGGCATAAAGGCGTGATCCTTACCGCAGAGTTCCGCGCACTGTCCGCGATAGATCCCGGGGTTGTCCTCCGGCACCAGCGTCCACAGTTCGTTGATGAAGCCGGGAATCGCGTCTTTCTTGATGGCAAAAGCCGGCACCCACCAGGAATGAATCACATCGTCAGCGGTGATCAGGAAGCGCACCTTGCGCCCCGTGGGGATCACCAGTGGCTTGTCCACATCCTGTTTGTAGAGGGCGGTCTGCTCAGGGTAATTGCCGTCGGCGCGATAACTGTCTTTAGCCGTTTTTTTGGGGAACAGGCCCGAGGCCAGGGCAGGGCGTATGATTTCTTCGGAGGGGGTGGAGAGTACGCTGTAATAATCCAGATCCAGATTGCCTTTGCCCTCCCAATCCAGATACTCATAGTGCCATTTCCATTGGGAACCGGTGATCTTTATGGTAAGTGCGGAATCTGAGGTGTCGTTCATGGCGATCAGCACTTTGGTGGCCGGTATCGCCATCAGGATCAGGATGATGAAAGGAACCACCGTCCACATGATCTCCACGCTGGTACTTTCGTGGAATTGGGCGGCTTCGTGGCCCTTGGACTTGCGGTGCTTGATCATGGAATAGAACATCGCCCCAAACACGACAATTCCAATCGCGACACACCACCACAGCATGGTGCGGTGCATATCAAAAACCTGCTGGCTGATGTCCGTGACACCTGGGGTCATATCCAGTTGCCACTCCGCGAACACCGAGCTGCTGGTAACAGTGGCTAGCGCAAGACCGATCGCCGAACATCGCTTTGCTAATGACTGCATTCTTTACTCCCTGATTCTTATTGTCGTCAGCCCGCCAATTAAGGTTAGTCGTTGGCGCACGGACTTTCTCGGTTTTGTAAACCACGGCAAGGCCAGCCGGTACGTTTGCTGGCTTTAACGTTTCTGGAGTAATCGAATGCTGGGAATGCAAGACACACAGGAATCCGCCTCCCACAATCATCCAGTGGAGGACCTGCCCAAAGTTGCGTTCAAGCCAATGCAATTACTGTTGCATCAGTCTCACACCTGCCATTGGAACTGCTTGGCGACATCTATGCGAAAGTTGATTTTGGTCACTATGGGACCATTGGGCGTCACTATAATGCTATGCCTAGTGACATGCGAAGATAGATTCGGATGTTATGGTTGTAAGCTATCGTCGCCGTCAGTAATTGTAGGCTGACTCAGAAAAAATCCCCCCGGTGTAGAGGTCCTTCTGCGCCCCTCTGTTTAGCCCACGTAAACTCTAAGTTCTCTCTATTCGGATGTCCAGTCATGGATGAAAAAAAGGTATACTTGACCGGACTTTAACTCCCATTATGAGGTATACAGTCTGAATCTGTTTGTGAGGACTGTTTGAGAGCATCGCATGAGCGCAGAACCCATTTACCGAGTGGTATTTCTCAACCAAAGTGAGATCTACGAGATTTACGTCAAGAACGTATACCAAAGTGATTTGTACGGCTTTCTGGAGATAGAAGGTTTCCTGTTTGGTGAGCGTCGGCAGATGGTGGTGGATCCCTCCGAGGAGCGTTTGAAAGCCCAGTTCCAGGATGTCAGCCGAACCTACATTCCCATGCACGCGGTGATTCGGGTGGATGAGGTGGAAAAGCAGGGCGTCGGTAAGATCACAGAGGTGAAGGGGGGCAATGTGACCCAGTTCCCGGGATTTCCTTTTGGCCCCGGCGGCGGGGGCAATAAGGCTGGTTGAAACATAATCAATACAGTAAGTGACTACTATTTAGCCGCCGTTCATCGTTAAAATGGGCACGCTTACAGGGAATTAGGTTGTCTATAACTGGAAAAAAGCCGTTAATAGACTATATGTGTCCGTGTTGGTTCGCTATTGGGGAATGTGCGAGCTAACCTAATTAGGAATGGATGTCGATGAAAAAAGTGAAGCGAAGCAGCCCGATCAGTTCGCGCTACAGCCTGGATAAGCTGGAGAGTATGGTGTTGCGGGATATCGCCCGTCTGGAAGAGCAGCTTGCTCGTGTTGAAGGGGATTCCAGCCACACTCGTCTGTCCACGGCCCGGACTTATCGGAACATGATCGCTGACCGTAAAAATTTGCTGGCTCAGATTAAAGAGCAATCGAGCGAATTTCTGGGGGAAGCTATCTGAGTCTAGTTCTAGACATAAAAAAACCGCCTGCCGGCGGTTTTTTTATGTCTGTAGTTTGAGCCTGGCGCTTAAACGCGAAACCCCGCACTGGGCGGGGTTTCCGGATATGGTGGCTATGCCCTGATTTGAACAGGGGACCCCATCATTATGAGTGATGTGCTCTAACCAGCTGAGCTACATAGCCTTTTCGAGGGCGCAAATTCTCGCAATTCAGCCCTCCCAAGTCAAGTGAAAGTGCGTTATTTATACGTTAAATCGGAAGTGAATAACGTCTCCATCCTTGACGATATAGTCCTTGCCTTCCAGTCGCCATTTGCCGGCTTCCTTCGCCCCCTGTTCTCCGTTATTGGCCACATAGTCGTCATAGGCGACGATCTCTGCCCGGATGAAGCCTTTCTCGAAGTCCGTGTGGATCACGCCAGCGGCCTGGGGCGCGGTGGCGCCTACCTTGACGGTCCAGGCGCGCACTTCTTTGACGCCGGCTGTAAAGTAGGTCTGCAGGCCCAGCAATTGGTAGCCAGCCCGGATCACCCGGTCCAGCCCGGGCTCCGTTATGCCCAGTTCTGCCAGAAATTCGGCCTTGTCTTCGTCCTCCAGCTCAATGATTTCTTCCTCGATCTTGGCGCAGATCGGGACCACCTGGGCGTTTTCGGATTGGGCCAGCTCGCGAACCTTGTCCAGCAGCGGGTTATTCTCAAAGCCGCCCTCAGCCACGTTGGCGATGTACATGGTGGGCTTGATGGTGAGCAGATTGAGGGAGCGAACCTGTTTCAGGTCCTCGGTATCCAGTTGGGCGGAGCGGGCCGGCTTGCCTTCATTGAGGAAGGGCATCAGCTTTTCCAGTACTTTCTGCCGGGCTATGGCTTCCTTGTCACCGCCTTTGGCCTGCTTGCTGGCTTTGGCCATGGCTTTTTCGACGCTGTCCAGGTCCGCCAGGGCGAGTTCGGTGTTGATGATTTCGATGTCCGAAAGCGGGTCCACTTTACCGGCCACGTGAATAATGTTGTCGTCTTCAAAGCAGCGTACCACGTGGGCAATGGCATCGGTTTCGCGAATGTTGGCCAGGAACTGGTTGCCCAGGCCTTCCCCTTTGGAAGCGCCTTCCACCAGTCCGGCGATGTCGACGAATTCCATGGTGGTGGGGACCACGCGCTCGGGCTTTACGATGTTCGCCAGGGTGTCCTGGCGGGGATCGGGCACGGGAACCACCCCGGTGTTGGGCTCGATGGTGCAGAAGGGAAAATTCTGCGCTTCAATCCCGGCTTTGGTGAGCGCATTGAACAGGGTTGATTTGCCTACATTGGGCAAACCGACAATACCGCACTTGATTCCCATAGGATGGTTCCACTCGTTGTTAGGTTAGGAAGACGCAGTGAAGCTGTGCAGACGGTTCATGGCTTTGTTGGCGTTGCCGCTCAACAGATCCGGCATAACCCGTAACGCTTCATCGATGGCGTCGTCAATGAGTTGTTGTTCTTTGGCGGGCGCTTTGCCCAGCACAAACCCGCTTACCTGATCGGCGCTGCCCGGGTGACCAATACCGATGCGCAGGCGGGCGAAATCTTTGTTATTGCCCAGCTTGCTGATGATATCCCGTAAGCCGTTGTGGCCGCCATGGCCACCGCCTTGCTTTAACCTGGCGACGCCCGGCGGCAAATCCAGCTCGTCGTGAGCCACCAGTATGCGTTCGGGAGGAATTTTGAAAAAGCTGGCAAAGGGTGCAACGGCCTGGCCGCTGACATTCATGTAGGTGGTGGGGATTAGAAAGCGGACGTCATGGCCATGGATGCTGGCCCGCCCGGTGAGGGCATGGTATTTGGTGTCGTTGGCAAGGTTGACGTTATGTTGGTGCGCCAACCTTGCAACGAACCAGGCGCCGGCGTTGTGGCGGGTGTCTTCGTATTGTCGGCCCGGGTTACCCAGGCCGACAATCAGATCAATGCCGTCTTTCAACTGCCTGGCCTCAGCGCTTATTCAGCGTCGTCAGCTGCGCTTTCTTCCTCGTCAGAGGCGCCGCCGCGAGGAGCGTTGACGATCACAACCGGCAGGTCGTGGTCTTCGCCCAATTGCAGTGCTTTCAGCTCTACACCGCTGGGCAGCGTCAGGTTGCTCAGGTGTACCACAGTGCCGATGTCGGCATCCGCCAGATCCACTTCAATGAACTCAGGCAGGTCTTTTGCCAGACACACAACTTCCACTTCAGACAGTTGGTGGGCAATCACGCCGCCATGCTGCTTAACGCCTACACACTTCTCTTCGTTGATGAAGTGCAGGGGCACGTTCATGTGCAGTTTGTGAGTGGTGTCAACCCGCAGGAAGTCCGCGTGCATGGGGATGGACTTGGAGGGGTGACGTTGCAGGTCTTTGAGTACCACCTGTTCAGAGGCGCCGTCCACGTCCAGGGTCAGGATGTGGGAGTAGAACGCTTCGTTTTCCAACGCCTTCACCAGATCCTTGAATTCCACAGAAATCTGCTGAGAAGGTTTGTCGGCGCCGTAGACGATGGCAGGGACTTTGTTTTCGAGACGACGCAGGCGGCGGCTCGCACCTTTCCCCGAGTCGGCTCGAGATGTTGCGCTAATGGTAAAATCACCGGACATGGGTGTTTCTCCTTTGATGATGACCTTTCGGGTTTCGCGACCAAACGCCGAAAGGGGTGGTTAAATGCCTTGTTCTTCCCAGGTTAGTCCTTGGGGGTGAACATGGCGCTCAATGATTCTTCGTTATTAATGCGGCGGATGCATTCCGCCAGCATGGGTGCCAGGCTCAGCTGGCGAATGCGGTCACAGGCTTTGCCGGCGGCAGACAGCGGGATGCTGTCGGTGATCACCAGCTCGTCCATCTTGGAGCCGTTCAGGTTGTCGATGGCCGGTCCGGAAAGCACAGCGTGGGTTACATAGGCGACCACTTTGGTGGCGCCATGATCCTTGAGGGCTTCGGCGGCTTTGCACAGGGTGCCGGCGGTGTCCACCATGTCATCCACCAGGATGCAGGTGCGGCCTTCCACTTCACCGATGATGTGCATGACCTGGGACATGTTGGCTTTCGGGCGCCGTTTGTCGATGATGGCAAGGTCACAGTCGTTCAGCTGCTTGGCCACGGCGCGGGCCCGAACTACACCGCCCACGTCGGGGGAGACCACCATCAGGTCCTGGTAGTTCTGTTTTTTGATGTCTTCCAGCAGAATGGGGGAGCCGTATACGTTATCCACCGGGATGTCGAAGAACCCCTGGATCTGGTCGGCGTGCAGGTCAACGGTCAGCAGGCGGTCAATGCCCACGGTGGTGAGCATGTCGGCCACCACTTTGGCGGTAATGGGAACCCGGGCCGAGCGTACCCGTCGGTCCTGGCGGGCATAGCCGAAATAGGGTACCACGGCCGTGATGCGGCCGGCGGAGGCGCGGCGCAGGGCGTCGGCAATGACCAGCAGTTCCATGATGCTGTCGTTGGTGGGGGCGCAGGTGGACTGGACGATGAAGACGTCGCTGCCGCGGACGTTTTCATTAATCTCAACGGAGATTTCGCCGTCACTGAACTTGCCTACCTCGGCGTCGCCCATGGGGACGTGGAGGTGCTTGGCCATTTTTGTGGCAAGCTCAGGGGTTGCGTTTCCCGTAAACAGGATAAGATTGGACACGCCAGTCACCTTGTAATTTCAGTCTGCAGAGAAAATCCAGGGAAATATGGCAGGGCCGCCAGGATTCGAACCTGGGAATGACGGGATCAAAACCCGTTGCCTTACCGCTTGGCGACGGCCCTACAACTTTGACAGATCCGGTGATCAGTCTGGGCGGCGAATCTTACCAGAAAATCACCAAATGTTTTAGAAGTTTTTTTCGGAATTTAGCGCTGATTGGCCAAGGCTCCGAAATACAGTGGGGAAAGGTTGCAACCCTTGGCTGTGTGCCACTTAAGGTCTTGATTTGTAATGCCAAAATCAGACATCTTAAGGGTTAGCCGGTGTCGCTTTGTCTCGGCGTCCACCTGATCTTTACAACTTATAAAGAGGCAGGCACCGCTTCCCGTCACTTTAGCTTGTCCTTCCGAGTTCATCAATGTCAGGCATCGATCAATGAGAGGAAAGCGTCTTCGCAGAACCGGTTCGAAATCATTGTGACCGACCCCGTTCAGGAAGTCGCGTATTCTGATGACCTTTGAATTTCTTGTCAATTGTTTTTCTTGGAAAAGTTCGGCGGTGCTGGCATGGCAATTGGGGGCTGCAATCAGGTACCAGGGTTCCGCAATGGTGACGTCTTCGAAGCGCTCCCCGACCCCCACCGCCAGCGCCGCATGGCCATGGACAAAGATGGGTACATCGGCCCCCAGGTGCAGCCCCAATTGGCAGAGTTGTGTGCGGCTTAATCCGGTTTGCCACAGGTGATTGAGCGCCACCAGGGTGCTGGCGGCGTTGGAGGAGCCGCCACCCAGGCCGCCGCCCATGGGCAGATGTTTTTCCAGCCGGATATGGGCGCCGTGCGGGGTTCCTGTGTGCTCTTTCAACAGGGTTGCGGCGCGGTAGACCAGGTTGTGCTGGGGCTCTATCCCGGGGATGGCCGGCACCACTTCAATCTCAGTCGTGGTTTTGGTATCGATGTGGAGGGTGTCGCACAGGTCAATAAACTGAAACAGGGTTTGCAGGTTGTGGTAGCCATCATCCCGCCGACCGGTGATGTGGAGGAACAGGTTGAGCTTGGCGGGTGACAGTACGCTGAGGCTCATGAAGCGGGTGTGGTCTCATCGTTGTTGGCAAGCGGCAGCCATTCTTTGATGATCAGGGTGACTTTCAGATTGTCTTTGGTGATCCTGATCTTCTGTGGCAGCAGTGTGCCCATGGCCTCTCCATAGCGGTCGAATTCCAGCGTCCACTGGTCCTGTCGCAGGGTCTTGAGGGTGCCGTATTCATTGTAAGTGGGCTCGCTTTTGCCACGGGGCGCCGGTATGCCTTTTACCCAGTAGAGCAGTTGGTGAATGGGAATGTCCCAGCCAGTGTGCTCCATTACCAGTTGTTCGGGGGAGTCGGATATAAAGGTGCCGTCGCTGTTTTCCAGGCGGGCGCCATAAGGGTTACCGCTGACCACGGTGGAACCCTGCCCCAGGGGGCCGGAGAGCAGAATATAGAAGCTGTCGAAGGACTGACTCCAATCCAGATAGGCGCTGCCGCCATCCTCTGCTGTACGCACACCGATTTTGCCGCGGATCTGCCATTCCTGCATCAGGGTGAGGGTGCGCACATGTTCCACCCAGTTGAGCTTGGGCTGGTCCGCTTTGGGGGGAGGCATTTCATGGGAAGTTTGCCAGATCTGGCAGCCTGATGTGATTAAGCTGGCCAGGAGGATGGCCAGCGTGATCAAGGTTCGGTTATGGGGCACGGTGTTCTTCAATACGGTCTATGGGGTTGGCGGCAGAAAGCGGTCCATGACTTCCTTCAGGATTTTGCTTTCCGGGTTTTTGTCCAGTGCGTTGCGCCAGATGATAGCAGCTTCTTTCTGCTGACCGGTAACCCAAAGTACTTCTCCCAGGTGGGCAGCGATTTCCTGGTCGTCGAATGCTTCATAGGCTTTGCGTAAAAAGTCCAGGGCAACCTGGGTTTCCCCCATGCGGTATTTGATCCAGCCCATGCTGTCGATGATGGCGGGGTCGCTGGGGTTCAGGTTGTAGGCTCGTTCGATCAGCTCCCAGGCCTCGTTCAGGCGTTGGTTGCGGTCGGCGAAGGTATAACCCAGGGCATTCAGGGCCGCGCTGTTGTTGGGTTGCAGGTCCAGCACCTGGCGCAGATCCTCTTCCATGCCGGCAAAGTCATCCAGTTGTTCTTTCAGCATGGCTCGGGTGTAGAGCAGGTTGGTGTCTTCCGGGGCATCCTGCAGGCCCTGATCCAGTACGGCAATGGCGTCTGCGGTGCGGTTGACGGAGTTGAGCACTTCACTTTTGGCCAAGGTGAATTTGGATTTTTCTGCCGGCATGGTGGCCATGGCCTGGTCCAGGGTCTGCAGGGCCGCCTCGATGTTGCCCTGTTCTTCCTGCATCAGGGCATACTGAATGCGGGCCAGAGCGTAGTGGGGGCCTGCGGTGACTTGCTGGAAATGCAGGCTGGCCAGTTCGAAATCCTCTTCGCTGCGGGCGATCCGTGCCAGATAGATGTTGGCCTCGTCGGTTCGGTGACCCATGTCCAGCAGCTGGTTGAAATACTGTTTGGCTTCTTCGGTTTGTTTGTTCTCCCAGCTCAGCAGGGCGAGGGAGAGCACCAGGTCGCCGTCCAACGGGAAGTTGCGGGACAGGCGATAGAATTGCTGTTGCGCTGCCACTAACTGGTTCTGCTGCATCAGGTAGCGGGCGTAGGCGACGCCGAGGCGTTTGTTCTCCGGCCAGAGGCTGGTTTGCTTGGCCAGGTACTTCATGGCTTCATCGTGCTGGTTCATGGCGATCATGGACTGAGCCCGGGCCAGGATGGCGCTGCCGTAACTGGGGGTGATCTTGAGGGCGCGATCGTAGTCCTTGATGGCTTGTTCGTGCATGCCGCTCATGGCTTCGAGGGAGCCTTTGGCATACCAGAGTTTGTCGTCGTTGATGGTTTTGGTGTATTCGGTGAGTTTGAGCAGGATGGCCTGGCGGGTCTCCTGGTTGGAGCTGCGGGCGGCCTGCAGCAGATATTCAAAGTTCATGCGACCGCCGTTGGCCATCAGCAGGTCGATCTGGGCCATGGCTTCGTCCAGTTTGCCAAAGCGGATCAGCTCAATGGCGGCCAGCTCTCGGGGAGCGGGGTTCTGGGGTTCGATCTCGGACCAGAGCATGGACGCATCCAGGGTGGCCTGGTGCGCCCCCAGGTAACGGGCAATAAAGGTGGCTCGCTCCACCACCTGGGGATCGCGGGTTTCGTGGGCCTGCTTGAGGTATTTGCCCAGGGCAACGTCGGCCCGGTTGCGTTTGCCGGCGAATTCCGCCAGCAGCAGTTCGAACAGGGTGTCTCCTTCAAAGGAGCGGGT
Organism: Ketobacter sp.; assembly: GCF_003671495.1. Taxonomy (GTDB): domain Bacteria; phylum Pseudomonadota; class Gammaproteobacteria; order Pseudomonadales; family Ketobacteraceae; genus Ketobacter. Next base: position 34,306 of record NZ_RCHN01000036.1, on the reverse strand, counting down.
GGCAACGGTCTCTTCCTGTTCGGTAGGCTGGTCAACCTGCTGAACCTGTTCGCTTTTGCCACTGCCAAGGGTGGTGCAACCATTTAGTATAAGAACGGTCACAGTGGAAATAACAACTAAAATTCGTTTATAAATCATACGTATGCAGGCGCGCCTGTCACTGAGTCAACTTCAATAAAAGCAGGAATGCAGGAACCATGCAAGGAAATTATCCACAGACTGCTCTTATCACTATAGATGCTAATGGCGGTCGGTTGTTCCCCTTTGATCAGTATCAAAGGTACCGTTCATCTCTCGCGGTGCCTCCCTGTGCTTGTGTTATAATCGCGCCACTTTTTAGAGAGGGTGGTGTTTAGCGGCTCCTGTTTGGGCCAGAACCGGTACCATGGCTTTACTCGCATACGGCATTAACCATCGAACCGCATCCGTCGATATGCGGGAGAAACTGGCATTTTCCCCGGAACGGGTCGGTAGCGCACTGAACGAAGTGCGGGAACAGGCGCGTCTGCGGGAGGTGGCGATTCTCTCCACCTGTAATCGCACGGAACTGTACTGCTCCGTGGATAACGAAGACTCCTCCTCTTTACTGACCTGGCTGGGTCAGCACCACGCCCTGCCCGTTGAGCAGATTTCCCGCTGTGTGTATGAGTTCTGGAACGAGGCGGCAGTGCGCCATTTGATGCGGGTGGCCAGTGGCCTGGATTCCATGGTGCTGGGTGAACCGCAGATTCTGGGGCAGCTCAAAACTGCCTATTCCGCCGCCCAGGAGGCCCGTACCGTGGGCCCGGAACTGGGGCGCCTGTTCCAGCATTCGTTTTCCGCGGCCAAACAGATTCGGACAGAGACGGGCATCGGCACCAATCCGGTGTCGGTGGCCTTCGCCTCGGTCAAACTGGCAAAGCGTATTTTCTCGGATCTCAGTGACACCAGTGCCCTCCTGATCGGCGCCGGTGAAACGGTGGAGCTGGTGGCCCGCCATCTGGTGGAGCAGGGCGTCAAGCACATTACCGTGGCCAACCGCACCCTGTCCCGGGCCAATGCCCTGGCGGAGGAATTCCGCGGCCATGCCATCACCCTGAGCGACATTCCCCTGGCGTTACCCCAGGCGGACATCGTGATTTCTTCCACTGCCAGCCCCCTGCCCATCCTGGGGAAAGGCGCGGTGGAGCATGCGTTGAAGCTGCGCAAACACAAGCCCATGTTTATGATGGACATTGCCGTGCCCCGCGATATTGAAGAGGAAGTGGGGGAGCTGGCAGACGTGTATCTTTACACCGTGGATGACCTGCAACAGGTGGTGGAGGAAAACCGGCGCCAACGGCAGGAGGCGGCCTCCAAGGCGGAAACTCTGGTGGACGCCTGTATGAGCCAGTACATGGATTCCCTCAAGAGTCTGGATGCGGTGGAGGCGATTCGCGGCTACCGGGAAAAGCTGGAGACTGTACGTCAGGCGGAGCTGGAACGGGCGCTGCAACAGATCCGCTCCGGCTCCGATCCGGAAGAGGTTATGCAGCGGATGAGCCGGGCCTTGATGAACAAGGTGATGCATGCGCCCACCACCGGCTTGAGGCAGGCGGCGGAGAACGGCCGCAATGATCAAATTGAGTGGGCCCAGCAATTGTTGGGTATCATCGAGCCCAATAAGCCGGATTAGCTGGGCCATATCGCGTTACTCCCTTTTATTACCTCTTATGCCGCCGGCGGGTCCACGCCGCAACAGGATATTTTGATATGAAAGACTCTTTGAAAATGAAGCTGGCCGGGCGCAGTGAACGCTACGAGGAAGTCGGCATGCTGCTGAGCCAGCCGGAAGTGATTGCGGACCAGAACAAGTTTCGCAAGCTGTCCCAGGAATACGCCGAAATTGAACCGGTAGTGCAGTGCTACCGTGAATACGATCAGGTGCTGAAAAACATTGATGAGGCCAGGAGTTGGCTCGCTGATCCGGATCTGAAGGAGATGGGCGAAGAAGAGCTGGCGGTGAATGAGGAGAAGCGGGAGCAGCTGGAAGTCGAGTTGCAGAAACTGATGCTGCCTAAAGACCCCTTCGATGGCAGCAACGTGTTCCTGGAAATTCGCGCTGGCACCGGTGGGGATGAGGCGGCGATTTTCTCCGGCGATCTGTTCCGCATGTATTCCCGTTACGCGGAAACCCAGGGCTGGAAAATTGAAGTGGTGAGCCAGAACGAAGGCGAGCATGGCGGTTTCAAGGAAATCATCTGTCGGGTGATTGGTGATCAGGTGTATTCTCGTCTCAAGTTTGAGTCCGGTGCCCATCGGGTGCAGCGGGTGCCGGCAACGGAATCCCAGGGCCGCATTCATACCTCCGCCTGTACGGTGGCCATTTTGCCGGAGGCGGATGAGGTGACGGACATCGAGGTGCGCAGTGAGGATCTGCGGATCGACACCTATCGTTCATCCGGCGCCGGTGGCCAGCACGTTAACACCACCGACTCGGCGGTGCGCATCACCCACCTTCCCTCCGGCGTGGTGGTGGAGTGTCAGGATGAGCGTTCCCAGCACAAGAACAAGGCCAAGGCCATGTCGCTGTTGAAGTCACGTCTGTTGCAACACGCCCAGGATGCGCAGCACAAGGAAACCAGTGACGCCCGTCGTAACCTGGTGGGCAGTGGCGATCGCTCGGAACGCATTCGCACCTATAACTATCCCCAGGGGCGGGTTACCGACCATCGCATTAACCTGACTTTGTACAAGCTCTCAGAAGTCATGGAGGGGGAGTTGGGGGATGTGATTCAGCCACTGATTAATGAATACCAGGCGGATCAATTGGCCGCCCTGTCAGAAGACGATTGATGGAAACCGTTGCCGCCTGTTTGCAGTGGGGAGAGTTGACGCTGGCGCAGGCTGCGCCGGAACTGCTGGCCAGTTGCAAGGTGGACAGTCAGTGGTTGTTAGCCCATGTGCTTCAGCGTAACAGTGCCTGGTTGCGGGCGTGGCCCGATCAGGCTGTGTCGGATGAGCAACGGCTGCGTTATCAGCAGTTGGTGGGGCGACGTGCCGCGGGGGAGCCGGTGGCCTATCTCACCGGTCAACAGGGATTCTGGAGCCTGGACCTGTGTGTGACAGAAGACACTCTGGTGCCACGACCGGATACGGAATTGTTGGTTGAGCAGGCTTTGCTGCTGTTCGGTGCCGAGCCCCGCTCTGTTGTGGACCTGGGCACCGGCTCCGGGGCCATTGCCCTGGCCCTGGCCCATGAGCGTCCGGCCTGGTCGGTGACGGCCACCGACATCCATGGTCCGGCACTGGCGGTGGCCGGGCGTAACAGTCAGCAGCTGGCAATACCGCTGCAACTGGTGGAAAGTGCCTGGTTTGAGAATTTGCCCGGCCAGCGTTTCCATTTGATCGTATCCAATCCGCCTTATATTGAAGCAGAGGATGAGCACCTGCAGGGTGTGGGGGTGCGCTATGAACCCTTGCGGGCATTGGTATCCGGTGTCGATGGGTTGGATGACATTCGGCAGATCGTGGCGCAGGCACCGGATCATTTGTATGCGGGTGGCTGGCTGTTGCTGGAGCACGGTTACAATCAGGGTGACGCTGTGCGGACCTTGTTGCTGGCGCGTGGTTTTGACAAGGTGCGTACGGTGCAGGATCTGGGAGACAATGACCGGGTGACCCTGGGGCAGTGGCGGGCACACACAAACGGAGGACAGACACATGCTGACGGATGAAGAGCTGCTGCGCTACAGTCGCCAGATCATGTTGCCGGAGCTGGATATCGCGGGTCAGGAAAAACTCCAGGCCGCGCATGTGTTGGTGGTGGGGCTGGGCGGCTTGGGCTCACCGGTGGCCATGTACCTGGCCGCTGCCGGCGTGGGGACGCTGACCCTGGTGGACCATGATCAGGTGGATTTGAGTAACCTGCAGCGCCAGATTGCCCATACCACGGATCGTATTGCCCTGGACAAGGTGGCGTCGGCGGCGCTGGCCATCAGCGCCCTCAACCCCCATTGTCAGGTGGCTCCGCTGGCAACCAAACTGACCGGGGACAACGCCGGGAGTCTGGTTGCGGCCTGCGATCTGATAGTGGATTGCAGCGACAACTTTGCCGTGCGGTTTCTGCTGAATCGGGTCAGCGTGAGTTTGCGCAAGCCGCTGGTGTCCGGTGCGGCGATCCGGATGGACGGGCAGGTCAGTGTGTATGATCCGCGCCTGGATCACAGCCCCTGTTATCGCTGTTTGTTTGAAGAAACCGGGGAGGAGGATCGGCGCTGTGCCACCAATGGCGTCCTGGCGCCGGTGGTGGGTCTGATCGGCAGTATCCAGGCGACGGAAGCACTCAAGGTGATCGCGCAAGTGGGCGAACCGTTGGTGGGGCGACTGCTGATCCTGGACGCGCTGTCCATGACCATGCGTAATGTCAAAGTGAAACGCAATCCGGAGTGCCCGGTCTGTTGCGGTGGCTGAATCAGGCCTGGGCGGTAGCGTAAAACGCGTAGTGGTTGCGGCCGCTTTCTTTTACCTGATACATGGCCACGTCTGCCCGCTGGATCAGGTCCTCAATCTGGTCGCCGTGATCGGGGAACAGGCTGATGCCGATACTGGCACCAATACTGGCCTGCTGGCCGTCACCCAGGTCGATGTCATCCTGCAGCGTTTTTAAAAGCTTTTCGGCAATGCGGGCAGAATGATTCACCTGCTCCACGATAATCAGGAATTCGTCTCCTCCCCAGCGGATGACGATGTCATGCTGGCGCAAGTGGCTGCTGAGTCGATGGGCCACTGTCTTCAACACCACATCCCCGGCATCGTGTCCATAGTTATCATTGATGGGTTTGAATTTGTCGAGATCCACCAGGATGAAGGCACAGCGGGAGCTGGTTTCCTTGGCCTGCTGCAGCGCAGTTTCAATTTTGCGAAAACCGGCCCGGCGATTGTATAAGCCAGTCAGTGGATCACGTTCGGCTTCAAACTGGGTTTGTTGCTCACGGGCGGTACGCTCCGAAATGTCGTAGAGAATGCATTCCACAATCATTTCGCCATCTTCGTCAGTGACTTTGGAGATCAGGCTGTTGAGCCAGCGGGTTTCATCATGGGTGGGTTTTAGCTGCAGATCTTTGGTGACGGGATTGTTGGCGTGGTGAGCCCGTTCCAGCAGGGTTCGCACCTGGTCGGGGTCGGCAAAAAAACTGTGGAACGTGGCGTTTTTTATATCAATTTGAGTGGATGTGATATTCAGCATGTGTTCCAGGGACGGGTTGTGCATGAGGATTTTGCCGTGCGCGTTCACCAGGGCAATACCGCAACTGGCTTTTTCGAAAATCAAACGGAACTGACGCTCAAGGGATTCTGCATATTCCCGCAGGCGGCGTTCTCCGTCCAGGGTGTTCTGGGTGGCCGTTAACAGGCGATTGGTATCCTTGATCAACAAACCGATCTCATCATGCTCATGATTGCGGGGGCATTGCAGGCGCTCCTTGCTGCCCGGGGGAATGATGTGAAGCTGTCCGGCCAGGCGTTTGATGGGGGCGCTGAGATTGCGGTGTACCAGAAAGATGGCCAGGGCCACCAGTGCCAGGGATTGGATCGACGTGATGAACACATGGCGCCAGGCGGCAGTTTGGGCAGAGGCTTTGATCAGGTCGTGGTTGGGCAGCATGGTGATGCTGCCCACCGTGTCGCCACTGATAAAGGGGGATTCCAGAGCAAAGGATTTGATGCCAGGGGAGGTCATGGACAACTCGGTTCCGCTGCTGGCCTGCATCCCGGTCAGGCTGGTGACCATGGCGGCGGAGACAATATCGTTTCTGGACAGGCCGCGGGCCACTTCCAGAGCGATCTCGTCGTTATCCAGGTAGGCTGCCACGGCGGCACTGTTTTCCACCGTATCGAACAGCTGCTGCAGTTGCTGGTCTGCGGTCTGCAATTGTTCCCGATAGGTGCGATCGTAGAAGTAAAACGAAAAGCACAAGGTCAGCAACAGAGCGCCCAACAAAATGGAGAGGCCTGCCTGATACGCCAATGAGGAACGGGTGTTAATCGACACGCCCAACCACCTTGACGCTGTCATCCAGGTTGCTTTCGTCGATGTAGCCAATGGCGTTGCGATTGTTGCGCACGGTATCCAGTAATTGCTCGCTGTCGCCCATCAGCAACGGTGGCGAGGCCCGACCGGTAAACAGCAGCTTGGCCCAGTAAGCGTTCATCTGGGCAACGGATTTCTTTACCAGGGTCTGGTAAAACTGTTCCCGCTCACCGGAGGTGGGCGGGTGATCCAGGCGCAGGGCCAGTTTGCCATCGGAGAAATACAGATTACGGCCCATGTAAAGATCGATGATTTCCCGCTTGCTCAGTTCGGACACCGGATTTTCATTATTCACAATGACCACGATGCCAGCCGGTGCCCGGGCCGCGACGAGGAGCAGTATGCTGAGCATTGCGATATTGAATAGCTTCTGCATCGTCAAAACACGTAGTTAAGGTTAATGGTAAAGGTGTCGATGGTGGCGTCTTCGGTGGGGATCGCTTTCTGATCCCAGAAGCCGCCACCGTAGGCCTCAACCCAGGTGCGATCCCATTGGGTTTTGGCCGCCAGGTTGTACAGGATGTTCCAGCGCAACCCCAGGGACGCGCTCTGCTGATTTACTTGGGTGGCGTCATAGACGTACTGGGTATTCACCTGGAGGACATCCAGCAAAGGTTGCAGGGGCGGGCCGACGGCCGGGGCGGGTTCGATTGTCTTCCGGTCTTCGCCCCGTTCAGCTTTGGCCAGCATTACATACGCGGTGGTGGGGCCAATGTGCCGGCCCACGCTCAGGTAGCCGGTACGCAGGGAGCCGTAGAGTTCCACGTTGGTGTCGATGTAGCTCATTTCAGATTGGATCTGCCAGTTTTCCGGAGTGTAGGCAATGCCGAAGGAGTAGTATCGGGTGTGCCTGCCATCGGATTCCATGCCATCCAGGTAACTCTGCGATGCCGGCCACAGCCCGCCAACGCCTTCCAGCAGCTCTGCCAATTGCTGGGTTCCGGCAACGTATTTGTCGCTGTCAAATTCGATCAGCGCAGCGCTCACCTGAGTTTGCCAAAGGTCATTTTCCCAAACCAGGGTGCCCAGATAGATCGGATTGATCTTGACGTCATAGCGGTTGTCACTGCGCGCGAACGTGCTGGAGGTTTTGCCTACCTGAAACTTGGCGGAGGCGGTGCCGGTTCCCAGGGGGGTGGAATACGCTACGTCCATTCCGTCTATGTAATCGAAGGACAGAATATTGTAAAACTCGGTGGGCGGTCGCACCCATAGATAGGCAAACCCGATATTGCGATAATCGGACAGCATAAAATTGCTGGGTCCTAGACGTCCCGCCCTGAGCGTAACGGATTGCGTGGCCCGGAAACGCAGGAACGCCCACTCCAGGCTTTCCTCAAGACCGTTTTCCACCCGCTCCTTGGCCACCAGCTGGAAAGTGGCGGAAAAGCGATTGTTGAAGTTGGCATCCAGTTGCAGGCCCAGATTGGAGTTGGATTTATAGGACCAATCGCCGTCGAAAACGCCTTCCTGGTACAAGCCCTGGGTGAAACCGAGAATTTCATCGCCACTTTTTACCGCACCGAGGGTGCCGAAGCCACTGATACGGAAGCGCTGTTGCTCAATGGTGTCAGCCCGGCTCAGGTCTGGCATGCTGGCCAGTAGCAGGGCGCAGATTAGGGTAATTGAGGATGTAGTGCGAGACATTCCATTCTGCTCATTTGATTAATTTTCGTGTTTGGGAACGAAAAAGGTGAATCCCTTATCTATTGAGTTTAGCATAGGGTTTAAATTTAACCGGTTGAAATGCACACTCCGGCTGGATCGGCGGTCACTGTTTATATAGTTGAAAAATAAAGAAAAAGGAGCCTGGTTGATGAAGACGAGAGCTGCGGTTGCCTGGGAATCGGGCAAACCATTGAGCATTGAGGAAGTGGAATTGCAAGGCCCCAAGGCCGGCGAAGTGATGGTGAAACTGGTGGCCACCGGCGTGTGTCACACCGATGCCTACACCCTCAGCGGTGCCGATCCGGAGGGGATTTTCCCGTCGATACTGGGCCATGAAGGCGCCGGTGTGGTGGTGGAGGTAGGCCCGGGCGTCAGCAGTGTGGCGGTGGGGGATCATGTGATTCCACTGTATACGCCAGAGTGCGGCAAGTGCAAATTCTGCCTGTCCGGGAAAACCAATCTGTGCCAGGCCATTCGTGCCACCCAGGGGCAGGGCCTGATGCCCGACGGCACTTCCCGCTTCAGCCAGAACGGCAAAATGATTCATCACTATATGGGAACCTCCACCTTTGCGGAGTACACGGTGCTGCCGGAAATCGCTGTGGCCAAAATCAACAAGGCGGCGCCTCTGGACAAGGTGTGTTTGTTGGGCTGTGGCATCACCACAGGCATTGGCGCGGTATTGAATACCGCCAAGGTGGAACCCGGCTCCACGGTAGCAGTGTTCGGGCTGGGGGGTATCGGTTTGTCGGTGATCCAGGGCGCGGTAATGGCGCAGGCAGAACGGATCATCGCCGTCGATCTGAATGAAGACAAATTCGAGATGGCAAAAATGCTGGGGGCCACGGATTTTGTAAACCCCAAAAACTACGACGCCCCGATTCAGGATGTCATCGTTGAACTCACCGACGGTGGTGTGGATTATTCCTTTGAGTGTATCGGCAATGTGAATGTGATGCGGTCGGCCTTGGAATGCTGTCATAAAGGCTGGGGTGAGTCAGTGATCATCGGTGTTGCCGGAGCGGGCCAGGAAATTGCCACCCGGCCGTTCCAGCTGGTGACCGGCCGGGTCTGGCGGGGCAGTGCCTTTGGCGGTGTAAAAGGCCGTTCGCAACTGCCGGACTATGTGGACCGCTACATGAAGGGCGAAATCAAAATTGATGAAATGGTGACGTACACGATGCCGTTGGACGACATCAACCGTGCTTTTGACCTGATGCACGATGGCAAGGCAATTCGTTCCGTGGTGATTTACTGATTTTGACTAAGGGGAGGCATACCTTGGAAATTTTGGAAGACGTCCGTTGTTTTGATGGCCGCCAGCTGCGCATCAAACATTACTCCAGCCGTTGTCAGTGTGAGATGGTGTTTTCCCTGTTTTTGCCGCCCCAGGCCGAGCAGGGGGCGGTGCCACTGGTCTGGTGGCTCTCCGGCTTGACCTGTACAGACCAGAATTTTGTCACCAAGGCTGGCGCGCAAAGGGTGGCGGCAGAATTGGGTTTAGCGTTAGTGGCACCGGATACCAGTCCGCGGGGTGACGGGGTGGCGGATGATCCGGATGGTGCCTGGGATTTCGGTTTGGGGGCGGGCTTTTATGTGAACGCAACCCAGCAACCCTACGCCACACATTATCGAATGTATGACTATGTACAGCAGGAACTGCCGGCATTGATTGGCGCGGAGTTCCCGCTGGATATGTCACGTCAAAGCATCATGGGCCATTCCATGGGGGGGCATGGCGCCCTGACCCTGGCACTGAAGAATCCACAGCAGTACAAGTCGGTATCCGCCTTTGCCCCCATCTGCGCGCCCATGCAATGCCCCTGGGGTGAAAAAGCCCTGACCGGGTATCTGGGGGAGGATCGTGCGCTGTGGTTGGAATACGACGCGGTGGCGTTGCTGGAGCAAAATGGTTTCGACAAACCCATCCTGGTGGACCAGGGGCTGGCGGACAACTTTTTGCACGGACAACTGAAACCGGAATTATTGCAGAACGCCTGTGACAACACCGGCGTCAGTCTGACGTTGAATCGTCGTGAAGGCTACGACCACAGTTATTATTTCATTGCCTCTTTTATGGAATCCCATCTCCGTTATCACCGGGGCTTTCTGCAGTAACCGGCGCAGTGGAGGCGGGCGGCGGTTGCGGTGATGGCTACGGTGATGGTTGCTCTGACGGCCGTTCAGGATAGTGCGTCTGCCGGTATTGCCCCGGTGGCACGCCAAACCAGCGTTTGAAGGCGCGGAAGAAATGGGCCGCATCCTGATAGCCCAGCAGAAACGCGATGTCTTCGCTGTTGAGCTCCGGGTTCGCGATGTGAGAGGCGGCAAGGCGTTGGCGCAGCGTATCCAATAATGCTCTGAAGGTGGTGCCTTCCCGCTCCAGGTGACGTTGCAGGGTGCGCGGGGTGACCACCAGCAGTTCTGCCAACAGGGTTTTGGTTGGCTCACCGTACAGCATCAGAATCTCCAACAGAAAATGACAGCGGTGCACCCAGGGCTCTGCGCCATGGTGCTGGTCCACTTCCCGGTGTTTGACCGCTTCCATCGCTTGAATTTGTTTGAATCCGGCAGCGCTCGGGTGCTGTGGCCTGCTGTGTTGATCCTGTCCCGGGTTTGCAAACTGGATGCGGTTGTAGGGTTGTTGAAAGCGAGGCGCCACACCCAAAGCCTGTTCATAGACAGCGTCACTGGCCCCCGCTTCGGGCTTGGCATGGTTGAACGTCACCACCTGCGGTGTGAGTCCGCGGGCGGTGCGAACGATATCGCAAATGGCCGCCGCAAACCCCTCTAGCTGGTGGATGCTCACCCCCTCTGGGCAATTGGGTACGATACCCAACGCAATGGCATCGTGGTCGGCGTCAACCCGGACTTGCATGACTTCCGAACTGATGCAGGCATAGCGGGCCAGAATACGAAAATAATCAAGTAGTGGCAGCTCCCGTTCCTGAAAGAAAAACGCCAGACGTTCTTGCATGCGAGTGGAATAGGGCGCCAGCTTCAAACCCAGGTTGGGTTCGTCAATCCACTGGGCGACGTGATCAATGTTGCGGGCGACAATGTCCACCGGCACCCGCTGTTGCGGATTAAAGCCTTCCAACGTTTGTGCCTGCGCTCCCCAGATCGCCAGCAGCTGATCGTAATCGCCCCGTTCCCGCAGAAAACACTCCAACGCCCTGGCATGGGAACGTAGGGTGTCCACCGATACAGTGAACGTTTTTTTGTGCGCGGTCTTCGTCATGGAATGTCTCAAATCGACATAAAGATTACATCATTCTGCACGCTAGAATCCGACTGTCCAGTTCCCATGACTTTGGATCAGCGGGAAGCGGGTGCTTCAGGGTGGATTCAAAAACACAGGCTTCGAAAATAAAAAGGTGGATGAGGATGGTGTTGGATTTTGTGAACCATTTATTGCGGGGGAACCTGCTGGTGCTGGCAGGCGTATGGGTTTGCGCCCCGAATGCGCTGGCCGGTGGAACCCTGTCGCTGGCCGCAGCGGGCTATGTTTATGGTTTCCCCCTGGTGTTGATGGAGGAAACCCTCAATGGCATGACCGGCGCGCAGCGGTCCTGTCAACTGGGCGCCGACCTCAATACCTTCGTGCATGTGTGGCAGCCACCCGGGCCGGAATTCAAGGCGGTGGTGCGGCCTAACGTGGACACCCTGTATTCATCCGCCATGCTGGATTTGTCCGGCGGCCCAATGTTGTTGGATATGCCGGCGGTGGCGGATCGTTATGTGTTGATGGCGTTGCTGGATGCCTGGTCCAACAATTTCGCCGGGGTGGGGACCCAGAATCAGGGGGTAGGTGAAGGGCACTACGTCATCGTGGGGCCGGGCTGGCAGGGTGAGGCAATGGCAGGCCTGCCACAACACTATGAGCGCATTGATGCGCCGACGGATCTGGTGTGGATCATCGGCCGCACGGAAGTGCGTGACGATGGGGATATCGCCGAGGTGAACCGCATACAGGCGCAATACACGTTGACGCGCCTTTCGTCTGTGCCAGAGCCATCAGTGCCAGAGTCATCAATGCCAGCCGATGCACAGGCTGCCCTGGACGAGGCTGCGGCCCCAGCAGGAAGCGAACACTGTGTGCCGGACGGAGAGAAAACACCACCGATAGAGGTGGTGCAAGCCCTGAGTGGTCGTGAATACTTTTCCCGGCTTTCGGAACTGATGGAGCGTTATCCGCCGCCGCCGGAGGATGACGCAATGGTGGAGGCACTGGCCCGTCTGGGAGTGGGGCCCAAGGCGCTCACGCCGATGCAGGCTCTTTCCTCCCGTCAGCAGCGACAGATTGAAGCGGGACGCACCCTGGGACTGGCTGCGCTGAACCTGGCCACCCGTTTGTTGGGATTGAATGGGTGGGGGCCGAATCCGGCGCTGGTGCCATTGGGGGATTTTGGCCAGCGCTATTTTATTCGGGCGGTGGTGGCGCAGGTGGGATTTGGCGCCAATCGCGGTGAGTTTGCGGTGTACCAGAATGCAGAGCGCGATTCACGCCGTCGGTTGTTGCGGGGCAATGCCGTGTATTCCATGACGTTTGCGGCAGATGACCCGCCGCCAGTGGCGGGGTTCTGGTCGGTGACGGTGTATGGTGAGGATGGATTCCTGCGGGACAATGCGGTGGCACATCAGCTGGGAATCCAGCGCCATGCATTGGGCAGTAACAGTGATCTGGTGGCGGATGAACAGGGCAACATAACACTGTATTTTGCCAACATGCCCCCTGTTGGCGTGCCTTTGAATAACTGGCTGCCGGTGCCAGAAGGACGCTTCCAGGCCACCATCCGCTTGTATGCGCCGGACGCTGCTATTTTAGATCACCAGTGGCGGACGCCCCCCTTGGTGAAGCGCCGGGATCTGGCGCCGTGACCTGTCTTCAGGTCACGGCGAGGGCCATTAGGAAAAGATTCTAAAGCGAGAGCAGACAAGTGAGGCCAAAAAGCTAAACCAGTTTTTTCGCCAGAATCTGGTTCACCATTTGTGGGTTGGCCTTGCCTTTGGAGAGCTTCATGGTTTGGCCGACGAAGTAGCCGATCAACTTTTTCCGCTTGTTGTCGTCAGCGGCCAGGTATTGGGCTACCTGATCTGCGCTGTCTGCAATCACCTGATCGACGATGGCTTCGATGGCACCGGTATCGGTTTCCTGCTTCAAGCCTTTGGCTTCGATGATCTGGTCCGCTGTGCCGCCGTTGTTCCACAGCTCTTCGAAGATCTGTTTGGCGATCTTGCCGGAGATGGTGTTGTCGGCGATGCGTTTTACCAGGCCGCCCAGCTGCTCGGCGCTGACCGGACTGGTATCAATATCCAGGTCGTTTTTGTTCAGCGCGCCCAGCAATTCCACGCTCACCCAGTTGGCACACAGTTTGGGTTTGGCGCCGGACTCTTTCACCACGGTTTCAAAATAATCCGCCAATACGCGATCGGCGGCCAGCACCCGGGCGTCGTAATCCGACAGCTCCAGCTCTGCCATAAAACGCTCGATCTTCTGGGTGGGCAGCTCTGGCAGATCCTGGCGTACGCGATTGATCACCGCTTCGGTCACTTCCAACGGCAGCAGGTCGGGATCGGGGAAGTAGCGGTAATCGTTGGCTTCTTCCTTGCTGCGCATGGCGAAGGTTTTGTCTTTGTTCACATCATACAAAACCGTTGCCTGCTGGATTTCGCGGCCAGATTCCAACTCATCCATTTGCCATTCGATTTCCGCGTTAATTGCCTTCTCCACGTTTTTAAAGGAGTTGACGTTTTTAATCTCGCGACGGGTACCGAATTTCTCTTCGCCCTTCTGGCGCAGGGATACGTTACAGTCGCAACGCATGGAACCCTGAGACATATCGCCGTCGGAAATACCCAGATAGCGAATCAGCGAGTGAATGGCTTTGGCGTAGGCCACGGCCTCTTTGGCGGAACGCATATCGGGCTCGGATACGATCTCCAGCAAAGGGGTGCCCGCGCGGTTGAGGTCGATACCACTCATGCCGTGAAAATCTTCGTGCAGGGATTTGCCTGCGTCTTCTTCCAGGTGGGCACGGGTGACGCCGATGCGCTTGGTGCTGCCATCTTCCAGGGTGATTTCGATGTGCCCCATACCCACGATAGGCAATTCAAATTGGGAAATCTGATAGCCCTTGGGTAGATCGGGATAAAAATAGTTTTTGCGGGCGAAGACGGATTTTGGCGTGATCTGGGCGTCGATACCCAGGCCGAATTTCACCGCTTTCTCGACGGCGTCAGCATTCAATACCGGCAGCACGCCGGGCATGCCCAGGTCAATCAGGGATGCCTGGGTGTTGGGCTCCGCGCCGAATTCGGTGGAGGAGCCGGAGAAAATTTTGGATTGGGTGGCCAGCTGTACGTGCACTTCCAATCCGATGACCACTTCCCATGACATGGCGGGCCTCCTTATACAAATGCCGCTGGCACTTGCGCATGCCAGTCGGTTTCTTGTTGATAGCGGTGGGCCACGTTCAGCAAACGGGCTTCGTCAAAATAGTTGCCAATGATTTGCAAACCCACCGGCAGGCTGTTGCTTAAGCCGGCAGGAATGGAAATGCCTGGCAAGCCAGCCATGTTCACGGAAATGGTGTAGATGTCCGACAGATACATGGAGACCGGATCGGAGGCTTTTTCCCCCAGTTTGAATCCGGCATTGGGGGAGGTGGGGCCCATGATCACGTCCACGTTTTTGAAGGCCTCATCAAAATCATTCTTGATCAGGCGGCGAACCTTTTGTGCCTTCAGGTAATAGGCATCGTAATAACCGGCAGACAACGCGTAGGTGCCGATCATGATGCGGCGTTTTACTTCTTCACCAAAACCTTCACCGCGGCTGCGCTTGTAGAGATCCTCCAGGTCTAAAGGATCCTTGCAGCGATAACCAAAACGGACACCGTCAAAACGGGACAGGTTGGAGGAGGCTTCTGCCGGGGCCACAACGTAGTACGCCGGGATGGACAGGTGCGTGTTGGGCAGTTCGATGTCCACCAGGGTGGCGCCGAGCTTTTCGTACAGGGCGATGGCTTCCTGCACCACTTGGCCAACCCCGGCATCCAGGCCGTCTTCAAAGAATTCTTTGGGCAGGCCGATGCGCAGGCCATCTAAAGGCTTGTTCAGGTCCGCCGTGTAATCCGGCACTTCAATATCGGTACTGGTGGAATCCTTGGGGTCGAAACCGGCCATGGCGTTCATCAGCAGGGCGGCGTCTTCGGCGGTTTGGGTCATGGGGCCCGCCTGATCCAGGGAGGAGGCGAAGGCAATCATGCCCCAACGGGACACCCGGCCATAGGTGGGCTTCAGGCCGGTGATGCCGCACAGGCTGGCAGGTTGGCGGATGGAGCCGCCGGTGTCGGTGCCGGTGGCGGCCGGGGCCAGGCGGGCCGCCACAGCGGCTGCGGAGCCGCCGGATGAGCCGCCGGGCACGCAATCCGTATTCCAGGGGTTTTTCACCGGGCCATAGAAGCTGGTTTCATTGGAGGAGCCCATGGCGAACTCATCCATGTTGGTTTTGCCCAGGGTCACGATGCCAGCATCGTTCATTTTTTCCACAACCGTGGCGTTATAGGGGGCGATGAAGTTGTCCAGCATTTTCGAGGCACAGCTGGTTTTCACGCCCCGGGTGCAGAAGATGTCTTTGTGGGCGATGGGCACACCGGTAAGCGCGGTGGCATTACCCGCAACTCTTTGTTCGTCTGCCGCTTTGGCCTGGGCCAGCGCCTGTTCTTCGGTGACGGTGATGAAGCTGTTGACGCCGGGATCGAGCTGTTTGATGCGATCCAGGAAATGCCGGGTCAGCTCCTGGCTGGATACTTCGCCCGCCGCCAGCGCGTTGGACAGGGCTTTCAGGGTTTTGGTATGCATGGAATGGGTTACCTGATCATTCAATCACTTTGGGGACTAGGTACAGGCCACCTTCGGTGGCCGGGGCGATCTGCTGGTACTCGTCGCGGTGGTTGGTTTCGGTGACCACGTCTTCCCGCAGGCGTTGCACCGCATCGGTGGGGTGGGCCATGGGCTCCACGCCGTCGGTGGGGGCGGCCTCCAGTTGTTCGATCAGGCCCAGAATGGAGGACAACCGCTCAGTGGTGGCCTCAATCTCGCTGTCGGCCACCTGCAGGCGGGCCAAATGGGCAATTTTGGTGACGTCTTCTTTGTCCAATGCCATGGGGTTCTCCGGCAGTGAATTCGGCAAAGGGCGTATGGTACCAGAATTTGGCTGCGGGTCGATCCCGACCCCGTGCAGCAGGGGGGCTGTGGCCAATGGTATGGAGCGGATCTAAGTGCATAAAAGATGTGGGAAAGTTAGACCGGTTCCCTTGCCGAACCGCCCCCGCACTGCTATTGTTCCCGCAATAGTGTAACTAATGTAACTACAAGAATTTCCAGAATCATTTAACCGCTCGATGGGTTGTCAATCCTTCTATGTTTAAACGTCTCCGTGGCATGTTCTCCACAGATCTCTCAATTGATCTGGGGACCGCCAATACCCTTATTTATGTAAAAGATCGCGGTATCGTCCTGGATGAGCCGTCTGTGGTGGCCATTCGGCAGCAAAATGGTGCCAAAAGCGTGGCTGCGGTGGGAATGGACGCCAAGCGCATGCTGGGCCGAACCCCCGGCAACATCACCGCCATCCGCCCTTTGAAGGACGGGGTGATTGCGGATTTTCACGTTACCGAGAAAATGCTGCAGCATTTCATCCACAAGGTTCACGAAAACAGTTTTATCACCCCCAGCCCCCGCGTGCTGGTGTGTGTGCCCTGCAAATCCACCCAGGTGGAACGCAAAGCCATCAAGGAATCCGCCCTGGGGGCGGGTGCCCGTGAAGTCTATCTGATAGAAGAGGCCATGGCGGCGGCCATTGGTGCGGGCTTGCCGGTGGAAGAGGCCAGCGGCTCCATGGTGGTGGACATCGGTGGTGGTACCACCGAGATCGCCATTATCTCGCTGAACGGTATCGTGTATTCCGACTCCGTACGGGTGGGTGGAGACAAGTTTGATGAAGCCATCGTCACCTATGTGCGCCGCAATTACGGTAGCCTGATCGGTGAGGCCACCGCTGAGCGCATCAAGCAGGAGATCGGATGTGCTTTCCCCGGTAAGGAACTGCTGGAAATCGATGTGCGCGGTCGCAACCTGGCAGAAGGGGTGCCCCGCTCCTTCACCCTCAACAGCAGCGAAATTCTGGAAGCCCTGCAGGAACCCCTGTCCCAGATCGTATCCGCTGTAAAAAGCGCGCTGGAGCAATCCCCGCCGGAACTGGCCTCTGATATCGCCGAGCGCGGCCTGGTGCTCACCGGCGGTGGTGCCCTGCTGAGGGATCTGGAGCTGTTACTGGCGGAAGAAACCGGCTTGCCGGTGATCGTGGCGGAAGACCCGCTTACCTGTGTGGCCCGTGGTGGCGGCAAGGCCATGGAAATGATGGACAAGAGCGGGTTTGATATGTTCTCAGTGGACTGATCGCTGTCCATGGGAGCCTTACACGCAACCCCGTTGCGCACACCCGCGTCCCACACCTTCGCTAAAGCCGGCCGGATTCTCACCAGGGCCGGCTTTCACGTTTTAAAGAACCAGGTAACCACACTGAATATTGTGATGGATAACAGGCATGGCATCGGCACGATCCCGGCTGGCGGGAGGGTAGCGCCATAAAACCGATATTTGGTCAGAACACAGCAAATCGCTACCGTTTGGTGCTGTTTTCCGTTATTTCCTTTGCCATGATTTTTGTGGATCACCGCTCGGATGTGCTCAATCCCCTGCGTTTCACCCTGGGCGTGGCCATCGCGCCGGTGCAATACGTGGCGGACATCCCGGCCCAGGTGGCGACCTGGTCCCAGAGCAGTGTGTTGTCCCGCAGTGAGCTGGAGGAGGAAAACGCCCGCCTGCAGTCAGAGGTGCTGGTGCTGAAGCGTCGGGTGCAGAAGCTGGCCTCCACCGTTGCGGAAAATACCCGCCTCAAGGAGCTGATGAACGCATCGGATCTGGTGGATGATCAGGTGCTGATCGCCGAAATCATTGGTGTTGATCCCGACCCCTATCGCCACGAAGCCATTGTGAACAAGGGGGCGGGGGACTCGGTGTTTGTGGGGCAGGCGGTGCTGGATGCAGAAGGCCTGATGGGCCAGGTCATCGAAGTGGGCCCGTTTTCCAGCCGGGTGTTGTTGATTTCCGATATTTCCCATGGCATTCCGGTGCACGTGAACCGCAATGGGGTGCGGGCCATTGCGGTGGGGTCGGGTAAGCTGGATCAGCTTAACCTGATCCATGTGCCGGACACGGCCGATATTGTACGCGGGGACCTGCTGGTGAGCTCCGGCCTGGGGGGGCGGTTCCCCAAGGGCTATCCGGTGGGGGTGGTGACCAAGGTGGAACACGACCCCGGGCAGCCCTTTGCGGTGGTGGAGGCCAAGCCCATGGCCAACCTGGACCGCTCCCGCCATGTGCTCATGGTGTTTTCCGAGGAGAGTCGCAAATTGGTGCCGTTACTGTTTGGTGCCGCCGAGCCTCAATCTGACCAGGAACCCCAAGCTGAACAGAAACTCACGTCAGAACAGGAACCTGTAACCAAACAGGAATCCCCCGCCCAGGAGGTGACCGATGGTGGACAGTAGAGTGGCCGCTGACGGCATCGGGGTGGTGATCTTCAGTCTGGTGCTGGCGGCAATCCTGGCGGCGGTACCCCTGCCGGAATGGGCCATTGGGCTGCGCCCGGCCTGGGTGCCCCTGGTGCTCATTTATTGGGTCATCGCCATGCCCCATCGCATCGGGGTGGTGAGTGGCTGGTTGGTAGGGCTGTTCCTGGATGTGCTCACCGGCGCCGTACTGGGTCAGAATGCGCTGGCCCTGGGGATGGTGGCCTATATTGCCTACGTCCTGCATTTGCGTATCCGGGTGTTCCCGGTGTGGCAGCAGTGCCTGTCCATTCTGGTGCTGGTGGGCATTTACCAGTTAGTGAGTATTCTGGTAATGCGGGCTGTCCAAATGACACCCTGGACGTTCTGGTATTGGGTATCGGTGGTCGTGTCTGCCTTGGTGTGGCCATTGGTGAGTCTGGCTTTGGGCTATTTGAGAGGTCACCGTGGCAGTTGATTGGGTTTATCTGGCGTCCGCCTCACCCCGGCGGCGGGAATTGTTGCAACAGATCGGGGTGCGTTTCACCGTCATGAGTGCGGCCGTGGACGAGGCTGTGCTGGCGGGGGAATCACCGTTGGACTATGTGTGCCGACTGGCCCAGGCCAAGGCGGATGCCGTATTGAGCCGGGTGGAAATGGAGGGTCAGCTGCTGCGTCCGGTACTGGGGGCAGACACCACCGTGGTGCTGGGGGAGCGCATTCTCGGCAAGCCCGCAGATGAAGCGGATGCCGTGGCCATGTTGCTGGCCCTTTCCGGCCAGACCCACCAGGTGATGACGGCGGTGGCGTTGGTGAGCGACGGTGCTGATTGCCCGGCAACCCAGTTGGCGTATTCGGTGACCGAGGTGCAGTTCCGCAGCATTGATGAGGCAGAGGCCCGTCAATACTGGCGCACCGGTGAGCCGGCAGACAAAGCCGGGGCCTATGGAATACAGGGCCTGGGCGCGGTGTTTGTGGAAAACCTGTCCGGTAGTTACAGTGGCGTGGTGGGTCTACCCTTATACGAAACAGCGAATTTATTGAAGCAGGCCGGTGTGAGCCTGTGGCGAACGCCAGAGACAGTATCCCATGAGTGAAGAATTACTGGTCAATGTGACTCCCATGGAAACCCGCGTGGCGGTGGTGGAAAACGGGGTGGTGCAGGAACTCTTTGTGGAGCGCACCGCCAAGCGCGGCCTGGTGGGCAGTATTTACAAGGGCAAAGTGGCCCGGGTGCTGCCGGGCATGCAGGCGGCGTTCGTGGATATCGGCCTGGAGCGTGCGGCGTTCCTGCACGCCAAGGATATCTGGCAGGCGGACAAGCCGGATGAAACCGGCGACGCCACACCCAATATTTCCGATCTGGTGGCAGAGGGTCAGCCCATTGTGGTCCAGATCACCAAGGACATGATCGGCACCAAGGGCGCGCGCCTCACCACCCATCTTTCGGTTCCCTCCCGGTTCCTGGTGTACATGCCCTATACCGATCACATCGGTGTCTCCCAGCGCATTGAAGACGACCAGGAGCGGGAGCGGCTGCGCTGCATCATGGACACCATTCTGGAAGAGCGTGATGACATCCCCAAGAAGGGGTTCATCTTAAGGACTGCGGCGGAAGGGGCCGACGAGGATGCCCTGCGTCGGGACGTGGACTTCCTGCGCCGGCTGTGGCGCTCCATCAACGACAAGATTGCCCGCTCCAACCCGGTGACGCTGATCCACCGTGACCTGGCCCTGGCCATGCGCACGTTGCGGGATGAGGTGCGCCCCGGCGTGGAAAAAGTGCGCATCGATTCCCGGGAAACCTACGGCAATGTGATCGAGTTTGTGCGTGAATACATCCCGGATGTGGAGTCCCTCATCGAGCATTATCCTGGCGAGCGTCCCATCTTTGACCTGTACAGTGTGGAGCAGGAAATCCAGAAAGCCCTGGCGCGGCAGGTGCCGTTGAAATCCGGCGGTCACCTCATCGTGGACCAGACCGAAGCCATGTCCACCATCGATGTGAACACCGGGGCGTTTGTGGGGCATCGCAACCTGGAAGAAACCATCTTCAAAACCAATCTGGAAGCCACCCAGGCCATTGCCCGCCAGCTGCGGCTGCGCAATCTGGGCGGCATCATCATCATCGACTTTATCGACATGGAAGACCCCGAGCACCGCCGTCAGGTGTTGCGCATGTTTGAAAAAGCCCTGGAGCGGGATCACGCCAAAACCAAGATCACCCAGGTGTCTGAACTGGGGTTGGTTGAGATGACCCGCAAGCGCACCCGCGAAAGCCTGGCCCGGGTGATGTGCGAGGATTGTCCTACCTGCAGCGGCCGCGGCATTGTCAAAACGCCGGAAACCGTCTGCTATGAAATTTTCCGCGAGATCCTGCGTCAGTTTCGCGCCTATGAGGTGGAGTCGTTTCTGGTGATCGCATCTCAGGCCGTGGTGGACCGTCTGTTGGATGAGGAATCCGCCAACGTGGCAGACCTGGAAATTTTCATTAAAAAAACCATTCGCTTTCAGGTGGAAACACTCTACTCCCAGGAGGAGTTTGATGTGGTGCTCATGTAGCGGGAGCGCCCTGTGAAGCGAGTGGCGTCCGGAGTTCTGCGTGGGCTCCTCAGCCTGCTGGTGGTGTTGGTGGTGCTGGTGGCCATCTTCGTCGGCGTGGCGCGAGAGCTGGTGGACCAGGTTGACGACTTCAAGCCGGAGTTGGTGAGCTGGGTTAACGAGCGTTTTTTTGTGCACCTGGAACTGGGTTCCATTGCCGGCAGTTGGACCGGTCTGGCCCCCCGTTTCACCCTGCGTGATGTGTCCATTCGCCTGGCGGATGCCAGCGGGGAAGCACCGCACATCGATACCCTGGATCTGGAAATTCTGCTGCTGCGCTCGCTGTTGAGCTTGCAACCCCGGGTCCGTTTGCAGGTGGAGGGGGCCACGGGAAGTGCCTCATTCAAGGATGGGCGCATTCAGGTGGCGGGCTTTGAGTCCCTCTCCCTGCAGCAGAATGCCAATAACAACCGCCCGCCGACTGCTGCGGCTGGCGTGAACAACACCTCCTCGCGGCTGGATCAGTTGCTGGCACAACCGCTCATTGAATTGCGCAACAGTCAGTTCAGCGTCACCGGCCTCTACCGTGAACCGGTTGCCCTCACTGTGCATGAATTCCGCACCGAGGCAGGCAAACGCCGCCGCTATATTCTGGGGGAACTCACCGCCCAGGGCCCCAGTGATGTGCGCTTTTCACTGAAAGGCCGGGTCACCGGTTCCGTGTTCAGCAAGGGCAGTTTGCACGGTGGTGTGTATTTGCGGGCGGAAGATGCCAACTGGTTGCCCTGGGTGCCGCCGTCGCGACGCACCAGCGCCAATGCCACCCTGGACAGCCTACAGGGAAGTGCCAGTGTCTGGCTCAATTTCAAGGCCGGTGAACTGCAGGAGATCCTCACGGATTTCGCGGTGGAGGACCTGTCGCTGACCAGCAAAAACGACATCAAGCCCCCCCATATCGAGAGCCTCACGGGCAAGGCCCGCTGGGCTGGTGATGCCAGTGACTGGCGCCTGGATCTGCAGGACATCCGTATGCAGACCGCGCGTTTTTTGTGGATGCCCAGCTTTATGAACCTGCATGCCACACAGCAGGATAACGGCCGGACCCGTTACCGCATCAAAGTGGATGACATGGACATAGAACCCTGGGTGAATTACTACCTGGGAACCCAGGCGCGGGATTCCAAACTGCATCAGACCCTGAGTAAATTGCGTCCCGCCGGTCAGTTACAGGATGTAGCCATAGAACTGTTGCTCAAGGATCGTAAGGTGGAGGACTACCGCTTCGCCTTGAACCTGAATGCATTTCAAAACCGACCCTGGAACGCAATACCGGGGCTCTATGATCTGGACCTGCGGGCATGGGGCAAAAAAGGCGTAACCCTGTTCAGAGTGGACGAAACCTACCTGGAATTGAACTACCCGCAACTGTTTCGCGATGTGCTCACCCTCAATTACGTGGACGCCAATATCATTCTGCGGGATCTGGATGATCAATTGTTGTTGCAGTCCGGCCCCATGTACCTCAATTCAAAACATGCCCAATCCGCCACCCAGATGTCACTGTCCATCCCCAAAGACACCAGCATCAGTCCGTTCCTGCAACTACAGGCCACCCTGCGCAATGGGGATGGCAAACACAAGTCACTGTATCTGCCGGCCGGTGTGATTGACGATGCCCTGCTGCGCTGGTTGGATGATGCCATTGTTGATGGCCACCTGATGCGTGGGGATATCCTGGTGCACGGCCCGGTGCGTCGGGATCAGGAGGAACCGCGGGGTGTGGTGCTTGGCTTTACCGTACGTGATGCCGAGATGAGATTCCTGCCGGACTGGAAAGAGCCGGTGAAGCAGGGTGTTGCCGATGTGGTGGTGGATCGGGGGGAAGTGGATGCCCGCATTCTGGCCGGTTCCTATTACGGTCAGGCGCTGCAGTCCGGCTCGGTGGCGCTGCCGCGTTATGACCCGTCGCAGGCCCATGTCTTGAGTGTGCGGGCCCAGACTTCCGGTCCGGCGGAGCAGGCTTTTTCCATCCTCACCCAGTCCCCGTTGCGGGAGCAGATCGGTGGGTTTGTGGAGAATGTCGTCCTGCAGGGGGAAGTGGACGTGGGCTTTTCCCTGGATATTCCCTTGCAAAAAGAACATGCCCATCAGATTCGATCCACCACCGACGTGATGCTGAAGCACGGCCGGGTGGCACTGACCAGCCAGAACCTTCAGGTGAAGGATGCCCAGGGGGAATTGCAGTTTGATTTGCAGAAGGGGCTGTCCGCCAAACGCCTGGAAGGCACCTTTCTGGGGGGCAAGCTGAAAGGCGACATGAAAACCGTTGCCAAGGGCAAAGGCCAGTGGACGCAGCTGGATCTGACCGGCAATACCACCATCCAGGCGTTGCAACGCTGGCGGGACATCCCGTTCCTGGGCTACGCCAGCGGACCATTGCAATACCAGACCCAGATCCTCATCCCCATGGGGCAGTCGGATAAAACGCTGTCACCCCAACTGGTGGTGCACAGCCAGCTGGAGAATGTGGAGGTCAAACTCCCGGAACCGTTTGGCAAGCCGGTGCGCCAGCCACAACCCTTTGCGCTCACCCTGGATCTCGGTGTGTCCCCCTTTGAGTTGGGTGTGCAGTATGGCGAGTTGGCCAACGTGGCGCTGCTGTTTGATGACAATGGCTTGCGCCGCGGATCTGTACTGTTGGGCCAGGGCGATGCCAGCCTGCCAGAGCGGGACATACTGCGTGTGACCGGCAGTGTGTCCCGCGTTGATGATCAGGAATGGAAGGCACGACTCTCCGCCGGGGCGGATGTCAAAACCGTGCCAGGCGCGCCGGGGGCGAAGGCAGGGGCCGGTGCGAACCTGGGTGCCGGTGTCGCTGCTGCCGAAAATCCTGCTGCGGCCGTGCTCACCATGCTGGACGACTCTGAGCTGAGAATCCAGGATCTCACCCTCCAGGGGCAGGCCCTCGGCCAGACCGATTTACGCCTGACCCGCGGCCAGGGCTACTGGAATCTGTGGCTTAACAACGATCTGGCCAGTGGCCACGCGAGTTTGCCGGACTACCTGCTGGGTCCACCACAGAACTATGCCCGGCAGACCCGGCCCGTGGAGGTCAACCTGGATCGTTTGCAGGTCAACACCGGCAAGGGCGGGGCAAGCGCCACGGGGGGCGTGGCCCCGGCAACGGCGCAAGACTGGCAGCCGGCTGATGTGTCTCCCCTGCTGATGCCACCACTGGACGTTACCGTCGCGGCGTTCAGTGTGGGTGATGCCCAGTTCGGGCGTTGGGTCTTTCAGGCGCGCCCGGTTGCAGACGGCTTGCAGGTGAAAAGTCTTAGCGCCCAGGTGGACGGCGTTTCCCTGGTGGGCAGTGGGCGCTGGAGCGAGACCGAAGGCGTGCGTTCGACCAGTTTCAAAGGCAAAGCCAACGCCGCCAATGCCGCAGACGCCATCAAAGCCATGGGGGGAACCCCCACCCTCAGCAGCAAAACCGCCGAGGCCAAAGGCAGCCTGACCTGGCCGGGAGCGCCCTTTGAATTCGCCTTGCCCCGGCTGGCGGGGAATGTGTCGGTGAAACTGAAGAGTGGTGTGTTCTATAACGTCAGTTCCAATGCTGCCGGCAAACTCTGGGGTCTGCTGAATTTCGAAACCCTGATGCGCCGATTGCAGCTGGATTTTGATGATCTGAGTGAGTCGGATATGGTGTACGATGAATTCAGTGGCAGCATCAGGCTGGACAACGGCGTGCTTGACCTTTCCCAGGTGAAGCTGAATTCCCCTGCCATCAAAATGAACGCCGAGGGCAAGGTGGACCTGCAACAGGATCGGCTGGCGCTGGGGCTGGATGTGACCTTGCCGGTGACCCGCAATCTGGTGCTGCCCGCGGCCGTGATCGGTGGGGTGCCGGCGGCGGCGACCGCATTTGTGGTGGAGAAAATGTTCGGCGAGCAGTTCGATAAGCTCACCACCATCAAGTACGATATCCAAGGTACCTTTGAGCAACCGGAGATCTCGGTGAAGGATTCCTTCAGCATCATTCCCAAGCAAGTGGGTGAGGCGGTCATGCGCAATGAGAAAGCGGCGGACAAAACTGCACCGCTGCAACCCCAGTCGCCACCTGAGGGGGTGACGCCATGACCCTGGTGCGGGTGGCGGCCATCCAGATGGTCAGCAATTTCGATGTGGACAATAACCTGCGAACGGCGGAGCAACTGCTTGCGCAGGCGGCGGAACAGGGTGCGGCCCTGGCGGTATTGCCGGAGAATTTTGCCGTGCTGGACAGCGATAACCTGTTGCGCTGGGGGGAAGAGGAAAGGGCTACGCAATTGTTCTCGGGCTTTCTCCAGCAACAGGCGTCCACTCTGGGATTGGAAATTGTGGGAGGCACCATTCCTATGCGGGTGCGCCCGGATGGCCACGCCGTTAGCGGCACCCGGGTAACGGCGAGCTCACTGCATTTCAATGCCCGGGGTGAGCTCTGTGCCCGTTACGATAAGATTCACCTGTTTGACGTGGCGGTGCAGGACCAGCAGGGACAATACCGGGAATCCCGCGTGATTGAGCCTGGGGCGCAGTGGGTGACCACGGATTCAGTGGCCGGTTCCCTGGGCTTGACGGTGTGCTACGACCTGCGCTTCCCCGAACTGTATCAATGTCTGGCAGCAGCCGGCGCCAGCCTGTTTTCGATTCCCTCCGCGTTCACCTATCGTACCGGGGAGGCCCATTGGGAAACTCTGCTGCGGGCGCGGGCCATTGAAAACCAGGCCTTCGTGATTGCCCCCAATCAGGGTGGGCAGCATTCGGAAAAACGCCAGACCTGGGGGCACAGCATGATTGTCGACCCTTGGGGTACGGTACTGTCGCAACTGGAATCCGGCCCGGGAGTGGTGCTGGCGGACCTGGATCTGGACTGGCAGCGGGAAATTCGCGACGCCATGCCCGTCCTGCAACACAAACGATTTGCCAAAACGGAGCTGACATGAGTTCACATTCCCGATTGCAGCAGGGCCAGTTGCAGCAGGCCCAGGAGACATTGTGGGTGCCCGGCGCACTGGATGAGCGCTGCCTGGTTCCGGTGTTGGAGTCCATGTTGGGACAGGGGGCGGACTTCGCCGATCTTTACTTTGAGAAAACCATCTCGGAGTCCTGGAGCCTGGAAGACAGCATCGTCAAAGACGGCAGCTTCAGCGTCGGTGGTGGTGTGGGGGTACGGGCCCTGTGCGGTGAGAAAACCGGTTTTTCCTATTCCGATCAGGCGGATCTGCAATCCATTCGCAAGGCGGCTGCGGCGGCCGCGTCCATCGCCGGTGGTCCCGGCGGCCAGGTGCAGCCCATCCAAAGCAGGCACCATCATCCCCTGTACAGAATGACCAACCCCCTGGACACCCTGGGCCCGGATGCGAAAGTGGCCTTGCTGCAGCAGGCCGATACCCTGGCCCGACGCATGGACCCCCATGTGGTGGACGTCAGCGTCAGCCTGGTGGGTTCATGGAAAACCGTGCTGATACTGGCCAGCGACGGCACCCTGGCGGCGGATGTGCGCCCCCTGGTGCGCTTCAGCGTCAGCGTGGTGTTGGAAAAAAATGGCCGTAAGGAGCGGGGCAATGGCGGCGGTGGTGGTCGTACCGGCTATGCACTATTCGACTCGACGACGGTGACCCGGTATGTGGAGGATGCCATCAAAATGGCCCAGGTGAATCTGGAAGCCATTGACGCCCCGGCGGGCACCATGCCGGTGGTGCTGGGCTCCGGCTGGCCCGGTGTCTTGCTGCACGAAGCCGTAGGGCACGGGCTGGAAGGGGATTTCAATCGCAAAAGCACCTCCAACTACTCCGGTCGCATCGGCACCTCGGTGGCCAGTGAATTGTGCACCATCGTCGATGACGGCACGTTGCAGGACCTGCGCGGGTCATTGACGGTGGATGATGAGGGAACGCCAACCCAATACACCACTCTGGTGGAGAAAGGCATTCTGCAGGGCTATATGCAGGACAAGCACAATGCCCGGCTGATGGGCCATGGCCTTACCGGGAACGGACGCCGGGAATCCTATGCCCACCTGCCTATGCCGCGCATGACCAACACCTATCTGCTGGCGGGGCAGGATGAGCCGGAAGATATCATTCGGTCCGTGAAAAAAGGGCTCTATGCGGTGAATTTCGGCGGTGGTCAGGTGGACATCACCTCCGGCAAGTTTGTGTTTGCCGCCAGCGAGGCCTACCTGATCGAGGATGGCAAGATCACCGCGCCGGTGAAAGGGGCCACCCTGATTGGTAACGGCCCAGAGGCCATGTCCAAAGTGTCCATGCTGGGCAATGACCTGGCCCTGGACAAAGGGGTAGGCACCTGCGGCAAGGAAGGTCAGTCCGTTCCGGTGGGGGTGGGGCAGCCGACCCTGAAACTGGATGAGCTGGTGGTGGGCGGCACCCGCTAGGGTGCCAGGCTAGTTGCCTCCGGCTTCCCGCAGGAAACGGAACAGCTTGCGGGCATGGGCGCTCTCCGGTTTATCCTGGGAGCGGGCATTGGCCTGCTGTTCTTTCTTGGCATTGCGCACCAGCTGACGTAACTTCTGGGTGTCCACACCGGGAAAGCGTTCAATCACCGTGCCCACTGTGCTGTTATCCCCGTTGATCAGTTCATCGCGCAGGGTTTCCAGTTCATGGAAGGCGCGGGTATTGAGGGTGTGGGCGTTCTCGATTTCCTGCAGCCGGGTTTCCAGCGCCTCCGTGTCCACGTCCCGCATGACTTTGCCGATGTACTGTTTGTGGCGCCGCAGGCCTTCCCGGCTCTTGATGCGCTTGCCTTCGGCAATGGCCTGGGCCAGTTTGTCATCCAGCTTGAAGCTTTCCAGTTGGGCGTCGCTCATCTCCAGCAACTTCTCGCCGATTTTTTTCAGGCGTTCGGCTTCCCGTTTGATGGAGGATTTGCTGGGGCTTGGATCGTCTTCGTCAAAAGACTCGATGTCGTCGAATTTGGCCATATCTCAGGGTGTTGCGGTTATACTGTTCAGACCGGGCATCATATCACAGCTGTCTATCATCTACCGAGGATGTTAATGGATATTGAACGCGAGCTAGACACACTGCAGGATCGAATTCGACTGGCGTTGCACATCGCGGAGCAACATCAGGCCACCGCGGAAGTCGGTGCCTACCAGGACCAGGGATTGTCGGTGAGTGTGCGCAACGGTGACGTGGACAAAGTGGAATTCACCCGTAACCACGGTTTTGGCATTACCGTATACCGGGGCCAGTGCAAGGGCAGTGCGTCCACCTCGGATTTTTCCGACGCCGCCATTGAACGGGCGGTAAAGGCAGCCCTGGATGTGGCCACCCACACCGCCCCGGATGCGTGCTCCGGTCTGGCGGACGCAGCCCTGATGGCCCGGGACATCGCGGACCTGGATCTGTATCACCCCTGGGCAATCGATCCGCAGCAGGCCATTCAAATGGCGCAGGCCTGTGAAGCTGCCGGCTTGTCCCAGCCTCACATCAAAAACAGTGACGGTGCCTATGTGGGGACGTCCGCGTCGGTGCGTGCCTATGGCAACAGTCATGGCCTGGTGGTGGCATACCCCCAAAGCCGTCACGGGATCAGTTGTGCCCTGATTGCGGCGGAGACAGGGCCCAAGGGCGAGACCATGGAACGGGGTGGCTGGTCCTACTCCCACCGGGTGCCCGGCCAGTTGCAGGAGGGTGCAGACGTGGGCCGCAAAGCCGCCGAACGGGCTGCCCGCAAGCTGGGTAGTCGCGCTGTTCCCACCGGTGAGTTCCCAGTGCTGTACGCCCCTGAAATTGCCGGTGGCCTGCTGGGTCATTTTATCGGCGCCATCTCCGGCGGCAGTCTGTATCGACATTCCTCGTTCCTGGAGAACAGCCTGGGGCAAACCCTGTTCCCTGACTGGATGAACATTTTCGAGTTACCGCACCTGCCCCAGGGGCCCGCCAGCGCGCCTGTGGATGGGGATGGCCTGGCGACCTATGGCAAACATTTTGTCGAGCAGGGGATACTCAAACACTATGTGCTGGGCACCTATTCCGCCCGCCGCCTGGGCTTGCAGAGCACGGCCAATGCCGGCGGCGTGCGCAATCTGCGCTGCAGTTCCACCCATTCCCTGGATGAGTTATTGAGCATGATGGGCACCGGCCTGCTGGTGACCGATGTCATGGGGCAGGGTGTTAACCTGGTGACCGGTCATTACTCCCGGGGGGCGGCGGGTTTCTGGGTCGAAAACGGCACCCTGCAGTTTCCGGTGTCTGAGGTGACCGTGGCGGCCAATCTGCGGGACATGTTCCGTAACCTGCGTGGCGTCGGCAGTGACGTGGATGCCCGCGGCAATGTCCAGGTGGGCTCCATTCTGGTGGACAGCATGACCGTTGCAGGAAAATAGGCCAGGGAAACGGCTTTTTTGATAGAAGTTATTATCTTTTAACGTTAGAGGTATCAAGGATGATGTACTTGTCTGACTTTCGTGCTCACCTTCGTGCTGACCCACGGGGACTTATTCCGGCCAGCCTTTATCTGGCCAATCATAATCTGGCCAATCACAAAAAGAACGCCTTCATGAGCCGCGGGTTCCTGCTTGCCTTCGTGCTGCTGTTGAGCGGTTGTTTGCCGAAAGAACCCCTGGTGCAGATTCCCTCCGCTGAAAACATCCGCCAGCTGAGTGACGGTCGTATATTCATCACCGGAAAGGATGCGCTCTACCAGTTGCAGCAGGATGAGCAGGGCTTCAGGACGGTTCCGGTGGCGCGGGATACCCGGTGTTCCTATTTTGCCGGCCTGGCGGAGCTCAACCAATGGTTGTTCTTCGTGTGCGCCCAGTCCTCCGGTTTGCGTCTGGGGGACCTGAAATTCGACCAGGCCGGTGTGCTCAAGGCGTACTCCCTGGAAGACGGTCGCCTGATCGACGTCATGGCACTTAGCGGCTTCCAGTTTCCCAATGGCCTGGACGCCCTGCCTGAACAGAATGCCATCCTGATTGCCGATGAGGATTTCTTCGTGGCCCAGGGTGGTGTCAGCAAAGCGGTGTTTGACTTCAGTGCCGGTGAACCGGTGTTGTCCGACTATGTTCAGCACTGGATCGGGCCGCAACAACAGGTTTACGCGGCCAATGGTGTGCGGGTGTGGGAGGGCGATATCTACCTGACCGACATTGGCTTCTTCAAACGGGTGCCGCTGCAGGTGGATGGAACGCCGGGTGCGGCGCAGATTCTTTATCGCAATCTGACGGTACTGGACGACTTCGACCGTTACTGTGATGGGTTTTTGATTACCGACTTTGTGAAAGGCCGGCTGGTGTATGTGCCTGTGGATGGCTCCGCTGTGCGGGTGTCTCCGCCCGGGTTGAGCAGCCCGTCGGCCATCCTCGCGCAGCCCGGGTCCGGGTTTCAGGCAGGTTCGGTATTGGTGACAGAGAGCCGTGGCGTACAGGCCGGTCAGGGCAATCAGCTGGTGATGGTGGATCTGGCGGCTTTGGGCGTGGAGACGTGTTCGGAAGCGCCGTGAGCGCCTCCGAAACCGGTTTAGAATGTGGCGATGACCTTGACGCTGTCGTCCACTTCGCTGGAATCAATGTAGCCGATAATGTCGGGGTTACGGGAAACCAATTCTTTCACCTCCTGCCCCGACTCCACGATTTTGGGCGGAACACCCTTGCCGGTGAAAATCAGCCGCGACCAGTAGGATTTCATCTTGGTTTCATCTTTGCCCACGGTACTTTCCAGAAACTTGATGCGTATGTCCGAACCTTCGGTACGGTCCAGTGGGATGGCCAGGTTGCCGTTGGAAAAACGCTTCATCTTACCCAGATAGATCTTGGCGATGTCATCGGCTTCCAGTTGGGCGTCGTTACCGGGGTTGACGATCACCGCCACATCGCTGAACGCGATGTTTGATAGGAGCGCAAGGGTGATCCCCGCGGCCATGGCTTTTATCCGATTGAGTCGATTCATAGTTGTCCCTCTCCGAATGTCTGGGGTTACTCACCCTTTATGGTCATCCGACCGCTAACGGAATCGTTGATCTTTACATCATATTGAGCTTCTTCACCCTGGCCGATGGTGAACTTCACCGGATCGTAGCCCGGCATCAGGATGTATCCGGTTTTCCCCGTGCCGGGGTTTGCCAGGTTGATGTTCAATGACTGGGAATTTTCATCAAAAGCCAGTTGCGAAAACTGGGTGGAGGTCACATTGGCCACATAGGATGGTGCGACCCGTTCCTGGTTGCTTTTCAAAGTGGCCACGGTGTTGGGTTGCCAGCTCACCGCCGCAGTGCCCCGCTGACGATAGCGGAGCTGTGCCAACTTTTCGCGATAATTCAGTTGTTCCACTTCTGCAAAAATCTGGTTGGTGGAGAAGTCCCCGCTTCTGAATTTGAGCGTGGTCTTGGGGGTGGCGATGTAGAGCGGTTTGCCGAATCCACTCTGCAGCAACTCAATGTCCACTGACTCAATACTGGCCCCGGTCTCTTCCCAATAGGCCAGTACCCATTCCGGTGTCAGGCCTTCCATGTCGAGGCTGATGACCGCTTTGGTTGCAGGAGGGGTGGCTTTGGCTTCCGCCTGGCTGGCGCTGGTTTTGACGGGCACACTGGCGATGGCCACAGGCGCCGGCCGGGGCGCCGCCACAATCACCGCTTTCAATTCCGATTCGGCGTCGGCCAGGCATCGGTTCAAGCTGGCCAATTGCTGCTTGATGTCGGCGTTGGAAGGGCCTTCTGCGCTGTTGTACAGCGGGTCCTTGGCCAGCCGGCGTTGTACCGCTGTGCGCGATGAGCGGGCGGATTCATAGCTGGTTTTGGCTTTTTGATAGGCGGCTGTGTTGTTGGGGGGGATTTTGCCGATGGTCTTGCATACATTACCCGCGTCCGCCAGCTGCGTGGAGTATTTCTGCAAAGTGGCTTCTGCTGCCACCATCTCGCTTTCTTTTTTATTGACTGCCGCAGACAGTTTGCCCAGGCATTGCTGACCACTGGCCAACTTGCTGGTGAGGGAGCTGATGGTGGCAGGGTCATTGGCCTCTGCTTTCAGCCCATTGAGTTCCTTGACGGCGGTCTGCTCCAGTGAGCGAGCGGTTTTCAGTGTGCTGTTGGCGGCTGTAATGGCGGCGTAGCTCAGCGGTGAGCCGGTGGTTTCCTTCAAGCCGTTGTCGCAGTAAGCATTGAAGTTCACGATGTCCTCGTCCACGCTCTTGATCAGCGCTGCCACGTTCTGGCTGGAGTTCAAGCGGCCGATTTTTTTCTCCGCCCGCTCGCAGCGGCGGATCTGGCTGGTAATACTGAATACGGATTTCAAGCTGGGCGCCGCCTCGACCGCTTTATCCTTCAGCTCAATAAACTGCTGATGATACATATTGGCCTGATCCACGTTCTTCTGCTCAATGGCCGAGAAGGTCTGTTCACAGGCGGCAAAGGCTTCTTCGATCATGGGGGTGCCGATGATGATTTCCATGTCGTGGCGGACCCGGTCACAGAACTTCAGGTTGCTGTCCATTTCCCGTCGGGAAGAGCCAATGATGGAGCTGTCGATGGCCTTGGCTTTATCCAGAAAATCCAGGTAGCGGCCGAACTCGGATTTCGCTTTCTGCACGTTGTTGGAACCAACGGCGTTGCGAGCCTCGACACAGTGGTCAAAGCCTTTCAGGTACAGATTGACGGCATCATCAAAACTGTCCGCCTGAAGGGAAGAGGAGAGAGCAACGGAAATTATCGCACACGCGCTGATAGCAAGATTTCGTTTAACCATGTTGAACCGGACTACCCAATCTATCTATGTAAGTGCAACCTGCGTATTGCGGATGATACTGTCCGACCCCGCACAGCGCAGGGCCGGACTGCAGCAGCACTAGAACGTCAGCACCACTTTCACTGTATCATCCACTGAGGTTACGTCGATGTAACCAATGGCGCCCGGATCCTTGGCAACGAGTTCCTTCACTTCCTTATCTGAATCCACAGCATTGGGGGGAACCCCTTTACCCGTGAAAATCAGACGAGACCAGTATGCTTTCATTTGCGATTCGCTTTTGTCCACAATTTTTTCCAGGAACTGGAGACGAATCGCACTGCCTTCTGAACGTTCCAGCGGCGTGGCGGGTTTACCGTTGGAGAAGGTTTTGGTTTTTCCCAGGTACAGTTTTGCCACATCATCTGAAGTGATCGGAACGTCATTGCCGGGGTTTACCACCACGGCGGTTTCAGCCCAAAGTGCGCTGGATACCAGCAGGATGGCAGAACCCAATACACCGGAGACAAGCTTGCGTGTTATTGATTTTTTCATTGGCCATCTCCCCTTAGAATACCAGGTCTACGCCGATGCGAACCAGTTCAGGCTCACGGCTGGTGGTGTTGCCGTATACGTCGAAGTAGTCGGCTTCCTGCTTGGAATAGTCAAACTTCAAAGCAGCAGAGGGGTGGAAGTCATAACGCACGGTGAAGTTGTAGGTGTCCACGTCATAACCGGCGATGAGGGTGCTGTTGATGGCGTCCACCAGCTGTTCGGTACTGTATTCAGCGAAGGTGTCCGGTGCTCCGGCGATGGCTTGATCCAGGAAGAACATCACATTCTGATCCCCGGGTGCCGCCGGAATCAGGTCATCGGTTAATGTGTCGACGGTGTCCGGGTTGTTGGGCAGATCCGCATTGCTCACAGTCAGGCTGTAGGTGAATTTGCCGGTGCGGAAACCGCCGGATACGTACCAGGACTTTTTCTGGTTGTTGAGTGGGGAATCGTCAACACCCACGTCGGTGTATTCCGCAGAAGCAAAGAAAGTACCCCAGTCTGCTGCCAGGCCCACCCCGCTGAAGTAACCCCGGTCACGATCCATACTCAGGCTGTTCAGCTGATCGCTGGTCAGGGGGAAACCGGACGCAGTCATAATTTCGTTGACACCGTCGGCGATCAAGTTGATGCCATCTACGGTAACCTCGGATTCACTGTAGGTGGCCTGGAACGTCAGCCAGTCCCAGTTCATGTTCCAGCTGATAACCCAATGGTCTTCACTGGATACGGCCAAATCCCCTGAGGTGGTGGAGGTGGCACCGGCAATCAGGTTGATTCGGGAAATCACCGGTCCCCAGTCGCCGTAGTATTCCAGGTTGACCCCGTCGATGTTGTCGAAGCCGCCCAATTCATACACTTCTGATGGTGGCGCGATCCAGTGGTACGCGTAACCCACATCAAGGAAATCGGAATACAGGAAGTAAGGCAGGCGCTGACGTCCGCCTTTTACGGTAAAACTGTCACTGAGCTGGTAAGTGAAATACGCCCAGGCGATTTCAGCATCATAATCCTCCGCGCCTTTACCTAAGGAACCTCTGAATAACTTGGTAATTGGCCTGCAAAATACCAACTGGCACCAATCTCAAGAAAACAAGCCAAGCATCTCTTCATTTTTGGCCATTTGATGGCCCAATTTGCACCAAACGG
>NZ_RCHN01000035.1 GCF_003671495.1 Ketobacter sp. | reverse complement strand
AAGGAAAACCCCAAGCCGGAACCAGGTACCCGTAAGGGTAAGAAGGCCGGTAGCGGCGAGAGAAAGTCTGCAGGCAAATCCGGCAAGAGTAGCGGGAAAAAAACGCAAGCCAAGGGTGCGCAAGGCAAGGGGACACAGGGTGGTGCAGTTAAGGGTACCTCCCGGCATGAGGTGGCCAAGCTGGCGGCCAAGAAATCCCGCAGCAAAACCAAGGGTAGTTCAGCCAAGGCCAAGCCAAAACCCAAGTCCAAAACGAACACTAAGTCCAAGGCCAAGAAAAAGCGGTAATTTATGTCCAAAGCGGAGTGGCTCTACGGCATTCACACCGTTAGCGCCGTATTGAAAAAGCACCCCGACCGGGTGCTGGAAATGAAGGTGCAGGAAGGCCGCGATGAGCGACGCCTGGATGATGTTCTGAAGCGAGCCCAACAGCTGGGGGTGTCGGTCCAGTACGTTAATAAGAAGTCTATGGATCACCAGTTCCAGGATGCAAACCACCAGGGGCTGGCAGCACGTTGTCGGCTGGCCAATGCGCTGGATGAACATGGGCTGTTTAACCTGCTGGATCGGATCGAGGGGCCGCCCTTTCTGCTGATTCTGGATTCCGTCACCGACCCCCATAACCTGGGTGCGGTGCTGCGCAGTGCTGATGCCGCCGGGGTGCATGCGGTGATCACCACCAAGGATAAATCCGTCGGCCTTACTCCGGTGGTGCGACGGGTGGCGGTCGGGGCAGCGGAAGTGATGCCGTTCGTCCAGGTCACCAATCTGGCACGTTTGATGAAACAGCTTCAGGAGCGCCGGATCTGGATTGTGGGCACTGAGCTGGATGAGACCGCCACAAGCCTCTACCAAACAGATCTGAAAGGCCCGTTGGCCCTGGTTATGGGGGCGGAAGGCCCCGGCCTGCGCCGTCTGACCCGGGAAAACTGTGATCAGCTGGTCTATATCCCCATGCAGGGGGACGTGCAGAGTCTGAATGTGTCGGTGGCGGCGGGTGTCTGCCTGTTCGAATCCCTGCGCCAACGCCTCTCGTAAAGCATCTGTTGTTTTTCTGGTTAACCTCCTATAGAATTCGCGATCCCTCGCTCCCCGTGAGTGGGGTTTAATTAGTTAGTAAGCATTAACTCCTTGCCTTACCGTTACGTTTTCTGATGAAAACAGTCGGGAGGCTATAATCCGTAAGGAGATGTCATGAGACATTACGAAATCGTTTTTCTGGTTCACCCTGATCAGAGTGAACAGGTTCCCGGTATGGTTGAGCGTTACAAAGGCCAGATCCAGGAAGGTGGTGGCCAGATCCACCGTCTGGAAGATTGGGGCCGCCGCCAACTGGCTTATCCAATTAACAAAATCCACAAGGCTCATTATATTCTGATGAATATTGAATGTTCCCAGGAAGTCCTGGACGAACTTTCAAGCGCCTTCAAATTCAATGACGCTGTCCTGCGCAATATGGTTATCCGCCGTGACGAAGCCGTTGCTGAGCAGTCCATCCTGGCCAAAGCCAACGAGAAAGACCGTGATCGTGGCGAACATACTCCCCGTGATCGTGGTGAGCGTGTAGAGCAGGCCGATGACAGCGAAGAAGAAGAGGAAGAAGCAGATTCCGAAGAATAATCGGGTCTGCGTGAACCGCTGAGTGGAAATCAATCAACTGGTTCTAAGTGGTACGGTGACGGAAACCAAAGGTTTGCGTTACACACCAGCCGGTGTTCCCCATTACAGTTTTATGTTGGAGCATCGATCCCGTCAGGAAGAGGCGGGAGCCCCCCGCGAAGTGCTGTGCCGAATCAAGGTGGAAGCACGGGGGCAGGAGATCACCTCACAGTGTGAGCATCTTGCTGTCAGCGACCGGGTGCAGGTGACCGGATTTTTAGTCCGGGCCAGCTACAAGGATACCTCCGCAACCCAACTGGTGTTGCACGCTCAGCAAATCGAATTGCGTTAATTGAGTAATTGGAATTTATAGGAGCCAACCATGGCACGTTTTTATCGTCGCAGAAAGTTCTGCCGTTTTACAGCTGAAGGCGTAACCGAGATCGATTACAAGGATCTGGATACCCTGAAAAACTACATTACTGAAACTGGCAAAATCGTACCCAGCCGTATCACCGGCACCAGTGCGAAATACCAACGTCAGCTGGCCCGTGCTGTTAAGCGCGCCCGTGCTCTGGCTTTGTTGCCTTATTCTGATTCACACAAGTAATTGAGCTTGGGCCAGTAGTATGTTGACACTGGCGAAGTGGATCATGGGCGGGCCCTTGCAGGCGCTCGCCGCAGCCGCGATCCTGGCCTTGGTGCCGGGATTTGGTTGGGCCTCCGCCGCCATTGTGGCGTTGGTGGCCCTGAGAAAGAGCATTAGCGATGCGGTCATCCCGTTCG
Source organism: Ketobacter sp. (assembly GCF_003671495.1). GTDB lineage: Bacteria > Pseudomonadota > Gammaproteobacteria > Pseudomonadales > Ketobacteraceae > Ketobacter. The sequence continues at coordinate 16,590 of NZ_RCHN01000035.1, read as the reverse complement.
CGGGTGCCATGCTGGTGGCGGTGCTGGTGCACTGGAGCGCGGGGGATATTACCCAGGTGGGCACGGTGTTGGCCGCCCTGGTAGCCAGCCTGGTGCTGGCCAGCTCCCGCTCGTTGGGATGGGCGTTGTTGGCGTTGGGGCTCAGTTCCGCACTATACATTGTGCTGGTTCTGAATCTGGCGCCCGGCATGATCAGTAATCTGGTGGACCTGTTTCAGCCTACATTCGACGAATTTGTCGCGCAGCTGAAGGCAGCCAACCCGGAAGCCGAAAGCGTGTTTGAGCAGATGGATGTTCGCCACGTTGTGCTGGAAGGGATGGTGTGGGTCACCACGGCAGGGGCAACCGCCGCTTTGTTGGTTGCACGCTGGCTGCAGGCCCGACTCTATAACCCAGGTGGGTTTCGTCAGGAGTTTCACAGCCTGCGTCTGATGCCTGCAGTCGCGGCGGCATTGGCTCTGTTGCTGTATTTGGGCCAGAGCTTTCCGCAGGCCAGGCTGATCTTGCCTTGTGTGGCCATTCCCATGTTGATGGCGGGATTGGCGCTGGTGCATGGGGTGCTGGGCATGAAACAAAACAACGGCCCGTTGTTGGTGTTCTTTTATGTGGGGCTGATCCTGACCTCCTGGGTAGGAATGATGGTATTGGTCGCTGCGGCTGTAATAGACAGTTTTGTTGATTTTAGAAAACGAATTCAAAAGAGGTATGAGTGATGGAAGTCATCTTATTGGAAAAAAACCGTAACCTGGGTGATCTGGGTGAAAAGGTTAAGGTAAAGGCAGGCTACGGCCGCAATTTCCTGATCCCTCAGGGTAAAGCCGTTCCTGCCACTGAAGCAAACATCAAATATTTTGAAGAGCGTCGCGCTGAACTGGAAAAGGCCGCTTCTGACAAGCTGTCTGCTGCCCAGGCCCGCGCTGACAAGGTTGCTGAACTGGCGAGCGTAACGATTCCTGCCAAGTCCGGTGACGAAGGCAAGCTGTTCGGATCTGTCGGTACTCGTGACATCGCCGACGCTATCACTGCGGCTGGCGTTGAGATCAGCAAGGCCGAAGTGCTGATGCCTAATGGTGCGATCCGCGCTACCGGCGATTACGAGATCGACCTGCAGGTTCACAGCGATGTGACCGCTACGATCAAGGTTTCTGTTGTTCCTGAATAAGATTGCCTGAGGCGCCCGGCCTGGTTGAGGTGGGGCACTCTTCAATCTTTCGGTGACATCAGTCATGCCTGCAAAAAACTCTGGCGCCCACCTGCGGTGCCGGAGTTTTGTTGTTTCTGAAGCGCGCAGAAACGAACTCACAAAGTTCGTTGAGCGAGTTTGCACTGCCATGCCGCCCCCCTTAAACTTGAGCAAAAACCGATTCCCATAAGTATCGATACCCCATGAATGACTCACCCATTGAATTAGCGCTGGAAGACGATCTGCAGTCGGCCTCCATAAAAGTTCCGCCCCATTCCCTGGAGGCGGAGCAGTCGGTCATCGGCGGCTTGATGCTGGCGAACCAGGCCTTCGATGATGTGTCTGAGATCCTGTCCGATGTGGATTTTTATCGCCGCGATCATCGCCTGATTTTTCGTGCCGTTGCCCAACTGGCGGAGCTGTCGAAACCCTTTGACGTGGTGACGCTGGGGGAAGCGCTGGATAACGCGGGCATCCTTGAGGACTGCGGCGGCATGGCCTATCTGGCGCAATTGGCAAAAAACACGCCCAGTGCCAGTAACATCAAGGCCTATGCCGAGATCGTTCGCGAGCGTTCCGTGTTGCGGCAGATGATCGCAGTCTCCAATGAGATTGCGGACGCTGCCTTTCATCCGGAAGGCCGCAATGCCACCGAACTGCTGGACGAGGCGGAACGCAAGGTGTTTAGTATCGCGGAGCAGGGTGCCAAGCAGGGTGGTCCGATCCATATCAAGGAAGCCTTGAAAGCCACTGTCGACAAGATCGACCTGTTGTTTAAGTCCGACGAGAAGCTCACCGGAATTCCCACCGGCTTCACCGACCTGGACGAGAAGACCTCCGGCCTGCAGGGCGGTGCCCTGGTGATCGTCGCGGCTCGTCCTGCCATGGGTAAAACCACCTTCTCTATGAATATGGCGGAAAATGCCCTGATCCGCAGTGGCAAACCGGTGCTGGTCTTTAGTATGGAGATGCCGGCAGAGCAGATCGTGATGCGTATGCTGGCGTCCCTGGGGCGTATAGATATGTCCCGGGTAACCTCCGGTAAGCTGGAAGAGGATGACTGGCCCCGTTTCAGTTCGGCGGTAAGCCTGTTGGCGGAACAGAAGCTTTATATCGACGATTCTGCAGGTCTGAGCCCGACGGAATTGCGCGCCCGCTCACGGCGGGTGGCCCGAGAACATGGCGAGATTGGCTTGATCCTGGTGGATTACCTGCAGTTGATGCAGGTGCCGGGGGCGGAAAGCCGGGTCAATGAGATTTCGGAAATCTCACGGTCTCTGAAGGGGCTGGCCAAGGAAATGAATTGTCCGGTGGTGGCGCTGTCCCAGCTCAACCGCAGTCTGGAACAACGTCCCAACAAGCGACCGGTGATGTCGGACCTGCGGGAATCCGGCGCGATCGAGCAGGACGCGGACATCATCATGTTCATCTATCGGGATGAGGTCTACAACGAGGATTCTGAGGACAAGGGAACGGCGGAAATCATCATCGGTAAGCAGCGTAACGGTCCCATAGGAACAGTGCGGCTGGCGTTCCTGGGCCGCTATACCCGATTTGAAGATCTGGCCAACAATGCCTACGGAGAGTTTTAGTTTGGGCAGAGGAACCCAGGCCGTCATTGATCTGGCGGCATTGCGCCATAACATGGAGTTGGTGCGACGCCAGGCGCCTCACAGCAAGGTGCTGGGTGTGGTGAAGGCCGATGCCTACGGGCATGGCCTGCTGCCCGTGGCCACGGCCTTGGCAGACAGCAGTGACGCGTTGGGCGTAGCCACTTTCGAGGAAGGCCTGGCGCTGAAGAAGACAGGCGTGCAGCGCCCCATTCTGCTGATGGAAGGGGTGTTCAGCCTGGAACAGTTAAAGGAGGCGTCCGCTCAAGGCCTTAATCTGGTGGTGCACCAACCCTGGCAGCTGGCCATGTTGCTGGAGGCGGATTTGCCCCGCCCAGTTGGCGTTTGGCTAAAAGTGGATACCGGCATGCACCGGCTGGGTATTTCTGATAATGGCTGTGCGTTGTTCTGGCAGCAACTCAACAACAGTCCCAACGTAGCGGATCTGGTGCTGATGAGCCATCTGGCCTGTGCTGATGAGCCCGATCATGCCCTCAACCGGCGCCAGGGTGAGCTGTTCCGGCAATTGAAATCCACTGTCGGCGCCCATCAGGCCAGTCTGGCCAATTCGGCGGCTACCTTGGATCGGGTGGATTTTCATCATGAATGGGTGCGTCCGGGTTTGATGCTATACGGGGCGTCTCCGTTCGCTGACCGTAGTGCGGAGTCACTGGGCCTGAAGCCGGCCATGCATCTGCAATCCCGCATTATTTCCCGTAGCACCGTATTGCCTGGTGAAAGTGTTGGCTATGGTGCCACCTGGACGGCAGCGGCCCGAACAGAAGTGGCCGTGGTGGCCATCGGTTATGGGGATGGTTATCCGCGCCATATTGGTAAAAGCACCCAGGTCCTGATCAAGGGGCAGCGTTGTCCGGTGGTGGGGCGGGTGTCTATGGATATGATCACGGTCGATGTGTCGGTCGTTCCCGAAGTCGGCCCCAACACGCCGGTCACGCTATGGGGCCCGGGCTTGCCGGTGGAAGAAGTAGCGCAATGGGCCAATACCATCAATTATGAGTTGCTGTGCCAGGTAACCGGGCGGGTGCAGCGGGTCTACCAGGGCAGCGGGGCCGACTGATGCCGCTGTGGGTGACTCTTTATGTGGCGCTGATGGTGGTGTCCCTGCCGGTGGGGGTGATGATGCTGCGCCGCATCGAGCAGGACTGGTTGCATCCGGTGGGCGGTTTGGTGTCCACGTTGTTGAGCGTGGCGTTTGTGTTTTCCTACTGGATGCCGGACGCCGTGCCGTTGCATTCCCCTTCAGTTTTACTGCTATTCGGTTTCGTCCTGTTCTGGGATCTGTATTCCCTCAAGCGTTTGAAAGCCAAGCTGCCTGAATATTTTGAGATGTCCGAGGACTCTGAGCTGCAGCCCAATTCCGGGGCCTGGCTGTTGGGTGTGTTATTGATGGTGCCGGCTTACTATTTTGGCGCACTGGTGTGTTTACGCGTGATCAGTTGAAAAGGGTGATAAGTTAAAAAGGGTGATAAGTTAATGGCCAAGGCAAAAACCCAATACGTGTGCAGTGACTGCGGCAGTGTGTTCCCCAAATGGGCGGGCCAGTGTGCGGATTGTGGTGCCTGGAATACGCTGACGGAATTCAATCCGGACCGGGGTATGGCCTCCAATCGTGGGGGAAAAACCAGTTGGGCCGGGGAGGCCCGCCAGGTCACCACCATGGCGGAAGTGAATCTGGTGGAAGAGCCCCGCACACCCACCGGTTCCGGTGAGCTGGATCGGGTCTTGGGCGGTGGCCTGGTGGAAGGCTCTGTGGTGTTGATTGGGGGGGATCCCGGTATCGGTAAATCCACGATTCTGCTGCAGACCATGACCCAGTTGGCCAGCCAGCAAACCGCTCTGTACATCACCGGTGAAGAATCCCTGCAGCAGGTGGCGTTGCGGGCCAAGCGCCTGGACCTGCCCATGGATCAGCTGCGCCTGATGTCGGAGACCAGCATTGAGAATATTCTGGCCACGGCGAACCGGGAGCAGCCCAGGGTGATGGTGGTGGATTCCATCCAAACCGTTTACTCGGAAGGGCTCAGTTCCGCCCCGGGTGGGGTATCTCAGGTGCGGGAATGTGCCGCCGCTTTGGTGCGGTTCGCCAAGCAAACCGGTACTGCCCTGTTCCTGGTGGGGCATGTCACCAAAGAGGGCGCGCTGGCCGGGCCCCGGGTGCTGGAGCACATGGTGGACAGCGTGCTCTATTTTGAAGGGGAGCAGGACAACCGTTTCCGCATGATCCGGGCGGTAAAGAATCGCTTCGGTGCGGTGAATGAGCTGGGCGTATTCGCCATGACCGATAAAGGTCTGCGGGAAGTGAGCAATCCCTCGGCTATCTTTCTGTCCCGGTATGAGCAACCGATTCCCGGCAGCATTGTGATGGTGACCCGGGAAGGCAGTCGCCCCCTGTTGGTGGAAGTCCAGGCTTTGGTGGACGACAGTCAGCTGGGCAATCCCCGGCGGGTGGCGGTGGGTTTGGACCAGAACCGTCTGGCCATGTTGCTGGCAGTGCTGCATCGTCACGGTGGTGTGGCCACCATGGGGATGGACGTATTTGTCAACGTGGTGGGTGGGGTCAAGGTGCTGGAAACCGGTTCCGACCTCGCGGTGTTGATTTCTGTGGTGTCCAGTCTGCGTAACCTGGCCTTGGATACCCGGTTGATTGTGTTCGGTGAGGTGGGGCTGTCCGGCGAGATCCGTCCGGTGCCCAGTGGGCAGGAGCGCCTGAGGGAAGCCGCCAAGCATGGCTTTACCCGCGCCATTGTGCCCAAGGGTAATCAACCCAAGTCGCCCATTGAGGGGCTGGAAGTGGTGGCGGTATCGCGCTTGGAACAAGCGCTGGATGCACTCTGACCGGTGGAGGCTTCAGTGCGCTGCGAAATTAACCAGCGCTTCGATTTCCCGTTCCAGTAAGGCTTCGTTGCCGGTATTCAATTCCACAATGCGGCGCAGGTGGGATGCGCTGTCCACATCCATATGATCGCAGGCAATGCCTACATGGTCGTTTTCCAGGTGTGCCACATGGCCTTCCATGCGGATTTCCGTTTCTTCGTCACTGAGCAGCAGGTAAAGGGAGACGGGATCGTCTTTCTCCAGGGAACTTTCTTCCGGCTGTTGCAGCAGGGCTCCTTTCAACGAAATGTCCAGCAGTTTAGCGGGCCAGTCGTTCTCGCCGCGGATCAGTCGTGCGCTGGCATCAAAGGCAATGCGTGTAAAGTGGCGTTTTTCGATCATAGCCCTACGCTCTTATTGATTAATTATGGTCCTGGTCTTTACAGCATAGTCAATCTTTCATAAAACGCCGAAAATGCGGTTTTTTCAAGTTGGCAGCGTGGCGTTTTTGTAACGTTGTGAAACGAGCCCGTACTTGGTTATTTATTGAATAATAGAGTGCCCGAGCATGGGAAAAACATCTAAAAACAACAAATTTTCACTACAAAATTTTTTGATGCTGCGTTAATAATTAAAAGATGAAAGTGTCAAAGCTTTGAGGGAATATTCCGCTGACGGATTAGCCAATTGCATGGTTTCACATCTCTGAAAAGAATTATGCTGTAGAGGTATGGGGTTATGAGAACAACGTCCACATCAGAAAACACCCAATACATCGATGATGTCGATGAAGAAATGATGGATGATATTGACGGTGAGATTGAGCAGCGCCTGGAGGCCAAGAGCAAGCGTTCCGGTGACTACCTGCGCAAGATCGAAGCGTTGATGGAAGAGCGTCGTCTGAAGCATGATCTGGACGATTATGACGATTGGGATGACATTGACGACGAGTAGTTTCGTTGGATAGAAAAACTGCCGGTATAACCGGCAGTTTTTTCAGGTGTATACAGTTGAGTGCTTAGCTCAGCTTTTTGTATTTCAGTCGTTTCGGCTGCACGGACTCTTCCCCGTACTTTTTCTTCTTGTACGCTTCATATTCGGTGAAGTTGCCCTCAAAGAATTCCACCCCTTCTTCGCCTTCAAAGTCCAGAATGTGGGTGGCAATCCGGTCCAGGAACCAGCGATCGTGCGAAATCACAATGGCCGTGCCGGCGTAAGTCAGCAGAGCTTCTTCCAGGGCGCGCAGGGTTTCCACATCCAGGTCGTTGGTGGGTTCGTCCAGCAGCAGCACGTTACCGCCTTTGCGCAGCAGCTTGGCCAGGTGTAAGCGGTTACGCTCTCCTCCGGACAGCTCGCCTACGCGTTTTTGCTGATCGGAGCCTTTAAAGTTGAAGCGGCCAACATAAGAGCGGGAGGGCATTTCAAAGGAGCCTACTTTGATGATGTCCAGGCCGTCGGATACTTCTTCCCACACGGTCTTATTCCCGTCCAGCTCGTCGCGGGACTGATCCACATAGGCAATGTCCACGGTTTCACCCAGGTGCACTTCGCCTTTGTCGGGCTTCTGTTCGCCCACAATCATACGGAACATGGTGGTCTTACCGGCGCCGTTGGGGCCGATGATGCCGACGATGGCGCCTTTGGGAATGGTGTAGCTGAGGTCATCGTACAGGACCCGGTCACCAAAGGATTTGGTCACGTTGCGGAATTCAATCACGTCATCCCCCAGGCGTTCTGCCACCGGGATAAACAGTTCCTGGGTTTCGTTGCGCTTTTGTGCTTCCTGGCTGGACAGCTCTTCAAAACGAGCCATACGGGCCTTGCTCTTGGCCTGGCGGCCCTTGGCGTTGGAACGTACCCATTCCAGCTCCGCCTTGATAGCTTTCTGGCGGGACACTTCCTGCTTGGCTTCCTGGGCCAGACGTTCGTCTTTCTGTTCCAGCCAGGAGGAGTAGTTGCCTTTCCAGGGAATGCCGTGGCCGCGGTCCAGTTCCAGAATCCACTCGGCGGCATTGTCGAGGAAGTAGCGATCGTGGGTGATGGCCACCACGGTGCCTTTGTATTCGTGCAGGAAGCGCTCTAACCAAGCCACGGACTCCGCATCCAGGTGGTTGGTGGGTTCGTCCAGCAACAGCATGTCCGGACTCGACAGCAGCAGGCGGCAGAGGGCGACCCGGCGCTTCTCACCACCGGACAGTGTGGATACATCCGCATCCCAGGGCGGCAGCCGCAGGGCATCGGCGGCGATTTCCAGGGTGCGGTCGATGTCCCAGCCGTTGGCCGCATCGATCTTGTTCTGCAGCTCGGCCTGTTCTTCCAACAGGGCATTCATTTCGTCGTCGGACATCTCTTCGCCGAACTTCATGCTGATCTCGTCAAAGCGGGTCAGCACGTCCTTCAGTTCCCGGACACCGTCTTCCACATTGCCGCGCACGTCCTTGCTTTCATCCAGCTGCGGTTCCTGGGGCAGATAGCCGATGTTGATGCCGGCGGCGGGACGCGCTTCCCCGTCGAACTCTTTATCCACTCCTGCCATAATGCGCAGCAGGGTGGACTTACCAGCGCCATTCAGGCCCAGTACGCCAATCTTGGCACCCGGGAAAAAGGACAGGGAAATGTCTTTGAGAATTTCGCGTTTCGGGGGTACCACTTTGGATACCCGATGCATGGTGTATATATATTGCGCCATAACAGGAAAGTAACTAGTCAATTGTCGGTGGGAATTGTGGCGTACGCTACCCCAATTGAGAGTTGGATGCAAACGGCGCTGATAGGGATGATCAGCCTGATTGAATGCCCTCAAATGAGGCGTTGGAACAGTAAAGATGGGAGACTTTGTGAGACAGGGTAAAGGCATTGGCTTCAGTGTGGTTGTGGGAATGTTGGTGTGGCTGTGGACGCTACCTTGTCTGGCGCAATTGGGGGTGGGGTTGGCAGCCCCGGCGGAGGACACTTCCCAGGTGGAAGCCGCCAGCAAAGAGATGGATTTGCTGAAGAAGGAGATGTCGGAACAGCAGGCCATTACCAGTTCCCTGCAACGGGAAATCCAGTCGGTCAAAAACAACATCCAGGCAGCACCGGAATTGGCCGATCAGTTGCGCCAGGAAATCAAGCGGCTGGAACAGCGCTCCGACAAGACGGAGCCGCCCAAGGCCCAGAACGGGCTGGATACCGCTATTTCGCTGCTTGAAGCCCAGGCCAAAGCATTACAGGAAAGTCTTTCCTATGTTTTGGGGCAAATCGGAGAGCAGCAGGCCCTGCCCAGTGCGGCCCGGGAAGAGGTGAAAACGGCCCAGAAACAGTCACAGGATCTGGAACAGAAAATCCGGGAGCAGCAGAACAGCGTCAAGAATGAGTCCGTGAAAGCGCTGCAGCTGAGCGTGCTCAAGCAGCAGTTGACCAATGCCAACCTGCGCAAGGATCTGGCGCAGAATCGCCTGGAGGGATATCAAAAGCTGTTGGACCTGTACACGGTAAACCGAGACCTGTTGTTTATGCGGATGGAGATGCTGAAGTCGGCATTGGAGATGTTGCGTCAGGAACGGGATGAAAAGCGTCTGCAGACCGCGGGGGAACAGCAGGATGTCAGCGTGGTTCTGCAGGGCGAGTATCAGCAGCTGCCGGCGGTGCTGTCGGCTGAATTGAAAGAAAACCAACGGCTCAGGGATTTGCTGGTAACGCGAACCGCGGATCTCAATAACACCGCCGATGAGCTGGTGGCCGGTAAGCAGGAACTGCAGGATATTCGCTATCGCTTTGAGGTGGCCAAACAGCAGTTGGAGCTGACGGAGTATTACCAGTTTGTGGATGATTACCTGTTGCGGCAGCGTCAGTTGCTGCAGGCTAAAATCCGTGAGCAGGAGTCCAGTACCACACTGCATGAAGATATTTCCCGCGCCCGTCTGGAGCAGTTCAAACTGGATGAAAAGCTCCACGCGGTGCGTACCGATACGGCCCGGCGCCAATTCATCGCCTCTCAGTTGCAGGGGGCTGACCTGCAATCCGATCAGCTACAGCAGGACCTTTACCGCATCTGTGAAAGCCGCGCCACATTGCTCACCAAACTGGTTCAGGTGAATGCCGATTATGTGGTGAACCTGACCAATCTGGAATTGCTCCATGGTGACCAGTTGGCAGAAAGACGACAGTTCTACGAACTGCTGAACAAAAAACTGTTCTGGCGCCGCAGTGCAACCCCATTGGATTGGCAGTGGCTGTCTCTGTTGCCCGGTAGCATCCAGTGGTTCGTGATGGATCAGCCCTGGTCCGAGCCGTTTGTCATCTGGTATCAATGGTTGGTCCAGCCGGTCTTTCCCCTGGTTTTGCTGGGGATTGTTGCCGCTGTCTACGTGGGTGGTCGCCGCAAGGTGATCCAGCGGATGGAATATGGCACTCATAAAATCGGTAACGTCACCAAGGATCGTTTTCGTTACTCTTTGGAGAGCTTGCTCGGTACGGTGTTGTTGGCGCTGCCGCTGCCCTTTGTCCTGTTGGTGCTGGCCTTTCCCGTGCTGCGCAGCAACGAAGCAACATTGTTCGGTTTGGGGATTGGTGCGGCCTTGGTGGTGATGGCCCGCTGGCTGTTTCTGTTTGAGTTTATCCGCCTGCTGGCACGGCCAAATGGTTTGGCGGAAGGGCACTTCCGCTGGCGTCCCAGTGCACTGACGGCCTTGAAACGCTGGCTCCCGTTGCTCTATCTGCAGCTGCCCTGCGCCTTTGTTTTTATCGTGGTATGGCGCGAGGGGGATGAATTTCATTCCGGTATCCTGGGGCGGGCGGCGTTTCTGTTGGTGGCCATGTTATTCGTTGTGTACTGCATCCGCATGTTCAGTCCGAAGAGTGGAGTGACTCAACAGGATGACGGGAAAAACCAGCATTGGTATCAACGCTGGAATCGCGCCTTGTTCTGGGTGTGCGTGTTAATCCCGGGTGCGTTGGTGCTGCTCTCGGTCCAGGGATACAGCTTCAGCGCGATGGAAATTATGGTGCTTATGTACCAGACCCTGATGTATGGTTTTTTCATTTTTATTCTGGAGCAGGTGCTGATGCGCTGGTTCGCGGTTTTGGAACGCAAACTGGCCTATGCCCGTGCCATCGAAAAACGGGATGCCCAGCGTAAGGTTAAGGAGCAACAGGAAGAGGCGGGTGCTTCCGGTGAAGCCGTACCGGACATAGAGTTGCCTTCTCTCGATGTGGCCACCATCAGTGAACAAAACCGTGCCCTGTTGCGGGTCCTGGCGTTCTCGGTGTTTGCGGTGGTTTGTTATCTCAGCTGGCAGGATTTTTTCCAGGCCATACAGATCTTCCAGGAGATTGAACTCTGGACCTACAGTGTCACCACAGATGCGGGGGTTGAATCCCATACCGTCACGCTGGAAACCCTGTTTGCTGTGTCTTTGGCTTTAACGCTCAGTTATGTCGGTGTTAAAAACCTGCCGGGCTTAATCGAAGTGTTGATCCTGCAGCGCCTGAAAGTGGATTCCGGAATTCGGTTTGCCATTACCACCACGGCGCGTTACCTGGTGATTATCGCCGGGGTGATGATCGTCTCCGGCATGATCGGACTGGAGTGGAGCAAGCTGGGCTGGCTGGTGGCGGCACTGGGAGTTGGTCTGGGGTTCGGCTTGCAGGAAATCTTTGCCAATTTTATCTCCGGACTCATCATCCTGTTTGAGCGGCCTATCCGCATCGGCGATACGGTGACCATCAATGATTTAAGCGGCACCGTCAGCCAGATCCGGATGCGGGCCACCACCATCACCGATTGGGACCAGAAGGAGCTGATCATTCCCAACAAAACCTTCGTTACCAATCAGTTTATCAACTGGACTCTCAGTGACAGCACTACGCGAGTGGTGATCAAGGTGGGGGTCGCCTATGGCAGCGATACGGACCTGGTGAGCAGAACCCTGATGGAAATTGCCCAGGCGAACCAGATTGTTTTGAAAGAACCGGCGCCGTCTGCTTTTTTCCTGGGCTTTGGCGCCAGTTCTCTGGATTTTGAATTGCGTGCGTTTGTGGCCAGTTTCTCCAAGCGATTGATCCTGATTCACGAACTGCACACGGCGATCGATAAGCGCTTCAAGGAGCTGGGTATCGAGATTGCCTTCCCGCAGCTGGATTTGCATGTAAAACATTTGCCGCCCGGCCAGCCTCCCAGTCAACCCGGAGCTGAGTCGGCCTAACCTATTGCACTTACATCAGGCTGAGAATGGCAGACGCAAACACACGGCTGCCTTCTGCTCCCCAGTGGGTGTCGTTGGGAAGATAAACATCCACGGTGCCCGCCTCGATTTCTTTTGCCAGCACCTGATCAAAGCGAAAAACAGGAAATCCCAGCTTGTCTAATTCTGCCACCAGATTAATCGCCGGGGTGGGTGGATTGACCGCGTAAGGTGCGTAGAGTGTGTACTTGTCGGGTGTTACCGCGATGATCAGGCGGGTGCGGCCATTGGATTCCACTTTGCGCTTCAGACTGCCCAGATAGCAAGCCACCTGTTCAACGCGACCCGGAGGCATCCTGCGATTGTACTTGATGGCTTGTGGCATGATCAGGGTCTGACTGGATTTGCGGTTGCTGAACAAATCAGCCCGTTGCAGGTCCATTACGACCGCTTTCTGCTTGGGATTGAAGCGCCCCCGAATCCAGTGGATGGCGGCACTGACCTCCGCCAGGGCTCTGGGCTGGCGTTGATATTCAACCATTGCGGCGGGAAATTGGATTGGCTGGTATTCGGTAACCAGCGCCGGAAAGCGGGGAAGCTCGCAATGTTCCGTCGGTAAGGGGCGCTGCTTCAGGTTACGTTCGACTTCCTGATAAATTATATAGTCCGGCCATTGTTCCGGTGGCGTATTCTCGAGCCAGCGGTCAATGTTCTTGTTCTGCAGATGGTAGGTGAAGACGGTGTGATCGGAGCTTTCCTGTAACAGCAGTTGCCAGCCAAACGTCCGTGCCTCGCCAAGCATGGAAAAGTGTGAAAACGAATCCCCGAACACTAAAACGTCCTGTTTGCCCGAGTAGTCTTCTCCACTCAGCTCCGCGTATTGGGTGGTGTCTTTGGGAAAACGTTTCTGGGGGTGGTGCCAGCCATAGTTGTTTTCCGCAAGACGCCCGGTTCTGGTGAGATCACCCTCAAAAGGTTCCAGCCAAAGGCTGAGGCCCACTACGGCGGCACAGAGGGGTACGTAGCAGATGCCAAACAAAGCCAGGTAGATTCTTTTCTTGTTCATGGCAATTGCCCTCTAAAACTGGAAATACAAAAATTCGCTGATGTCGGAAAGGCGAATGGCGGTGGCCAGAAACAGGACCGAAATCAGCAGGCCGGTGACGGGGTTGGGCCGCCACAGTGGCGCTTTCTGGTCAGTGTTCTCGGTTCCGAAATAACCCAACAGCCTTGAGGTGTTGGGGGCGAACAGGGCGATGATGCTGAACACAATGATCAGTTGCCAGCCCCGCTCGGGGTCGTCCACTGCACTTGTCGCCGTGCCTGTGGAAAGCAGAAACATGGCGGATAACATCCGGCTGGCACCGTCGAAGCTTTCGGCGCGGAAGAATACCCACGCGATGATGATGCAGAACAAGGTCAAGCTCCATCCAAAGGCCTGCGTGAGCAGTCGGGGTAAGCGAACTACCGAGGGGCAATGGGCGCGAAACAGGTGATTGATCACCAGGTAGCTGCCATGTAATCCACCCCAGATAACAAAGTTCCAGCCGGCCCCATGCCACAGTCCACCCAGCAGCATGGTAATCATCAGGTTGCGGTGGCGGTGCAGGGTGCCTTTGCGGTTGCCGCCCAGGGGAATGTACAGGTAATCCCGCAGGAAACGTGACAGGGTCATATGCCAGCGACGCCAGAACTCGATGATGGAAGTGGCCTGGTAGGGCGAATTGAAATTAAGAGGCAAGCGGATCCCGAACAGACGGGCGCAGCCTATTGCCATATCGGCGTAACCCGAGAAGTCGAAATACAACTGCAGGCTGTAGGCGATGGCCCCCATCCAGGCCTGTGCAGAATCGATACTCTGCCCGGCATCGGCTGCTCCGAACACCGGTGTCGCCCACTGGGCAACGTTGTCTGCGATCAGGACCTTTTTTGCCAGACCAAAAACGAAAAATGAAATACCGACATAGAAATCTTCGTTCCGGTTGCTGCGATCGATCCGGGCAAATTGGGGCATCATTTCACCGTGATGCACGATGGGGCCGGCAATTAACTGCGGGAAGAAAGTGACGAACAGGCAATAGTGGATGAAGTTGTAGTCGTCACACTGGCCGCGGGACGCGTCCACCAGGAAGGCAATCTGCTGGAATGTGAAAAACGATATGGCCAGGGGCAGCACAACGTGGATGGGGTCAATATTGCTGTGGAACAGCGCGGTCAGGTTATCGAGGATGAAACCGGCGTATTTGAAATAACCCAACACCGCCAGATTCGCCCCGATACCCACCGCCAGGAGCCATTTAGTCATGACCGGAGCAGAGTTCCGCAGCCGGATGATGTTAAGTCCGATCAGGTAATTGGCCAGCATTGAGCCAACAATCACAAGCAGATAAACGGGGTTCCACCAACCGTAATAAAACAGGGAGGCCAGTACCAGGAACAGCATCGGGATATTCCCTTGCTGAAAGCGGTGACTGAGCAGGAAGTGAATAGCCAACACGATCGGCAGAAAAAAGAAAATAAATTCGCCAGAGTTAAAGAGCACTATAAGCCTCTGAAATATGGGATCTTTTTGGTTTGGCAGGGCGGCGCTGTGCAGCTCCCCGGTTTGTGGCGGGAGATTATACCCAGCTCAGGCGGTAAAGGCAGGGGAAAGGTCGATTGCGGCAGCAACTCGGCATGAAGAAAATCGAAGTCAGGATGCGTGACTTTCATGTGCCGTTGGGCAGGGTTTTATGTACAATACCGCCCTCATTTAAGCCAGTCCCGGGCTCTTTAGCCCAGCGGCACCAGGCACCAAGCCGAATTTAGTTAGTTATTGTATCCAGTTAGCCAGTGATAAGCGGGAGAGACCATGTTTTCAGCCGATATGAATATTGCCGATTTTGACCCCGAATTGTGGGAAGCCATGGAAGCTGAAAAACAGCGCCAGGAAGAACACATCGAGTTGATCGCCTCCGAAAACTACACCAGTCCCCGCGTAATGCAGGCCCAGGGCTCCGTGCTCACTAATAAATATGCTGAAGGCTATCCTCACAAGCGTTATTACGGCGGCTGTGAGTATGTGGATATTGCCGAAGAACTGGCTATCAATCGGGTGAAGGAATTGTTCGGCGCTGATTACGCCAACGTACAGCCACACTCCGGTTCCCAGGCCAATGCAGCGGTCTACATGGCGCTGCTGAACCCCGGTGATACCGTTCTGGGGATGAGTCTGGCAGAAGGTGGTCACCTGACCCACGGTGCCAAGGTGAATTTTTCCGGCAAGATGTACAACGCGGTTCAATACGGTCTGAACCACGAAACCGGTGAAGTGGATTACGACCAAGTGGCTGAGCTGGCCCGTGAGCACAAGCCCAAGATGATCCTGGCCGGTTTCTCTGCCTACTCCCGTACCATGGACTGGCAGAAGTTCCGTGACATCGCCGACGAAGTGGGTGCCTACCTGATGGTGGACATGGCCCACGTGGCCGGTCTGGTAGCCGCCGGTGTTTACCCCAACCCGGTACAGATCGCTGATGTGACCACCTCCACCACCCATAAAACCCTGGGCGGCCCCCGTGGCGGTATCATCCTGGCCAAGAAAAACGAAGAGCTGGAAAAGAAACTGAACTCCGCCGTCTTCCCCGGTGGGCAGGGTGGCCCGCTGATGCACGTAATTGCCGCCAAAGCGGTGTGCTTCAAGGAAGCCATGAGCGATGAGTTCAAGGCTTACCAAAAGCAGGTGGTGGTGAATGCCCAGGCCATGGCCAATGTGTTCATTGAGCGTGGCTATGATGTGGTGTCCGGTGGCACCGACAACCATCTGTTCCTGCTGTCCCTGATCAAGCAGGACATCACCGGTAAAGATGCGGATGCCGCGTTGGGTAAAGCCTTTATCACCGTGAATAAAAATGCGGTGCCTAACGACCCACGCTCTCCCTTCGTGACCAGTGGTCTGCGTATCGGTACCCCGGCGGTGACCCGTCGTGGTTTCGGTGAAGCGGAAGTGAAAGAACTGGCGGGCTGGATGTGCGATATCCTGGAAGATCTGAACAATGAAGAGTTGATTGCCCAGGTGCGCGAGAAAGTGAAAGCGGTATGCACCAAGTATCCGGTTTACGGAAAGTAATCACTAAATTAGCTATGACAGAAAACAAAAAGCGGCACTTCGGTGCCGTTTTTTATTTGGGTCCAAATAATTTTCAGACTGTGACATTGATTACGTTGGGTGCGTGCACAGTCTAAAGAAAATGCCTCTTCAATCTGCAAAGTGGTTCCAACTTTCATACACTGAGAAGACCGACTTTTTAATGCGGTGCCCAAGCCAGTGGCTGTCACCGTTGTTTATCAATCCCGCTGCACACTTAGGGATGTTTTCACTCAACACAAGGAAGCAAAGATGAAGAAAATCAGCTGCGCACTGATCGGTGCGTCAATGGCGTTGTCTACCCAATTGATTCATGCAGACACCACATATCAGTATGAAATTCCTATGCCTGGGCATTATTACCAGCCGCTCTATCCGAATCTGAATCTCAACGAACTCCAAAAGATTTCGGTACAGGCTGTCAAAAAAGACTTCTATCCGGAAGCAGAACTCGAGCAGCTGACGCTGGATTTCAAATATGCCACGGATCTGGTAGCAACGAATTTTTCCCGGGATGGTAATGTGTATCGTGCTGTTGTAGAGGATGCCTGGGTATATAAGCAGATTCTGGTGGAGGTGCACGCCATGGAGCCCATCAGCAGTCATACCAATCTGGAGGTTCGACTTTTTGTTGTGGAGCAGAGCAGCAATCTGAACCAACCTGCATATAAT
>NZ_RCHN01000034.1 GCF_003671495.1 Ketobacter sp. | reverse complement strand
TGTTGCGTCGCAGTACGGTACCGGTAATCACGGATCAGATGCGCGTCGCCGATCTCATTCTGGATTTGCCGCGACATCGGGCTATGCGTGCGGGTCGTAAAATTAACCTAAGCCACAAAGAGTTTTGTCTGCTGGAGCTGCTTGTCCGTCGACAGGGTGAAGTGCTACCGCGTTCGCTGATTGCCTCGCAAGTGTGGGACATGAACTTTGATTCCGATACTAATGTGATCGATGTGGCCATCCGTCGCCTGCGCTCCAAGATAGATGACGATTTTGAGCCTAAATTGATTCACACGGTAAGGGGGATGGGCTACAAGCTGGAAGTGGATGACGAGCATGATGTGGAGTAGTCGTCTTGGCAAGCATCCACTATCGCTAACCGCCCGGGTGATGGCCTTTGTTGCCCTTGCCATTGGGCTAAGTCTTCTGGTGATTGGTTATCTGGTGGACAACGCGGTCAAGCGCCATTTCGCCGAACAGGACGCTGACGAGTTGGAGGTCATGACAAGGGCTGTGGATCGAGCCTTACGCAAAACGGGTGACGGCTCTTCACACTTGGGTGAGGCGTTGTCGCACGCGATATCGGGTCATCACGGTGTCTATTTTCAGGTCTGGGATAAGGAAAAGCGCCTGATTTACGGCCCCTCAGCGAACGATTTTGCAAAACCTATTAATACCTTTGCCCCGGTGTCCAGTATTCAGGTTGGCAACGTATATCACTGGCAGGGAGATGGGAAAACCTACCGGGGAACCATCACGCAAACCCAGGTGGGTGGCCAAGAATACTACATCGTTACCGCCATTGACATGGATGCTCATATCCAATTTCTGGAGAATTTTCGTCGTAGCTTATGGCTTATCATGTTACTCGCAGGCATGGTGACGCTATTGGCGGCCTGGTATGGTGTGCATCAGGGGCATGCGCCACTGCGCGGGTTGAGCGAAGCCATGCGTGAAATACAGGCTGATCGCCTGCATGTTCGACTTGATTCCGAGGCGGTGCCTGGGGAACTTCAAAATCTCGTTTCTTCATTCAATTTTATGCTTGGCCGATTGGAAGACAGTTTTGCCCGCTTGTCCCATTTCTCCGCCGACATCGCCCACGAATTGCGCACGCCTCTTACCAATATCATCACCCAGACTCAGGTCGTTCTGGGAAAGTCACGAGGCCTGGTTGAATACCGCGAACTGCACTATTCAAACCTGGAAGAATTGGAACGCTTGGCAAAAATGGTCAACGACATGCTCTGGCTGGCTCAAAGCGAGCATGGACTGCTTAAGCCGGTATGGGAGTCACTGGATATGGCTCAGGAAGTCCGTAAGCTATTTGATTTTTTTGAGGCGCTGGCAGAGGAAAAGCACATACAGTTAATGCTGGAAGGACAGGCGCCGAAAATTAAGGGTGATCGTGCCATGCTGCGGCGCGCCATGTCCAATCTGTTATCCAATGCGATACGCCACTCACCCGAGGGAGAAAGCGTGAAGGTTCGTCTGGATGTGTCGGACGAAGGGCAGGTTTTACTCAGCGTACAGAATACGGGGCCGGAAATTCCCGCAGAACATTTGCCCAGAATTTTCGACCGTTTCTACCGGGTTGATCCTTCACGTCAGCGCCAGAGTGAAGGGGCTGGATTGGGCTTGGCGATTGTTAAGTCCATCGTGGAAGCACACTACGGCAGTATCGACGTGTCTTCAGATTACGGTATGACCTCCTTTTCGATCTGCTTTCCACAAGCGGCTATTAATTGGGACTGCGAAGAAGGGGCTTTGCCATGAGTCTATTTTCCATCGGAAAATTAGCGCAAGCTGCACAAGTCAGCGTCGAAACCATCCGCTACTACGAACGCCGTGGCCTCATCACTCAGCCTCCAAAACCGGCTCAAGGATACCGCACTTATACCAAGGCCACCTTGGCACGGATTTTATTCATCAAACGTGCCCAGGAACTGGGCTTTACTCTGGAGGAGATCGAAAACCTCTTGGTACTGGGCGAATCCCATTGCTCGGAAGTCCAGGAGTTGGCGGAAAGTAAACTGGTCAGCGTGCGGTCAAAAATCAACGATTTGTGCCGCCTGGAGCGTGTTTTAGAGGGTTTAGTCACCCAGTGCCGCTCCAATCCCGACAACACAGCCTGTCCGATTGTGGAGTCGTTACAACCTGACAAAGACCTCTCCTGAGTCGGACTTGACTCCGTACCGAAGTACGGCGTTTACACTGGCTTCATTGAATGCATTCCATGGAGTCCGCCATGCCCGCAAACGACGAGTTCGCCAAAAATAATCTACCCCTGATCGGCGGGGTGCTGGCTGCTGTTGGCGCCAGCCTTTGCTGCATCGGCCCGTTCGTTTTACTCACACTGGGGATCAGCGGGGCCTGGATCGGGAGCCTGACTCTGCTGGAGCCCTATCGTCCCGTCTTTATCGCCATCGTGATGATGCTATTGGGTTGGGCGGGCTGGCAGATCCACCGGCCAGTTGAGGGCTGCGAGCCGGGCACCGCCTGCGCCGTACCGCAAACGCGAAAACGCCGACGGGTTATTTTCTGGATCATGGCCATCATCGCGTTGGTTCTTGTCACCAGCAGCTACTGGATTCCCCTGATGGTTTAAAAATGCGTTGCCCAAGACTGGAGTGAATCATGCACAAAATCACAATAGCCCTTGTATTCACCATCACCAGCCTGTCTGCCTGGGCTAAACCTCAGATTGTCACTCTGAACCTGCCAACCATGAACTGCGCCATGTGTCCGATCACGGTCAAGAAGGCCCTTAGCAAAGTAAAAGGCGTCACCAAGGCCGAGGTCAGTTTTGAACACAAGCAGGCGGTGGTCACTTTTGAGGATACTCAGACCAGCGCAGAGAAACTCATTGAAGCAACCACCAATGCCGGTTATCCATCAACCCTTGTGAAAACAGAAACGCCATGACCTCAAATGTGATTTTACAGTCGGAATTGACCTGCCCGGAATGTGGCCACAAGAAGATCGAGACTATGCCGACGGATGCCTGCCAGTGGTTCTATGAGTGCGAAAGTTGTCGCGCCGTGCTCAAACCAAAACCCGGTGATTGTTGTGTGTATTGTTCTTACGGTTCGGTACCATGCCCGCCTGTTCAACAAGAGGGGCGTTGCTGTTCTTAAAGAAGAACTCACATTGACATTGAACGGTTCAGGTCGGTTTGTTCGCGATGAAATCCCAACTGTCGTACCCCATGCCCAATGCGGTCATTAGCCAGATAATTATCACCACTCCGGCAGCCCATCGATTTTTGGGTACCTGAAATGGCGTTCGTTCTGTACACAACAGGCAGTTAAACCACACATCAACGGAATGTCGACAAACCAGCCAGAGGCTTGACTCTATAGCTACCATAGGGATTACTATTGAGATCGATTATCATTAGTAACAATCCCAAAAGAGATTTAGTCAATGCAGGCTCGTTGGATATTCCGTTTTACAGGCCCAAAGTTTTTTGTTCTGAACGTCACAGTAGTATTGCTGGCCTTGTCGTGGTTATATCCAAAGGCCAGTCAGGCGGAGATAAGCGACAGCAGCGTCGAAATGCGTCAATTGGCTCAGCTGGCCGAATACATTGCTGTGGATTACATGGAAGCCGTCAGGGATGGACAGGTGGTCAATGACGGTGAATATCAGGAAATGCTGGAGTTCTCCCAGCTCATTGTGACGAATATTTCTGAGGTTCAGGATAAATCAGCCGACGTTGGCGACCTGACAGGTCAGGCAAAGGCTTTACAAGCAGCTATCCAGAACAAACAGGCTATTGAAACAATTCGACAAATGAGTGGCAGCCTGCGGGGTACGTTGTTGGCACTGATGCCTCGGTCGTCCTTACCGCTTCACCTGTTGTCGAAAGCGACCGTCAAAGGGTTGTATGAGAGCCAGTGCGCTTCTTGTCATGGCGCAGCCGGTGGGGGCGATGGTGTGATGGCCGCACAGCTGGAGCCCGCTCCAACCGATTTCACCAGCAAAGAGCGAGCCTTGAATCGATCACTTCTGGGCCTGTACGATGCCATATCCAATGGCATAGACGATACCGCAATGCCGGCATTTACCCAACTGACGGAAGAGCAACGCTGGTCCCTGGCGTTCCACGTCGGCGGATTGGCATTTCAATCCGGCTCTGAGTTTACAGGCGAGGCACCCAGCGTCACCTTGTCACAGATGGTCAACCACACGCCGGCGCAACTCGCTGCAGAACATCCGGAGATGACGCAGCAGGCGATCGAACGGTTGCGCGCAAAGCCAGAACTGTTATTCCGGGAAACGACCAATCCTCTGAAAATCACCCGAGACCAACTGCTGCTAGCACAAGAGGCGCACCAGCGCGGCGATTATCAGAAAGCACAAGCACTGGCGGTCAGTGCTTATCTGGATGGCTTTGAATTGGTCGAAAACAGCCTGGATGCGCAGGATAAAGCGCTCCGCCAGACACTCGAAGCCGATATGATGGCTATAAGGCAATTATTGAAGCAGGCACAGCCTGAAGGCGTGGTGGAAAGTGCTGTGAGCCGGACACTGGCGCGGTTGGAGGATGCGGATCGATTGCTTTCAGAATCTACCTTGTCCAATGTGACCCTGTTCAGTGCCAGCTTGGTCATCCTGTTGCGGGAGGGGCTTGAAGCCTTGCTCGTGGTCATTGCCCTGGTTACTGTGCTAGTGCGAACCGGTCGGCGTGACGGACTTCGGTATGTGCATTTGGGTTGGGTAACGGCATTGGCGGCCGGTGTTGCGACCTGGGCTGCAGCGCAGTCCCTGGTCAGTATTAGCGGTGCCAGCCGCGAAGTCATGGAAGGGGTTGCGGCCTTTTTGGCGGCGGTTGTGTTGCTCTATGTCGGCATCTGGATGCACAGTAAAACCCATGCTGCCCAGTGGCAAGCCTATATTCAGCAGCACATCAACGCCCACCTGACTGCGGGTACCCTGTGGGGCCTTGCGCTGCTGGCATTTATTGCGGTTTATCGTGAAGTGTTTGAAACAGTCTTGTTTTATCAGTCCCTGCTGACCCAGGCTGCAGCCGCTCAATATTCATCCGTATTCAGCGGCTTTGTAGCCGGTACTGCTTTCCTGGCGATATTGGCCTGGTTATTGGTGCGTTATTCAGTGAAACTACCCATTGCCAGATTCTTTTCCGTCACCACCTACCTGCTGCTGGCCTTGGCATTTATCCTCATGGGTAAAGCGGTGTCGGCACTTCAGGAAGCGGATCTTGTTGGTATAACCCCATTGCCTGTCAGCTTTGACATTGATTGGGTCGGCGTAAAGTCCACCTGGCAGGGGATCTTGGCGCAATTGTCGGTACTGGGTGTTTTCCTGGTCTTTCTGGGGCTGGGAAGAAGGCAGCGGAAAAATGCCCCTGTTGCAGAACGTCCAGAAGATTTGTTGGACCCAGGTGTCAGCCGATCGAAACCGAAGTAGCCGACAAATTTCGCAATATGCCGCACTGCTCCACTGTCCGACGGTTTGTGCAGCTGCGGCGCAGCATTCTCAGTTGCTCGTTCAGCTTGGTGAGTTCCTGTATACGCGTCTCCACCTGCTCGATATGCCTATCCATCATCCGATTTACATCATCACATTGCGAACCGGGCGAACGGTTTAACGCCAACAACTGCCGGATCTCCGGCAAGCTGAGATCGAGGCTACGGCAGTGCTTGATAAACAGCAATCGCTCAACGGCAGATTCATCGTACAGACGAAAATTGCCTTCACTGCGTTCTGCTGAGGCAATCAAATGTTCCTTTTCATAATGCCGGATGGTTTGCACGGAGCAGCCAGTCACTTTCGACAGTTCGCCGATTTTCTTCATCTCTCAATATTCCGGTTGACTCTATTGTTATTATAGAGTTTATAGTTACCGTCCGTACATCCACAAGGGTTTTTTTGATGTCTGACCGGTGTAACGACGACTGCCAGGGTAGCAAGGCTACCAATGTATCTAGCGCTCGAATAGCGACCCCTGGCCCGTCAGTTCAACATGGCTATGTCAGTGAGTACCGGGTACCGAAAATGGACTGCCCCTCAGAAGAGGGCATGATCCGCATGGCGTTGGACGGCATTGAACCTCGTGTTCTGCTGGAGTTCGACACGCCCAACCGCAAGGTGCGTGTCTTCCATGGCGATAACGCAGCAGCCATCGAGGAGCGGCTGTGCGGCCTGGGGCTGGGCGCCACACGGGAAACGACCATCCTCGTTGCGGCAGAAGAGGTCGCTCAGGTACGTGCAGCGGAAGAAGCAACGGCTCAGGCCGAGTCCGGTATTCTGAAGTGGTTGCTGGCTATTAATGGCGTTATGTTCGTGGTTGAACTTACGGTAGGTTGGCTGGCGCAATCCACCGGCTTGATTGCCGATTCCCTGGATATGTTCGCTGATGCTGCGGTCTATGGCGTTGCACTCTATGCGGTGGGGCGCAGTCTTCGCACCAAGCTGCGAACGGCACATTTTTCCGGCTGGCTGCAGTTGATTCTGGCGCTAGGGGTCTTGGCTGAAGTCGGGCGGCGATTTGTCTTCGGCAGCGAACCCGTCTCCATTCTGATGATGGGATTTGGCGTGGTGGCCCTGGCAGCCAACGTCTGGTGTCTGTTGCTTATCGCAAAGAATCGGCATAGTGGTACACACATGAAAGCGAGCTGGATTTTTTCCGCCAACGATGTCATCGCCAATTCCGGGGTCATTCTCGCGGGTGTGCTGGTCGCCTGGACGGGGTCCCGTTATCCTGACTTGGTCATTGGTTTAATAATCGGCTCGATCGTGCTGAATGGTGCGCGGCGTATTCTGCAGTTGCGACATTAGTGGCGGACTCTGGTTTTTGCCTGTTGCTCGGTGTCATCCCGGCAAGTTCTTTTTAAGTTCAGTTCTGCGAGTGGTGTGAACGAGCCCTTTTTGTTTCAGTGCCTCAACCATGGCGTCCTTGATGACGCCATATTCGTCAGCGTAAAAGCCGTCATAAACCAAAATGTACGCCGTTGGTATGATGCAAACCATTAAGCGATCAGCCAAGCAGGTTTTGACAGAGCTGAAATAGCATTCTCTGCCAACGGTTCTTGCCGAGAACCTTTTCCTAACCATGCCCATAGGTCTGGGCGTCCTTGTGGAGGTGGTCGGGGTGTTCGAATTCCAGTGTTGAATGATTTATGTTGAATTCTTTATCTAGAGTCTTCTTGATCCGGTATTTAATGCTCTCAAGCTGATTCCAGGCGCTTTCCACAATGACTACATGGGCATCCAGTGAGGCATCGTGTTCGCCCATTTGCCAAAAATGTACGTGGTGAAGGTCAGCAACACCTTCGATGTTTGACAGGGTCCGAATGACGGCATCTGTATCGATATCCACAGGGCTGCCCAACATGAGTGTTCTGATGGTTCCGCCGATCTCTGTCAGACCCAGGTAAAGAATATAACCCGCGATCCCTATGGTGATTGCAGGATCAACCCACCGCATGTCGTAGAGTAGAATAAGAGCCCCGCCGATCACTACGGCGACTGACGCGAGTGCATCAGAAAGATTATGTAAAAACAGCGCACGGATGTTGACACTGTCTTTCTGCATCGAGTAGGTGAGCAAAGCTGTCAACGCATCTACTGCCAAGGCGATACCGCCAAGCCAGACGACCCACCAGCCCTTGATTTGGGGAGGATCAATTATCCGCAAGCCCCCTTCGTAGATCAGGTATATCCCAATAATGATCAACGTCGTGTAGTTAATGAGAGCCGCAACAACCTCGATACGTCCGTAGCCAAAAGTCATCTTTGAGTCGGCGGGGCGGCGCGCGATTTTTTGCGCAGCGAAAGCGATGACGAGCGAAGCCATGTCTGAGAAGTTATGCAAGGCGTCGGCGATCAGGGCGAGGCTGCCCGAAAAGATGCCACCCCCAATCTGAGCCAAGGTCAGGACACCGTTCGCCCAGATGGCTATGGCAACGCGTTTATCCTTGGTCTTGGCGGGCATATGTACATGTTCGTGGCTCACTGGATTTACCTCGTTGGGTGGTTATTCATGTAGATTGATATGCTTCATTTCACTCCGCGTTTGGTCATCGCGTTAATTTTCTTGATACTTTTTAGAAATTCCAAAAGGTTTTCTTCTGCATCTTTCCTGGTCGGGAACGGCCCGATATTTTGACCTTCCCGGGTTAAAAAATACCATTCACTGTTAATGGAGTGGATGCGATGCGTTCTAAAGAGTGGTACCGCCTTCGAGTCAGTTTTTCGATGATCGGGTGAATCACTCATAATCTTGTCCTGCCGTCATGACCTTGCCCAGTAATGCCATCCAAAACGGGTGGAAGTGGCTGTACAAGGTCATGAGTCACAGCGCCTGTTGGAGATGAATCATCAGGTGTAGAGGGAGCGAAAACTAAAAAAGAACCCGCCCGCATGAAGAAAGCGGGTTCTTTTTTCAGACAACCGTACTGTCCTCGGCACCGTCCTCGATCCGGATTGCACGATTGATATCGCTGATAAAAATGCGACCATCGCCGCGCAGTCCGGTATGAGCCTCGGTTTTCAGTACCCGGACGACCTCGTCCACGTACTGATCGTGACACACGATTTCCACCTTCACGTGCTTAACAAAATCCCCCGCGCCCTCAATTGGATTGGCAGCGCTGGTATTGACTTTGCTCCGTCCGAAGCCAAGAACATTGGCAACACTCATTCCGGTGACGCCCTGCACACGGTGCAGGGCCAAGGTCACGGCTTCCAGTTTGCGGTGTTTAATATAGGCTTTGATCTCTTGCATGACAGTCACTCCGGGTTAATGGGATTCGCTCATATCAGCGGGTTTGTCGGCAAACCAGTGATACAGTGCGGGTATTACTAACAGGGTCAGGATGGTGGCCGTCACCAGGCCGCCGACAACGACGGTGGCCAGTGGCCGCTGCACTTCGCTACCGGTGCCGGTGGCGAACAGGAGCGGGAAAAGACCCAAGGCGGTTGTGACGGCGGTCATAATCACCGCCCGTAATCTCGCACAGGCCGCCCGCACACTGGCTTCTGCAATAGACACCCCGTCCTTGACCAGCTCATTCAGGTAACTCACCAACACCAGCCCATTTTCCAGGGCGATACCAAACAGGGCGATAAACCCTACCGAAGCCGGCACCGAGAGGCTCTGACCACTTAGCCACAGACCGACAATACCGCCCACCAGTGCCAGCGGGATATTGAGCATGATCAGCAAGGCATTTCGCAGGGACCTGAAGTTGACGAACAGCATCAGAAACACCAACGCCAGGGTAATGGGCACTACGATCATCAGGCGCTTGTTGGCTTGCTGCTGGAGCTCGAACTGTCCGCCCCATTTGAGAAAATAGCCTGGCGGCAAATCCACCTGTTTGGCAATAGCGGCATCGGCTTCAGCCACGAAGGAGCCAATATCCCGGTCGCGGACATTGGTCTGGATGGTGATAAAGCGCTGGTTGTTTTCCCGGGTGATCTGGCGCGGCCCTACAACTTCCTCGATGGCAGCCAGTTCCTCTAGGGGAATACGCTGCCCGGCGGCATTTTCGATAATGAGCTGCCCGATGACATCGACTCGATTGCGTGCGGGCTCCTTAAGCCGCACATAGATGTCAAAGCGGCGGATACCCTCGAACACCTGTCCGGCCTCGCTGCCGCCAACGGCGACGCTCAGGGTGCGCTGTACATCGCTGACATTGAGTCCGTAGCGGGCGATCGCTTCCCTGTTTAGCGTAATGCGCAGTTGCGGTGTGCCACCGATTTGATCACGCTGTACATCCCGGGCACCCTGCACGGTGCGCATCACCTGTTCGATGGCCTGAGCCTTCTCCACCAGCACATCCAGGTCATCGCCAAAGAGTTTGGCGGCCAGTTCTGCCTTGGTGCCGGTCAGGAGTTCATCCACGGCTGCGGCAATGGGTTGTGTGAAGTTGAATTGCGCGCCGGGGAAATCCGCGAATTTTTCACTCATGGCCGCATACAGGCCATCCAGAGTCTCCGCGCTTTGCCATTCATCCTGGGGTTTGAGTGCAACGAATATCTCGGCGTTGTTCACCGGGTCGGCGTGGGCGCCGACTTCACCGCGGCCTATGCGCGATACCACCTGGGTGACCTCGGGAAATGCCTCGATCAACTGACGCTCGAAGACGCTGATAGTCGTTTCGGCTTTTTCCAGCGAGATAGAGGGCGCCATGGTGGCGCGGATCAGCAGATCCCCTTCATTGAAGCGTGGCACAAACTCGGATCCCAGTCTCGGGGCGATGATAATGCCGATGACGAGGACCACCGCTGCCAAGGTCACCGCAATCCAACGGCGGGCCACCATGGCCTGGACCAGGGGTTGGTAGCCTTTCAGCAGCACGCTGACAATGTCCTTGCGAGGCTTGTCAGGGTCTGTCTTGGGGCGTTTCATCAGTAGGGACGAGACCACCGGTGCCACGATCAAGGCAAAAAACAGCGAACCGAGCATCGCCACTGCCACCGTATAGGCCAGTGGCCGGAAAGTCGCGCCTTCCACCCCTTGCAGGGTGAACAACGGCAAGAACACGATAATGATAATGCTGATGGCAAACAGAATAGGGCGCGCCACTGTCTGACAGGCCCGCGCCACCAGGTGTAGGCGCGACTCGTCCGGGGAGGATTCCCGCAGCATCCGGTCGATATTCTCCACCACGACCACCGCGCCATCCACCATCATGCCGATGGCGATGGCGATTCCGCCCAGCGACATCAGGTTGGCGGAGATGTCGAAGAATTTCATGGCGAGAAAGGTGAAGCCGACGGAAAACGGAATCGAGAGTGCCACCACCAGGCTGGGCCGTAGGCCACCCATAAACGCCAACAGTACTAGGGCCACCAGAATAATGCCCTGCAACAGGGCATTGATCACCGTGCTCACCGCCGCTTTGACCAGTGTCGCCTGGTCGTAATAGGGTTGTACTTCGATACCGTCGGGTAGGTTGGCGTTGATCGTGGCCAGTTCTTCTTTGACGGCACCGATCACTTGGGAAGTGTTACTGCCGATCAGCTTCAATACCATGCCCACGACCACTTCGCCCTGACCGTCCTTGGTAGTGAGTCCGCGTCGAATTTCTCCGCCAATGTCCAGCTCACCCAGTTGATGGAGGTAGACGGGCGTGCCATCGATGGTTTTCACCACGATGTTGCGCAGCGCATCCAGGTCCGTGGCCAAACCCACGGAGCGTACGATGTACTCCTCGTCGTTTTTGACGATGAACTGTGCCCCCGCGTTGGCATTGTTGGCCTCGATGCGCTCTTTGATGTCGGGCAGCGACACGTCGTAGCGGATCAGCGCATCGGGGTCGATACGCACCTGGAACTGCTTGACCTCACCGCCGATGGAAAGGACTTCAGTGACGCCTTTCACCGTCTGCAGGTTGAACTTGACAATCCAGTCCTGGATCTCCCGCAACTCGGTGTTGCTGTACTGTCCACTGGTGTCCTCCAGCACATAGAAAAGGATCTGGCCGAGCCCGGTGGTGATGGGGCCCATCACCGGTTCGCCGAAGCCATCGGGAATGGCTTCCCGGGCCACCTGCAATCGTTCCCCCACCAGCTGGCGGGCGAAGTAGATATCGGTGCCGTCCTCGAAGTAGATATTGACCACCGATAAGCCGAAGTTGGAGATCGACCGCACATGATCCAGTTGCGGCAGGCCATTCATGGCGCTTTCGATGGGGTAGGTAACGTACTTCTCGACTTCCTCCGGCGCCAGGCCTTCCGTTTCCACAAAGACCTGCACCAACGCGGGTGAAATATCCGGGTAGGCGTCAACCGGTAAAGTCCGATAGGCGAAGTAACCGCCGATCAGCATTGCCAGAGAGATCACGACCACTAACAGCCGGTTCTCCAGCGCAAAACGAATAAGAGTTTGCATACTGTTCTCCCGCGATTAGTGGTTGTGACCGGATTCGAATTCACTTTTCTGCAGCTGTGCCTTGAGCACGAATCCCCCCTTGGCAACATAACGTTCGCCCGATTCCAGGCCAGTCAGGATTTCCACCGAGTCGCTGTCCCCGCGACCCAGCTTGGCCGGGCGAGGTTCCCAGTTGCCGTCGTGCTGCACGAATATCGTTGACTGGCCTTCAAGGTCGATAATGGCGGTTCTGGGGACCACGACCGCAGCGGAAAATTCACCTAGGGTGATTTGGCCTTCAACGAACATGCCCGGCTTCCAGTCATTATCCGTATTGGCCAGGAAGACCCGTGCCAAACCCGTACGCGTGGCCTCGTCCACCAAGGGAGCCACATAGTCCAGGCTGGTCTCCACAGGTGATGGACCGTGGCTGGTGGTTACCCGCACCGGCTGCCCTGTTTTTACCAGAGGTACCTGCTTGGGATAGAGGGCGATATCCACCCACAATGTGGACAGATCCGCCACCACAAAAGCGGTATCGTCGGGTGCCAGGTGTTCCCCCAAGGTGACGTGGCGTTTGATTACCACCCCGTCGATCAGGGATTTCAGCGGGAAGCGGGACAGGGTCTCGGAACTTTCGGCCACGGCGAGAATATCGTCGGCCTTGACCCGGTCACCGGTTTTTGCCCGCACCTCGACGATCTTGGCCGGAAAGCGGGGTGTGATATGGGCCACGGCTTCCTCGTTGAGTTTTACCTCGCCGGGCAGCGAGACTTGTTGGCGAATCACACCGGCTTCAGCGGTGGCGATTTCACCGCCAAATTCACGTAACAGGTCAGCGTTAAAGGTCAGCTCGGGCTCTTCCTCCTCATGACCTTCATGACTGGTGTCTTCGACATGATCGCCTTTATCCTCAGCATGATCTTCCTCGGCATGTTCCTCTTTCGAGTGTTGCTTTTCATCTGTGTGCTGAGCGCCTGCTTCAGTGTGAGAGGCTTGATCTGATGGGGCGGCGATTGTGCTTTGAGATGCCATGGCGGCTAGTAGAAGGCCGCCAATTAAATAATTCAGTAACTTGTTCATTGTGATTCATCCTGTGGCGAAAGAGACCCTTCATCATTGATGCTGTCCAGCGTAGGCAGGCGCAGATCGGACCGGAAATTACTGGCTCTGTCGGTGGGGTAGAGCGACTGGCGCTCCCCCGTGAGTGGCTGGCCGGTCAAGGTCTCCAGGGTGATAAGGGTTTGGTGAAAGTCAGTGGCGGCGGCAATGGCCTCGGTTTCGAAGGCCAGCAACTGGCGCCGGGCTTCCACCAGCTCCAGATAGGAGAAACGCCCGTCGCCGTAGCCTTCCTGAATCAGCGCGAGTGCCTGCTGGGACTCGGGCAGTATCTGCTCACGTAACAAGGTAGCCCGCTCACGGGCCTGATCCAGCCGGGCGAAGGCATTGCGCAGTTCCGTGAAAACCCTCACCCGGGTGGCCTTCTCTTCGAGATCCAGTTTTGTCAGGTTTTCCCGCGCGGCAGTGATGTTGCCTTGGTTTCGGTTAGAGACGCCAAGGGGCATGGAGAATGAAAAAACCAGACCGGTATCGCCGGTTCCCTCGCCCCGCCTGATGCCGGCGCCGACTTCGATGTCCTGCCGGCCCCGGGCAATGGCCAGATCCAGTTCAGCCTCGCGTAGCCTTTCGATGGTCATAAACCGTTGCAGCTGCGGTGCCTGTTCCAGCTGTCGCTGGATGCTGGCAAACTCAGGTGTCGGCGCCAAGGCGAAGAGTTCGGCCTCAACGTCAGTAAAATCCGCCGAGTTTTCGCCCCACAGGCTCGCCAACCGCCGTTTGGTGTTCTCCAGGCGCACGGTGAGATTGCTCACCGCCAGTTTGGCCTGCATCAAGTCCGTACGAGCGCGGCTCAGTTCGGCCCGACTGGCGCTGCCAGCATTAAACCGCCTTTGGGCAACGTTTTCTGCAGTGCTTGTATAGTCGACGACTTGCCGGGCAAAGACCAGCAAGCGCTGGGTTTGCGCCACTTCCAGGTAACGACTGGCCGCCGCTGACAATGCGTCCAGACGGGCAAGTTCGTAGTCGCGCTCAAGGGTTTGGCGGCGCCATTGGCCAACATCACGGCGCAGGGGGCGCTTTCCACCCATTTCAATGACCTGGCTGAGCGCCAGGGTGGTTTCCATGGTGTCGGTCCCTGAAAATTCGCCATTACCAGCGATATTCTCTACGTCGAGGGAAATCTGCGGGTTGGGCCGGAATCCGGCCTGGAGGGCCCGTGCCTCGGCCGCGCGAATATCGTAGGGATAGATCGCCAATTCGGGGTTGTCACTGAGCACCCGAGCGAACGCTTCAGAAAGTGTCAATGTCGTAGGGTCGCGGTCAGCGGCATGGGTAAGCCCGGATAGGCTTAGTAGCGCGCTGCAAAGCAGCAGGCGCGCTGTCCGGATTATCAGGCTTCGGCCTGAATCCGGACGCAAACGGATTAGCATGAACATGAATTACCTCACGTAAAGATTTTTGAAAAATCCTGGTGCCGGTCGAGAACCGGGAAGTGAGGTCAGGCTATGGGCGGGCGGAGTATCGCAGCGATGGGGGGGGAGGGGTGGTCGACGATGTAGGGTAGTGTAGCCCGGTTAGAAGACACGGTAGGCAGCGTGGGCAACTGCATCGACAGCAGCATATGGGAGCCATGACAATGGCAGGAGTGGCAATGGCCGGGCGGGGTATTGTGGTCTGAGCCCGGTGATAGGTTTGCCGCCTGAGTTGACTCACCGTCCCCTAAAATATCTGCCAACTCATGGGGTTCATGATCTGAATGGATGGGCAATACATCAGCGGTGATGGATAGTGATTGCACTACCATCAGCACGGCAAATAGTATTAGTGTCCAGTTTTTTGCCATTCGGCCATCAAGCGAGCTATGTGAAACGAAGCGCAGAGTCTAGCCCAAATAGGGCGATTCAATCAACCAGGGGGATTGTCGTTGTCAATAACGGGACTGGTTAATGGTCAGAAATGTTTGCTTTATCATGCCGCTTACTGGGGCCGTCTGTATTTTTGAGCAGGTGTGGCAGCCAGCGTAGATATGTGATCATGCCGAACAGTTCCACCAAAGACTGGAAGACAATGACCACGACGGCGGCACGCCAGGCTTCCGGCAATGACAGCGCCAGCGGCAGCATTACAAAAGAGTTGCGGGTGCCGAGGCTGAATGTAAGGGTGCGGCTGATAGTGGGTGTGAACCCGAATAGCTCACTGAGCCCCTTCCCGATGGTAGCGGCAGCAACCAGGTAAAGTACAAAGACCACGAGCACCGACCACAGACGGGCGTCGTTGCCGATAACCAGGCTGACCTGCGAGCCAGCGATCAAAAACACTACCAGTGCCAGCAGCGGCACGGGCAGCCATCCGAGCCAGTCTACAAGCCTATGCACCCGCCGGTGCATTTCCGACAACCGTTCGGTAATCCAGGCCAGGATCAGCGGGGTAACAATCAATCCGAAGAAAGCTGGCAGCAAGTGGCTGCTGACCGCTAACTCAATGGCGAAAGTGCCCATGAAAAGCCAGATATAAACCGGTAGCAAAATGAGCTGGACAATCAGGAGGATCGGTGCGGCCGCGATGGCCCGGGCACCGTCACCACCACCCAGATGGGTAAAGCTGATAAACCAGTCCGTACAGGGTACCAGCAGTACCAATAGTACACCGAGGCGAATAGCGGGATCGGCCGGTAACAGCCACAATAAAAGACCAACGACCATCGGTATCAGGATAAAATTGCCCGTCAGCAAAGCGGCCAAAAAGCGGCCATCACGAAATGCCAACCTGAGATGTATCAGTGGCACCTGAGTGAAAGTGGTGTACAGGAGAACGCCCAGGACTG
Organism: Ketobacter sp.; assembly: GCF_003671495.1. GTDB lineage: Bacteria > Pseudomonadota > Gammaproteobacteria > Pseudomonadales > Ketobacteraceae > Ketobacter. Next base: position 161,485 of record NZ_RCHN01000034.1, on the reverse strand, counting down.
GCCAGAGCAACAGCTCCCAATCTCGGGTCTGTTCTGGTGAGCTCCAGCCGATGGCCATGCCGGACAGGATGGCTACCAGATAAAGCCACACCTGATGTCGCTCCAGTTGTTCGTGCATTTTAAGCTGTTCTTGATGTTTTTCGAGGACACGATAATATCACTGGTGCGCAATGAACTCCCGGCATTCGCCCTGAGCACTTCGGCAGGCTCATTAAGGAGAACTGGAATCTCTTTAGGCGGTGTCGGGAGAGATTCGGTAGAATAGTCAGTGCCAGAATTTGACCTTTTTTGCCGGCAGTAGAGGGGATGGGCGCCTACACAGGATTGGTGGTTCTTTTACCCGGTTTGGTTTGGCTCAGACCCTGTTGAACGGGGCTATCGGTAAAAAAAAGAAATTATTTCCAAGTTATTTCTGAGCATGGTATTTTTCGTGGTATATGGAATTCGTCGATTTGTAACTATATGAAAAATAAGAAAAATAAATGATTATTTACAATCGAGTGGGAGTAAATTGAACGGGAGTATACCGTCGGCTATCTGATAACAGTTGTCCAAACCTGGGGGCGCAGGTATTGTTGCTGAATCTTTGATCCCGGTTCAGTCCACCCTTGAGGATACGTTCGATGAGCAGGCTCCCTCTCTCCCTGATAGTTGTGCTGGTTCTGGCGGCAAGTGGTTGTGGTGACAGTGACGATTCGACCCAGGCCGCGCAGACCGCAGCGGCGCCAAAAGCCGAAGCGCCCGCACCCAAGCCTGCGAAGGCGGCTACGGCCTCCCAGTATGCCGGGCCAGATATAGCCGGTCTGTACCTGGGGATGAGCCCGGATGAGGTGAAGGCCGTTCTGTCAGCCTACGACCCCGCCATGCGGGTTCAGGAAAGCAGCCAGTTCTTCGAATACAGCGCACTGGGAAAACGCTATAAAACCGAGCGCTTCCTGGTGCTCACCCAGGGGCAGATGCCTGGTGGCAGTGTGGTGCTCAGCGCAGGCTACACCTTTCCGCCGGAAGCGCCCCGTGTAGTGGCCATCACCCGAACTCACCGTCAAACCTCAGAACCCCTGACCCAGGCCGACTATGCCAAGGCACTGATCGAGAAGTACGGCACCCCGGTTGAAGATGTAAAGAACGACAGGGCCGGTGCGCAGGCAGAACGCATTCTGAAATGGAAACTGCCCGGCAGTGGCAACATCGATTGCGTACACAGTGCCTCCATCGGCAACGGGGTGCTGGATCGCTTTGTGAAAGACGGCAGGAAGATGGCAGTGGAAACGGTGACGCCGGCCTACGCAGCGCAATGCAATGGTGTATTCGAGTACACCCTGCGCGGTGAGCCGGTTACCCAGGCCAATGGAACCCTCTTCGATGTGCGGGCACTGGCCAAGTCTGAATTTGAGACGCAAGCCTGGGTGCAGCAACAGGTGGCAGAAAAATCCAAAACCGGTACCCAGGCGCCGAAACTGTGATGGCCAAACGGCAACTCTACAGCATCGGCTACGCCACCAAACCCATTGCGGTGTTTTTAGCGCAATTGCAGCAATATGGGATCAGTGCAGTGGCCGATGTGCGCTCCGTTCCCTATAGTAAAGCCTTCCATGACTATCATCAGGAAGCGTTTGCTGCCACTCTGAAGTCCAACGGCATCCATTACGTTTATCTCGGTGCCGAGTTGGGCCCCCGTTCCAGGGACGACCATCACTATGATGCCTGTGGTCAGGTGCAGTTTGATCGACTGGCTCAATCGCCGCTCTACCTGCAAGGGGTAGAGCGGTTGCAGAATGGCTTGGATAAGGGCTTGAATATCGCGCTGATGTGTGCGGAAAAAGACCCTGCCGATTGTCACCGCAGTTTATTGATCGGTTTCGACCTGAAGCGGCGCCTGGGGCTGGAGCTGGCCCACATCACCCACGACGGTGGTATCGAAACCCAACCACAATTGGAGCAGCGCATGGCGGAAACCCATGGTGCCGCTCAGGATCTGTTTGCATCGCCGGAGCAGTTGGTTGAGCTGGGTTGCCGGGCGCAGTCGAAACTGAAAGCCTATCGGAGACCCGAGTGAGCCACCAGGAGCAGGAAGATATACGCTGGATGCGACGTGCGTTGGAATTGGCGCGGCAGGCGGAACAGGAACAGGAGGTTCCGGTGGGGGCGGTCATCGTGCGCGATGGTGTGGTGTTGGGGGAAGGGTTCAACCAGCCCATCGCGCGTTGCGATCCTACCTGCCACGCCGAGATTGTTGCCCTGCGGCAAGCCTGTGCCAATGAGCGCAACTACCGCATTCCCGGGGCAACCCTGTACGTGACCGTGGAGCCTTGCTCCATGTGTGCCGGCGCGATTCTGCATGCTCGCATTGATCGGGTCGTGTTTGGGGCGGACGAACCCAAAGCCGGTGCGCTGATCAGTGCCCAGCGTTTCTTTGATCAACCCTTTGTGAATTACGCGGTGGCCTACGAGGGCGGTTGTCTGGCACAGGAATGCAGTGCCCTGATGAGTGATTTTTTTGCCGCGCGCCGTAAGCTGAAGCGTCAGTTAAAAGCAGACCCGCCGGCAGATCCCAAGCCCTAGTGCACCAGCCCAACGCGCATGGCCACCACGCTCTGTGGGGTGGGGGTGTGGCGGTGGTAATCCCGCTCCGTTGCCCACACCAGAGCCTCGTAATAACGGCGAATGTTACGCACGTACACCACCGACTGCGCTCCGGAACGGGCGCGCCCGTGGCGGGTCTGGCTGTAGACTTCGCGCCGCAGCAATAAAGGCAGTTTCTGGCGCACATCAAACCAGTTGTCCGGGTTCATGCCGTCTTTCTTGGCCAGGCGGCGGGCGTCCATCAGGTGTCCGTAACCCACATTGTAGGCGGCAAGGGCAAACCAGGTGCGATTGGGCTCGGCAATGGAGGCCGGCAGGCGCTGATAGAGTTTGTTGAAGTAGTGGGCGCCCCCCAGAATGCTCTGCTCCGCATCCCGCCGGTTGGTTACGCCCATCTCTTTGGCGGTGCGCTGGGTCAGCATCATCAGGCCGCGTACCCCGGTGGGCGAGATGGCGTTGGGGTTCCACAGGGACTCCTGGTAGCCAATGGCCGCCAGCAGTCGCCAATCCATATTCAACTCCTTCGCCACGGTTTTGAATGTATCTTCGTATTTCACCAGACGCGAATCCAGGTGCGCCAAAAAGGTACGCGCGCCCACGTAATCAAATGCCCGATGGCCAAAAAAGCGGATGCGTAGTTCTTCCAGCGCACCGCTCTCATTGACCTCATTGAAGAACAGTTCAGCGGAGGTGAACAGCGAGGCGTCCGTGGCGCTGGAGAAGGCCCAGGCCAGTGGCTCCGGGTCTTTGAGTTCGAACGAGCTGCTTAATTCAGGAAACACTGAGCGATAGGTGTTGAAGACATTGGAATCCACCACCGCGAAATCCGCCTGGCCGTCGTTGACCATGTTCAACAGGGTGAGGGCGGAGCTGTTGTGTTTTTCTTCCCAGGTTAATTCCGGGTAGTCCTGCTGCAATCGGGACAGGTTTTCCGAGTGGCTGCTGTTGGCGATCACCACCAGCTTTTTGCCCAGCAGGTCTTCCACCACCTTGGGAGTGGGCTGGTCCGAGTGAAAAATCAGTTGCTGGGTGATTTGCTGATAAGGGGAGGAAAAGCGGAACTCCCGGCTGCGTTGGGGGGTGACCGTCAGGCCGGCCGCGGCCATGTGGACCTCGCCCCGGCGCACGGCCTGCAACAGATCCCCCAGATCCGGGTAGGTGCGGACTTTCAGCTCAACGCCCAGAAATTCGGCATAGGCTTTGGCCAGCTCGAACTCAAACCCGGTGGGGCGATCCATCTCCTGATAATAGGTGGTGGGCCCTTCCTGGGTGGCCACGATCAGCTCTCCCGCCTGCTGAACCTGTTCCAGCAGCGGCAGATTGGGCTGGCACGCCGGAACCAGCAGGAATCCTGCAGCCAGCGCGGCGCCCATGATTGTTCTGATCAGCCATGTAATCGAGTTCATAATCCGAGTTCGTGTTGCTACTGAATCCCTGTCGCGTCGTTAGACGCTTGTCTGTCCCAATGGTGCCCAATGCAGTCAATGTTGACCCTGTTCCGCACATCCTGCGGGGTGAGCTAAATGCCTGTTTTATCCCGGTCCGCAAGGACAGGGGTCACAAAAGAGCAGTTAAACTGCTCAAAATTTGTATAAAAAGTGAACGAATTATATAGGCATCCCGGCCTGAAGTCGACTTCATTATGTAACAGATCGCATAAAGAGCCTGCTTTATATACAAATTGCGAATTTAAATGTGATGTATTTTACACTTGATCGGTTTTGCAGCCTTATCGGTCCTTGCCTACGCTTAAGTGATGGACTGAATCGACTGTGAGGGGCGTGATAAATGGCTGCCAATGTAAAGAACGTGGGCGCTTTGGCCGGTTTCGGCGTGGTACAGCTGGGCTACCTGGCCTGGGCTGTGGCGGGCTCAGACGGCATGATGGCAACCTTGGGCGGGGCGGTGGTGCTGGCGCTGATATCCGGTGCCGTGGCGCTGGCCGCGTTAAACCAGGGCGCGCGGGGTGAAGATAGCGTCAGTGCGTTCCTGCGGGAGGTGTTGTCCGGCAAAAAACGGCTGGATAGCCGTCTGGAGGAAGAGGGGCCGGTTGCCCTGGCCGTTAACGAAACCATGGCCCATTTTCAGGAAGTGTTTGAACGGGTGTCCGGCAATCTGGACCGCATCAAGGTGATGAGCCGTGAATTGAGCAAACTATCCGGTTCCGGCAGCACCAATATAGACCGTGAGATCCAGGAGGTGCTGGAGGCCACTTCCACCATGGGGGCCGCCGTACACGATGCCTCCCAGAATGCCGCCACCGCGGCCCAGGCCGCCCGGGATGCCAGCTCGGAGGCCGACAGTGGCCAACAGGTGGTGAACAACGTCACCAACGCCATCCATTCTCTGGCCGATGAGGTTGAGCGTGCTGCCACCGCCATTCAAAAGCTGGAAGCGGATACCGAATCCATCGGTGCCATCCTGGAAGTGATTCGGGGGATTGCGGACCAGACCAACCTGCTGGCGTTGAATGCCGCCATTGAAGCCGCCCGGGCCGGAGAACAGGGCCGTGGTTTTGCCGTGGTGGCCGATGAGGTGCGGACCCTGGCCCAGCGCACCCAGGAGGCGACCCAGGAAATCAATGACATGATCGCCCGGCTGCAGGATGGTTCGAAAAACGCGGTGGGCGTCATGGCGGAAGGGCGCAAGCAGGCCGAGCGCAGTGTGGAGCAGGCGTTAAAGGCCGGTGAATCGCTGCAGGCCATCACCGGGGCCATTGCCTCCATCAGTGCCATGAACGAGCAGATTGCGGCAGCCGTAGAGCAGCAGACCGCGGCCGCGGATGCCATCAACCGGACGCTCCACACCATGGGCGATGTGACAGCCGGCAAGGCCAACCACGGCCAGGAGCTGGGTCGGCTGAAGCAGGAGATCGAAAGCACCGCCGGCGAATTGGAAAACATCGTCAATCGCTACGTGGGTTAAGCCCATGGGGAAGCACTCCGGCCGCGGGGTGCTTCCTGTTCTCATTTCCCCGCCGTCCCGACTCTGCCGTCGATTGGCAGCACCAGGAAAAGCCGTTGCGCCTTTCTCCCCCCTGACACTTCCTTTATAATCCCGCCTTTCCGAATTCCACACCTATGACCAGCCGAGACCCTGATGTTACAACTTCGTGGTGCCCCCGCTTTATCGTCTTTCCGTCACGCCAAACTGCTCGCCGAGCTTCAGGCTCAAGTGCCTGAAATAAAAGATGTTTATGCTGAGTATGTGCACTTTGCCGAAGTCCTGGAGCCGTTGACCGCCCCCGAAAATGAAGTGCTGCAGACGATTCTTCAGTACGGGCCCAGCGCACGCGTACAGGAGCCAGCGGGCCAGTTGGTGCTGGTAGTGCCCCGCCCCGGAACCATTTCCCCCTGGTCATCCAAGGCCACCGACATTGCCCACAACTGCGGTTTGAGCAAGGTGCAGCGGCTGGAGCGCGGGGTGGCGTACTATCTGAGCGGGTCGCTGAGTGCCGAGCAGGTGCAAGCGGCGGCCACAGTGCTGCACGATCGCATGGTGGAAGCGGTGCTGACCGATCTGGATCAGGCCCAGGCGTTGTTCCGTCACGATCAACCGGCCCCCATGACCCAGGTGGACATTTTAAGCGGCGGCCGCGATGCCCTGGCGAAGGCCAACGTCGAGCTGGGTCTGGCCCTGGCGGACGACGAAATCGATTACCTGGTAGAAAGCTTCAACGAACTGAAGCGCAACCCCACCGACGTGGAGCTGATGATGTTCGCCCAGGCGAACTCCGAGCACTGCCGTCACAAGATCTTCAACGCTGACTGGGTGGTGGATGGCGAAGCCCAAAGCCATTCCCTGTTCAAAATGATCAAGAACACCTACCAGTGTGGGGGCGAGGGCGTGCTGTCGGCCTACGCCGATAACGCGGCGGTGATCGAAGGCCCGGTGGCGGGGCGGTTCTACCCCAATCCCCAATCCAAAGCCTACGAGTTCCATCAGGAGCCCGTGCACATCCTGATGAAGGTCGAGACCCACAACCACCCCACGGCCATCGCGCCGTTCCCCGGTGCCTCCACCGGTGCCGGGGGTGAGATTCGCGATGAAGGCGCCACCGGCCGGGGTTCGCGCCCGAAAGCGGGTCTGACCGGTTTTACCGTGTCCAACCTGAACATTCCCGGCTTCACGCAGCCGTGGGAAGGCAATTACGGCAAGCCCGGCCGCATCGTGTCCGCACTGGACATCATGATCGAAGGCCCCTTGGGCGGTGCCGGTTTCAACAATGAATTCGGCCGCCCCAACATCAACGGCTACTTCCGCACCTATGAGCAGAACGTCACCACGGTGAACGGGCAAGAAGTGCGCGGTTACCACAAGCCCATCATGATCGCGGGCGGTTACGGCAACATCAAAGCCGAGCACGTCGAAAAAGGCGGCATTCCCGTGGGCGCCAAACTGATCGTGCTGGGTGGCCCGGCCATGTTGATCGGCCTGGGCGGTGGCGCGGCCTCCTCCATGGCCACTGGCGCCAGTGCCGAGGATCTGGATTTTGCCTCGGTGCAGCGGGACAACCCCGAAATCGAGCGCCGTTGTCAGGAGGTCATCGACCAGTGCTGGCAGCGGGGCGAGGCCAACCCCATCAGTTTTATTCATGACGTGGGCGCGGGCGGTTTGAGTAACGCCATGCCCGAGCTGGTGAAAGACGGCGGCCGCGGCGGCAAGTTCGAGCTGCGCAACGTGCCCAACGACGAACCCGGCATGTCTCCGCTGGCGATCTGGTGCAACGAATCCCAGGAACGCTATGTGCTGGCGGTGGCCCCCGAGAACCTGGCGGAATTCGATGCCATCTGTAAGCGGGAGCGTTGCCCCTATGCCGTGATCGGTGAGGCCACCGCAGAAATGCACCTCACCGTGCATGACGACCACTTCGGCAACAACCCGGTGGATCTGCCCATGCCGGTGTTGTTCGGCAAGCCGCCCAAAATGCTGCGGGAATACAACCAGCAAACGGCAGAACTGCCCGCGCTGGATCTGTCGGGCGTGGATGTGAAAGACGCCGCCTACCGCGTGCTGCGTCTGCCCGCCGTGGCCAGTAAAAAGTTCCTCATCACCATTGGCGACCGCACGGTAACCGGCCTGGTAACCCGCGATCAGTTTGTGGGCCCCTGGCAGGTGCCGGTGTCCGATCTGGCGGTGACCACCACCACCCTGGACACCTACACCGGCGAAGCCATGGCCATGGGGGAACGCACCCCGGCTGCCTTGATCAACGCGCCCGCCTCTGGCCGCATGGCCATCGGTGAGGCCATCACCAACATCGCCTGCGCCCGCATCGGCAAGCTGTCAGACGTGCGCCTGTCGGCCAACTGGATGTGCGCCGCCGGTTACCCTGGTGAAGACCAGGCCCTGTTCGAGACGGTGAAAACCGTGGGCATGGAGCTGTGCCCCGAGCTGGGCATCACCATCCCTGTGGGCAAGGATTCCATGTCCATGCGCACCGTATGGGAAGACGCCGGCGAGCAGAAGAGCGTGACCGCGCCCCTGTCGCTGATCATCTCGGCGTTCTCACCCGTGTTGGACGTGCGCAAAACCGTCACACCGCAATTGCAAACCGGCACCGACAGCCGCCTGCTGTTGATCGACTTAGGCAACGGTAAGAACCGCCTGGGCGCCACGGCGTTGGCGCAGGTGTACAACCAGCTGGGTAACGATTGCGCCGACGTGGACAGCGGCGCACAGCTGAAAGCCTTCTTCAATCTGATTCAAGCCCTGTTGCAGGATGACAAACTGCTGGCCTACCACGACCGTTCCGACGGCGGCCTGCTGGCCACCCTGTGCGAGATGGCGTTCGCCGGTCACAGCGGCCTGAGTGTCGACGTGTCGGCACTGGGTGACGTGGTGCCCGCCCTGTTCAACGAAGAACTGGGTGCGGTGATTCAAGTGAGTTCGGCCGATGCAGCGGTCATCCTGGCGCAAGCCCAGCAAGCCGGGTTGAGCGCCTTTGACTTGGGTGCACCGGTGGATGGCGAGCAGGTCACCATCGCTCACAACGGCCAAACCGTACTGGCGGAATCGCGCATTGCGCTGGAGCAGGCCTGGGCCGAAACCAGCTTCCGCATTCAAAGCCTGCGGGACAACAGTGCCTGTGCCCAGCAGGAGTTTGATCAGATCGCCCGCGCCGATGACCCGGGCTTTTCACCCAGGCTGAGCTTTGATCCACAAGACAACGTGGCGGCCCCCATGATCAACACTGGGGTGAAGCCGAAGGTGGCTGTGCTGCGGGAGCAGGGCGTAAACGGCCACATCGAAATGGCCGGTGCCTTCCATGCGGCGGGCTTTACGCCCATCGACGTGCACATGAGCGACATCCTGACCGGCAAGATCACCCTGGATGACTTCCACGGCCTGGTGGCCTGTGGTGGTTTCTCTTACGGTGACGTGCTCGGCGCCGGTGAAGGCTGGGCCAAGTCCATCCTGTTCAACAGCCTGGCGCGGGATCAGTTTGCTGCGTTCTTCCAGCGCGACAACGCCTTTGCGCTGGGGGTGTGTAACGGCTGTCAGATGATGAGCAACCTGCATTCGCTGATTCCCGGTGCCGACTACTGGCCCCACTTTGTGCGCAACCAGTCCGAGCGCTTTGAAGCGCGGGTGAGCATGGTGGAGGTGCAGCAATCCAACTCCATTTTGCTGCAAGGCATGGAAGGCTCCCAGCTGCCCATCGCCGTGGCCCATGGCGAAGGCCGTGCTGAGTTCAAGGCAGCGGATCAAATCGCCCAGGCGCAGCAAGCGGGCGGCATCGCCCTGCGCTATGTGGACAACTGGGGCAGCGTGACCGAAACCTACCCGGCCAACCCCAACGGCTCGCCGCAGGGCATCACCGGCCTCACCAACGCCGATGGCCGCGTCACCATCATGATGCCGCATCCGGAGCGGGTGTACCGCACGGTGCAAAACTCCTGGTATCCAAAAGAATGGGGACAAGACGGCGTTTGGCTGCGATTATTCCGTAACGGACGCAAGTGGTTGGGGTAAGTTTAAACGCAATCTCCAGGTTTGAAGTGCAGGGTTCGCCTTGCACTTCTCCAACCCCGAATGGTGTCAAACCCAAGTCATGCTATAAAAATAACAAGAAGAGGTATCCAAGAATGCGCAGCCAGTTCTCTGTCGCCCTCCTGCTCTCATCAACATTTCTGCTCAGCGCCTGTGGCAACGATGCCCAGCGCCAGCAACTGGCGCAAGATCATGTGCGCAAACTCAACAAGGCCTCCGAATTCTTTTATGTCGAACACAAAAAGTGCCCCGAATCCCCCAATGATCTGGCGCGCCTGTTTACCGGCAAGGATGAGAACAGCACCGATTTCTCCAAAGACCCTTGGGGTAACGACTTTGTAATGTACAAGGCCCACAACGGCAAAGCCTGCCATTTCAAATCCCTGGGTGCCGATGGCAAAGAGGGTGGCGCCGGCATGGCGGCTGATATCCTGCAAACGGAAGTGGCAGGCTGATGTACAAACTGGTTTTCTTTGTTCCAGAGGAGCACAAAGAAGCGGTAAAAGCTGCAGTGTTTGCCACCGGTGCCGGGAAAATGGGCGACTACGAGGCCTGTTGCTGGGAAGTGCCGGGGCAGGGCCAGTTTCGCCCGTTGGCAGGTGCCAACCCGTTCATCGGTGCAACCGGTAACCTGGAAACCGTTGCAGAGTATCGCGTGGAACTGGTGTGCCACGATGATTTGATTCGCAAGGCGGTGGCGGCCCTGAAATCCGCTCACCCTTATGAAGAGCCGGCCTACGATGTGATCAGGCTGGAAAAGCTTTAGTGGGAATCTGCAGAACCCGGTTCCGTGCTTACATGGCGGCCCGGGTTTGGCTGGGGCGGTTGGCCCAGTAAATCACTTTTCGATTCAGGATCTGCGCATCAATGGGCTTGCACAGGTAGTCGTTCATGCCCGCCTGAATACACAGATGGCGGTCTTCTGACATGGCGTTGGCGGTCACTGCGATGATGGGAATGTTGTGGTAGTCCGCATCGGAATTGCGAATGCGGCGGGTGGCTTCAAAACCATCCATGATCGGCATCTGGCAATCCATTAACACCAGATTGATTCTGTGACGCTCCAGTTTCTCCAGGGCTTCGGCGCCATTGCTGGCGCTGACCACCTCATAGCCGTATTTTTTCAGCAGACCTTTTACCACCAGTTGGTTCACCGGGTTGTCTTCGACTACCAGCACTGTGAGGGTTTTCAGCTGAGGCTGACGGGCTTTGAAATGTTCGTTGTAGCGCTCGGTGAGTTCGTTGGTCTGGTAGTGGCAGGGGAGGGAAATGGTAAAGGTGGAACCGATGCCAGGTTGGGACACAAAGCTTATGCTGCCGCCCATTTTGTCCAGCAGGGATTTCACCACGCTCAAGCCAATGCCCAAGCCCCCGTAGCCTCGCTTGATGTTGCCATCACCGCGCCGAAAGGTTTCAAAAATCTGCTCCTGTTTGTCGGCTTCAACCCCAATGCCGGTATCCGAAACGCGGACTTCCAGTTGCAGCAGTCGGCTTTCAGGTTGGATGGCACTGCTGCTCAGCTGCACGTCGATCTGGCCTTCATGGGTGAATTTTACTGCGTTATCCAGCAGATTATTCAGCACCTGGCTTAAGCGTTCAGGATCGCCAAACAGAATCAGTGGGGTGTTCTCATCGATACTGACCGAAAGCTGAATGCCCTTTTTCTTGCAGCTGTCGATGAATAGCTTGTGTGAGCGGTCCACCAGTTCGTGAATCTTCAGCGGTTCGTTCTGAATGCTGAGTTTGCCAGACTGCAACTCGGTGTAGGCCAGCAGGCTGTCCACCATCATCATCATCTGGCGAGCCGAACGATCGGCAAAATTCAGGTAGGGGTTGGTGGATTCCGCATGGCCCCCGTACTGCAGATGCTGGAGGCAGCCGAGGACACCGTTCATGGGGGTGCGCAGCTCGTGGCTGATGGTGGCCAGGAACTCATCCTTCAGCAGGTTGGTTTGCCTCAGGTAGTCGTTCATTTCCTGCAGGTAGTGTTTGGCTTCCCGTTCACTTTTGGCCTTTTCCTTGTTGATCTGGTTCAGGCGCTCTGCCAGTGCAAACGACAGCACCACTATTTCCACAGCGGAACCGATCATAAACGAATTGGTGGTGAGGAAATTGGCCGGTATCCAACCCATCGAGGCAAAGGCCAGGGCAACACCGCCCCCCAACAGGGTGAAGTACGCCAACAGGAACAATTTTGCCGTGGAGTTACCTTTCAGGCTCTCCTGCACCGATGTGACCAACATGATCGCAGACACAAACAGTGCCAGCGCAATCACCGTGCGGATCACCACCTCGTAGGGCAGCACCAGGCTCACCAGAGCCGAGGCGGCTTCCAGCACCAGTAGTATGCAACACAGGTAGTACATCAATTGCGAGTTGCGTTGCAGATCCATCACTCGAATGCCAAATGCCACGATGAACAAACCAACGGCACTGACGGAAAACGGCAGCATGAATTCATTGATGCGGGGGTGTTCCGGCCAGATGTACTCGAACCCGTAGCCGGTCATACACAGTTGGAATGTCCCCAGGGAAAAGATGTAGGCAATGTAGTAGAAATAGGAGATGTCCCGCACCGTCGCCAGCAGGCAGAAATTGTAGAAGAACATCAAAAACAGGATGCCGAAATAGGTGCCCTCGGTGAGCAGGCGCGGCCGTTGCTGGTCATAGAAGGCAGAGGGCTCCCAGATCCGGATGGGCATGCGCAGGGAGCTTGTGCTTTTCACCCGGATGTAAATGTCCAGTTGATCCGCAGGTTGGAAGTCAACGGGAAAGATGAACCAGGTGTGGTCCATGGGCCGGGTATCAAAATGGCGGGCATCACCGGTCAGCCATTGCTGCACCAGTTTGCCGTTGCGCACCACGTAAAATTCCACTTCATCCAGCAGTGAATATTCCAATGCAAAAAAGCGCGTGGATTGGGGAGCATCGGCCGCCAGGTGAAAGCGCCCGTGTAACCAGAACGCCGAGCTGGAGTAACCCTTATTCAGAGCTTCATCAGAGCCTGGAGTGAACAGGTCGTCGTAGGTTTGCTCCAGCAGGCCGTCGATGGTCAGACTGGAAGAAGCGTCTTCCAGGTGGGAGAAATAACGATCACTGTGATCGACCGAGCCCAATTCCGCCAGGTCTACCGACGGGGAGGCATAACTGACTGAAACCAGCAGAAGAGTCAGTAGAAAACTAAGTGATTTCAGAAAAATTCCTGTGCCCAACATGCGCCCCGAAAACCCAGTACAGCTTCTTTATTGAGTGTAGCAGCGGCCTGCAGGGGTGGCCGCCGACGGGGGCAAAAAATTCGTGCTCAGGGTTTACGGTAGGGGGGTACCAGGTCCTCGCTGCGTACGGGATAAACGTCGCTTTTGCGATCTTCAAAATAGTGCTTGAGGGTGCGCTGAATGGTGGGAAAGGCCAGCTCCTGCCAGGGAATCTCATGTTCTTCAAAGAGTTGGGTCTCGAGGCTTTCCACTCCGACGCCGTATTGCCCGTCAATCACCTCGGCCCGGTAGAACAGATAGACCTGGCTGATGTGCGGTAAATTGAACACGGTGTACAGGCCGTGGATGTTCACCCTGGCCTCGGCCTCTTCGATGGTTTCCCGGGCCGCAGCTTGCGCGCTGGTTTCCCCGTTTTCCATGAACCCGGCTGGCAGGGTCCAGTAGCCTTTGCGTGGTTCAATGGCACGGCGGCACAGCAATACTTTGCCGTCATAGGTGGGCAAGGTGCCGGCGATAATGCGGGGGTTGATGTAGTGAATGATGCCACACTCGTTGCACACGTGGCGTTCCCGGTTGTCGCCTTCCGGGATGGTAAAAGACACTTCAGACCCGCACTCACTACAATATTTCATCTGTCTACTGACCACCATTGAACACGGTGGCCAGTATAAAGCTTCTGTCAGCGGAATCCCAATGGATAACGGAGGCTATCAGGCCCGGCGGAACGGTAAGACCTTGCCTTCCTCCACTTCCCGGGAAGGGGTATTCAGATACCCGGGGGTCGCGTTGCCAGCGGCTTCGTTCAGGGTCTGGCGCAAGCGATCAAAGGAGTCGTGCATCATGCCGGAAATGGCGATGCAGGCTGCCATGGGGCTCTTGGCGCGACGGCGTTCCATATCCACACGGAATTGCAGGCCGCGCAGCTTGCGACGGTATTTTTCGGGTGCTTCCTGAATCACGCGGTCGCACAGTTCAACTCGCAATCGTTCCAAAGCTTCTGGATCACGCTGTGCCATTTCCCTAAGCTTGTCGAACTCCGGTAAATCGTAGCTCATGGGTCGTACCTCTTTCAGCTAACCAATCACGCCTGGGTGTATTGGCTTCCTGCCCCCAATGTGAAAATTGTAAGAATGCGTGGGATGCCCAATAACTAATTAAGTTATAAAAATTTGCAATCCCTGAATCCTATACTACCCTTATCCGCCCGCTTGTATAGGCTTGAACTTTCCCCCCAACTCTGCCCGGCAGGCTGTTATTAACAGAATCTGTTTATAACCTTGGCAACTAAGGCTGAAAAATCAGCCATTTAAATTCACCCTGTATGCTTTGTTTCAGTGCGTAGTGATTTTGTGATGGTATAGATTATTTCGTTCTCAAATGGGCGGGTTTGCCACTTGAAACCGTTCACATTTCCCGGCATGTTGGAATAATTGTTGATCAATTTCAGATACCTGCGAATGCCCCGTCGATGCAGGCATCGACGGGTGGGTCGGCGGACCGGTTTGTACCCGCCCGGTCAGGTCAGATGAAGTAATCCAGGTCAGCTTGAATTAAGTCAGGTCAGTTTCAGAAAAAGGAGTCCCGATGGACTGGTTGTCCCGCATTCGCAGTCAGGCGCCGTTGCATCATCCTGGTGAACGAGCGCTGTCCGAGGCCGAAGCGGCGGTGTTGATTGCCATCACCGACCACGGCAACGCGCCGGAGGTGGTGCTGACCCGGCGTGCCGATCACCTGAGCAGCCATGCCGGGGAGGTGGCGTTTCCCGGTGGCAAGTGTGATCCCGAAGATGAGTCCGTATTCGCCACGGCGCTCAGGGAGAGCTACGAAGAGGTGCAGCTGCCGCCGGACCAGGTGGAACTGGTGGGCCCCATGCCGTTTTCCGTATCCAAAATGGGACTGAAAGTTGTGCCCGTAATCGGTATCATTCCCCACCAATTGGAGCTGGTGGCCAGCGAAGATGAAATCCACAGCATTTTTCGGGTGCCGTTACAGTATTTTCTGGAAACCCCGCCACCGGACTTCACCGAAAAAGAATATCAGGGCGTGCGCTACCGTATCCCCTGTTACAACTACGACGGCTATGTGATCTGGGGGCTGACCGCCTACTTCATCACGGATTGTTTCAACCGGATCTTTGATACCGGCTTCGAATTGAGAATGCCGCAGCTACAAACACCAAATGCAACACAATGAGGGGCGTGCATGATTTATCGTCTGGGTGACAAACAGGTGGAAATTCGGGGCGAGGATTACTTCGTCGCCCACAATGCCACGGTGATCGGCTCTGTGATTCTGGAAAACAACGCCAGTGTCTGGTTCAACTGTGTGGTGCGGGGGGATAACGACCCCATCACCATTGGTGCCGGTACCAACATCCAGGACGGATCGGTACTGCACACCGATGCCGGGGTGCCGTTGACCATCGGCAGCAATGTGACCGTGGGCCACAAGGTCATGCTGCACGGTTGCGAAATCGGCGACAACACCCTGATCGGCATTAATGCGGTGGTGTTGAACAACGCCAAGATCGGTAAAAACTGCATTATTGGCGCCAATGCCCTGGTGCCTGAAGGCAAGGTGATCCCCGATAACAGCATGGTGCTGGGATCCCCGGGCAAGGTAGTGAAAGAGCTGACGGAAAAGCATGAAATGATCATCCGCATGAGCGCTCTGCACTACGTGGAAAATTTCAAACGGTACAAACGGGACTTTCAGGTTGATGAGCGATTCCAGTAGTAAAGTGAAACCCGACATTGTGATGTCTCCCTGCGTGGGGGTCTGCGCCCTGGACGATGACGACGTCTGCATTGGCTGCCTGCGCTCCGGCCAGGAGATCACCCAGTGGGGCTATGTGGATAACGACGGCAAGCGGGCGATTCTGCGTAATGTGGAAGCGCGCCTGCGCCAGAGCAAATTTTAAGGAACCCCTATGACGACCATTGGTACGCCTTTATCGGACAGCGCCACCCGGGTGTTGATGTGTGGCTGTGGCGAGCTTGGCAAAGAGGTGGTGATTGAGCTGCAGCGCCTGGGGTGCGAAGTCATCGCCGTAGATCGTTACCCCAATGCCCCCGCCATGCAGGTGGCCCATCGCAGTCATGTGATCTCCATGCTGGACGGGGCGGCCTTGCGGGCAGTCATTGAGCAGGAAAAGCCCCACTACATTGTGCCGGAGATCGAAGCCATCGCCACCGCCACGTTGGTGGAGTTGGAGCAGGAAGGCTTCACGGTGGTCCCCACCGCCCGCGCGGCGCAGTTGACCATGAACCGGGAGGGCATCCGCCGCCTGGCTGCCGAAGAGCTGGGCCTGAAAACCTCACCCTATCGTTTTGCTGCCAGTAAAGACGAGTATCTGGCCGCCATCGACAGCATCGGACTGCCCTGCGTGGTGAAACCCATCATGAGCTCCTCTGGTAAAGGCCAGAGCACGGTCAAGACCAGCGCGGATGTGGAAGCGGCCTGGACTTATGCTCAGGAGGGCGGTCGTGCCGGTGCCGGTAAAGTGATCGTGGAAGGCTTTGTGGATTTTGATTTCGAAATCACGCTGCTAACGGTGCGTCACGAAGGGGGCACCACATTCTGCGAGCCCATCGGGCATCGTCAGCAGGACGGTGACTATCGGGAATCCTGGCAACCACAGCCCATGAGTGAGTCGGCGTTGCAGAAAGCGCAGCAGGTGGGGGCGGCCGTCACCGAAGCCCTCGGTGGGCGCGGCCTGTTCGGGGTGGAGCTGTTTGTGAAAGGGGATGAGGTGATCTTCAGCGAGGTCTCCCCACGCCCACACGACACCGGTTTGGTGACCCTTATTTCCCAGGATCTGTCTGAATTTGCCTTGCACGCCCGTGCCATTCTGGGCCTGCCCATCCCGGTGATTCGTCAGTTCGGCCCGGCGGCCTCGGCGGTGATCCTGAAGCAGGGCAAGTCCACGTGCATGCGTTATGGGAACCTGGCGGCGGCCCTGCGCCAGCCGGATACCCAGCTGCGCCTGTTCGGCAAGCCTGAGATCAACGGCAGCCGTCGGCTGGGTGTAGCGTTGGCTCTGGCGGAGGATGTACCGTCTGCCGTGACCAAAGCCTGCCAGGCGGCAGACGCAGTGGACGTGAGTTTTTAGCGCACACACCCAACAACGGTTTCCGCACAATCTGCTTTCGGGAGACGGTATGAATCCATCTGCAAATCCTCCAATGAAAATCGGTGTGGCGTTGGGCAGTGGTTCGGCCCGGGGTTGGGCCCATATCGGTGTGCTCAAACAGCTGCACGCCATGGGCATCGAGCCCCATGTGGTGGTGGGGACCAGTATCGGAGCCTTGGTAGGAGGCTGTTACGCTGCGGGCAAGCTGCAGCAGTTGGAAGACTGGGTGGTGAGCCTGGGCTGGCGGGACGTGGTGAGCCTGTTGGACGTCAAGCTCAGCGGCGGTCTGATCGAGGGGCGCAAGGTATTCCAGTTCTTCGATGAGCACATGCCGGACCTGAAGTTTGAGCAGCTGCAGAAAACCTTTGCCGCGGTCGCCACGGATCTGGAAACCGGGCGTGAGATCTGGCTGCAGCATGGCCATCTGGCGGAAGCCATTCGGTCATCCATCTCCCTGCCGGGATTATTTACCCCCTACAAGGCCCAGAACGGTCGCTTTCTGGTGGATGGTGGTCTGGTCAACCCGGTGCCGGTGTCCCTGTGCCGGGCCATGGGGGCGGACCTGGTGATTGCAGTCAACCTGAATGCGGAAATCGTGGGTAAGCACCTGCGGAATTCCCGCCGCCCCAGCGATGAGTTCGTGGAACAGACTCAGGATTCCGGTGCAGAGGAAAGCACCGAGCAAAAGCAGATTCGCCGGGCAGAGTCCGACTTCTTCCAGAAAGTATCGCAACTGTTCAGCGATGGTCAGCGGGATACCTCAGCCAATACCGAATCCGCCCCCGGGGTGATGGAGGTGGTGGCCACGTCCCTGAATATCATGCAGGATCGAATTACCCGCAGCCGCATGGCCGGCGACCCGGCGGACCTGGTGATTACCCCGCGACTGGCACATATTGGGTTGATGGAATTCTACCGGGCCGAGGAAGCCATCAAAGAGGGGGAGAACACCGTCCGTCTGGCTGAACGTCAGTTGCAGAATCTCCTGGGCGAGGAGCTTCATGAAGCGCAATGAGACCTGCTTCCCTGTTTTCCCGGGACGGTTAAACAGTTTATCGAACCCGACAGACAGCGCCTGCCCCTGACCGCCTTTGCAATCCGGGCAGTCAATCTATACTGTTGTTATTATTCATGGAATTACCCTATCTTTAGTCAGCCGGTAACAGGGGAGCCGCAGAGGTTATGTTAAAGCTGCAATTCAAGGATCAGCGTCAGCCACCGGTTTGGCTGGTGGAATCTGTGACCACCATCGGCTCAGACCCCAAAAATCACATTGTCATCAAAGAAGAGGGTGTTGAGCCCCAGCACGCTGAAATCCGCAAGGACGGCGACGCGCTCTACCTCACCGACCTGGGCAGCTTCCGTGGCACCAGTGTCAACGGCAGCAAGATCAAGGCGAATTTCCAGCTGCGCTCCGGCGATGCCATCCAGGTGGCCAGTGTGGAATTGATGATTCTGGACCCGCAGCAGGGCGCTACCGACAAAAAAGAGGCGCTGAGCCCCCGCAGCGAATGGACCATTATGGCGTTGTCGGGCCCTTTGAAAGGCAAGAGCATACCCATTCACGGTTCCATGGTGTTCGGTCGTTCCAGCAGTTGCGATATTCAGATCAGTGATGCCCACATGTCCCGTCGCCATGCCGAGATCAATCTCAAGCAGGGCGTGTTACGCCTGGTGGACCTGCAGTCCTCCAATGGCACCTGTGTCAATGGCAAAACCATTGGCGAACAGGTGCTGAAGCCGGGGGACAAGATCAGCTTTGATCATCTTACCTTTCTGGTGGCCGGCCCCTTGGGAGCCGGTGCGGCGGTACCGGAAGAGGAAGACGATGATGAGGCCACCGTATTCCGTGCAGCCCCGATTCCCCGGGCGCCAACGCCTCCCAAACCGGCCGCCACCAGTCTGCCCAAGACCAACGCCAAGGTGGAGCAGGCGGTGTCCGCTCCGCCCCCCAAGAGCAATGTCGGGATGATCATCGGCGGTATTGTGCTGGTGCTGGCCATCGCCGGCGGCGGCGTGTTTATGTTGCTGCAGGGGTAGCTTTCTTGCGGGCGGGCTTCATGTTCGTCACCCGGGCGGTTTTCACCAGATTGTCTTTGATCTGTATGGTTTCAAAGCGGTAGTTACCGATGGTGAAGCACAGGTTGTGTTCGGGAATGGTTTCCAGGTGCTCGGTGATCAGGCCGTTCACCGTCTTGGGCCCCTTGGTGGGCAGGTGCCATTTCAGGGCCTTGTTGACGTCGCGGATCGTGGCCAGACCATCAATAATGAAGGAGCCGTCTTCCTGGGGGTGGATATCCTGGCTGCTGGCGGCGTAATCGGTGGTGAATTCCCCCACAATCTCTTCCAGGATGTCTTCCAGGGTCACGATGCCCTGCACGTCACCGTATTCATCCACCACAAAACCCATACGGCGTTTCACTTTCTGAAAGTTCACCAGCTGGACGTGGAGCGGGGTGCCCTCTGGCACAAAATAGGGCTCCACCGCCTGCTGCATGATTTTGGCCTTGTTCAGGTCGTCGTCCATCAGCAGGCGACTGATCTTGCGCAGGTGCAACACCCCTACCGGAGAGTTGAGATCCGATTTGAAGACCGGCAACCGGGTGTGCTGGGTGGACTGCAGGGCCTTGATTATGTCGTCGGTATCCTCATCCAGGTCGATGCCAATGACCTCATGCTTGGGGATCATGATGTCGTCCACCGTGACCTCTTCCAGGTCAAGGATGCTGAGCAGCATCCCTTTGTGGCGGGTGGGCAGAATCGCGCCGGATTCCGTCACCACGGTGCGCAGTTCCTCCCGGCTCAGGTGATCCGAGCCAATTTCCTCCGCTTTCACCCCGACCATACGCAGCAGGCCGTTACTGATGGCGTTCACCAGCCAGACAAAAGGATAAAGCACCACCAGCAGGGGGCGCAGAATCAGACTGGCAGGAAAGGCAATCGCTTCCGGTTTGAGGGCCGCCAGGGTCTTGGGGGTCACCTCTGCGAACACCAGGATGACCAGGGTCAGCACGGCGGTGGCAATGGCGATTCCGCTGTCTCCCCACAGGCGTATGGCAATGATGGTGGCGATGGATGAGGCCAGAATGTTGACAAAATTGTTACCAATCAGGATCACGCCGATCAGTCGGTCCGGCCGGTTCAGCAGGTTATCCACCCGCAGGGCTGCACGGTCCTTGCTTTTCACCAGGTGGCGCAGCCGGTAGCGGTTGAGGGACATCATCCCGGTTTCCGAGCTGGAAAAGAAGGCGGACATCAGGATCAGGACGCCGAGGATGCCGAACAATATGGAGATAGGGATGTCGTTCAAAAGGTAAGCCCGTTATACGCGGTCCAAAATCACTTCCAGTACCACCTTGGAACCGAAGTAGCCCAGGGTGAGCAAGACAAAACCGGTCATGGTCCACTTGACCGCCACCATGCCACGCCAGCCCCACAGGTTGCGACCAAACAGCAGCAGCCAGAGAACCGCCCAGGCACCCAGGGCAAACACGGTTTTATGCAGCAGGTGCTGGGCAAAAAAATCGCTGACAAAGATAAAGCCGGTGCCGATGGCTAGGGTCAGCAGCACCATGCAGATGGAAATCAGATCGAACAGGGTGCTTTCCATGGTTTGCAGGGGTGGCAGCAGGGTCAGCAGGTCGTGCAGGTGGCGGTGCTTCAGTTGATAGTTCTGAATCCACAACAGGATGGATTGGGAGAGCGCCAGTGCCAGCACACAATAGGCCGAAATGGACAGCAGGATATGGGCGATGACCCCGGTGTTCAGGTGGGGGTTGGGGAGCCCGTGATCGGTGAACAGCAGCGCGATACAAAGGCCGACGATGGCCACCGGATAGGCGGGCGCCAGCAGGGATTCGATGTGGCGGTAATAGGCAACGATGGTGCCGGTGGCCGCCAGGACCAGGGAAAACAGCGCAGCCATGGTGGTGACGCCCAGCTGGACTCCGGCCTCCTGGAACAGCGCGTCAAACAGAAAGTAAAGGTGCAGAAGCCCACCCGCTGTGGCCATTCCCAAGAGCAAAGCGCGGTTTACCTGAACATCCGTCTTGAGGCTTTTTATGATTAGTACGGTGGACATGCCGTAGCACAGACAAGCCAGAATGCCTGCAAAGATCGCCAAATTCACGGCGTGCTTTAGCTCCTTACCCGTTTCGTGTAGGGGCTAAGTTTCTCACAAGGCTGTCAATAATGAAACTGGCTGCGTTATACTTGCCGTTTCAAGTTTTTAGTACGCGATGAAGATACCGTTATGTTTGATAACCTGACCGAACGACTCAGTAACAGCCTGCGCAGCGTCACCGGCAAGGCCCGGCTCACTGAGGACAATATAAAAGAAACTCTGCGGGAAGTCAGAATGGCCCTGCTGGAGGCGGATGTCGCCCTGCCGGTGGTCAAGGAATTCGTCGACAAAGTGAAAGAGCGGGCCGTTGGGCAGGAGGTCATGAAGAGCCTGAGCCCCGGTCAGGTCTTCATCAAGATTGTGAACCAGGAGCTGGTGCACATGATGGGGGATGCCAATGACGCCCTCAGGCTGAATGTGCAGCCCCCGGCAGTGGTGCTGATGGCCGGTCTGCAGGGGGCGGGTAAAACCACCACCGTAGGCAAGCTGGCCAAGTACCTCAAGGAGCGGGAGAAGAAAAAGGTTCTGGTGACCAGTGCTGACGTCTATCGCCCGGCGGCCATCAAGCAGCTGGAGACCCTGGCCGGTGATGTGGGGGCATTGTTCGTTCCCTCCAGCACTGAGGAAAAGCCCGTCGACATTGCCAACCGCGCCATTGCGGAGGCCCGCAAGCTGCATGCGGATGTGGTGATCATCGATACCGCCGGCCGTCTCGCCATCGATGAAGATATGATGAACGAGATCAAGGCCCTGCACAGTGCCATCAGCCCGGTGGAAACCCTGTTCGTGGTGGATTCCATGACCGGTCAGGATGCCGCCAATACCGCCAAGGCCTTTAACGATGCGCTGCCGCTCACCGGTGTGGTGCTGACCAAGGCCGATGGTGATGCCCGGGGTGGTGCGGCCCTGTCCGTGCGCCACATCACTGGCAAGCCCATCAAGTTCATCGGTGTGGGTGAGAAGACCGATGCCCTGGAGCCCTTCCACCCGGATCGAATCGCCTCGCGGATTCTGGGGATGGGGGACGTGCTCAGCCTGGTGGAGGAAGCCGAGCGCAAACTGGACAAGGACAAGGCCGACAAGCTGGCCAAGAAGCTGAAGAAAGGCAAGGGCTTCGATCTGGAAGACCTGCTGGAGCAGTTCCAGCAGATGAAGAAGCTGGGCGGCATGGCTGGCATGCTGGACAAACTGCCCGGTATGGGCGGTATGGCCCAGATGGCCCAGCAGGGCGGGGTGGCGGATAAAGAGTTGAAGAAGATGGAAGCCATCATCTATTCCATGACACCCCATGAGCGGCGCTTCCCGGATGTGATCAATGGCTCCCGCAAGAAGCGCATTGCCGCCGGTTCCGGCACCCAGATCCCGGATATCAACCGGGTGCTGAAGCAGCACAAGCAGATGCAGAAAATGATGAAGAAACTCACCGGCAAGGGCGCCAAGAACATGATGCGGGGCATGAAAGGCATGATGGGCGGCGGCGGTATGCCCGGTGGCGGTATGCCTCCGTTCAAGATGTAATCCGGCCAGCTGGCCGTTGCCTGGCGGGGTCTGCGGGCTCCGCTGTGGCATCCCGCGTAAAACCCTTTCATTTCCCCCCGAATTCCCTTAAAATCACGCGCCTCCCATGTCCTGCACACCCTCAATTTCCGGCAGTGGCACGGGCGAGAGCCTGTGGATTTAGCCCCTCTTGGCTCGAAAAGACGAAATAATTCAGTAGGTTACTGAACGCCAAAGGGCGCATTCAGGAGCCTGCTTTTACGTTGTAAAACGCTGAACAGATTGATTGTAAGAAGGAAAACGATACATGGTAACCATTCGATTGACTCGTGGCGGCTCCAAAAAGCGTCCTTTCTACCACCTGGTTGTAACCGATAGCCGTAATGCCCGTGATGGTCGTTACATCGAGCGAGTCGGCTTCTTCAACCCGCTGGCCAAGGGCCAGGAAGAGCGTGTACGCCTGGATCTGGCCCGTATTGAACACTGGGTAGGTCAGGGTGCACAGACTTCCGATCGTGTCGCTGCCCTGGTAAAAGACGCCAAGAAAGCCGCTGCTGCCGCTTAAGCAGTGGTGGATATGTCCGAATGGGTGGTGGTAGGCAAGCTGCTTGGGCCTTATGGCATCAAGGGCTGGATGAAAGTCTACTCGCACACTGAGCCCATGGACAATCTCGCAAACTACAACCCTCTCTGGCTGCATCGGGAGGGCAACTGGCAGCCCATTAACGTTGAGCGTGTTCAGCGGCATGGAAAGGGGCTGGTGGCCAAGATCGAAGGTTGTGACAATCGCGATCAGGTGCCGGCTTTCACTGGGTGTGAATTAGCTATCAAGCGTGAACAGCTGCCAGATCTCCAGGATGAGGACTTTTATTGGTCCGACCTGGAGGGGTTAACGGTGAAAACCCTGAGTGGTGACTGTCTGGGTAAAGTCAGTCACCTGTTCGAAACCGGCGCCAATGATGTGCTGGTGGTGCAAGGGGATGCCGACAGTCTGGATCGTCAGGAGCGCCTGATTCCCTATATCTGGGAAGAGGTGGTTCAGCAGGTGGATCTGGCAAAAGGCGAAATCACCGTGGACTGGGACAAGGATTTTTAGTGACCTGTTTGGCCAGGTACGAAATCGTCACCCTGTTCCCGGAGATGTTCTCCGCCATTACCGACTACGGGGTAACCGGTCGGGCCGTGAAGAACGGTTTGGTGGCGCTGGGGTATACCAACCCCAGGGATTTTACCCAGGATGTGCACCGCACGGTGGATGACCGCCCCTATGGCGGCGGGCCGGGAATGCTGATGTTGGTGGAGCCGCTGTTGGCCGCCATTGCCAGTGCCAGGGCCCGGTTGCAGGGGGTCGGTGTGGAGCAGCCGAAAGTGGTGTATGTGTCGCCCCAGGGCAAGCCTTTCAATCAGGCCGCTGCCGGGGAATTCAGTGCACGGCAGGGGGTGGTGTTCCTGTGCGGTCGCTATGAAGGCATTGATGAGCGTGTTATTGAAATGGCGGTGGATGAAGAGTGGTCCATCGGCGATTACGTGCTCAGCGGCGGTGAGCTGCCGGTGATGTCGATGATCGACGCCACCGTGAGACTGTTGCCCGGGGTGTTGGGGCACAAGGATTCGGCAGCGGAGGATTCATTCTTCCAGGGCTTGCTGGATTGCCCGCATTATACGCGGCCAGAAGTGTGCGATGGGCGCGAAGTACCGAAGG
Source organism: Ketobacter sp. (assembly GCF_003671495.1). Lineage (GTDB taxonomy): Bacteria > Pseudomonadota > Gammaproteobacteria > Pseudomonadales > Ketobacteraceae > Ketobacter. The sequence goes on along the minus strand of NZ_RCHN01000034.1, from coordinate 137,240 downwards.
TGTTGTTGAGCGGGCACCACGGTGAAATCAGGCGCTGGCGATTAAAGCAATCGCTGGGGCGGACGTGGCAACGACGTCCGGATCTGTTGGAAGGCAGAGTGCTTTCCAAAGAGGAGCAAACGCTGTTGCAGGAATATTTGGATGAGCACGACTTGTCCTGAACGGTTTTATTAACGACGTGTATGTAGCGTCCCGTGATTCACACTCCGGACCCTACCTCTGGCGCGAACACTGAGGAAACTCTCATGAGCGGTAAAAACAAAATCATCCAGGCTATCGAAAATGAGCAGATGAAACAGGATCTGCCCACGTTCAGCGTAGGCGACACTGTGATCGTCAACGTTAAGGTAACTGAGGGTGATCGTACTCGTCTGCAGGCCTATGAAGGCGTTGTGATTGGCAAGCGTAACCGTGGTTTGAACTCCGGTTTCACTGTGCGCAAGATCTCCAACGGTGTTGGTGTTGAGCGTACTTTCCAGACTCACAGCCCTCTGGTGGACAGCATCACTGTTAAGCGTCGTGGTGCCGTGCGTCGTGCCAAGCTGTACTTCCTGCGTGAGCGTACTGGTAAGTCTGCCCGTATTCGCGAAAAGCTCAATTAATACGAGCCACTCGCAGATCAAAGCGCCTTTCGGGGCGCTTTTTTTATGCCTGCAAGAGGGGGAATGCCTTCGATTGGGGGGCGCTATTCCGCGGTGGCCTGGCGGTACAGTACTTTAACCCGGTTTAGTTGCTCTTCATCCGGTTGTACCAGATAGCCGATGGCATAGGTGGAGCTGACAATGGAGTCGATAACGGCCTGGGGTGATTCCACCATAAAAGGAATCTTGCCTTTGCCGCTGAACAGGTAGTAGGCGCGGTAACGTTTGAGTTTGGGCTGCGAGATGCCAATTACCGTGTCATAGAACTCCCGATAAGCATCGCTGCCCTGGGGCAGGTCAATGGCCAGGGGCTCGTGTTCAGTGCCCGGGTACAGGTGCAGGCGCCCCAGGAACACCCGGCGTACTTCCTTGTTGCTGAGGCTGGTCACCGGGTTGTCAAGATTGGTGATCACCACGATGTCGGCATGGCAGCGGACCGCCATCAGCAATAGGGCGGTCCCCAGCAGGAAAGTGAGTTGTCTGATTGGCCGAATCATCAAAACACCACATCCATCACAATCGTCATCAGGGTGGCGTTGTCCGGTGGGTCGGCATCGTTGAGGGGAAAGCCCTGGCCGGTGGAGCCCGCCAGGAAATCGAAATACTGGACCTCAAACTTGATGCAGGTGTTGGCCATGAAATCATAACGAACCCCCAGCGTGATGCTGCGCTCCTTGGCTTTGAAGCTTTGGATGCCGGCGCGGGTTTGCTCCAGCAGAGGCGCAGCAAACGGGTATTGGGCGGCGGCTTCATCAATCAGGGGCAGGGTGTCTTTATCCAGCGTGTTGTCGTAGGCGCTGAGGACGGTATAGGGGGTGAACTCGTTGTAGTGATAGAGCAGGGACACATACCAGCCGTCGGAATCATTGGCGAATCCGGAGTCCGGTGCCAGTACCCAGTACTTTTCCGCAATGATGCCCCAACTGTTGAAATCCCACTGGCCGCCGATGGCATGATACTGGTAATTGGTGCCCTCTGCGTACAGGGCGCTGCCGATCTCGTTGAAAATGGGGTCGCCGGTCAGTTCGCTGAGGTCCTCGTAATAGTCGACCGCGGTTTGCAGGCCTTCTGACCTGATATCCGTATGTTCAATGTGGAAACTGTAGCGCAACAGCCAGTCCAGGGATCTCAGGGTAAACGTGGCGCCGTAGGTGGGGTTGGACTCCACGGTGACGTCCCGGATTTCGCCTTCCACTTCTCCCACAAACAGCAGGATGTCCAGCTCCAGGTCATTGCTCATGTCCAGGGTGTACTGCAGGTCGGCACCATCGATGTTGCCCAGGGGTTGCAGCAGGTAGGTGTACACGTCAATGGGCGGGCGGGCCCAGGGGTAGGAATAGCCCACATCGCGGGTGCCGGAATAAATGTAATAGGAAGAGCGCAGGCGGCCCAGGCGCAGCTGCAGGTCCGGTGTGGCCTGATAGCTGAGGAACAGCCATTGCAGCTTGGGGTTGTAGGACTCCTCCCCACCCAGGGCCAGGCCGGAGCTGGAGACCTGGGTGGTGAACGCCAGGCGCTCAGTGAGGTTGCCCTGCAGCTGGATGCCCAGGCGGGTGTCGTTGTCGAAATCCCAGTTGTTGTCCGCTTCCCCGAACTGGTAGTCCTCGCGATTGACTTTGCCGACGCCGAGGGAGCCAAAGCCGGAGAACTGCCAGTTGTGGTCTCCATAGCTTGAGCAGGCAGTGAAAATGAGAATGAGGCCCAGCAGTATCCGCACGAGGGGTCCTGTTTTGCAGTGGTGATCTAACAAGAATAGACAAGGCCAGCGGTGCTGTCGTGATTCTGGCCCCGAAATCGGCATAAGGATCAACGGGCTGCTAGACTTAGGAGGGTAAACAGGCGGCGGGCCTGGGTTTTTCGGTGTGCGTAATGAAATTCAATCAAAACGCCAAAATTCGCCTACATATTCTTTCCATCGCGCTGATTGGTGGCCTGGGGTTTCTGTGCTATCTGCTGGCCAATGTGTTCATGGCCAGCCAGAACGAGCGCAGGTTGGATGAGTTGTTGAATCGACAGCACCCGGTCATCGAGCAGGTGCAGGCCCTGAAGCGGGATATCCAGGTCATTCGGGAGACCATGACCTCGGCGGTGGCGCTGGAAGACCCCTTCCTGGTGGAGGACTCTGAGGCGTTGTCCCGGCAGGTGGAGGCCCGCTTGCAGGCCATTGCGGAGATTGATCCTGAATTGCAGGTTTTTACCGCGAACCTGGGTGGGGTGTACCGGAATTATTATGATATCTCCCGCCAGTTGGCGGTGGACCTGATTGAGCATCCCGGGGAGTTGCAGCGTTATCAGTTGCGCATCGACCGTTCCCACCAGATATACGATGGCCTGATGGATGTGCTCGATCGAACCCTGGTGGAGCGGCAGACCAACTTCGCTCTGTTGCTCCGTCAAACCGACGCGGCGGTGAAAGAGGCCAATCTGTTCGGGGCGTTGCTGGGGGGCTTTGTGATTCTGGCCCTGTTACTCCTGGCCTGGATTATCTCGGTGCGGGTGTTGCGGGAGATCAACCGCACCAACCGCCTGAAGGATGAATTTCTCGGCACCATCAGCCACGAAATGCGCACCCCCATGAACGGCATTATTGGTTCGCTGAACCTGTTGTCGAAGGTGGACCTGACCGAGGATCAGCGGGTCTGGCTGGACGCCGCCACCCGCTCTGCGGGGGCTATGATGCTGTCCATTGATGATATTCTGGAACTCAGTGAAATCATGTCCGGGCGGGAGCAGGTGGAGGTGGCGGCCGTGCGTCTGCGACCGCTGCTGGACAAGCTCCTCGTCACCTACCGCCCGGAGCTGGAGAGCAAGGGGCTAACGCTTGAATGCCGCTTCGAGGAGGTGGTGGACCAGTTGCTGGAGTGTGACGAGAAGAAAGTGGGGCATGTGATTCGCCATTTGCTCAGCAACGCCATCAAGTTTTCACCGGAGGGGGAGATCGTGGTCTCGGTGTCCAGGATTCCGGCGTATCGCGGTTCGGCAGAGCGGGTCAGCGTTGTGATTCAGGACTCCGGCCCGGGCATTGATCCCCTCTTGATCAAAGAATTGTTCAAGCCCTTCCAGCAGGCGGATGGCTCGTCCCGGCGGCAGTTCCAGGGGATGGGGATCGGCCTCTCCATCTGTCGGGCCATTGCTCAGCTGTTGGGTGGGCATATTTATCTGGAGAACCGGGTGGGGGGCGGCCTGTCGGTGGAGTTTTGTTTTCCCCTGCGGTCTTCGCGGGTGTCGGCGCCGGCGCCGGATAAGACGCAGCCCCGGGTTGCGGTGCTGGATCGTGTGCCGTTGGTGCTGGTGGTGGAGGACAATCCGGTCAACCAGATGGTCATCAAGGGCTATCTCAAGCGCCTGGGTTGTGAGGTGATCACGGCCAACAATGGCAAAGAGGCGTTGGAGCTGGTGGGGCAACGTCCAGTGGATCTGGTGTTCATGGATTGTCAGATGCCGGTGATGGACGGTTTTGAGGCCACCCGCAAAATGCGGGAGATGGCCGAACCGGTGCGCAGTTTGCCGATTATTGCCGTCACCGCCAATGCCATGGATGCGGACCGGCGCCTGTGCCTGCAGTCCGGTATGGATGGTTACCTGAAAAAGCCAGTGGCCATGGACGACATCGAGTCGGAATTGAAGGCTTACGTCTCCCATGCTGCCTGAGCCCCGGGTGTGATGCCGTCCTATTTTCAGGGGCATCCGGTTTCAGGGCTATCTGGCTTCAGAGCCGTCAGGATTCAAACCGATACGGTAAAAATTCCCGCTCATTTTCATTGATGTGAATGCGCTTGCCGATGGGTGGGAAGGCCCGCTGCGGGCATTCCGTGCGTTCACACACCCGACAGCTCACCCCGATGGGCACAGCGGCTTCTTTGTCGTTGAGGTCGATGCCGGCGGCATAAATCAACTGCGGCGCGTGGGCAATCTCGCAGCCCAGTCCCACGGCGAAATTTTTCTGTGGCATCAGAAAGCCCCCTTCGGTGCGGCTGACGGTGCGGGCGATGCAGAAGTAGGTTTTGCCATCGGGCATCTGGGCCACCTGGCGCAAAATCTTGCCCGGTTGGGCAAAGGCCTCATGGACATTCCAGAGGGGGCAGGCGCCCCCCACCCGGGCGAAGTGAAAGCTGCTGGCGCTCTGCCGTTTGGAGATGTTGCCGGCGGCGTCCACCCGCAGAAAATAAAAGGGAATGCCCTTGGCGGTGGGCCGTTGCAGGGTGCTGAGGCGATGGCAGACCTGCTCGAAGCTGACGTTGAACAGGATCTGCAGGCGCTCGATGTCGTAGCGTTCCTGCTGGGCTTTGCGCAGGAAATCCTCATAGGGCATGAGCAGTGCGCCAGCGTAGTAGTTGGCCAGTCCCACCCGGCAGACGGCGTTGGATTCCGGGTTGGTGAAGCGGGCCTTGGCGATGATCTGGTCCAGCAGCGCCCCCTGTTCCAGCAGGCAGATCTGGTGGGCCAGGTGGAAGATCCGCTGCCGCAGGGACAGCAGCTTGGACAGGGTCAGACGGCGGCTGCGGGTATCAAACTGGCGCAGGCGGTCACTGTCCGCATCCACGATCACCTGAATGCCGTGTTGCTGCTTCAGGTACGCTATAAACTGGTTTTCTCCGCCGCCCCGGCTCATGCCCGCAGTGGTGAAGAGGGTTTCTGCGGCTCGATCCAGACCATCAAAATAATTGTTCTGATAGTAGAAAAAATCCCGGGTCTCCTCGTAGGGAAACTGAGGGCCTTCGATGGAGCGCACTGCCTCGTCGCCGGTGACGTCCTCCGCCAGCCCCACGTAGTTCTGCTGGGATTGGTGGTAGGACTGATAAAGGCTAAGGAAGTGGCGGGCGAACGCCGGAGAGCGGGTGACGATCTCCTTCAGTTCTGTCAGGGGCAATTTTTCATTTTCAAACAGGGGGTCCTCCAGGCAGTCCTTGATCTCCGCCACCAGGCGGTCATCTTCCTCTTCGGAAAAATGCGACAGGTCCACATCGAACACCCCCGCCAGCTTCAGCAGCACCTGAACCGTGAGCGGACGCTGGTCGTTCTCAATCTGGTTCAGATAGCTGGCGGAAAGCCCCAGCCGGCTGGCCAGTTCCGCCTGGCTCAGCGCAGTCTGCTCCCGCAGGCGGCGGATCTTGCTACCGAGGAACAGTTTACGTTTGCGCGGACTCATATGCGGGGTCTCATTTGCGGTTTCTGTTAATTTTGCGAATTCACAAAGTTTGCAAAAATTAATGAAGGTTTGCAAAGGGATTTGCAGGTGGGCACGTTTTTGGGTGGTTTTCTTTGCAATAGATCGGGCAGATTCCAATAATTTGCGGAAATGGTTGTTTGCAAAATTAACAAACTGACGGTGGAGAGGTGACTATGCCCGGATATGAGGCCCCCTTGCAGGATATGGAGTTTCTCTTGTTTGATGTGTTCGAGGCGCCCCGGTACTGGGCTCAGTGGCCGGCGCTGGCCGGCCAGCTGGACCCGGACACGGCCCGGGCCATGTTGGCGGAGGCCGGCAAACTGGCGGCCTCCACCCTGGCGCCCCTGAATCGCACCGGCGATGAGCAGGGTGTGCAGTGGGATAACGGCCGGGTGACCACGCCGCACGGTTTTGCCGCCGCCTATGAGGCATTCTGCGCTGCCGGGTTGACCGCGCTCACCGGCAATCCGAGCTACGGTGGCCTCGGCATGCCGAAATCCCTGTCGGTGCTGGTGGATGAAATGATGTATGCCGCCAACAGCGCGTTCAACCTGTACCCGGCGCTGTCTGCCGGCGCCTGTCTGGCCCTGGATGCCCACGGTTCCGAGACGCTCAAACAACGCTTTCTGCCCCATCTGTACAGCGGGCGCTGGAGTGGCACCATGTGCCTGACTGAGCCCCATGCCGGCAGTGACCTGGGGCTGATTCGCACCCGGGCTGAGCCGCAGGAGGATGGAACCTACGCCATCACCGGCACCAAAATTTTCATTACCGGTGGGGACCATGATCTGGCGGACAACATCATCCATCTGGTGCTGGCCAAGCTGCCGGATGCGCCGGCCGGTTCCCGCGGGATCTCCCTCTTCCTGGTGCCGAAATATGCGCTGCTGGATGGGGAGGAATTGGGTCCGCTGAACGGGGTGACCTGTGGTTCGGTGGAACACAAAATGGGCATCAAGGGCTCTGCCACCTGTGTCATGAATTTTGATGGGGCCCGTGGCTATCTGGTCGGAGAGGTCAATCGCGGGCTGCAGTGCATGTTCACCATGATGAACTGCGAGCGTTTGTCCATCGGCATTCAGGGGCTCGGCTGTGGCGATGCCTCCTATCAAACCGCCCGCGACTATGCCCGGGAGCGGCTGCAGGGGCGTGACAGCCGGCCGGGTCAGCCGCCAACCGCAGCAGAGCCAATCATCGTGCATCCGGACGTGCGCCGCATGCTGCTCACCATGAAGTCTTTGACGGAAGCGGGGCGGGCGTTTGCGGTTTATCTGGGCTTACAGCTGGACGCAGCGAAACATGGCCCGACGGATGAGCAAAAAGCATTGGCGGATGCCCGGGTGGCGTTGTTGACGCCGTTGGCCAAGGCGTTTTTTACCGACATGGGACTGGAGTGCACGGTGCTGGGACAACAGGTGCTGGGCGGCCACGGTTACATCCGCGAGTGGGGGCAGGAGCAGTTGGTGCGGGATGCCCGCATTGCCCAGATCTACGAGGGCACCAATGGTATCCAGGCCCTGGATCTGCTGCAGCGCAAGGTATTCAGCAACGACGGCGAATGGATGGAAGCCTATCTGGAGGAGATCCGTCGCTGTGCGGACGCGGTCCAGCAGGGCTCGGATGCGGGTTCTCTGCAGGGCGCGGCACACGCACTGCGCACCCGGGTGGCGCAGCTGCAGCAGCTTACCCGTCGCCTGCTGGAGCGGGGCAAGGCTTCCCCGCGGGAGCTGGGTGCCGCCGCCTGCGACTATCTGCATGTGGCAGGCTATGTGTCCTATGGGTATATGTGGCTGCGGATGATGGAGCGGGCTGAGGAGAGCAGCGCGAAATTCAAAACCGGGCTGTTCTATTTCAATCGCGTTCTGCCGCAGGTGGAAGGATTATTGGCCACACTGCAGACTGAGGCTTCGGATCTGTTCACGCTCGGTGCGGATGAATTCTAGGGGCGGGCTCAGAGTGCTTGCTTACAGTCCTTTGAGCAGCACACTGCCGCGGGGCTCTTTGTCCCGGGTCAGCGCCAGGCTTTTGATTTCCCCTTCCGACAAATTGATTTCCAGGGGGTCAAACCCGGGGATCAGCAGAAAGCCCTTGGCGGCTTCGCTCGGGTTCTCCAATTCAAATTTAACGGTATCGGAGCCGAAGTCGAACATGATCAGCTGATAGCGGCTGGAGGCGATGTTGGCAATGTAGCTGGGGATGACATTGCCGCGGTCGCTGCGGATCTGCACCAGGGTGTTGGCAGGCCAGGTGACCCGGGCCGTGCGGGACTGTCGGGATTGCACCCGGGCCAGGCTCTCCGAGAAATTCAACAGGTCGTTGGTGGCCAGGATGCGGTGAGGTGAAAAATCCTTGCTCTTGATGCGGAAGGTGTCGCCGTTGCCCACGATGTACACAGGGTGGTCGAAGCCGGCGGAGTCGATGGTGATTTCCAGGTTTTCGTCCGGAGCGGAGCCATCCATCATGTAGGCCAGCACGAATTCCGGCGTCGTATCCAGCATTTTGATGCTGCCACTGATCTTTTTCGGGGGCACGCCGCCGTTCTTGCCGGCGGCCGTTTGTTTGGCCTCTGCGGGGGTGGCTGGCTTGGTCAGGGGCAGGGCAGCGAACAGTTCGCTGACATGGCTGCGGGTGGTTTCCAGACAACGGTTGAGTTTGCCTAATTTGTCGTCGATCTGGCGGGCTTTCGGAGTGCTTTGGTTACCCTGGTAAGACTGGCTTTTGTTGAGGGCCGTGCGTACTGCGTTGCGCGTCTGCACGGCGGATTCGTACTGCCCACGGGCAACGGCGTACGTTTCCTGTGTCACCTGGGCGACGGTTTGGCTTTGTGCCGAGCGGCACTGTTCGATGCCCTTGGAAAGTCGGCTGTCGTATTCATTCAACTCCACCAGGGCCTGTTGCAGGCTGGCCTCGCTGACATCCACCCTCTGCTGCAGGCTGGTCATGCAGCGGTCGCCTGCCGCCAGGTTTTGGTCGGATCGGGATTTTTCCGGCCGGTTCGGGTTGGCCTCCAGCTCTGCCAGCGCCAGGGTCTCGGTCATGACCGCAGCGCGATGTTGGCGGGCGCTGCCCAGGGCGGCTTTGGCATCGTCCAGGGAGCGGCGATCACCGGGGTTGGCGGTGAGTCCCTGCAATGCGTTCTGGCACACAGCATTGTACGCTTCGCTTTCCTCCACCACGGTGTCGATGGCCGCAGTCAGGGCTTCCTGTTTCTGGCTGAAGCCGGTGATCTTTTTCTCCAGGCGCTCGCATCGACTGATCTGGTTGCGGGTGCTGAATTGGTCGGTCAGGCGTGGGGAGGTGGTCAGTGCCTCCTGCTTGAGTTCAACGAATTGCTGATAGCTGACTTTGGCCTGCTCCGGTTGCTTGGCCCTTAACTGTGCCTGGGCCTGATCGCAGGCGGCGATGGCGCGGTTGAGGATGGGGGTGCCCAGCTCAATTTCGATATCCTTGGACACCCGCTCGCAGAACTTCAGGTTGCTGTCCATGCCGCGTTTGTTGGTGGACAGAATGGTGTTGTTGATGCCAACCGCCCGTGCTTTCAGGGTTTCATATTGTTGCAGGGCGCGGCTGGCCTGGCTCAGGTTGCCTGCGGTAAGGGCATCCTTGGCTTCTGTGCAGTGATCAAACCCCTTCAGATACAGCGCAACCGCATCGTCAAAGGTGTCGGCCATGGCAGTGCTGCGTGCGATGGCCAATCCCAAGCCCAATCCCAAGCCGAGGAAGAAGACGGTCTTATTCAGCATGCTGATGAGTTACCTAATCCGGTTTAAAAAAAAGTGAAAACGTATGGATTAAGGTTAGACCAAGATGAGGGTGGCAAGCCCCAGGAACAGGAAAAAGCCCATGCTGTCGGTGGCAAATGTCAGCACTACCGAGGAGCCCATGGCAGGATCTTTGTGCAGACGGTCCAGCAGCAGGGGGACGCTGATGCCGATCAGAGCTGCCAGCAGCAGGTTGAGGGTGACCGCGGCCATCATCACCGCCCCCAGCAGGGGATTGCCATACAACAGCCAGGCGAACACACCCAGCAGGGAGCCCCACAGGGTGCCGTTGAGCAGGCTGATGACCAGTTCCTTGCGATACACATAGCCCAGGTTGCCCGCTTGAATCTGTTCCATGGCCAGGCCCCGGATCACCAGCGCCGCGGTCTGGTTGCCGGTGTTGCCGCCGACACTGGCCACGATGGGCATGAGGGTGGCCAGTGCCACCAGCTGTTCAATGGTGCCTTCGAACAGGCTGATAAAACGGGTGGCCAGAAAGGCGGTGAACAGGTTGATCACCAGCCAGGGCCAACGCTCCCGGGCGCCTTCCAGGATGGGGCCAAACAGGTCGGTATCGGCCTTCAAACCTTCCTTGGCCAGGGCCTGGCTTTCCGCCACTTCCCGCAGATAATCCATGATGGTTTCCACTCGCAGGCGACCGATCAGGCGGCGTTGCTCGTCCACCACCGGGGCCGAGATCAGGTCATAGCGCTCGAAGGCCTGTCCCGCATCCTCGGCGTCGTCGTTGGGGGCGAAGCTCACTACGTCGGTGTCCATGCAGTCGCGGATCATTACCTCACCGGGGTGGCGCATCAGTTCCACCAGCGGCACGATGCCCACCAGTTGCCGATGTCGGTTGATTACAAACAGCTTGTCGGTCTGGGGTGGCAGCTCCGGGGCGGAGCGCACCCGCTCAATGGCCTCATTGATGGTGGCCTGCTCAGCGATGGTGAGGCTGTCCCGGCTCATGTTGTCGCCCACGGTGCCTTCCGGGTAGGCAATGGTCTGAGTCACCCAGCGGCGTTCATTGGCTTCCAGGGCGTTGATAGCCTGTTGCAGGATGGCGGCAGGAATCAGGTCGTCAATCTCGGTGAGTTCGTCGCTGTCCAGGCATTCCAGGATGCTGAGGAGGCGTGGCACAGCGGTGAGATCAATCAGGTCTTCGGCCACCGCGTCGTTCAGCTCCAGCAGAACCCCGGCCGCGGTGGCATTGGGCAGTTCCGCCCACACGGTATGCCGTTTGTCCGCGGGCAGCATATTCAGCAGGTGGCCGATGTCGGCTTTGTTGAGTTTGTTCAATTCCCGCACCAGTGCCGCCCGTTGCTGCCGCTGCACCAGGTTTTCGATCAGGTCGGCACGTTGCTGTTGCTGGCGATGGGTGACGCTCTCCACCACGGTCTGGCGTTGGAGTTGCTCCAGCACCGGGGCTAATCGCGTGGCCAGTTTTTTCGGGCGCTCATCCGGTTGGGTCATACTGCTCGCCGACAGTGGTTGAGGTGTGCCTGATTGTACATCAGGCAGGATGACAGCATAGGGTTGCGCCCATAAAAAAGGCCGCGAGATGCGGCCTTGGGCTGGGTTCTGGGTGGCTTAGAAACGCCATTTACCCGACAGGCTCAGGCCTTCCAGCTCATAATCACTTTTATCCTGCAGCATCATCCATTCCAGGCCAACGCTAAAATCCCCCAGAGCCACATCGGCGCCCACACCGTAGGATAGATCCGATTCGGTGTAATCCAGGGGCTCGCCCCAGAATTCCAGATCCACTTTGGTGTAACCCAGAATCACATAGGGGAATACCATATCCGCGAACGTCATGCCGCCTTTAACGTAGAATCCCACCAGCTCGTCCACCTTCAGTGCTGCGCCAGGGACGTTGTCGTCACTCAGGCTGCGTCCAAAGCGACCTTCCAGCTGGAAGTTCTCATTCAGGCTGCCGCCAATGATGAAGGCCAGGCCATCCGGTTCCAGATCATCCAGGTCAGACGTGCTGAAAGTGTAAAGGTTGTATTGAGCACCGATATACAAATCATCAGCCAGAGCCTGATGGGAGCCACATACCAGCCCCGTGGCCATGGCTGCGGCGATCAGCGTTTTTTTCATGGGGAGTTCCTCGCTACCTTATGCCTTTTATTGTTCTGCAGTTGCGTGAGTTGTTCTGTGTGGCGTGCCTGATGTTGCAGCGGGATGTGCCGGTCGGCGCGCGTTACATGGGAATATAGTGGACTTATTGGAATAGGGCAAAAAGTTATTGACGGTTATAAGGACAAAAAGGGGCTAAATTGCCGCAACGACCGGGATGGGGTGATCGTTGCAGCTAGGTATGGGGGTCACTGGCGTGTGTTTTTTTCGTTTTCATCCATCACTTTGGATATATGTTGTCCATCCTCCAGGGTTTCGAACATATCAGAGGCCAGCTCACCCACTTTCTGGTTTATTTCGCGGATTTTCTCGTACACCATGCCGATGGTCTGCTGGTTTTTGTCGCGCAGCTTTTGGCGGTCCTCGTCCAGCAGGCCTGACCGCTCCAGCGCTTCAAAGGGCATGTCGGCGATGGACTTGTGGACATCCTCCACGGTGCGGGCGCCATTGTCGATGGCGGTTTGAATCATGTCCTTCAGCAGTTCGACTTTGTTCAATAATCCCATGTTGCAGCTTCCTGTGTTCCGGTTGTTCCCCATTCATATAGCATTAATGGGGAACAACCGGAAGGCATCATTTTGCTTTGGTGGGAAAAGAGTATTTCCAGACCCGCTGCAACACGGTGCCGTATTGCTTCCAGAACGGGCCGGTGTTGTAGGGCAGGCCGTATTTTTCGCAGATCGCCTGTACTCTGGGGCCCATTTCCTCGTAGCGGTTGGCCGGAATGTCGGGGAACAGGTGGTGCTCGATCTGGTAACTCAGGTGGCCACTCATGATGTGCAGCAGTTTGCCACCTTCCAGGTTGCTGGAGCCCAGCAGTTGACGGTAATACCATTCCCCTTTGGTTTCATTCTCGCACTCTTCTTCGGTGAACGCCTGGGCCTGTTCGGTGAAGTGGCCGCAAAAAATGATGGCCGAAGCCCACAGGTTGCGACCCAGGTTGGCCAGCGCATTTCCCAGCATGACTTTCCAGAAGAAAGGGCCGGCCAGGGCGGGGAAGAATACGTAGTCCTTGAATATCTGCTTGGCACCTTTGCGGAACAGGCCTTTCAGATAGGGCTTTTTTTCCTCCAGATCGAACGTGCCGTCACGTAAACGCTCGCTCTCCAGCTCGTGCAGTGCCACACCCCACTGGAAGAAAATACTCAAAGCCGCGAAGTACACCATCTGGATGCTGCGCAGTGGGTGCCAGGGGGTGTCGTCGGAGAGGCGCAACACGGCATAACCATAGTCACGGTCCTTGCCGATGATGTTGGTGAACGTGTGATGTTCGTAGTTGTGGGTGCGCTTCCAGGAGCCGGCATCGCAGGCCGTATCCCACTCAAAATTGCGGGAGTGCAGTTTGGGATCGTTGGTCCAGTCGAACTGGCCATGCATGACGTTGTGGCCGATCTCCATGTTGTCCATGATTTTGGAAACCGACAGCGCCGCCACGCCCAGCATGAAAGGCACGGGGGTAAAACTGAAATGGATCAGGGTGCGTCCGGCGATTTCCAGATAGCGTTGTACTCGAATGATGTTCTTCATGTAGTCCACGTCGGACTGCCCCAGGTCCGCCACGATCTCGGCGCGCAGATCGTCGAAATCTTTCTGCAGGCTGGCGAATTGCTCCTGGGTGAGGCGTTGGTTGCCTTGCGCTGCGTTGAAGCTGATGTTCTCGGGTCGTAATTGTTCTACGTTCGGTTGCGTCGCGGTGGTCATGTTGGCTACCTCGTCCTTATAGTTCGATGTCGACGTTGCTGACAGGAGTGGAGATGCAGATGCGGATGTCTTCCTCTGCATTGCCGGAGAGCTCTCCGGTCACCACGTTGCGCACCTGTCCTGATTTTTTCTTGCACTTGCAGGTGTAGCAGATGCCCATGCGGCAACCGGCGGTTGGGCTCAGGCCTGCATTCTCAGCCATGTCCAGCAGAGTGGCTGGCTGATCGGTAGTGGTTTCGGTGGCGCTGTCAGTGAAGCGCACGGTAACCGGTGCCCCGGCTTCCACTTTCAGGGGCGGCAGGCCAAAGGCTTCCTCGTGGACCCGGCAGAGGTCAAAGCCCGCCTCCTGCAGCAGGGATTTGGCGATCTCGCGGAATGGATGCGGGCCACACAGGTAAATGTTGCGGGGCTGGCTCTCCAGCAGCGCGGCAATGTGCTCGGCGCAGATGGGGGCTTGCGGCAGTTTGTGTTGGCTGTCGCTGTCGTCATAACTGGCGATCAGATGGCTGGACAGCCGCTGGTTGGTCTGGGTGAGCGCAAGGATCTCGCTGCCAAAGATAAAATCCTGGCGGGTGTTGGCGAAGTACAACAGTTTGGCCGCAACGGGCATCTGATTGGCGCTCAGCCAGCGCAATTGCGACATGATGGGGGTGATGCCGGAGCCGGCGGCAATGTATCCCACGCTGCCGTCCATCTCCTGCTCCAGGACAAAATCCCCGGCGGCCTGACTGATGCTGATGACGTCATTGGTGCCCAGGTGTTCGTGCATCCAGCCGGTGACTTTGCCGTTGGGGACTTTCTTGACGGTGATGGACAGGGTGCCATCGGTGCGCCACTGATAGGGAGAGGACGAAATGGTGAAGGTGCGGGTGCTGAGCACGCCGTTGATGCTCAGTGTGATGTGGATGTGCTGGCCCGCCCGGAACCCCTGCCAGTCGTCTGTGGGTTGCAGGGTCCAGGTTTTGGTGTCGGCGGTTTCCTGTTTGACGCCCACCACTTTGGCCTTGCACTCCAGGGCAGACCACATGGGGTCGACCCCTTCCAGCAAATATTCGAAATACTCACCGGCCCGGTTGGTATTGAACAGACTGCTGTTGATCCAGGTGCGGGCCTGTTTCAGGAATTTGCTTGTCGTTGAGTGCATGCTTGTGCCTCCCTCTCGGTAACTGTGTACAAGTGTGCACTATAAGAAAAACGAGTGTCAACAGGGATTGTGTTGAAATTATCATTATGGATAATAAATGCATATAAAACAGATATATATGATTTGTAAAATAGTGTTCATGTGTAAACCTAAAAAGGTTTTATGGAGCTTTTTGTAGCCGGTGAAGCGGATAATCGGAGGCGGAAATCTGGTCATGTTGGTGTGCTTCGGCGTACAATTGCGCACTGACATGAGGTGGGCTTATAAGAATGAAGAACCGTCAGGAACGGAAGTTACAGACCCGGCAGTCCTTAATGAATGCGGCGCTGGAGTGGGTTGAGGAAGGTCAGCATTTTTCCAGTTTGAGTATTCGGGAGGTCGCCAAGCGGGCCGGCGTGGTGCCCACCGCGTTCTATCGGCATTTCAAGGATCTGGATGATCTGGCCCTGAACCTGGTGGATGAGCTGAGCCTGGTGCTGCGGCAGTTGATGCGGGAGGTGCGCCAAAACCGCGTTAACCCCCAACATATCATCCGCGACTCCGTGCAGCAGTACTGTCAGTATGTGGTGACCCAGCGGGTGTTCTTTATGTTCATGTCCCAGTCCATGACCGGGGGCTCAATGATCATCCGCCAGGCGGTGCGCAGCGAGCTGCAATACTTCGCCAAGGAGCTGGTGGCGGATCTGCAGCGCTTCAATCTGCTCCCGCATCTGGACCCCACCATGATGGATGTGCTGGCGGACCTCACCATCTCGGTGATGGCGTTTGCCACGGTGCAATTGCTGGATCTGGCGGATGTCAGCTCTCAGGCCCGCCAGGATTTTGAAAACAAACTGGCGCGCCAACTGCAGCTTATTTATGTTGGGGCGGAGCACTGGAAGCCAGAGTCGTAGGGGGATTGTCCCCTCCGCGCTGATACAGTGTGACCCGATTGCGGCCGTCGGCTTTGGATTGATAGAGCGCCTCATCCGCCCGTGACAGCATGCTGGTAAAATGGTCGTCTGTTGTGGGAACGGTGACCATCACCCCGATGCTGACCGTCACCGGTACCGGCGCGTCTTTCACTGTGAATTCCATG
The DNA here is from genome assembly GCF_003671495.1 of Ketobacter sp. Taxonomy (GTDB): domain Bacteria; phylum Pseudomonadota; class Gammaproteobacteria; order Pseudomonadales; family Ketobacteraceae; genus Ketobacter. Next base: position 121,603 of record NZ_RCHN01000034.1, on the reverse strand, counting down.
GTTGCCACACATTCGCGAATTCTTTCCGCCACGGTGAGGGCACCTTCCTCGTCGGTCTCCGGTAACAACACGCAAAATTCCTCACCGCCGTAACGGGTGGGGCGGTCACTGGGCCAGCGCAGACCGCGGCGGATGGCCTGGGCCACTTCCCGCAGGCATTCGTCGCCGATCAGGTGGCCATAGGTGTCGTTAAATTGCTTGAAGTGGTCGATGTCCATCAGCAGGACGGCGATGGAGTGCTGGTAGCGACAGCAGCGCGCGTATTCCTCTTCCAGTACCCGATCCAGAAAGCGCCGGTTTTTGAGCCCGGTGAGCTGGTCGGTATCGCTTAACTCTTCCAGCTTGCGGTTCAGTTGCTCCAGTTCCCGGGTGCGTTCCTGCACCCGTTGTTCCAGCGAGTCGGTGGCCTGTTTCTGGATTTCCAGTGCCTGTTCCCGGGCGTGACGCAGTTCCCGTTCGGTGTTCAGCGCATCCTGCTGGGCTTCAAAGCGCATGCGCCTTTCCTGGTTGATGCGTTCAGCCAGCGCGAAGGATAACAGGGTGACTTCCAGGGCGGAGCCAATCTGGGTGGCGTAATCCGTCAACAGGTTCTTGGGTAGAAAATTGTATTTGCTGAGGGCCAGGAGGATGCCGCCGCCCAGCAGAGAGCTCCAGGCAATGGTGTAATACTTCGCTGACAGGCCACCGCTGTACCAACGAAACACCCCGCTGGAAAACACATAACAACAGACCACGCCGGCAAAGGGGATCAGGGTGCGAATCACAATGTTGTAGGGCAGCAGCAGTGCCATGATGATGATGACGCAGGCACCCCCGGCACACACGTATCCCAGGTAGCGGATGGGCCCACGCAGTTCATACAGACGCAGGAAGTTATGGGTGAACAGGGAGCCGAAGGCCACCGCCGCCGACAAGGTCACCAGGATGGCCTGATCGTTCCATTGGGTATAGTTGGGCCACAGGTACTGAAAGGCAAAACCACTGAGGCTGGCCAGAAACAAAGGCATGCTGCAGACGAATAAAACGTAATACAGGTAGTTGCGTTCGCCCACTGCCAGATACACGAACAGGTTGTACATGACCATCACAAACATGATGCCGTAATAGACACCGTGGATCAGGGTTTGGGTGCGGTCATAGTTGAAGAACGCGTGCTCTTCCCACAGGGTCAGTGGCACCTGAATAGAGCTGGAGCTGCGCACACTCAGGTACAGGGTCAGGGTTTCCTGTGCCTGCCATTGCAGGGGGATTACAAAATTGCGGTGATTGATGGGGCGCTGGTCGAACGGTAGCTTGTCGCCCAGATGCAGCACCTGCTGCTGTTGTTGGTCGATGATGAACACCGTCAGATAGTCCAGTACCGGGTAACTGATTTCCAGCAGACGGTTTATGCGCTCGTTGTCCCGGTTGCTGATGGTGACTCGCAGCCACCAGGTGGCGTCATTGTAACCGTGGTTGAACGCCTGCCGGGTGTTATGCTGCCAGGCTTCTGCCGGCAGGTTTTTTACATCCTCAATGGTGAGGGCGCTTGCCGTATCCTGGACATAATACAGATAACCCGCCAACGGCTGTTGCTGAACGGTGGCTTGCAGTTGGAACGCTTCGGCCGCCGGTGTGGTGCCCGGCAGGATCCACATCAGCAATAGCAATACCGTACACCATAGTCCGGCACCGGTTTGGTTGGCGATCCGCCCTGATCTGTTCATTATTCCCTATCCCAGCCTTCTGCCGTGGTGGCAGCCTGTTGTCGGTTTGGCAGCGGATGTTCTGTTGTCCGCCAGCACGGTGCAATTGCGTCCGTTTTGTTTGGCCTGATACAGCGCGGAATCGGCCTGCGCGATCAGTTGTTCCGGTGTGGGCTCCTGGTCCGGGTGCACCTCGGTGACACCCAGGCTGATCGAAACAGTGACCTGCGTGTCCCGCACCTTGAATGGCATGTTGTAGACCCCCTGCCGCAGTCGCTCTGCCACCGCCTGTGCGCAAGTCAGGGATGTTTCCGGCAGCAGGATGCAAAACTCCTCACCGCCGTAACGGGCGACCCAATCCACGCCCTCCCGCACACTCTCCGCCAATACACTCGCCACTGCTTTCAGGCAATCGTCTCCCACCATGTGCCCGTATTGATCGTTAAACTGCTTGAAGTGATCGATATCCAGCAGGATGACGGACAAGCCTCGCCCATAGCGCCTGCAGCGGGTGAGTTCCTCCAGCAGGACGCGGTCAAGGTAACGTCGGTTTTTCAAACCGGTCAATTGATCGGTGTCGCTCAACTCAGACAGCTGCCGGTTAAGATGTTCCAGCTCTGTGGTGCGTTCCTGCACTTTGAATTCCAGTTCTTCCGTGGCCTGCCGTTGAATCTGCAGGGCCTGCTCCCGCGCCATCCGGGTTTCCCGTTCCCCGCGTAACGCTTCACTCTGTGCTTCGGAGCGCAGGCGTCGCTCCTCATTGATGCTTGCCGCCAGCGCGAATGACAGCAGGATAACCTCCACCCCGGATCCCACCTGTAAGGTGTTTTCGGTGAAGACATTGGTGGGGACCAGGCCCAGTTTGTTGAGGCCCAGCACCAGGCCACCGCTGAGGAAGGCACACCAGCCCACGGTGTAGTAGCGGGCAGCCAGGCCGCCCCGATTCCACATCAGCAGGCCGAACACCAGGCCCAGGCAGCAGGACAGAATTGCCATGGGAATGAGCAACCGGATGACGCTTGGGTAACTCACCACCAGCGACACCAGCAACATGACCAGGATGCTGATCTGCTGGATACGAAACAGGGTCACGGCCCACTGACCCAGTTGTCTGACCTTAAGAAAGCTCTCCGTGAACACGGCGCCGAAAAACAGCGCCAGGCACAGTGGCACCACGATGGCGTGATCGTTCAGTTGCGGATGGTTGGGCCAGAAATACTCGAAACTGAAGCCTTTCAATCCGGCAATGAACAACGGCAGTGAGGAGACGAAGCACACGTACAGGATGAAGTTGCGTTCCCGTACCGCCAGAAAGACGAACAGGTTGTACAGGGTCATCACCGCCATCACACCGAAATAAAAGCCCTGCAACAGGCTCTCCACCCGCGTCCAGTCATAGTAGTGCTGCTTCTCCCACAGTGTCAGCGGAACCTGCACCGCGCTGTCGCTGCGAATGCGTAGATACACATCCTGCCGGCTGTCGGGCGGAAAGCGGAGTGGAATCACAAAATGGTTGGATTTGATGGGACGCTGGTGAAAGGGCAGTTTGTCCCCCAGGTTGAATGTCGTGGTGTGTTCGCCGGCCACTACAAATACCTGAACTTGATCCAGGTTGGGGTAGGCAATCTCCAGATACCGGGTGAACGTAGCCGGGGCTGAGTTCGACAGGGGAACCTTTAGCCACCAGGCGGAGCGGCTGTAACCCTGGGAGAAGTGCTGCCCGTTATTGCGCTTCCAGTCGTTGTCCGGAATGGTGAGGATGTCCTGCAACCGGAGCTGACCCGGGGCATCCTCCAGAAAGCGAATGGAGCTGGTGACCGCCGCCGAACCGAAGGCTGTCCCGCCAACATCCACGTTGGCCAGTGCCGGGTCAGACAACATAAAAAGCAGCACAACTAGAAGGGGCATGGTTTCCTGGTTCGGTTCCTTGAATCTATCTTATTGAAAGTGTAGTTCAGGGGGAGGAAATGTAACTTGATCCTATAAATTGTTGCCCGACTGTGTGGTTGCGCTGTAATGCTGTGTCGCGGCATTGTAGTTATATCAAGCGGGCGTATTATGGAGTTACAACAATAAGAAACGCAGTAGGTGGTCCTCTATGAAAGCTGTAACACTCGTGATTCTGGTTTCCGCACTGGTCGTAATTCTTGTTCGTGGCGCATTCAATCTCCTGATTTCTCCTTTTTTATCCGCGGTTTGCGAGGCGGATTAGCCCTTGTGGGCCCAGTTCCTGGGCCCCGTTTTTTCTTAGTACCCTCTGTTATGAAGCCCGGTATTTGATATGCTTTTGATCATACTTTTGATCAAGGTTGACTGCATTTATGGGCCTGACCGATTCCACCAGCCTGGTGAATCAGTACCTGGACGCCTGTTGGCTGGAACGGGGACTCAGTGACAACACCCTCAATTCCTATCGGCAGGACCTCATGGCCTACGCCAAATGGTTGGACGCGCAAGGGGAAATCAACATACTCAAGGCGTCCCACGGGGATCTGAACCGCTATCTGGCCCATCGCTATGAGCAGCAGTTCAATGCCCGCTCTACTGCCCGCTTCCTGTCTGCGGTGCGGGGACTGTATCAGTATTGCCTGCGGGAATCCCTGGTAGCGGTGGACCCCACCCTGCGGGTTGAAATGCCCAAATTGGGCAAACCCCTCCCCAAAACCCTGAGTGAAGCGGACGTGGAAGCCCTGTTGGCGGCGCCGGATCTGGAACAGCCCATCGGCTTGCGGGACAAGGCCATGCTGGAGTTGCTATACGCCTGTGGACTGCGGGTTAGCGAGCTGGTGTCGCTGACCACCTACGATCTCAACCTGCGCCAAGGGGTGATTCGCCTGATGGGCAAAGGCAGCAAGGAACGCCTGGTGCCCATGGGGGAGGAGGCGATCCGCTGGTTGCTGCAATACGCAAAGGAAGCCCGGCCGGAGCTGCTGCGCAACCCCGAAAGCGACGTCCTTTTCCCCAGCAACCGCGGTGACCAGATGACGCGGCAAACGTTTTGGCATCGGATCAAGCATTATGTCACGCTGGCGGGCGTGCAGGCGGCGGTGTCTCCACACACGCTGCGTCATGCTTTTGCCACCCATTTGCTGAATCATGGGGCGGATCTGCGGGTGGTGCAGTTACTGCTTGGACACAGCGATCTGTCCACCACCCAGATCTACACCCATGTGGCCCGGCATCGGTTGCAGGAGCTGCATCGGGAGCACCACCCCAGGGGGTGACCCTGTCCGGTGGGGTATTTTCATTACCCCTGGCTGGAACTTGTGGTCTATCTTGGGTCTAATGAAGCTGAAACCCAGCGCGACGAAACCCAGTACAGAGAGATGTGAATGTTTAAAGTAATGATGATGGTCGTCACCGTGGCGTTGTCACTGCCGGCGACCCTGTGGGCTGCAACCGATCAGGAAGTGATCAAAGGCACCTTTTCCATACGCTTTCCCCAAGTGCAGATCAGCAAGATCGAGAAAACCGCGGTGAACGGGATCTACCAGGTGGAGACCAGCAGCGGCGAGTTGCTCTATGTGTCAGGGGACAGCAAATACATCTTCACCGGGGATCTGCTGGATATCGGTGGCAATGCGACGGTCAATCTGAGCGAAAATTACCGCAGTCACCAACGGGTGGATGCCCTGAACAGCCTGCAGGATGCCGATCTGGTGGTGTATCCGGCGAAAGACGAAAAAAGCGAGGTGCTGGTATTCACCGACACCAGTTGTGGTTACTGCCGCAAGTTCCACACCGAAGTGGCCCAGATGAACCAGCTGGGGATCACGGTGAAATACGTAGCCTGGCCCCGCTATGGCCTGCAGTCGCCGGCCGGGCAGACCATGGTGAACGTCTGGTGCGCCAACGACCGCACCGATGCCATGACCAAAGCCAAATCCAATGAGTCTGTCGCGGCGCCCGCGGGCAAGGTTTGTGAGCAGAATACCATCCAGGACCAGATCAACCTCGGTCAGCAGATCGGGGTGCGAGGCACTCCTGCCGTGTACTCTATGGATGGGCGCCAACTGGGTGGTTACATGAAAGCAGGGCAGTTGGCCCAGCAGCTGGGAATCCAGTAAACACCCGGGGGCCTGCGTTGCCCCTTCCCGGGTGAGCGGGGCGCTGCCGCTCACCCAAAACCCTCCCTGCCTCCATTGACGATTCCCTGCCACATCAGTATTGTTCACACTCTTTGCTTCCCAGCTCCAAGTTAGTAACCATTTACACTCCATCGAAGGTGTTCTGTGACCGAATTTTCCCGAATCAAGCGGCTGCCGCCCTATGTGTTCAACATCGTCGGCGAGTTGAAGAAGCAGGCGCGCGCCCGCGGGGAAGACATCATCGATTTCGGCATGGGCAATCCGGATCAACCCACCCCCCAGCACATCGTCAATAAGCTGGTGGAGACGGTGCAGCGGGGGGATACCCACCGTTACTCCCAGTCCAAGGGCATTCCGCGTCTGCGCAAGGCGATCTGTGACTGGTATCAGCGCCGCTACGATGTGGCGCTGGACCCGGTGGAAGAGGCCATTGTCACCATCGGCTCCAAAGAAGGGCTGGCGCACCTGGCCCTGGCCACCATGAGCACAGGGGATACGGTTCTGGTGCCCAATCCGTCGTATCCGATCCACCCTTACGGGTTCGTCATTGCCGGCGCGGATATACGCCATGTTTCCATGCGGCCGGATGTGGATTTTTTTGAAGAGCTGGAAAAGGCGATCCGTGAAAGCTGGCCCAAGCCGAAAATGCTGGTGCTGAATTTCCCGGGGAACCCCACGGCTCAATGTGTTGATCTGGCGTTCTTTGAGCGGGCAGTGGAGATCTGCCGGGAGAACCATATCTGGCTGGTGCACGACCTGGCCTATGCGGACATCGTCTTTGACGGCTATCAGGCGCCTTCGGTGATGCAGGTGCCCGGCGCCAAAGACATTGCCGTTGAGTTTTTTAGTTTGTCGAAAAGTTATAATATGCCCGGCTGGCGCGTGGGCTTCTGTGTTGGCAACCCCACCCTGATCGGGGCGCTGGCCCGCATCAAGTCCTATATGGATTACGGCACCTTCACCCCGATTCAGGTGGCCGCCATCAGCGCCCTGGAAGGGGATCAGCAGTGTGTGGCGGAGATCCGGGACATGTACCAGCGCCGGCGGGACGTGCTCTGCGAAGGGCTGAATGCCATCGGCTGGCCGGTAGCGTATCCCAAAGCCACCATGTTTGTGTGGGCGCAGATTCCCGAGAAGTTCCGGGCTCTGGGCTCGCTGGAATTCAGTAAGCTGTTGTTGCAGGAAGCCAAAGTCGCGGTTTCGCCGGGGCTGGGTTTCGGAGAATACGGGGACGATCATGTGCGCTTTGCACTGATTGAGAATGAGCAGCGTATCCGGCAGGCGGTGCGGGGCATCAAGCGCCTGATGCAGTCGGCTTAACGTATAAATATAAATGAAGAGGTAAGTCAGTTGAAACCGGTTAACGTGGGTATCGTCGGTCTGGGCACCGTAGGAAGTGGAACCTTCAACGTGCTGTATCGCAACGCGGAAGATATTGCCCGCCGGGCGGGGCGTGACATCGTGGTGACCCATGTGGGTGCCCGGCGTGACAACCCCAATGCGGATACCAGCGGCGTCACCGTATCCCGCGACATTTTCGCGGTGGTGAACGACCCCAGCGTGGACATCCTGGTGGAGTTGATCGGTGGCACTACCGTCGCGTTTGAACTGGTGATGAAAGCCATCGAGAACGGCAAGCATATTGTCACGGCCAACAAGGCATTGATCGCCGAGCACGGTAACGAGATTTTTGCCGCGGCCCAGGAAAAGGGCGTCAATGTGGCGTTCGAAGCCGCGGTGGCCGGTGGTATTCCCATTATCAAAGCCATTCGTGAAGGCCTGTCTGCGAACCGCATCGACTGGGTGGCCGGCATCATCAATGGCACCGGTAACTTCATCCTGACCGAGATGGCCGAGAAAGGCCGCGATTTTGATGACGTGCTGAAAGAAGCCCAGGCGCTGGGTTATGCCGAAGCGGACCCCACCTTCGATGTGGAAGGCATCGACGCCGCCCACAAACTGACGATACTGGCTTCCATCGCCTTTGGTATTCCCCTGCAATTCCCCAAAATCTACACCGAAGGCATCACCCGGATCACCCGGGAAGACGTGTCCTACGCGGAAGAGCTGGGATATCGCATCAAACATCTGGGTGTAACCCGCCAGACGGAAAATGGGGTGGAACTGCGGGTGCATCCCACTTTGATTCCGGAAAGCCGCCTCATCGCCAACGTCAACGGCGTAATGAACGCGGTAATGGTGCAGAGTGACGCAGTGGGCCCGACCCTGTATTACGGCCCTGGTGCTGGCTCTGAACCGACGGCTTCGGCCGTGGTGGCGGACGTGGTGGACGTGGCCCGGGCCCTGACCACCGACCCCAACAACCGGGTGCCGCACCTGGCGTTCCAGGCGGATACCCTGTCCGACACCCCGATTCTGCCCATCGAAGACGTGGTGACCGGGTTCTACCTGCGTATGCATGTGAAGGATCAACCGGGCGTCCTGGCCAAGATCGCCGCTGCCCTGAGCGATTCGGACATCAATATTGAAGCCATCATCCAGAAAGACCAGGCGGATGAAAGCAGCCCGGTGCCGTTGATCATGATCGTGCGTCAGGTAGTGGAAAGCAAAATGAATAATGCGCTGGATAAGATCCGGGCCCTGGATGTGCTGGCAGACGACGTGGTGCGCATCCGGCTGGAAACCCTGGACTGCTGACCTGCGCCCCGAAATTTTAATGAGAGAATGTGTGGAACTGAATCATGAGTAAACGCTACACCGGACTGATTGATAACTATCGTGACTATCTGCCTGTTCAAGACGATACCCGTTTGATCAGTCTGGGCGAGGGCAAAACCCCGTTAATCCGCCTCAACAATATTCCGCGCCTGATCGGCAAGAACGTGGATTTCTACGTCAAGTACGAAGGCCTGAACCCCACGGGTTCCTTTAAGGACCGGGGCATGACCATGGCGGTGACCAAAGCAGTGGAAGAGGGCAGCAAAGCCATTATCTGCGCCTCCACCGGCAACACCTCCGCCGCCGCCGCTGCCTATGCCGCCCGTGCCGGGATCACGGCTTTTGTGTTGATTCCTGAAGGCAAGATCGCCATGGGCAAGCTGGCCCAGGCCATGATGTACGGCGCCGTTACCCTGCAGATCCGCGGCAACTTTGATGAAGGCATGCAGTTGGTGAAAGAAGTGGCTGCAGAAGCGCCGGTCACCATCGTGAATTCCATCAACCCCTTCCGCTTGCAGGGCCAGAAAACCGCGGCCTTTGAAATTGTGGAAGAGCTGGGTGCGGCCCCGGATTACCACTGTCTGCCGGTGGGCAATGCAGGGAACATCACGGCCCACTGGATGGGGTACACCGAATTCCACAAGGCCGGCATCTCCAACAGCCTGCCGAAAATGGTGGGTTATCAAGCCGCCGGCGCTGCCCCCTTCATGCGGGGTACCATGGTGGACAACCCGGAAACTGTGGCCACAGCGATCCGCATCGGACATCCCCAGAGCTGGGATAAAGCCTGGAATGTGCAGAAAGAATCCGGTGGCTGGTTCGATGAGCTGAGCGACCAGGAAATCCTGCAAACCCAGCGTCTGCTGGCGCAAAATGAAGGGGTGTTCTGTGAACCGGCTTCAGCGGCCTCCCTGGGGGGCGCCATTCGGGATGTGAAGAGTGGCAAAATCCCCGAAGGCAGCAAGATCGTCTGTACCCTCACCGGCAACGGCCTGAAAGACCCGGATACCGCCATTTCCCAATGCCAGAACGCCATCATGGAAACCATCGACGCCAAGCTGGCTTCCGTGAAGGAAAGCATTCTGCGGAACATGCAGTAACCTGCCCTGGGGGGAGAGAACACCTCCCCCCGGATTCCTGCCATGAAACAGATCAAACGCCGTAGCGCAACCACACCCCCGCAGTTTTCCTCTGAGATTCCCACCCTATTGCAGCGCATCTATGCCCATCGCGGTCTGTTGGCCGACAGCGATGTGGATCTGGCACTGAAAAACCTGTTGCCGGCCGCGGAATTGAAAGGCCTGGATGCCGCCTTGGATTTGCTGGTGGAGGCATTGGAGCAGCGACACAAGATCCTGGTGGTGGGGGATTTCGATGCCGATGGGGCCACCAGCAGTGCCTTGAGCGTACTGGCATTGCGTCGCCTGGGGGCGGCTGCGGTGGACTATCTGGTACCCAACCGTTTTGAGTACGGCTATGGCCTCACCCCTGAAATCGTGGCGGTGGCGCAACAGCAAGGCCCGGATCTGATCATGACGGTGGACAACGGCATCTCCAGTATTGAGGGGGTGCAGGCGGCCCGTGCCGCTGGCATCAAGGTCCTGGTGACGGACCACCACCTGCCGGGCCATCAATTGCCGCCGGCGGATGCCATCGTCAACCCCAATCAGCCCGGGTGTCCGTTCCCCAGCAAGAACCTGGCGGGGGTGGGCGTGGCGTTTTACCTGATGACGGCCCTGCGCACCCGGCTCAAGCAGTTGAACTGGTTCGAACGCCAGGGAATCAGTGAACCCAACATGGCGGATTACCTGGATATTGTGGCCCTGGGGACGGTGGCGGATGTGGTGCCCCTGGACCGCAATAACCGGATTCTGGTGCAGCACGGCCTGGCCCGCATGCGGGCAGGGCGCTGTCGCCCCGGTATCAAGGCGCTGGTGGAGGTGGCCAAGCGCCGCCTGTCCGGGCTGGTGGCCTCGGATCTGGGTTTTGCCGTGGGGCCGCGCTTGAACGCAGCCGGTCGGCTGACGGACATGTCCAAAGGCATTGAATGCCTGTTGCAGGAGGACCCCCGGCTGGCGGCCCGCTACGCTGCCGAACTGGATCAGCTCAATCATGAGCGCAAGGGCATTGAGGGGGACATGCAGCAACAGGCCCTCACCGCCCTTAAGCAACTGCACCTGGGCAAAGACGCGGATCTGCCCTGGGGCCTCTGCATCTACAAGCGGGACTGGCACCAGGGGGTGATCGGCATACTGGCGTCCCGCATCAAGGAACGCTTCCATCGCCCCACCATCGCCTTTGCCCCGGCGGATGGTGGTGAAATCAAGGGGTCAGCCCGCTCCATACCCGGCTTTCATATTCGGGACGCCCTGGACGCGGTGGCCAGCCGGCACCCCGGCCTCATCGTGAAATTCGGTGGCCACGCCATGGCCGCAGGGCTCAGCATCCGCGAGGAAAATCTACCGGCGTTCCAACAGGCCTTCGATGCTGAAGCCCGGCGGGTGCTGGTGTTGGAGGACCTGACCGGGGAGCTGCACAGTGACGGCGAGCTGTCTGAGCCGGAAATCGATCTGCCGGTGGCCCGCCTGTTGCGGGAAGCAGGGCCCTGGGGCCAGGGCTTTCCGGAACCTTTGTTTGATGGCTGCTTCGAGCTGCTGGATCAACGGATCGTGGGTGAAAAACACCTGAAACTGTCCATTGGTCTGCCCTCCAGCAAGCGCGTGGTGGACGCCATCGCCTTTAACGTGGATCTGGAGAAGTGGCCCAATCACAACCTCAAACAGGTCTACCTGGCTTACCGGCTGGATGTGAACGAGTTTCGGGGCGTGCAGAATGCTCAGCTGATGGTGGAGCACCTGGAGCCGGTGGCCAGCGGGAATGCCCCCAGGGGGCGTTGACCGGTTCAAATGTGCGACGCTAAACACGGGTTTTGTGGGAAATTACCAAAACCATAAAAAGAGTAGGAACTTTTTCACAATCTGCCATTTGCAGCCTGTTCAATTCGCGAACAGCACTTACACTGACTAAGGTAACAGTTTGTAACGAAAGTCTGTGCTTTGTAACAACACGCGAAAGGATTGCAAAAATGAATAAGCTGGTCAGTATTCGTAGTTTTTTGGTTGTCATCCTGGGGCTGGTATCCACCCTGTCTTCAGCCCGTACCATCAGTGACCTGGACGCCGTGCACAAGGCGGCAGAACAGCGCACTCTGGTGATGCGCATCGCCCGGGATCATGTGCAAATGGCAGCCAATGTGGATTACCAGGCCGCGAAAGCGGATCTGGAGTCCAGTCTGGAAGCCTTCGAACTGCTGTTGGGCCAGTTGGAGCATAATTCCCCCAATTCGACGATCAATCAGCGGGTGATGGACATCAAACAGCAATGGCTGTCGTTCCGCAGTACCGCTTTGGCCAGCCCCGATGCGGATTCCGTCTTGACCCTGATTGAAGAAAGCAACGAGCTGTTGCTGAGCACCGACATTCTGATGCGCGATTGGCAGGCCCGCCTGCCGCACCACTATGGCCATCGCATCGACCTGGCGCAGCAACAAAGCATGCTGTCCGAACGTATCAATCTGCTGTACCTGGCCAAGTACATCGACGTTAATGCCGACTGGATTGAAGAGGAGATGGGGCACACTGTCGCGGCCTATGAAGCCGGTATGGCCGAGCTGCGCATGGACTCCCAGGATGCTGCAGTGGACCCTCTGATCGTGTCGCAACTGTCCAGCAACTGGGAATACGCCAAACTGGGCCTGGAACAGTTTTCCAACGGCAAGTATGTGCCGGTGGTGATGAGCGTGACCCTGACCAGCATGATTCAGCAGACCAATACCCTGGCGGACGCCTATCATATTCGTGACCGCATCGCCATGAACGGTGGACGGGTACTGGCAGAATCCAGCCTGGCGGCGAACATCGCCCACTGATTCCGCACCGGTTTCCTCAGCAAAACAAAAAGCCCCGCCATGGATGAGCGGGGCTTTTTGTTTGTTGCACTAGTGGTGTGCTGCGGCAGGGTGTTTGGAGCGTGCAGGGCGTTGAACTAACGGCCTTTGAACACCGCTTCCCGACGTTCCACGAAGGAGTTGACCCCTTCCGCTGCATCCTCGCTCTGCATCACCGGCTTCAGGTCCGCCATGAACTGCTTGACGCAGGCATCCTGGTCGTGAGGGTTTGCGGCGCTGAAGCGGGTGGCCTTCAATACGCCCTGAACCCCCAGCGGGGCGGCCTTGGCCACGCTGGTGGCGATTTCCATGGCTTTGTTGAATTGCTCGCCGGGTTCCACCAGCTCCTGGATCATGCCCCAGCGATAGGCTTCTTCGGCGCTCCAGCGTTCACCGGTCAGCAACACCCGTTGGGCGTTGCCCCAACCGGCTTCCACGGGCAGGCGCAGGGTGGCACCGCCACAGGGATACAGGCCCCGTTGCACTTCCAGCATCTGGAATTGGGTGTCGCGGGCGGCCACACGGATTTCAGTGTTCAGCAGTATTTCCACACCCCAGGTGAAGCAGTAACCCTGCACGGCAATGATCACCGGCTTGCTGTGACGATCACCGGTCAGGCCCATGGGGTCGATCTCATCGGGGCCCACCGGGAAGGCATTGCCACTGCCGAAAATGGGTGCCCATTTATCCAGCTCCACGCCGGCGGTGAAATGCTTGCCTTCTGCATAGAGTACGGCAACCCGCAGCTCCGGGTCATCGTTCAGGCGTTTCAGTGCCTTGCCCATGTCATGGTACATCTCCGGTGACAAGGCGTTGTACTTCTCCGCACGGTTGATGCGAATCAGCAGAATGTGTCCCTCAGTTGTGGTCTCTATGTGTGCCATAGCGTCCTCGTGTCAGTTGTCGTTATTGGATCAGAAAAATTCGTTCTGCATGGTGCGGCAGGTGTCGTCAGCGTTCTGCAGCAGGGTGCTCCAGTGCTGGATTTTGGGCAGCTCCCAGCGGAAGAAGAAGCGGCAGGCGTGCAGTTTGCCTTGATAGAATCCAGAGCTTGAGCCGGTCTGCAGGCCTTTCATCGCTGCGCTAGCTTGCCACAGCCAGAGCCAGGCCACAACGACGTGGCCGGCCAGGCTTAAAAAGGCGGAGGCGTTGGCCAGGCCGATGTCCGGCCCTGCTTTTTGTAGCTGGCTACCCAGGTTCTGGATGGTGGTCTGCATCAGCTGCAGCGCTGCCTGCAATTGCTCACAGTACTCATTCAGCTCGGCAAATTCTGCGGCCTGCTGCAAGGTGTTATTGATTTCACCCAACAGGGTCTGCAGCCCCAGGCTGCCGGACTGCCACAGTTTGCGCCCCAGCAGGTCCATGGCCTGGATGCCATGGGTGCCTTCGTGAATGGGGTTCAGGCGATTGTCGCGATAGAACTGCTCCACCGGGTATTCCCGGATGTAACCGGCTCCCCCCAGGATCTGGATGGCCAGGGAGTTGGCCTTGGGGCCGAATTCAGACGGCCAGGATTTGACGATGGGGGTCAGCAGGTCCAGCAGTTCCTGCAGCGGTTTGCGCTGCTGCGGGTCGTTGCAGATATCGATGCGGTCGATCAGGTGATTGGCATACAGACACAGGGCGATCGCCGCCTCGGCATAGGCCTTCTGGGCCAGCAGCATGCGTTTTACATCGGCGTGCTCAATGATGGCAATGGGCGGCGAGGCCGGGTCCTTGTTGCTGGGGTGGCGCCCCTGGGGACGCTCCCGGGCATAATTCAGGGATTCCACATAACCCCGATAACCGATCACAGCGGCACCCAGGCCCACACCCACCCGGGCTTCGTTCATCATCATGAACATGTATTTCAGGCCCTGGTGGGGCTCGCCGATCAGGTAGCCCACACATTGGTTTTGCTCACCGAAATTGAGCACGGTGGAAGTGGTGCCGCGATAACCCATCTTGTGCAGCAGGCCCGCCAGCTGGACGTCGTTGCGCTGCCGGGGGCGGCCCTGTTCGTCCACCTGCCATTTGGGTACCAGGAACAGGGAGATGCCCTTCACGCCGGTGGGGGCCCCTTTGATCTTGGCCAGCACCAGATGCACGATATTGTCGGTGATGTCCTGATCCCCACCGGAGATGTACATCTTGTTGCCCTTCACCAGGTAGTGCCCCTGATCGGTGGGGGTGGCAGTGGTTTTGATGTCCGCCAGGGACGAACCGGTGTCCGGCTCCGTCAGCGCCATGGTGCCCGCCGCCTGACCGCTGCGCAGCAGGGGCAGATAGGTGTTTTTCAGTTCTTCGCTGGCAAAATGCTGGATTAAATTGGAGGCGGCCAGGGTCAGGAACGGATAAGCGGAGCTGGAAGGATTGGCGGCGGTGACGTAGCCGGTGCAGGCGGCGGCCACCACGTGGGGCAATTGCATGCCTCCGTCTTCAAAGTCCAGCCGCGCCGTGAGCAACCCGGCGTTGACAAAATGATGGAAGGCCGCTTTGACTTCGGGAATGGTGTGCACCTTCTCCCCGTCAAACCAGGGCTCTTTTGCGTCCGCCAATTGGTTGTGGGGGGCGAAGTATTTCTCCGCCACCTGCTCCGCGGTGTCCAGGGTCTGGCTAAAGGTTTCGCGATTGTGATCGGAGTAGCGGGGGCTCTTCAGCAGACTTTCTGTGTCCAGCATTTCATAGAGGCAGAATTCCAGATCCTGGCGTGATAACAGGGGCATGTGTTCCTCCCGGCGTTGGTCGGTTTGAATGGGGCGTAGCTCGGCGCTGATCAGCAGGCCGTTTCACAGGCCGACTCGAATTAATTGTAGGAAAAAGGGGGATCATATTTGCATTGTCCTGTGGAGTGTGTAATTGTCATTTATGACTAATTCAAGGCTAAATTCGACAGTTATGATCAAAGTACGCATTCTCGGGTTCGACTACGCTTTTGCCACCGCCATCACGGGTGTCATTGACCTGCTCTCCACTGCAGGCACCGCCTGGAACTATTTTGCCGGCCGCAATATGGAGCCCAAGTTCGACGTGCAACTGGCGACCCGTGAGGGCCGCGCCATCCGTT
The DNA here is from genome assembly GCF_003671495.1 of Ketobacter sp. Taxonomy (GTDB): domain Bacteria; phylum Pseudomonadota; class Gammaproteobacteria; order Pseudomonadales; family Ketobacteraceae; genus Ketobacter. The sequence goes on along the minus strand of NZ_RCHN01000034.1, from coordinate 106,159 downwards.
GCCTGAACAATATCGTGATTCAGGCGCACTGCGGATTTGAGCAGATTGGTGCAGCGGATGTGATCCTGGTGCCGTCCATCGGTGGTGACGTGGACAAAGCCCTGGACACCAACCGCGATCTGATTGAGGTGCTGAAAGCATACGCCAGTGGGGGCACCCAGATCATCAGCAATTGCACCGGAGCGTTCTTTCTGGCCGAGGCGGGTATTCTGGATGGCCGCAAAGCCACTACCCATTGGGCCCATGCTGAGCGTTTCAAAGCCCGTTACCCCGGTGTGCAACTGGTGCCGGAGCAGTTGATCACCACCGACGGCCAGGTGTTCTGTTCCGGTGGCGGCACTGCCTGGTTTGATATGGCGTTGTATCTGATCGAACTGTACATCGACCATGAAACCGCCATCGAATCCGCCAAGGCCATGGTGCTGGACACCGGGCGCCATTCCCAATTGAGTTACTTTGCCACCCATCACAATAAGTATCACAGTGATGAAACCGTCAAGGCGGTGCAGGAGTGGATCGACGAGCACTATGCGGAGGATTTCTCCCTGGCCTGGTTGGCAGAGCAGTATGCCATGAGCCCCCGCACCCTCATCCGCCGCTTCAAAACCGCTACCGGGGAGTCGCCACTGGCGTACCTGCAAACCGTACGCATCGAGGTGGCCAAGAAGTTCCTGGAAGTCAGCGCCCAGACCATCGCCGAGATTACCCAGCGGGTGGGCTACGAAGACGTATCGTCTTTCTCCAAGATGTTCAAGCGCAAGGTGGGGCTGTCACCGCGGGAATATCGTGGCCGGTTCAGCAAAGCCACCCTATAGTCAGGGTACAGGCACCCGCGCCATTTTGTTTATCCGATGGAGTGGTGTTGGGCTATAGTTAGTGCGTATCGTTTTGATTGGGGCTTCAATGTTCACCGTATCCAGCGCTGGGGCGCTGCGCTACTGCTTGGTGTTTGTGTGGGTGCTGATGGGGCACTGCGCACTGGCGACGGCCGCGCTTAACATCACTGATCCTGACTTCGAGTCCGTGCCCATCGGCGGTGATCATGTGAAGATCGAGTATTGGCGGGATGCCCATGGCGGATTGGCGCTGGAGGATGTCCGTCGCGGCAGTGGGTGGGCGCCCTGGCACGGTGGAATACCGCACTTCGGCTTTGACGCTGCCGCTTACTGGCTGCGATTTTCCCTCACCAATGCGACCCGCTCCGACATTGATGGCATTCTGGATGTGGCGTTTGCCTCGCTGGATAGCATCGAAATTTTTGTCATACCCGGATTGTCACAGCAGGATTCCCGGCACTCTATCCGGCACTATGTGATGGGGGATCGCCTGCCGTTTTCCCAACGCCCCATTCTGAATCGCTATTTCTCGGTGCCGCTTCCGCTGCTGGCCAACGCCAGAACCGAAGTGATCTTACGGGTGCAATCCGATAACACCCTGATGCTGCCCATGACCCTTTACCAGCGCCCGGCCTTCTATCAACAGCGGCAGCGGGAACTGATGGGCCATGGCCTGTACTTCGGCGTGCTGCTGGTGATGGTGTTGTACAACCTGTTTATTTATCTGAGCGTGCGGCATACCGCGTATTTGTACTATGCCGGGTCGGTGGTGGGGGTGGCATTGTTTATGGCGGCCCTGGAAGGGGTGGGCTTCCAGTACCTGTGGCCTGCGTTCCCGTCCATGAACCAATGGATGCTGTTGGTGAGCGTGGGGTTGTACGGCGTCTGCGCCATGGCGTTCACCCAATCCCTCCTGCATCTGCGTTCGGCCAATCCCCGCTGCAATCAATCGGTGCTGATACTGGCGGTGGCCTTTGCCTTTGCTGGTGTCAGTGTGTTTTGGGTGCCGTTCCAGTGGGCCGCATTGCTCTGTGCCGCCGTTTGTGTGGCCAGCGCCGTAGTGGGGGTGATGGTGGGGATAACGACTTTGCGGCGCGGGCAGATCGAAGCCCGCTACCATATTCTGGCCAATCTGGTGATATTGGTGGGTGGACTGGTGTTCCTGGCCCACAAGCAGGGGTGGCTGCCGCTCACCCGGTTGACCGATAACGTACTGCAGATCGGCTTTATGTTTCTGGTGGTGTTGTTTTCCTTCGCTCTGGCGGATCGCATCAACCAGGAACGGCGCCAGCGTTTTGCGGCCCGTCGCCAGGCGCTGCGCAATGAACAGCGGGCCCATGATGAGCATGAACGGTTTTTGCAGGCGGAATACGAGGCCAAAGTGCATGAGCTGAATGCCCAGCAGCGATTATTTGAAGAGCAGGCGGAAAGCCGTGCCAAGAGCGAGTTTCTCGCCACCATGAGTCATGAGATCCGGACCCCCATGAACGGCGTGCTGGGAATGGCGGATCTGCTCACGGACACCCGGCTGGACCCGCAGCAGAAACAATACCTGGATGTTATTCGCAAGTCGGGCAAGGCCTTACTCAAAACCATCAATGACATCCTCGATTACTCGAAGATCTCTGCCGGCAAAATGGAGTTGGAGATCATTGAACTGAACATGGTTTCCCTGTGTGAAGAGGTGGCGTCTGAATTTCTGGCACGAGCCAAACGCAAGCAACTGGAATTCTATGTGACCCTGGCACCGGAACTTCCCTCCGGAGTGCGCGGTGACCCCACCCGGCTCAAGCAGATCCTGCGTAACCTGCTGAACAATGCGTTCAAATTCACCCAACAGGGGCGGGTGCGTTTGCATGTCAGGCTGGAACGGGAGACCGAGAACCCGGAGCAGCGACGCCTGGTCTTTGAGGTTCAGGACACAGGGACAGGCATTGCAGCGGATAAATTGGACACGCTGTTCAAGCCCTTTGTGGAGGAGGAGGTGTCCTATACCCGGCAGGCTGGGGGAACCGGATTGGGGCTCACCATCAGTCAATATCTGGCAGGGTTGATGAACGGCGAAATCCAGGTGGAGAGTGTCCCCGGGTGGGGCAGTTGCTTCCGGCTGGTGGTGGCCTGCGAGGCCGACCCGGGGCCGCTCCTGGGGCATAAGCTGCCACAATCCCTGCGGGGCCAGCGTATTCTGATGACCGGTGGCGCCCATCAGTACCAAGAAGACATGGCAGAATTCCTCCGCTACTGTGGCGCCCTGGTACAGGTGGAAACCCGCACCGAAACGGCCCTCAACCGGCTGCAGGTTCTTGCAGAACCGGCGTTCGACCTGGCCATTGTCGACCTGGCCTTCGCCAAACGGGTGCAGCACAGTGGTCTGACCGAGCTTGCCCCCATGTTGTGCCTGACGCCCTTTGGCTGGGCCCCAGTGGGGGAGGAACTCGACCAGTTCATCAGCTGGCACTGGATGACCCGGCCCCTGGTGATTCAGCAGGTTCACCCCATTGTTGTGGGCCTGATTCAGGGTACCCATCAAACGGTGGCCCCAAAGCCATTATCCCCCAGGTCCAGCGTTGGACGTTTTGAAGGGCGGCGCGTGCTGGTGGCTGAGGATAATCACGTCAACCAGTTGGTGGTGTCCAAGATGCTGGACAAACTGGGGGTTGCCCACGATCTGGTGTCCCACGGGCGGGAGGCGCTGGAACGCCTGACCCGGGACTACCAGGCCTATGATCTGGTGCTGATGGACTGTGAGATGCCGGTGATGGACGGATTCGATGCTACCCGGGGCTTCCGACAGCAGGAATCCAAGCTGCATCGGGCCCACAAGCCGGTGATCGCCCTTACGGCCCATGTGCTGCAGGAGGAGCGCCAGAAAGCCCGCAATGCCGGGATGGATGAGGTGCTCAGCAAACCCCTGGAATTCCGGGCTCTGGAAGCGCTGATGGAGCGATATTTCACGGCAACCGGTAAAGCTGTTTAGATTGGCTGGATACTGGGTCCATTGCCCGGTAAAATACGCGCCTTTCGACCTCAATAGCGTATTTTCCCGGAAAGCCGAAGCCCATGGAAATCAATCCAATACTCAATAAAATCAAAGACCTTCAAACGCGCGGTGACGCGTTGAGGGGGTATCTTTGACTTCGATCTGAAATGTGAACGTTTGGATGAAGTCAATCGCGAACTGGAAGACCCCAACATTTGGAACGACCCGGAGCGGGCCCAGGAGTTGGGGCGGGAGCGGGTCTCCCTCGATCAAACCGTTACCATACTGAAGAATCTCAAATCCGGTGTCATTGATCTGGCGGAATTGCTGGAGATGGCCGTGGAAGAGAACGACGAAGCCTCGGTGCAGGAAGTGGAAACCGAGCTGGACAAGCTGGAAGCGGATGTGGCCCGTCTGGAGTTCCTGCGCATGTTCTCCGGCCAGATGGACGCCAACAATTGTTATCTCGACATCCAGGCCGGCTCTGGCGGCACCGAAGCCCAGGACTGGGCCAATATCCTGCTGCGCATGTACCTGCGTTGGGGCGAGCGTTCCGGCTTCAAAACCGAGTTGATTGAAGTCTCCGATGGGGAAGTGGCGGGCATCAAAAGTGCCACTATCCATTTTCAGGGCGAATACGCCTACGGTTGGCTGAAGACCGAAACCGGTGTGCACCGACTGGTGCGTAAATCCCCCTTTGATTCCGGTAACCGCCGCCATACTTCGTTTGCCTCCGTATTCGTTTCGCCGGAGATCGACGACAACATCGACATCGAGATCAACCCGGCGGATCTGCGCATCGACGTCTATCGCGCCAGCGGTGCCGGTGGTCAGCACGTAAACCGGACCGAATCGGCGGTGCGCATCACGCACCTGCCCTCGGGCATCGTCACCCAGTGCCAGAACGATCGTTCCCAGCACAAAAACAAAGATCAGGCCATGAAACAGTTGCGGGCGAAACTGTACGAAATGGAAATCCAGAAACAGAACGCGGAAAAGCAAGCCATGGAGGACGCCAAGTCCGACATCGGCTGGGGCAGCCAGATCCGTTCATATGTACTGGACCAGTCCCGCATCAAGGACCTGCGCACCGGTGTGGAAAGCTCCAACCCCAACGCCGTGCTGGATGGGGATCTGGATCAGTTTATCGAAGCCAGTTTGAAAGCTGGGCTGTAACCAATTTAAGGCATCACCATGACAGACAAGCAAAAGCAAGCACCTGTGGAGCAGGATGAAAACAAACTCATCGCCGAGCGTCGGGCCAAACTGGCCAGCAAGCGGGAGAAAGGGAATGCCTTCCCCAACGGGTTCCGCCGTGAGCATTATTGCGGTGACCTGCAGGCAGCCTATGGCGACAAAACCAAACCGGAGCTGGAAGAACTGGCGGTGCCGGTGAAGGTGGCGGGTCGCGTCATGTTGAACCGCGGCGCCTTCATCGTGATTCAGGATATGAGTGGCCGTATCCAGTTGTATGTGGATCGTAAAAGCCTGGCCAAAGACGTATTGGACGATATCAAAACCTGGGATCTGGGTGACATCGTAGGCGTTACCGGCACCCTGCAGAAATCCGGCAAAGGGGATCTGTATGTGCACATTGAAACCTGCGAGCACCTGGTAAAATCCCTGCGCCCGCTACCAGACAAGCACAAGGGGCTGGCGGACCAGGAGATGCGCTATCGCCAGCGCTATGTGGATCTGATTGTGAACGAAGACGTGCGCGAAACCTTCCGCGTGCGTTCTGCCGTGGTGGAAGGCATTCGTGACTATCTGCGTACCCGCGGCTACCTGGAAGTGGAAACCCCCATGATGCAGGTGATTCCCGGTGGTGCTTCGGCGCGTCCGTTTGTGACCTTCCACAACTCCCTGGATATGGAACTGTTCCTGCGTATCGCCCCGGAACTGTACCTGAAGCGACTGGTGGTGGGTGGTTTCGAGCGTGTGTTCGAAATCAACCGCAACTTCCGCAACGAAGGCCTCTCCACTCGCCATAACCCGGAATTCACCATGGTGGAGTTCTATCAGGCCTACGCTGATTACAAAGACCTGATGGATCTCACCGAGGACATGCTGCGCACCATCGCCCTGGACGTGCTGGGCAAAACCGACGTGGAATACCAGGGTGAAACCTATGACTTTGGTTCGCCGTTCACCCGTATGTCGGTGTTTGATTCCATCCTGCATTACAATCCGGATCTGACCGCCGCGGATCTGCAAACCATCGAAGCGGCGACCGCCGTGTGCAAGAAGCTCAACATCGATGTCAAACCCAGCTACGGTCTGGGCAAACTGCAGATCGAGATCTTTGAGGAAACGGTGGAGCACCGATTGAAGAACCCCACCTTCATCACCGAATACCCTACAGAAGTGTCTCCGTTGGCCCGTCGCAGCGACGCCAACCCCTTTGTGACCGACCGCTTCGAGTTTTTTGTGGGCGGGCGTGAGCTGGCCAATGGCTTTTCGGAACTGAATGACCCCGAAGATCAGGCTGAGCGCTTCCGCAAGCAGGTGGAGGAGAAAGACGCCGGTGACGATGAAGCCATGCACTTCGACGCGGACTACATCGCGGCGCTGGAGTACGGTATGCCGCCCACCGCCGGGGAAGGCATCGGCATTGACCGTCTGGTGATGTTGTTCACTGACTCGCCTTCCATTCGCGATGTCATCCTGTTCCCCCATATGCGTCCCCAGGGTTAACCACGGCTCGCCTGCGGGCTTTGCCGAGCACTCTCCTGACCTTTTTCTGCTACCCTTAAGGCATGAGAGAGCTCCGGCAAAACCCGCTTATACCCGCCATCCTCACCCAGTTGCGTCGTAACCTGCACACCGCGCCAGCGACGCCTTTCGGCATTCACCACCTGTTGGCCAGCCTGTCCCGGCACCCTTGTCTGGCGGCGCTGGATGATCGCAGTGAGCTCAGTCTGTTCAAGAAAAACTTCCTGTTGATGAACGGCCTGTATCAACTGCAGGGCTCATTGTGGGATGAAGAGCAACTGCGGCTACAGATCGCCCCCTTGGATATACGCCTTCACAGTGCGCAGCCGACACAATCAAGCCAACGTCTTCCAGAGCCAGAGGATCCCATGCGGGAATACTATCTGGACTGGGGCCACTATCATGAGACCACTCGAGAGGATGTGGTGGCGCTGTTGCAAGGGTTCTGGCGCCGACTGGACCGCGGGGAACGCCGGCAGGCCCTGGTCACACTGGCGTTGGGGGAGGGGGCCTCTGCCACGGACATCAAGCAGCGCTATCAACGGCTGGCCCGCCAGCATCATCCGGACCGGGGGGGCGATCAGGCCCGCTTTATGGAAATCCGGGCAGCGTATGAGCTGTTGCGGCCCTGAAGGGCGCCTGCCACCCCAATTCATATCAGCAGGCGCGTTTAGCAGGCATAAAAAAAGCAGGCTCAGGAGCCTGCTTTTCTGGATCTGATTCTAGAAGACTAGATTAGATCGCAACGATGTTCTCAGCCTGAGGACCTTTCTGGCCCTGAGTTACTGTGAACTGAACGCGCTGACCTTCAGTCAGGGTACGGAAACCGGAACCTTGAATAGCGCTGAAGTGTGCGAACACGTCGGGGCCGTTATCCTGTTCGATGAAGCCGAAACCTTTGCTTTCGTTGAACCATTTAACGGTACCAGTAGTAGTTGACATAGTCTTATCCTATTTAAACATTTCTAGATTTGCCTTATCAGGGCGGTTTAGCTGAGAAGAGATGGTGTTACTTATGATTAAAAGGACGAGGTTCTACTGATGGGACTTCGTAACGATTGAACATAAATATCTAGCCGTACTTTCCTAGCTACCGTTGAGCATATACGGATTAGGGGGAATGTCAACGATTCAATTCAGGGGCAGGGCAGCACTCCAGTGGTGCATATATGAAAGTGCTGTAACATAGGCAGAAATACGATAGCAATCAACAGGATGAGCGCACCATGAAGGGTCTTGAAAACCCCTATGACCAGCTTGGCAGTCGCGTGCTGACGGCGTCCGGGTTGAATATGCAGGCCGTGTTCCCGGTGGATGCCCTGCCGCACGCCCTGCGCCAGTCTCTGGCAGGCTTCCTGGACGACGATGCGGACACCGGTTCATTGTTGCTGTTGGGCAATGGCGGTGCTGATTTCTGGCGGGCCTTACCCCCTGACTCATGGGTCCACCCTGATCCATTGGATCATCGTTCACAGCAGGTGGCCATCGCCTATCTGGAACAGGCCTATCCCGGGCGGCGATATCGCGTGCTTTACCCTTCCAGCCTGGCCGTAGGGTTGCAGCAGCTGGGCCGGCTAGCGGGATGGCACGGGGATTCGCCTCTCAAATTGGGAATCAATCCGGTCTTTGGGTTGTGGTACGCCTATAGGGCCCTAATGTGGGTGGAGGGGGCACTGCCGGTGACGACGTCCCCGGTGTTCGATTCACCCTGTGGCCAGTGTGTCAGCCGCGAATGTATCCAGCACTGTCCGGCGGACGCGCTGTCGGATTCCAGCCGCTACCTGCAGCGCTGTGTCGATTACCGCCTGGCGGCTGAGTCCGCTTGTCAATCCAATTGTCTGGCGCGCCTGCATTGCCCGGTGGCACCCGAGCAGCGTTATTGCGCAGAGCAGATCCGTTATCACTACGCCCAGTCCTACGAAACGCTGGTGCGTTGGCGCCAATGAGGGCTTTTTGTTTCATTGCCCCAACGCTGTTAAAATGGACCAAATTCCGCGGGCTCGCGGTAATTGCGAGGTTTGATGTGACTTCCCCAGTTGTTTCAGGCGTCGAAAATTCATTGATTGAAAGAGAGGAATGAGTATGGAGATCCAGAAAGGCCGGGTAGTCGGAATGCATTACACATTGCGCAATGAAGAAGGTGAAATCATTGACACCTCGGAAGGGCGTGAGCCGCTGATGTTCCTGCAGGGGTTTGGCAACATCATCCCCGGTTTGGAATCTGAGCTGGAAGGCAAGCAACTGGGTGATGCACTGGACGTGGTGGTGGAGCCGGAAAACGGCTACGGTGTGCGTCACGAGCAGTTGATCCAGAAGGTGCCCCGCGAAGCGTTCCAGGTGGACGAGCTTCAGGTAGGTATGCAATTCCAGGCGCAAACCGAGCAAGGTCCGGTTCCGATCCGTGTGGTCGAGATCGAAGGCCAGGAAGTGACAATTGACGGCAATCATGAACTGGCGGGCGTACGTCTGCACTTTTCCGTCAGCATTGAGTCTGTGCGGGACGCTTCTGAAGAGGAGCTGGCTCACGGCCACGTGCACTGATCCATTGCCCTGAGTGTTGAAAAAGCCCGGCCATTGCGTCGGGCTTTTTTGTGCTGACAGCAGCAACTCATAATCCTCAGTTATAGCCTTAGAGAAACATGCTCTAGCGAAACGCCCCGCCTCAACCTTCGTTATCTCATTCAGAATCTATACTCACAAGATCCACCTGCGGTTCTCGCCGCTCTTATTTTACCGGGCAAAGTCCGCAGTGCAGGTTGTGCAAAGCAGTACCGTAAGTATTAATTGAATTGGTGTAGTGTTATGAGTGCGCGGGCAAAAGCGCTGCTGCTGTGCGCTTGGGTGTGGTCGCAACCGGTCTGGTCCTTGGACTGGTGTGGCACACTGCTAATCATCCCCGGACAGATCCAGTCCAACTTCATGATTGTGGATGGGGTACTGCGTGGGTACGGCCTGTTTGTGCCGCGGAACGTAAAACAGGACATGCCGTTGATTCTGGATTTTCATGGCTTCGGTTCCAATCATCGGCTGGAGGCGCAGAATTCCTGCTGGCGCTCGCTAGCGGAAAGAGAAGGAGCGGTCGTGGCCTATCCCCAGGGGCGTCATCTGGTGCCGGCCTGGGCGTCCGGTGACTATTGCTGCCCTGGCGGTGATGCAGGCGACGCGGCATTTGCGCGGATGTTGGCGTCCTGTTTAAGCCGGAACCTTGCCAAGGTGCTGGGCACCACACCGGATGCCGGTAAAGTCTACGCCGTGGGGTTATCCAACGGTGGAGCCATGGCCGGACGCCTGGCCTGCGAGTCATCGGACGTTTTTTCCGGTGTGGCGGTCACCTCGCAGAGCTTCCCGTTCAGAGACGTGGGGCAGTGTCGGCAGGTAAGCGCAGATGGTACAGACAAGCCGGCAGTACCGGTAGTGGAAGCCAGGGGCACGATGGATGTGATTGTGCCCTATGTGTATAGCTGGGGCTTTTCTGTTCCGGCCCGGCACAGTGTGGAGCGCTGGCGTCGTGCCATGGGATGTCTGGATCAACCGGTATTTGAAGACCTCTGCGATCGGCCCGGCAGCGGCCCGGATTGCGAGTTCGGCCACAGCGGGTGCCAAAGCTACTATCAGTGTGAGCACAACGCAGTAGTGTCGCAATGCACGTTAATCGATGGTCACCTGCTTTATAAAAATAACCACGATTACAGCCCCTGCGACGATGCCTGGTTTGAATTCCAACGCTATCATCTGGTCAAACCCCGGTGGCTTCAATATAGTAGGGAGCACTGATTCTCTCAGGGTGTTCCGTTTTGTTGCAACGTTCCCGTAATCTGGTGGCGGCCCTGGCGCCGTTCGGACTGATTCTGGCATTGGCGATCTGGTCCATGTCTCCGCTGGGAATGTCGTTGGAACAACGCCTGGGCCTGGATGTGCTATTCAAAATTCGCGGCGCCGAACCGCCACCGGACAGCGTAGTGGTGGTGGCGATCACGCGCAACAGTGCTCGGGCCTTGGGGTTGTCGGAGAAACTGTACCAATGGTCCCGCCAGTCCCACGGGGATCTGGTGCAGCATCTGGCGCAAGCGGGCGCGCGTCATATTGTGTTCGACGTGTTTTTCGAAACCGGGCGTGAACCTCAGGGTGATGACGCTTTCCGCCGCAGCATCGCCAGGGCCGGTAATGTGCTGCTATTCTCCCGTTCGGAAAAAGAGCAGGTAGCCGGCGTTACCAAAGAAACCTTTATCGATCCCTATACCCCCTTTCAACAAGCTGCGCTGGACACTGCGCCACTGATTCTGCCCAAGGTGCCGGCGCGGGTCAGTCGATTTTTTCTGCGCCATCCTTCCTTTTCCAATGTGCCGACGCTACCGGCCCGGGTCTGGCTATTGCAACAGAGTGATCCGGCAGCGGCAGAGCAACGGCTCCTGGCCATGCGGCCGGACCCGCTGTTGAATCTCTTTGGCCCGCCGCGCACCATCACCACACTGGAGTTTTCTGACATCATCAATCAGGTGCCCGCGGCCCTCAATCAGGTGCGGGGGAAAACCGTGTTTGTCGGGTACTCGGCAGAGGATCAGCCGGATCAGCGGGATGGTTTCTATACCTCGTTCACCAGCGGAGAGGGATTGGATCTGGGGGGCGTGGAGCTGGCGGCCACCGCCTATGCCAATCTGGTTACCGATACCTGGCTGCGGGAATGGCTGCCATGGAAGAATGGGCTCCTGGTGCTGTTGGTGGGGGCCATCAGTTATGTGCTGGCACGCTTTACTGCACCGTTGTTGGCGGCATTGTGCGTGGGTGGGGTGGCGAGTGCGATGACCCTGATGATCTGTTTGGCGTTCTCTCGCTTGCACCTCTGGTTGCCCTGGTTTCACACGGTGGTGTTGGCCGTGCCCTTGTGTGGTGGCCTGGGTATGTGGTTGCGCAGTCGGGAATTGTTCAGTCAGAAGCAACGCCTGCAATGGGCGTTTGGCAAATACCTGCCCCGAGATGAACTGGAGCGCCTGGTGTCCCAACAAGGTTTGCCGGCCGTGCGCGATTATCACAATAGTGTGTGTATGGTGACGGACGCAGAGGGGTATTCACGGCTATCGGAGACGCTGACCCCGGTGGCGTTGGCGGAATTGATGCAGTCCTACTACCAGGCGATTATTCCCCCCATTCGCCGTTCTGGCGGCATCATATCCGATGTGGCCGGCGACGGGGTCATTGCCCTGTGGTTGCATCTGGAGCGTCACACTGCATGGCGCACGTTGCAACCGGTGGTGGAGGAAATCAATCGCAATATCGAACAATTCAACGCACAACATGAAGGCAAGGCGTTGCCCACCCGGCTGGGTATTCATTGTGGTGAAATCGCCATGGGCCATTTTGGGGCCATGGACCATCACGAATTCCGGGCTATGGGGGACATTATCAATACCACGTCACGCTTGGAAGGCGCTAACAAGCAGCTGGGAACCAAAGTGCTGGTCAGTGAATCCTGCCTGGATGTGGAGGATGATACCCTGCGCTACCTTGGGCGCTTTCAGTTTGTGGGCAAGCAGACACCTTTGCGTATCTTCACTCTCAAACAAAACCCTGACCCGGTGTTGCTAAAGCAATATCAATTGGCGGTCATGAAGTTGGAAGCCGGTCATCAGGCAGCGGCTGAAAAGCTGTTTGAATCCATTGTGCGTTATTATCCTGAGGACGGCCCCACACAATTTGTTGTGCAAAATATAAGCAAGGTTGGCGAGCAGGGTATCATTCCGTTTTCGTCAAAATAGTTTTTGCCAAATTGGTTCGTTTCTCTCCGGTAATATTCACAGCTGCCTAGATTTGGATAACGAAAGCCATCACAATGGGCCAGGGTTTTAAGAGTGTGGCTGACTTCCCTGCCGGTTGGGGAACCTCTCAGAATACCTTTCGCCGAACTTCTTTGTAATGTGACCGTGTTGGACTGCAGTGATGGTTCGAACCTGCTGTCAGATGCAGAATGGTCGCGATCTGCTATACCTGCGAGTGGGGAGACTTGCGTGCGAACTTCAATATTTGTGTTTCTGTGGTCTTTGGCGACCCTACCCGCTGTGGCAAATGCCTGTGAGGAATGGGCGGCCATGGTGGTCTCCGCAAACGGTTATGTGGTGGTAAAGAGCGGTGGGGCGACTGCATCGTCGCCAGACCCGAACGCAGTAAGCCCTGCCCGCGCGGATAGCGTGGTCTGCCCGGGGCAGCAACTTGAAGTGGGACGCAACAGCCGTGCGGCCATTTATCTCAGCAATAATAGCTTTGTCAGGCTCAGCGAAAACACCGTGATGTCCTTTCCGGCGACGCAAAACGAAGGCAGTTTCTGGGTGGAGCTGAAGCAGGGTGTGAGCCATTTCATCAGTCGCATCACCCTGCGTTTCGGCGTCAAAACCGCGTACACCAACGCCGTGGTGGATGGTACCGAATTTTTAGTGAGCGCCCATTCCGATCGCACCCAGGTCAGTGTGGTGGAAGGTTCGGTTTCTGTGACCATCGGCCAGCAGGGCATCCAGGTGCCGGTGGCGGCGGGAGAAGGCGTGGTGGTGGACGGCAGTCCCCAGTTCAAACGCATTCAACTGTCCGCCACTGAGTCGGTGGATTGGGCTGTGTATTTTCCACCGCTGGTAGTAGTGGATGAGCTGACTACGTCACAGCATTCCACTGCGCTGCAACAAGCGAAGCAACACTTAAGTCAAAGCCGCCCTGATCTGGCCATACAAACATTGGAAGCCATTACCGAGCCGGATTCAGCCATTGCCGTTGCCTTGGCCGCGAGCTATTTGTCCGTGGGCCATGTTGCCCGCGCTGAGCAGGCCATCAGCCAGGTGCAGTCAGCCCAGGCCCAGGCGTTGCGTAGCCTGATGGCGGTGTTAACCAATCAGCCACAACAGGCAGTGGCCATTGCTGCCGGGTCAGAGGCCCGTACACTCTCCCAGCACTTGGCGCGCTCCTATGCCTATCAGGCCAATCTGGAAATGCCGAGAGCCCTGCAAGCTGCCCGTGAGGCCAGTGCCCAATACCCGGATCAGTCTGCCGCCTGGGTGCGGCTAAGTGAACTGCAAGTGGCCATGGGGGATGTGGGTGCCGCAGCGGATTCCATTGCCAAGGCCAGGCAACTTACGCCGCAAGATCCTGCGGTGCTGGTGCAGTCCGCCTATGTGGATCTGTTCAATAACCGCTTCCAGGAGGCCGAGGCACAGTTCCGCCAGGCGATCGCCCGGCATTCAGAAGATCCACAGGCCCGCTTGGGTTTGGGCCTGGTGCTGTTGCGCCAGGGCGATCTGGAAGCCGGCCGCAAACAGCTGGAATTTGCAGTCAGCCTGGACCCTGCCCGCAGCGTGTTGCGCAGCTATCTGGGGCGGGCCTATTTCGAAGAGAAGCGGGATGACGAAGCCTCGGTACAATGGGCATTGGCAAAGCAATTGGACCCGGAAGATCCGACGGCGTATTTTTATGAGGGGGTGCGCAAGCTTTATAGCAATGATCCCATTGCGGCCATTGAGGAACTGGAAAAATCCCGTCAGTTGAATGATGAGCGAGCCTTGTATCGCTCCGAAACGTTGCTGCAGAGCGATGAGGCGAGTCGCAGTGCGGTGTTGGCGCGGGCGTATGATGAGGTGGGGTATGATCATGAGGTTCTGAGAGAGGGGCGGAGATCACTCAAGAAAGATCCAACCAACTCTGACGGCCATCGGCTACTGGCTGACGATTATCGTGATAATAGTCGATATGAGTCGGCACGGGGCTCTGAAACATTACAATCCCAGTTGCTGCAGCCGCTTACCGCATTCCCGTTGCAGCCGCAACTTAGTGAGACCGGGATTTCTTATGTTGAAGGCACCGGCCCCCAAAAACCTGGATATAACGAGTTTCATTCGCTGTTTACCAGAGATGGACCTTACGGAGCTGTTAACGGTTTTGTTGGTAGCGATGGTACCTGGGCAGATGACCTCGTAGGTTCCTTTATCGCTGGGCCACTGGCGATAAGTCTTGGCCAGTATCATTTTGAGTCTGATGGCTGGCGGGACAACACATCTCAAGAGCAAGATATATATGATGCGTTCGTTCAATGGCAAGCAACGGATAAGCTTAGTATGCAGGCGGAGTATAGGTCTTTAAGTTGGGATTTTGGGGACTTGACTCCGGAGCTACAATCTACTTCGGGGGAAAACGAAGGTGAGCGATTAGATCGAAAAACCTCTAGGTTTGGTTTGAACTACCAGTTCAGTACAAAGGATGTCATTCTCCTTTCGTTATCCAACAGAGAATTGGACGATAATACTGATTCTTCACTATCGTTTCTCTCTCGCGAGGAAAGAAATGAAAGTGAACTGGATTCTGTAGAGTTACAATATATTAAAGTTTTGCATCGACATAAACTCATTGTCGGAGCATCTTACTTTGAGCTTGAGGATTCAATTGACATTTGGGACAGTGCAAGTGCACCAGCAATGCCGGGCGTAACAGCCGTGTTTGACCGGCAGAATGACACAAGCACGTCCCCAGAAGTGGTCAATGTCTACGCATACTATTCATACGTTTTCTCAAATTTCGAAATTGATTTTGGCCTAACATACGCAGAGCTAGGAAGAGAGATTAATGCTCAAGTTGACCAGAGTTTTCTATTTGTGGATGCCAACGGTTCGGTAGTGGGAAGCATTCCACAACCAAGCGGCTCCGATTCTATGAACTCGGATGTGGAAAAACTCTCTCCTAAAATAGGGTTGTCCTGGGTATCAAACCCCATAGAATTTAAGTTTGCGGCGTATCGTGGATTTCGGTACTTACCAAAGTTGGATCAATCGATAGAGCCAACTCTGTTTTCTGGATTCTACCAATTGTTCGATGATCCGCTGGCATCAACTTCTGAAACTATAGCGGCTGAACTTAATTACAGCTCTGCGGATAACTGGGTGTCGGGGATAAGTGTGTTAAGGCGATTTGTTGATTATGACGAGATCTATCTCTCTCCCGCTATCGCTCTGGAACATGAGAATATCGAGTTCGACGAAAACCTCGCAAATCTCTACTTCGTGATTACCCCGGTCCAGGCTTTGTCGCTAAGTGCTCAATTGGATTGGGAGCGCCGAGATTATGAGGATTTTGGGTTCGCTGTAAGTCGTGTGGACTTTATTGATCTTTATTCGGTTCCGATTGCTATTAACCTGTTTAACGCTCAGAAAACCTCATTTAAGATCGAGCAGGTGTATTACAAGCAAAGATATAAGGAGAATGACTTCACTTCAATGACCGAAGATAATACCTGGGTTACCAATATGTCCATTCGTAGAACGTTCGAAGGTTTGAGGGGGGATGTTTCCTTTGGTGTTAGAAATTTGTTGGATGAAAAAACTGAATTTGTGAATTTTGATGCATCGACATTGCAATTTTATCCTTCCCGGTTTTGGTACGCGGCAGTAAACATTAATTTATAGGAGATAAATATGAAAATTCCCGTCAACAGATCAGCCTCTATTGCGACCGTGTTGCTTTCGTCTTTAGTGACAAGCTGTGTGACAGCGGAAAGCATAGTGGTAAATCAACCGAAGACAAATCCATCCGTCAAGCCTATTAAGGAAGCTAGTACCGACGAATACATGCCATTTTTCGTGGCTTTCAAGAAGGATGGTACGCCCGTAATCTATTCACGCGATGGTGTGGCGTTAGAAAACCGACCCCTTAAGTTCCCTTTGACAACATCCAAAGTCTATAACGTAAAAACCTATACGTTCGGTGCAGTAGAGGGATCTTGCGACGTATTTTGGATGTACGGCTCAGCCGGAGGAATTACCGGTTTTACGCCTGAGGTGTGTAAATACTTTGTTAATACTCCCAAGTAGCCAGTTGGAGGGGCGGGCTTAAATGTGTCGTTCCCGTTCCCTCCGTCATCCTGCGTCGTAAATCAACTTAGTTCCGATCTGCCAATTCTTATCGATTCAAAACAGCAAGATCCGCCGGGTAGTGTTAACGCATTCCCCATCACACTCGCCGTCTCCACACACACCATCTCGCGATAACTCTCCTCCCCAAATTGACTTAACCCCCGCCCTTTTTCGATCCACGGATTCCATACCACGGCGGATTTCGCCGTACTCGACGATACCTGGATCTCGCGGTTCCACTGCCGGTCGCGGACCACAATCAACTCCGGCGTGTCCACATAAATTCGATCCGTCTCTTGCCCGATCTGAATGGGGGTGTCCTCGGCTTTTTCCCGCCAATCGTCCAGGGTGTCAATGAACGTCACACCCTCAAGCTGGCCGATTTCCGTTTGGTTCACATCGCTGATGGCAAAATAGCTGTGCAGGGCCTGGCTGAAATGGAGAGTTTGATCTGAATTGTTCCTCGTAGTGAGGGTGAGCTGCAGTTCAGCGCCGACGACCATTTCCAGGCTCAGCTCCACTCCATTGGGAAAGGGCGCAGGCCACGTGTTGGTGGGGAATTGAAATCTCAGGGTCACGCCGTCTTCGTTGCTGGCCACTGAATCCAATAGCCAGGGTTTATCCCGCACCCAGCCGTGGGCGGGAAGCGTTCCCGCGGGCAAATGTTGTTGCACGGCGCTTGGATTGCGGCGGGGGCCTCCGAACCAGGGCCAGCATACGGGGATGCCGCCGCGTACTGACGTGCCGCGTTTGAATTCCGCCAGTGGACTTAACCAGATGATGGGCTTGTCTCCGGTTGGGGTGTATTCCAATAGTTGTGCGCCCTGCAGGGCCACCAGGGCAGTGGCCTTGGGGTGTTGGATGCGGATGCAGGGCAGCTCGTCGATCTGGCACAGAATTGCGGTTTGGTTTTCCATAGAGACACATCAAAGCAGGGTTTGGCGTTCAGTCTATCACTCAATGGCGGACTGTTAAATTCGTACAAGTCCTGGCGCAGTGTTGGCTTTATTGTGGAGACGACCAACCAATAACAAGAAGAGTCAAACAATATGAAACCGATACGATCTGTGTGCGGCCTGGTTGTCGTGCTGTTGGTGTTGATGCTGTCTGCCTGTGGTGGTGGCGTCTCGGGTGTGGAGGGGCTGTACGTGGCCAAAACCGAGGATGGGTTGAATATCAAAATGCGCCGTTATCGGCCTTCTACCGATCATCGCTTCCGGTCCTCGCAACCGGTGCTGTTGTTTCCGGGGATCGTGAACAACTTGAATCAATTCGATGTGCGTTCCCCGCTCTGGTTAAACAGTTACCACTATCGATTGCCGGCGGATGCACCCCAATGGGCACTGAACGATCCCACCATTCAAAAGGATAACCTCAAGCTGTACAGTCTGGCCCATTACCTGTATTTGCGGGGATACGATGTGTGGCTGGCCAATTTTCGTGGTACCGGGCGGGGTGATTTTCAGAGTGACGACGGCCACCCCAATACTACGCTGGATGTGTGGTGCAGTCTGGACTATCCCGCCGCGGTGGACAAAGTGCGGGCCGTCACCGGTAAGAAGCCGGTGATCGGTGGCTTCAGCACCGGCGCCATGTGTGCTTATCAATACCTGCAGGGTTCCACCATGGATGCCCGAGTGGTGAAAGCCGGGGACTACCTGCCCCACGTTAAGAGTGACCCGCTGTTGGCGGCGCAACGGAATCGGCAGGTGGCGGGCTTTTTGGGGTTGGACCCGGCCGGAGCACCGGACTTCGCCTATAACTTCCTGGTAGACAGTCCGCTGGGTTGGGATCTGCTGGCGTTGGAAGCGAAGATGGATCTGGATGCGGTTCTACCGGTGGTGTTGTCGTTGTTGCCGCCGGTGATTGTGTCCGGAGCGACGGATCTGATCTTCAAAACCATTGCCAATATGGCGAATGCTTTCCCGGTGTTGCTGCCCAACTGGATGGATCTGTTTGGCGCGATTCAGGTTTGGAACACATCGAACACCAATGGCTATGTGGAAGACTTTATGGTTCGCCTGGGCTTGTCCGGGTTTTATGTGGGTAACTTCGCGCAGTTTGCGGATTGGGGGGTGAACGGTTTCGAGGTCCGGGAGCACTGGCAGAACGGATATGAAAACCGCCGGAAGCGGATGGCTGAAGATCGCGCGCAAGGGGATGGCTATCATTACTACAACGATTATATGCACTTGTTGACAGTGCCGGCCTATGCAGTGTTTTCGGAAAGCAATGGTGGGGTCAATTCAGCCCGCATGACGGAGTTACTGTTTGGCGGTAAAACCTATCACCCCCTGGACGGCTACAAAATTATTCCCGGTACCGCTCACCTGGATGTGGTGGTGGGGAATACAGCGCCGACCCTGGTGTTCCCTGCGCTGGCGGATTGGTTGGATTCACTGCAGCTGTAACGCTCCGCTCATGCCGCATTCATGCTCTATTTTACACCACCACGAATGAGAAGGGCCTGAACACTCAGGCCCTTCTCATTGGCTTCCGCCACCCAAGATCCTGAGTCGTTCCGAGCGTTGAAAGACAAACGATGGCGTCATCCCCAGCATACTGCGAAAGGTATGATTCAGATGGGATGAGTCGGTAAAGCCGGCGGCGTGGGCTGCCTCTGTCAGACTGTTCCCCTGTGCCATTAAGTTAGCGGTGACAAACAGCCGATGCCACAGGCGATAACGTCGAAGGGGAACACCGGTAAACCGTTTGAACCAGCGATTCATTTGCGATGGACTGAGGTCAACCTGCTGTGCCAGCCAGTGCGCGGGGAGGTTGGCCAGGGGGTCATCGCGGATCAATTGAATCAGCCTGCAGACCTTTTGCTGCGCCGCCTGCTGAGCGTTGCTCTTAAATGTTTGCTCCTTGCTGGCAAAGACGGTGTGCAGTAGCACGCCATAGGCATCTTCCGGTACAAACTCTTCCATAAATATCGACTTGAACAGGCGGATCTGCTCTGCCTCGATTCGGCTGTCCAGAAAAATATCACCCAACTTGTTCTGCATCTGCGGCATCAGAAACGCAAGGTCATGGCCCATTGGGTCAAGATAGCAGTTCACCATCGTCTGTTCCTGAGGGTAGGCACCAAAGTGCGTACCGGCGGGAATCAGTGCCGAGCGTGTGAGCGTGGTCTGGCCGCTGGCATAGTCGTGAATCCGGAACGGCTTTTCCAGGCCGATGAGCAGGGTGGTCGCCGCGGGTGTGAGGTCCGGCACCGGAGGCAGCTCACCCAGATAGAGGGTACGTTGGGTCCATAGATACAGCAGGATGGGGTCAGTGGGCATTGAGGGCGTCATTGGGCGATATTTTTGTTGTTGTTATGGGGCATCTCCGAACCTTCAGAAGCGACAAGGCTCGTATACGAACATGGATGATGCTTGTTTTGGAGCAATTATAAGTTTGTATGATCGAATTTGTTCGAATCTCTAAATATAGTAACAATTTTAATAGGTCTAGAAATGGGTGCGTCTCTCAGGGTATACATTTATAGAACTCGTGGGTTCTTGTCAGATGGTCAACCTTTTGCTACTGTTTTTCGAAACCCAATAGTCACAACCCACCGGTGCAGTTATGCCTACCCCACAAGAATTAGAACGCATCAAGCAAGGCCCTCAAACACCCCAACAACGTGTGTGGTGGGATCGATATTCACACCAGAAACTTCAACAATGGCGCCAGGTCTGCGATGAGCAGGCGGATGCCTGTACGGCATTGATCAAGCGCGGCCGCCCCTCCGATATGCTGGATCAGGTGGAAACCCGCGCCGCCAGTGAAGGCGATGTCTTTCAGGTGTTCCTGGATCATTGCAACCGGGTTCCCGGCTGGGTGGACTTTGACATCATGGAAGACGCGGCCCGCATTTTTAAACGTTATGCGCCGCTGCAAGGCCTGGTGTTGCTGTGCAGCAGCCTGGTTGAAGGCTACGCCTTCAACAAGCCTTCTCAGGTGTTGGTGGCCACCGGCCGGTTGCAGAAAGACGTGACCCGCCGCATTTATGAAACCGGGCAATTGCTCCATAACATGGTGGGCGAAGGCAATGTGGCTCCGGGGTCCGCGGGTCATCGCACGCTGATGGAAGTGCGCCTTATTCATTCATCGGTGCGCCAGTTCCTGTGGAATTCAGGTAAATGGGACGCGGAAAAATACGATCAACCCATCAACCAGGAAGACATGGCGGGCACAGTGCTGGAGTTCGATTTCATGGTGGCCCGCGGCATCGAGCGGCTCGGTGTGAAACTGAGTTATGAGGAAAAGTGCCTGATGCAGTACTTCTGGCGTTACGCCGGCCATGTGTTGGGCGTAAAGGAAGCCTTGCTGCCCGCCAGTCTGGAAGAACAGGAGATGCTGGCCCTGCAGCTGGTGACGCATCTCTACAACCCGACACCGGACAGCGAAAAGCTGGCCAAAGCATTGTTGCGGGATATGGCAAAAGAGCCGCCGTTCCATCTGCCGGAGGGGTTGTTAATTGCCTTCAGTGAGTTTCTGGTGGGGCCTGTCGTGGCCAATGATATCAACATGCACGCCACACCGGCGGACCGCTTGAAAGTGCGACTGATCCGGGAGGCCATCAGTGTCGCGGCCAAGGGGCGTCATGTGGCACCCAATGCATTGCAGAAGGTGTTAGAGCAGCTGAACCACCGCATGCGCCGCAAAAATATCTTTGATGGCCTGGGGGGTGACCCGTCCCAGTTTGCCTTTCGCAGCCTGGCCTGACGAAATTGGTCATGTTTTGACCTGTGGCTTCAGCCGCAGAACAGTATTAGGTTTTGAAGAATAGGATTTAATTTAATAAAAACAGCAGGATATTGGATTGGTGAAAGTTGGCAGGGCCATTGCAATACCTATATCAGCAGCGAAACAGACCATAACGCTGTCCAACTTCTTGCTGGGAGCCCTATCCTACATCCCCCGTAGGTGGGGCTTTTTTTTATCCCCCTGTTTAAAAAATGATACAAAAACAACGCGTTAACCGGACATTCATCATGAATTGACGGGCGCTTTCGCGTATTATGGCGGGCCATATCAATGGACCGGTTGTCTGCCCCATGTCAGAAGAGAACTCGATCAACTATCGTGGCCGCAAAGCCTCCCGCGCCCGCAGCGAGCAGCGCCGCAAGGCGATTCTGGAAGCCGCCCTGCGTATTGTGGTGAGTGATGGGGTGCGAGGGGTGCGTCACCGTGCGGTGGCCAAAGAGGCGGATGTACCGCTTTCCGCCACCACTTACTATTTCAAAGACATCTCCGATCTGATTGCCGACACCTTCACCCTGTTTGCGGAAAACGCCATGAGTGACGTGGTGCAACCCATTTACCAGCATGTGGGTGAGTTCCTGCAGCAGCACAAAGGGGAGGTGGGGCACAGCGCCGAGGTCACCAATCAATTGCTGGAAAGCCTGTCGCGGTTGATTGTGGGTTTCCTGAAGCTGGAGCTCACCGAGAAGCGCGATCATATGATTGCCGAGCAGGCCTTCAAGCACGAGTGTCTGCGGGATGCCCGCCTGCGCAGTATTGCGCAAACCTATTTCGATCACCTGATGAATGAGATGGTGGAGTTGTGTCGGGTGATCGGTGTGGAGGATCCGGAGATTGCCGGAGAGCTGCTGATGGGCACGATCTTCCGCATTGAGCACGAGGCACTGATGGTGCCCGCTGACCAGTTTGATGAAGACAAAGCCTGCAAGATGATCAAGCGGCAACTGGCCGCGTTCCTGCCACAACCTTGACACCATTCGCATGGCCACGGGGGATAACATGTCACCAGAACAAGTGAAAATGGAGCCCAGTTGGAAGCAGCATTTGTTGCCACAGTTCCAGGCGGATTACATGCAGCAATTACGTCAGTTTCTGCTGCAGCAAAAGCAAGCGGGCAAGGTGATCTACCCTAAAGGTGACGAATATTTCAATGCCTTCAACCTGACGCCTTTCGATCAGGTGAAAGTGGTGATCATCGGGCAGGACCCCTACCACGGCCCCGGCCAGGCCCATGGCCTGTGTTTCTCCGTGCAGCAAGGGGTGGCGTTTCCTCCGTCACTGCAGAATATTTTCAAGGAAATCCACGCCGACCTGGGATTGCCGATACCCAAAAACGGGTGTTTGACTCATTGGGCGGAGCAGGGTGTGCTGCTGTTGAATGCGGTACTGACAGTGGAGCAATCCAAAGCGGCGGCGCACCAGGGTAAAGGCTGGGAACAATTCACCGACGCGGCGATTAAAGCGCTGAATGATCAGCGCGAAGGCATTATGTTTCTGCTGTGGGGCAGCTACGCCCAAAAGAAAGGCCAGATCATCGACACGCGCAAACATTGTGTATTGAAAGCGCCTCACCCATCCCCTTTATCTGCCCATCGCGGCTTTTTCGGCTGCCGCCATTTCTCCAAAGCCAATCAGTATCTGGAATCCATCGGCCAACCCCCCATCGACTGGTCGGTGCCAGCATAATTCCAGTCAGCCTTTATCCAGCTGACGATATTGCCGTGGCGACAATCCGGTGACTTTTTTGAACAAGCGGGAAAAGTACTGGGGGTCTGCGTAGCCCAATTCACTGGCCACATGACTGACGGGCTGGTTGCCGATATCCAACAGATAGCAGGCCCGTTCCATCTTCAGATGAATAAAGTGCTGAATGGGTGAGTAACCGGTGAGTGCTTTGTAGCGTTTGGAAAAATGAAACTTGGACAGGTGGGCGGCGTCGGCCAGGGCGTCCAGATCCAGCTCCCCTGACAGGTTGGCCATCATCAGGGTCTGAATGGTTTCCAGGTTAATGGGTTGGCGGGCTTGCAGGGACTGGCCGGAGGTCAGCAGGGCCAGGTAGGTGAGGGCCTGCTTGAGGGTCTGGGAGGCATGAATCAGGGCTTTCATGTTGTAGCCGGTTTCCCGCACGCTGAACAGGGCATCAAAATCGCTGATGATTTTGGGGTGCAGACCCACATTCACCACACACATTCCCTCCGTTAGCCCTAAATTCGCAATATAGTCCAGAGCCTTGCTGCCGGCGAAGTGCACCCAGCGCAGGCTCCAGGGTTGGCTGTCTGCCGCTCGGTAGTGGTGGCGGATGCCCCTGGGCAGCACAATCAAATCCCCCGGGTTCACCGCAGAAACACTGTCGCCGACGTGGACTTCACCGCGCCCATCGCTGCAATACATCAGCAGGTTATCTTCGTGCTCCTGGCGCGACATGGTGTGGCCCGACGCGCTTGGGTATAGTCCCATGCCATTGATATACAAGGCTTCGGTCAGGGGGTGGCGGGCCAGTTGCACACTGGCGAAGAGAGGCACAAAGAAGCGGATGGCCCCGGGCTGGAGGGGCCATCCTGAGGAAACCGGCATTGTATTCTCCTGCTATGAGGGGTAAGTGTAAAAAGCAATATAGTCCATGTTGTAAGCAATATCGTCAATGGTAAGCGACCCTGGGCTATGCTACAACTACAGGATTGAATGCAGCTCAGAATGACAGCCCAGAATAAAAAGGAATCGTTATGTCCACCTCAGTGTCCCGCCCGGTAAGTCCAGTAAAAGTCCAGCAACTGATTAATGGTGAATTTCATCTAAGCCAGGCCAAGGACTGGATTGATGTCACCAACCCCGCCACCCAGGACGTGATCGCCCAGGTGCCCTGTACTACCGCCGCTGAAATGCAGCAGGCCATCGCGTCAGCCAAGGCTGCCTTCAAGGTCTGGAAAGAAACTCCGGTGCCGGCGCGGGCCCGTATCATGCTGAAGTACCAGGATCTGTTGAAAACCCATCACGATGAACTGGCGGAGATTCTGGCGAAGGAGACCGGCAAAACCTTTGAAGACGCCAAAGGTGATGTGTGGCGGGGCATTGAAGTGGTGGAGCACGCGGCCAACATTCCTTCCCTGATGATGGGGGAAACGGTGGAAAACGTGGCCACCAAGATCGACACCTATTCTTACACACAACCCTTGGGGGTGTGTGCCGGAATCACGCCGTTCAACTTTCCCGCCATGATTCCCCTGTGGATGTTCCCGCTTGCCATCGCCTGCGGCAATACATTTATCCTCAAGCCTTCGGAGCAGGACCCCATGACCCCCATGCGCCTGGCGGAGCTGTTCCTTGAAGCCGGGGCACCGAAAGATGTATTGCAGGTGGTGCACGGCCGCAAGGAACAGGTGGACGCATTGTTGACGGACCCGGAAATCAAGGCGATTTCCTTCGTGGGTTCGGTTCCCGTTGGGCAGTATATTTACCAGACCGGTACCGCCAATATGAAGCGGGTGCAGGCCTTTGCCGGTGCCAAGAACC
Organism: Ketobacter sp.; assembly: GCF_003671495.1. GTDB lineage: Bacteria > Pseudomonadota > Gammaproteobacteria > Pseudomonadales > Ketobacteraceae > Ketobacter. Next base: position 81,491 of record NZ_RCHN01000034.1, on the reverse strand, counting down.
ACATGGTGGTGATGCCCGACGCCAATCGCGACCAGGTGGTGAATAATATTGTGGGCGCATCCTGTGGTGCCGCCGGTCAGCGTTGCATGGCCATCAGTGTGGCGGTGTTGGTTGGGGCCGCCAAAGAGTGGATTGGCGACATCAAAGACGCGTTATCCAATGTCCGCCCCGGTGCCTGGAACGATCCACAAGCAGCCTATGGCCCGTTGATCAGTCCGCAGGCCCGGGATCGTGTCCTGAGCCTGATTGCCAAGGGCAAGTCGGAAGGTGCCACCTGTCTGCTGGATGGCAGTGAATGTGTGGTGGAGGGGTTTCCGGATGGCAACTGGGTTGGCCCCACATTGTTCACCGATGTGACGCCACAAATGAGCATTTACAGTGAAGAAATTTTTGGCCCGGTGTTGTGTGTGCTGTGCGTGGATACCCTGGAGGACGCCATTGCGCTGATCAACGAGCACCCCTGCGGTAACGGCACCTCCATTTTTACCGCCAGTGGTGCTGCGGCCCGCAAATACCAGCACGAAATAGAAGTGGGGCAGGTGGGTATCAACGTGCCGATTCCGGTACCGCTGCCGTTCTTCTCCTTCACCGGTTGGAAAGCCTCGTTCTACGGCGATCAACACGCCTACGGTAAGCAGGCGGTGCGCTTCTATACCGAAACCAAAACCATTACCGCCCGTTGGTTTGAATCGGATATCGAAGCCAGCGGCCCGAACATGACCATCCACTTGAAATAATCGACTATGGATTTCGATCTCAACGACGATCAGCGGGCATTTCAGGAGGCGGCCAGGCAGTTTGCCGCCACCGAGCTGGCGCCCCATGCGGCGCAATGGGATGCAGACGCGTTCTTTCCCGTGGAGGTGATCCGCAAAGCAGGTGAGCTGGGCTTTTGCGGGATCTATTCTCCAGAAGCCGCCGGTGGTATGGGGCTGTCCCGGCTGGATGCCCATCTGATTTTTGAGCAGCTTGCTTACGGCTGCACCTCAACGGCAGCGTTCATCACCATTCACAATATGGCCACCTGGATGGTGACCTCTTTTGGTCATGAGGCCTTGGTTCAGGCGTGGGGCAGTGCACTGTGCAGCGGCGAGAAAATCGCTTCCTACTGCTTGACGGAACCCAATGCCGGTTCCGATGCGGCCTCTCTCAAAACCAGTGCGCAGTTGGCAGGGGATTACTATCTTCTGAACGGCAGCAAGTGTTTTATCTCCGGAGCGGGGTCCACGGATGTCTTGGTGGTGATGGCGCGCACCGGCGAGCCCGGTGCCAAAGGCGTGTCCTGTTTTTTGGTGGAAGCCAATTCAGAGGGCATCAGCTACGGCCGTAAAGAAGAAAAAATGGGTTGGAATTGCCAGCCCACCCGAACCATTTCTTTCGATCAGGTTAAGGTGCCGCGCGCCCATCTGATTGGCCAGGAGGGGGATGGTTTCAAGTTCGCAATGAAGGGCTTGGACGGCGGTCGCATTAACATCGCCACCTGTTCCCTGGGCACCGCGCAAGCGGCACTGGACGCGGCGCAACGCTATATGCATGAGCGCAAACAGTTCGGTAAATCCCTGGCGGAATTTCAGGGTCTGCAATTCAAGCTGGCGGACATGCTCACGGAATTGGTGGCGGCTCGGCAGATGGTACGGCTGGCGGCGGTGAAACTGGATCAGGGTGATCCGGAGGCCACGGTCTATTCCGCCATGGCGAAACGGTTCGCCACCGATGTGGGGTTTGCGGTGTGCAATGATGCCCTGCAGATTCACGGTGGTTACGGTTATATCAAAGAGTATCCCCTGGAGCGTCACGTGCGCGACACCCGGGTGCATCAGATCCTGGAAGGCACCAACGAAATCATGCGCGTCATCATCGCGCGCAGGGCGTTGATGGAAGGGGCAACGGAGGTAATTCAGTGACAGACAGTGTTGTATTTGAAACTCTGGCAGCGGGCAATGGCCAGTCCATTGGTGTGGCCACACTCAATGTGGAAAAGAAACTGAACTCCCTCAATCAGGATATGGTGGCGCTGTTAACAGAACAGTTCACCCACTGGCAGCAGGATGACAAGATTGCCTGTGTCTGGTTGCAGGGAGCGGGGGAGAAAGCCTTTTGTGCCGGTGGTGATGTGAAATGCCTGCGGGATCGCATCGACGCAGTGGGGCCAAAGGACGCCTTGCCTTACGTGCAGGCCTTCTTTGAAAACGAATATCGGTTGGACTACCTGATCCACCGTTACGCCAAACCCATCATCTGTTGGGGCCACGGCATTGTGATGGGCGGGGGAATCGGGTTGATGTCCGGTGCGTCCCATCGGGTGGTGACGGAAACCTCGCGTATGGCCATGCCGGAAATCACCATAGGCCTGTATCCGGATGTGGGGGGCACCTGGTTTTTGAATCATGCTCCCGGCCGCACCGGATTATTCCTGGGATTGACCGGCGCCAATTTCAACGCCGCCGATGCACTCTTTGTCGGGATGGCGGATCGCTTTGTTCCGAGTGCGCAAAAAGCTGCGGTATTGGCGGCTCTGCAGCAACAGGAGTGGAGTCAATCGGCTGTTGAAAACAGCGCCCGGGTGAGCGCGGTCTTGCGGGAGTTTGAAGCGCTGTCCCAGTTGCCTGCTGGCAACGTGCGTAAGCACTACGACCTGATTCAGGCGGTCACCGATGGCGATACCACGGCTCAGGTGGTGCACAATATTCTCGCCATTGAATCCGAAGAAAAATGGCTGCAGAAAGCGGTGGCCACCCTCAAGGCCGGTTGCCCTACCACCGCGCACCTGGTGTTTGAGCAATTGCGGCGCGGTAAGAAATTATCGCTGGAGGGCGTGTTCCAGATGGAATTGGTGATGTCCCTGCAATGTTCGTTGCATCCGGATTTTCCCGAAGGTGTGCGGGCCTTGCTGGTGGACAAAGATGGCGCGCCCAAGTGGCAACATGAGTCGGTGGATGCCGTGAGTGCTCAGTGGATAGCGGAGCACTTCGAGATGCCCTGGGCGCAAGGTGGGAATCCGTTGGCGGATTTGTCGTGAGCAAAAACGGGTTCGTGGGAACAGGATTAGGAGCAAGCTAATGGCAACAATCGGTTTTATCGGCGTGGGCAATATGGGTGGACCCATGGCCATCAATTTGGTGAAGGCCGGCCACCAGGTCAAGGTATTTGATCTGTCAGCGGAGTTGAAGGCCAAGGTAGTGTCTCAGGGAGCGGAAGGGGTGGACTCACCCCAGGCAGCGGTGGCCAACGCGGAGTTCGTGATCAGCATGCTGCCCTCCGGCCCCATTGTGGAGAGCCTCTACATCCACCAGGACAAGCTGCTGGATGCCATCAGCGATACGGCTTTGGTCATCGACTGCTCCACCATCGCGCCGGAGAACGCCATCAATCTGTTCAAAGCGGCCGATGCGAAAGGCATCACCACTTTGGATGCGCCGGTGTCCGGTGGGGTGGGTGGTGCCACAGCCGGTACCCTGACCTTCATTGTGGGGGGCGATGACGATGCCTTCGCACGGGCCAAGCCGATTCTGTCCGCCATGGGTAAGAACGTGTTCCATGCCGGCGGCCACGGCGCCGGGCAAACGGCGAAAATCTGCAATAACATGTTGCTGGCCATTCACATGGTGGGCACTGCGGAGGCCCTGCAATTGGGCGTGGACAACGGCCTGGACCCGAAAGTGCTGTCGGACATCATGCTGCAAAGCTCAGGCCGTAACTGGTCGCTGGAACTCTACAACCCTTATCCCGGGGTGATGGAAACGGCTCCCGCCAGTCAGGACTATGCCGGTGGATTTCAGGTGAATCTGATGAACAAGGATCTGGGGCTGGCCATGGAGGCGGCGCTGAAGAGCCAATCCACGACGCCTATGGGCACGCTGGCCAAGAGCCTGTATTCCCAGCACGGCCGCAATGGCTGGGGGATGAAGGATTTTTCCAGCATCCAGCGTTGGTTCGACAAGGCGGAGTGAGTATAGCGCGGCCTCCCAGCCACCTAACCCGGCGCCATAAAAAAGGGGGCCAAATGGGCCCCCGAGCTTTCGAGTCGTAAATCGTTAGCTGGCCTGCAGCATGGCCATGGCGGCCTCCATCTCGGCATTCAGATCCTCATCGGCGCTGTCGCCGATGTTGGGGTCCAGCCCCACCCGGCCAAAGGCGGTAACGTCCGCCCAGTTCAATTTGGTGATGTAGGGGTGATCCGGTTTGTTCAGGTAGGTCTGCAGATTGGCCACCATCACAATGTCCACGTAATCCGGTTTGTCGCTGCCGGTATCGCGGTTGAACTTGCGGTAGTTGGCGGGTACGTCCACCAGCTCTTTCGGGAACTCCCAGGATTGCAGGATCTTGACCCCCACCTTGGGGTGGATGGAATGAATCACCTTTTGCAGGGTGATGGGATCATTCAGGCGGTCGGATTCTTCTGCATAGGTGAGAATGGGCAGTACGCCGATCTCATGCACCAGCCCGGCCAGGGTGGCCTGATCCGGTTTCAGGTTGGTGTAGTGCTTACAGATGACGTTGGCAATACCGGCCACTTCGGTGCTGTGATGCCAGGATTCCCGCATGGTTTTGTCAATCAGATCCGAGGTGGCCTGGAACATCTGCTCCATGGCCAATCCGGTCACCAGGTTGGAAATGCAGGTGATGCCCAGGCGGGCGATGGCCATCTGCACGTCTTCAATCTCGCGGGAACCGCGCATGATCGGGCTGTTGGCCACCTTGATGATGCGGGCCGTCATGGCGGCATCGTTATTGATCACCTTGGCCAGGTCACTGGCGGAGGCGTTGGCATCTTCTGCCACTTCCCTGGCTTTCAGAGCCACTTCCGGCAGGGTGGGCAGCACCAGCCGATCGTTGTCGATAAGTTCGTTGATCTCCTGCAGGGTGACTTCTTCAATACTCGCCATCAGCAGCTCCACATCCTATGCCATAAACAGATTTCGTTTGAACCTATTTAAGTTATAGCATAGGGCAGCGGAAGCACTCGGATTTCACAGCCATCATTTTGTTCTAACTGCAGATTTTCTGATTCCGATCGCTCGGTTTTCAGAGTGGTAAGCACTTTGAGTGTGCGGTCACTCACCTTTGCCACGCTGAGTACGGTGCCCTGGTAGCCAGCACTGAGGATTTTATCGCCCACCCTGACCTGCTCACAGCCGTGAATTTCCAGGGGGAACACTCTCACTTTGGTCTGGCCGCGGTAGTGGATGCGGGCCACGATCTCCTGGCCTTTGTAACAGCCTTTTTTGAAGTTGATGCCCTGTATCAGGTCGTAATTGATTTCCTGGGGAATCCACTGCTCCGACTGGTTGGCGGTAATGTGAACAACTCCTGCGTTGATCTGGCTCAGCATCCAGGCGTTGTCACCCACCACCGTTACCGATTTCTCCTGCGCTCCCTGCAATAGCGCCTGTGCCGCCGCGGGCTCAAGAATGCCTAATGTGCCTAGCTCCGGAAGGGTAAACACCGTGGCGATCAATGGGCTCAGTTCGGGCGCTGAGCCACCACCCAGGGCGCACAGCAACAGGTTAGGCTCCGGGCTGACGTCAGCCTTGGAAAACATGGCAAATTTGGAGAGTACCTGTACCGTGCCGGCCACCTGGTCTGAGGGCAACAGCAACAGATAGTCGGCGTCCTGTTTTACGCAGATGAACGTGGCCTGGGCTCGGCCTTTGGCGTTACAGTGCGCACCCAGTACCGCCTGTTGATCACCCATCTGGTTGATATCGCAGGTGACCTGCCCCTGCAGAAAACTGCCGGCTTCCTCACCACTGACCCGGATCAGCGCCAGGCAGTCCAGCAGGGCAAGATAGGGTTCCCCGCTTTCGACGACGCGGGCTTCCTGTTCCAAATCATGGATATAGGTTCCACCGGGAACCTGATGTTCGATGCTTGTATACTCCGACCACATGGATTGAATCCCCCTGAACTGCGTGTTGGTGCGGCTGTGCATGCCATGATACGGCTGCCGGGGGCAAATGTCAGTGCTAGTTGAATGGGTATGGTTTATTTATAATGCGCCACTTGATTGGAGTGGTTATCAATGTCTGAACAGAATTTGAATGCAGAAGAACATATCCGCCGCCTGCGCTGGCATTGCCGCCGTGGGATCAAGGAAGTAGAGGTGTTGTTGGTGCCGTTTTTTGAAGAGCGCTACACCCAGCTCAACCCGCAAGATCAGCAACGGTTTGAGCTGCTGCTGGAGCAACATGACGTGGATATGTTCGAGTGGTTCACCCATCGCTCCAAACCGGAGGACCCCGACCTGGCACATATTGTGTCACTGGTGTTGAGCCGTGTGGGTTCCTGATCTGGAGCTGACGCCGTCGCCGTCGTTTGTGCTGGTGCTGGTTGCCCTGCATGGCAGTGTGATCGCAGCGTTGTTACTGCTGCCGCCGGTATTTCTGTTATTGCTGCCGATCCTCATCCTGTCCGGTCTGGTGAGTGTGGCCAAGTATGGTCTGTTGCTGCTCCGACGTTCGGTGCGACAGGTCTGGTTGACAGAGCAGGGCTGGTTCATTCGTTATCACGATCAAGGGGAGGCGGGGCCATTCGAACTCACCGCCAATTCCCGTCTGGGACAACGCTTTATCCGTGTCAGTCTGAAGGCCAGTCCGCAAGGTTCAGCGGTGCGTCATGTGCTGCTGACGCCGGGCATGGTGGGGCCAGAACACTTTCGCCGTCTGCAGGTGTTTCTGCGCTGGGCACCGGACAAACAATCCCTCCCAGCGGCGCAGACGACCAATCAATAAAAATCCACGCTCAGACAACACTTCAGTGCCGGTAGCTACCCGGCGACAACCCGGTCCAGCGGCGAAATGCCCGATGGAATGTGCTGTCATCAGCGAAGCCAGTGCGCGATGCGATCTGGGTGATGGGCAAAGTGGTTTTGCACAACAACTCTATGGCCATGTCCTTGCGTACATAATCCAACAGCATTTGATAACTCAGGTTACGCTCCGCCAGCCGACGCTGTAATGTGCGGCCGGAGCAGTTCATGCGCTTGGCCACTTCATTGATGCCCGGTGCGCCATCGATCAGCATCTGGGTCACATGGGTACAGATTTCCCGGGCGATGCGATCCTCGGAACGCAACTGCATCAACAGATTCACCGCGCGACTTTCCGACAGGTTAAACAGGTTCTGATCCGTCAGGTTGGAATGATAACTCAAACTGTCCAGTCGTAAATCAAACCGATCCTCGGGCTGGTTGAAGAGCAGTTTGGTGGATTGGAAAATTTCATTCACCACTGCATCCCCACAACACTGCTCATTCTGCAGATAAAGTGTGCGCGGTACATTGTTGGTGTTGAAGGTCATCTGGTCGGCCACACTGTACCAATAAGCAGTCATGTATTCGATCACATGGCGATGGGGGCGCGGGCCCTGGTAGCGAAACACCGTACGCAGGCATTCCTCGTCGGTTTCCATTTCCAGGCGAATGAAGTCGAACGACAGCGGCAGAAACTTGCTGACGGAATCCATCACCTGGTTAACGTCTTTCGCTGTCATGGACAGAAAATAGTACACACCAATGTGAGCAGGAAAACCTGATCCACCCATGCGCATGCCAAAGGCTGGATCTTGCGTGATCTGTTCTCCGGCAATGAGCGCCCGTTCGTACAAAGACAGTGGTATGCGACCATTGATCCGGTAGTCCTGGCTGGACCGTACATTAAGATGTTCGCAGAGTGTTTCCGTCGGGTATCCGAGTTTTTCCAGATACTGAAACACCGCGTTGTAAATTTCAAATGCGACTGTTGGGGCAGGCATAATACATCCCTCAAGCGCAGCCAATAACCTTCCATGACTGCAAAAAAATGACTCGCTTTACGCGCTTTGAATGGTTGGCGCGCTTTACTTCGTGACCAAACTTCTCAGCTGGGTCAGTTGTTTTTGGTTCGTGGTTCAGTATGGCACGACCGTGTCGTAATTGGCCAGTCGAAATCTTGAAACACTTCCTATTGCCGCTGTAACCTGCCTGCCATCGTCGCCTCACTCTGTTGTTGGATTTTGATCCAGTGATGAGCACACGAAAATAAAAAGAAAGTCGAGGAGAGGGAATGTGATTGCAAGTGCAGAAAAATCATTTAGGTTGAAGATATTGCTGATGACCGTGGGCTTGCTTGGTTTGCAAGTCAGCGGTTGCGGTGGAGACTACAGTGGTGAAGACGGTGCTGATGGGGATGTGTCCGCAGCCCTGAATCCAACCACCTCGCCAGTGGAGTCCAGCGATAATTCAGGTGCTTTAGAACAGTATTTTGAGCAGTACATCGAACCGCAAATGAGTTACTGCGGAGTCTGCCACACCCCCGGTGGGGTGGCCGACACCGACGAAGGCGATCGCTTCCTGTTGCTGGGCAGCCAGAGCCACTACAACAGCTTCGAGCAGGCCTGGATGGATCTGGGCGGTGGTGTCGAAAGCAATTTGTTGCTGGTGGAAAACGCCCTGGCGTCCGAGCCTCATTCCGGTGGTAAAACCTGGCCCCAGGGCAGCGAGATTTACGGCCGGGTGGCCACCTTGCTGAGTTGCTGGGATCAACCGGAAAGCTGCCCGCTGACCACCACCGATCCTACGGACCCAACCGATCCTGCGGACCCGCCCACCACGCCCAATGGTTTCCCCTTGCTGGGCAGTTCCCATGGTAACCATGTCTGGAACGCATTCTGTGAAACCGCAGCGGATGATGCAGCCCTGCCCGCCGACCCGCGCACTTTGATTGTGGAAGGGGTCAATGAGGAGAAAGCGGTTTATTTCAATTCCTTCTATCAGGACTGCCACGTCAATTTGCCGGAGAAAGATCAGGCTCCGAAAACCTGTGGCGATTACAAAGCTCGTGTGGCGGCGGGGGATTACTTTGCTAATCAGCGCGCAGCCATGACGAACCTTTCCGTGCCCTCCAATGTGCTCAATAACCTCTGGAAAGCCTGGGGCCTGAAAGAGCGGCCAGCGAATTTTGATCAGCTGTTGACGGAGCGCTACGGTTTCAACCCGGCACCCTATCCCAACCCTTATCCGCTGCCCGGTGAAGATCCGGTTAACAGCAACGGCGGCAGTGGCCAGTTACCCATGGGTTTGATCCAGGGGCGTGATGATGACGGCAACTACAACGGGCGCATCAGCATGAACTGCTACATCTGCCATGGTGGACAAATTGGTCACCAGTCTGATGGTGAAGGTTTGGGCCCGATCCCGGGCATGGGCAATACCAACACCGACATGATGATTTTAATGCGGGATATTTCCCGGGGATTGGTCGGTGGTCTGCTGCCTATTTCCCTGAACAATACCCGTGGCACGTCCAACGCGGTGGGTGCATTCGACATGCTCACCCTGGTGTGGGATGTGGATACCCTGTCGCTGGCCCCCAACCCCATCAAGTTGCCGTTCAATCATTCCTATCACGGCAATCAGGACATGCCCAACTGGTGGAACTCCAGTCACCGACCGCGCAAATTCTTTGATGGTGGTTTGTCGGTGGATGCCACCCGTATCGATATGGCCGCAGCCGATCAGGTGAATCTGTTGCAAAGCGGTGCCAAGCGCCGGGCTGTGACGGAGGAGTGGGATCAGTTCCTGCAGGCTTATGTGGATGCCCAGGTGGCACCGGCGTTCCCCGGTGAGATTGACGAAGCGCTGGCCAGCCAGGGCGCTATTATTTTCCATCAGCGGGATCTGTGGGCAGGCACCGACAACGCGGCCATTCCCCGGCCGGAAGGTAACGGTTCCTGTGCCGGTTGCCATGGCGCCTATTCCCCCCGTTTCGTGAACGACCCTGCGTTTCTGGAGGACCCGGCCCTGGAAGGTGTTGCCTCATACCTGGTGCCCCTGGACATCATCGGTACGGATCCGGCGCGGGCGTTGTCCATTTCGCCCGAAGTGCGTGAAGTGTTCAAGAGTACCTGGTGGGGCTACCCCGATGGTGTGGATGGATATGTGCCTCCCGGTGAAAAAGGTGCGTTGAAGGAATACCTGGATGACTTTGCCTATCCCATCATTAATCCGGAAGGACGACCTGTGCAGGGCCTGTGTGGCTGGGAAGAAAAGGTCGGCTATCTGGCACCGCCGCTGTATGGGGTGTGGGCGTCATCCCCATATTTCCATAATGGTTCCGTTCCCACCCTGCGCCAGGTGTTGAAACCGGAGGAGCGTCCTGCGATCTGGAAACGTATGGATTCTCCGGTGGAAGGCCGGGTGAAAGGCTACGACATGAGTCTGGCAGCCTATGATCTGGAAGAGCAGGTGGGCTGGAAGTATGAGGAGTTTTGCAGTCGCCTGGACACACCTGCGGAAGAATGCAGTGGCGATAACCGGGTGATCAACAATCTTCTGTACCGGTGGCTGGACAGCGTAAAAGACGATATCTGGATCTTTGGGTTCCTGAGCAAACCCTATGGCACCCAAAGTCAGATTGATCGACGCAAGATCTTCAACACCCACGATTTCAGCAACAGCAATACGGGGCATGAATTCACCGGTGTGTTGTCAGAAGCCGAGACCCGCGCGGTGATCGAGTATCTGAAAACCCTGTGATGATGTTGCGATCTGCATTCACTGTATTGTGCTTGGCCGTTGTCTTCCTGTGGAAGGCAACGGCCTTCGCCCAACCCATCCCTAACTTTGATTTGCCCCTGCTGGATAGGGCTGGAACCCTGAGCCTGGCAGACGTCAAAGGCAAGGTTGTGTATCTGGACTTCTGGGCCTCATGGTGCGGGCCCTGTGCGGTGTCCCTGCCGGAGTTGGAAAAGTTGCGGCGCCGGTTTCATCCCCAGGGATTCGAAGTGGTGGCCATCAACCTGGACAATTCGCAGGAAGATGCGCGGCGTTTTCTCCGGGATAAACAAATCAGCTATCCCATTTTATTTGACCGTCAACAGCGGACCCCCGAACAGTTCGGCGTGGCGGGCATGCCCACGGCGTTCCTGCTGGACCGGCAGGGTCGCTTGAGGGAAACCCATACCGGATTCAAACCGGGGGATACGGAAAAACTCACGAAGATGATTCAGCAACTATTGCAGGAAGAGGGGAGTTAATGACGAGACATTATCGTTGGCTAGTGGCCTGTTGTGTCAGCGCCGGTTTATTAGCCGGGTGTGAAACCGCGCCGGTAAAAGCCTGGCAGCGGGGTGACCTGGCCCGTACCGAAATGGCCTGGCAACCGGACCCTATGGAGTCTGCGTTTCGGGATCACGTATATACGTCTAAAGAGGGCGCTTCCGGCGGTGTGGGCACCGGCGGTGGTGGTTGTGGTTGTTACTAGTAAAGAGAACGCATGAATAACAATAAAAGAAATCCCGGGGCATTGGCTGCGTTGACTGGGGCGGCGCTGGCGTTGCCGGCCATTGCGCAACTGGCACAGGCGGCGGAAATGCCCACCAAAACAGAAATCGGCTATCGCTATTCCGATTACCAGGAAGACGATGTGGACGCCGACAAGGTGCTGGTGGGCAGCACAGAACGCTACGACATCAATACTCATCAGTTTAAACTGGTGGCGCCGCTGGGGGAGCGTACCTCGCTCACTGTGGATGCCATGTATGAAACCATGACCGGTGCTTCGGCCATGAGTGTGGTGCAAACACCCCAGGGTGAATCCATGCTGATCATGACCGGAGCCAGCATCAAGGAAGAGCGCACCGATGTGTCGGCTGAGTTACGTCGCTACGACAATGCGGGCAGCAAAGCCGTCGCTTTCGGCTACTCCACCGAGGACGATTATGAGGCCATCAATGGCAGCCTGGATATGGAGCGGGATAGCGCCGATGGCGTCACCACCTGGTCCGGAGGGCTCGGGTTCTCCTATGATGAGTTGGAGCCGGTCCAGGAACCGGGCATCAACCGGGTCACCTCGGAAGACCGCTGGTTTATCAATGGTTATGTGGCGCGGGCCAAAGTGCACAGCCCGGTGTGGCAAACCCAGGTGGGTCTCTATCTTGGACTGTACGACGGCTATCTGGATGACCCCTATCGCAGCCGCGATATCCGCCCCGACAGCCGGCAGCAGGTGGCGATATCCGCCCGTTCCCGTTATTTTCTCACCGGCATAAAGGCGGCCCTGCACGCCGATTACCGCTATTACTCCGATGACTGGGGCGTTGCCGCCCATACCCTGGAGTTGGCCTGGCATCAGACCATCACCACCGGGTTGCGGGTTTCACCCCGAATCCGCTACTACTCACAAAGCCAGGCGGATTTTTATGTGGAAGCGGACAGTGGAACCCGGGACGGGGATCAGTCATCGGACTATCGCCTGTCGCCCTATGGTGCCATCGCCTATGGCTTGGGATTGGGATACTATCAACCCAATTACAGCCTGCTGCTGTATGTTGAGCAGTACGACAGTGATGCTGATTACGCGTTGAAGTCGGTGTCCACTGCCAATCCGTTCCTGGTGGATTACACCTTGATGACCGTTGGAATGGATTATCGTTTTTAAGTTCCGCCAATAAAGTGATCATCAGCAAGAGGGGGTACAGGTGCCGAAGCGGGAATACCACAAGCATGCCTTCCACGCCATGGGCTCCCCCTGCACCCTGCACCTGTACCTGGACGCGACCGCCAACGCGGATGCCGTGATCCAGACCGTGGAGTGTGAGGTGCTGCGCCTGGAACAGAAATTCTCCCGCTATCGTAACGACAGCCTGGCGGCTGACATCATGCAGGCCGCCGCCCGCGGTGGGTCCATCGAAGTGGATGCCGAATCCGCGGGCTTACTGGATTATGCGGCCACGCTTTGGCAGCAGAGCGACGGTTTGTTTGATATCACCTCCGGCCTGTTGCGGCGGGTGTGGGATTTCAAGTCCGGGCGCGTTCCCAGCGCGCAGGCAGTGTCAGACATTCTGCCCCACATCGGCTGGGACAAGCTGGACTGGAACAATCCAGTACTGGGCTTTCCCCACGCCGGCATGGAAGTGGACTTCGGTGGCTACGTGAAGGAATACGCGGCCGACAGTGCGGCGGCGGTGGCCCGGCAGCAAGGGGTGGAGCATGGCCTGATTGAATTGGGCGGCGATATCCGGGTGATCGGGCCCCATCCGGATGGCAGACCCTGGCAAGTGGGGGTGCGGCATCCCCGACTGGAAGGGGCGGTGTTGGCGCAGGTGGCCCTGGAGCAGGGCGCTGTGGCCAGCAGTGGGGATTATGAGCGGGCCATGGTGGTGGATGGCAAGCGTTATGGCCACATCCTCAACCCCAAGACCGGTTGGCCGGTGCGGGGGTTGATGGCGGTCACGGTGCTGGCAGAGCACTGCCTGCTGGCAGGCACGGCCTGTACCGTTGCCATGTTAAAAGGTGAAGAAGGCCCGCCCTGGCTGGATCAGCTGGGGCTAACCTGGATGGCCATGGATGAGCACGGCGCGGTGCTGGGGAATCTGGCCTGAATCAGGGTGAGTCGGCCCAGGCATCCGCCGCGTAATTGCCGGGCACCAGTAGCGTATCCCGCGCTTCAGCGGCGGTGTCGGGGTAATCCAGGGTGTAGTGCAGACCACGACTTTCTTTACGGGCAAGGGCGCAGCGGATGATGAGTTCGGCAATCTGCACCAGGTTGCGCAATTCGATCAGGTCGTTACTCACCTTGAAGTTGCCGTAATATTCCAGGATCTCCTGCTTCAGCAGATTGACCCGGTGAGTGGCCCGTTGCAGGCGTTTGTCGGTGCGCACAATGCCAACATAGTCCCACATGAAGCGTCGCAGCTCTTCCCAGTTGTGGGAGATCACCACCGCTTCATCGGAGTCGGTCACCTGGCTTTCATCCCAGCTGGGAATGGCGGGCATATCTGGCGCCGATCCCAACAAATCCCCGATATCCTTGCTGGCGGAAATGGCAAATACCATGCATTCCAGCAACGAGTTGCTGGCCATGCGGTTGGCGCCGTGCAGCCCGGTGAAAGCAGTCTCGCCGATGGCATACAAGCCGCCCAGGTCGGTGCGGCCGCGCAGGTCCGTCAGCACCCCGCCGCAGGTGTAATGGGCTGCCGGCACCACCGGGATGGGTTCCTGGCAGATGTCGATACCCAGGCTTTTGCAGCGATCGTAGACCGTGGGAAAGTGACTGCGGATGAAGTCCTTGGGCTTGTGGCTGATGTCCAGATACAGGCAATCCACCCCCAGCCGTTTCATCTCATGGTCAATGGCGCGGGCCACAATGTCCCGGGGAGCCAGTTCGCCCATCTCATGGAATCGATCCATAAAGCGTTCGCCGCTGGGCAACCGAAGCAGGCCGCCTTCACCACGAATGGCTTCAGTGATGAGGAAGGAGCGCGCTTCCGGGTGGTAAAGGCAGGTGGGGTGGAACTGGTTGAACTCCATATTGCCCACCCGACAACCGGCGCGCCAGGCCATGGCAATGCCGTCGCCGGTGGCTACGTCGGGGTTGGAGGTATATAAATAGGCCTTGCTGGCACCGCCGGTGGCCAGCAGCACGAACTTGGCTTCGTGCACTTCCACCTCGAGGGTTTCATTGTTCAGCACATAAGCCCCAAATACCCGTTTGCCCCGCAACCCCAGCTTCTGGCTGGTGATCAGGTCGATGGCGACACGGGATTCGAACAGGCTGACGTTCTCCTGCTGCTGGACCTTCTCGATCAGGGTACTGGAGATGGCAAAGCCGGTGGCGTCTGCCGCATGGATCACCCGCCGGTGACTGTGGCCACCTTCCCGGGTCAGGTGGTATTCGCGCCGGCCGTCGTCGTGGATTTCCCGGGTGAAGCCCACGCCCTGGCGGATCAGCCAGCGAATGGCGTCGGGACCGTTCTCCACGGTAAAGCGTACGGCATTCTCCCGGCATAAGCCGCCCCCCGCTATCAGGGTGTCATTGATGTGGGCCTCCACGGAATCCCCTTCATCCAGCACCGCCGCCACGCCGCCCTGGGCATAAAAAGTGTTGGCGGCGGTGAGTGGCCCCTTGCTGAGTACCCCCACCTTGCTGAAGGGGGCCAGGTGCAGGGCGGCTGTCAAACCGGCAGCGCCACTGCCGATGATCAGAATATCGTGCTTGAATCGAGTCATGGAGGTCTTTCCGGCGGATCACCGCCAAATACTGTTATAAAGGCTGCCTGTTGGGCCGCGAAAAGGGCTATTATAGCGCCACAACCCCGGTGGCGCGCCAGTTTATACACGGAGAGTCCACGCCAAGCGGGCATTCCGCCCAGATGCGGAAAACACAACCCGGGCGGCAGGGTCGCGGAACTTTGCCCGCTGCTACGGGTCTTTATACATATGCTCCCGTAAATCGTAGTTGGGGGCCGGAATGGGGAGTTTTGATAAATGGCTGAGCGTCATCCCGATCAGCTGTTGGTAGAGCGTGTACAGAAAGGTGATAAAAGAGCCTTTGACTTACTGGTAAAGAAATATCAACACAAGGTTCTGGCCGTGATCAGCCGCTTTGTGAGAGACCCGGACGAGGCCATGGATGTGGCACAGGACGCCTTTGTAAAAGCGTATCGGGCTCTGGATCGTTTTCGCGGAGACAGCGCGTTTTATACCTGGATCTACCGCATTGCCGTGAACACGGCCAAGAACCATTTGGTATCGAAGGGGCGCAGGCCACCGGACACGGATGTGGAAGTCAGTGACGCAGAATACTACAGCGGTGGCGATGCCTTGCATGAATCCGCCGATCCCGAGAAAGAGTTGATGCGGGATCAGCTGGAGCAGGTTGTGTACGAGGCATTGCGTGAATTACCTGATGATTTGCGAACTGCGGTGACATTACGCGAATTTGATGGTCTTAGTTATGAAGAAATTGCGGAAGTCATGGATTGCCCGGTAGGGACAGTCCGATCCCGGATCTTCCGGGGGCGGGAAGCAATCGATAAGCGTATCCAGGCCATGCGGGTGTGAACCTGTACTGCCCGGGTCATAAAGTCACAAAGTAAGTATCAAGCAGGCTAAAGAGCAGGTTAAAAGGTTATGAGTATGGGTAACAAAGACCTGGACAGGAACGCGGAAGAACTCTCGGCGTTGATGGATGGTGAAGTCAGTGAGCTGGAATTGCGACGGGTGCTGAACAGCATCGAACAGGACCAGGCATTATGCCGGAAGTGGAGTCGCTACCAGTTGGCCAGTGCGGTGATACGCCGTCAGACCGGCGGTCAGGCGCAATCCTGGATGGATGTGGACATCTCCGCCCGGGTCCAAATGGCCCTGGAGCAGGAGCCCGAGCTCTCCACCCCCAAAGCAGGGCGCAATGCTGTCGCCACCTTTTTAAGTAAGCCTCTGGCCAATGTGGCGGTGGCCGCGTCGGTGTCGGCGGCGGTGATCCTGGGTTGGCAGAATTTTGCGGCAGGGCCGTCCGTGCAGCAGGTGCCCGCGGTGGCGTCCTCATCCGTCACCCTGACCCCGCGGGCCCTCACCAGCAACAGCCCCATTATGGCGGTTTCCCAAAGCAACGCCGGAGCCAGCGTTAACCGCGTCATGCAGCCGGAGATGATTCGCTACAACCCTGAGCTGGATGATCGTCTGAACTACTACCTCCTATCCCATTCCAGTAATGCGGCCGTCAATACCGCGGCTGGCGTCACACCCTATGCCCGAGTAGTGACCATCAAACCGTCCCAGAAGAGCGCGCCTGCGGTTAATGCGGGGCAGTAGCGGCATGATCAGCTGGTGCTTCAGGTTGTCCCCCCTGATACTGATGGGGGCGTTGCTGGTTCCGGTGGTTTATGCGGCGGACCAGTCGGCACAGGACTGGTTGATTGCCAAGCTGGAAACCGGCAAGCAATCCAGTTTCAGTGGCCACTCCGTGTTGTTGTCCGGCGGCCAGCTGGTGTCTCTCAAGGTCTACCATGCGCCCATTGAAGGTGAGGTGTGGGAGCGGGTGGTGCACATGAGTGGTGAGCCAGCCGAAATCATCCGCAAGGGCAGTTCGGTTTACTGCCTGCATCCCCAGCAGTCCACAGGTATGGCGGTGAACTCCCCCATTCGCCGCTGGAATGCCCTGGAGAAGGGTATGCAGTCGGTCTCCCGGTATTATCGCTTCGAACGCTCCGGTATGGAGCGGGTGGCGGGCCGGGAGGCGATGCGCCTGAACCTGGAGCCCATGGACAGCCATCGTTACGGCTACAGCCTGTGGGTGGATGCCGAATCCGGTGTGCTGTTGCGCACCCAGACGTTGCCCCCCAGCGGTGATCCGCTGGAGGTGTTTGAATTCGTCAACATTGAGCTGGACCAAACCCTCAGCGCTGGGGATTTTGAGCCCGGGGCAGGCCTGAACCGCAACCTGGCGGAGGGTGATATGCCCGTCCAGGGCAGCCAGACGCCGGCCCAGCACTGGACTCCGCAGTGGTTGCCAGAGGGTTTCGTGGAATCCCAGCGGGTAGCCCGCTTCCAGGGGCAGGGTGAGGTCACTACCCGGGCCTATACCGACGGTCTGGCCTCCTTTACGGTGTTCCATGAGCCCCGCCAGCAACCCATCAACGAGAATTCCAGCATGCGAGGCGCCACGGTGGCCGTGCATCGCAACCTGCCCGGAGCCATGATCACCGTGGTGGGGGAAATCCCCCTGGACACTGCTGAGCGCATCGCTGCCAGTGTAAAACCCTTGGCTGATGCCCACTGATTGGATACAGTGAGGCTTCATTCTCTCCCTGTGGCGAAGTCATGATTGAAGAAACCGGCCGGGTGGTGGCCACAGACCCAGGATTCGCCTGGGTCGAAACAATCCGTCAGTCTGCCTGTGACAGTTGCTCGGCGAAAGCAGGGTGCGGTCACAGCTCGTTGGCCAAGCTGGGACGAAACGCCATTCATATGCAGGCACTGTGCGACATCGATGTGGCCATTGGCGACCAGGTGATTGTGGGCGTGCCGGAAGAAATCATGGTGAAGAGCTCCCTGCTGGCTTACCTCATGCCCTTGCTGGCCATGTTGGTGGCGGTGCTGCTGGCAGACGCCGGTTGGGGGGAGGATCTGATTACTGCCCTGGCAGGATTGGCCGGGCTGGCGCTGGGCTTTGTTGCGCTGCGCTGGCATTTCCACCGCAATCGACACGATGAACGCTATCAACCTGTGGTACTGCGCCGACTCTGCGGCGGGCCTCAATAGCCGGGATTATTTCCTTATTTGTCAGACAGTTAATGCGGCGGTATTCATCTAATGCAAGGATGAGTGAAAATCGGTAGAATTGCCGCAGTTTTTCCCTATGACCCCTTTATTTGAAGTACACCGCGCCTGTGACAGACATCAGCCACATCAGAAACTTTTCCATTATTGCCCACATCGACCACGGCAAATCCACATTGGCAGACCGCTTTATCCAGGAATGCGGCGGCCTGACTGAGCGGGAGATGGCGGCACAAGTGCTTGATTCCATGGATATTGAGCGCGAGCGTGGGATCACCATCAAAGCCCAGAGCGTGACCCTGTATTACAAAGCCCGCAACGGCGAAAAGTACCAGCTGAACTTCATTGATACGCCCGGGCACGTGGATTTCTCCTACGAGGTGTCCCGCTCCCTGTCGGCCTGTGAAGGCGCCCTGTTGGTGGTGGACGCCGGTCAAGGGGTGGAGGCCCAGTCGGTGGCCAACTGCTATACCGCCATCGATCAGGGGCTGGAGGTCATGCCCGTACTGAACAAAATCGACCTGCCCCAGGCGGAACCGGAGCGGGTGAGCCAGGAGATTGAAGAGATCATTGGCATCGAAGCCACGGACGCCGCCCAGGTGAGCGCCAAGACCGGAATCGGGGTGCCTGATCTGCTGGAGCGCCTGGTGCATACCATCCCCGCTCCCCAGGGTGACCGCGATGGTAAATTGCAGTGCCTGATCATCGATTCCTGGTTCGATAACTACCTGGGCGTGGTGTCGTTGATCCGGGTAGTGCACGGCCGCATTCGTAAAGGCGAGAAGATTCTGGTGAAATCCACCCGCCGTGACCATGTGGTGGATGCCGTGGGAGTGTTTACCCCCAAGCAGCTGGAAACCGACGTGTTGGAAGCCGGCGAAGTGGGCTTTGTGGTGGCCGGCATCAAAGACATTCACGGAGCGCCGGTGGGGGATACCCTGACCCATTCGAAAACGCCGGATGTGCCCAGCTTGGCCGGGTTCAAGCGGGTCAAGCCGCAGGTTTATGCGGGCCTGTTCCCGGTCAGCTCTGATGATTATGAGCATTTCCGGGATGCCCTGGGCAAGTTGAGCCTGAATGACGCCTCCCTGCAGTACGAACCTGAAACTTCGGATGCATTGGGCTTTGGCTTCCGTTGCGGGTTCCTGGGCATGCTCCATATGGAGATCATTCAGGAGCGCCTGGAGCGGGAATACGACCTTGACCTGATCACCACTGCCCCCACAGTGGTCTATGAGCTGATGCTCAAAAGTGGTGAAGTGGTGCTGGTGGACAATCCCTCCGACCTGCCGGACCCGTCTAAGGTGGAGGAGTTCCGCGAACCCATTGCCGACGTGAATATCCTGGTGCCTCAGGAGTTTCTGGGCAACGTCATCACGCTCTGCGTGGAAAAGCGAGGGGTGCAGAAGAATATGCAGTTCATGGGCAAGCAGGTGGCGCTGCATTATGAGATTCCCATGAGTGAGGTGGTGCTGGATTTCTTTGATAAGCTGAAATCCACCAGTCGCGGCTATGCGTCGCTGGATTACACCTTCAAGCGCTTTGAGCCCAGCAATCTGGTGCGGGTGGATGTGATGATCAACGGCGAAAAAGTCGATGCCCTGGCCATCATCTGTCACCGGGATCAGGCTGAATACCGCGGCCGGGCCCTGACCGAGCGCATGAAGGAGCTGATTCCCCGCCAAATGTTTGATGTGGCCATTCAGGCCGCCATCGGCAGCAAAATCATCGCCCGCCAAACTGTGAAGGCCCTGCGCAAGAACGTACTGGCCAAGTGTTACGGTGGTGACGTCAGCCGCAAGCGCAAACTGCTGGAGAAGCAAAAAGAAGGTAAGAAGCGCATGAAACAGGTCGGCCGGGTGGAAATTCCCCAGGATGCGTTCCTGGCAGTGTTAAAGGTGGATAAGTAAAGAATGGATTTTGATTTTGCAATTGTTCTGGTGGCGTTGGTTGCCTTCACGGGGTTTTTCTATTTACTGGATCTGCTGGTACTGAAACGCAAGCGCAGTGCTGAAGAGGCCGCGCCCCAGTGGGTGGAGTTTCCGGCCTCTTTTTTTCCTGTGCTGGTGATTGTGCTGGTGCTGCGCTCGTTTCTGGTGGAGCCGTTCAAAATCCCCACCGGTTCCATGATCCCCACCTTGCTGGTAGGGGACTACATCCTGGTGAACAAGTTTGCTTATGGCCTTCGGTTGCCCATACTGGGCACGGAAATCATCCCCATTGGTGAGCCAAAAACCGGCGACATTATGGTGTTCAAATACCCCGAAAACCCCAGTATCAACTACATAAAGAGGGTGGTGGGTGTGCCCGGTGATGAAGTTCGTTATGAGAACAAGGTCATCTATTTGAACGGAGAGCCCGTCAATCAGCTGCTGGAAGCCCAACTTCCACCCGCTCAACCGCAAATTAAAATCTATAATGAGACACTGGGTGGCATTGAACACGACATTATGATCACCCTGGAACGGCCCGCTGAACGCGCCAAAACCTGGACTGTGCCGGAAGGGCACTACTTTGTGCTGGGAGATAACCGCGATAACAGCCGGGACAGCCGCTTCTGGGGGTTCGTGCCCGATAAGTATGTGGTCGGCAGGGCCTTTGCCATCTGGATGAGTATGCCGGGGTGGGTGCCCAGCTTTGAACGCAACCGTTTTGTGGAATAGACAGCGGGCTTCCGTTAGAGGTTATCACCATGCGCATGGACAAAAACAAGCAGATCGGCTCCTCAATGTACGCAACCATGTTCATCATTCTGGTGCTGATTTTCATTGCCGTCACGGCCATGAAACTGTGGGCGCCTTATTTTGATGATATGGCGGTGAAAACAGCGCTCAAGAATATCGCTGAGGAAGATACCACCCGCAGCATGGGCCCCAAGGAAATCCGGACCACCTTCAACAAGCGCCTTCAGGTCAATGGGGTGGAGCTGTCGAAGGATGAAATCATCATTCAGAAAGAAGACGGTGAGGTCACCATTCAGATCGTGTACGAACGCCGTGTTCCCCTGTACGGCAACATAGATGCCGTGCTGAGTTTCGATCACAGTGCCACCGTGCAATCCAAGCGTTGATGGACAAACACCTCACAGAGCTCTGCCGCACCATCGACTACCAGTTTCAGCGCCCGGAGCTGCTGGAACTGGCACTGACCCACCGCAGTTGTAACGGATCACACAATAACGAACGTCTGGAATTCCTGGGGGATTCCATCCTGAATTTCGTCATTGGCGAAGCGCTCTTTCAGAAGTTTCCCCAGGCCAGAGAAGGTCAGCTCAGTCGTTTGCGGGCCAGTCTGGTGAAGGGCGTAACCCTGACCAAAGTAGCCAAGCAGCTGCAGTTGGGGCCTTGCCTGCAATTGGGGCCGGGGGAGATGAAATCCGGCGGTCATCGTCGGGATTCCATTCTGGCAGATGCGGTGGAAGCCATTATCGGTGCGGTGTATCTGGACAGTGGCATGGTGCAGGCCAGGCAACTGGTGTTGAACTGGTTCCAGCAGCGTCTGGACGACATCACGCTGGAAGATACCACCAAAGACAACAAGACCCGCTTGCAGGAGCTGCTGCAGGCGCGCAAGTTGGGCTTGCCGGATTACGATATCGTGGATGTGTCGGGCAAATCCCATGCCCAGAATTTTGTTGTGAGTTGCAACGTGACTGAACTGTCTTTGTCCGCAGTGGCGGAAGGGCAGAGTCGACGCCAGGCCGAGCAGATTGCCGCTGGCAAGGTCCTGGCTGAACTGGAAGGTGATGAACATGTCGGATAATACGCGCTGTGGCTACGTGGCCATTGTGGGGCGGCCCAATGTGGGCAAATCCACCCTGATGAATCATCTGTTGGGGCAGAAAATCAGTATCACCTCCCGCAAACCCCAGACCACCCGTCACCGTGTCCTGGGCATTAAAACCGAAGGCAATGTGCAGGCAATCTATGTGGATACACCCGGCATCCACCAACAGGAACCGCGGGCCATTAACCGTATGATGAACCGTGCTGCCACCGGCTCGGTGAAAGACGTGGATGTGATTGTGATGGTGGTGGATGCCCTCAAGTGGAACGAGGGGGATGATCACGTGCTGCAGAAGCTGCGTTCCAACCGGGCGCCGGTGATTCTGGCCATCAATAAGCTGGATTCCATCGAGGACAAAGCCGCGTTGCTGCCCCATATTGAATCCCTGTCGCAAAAGCGGGACTTTGCTGCCATCGTTCCGATCTCGGCCCTGCGTAATCGCCAGCTGGAACAGTTGGAAGCCGAAATACACCAGCGCCTGCCGGAAAGCGAGTTCTTCTATCCCGAAGACCAGATCACGGACCGCTCCATGCGTTTTCTGGCGGCTGAAGCGGTGCGGGAGAAACTCATGCGGCAACTGGGCAAGGAGTTGCCTTACTCCTGCTCGGTGGAAATTGAAGAATTCGAATGCGAAAACAATGTCTGGCACATCAGCGCCCTGATCCTGGTGGAAAAAGCCAGCCAGAAGCGCATTGTGATTGGTGATAAAGGCGACCGCTTGCGCAAGGTAGGCACCGAGGCGCGACAGGACATCGAAACCCTGATGGATGCCAAGGTCATGCTCAAGCTGTGGGTGAAGGTCAAGAGCGGATGGTCGGACGACGAACGAGCCCTGCGTAGCCTGGGCTACGACGATGGCCAATACTGATCTGGGCTATCTGCTGCACAGTCGTCCCTACCGGGACAGCAGTGTCATCGGCGATTTTCTGCTGCAACATCATGGTCGGGTTTCGTTGCTGTACAAAGGCGTACGCAAAGCCGGTAAGCAGGGCGCCAAAGGCCGCCTGCTGCAGCCTTTTTCGCCTCTAGCGGTGGGGTTTGAGGGGCGCAATGAGCTGAAATCCGGTCGCCTGTTGGAAGCAGCCGGACCATCGGTGTTTCTGGTGGGAGCCCAGTTGTACAGCGGCCTGTATATCAATGAATTGCTGGTCCGTCTGCTGCATCGGGAAGAGGCCAGCGCCCCGTTATTTGCCTTTTACCAGCAGGTGATTCAGGCGTTGCGGACGGAACCCATCGAACCCATTCTGCGCCGCTTCGAACGGCAGTTGCTCGCCGAGCTGGGATACGAGCTGACCCTGCTGTGGGATGCTGAGGGCGAGGCCATTCGCTCACAACAGCATTACCTTTATGTGCCGGACCAGGGGTTTGTCCCCACCTCGCCGTTGACCCTGGAGCAACCGCTGCGTACCCGCTGCTTCAGTGGTGAGCACTTGCTTGCCATCGAGCGTCACGCTTATCATGATTCGGAGGTGGCGCAAGCGGCGAAAAGGTTGAGCCGGCTGGCGTTGGCGCCTCATTTGGGGGACAAACCCTTGCATAGCCGCGAGTTGTTCAAGCAGCTGTCACCCTGACATCAACGATCATTCATCCTGAACCAGGCGATAAAGCTTAAATATTCCAATTCAGGCATTACAGTTCAGTCATCAACATGCAAAGGTTATCTTCGTGCAGAATCAACACAAGCGAATTCTATTGGGTGTGAACGTGGATCATATTGCCACCTTGCGGCAGGCCCGAGGTACGCGCTATCCGGACCCGGTCCAGGCAGCCATGGTGGCCGAAGAAGCCGGAGCCGACGGCATCACCGTGCACCTGCGGGAAGATCGGCGGCACATCCAGGAACGGGATGTGCGGGTGATGATGGAGACATTGCAGACCCGCATGAATCTGGAAATGGCGGTGACTGAGGAAATGATTGAATTTGCCTTGTCGGTGGCGCCCGCCCACTGTTGCCTGGTGCCGGAAAAGCGGGAAGAACTGACCACCGAGGGTGGCCTGGACGTGGCCGGGCAGCTGGACCGGATTCAGGATGCGGTCTCCCGTCTGGCGGCAGCAGGCATCGAAGTATCCTTGTTCATTGACGCTGACGAAGAGCAAATCAGGGCGGCCAAACAATCCGGTGCTCCGGTCATCGAGATCCACACCGGCGCCTACGCGGATGCTGAAACCGAACAGGCCCAGTTGGCAGAGCTGGAGCGGATTAAAAAAGGAGTGGCATTGGGCAGTCGCCTGGGGTTGGTGGTGAACGCCGGTCACGGGTTGCATTACCACAACGTGGAGCCCATCGCCGCCATTGCCGATATTAACGAGCTGAACATTGGCCACGGGATTGTGGCGCGTGCGCTGTTCAGTGGGTTGGGTGAGGCGGTGAGAGAGATGAAACGGCTCATGTTGCAGGCCAGTCGATGATTGTCGGCATCGGCACCGATATTGTGACCATCAGCCGCATGGACGACAAGTTGTCCAGCAATGGCAACCGCTTTGCCCAGCGCTTGCTGACCGAGTCGGAGTATGCGGAGTTTGAAAGCAAGCAGAATGGTGCGGCCTATCTGGCTAAACGCTTTGCCGCCAAGGAAGCCGTGGTGAAAGCCATGGGCACCGGGTTTGCCGATGGCATCACCTGGAAGCAGATCACCGTATGCAATGATGAAAAGGGCGCACCTTTCATTGAGCTCACGGGCCCGGCCCATGAAAAAGCCAAGGCGCTGGGGGTGGCGCGGGTGCATTTAAGCCTGTCGGATGAAAAAGAACACGCCGTGGCGTTTGTGATTCTGGAGTCCTAGCCCGCGATCAGTGGGCCGCCATATCCCGATTCTGTTCACACCATTCAATCACCCGGTCCACTTCGTTGAGCAGGGAGCTGGCCAGTACCCGAACCGCGTCGAAGTTCTCCAGCTTGAGATTTTCTTCCAGGGCCTGGGAGGCCTCCTGCAGGTAGGGCACGCCGGTATAGCGGGTGGCGCCATGCAGTTTGTGGACGACCTCCTGCAGGGTTTCAAAATCCTCATCCTCCAGCAGTACCCGGATGCTGTCTTTATCCTTCAGCAGGGATGCAAACAGCATCTCCAGCATTTCCTCCGCCAGGTCCTCTTTGTTGTTGGCCAGCTTCAGGCCCAATGCCATATCCACCGGTTCGTGAGCGGCGGGGCTGGCGGGTGTTTCCGGCTCCGCCTCTTCCTCGGCCTGCAGATTGACACCGGTCCACTTGTGGATGATGTGCATTAACTGGGCTTCGTTGATGGGCTTGGTGACGTAGTCGTCCATCCCGGAATTGAGCAGGGCATGCTTCTCACTGGCCAGGGCGTGGGCGGTTACGGCGATGATGGGGGTGTGGGTCTCCCGGGCCTCCATAGCGCGAATACGACGGGCCGTTTCGACACCGTCCATCACCGGCATCTGAATGTCCATCAATACCAGGTCGAAGCTGCGTTGCTCGATCTGGTGCAGGGCCTTCATGCCACTGTCGCAGGCGGTGACCGATACGTTCAGGTCTTCCAGCAGGGCGCACAGCAGTTTCAGGTTGGCCGGGTTGTCGTCCACGGCGATGATGTTCAGGTCGGCGGCGGTCAGCGCCTCCAGGGACGCCGTGACTTTGTCGCTTTCCCGGGCACCGGTATCGAAGGCATCGGATTCCAGCAGGGCTCCCAGTACCTCATAGGCTTTTTGCTGGCACAGGGGTTTGGTAATCAGGGGCAGCTGCTTGCCTTCCAGCAGCTCCGCCAGGGTGGTCTGGTCCGCCGGGTTGCCATGCAGCACGATGGGAATGCCATGGTGGTTCAGTTTGCACAATTGGGTGACATCGGTGTACTGGGGTTTCTGGGCGTTGACCCCCAGGATCACCGCATGGGGCAGGGTGCTGTCCCGGGAACGCAGCAGGTTGGTCAGTGCCCCGATATCAGAGTACTCCAGCACCTCGATCTTGCGTTTTTGCAGGGTGTTGCGCAGGTTGGCCCGCACCGTGGCGTTGGCGTCGCAGATGGCGATCTTGCAGCTTTGGTTGATGATCAGCGGTACGTAGGCGGCATCCTTGTTGTGGACCTTGGCGCGGAAGGTGAACCAGAATGTGGAGCCTTGGCCCGGTTCGCTCTCCAGGCCGATTTCCCCCCGCATCTGCTCCACCAGGTGTTTGGAGATCACCAGCCCCAGACCGGTACCCCCAAAACGGCGGGCGGTGGTGGTGTCGGCCTGGCGGAAGGCGCTGAACAGGGCCCGCTGCTGTTCCTTGGTCAGGCCGATGCCGGTGTCGGACACGGTGACCTTGATGGTGGCCATGTCGTCCTTCTGGTCGTCCAGCATTACCCGGATCACCACTTCCCCATGTTCGGTGAACTTGATGGCATTGTTCACCAGGTTGGTCAGGATCTGCTTCAGGCGCAGGGGGTCGCCGATGACCCCGGTGGGCACGTCGGAATAGAACAGGCTGACCTGTTCCAGGTGCTTTTCGTAGGCCAGGGGGGCCAGCATGGTGAGCACGTCCTCCACCACCTCCTGGAAGTTCAGGGGAATCTGGTCCAGCACCAGTTTGCCGGCCTCGATTTTGGAGAAGTCCAGGATGTCGTTGATGATGGAGAGCAGGCTTTCTGA
Source organism: Ketobacter sp. (assembly GCF_003671495.1). Lineage (GTDB taxonomy): Bacteria > Pseudomonadota > Gammaproteobacteria > Pseudomonadales > Ketobacteraceae > Ketobacter. The sequence continues at coordinate 55,084 of NZ_RCHN01000034.1, read as the reverse complement.
GGACTTTTGGATAGTGTCCAGATAATCCCGTTGGGTCAGGGAAATATCGCTTTTCAACAATAGGTTGGTGAAGCCGATGATGCCGTTCAATGGGGTGCGGATTTCATGGGACATGTTGGCCAGGAACTCGGACTTGATGCGGCTGGCCTCCAGTGCCTCTTTGCGGGCTAGGTCCAGCTCGATGTTCTGGATTTCGATGGTTTCCAGGGTTTCCCGCAGGTCTTCGGTGGCCTGGTCCACGTTTTGTTGCAGCTCCTGCTGGCCTTCCAGGATGGAGGACCCCAGCTGGTTGAGCGCAGACTGCAGGGCCCGCAATTCACCGTAGGCATCCTCTTTCAGCCTTACTTCGAGGTTGCCGCTGCCCATATCCGTAAGCGCATTATTGATGCCTTCCACCACCCGGCCAATGCCGTTGGCAAAGCGCAGGGCCACGGCGCCGCTGACCGCCAGGGCCAGGATCAAAAGCACGACGGTGTACAGCAGGCTGCGGTATTTGGCGATGACCAGGTTGGAGCGGTCAATCTCCACTTCCAGCCAACCGGCATTGGCTTCGCCTCCTGCCAGGGGATGGTAGGAGGAGGCCGGGAAAATGGGATGAATGACCCGCAGGGTGGTGTCGGTGAGTCGGTGGGTGGCATGTTTGTAGCCCGGGTCTGGCAGCAGGGCGACGCCTTCCGGCAGGGGGCGCATTTTGGGGCCGGCGCGGGTGATCAGGGTGCCGTCCACTTCATGAATCGCCACCGAGCGTACGTTGTCCTCTTCCAGAATGCGTTGGGCGTAGAACGGCAGGGTGTGGCCCTGACGCTGGGTCATGCTTTCAAAAATGCCATGGGAAAACGCGGCGGCGATCATTTCGCCCTGGTTCTCCAGGGATTCGTCCAGTTCACTGAAACGCTGCAGGGTGAACAGGCTCGCCAGCACCAGGCCGATGACCAACACCGGCACCAGACTGATGGTCAGTGCTCGGGAGCGTAATCCCATGCCTTTCAATAGGTTAAATCGTTCTTTTGGCTTCACGTTGTGCGACCGATGGCTTTCTGATCAGTATAGCCATCTTCTCCTTATCCAGTCCCTGTGCTGTGGCGGCGCGGTAATAAAAAATCAGTAATATTATGCGTCTTGCACCCGTGCAGGGTACAATAAGGCCCCGCTTAAACAAACAGTTAATCGGAACAATGCATTATCCCACGATTGAAGATTTTGTAGGAAATACGCCACTGGTGCGTTTGCAGCGCCTGCCGGGGGACACCAGCAATACCATTTTGGTCAAGCTGGAGGGGAATAACCCCGCTGGTTCCGTAAAAGACCGGCCGGCCCTGAGCATGATCCAGCACGCAGAAGAGCGGGGGCACATCAAGCCCGGCGATACCCTGATTGAGGCCACCAGTGGCAACACCGGGATTGCCCTGGCCATGGCGGCGGCCATCAAGGGCTATCGCATGGTCCTGATTATGCCGGACAACATGAGCGCAGAGCGTCGGGCGGCCATGTCCGCTTACGGTGCTGAGCTGATTCTGGTGTCCAAAGAGCAAAGTATGGAAGGTGCACGGGATCTGGCGGACCAAATGCAGCGGGAAGGCAAAGGTCTGGTGTTGGACCAGTTCGCCAATCAGGATAACCCCCTGGCCCACTACGACAGCACCGGCCCCGAGATCTGGCGGGACACCGAAGGCTCAATTACCCACTTTGTCAGCGCCATGGGCACCACGGGCACCATTATGGGCACGTCCCGCTACCTGAAGGAAATGAATCCAGACATCCAGATCGTTGGCCTGCAGCCCCGGGAAGGCGCTTCCATTCCCGGAATTCGCCGTTGGCCGCAAGAGTACCTGCCCAAGATTTTCGACGCGTCCCGGGTGGATCAGGTGATTGATATCGGCCAGCAGGACGCCGAAGTCACCATGCGTCGCCTGGCCAGCGAGGAGGGCATCCTGTGTGGCGTATCTTCCGGTGGGGCAGTGGCCGGGGCGTTACAGTTATCCAGCCAGTTGGAGAACGCCGTCATCGTGGCCATCATCTGCGATCGTGGCGATCGCTACCTCTCCACGGGCGTGTTTGACCCGGCCTGATCATGAATGTACTGGTCTTTGATATAGAAACCGTTCCGGATGTCGAGGGCGGCAGGCGTGTCTTCGGTCTTGACGGCCTGGAGGATGCGGCTGCGGCGGAAGCCCTGTTCAATCTGCGGCGCCAGGAAACCGGTAACGATTTTCTGCGTCACCACCTGCAGCGCATTGTCGCCATCTCCGCTGTGTTCCGCTCCCGCGACCAGATTGCGGTCTGGAGCCTGGGGGATGAACAGGCGGATGAAAAAACCATTCTGGAAAAGTTCTTCGCCATCATCGAGCGTTATTCCCCCACCCTGGTGAGTTGGAATGGTTCCGGCTTTGACCTGCCAGTGCTGCATTACCGGTCTCTGCTGCATGGGGTGGCCAGTCCGCGCTATTGGGATCAGGGCCAGGATGACCGCGATTTCAAATGGAACAATTATTTAAGCCGCTATCACGATCGCCATACCGACTTGATGGACCTGCTGGCACTGTACAACAACCGGGCCTTTGTACCCCTGGACCAGATGGCGGCGTTGCTGGGCTTTCCCGGCAAGATGGGTATGAGCGGCGCCAAGGTCTGGGATGCGTTCCAGGCTGGGGATATTGAGGGCATCCGCAATTACTGTGAGACGGACGTGCTCAACACCTGGTTGGTGTACCTGCGTTTCCAATTGATCCGCGGGGTCATCATGGAGGAAGGTTACCGGATGGAGCTGACGTTGGTGCAGGACTACCTGCAGCGGGAAGAGCGCCCGCATTTCAAAGAATTTTTGCAACAATGGCAGGCTGCGGGCGTCACACCCCGGAGCCCAGGCCCGGCGGCGCAATAACCCGCGGTCATCGGTGCAACCGGTTGCAATAAGCAAGATGAATTAAGATTAGTTAAGGTTCTGCTGTACATGGCCAGAAGAAAACGCAAACAATCCCTGCCCGTCGACCCGGTGACCATCGACATCACCGCCTTGAGTCATGACGGCCGGGGTATCGGTCGCATTGAGGGCAAGACTACCTTTGTGGACAGTGCCCTGCCGGGCGAAACCGTTCGCTTCGTGTATACGCAGAAGCGCGGCAAGTTCGATGAAGGTCGCGCCGTGGAAGTGCTCCAGGCCAGCCACGACCGGGTTGCGCCCCGTTGTGCCCAGGCGGATATTTGTGGCGGCTGTAGCCTGCAGCACATGAGCCCGCAGGCCCAGATTGAGATGAAGCAGGGCGTGCTGCTGGAACAGTTGCAGCACTTCGGTGCGCTGCAGCCGCAGGAAGTGTTGCCGCCTATGACCGGCCCTATTTACGGTTACCGCCGTAAAGCCCGTCTGGGGGTGAAGTTCGTCATCAAGAAAGAGGCGGTACTGGTGGGCTTCCGGGAAAAACGCAACAGCTTTCTGGCGCAGATCGATCAGTGTCATGTGCTGGCGCAAGAGGTGGGCCTGCGGTTCCCGGAACTGAAGGCGCTCATCATGTCCCTGGACGCAAAGAATGCGCTGCCCCAGATCGAAGTGGCGAAGGGGGATGATAGCGTTGCCCTCATCGTGCGGCATCTGGAACCATTGAGCGAAGCGGACCAGCAGCGCTTGCAGGCCTTCTGTGAGCAGCATGCATTGCAGCTTTATTTGCAGCCCGGCGGCAACCACACTGTGCACAAGGTGTGGCCTCAGGGAGAGGAACGCCTGCACTACCGCCTGCCCCAGTTTGATCTGGAAATGAAATTCCATCCCACGGATTTCACCCAGGTAAACCAGGAGATCAACCAGGACATGATTGCCCGGGCGCTGGAGTTCATGGACGTGCAGCCGGGCGAGCGTATCCTGGATCTGTTTTGTGGCCTGGGGAATTTCACTCTGCCACTGGCCACCCGGGCGGCGCAGGTGGTGGGCGTGGAAGGGGATGACGCCATGGTGGTGCGGGGGCGGGAGAACGCTGCGCACAATGGCTTGGATAATGTGGCGTTTTACGGGGCTGACCTGACCCAGCCGTTCGATGACCAGCCCTGGGGGCAAGGTGGCTTCGACAAAATCTTGATTGACCCGCCGCGTTCCGGCGCGTTGGAGATCGTCTCGAAGATGACGGTGTTCAAACCCCGGCGCATCGTGTATGTGTCCTGCAATCCCGCCACCCTGGCGCGGGATGCCGGTGAGTTGAAGAAGCAGGGTTACAAATTACTCAAGGCGGGTGTGATGGATATGTTCCCCCACACCACCCACGTGGAATCCATCGCCGTATTTGAACCGGAATAATCTATGGTAACGGTACGCAATCAACAGGTAATTCGTGAAGACGGCAGCGTTGATCTGGATGCCTGGATCAGCCGTCTCAAAGACAAGGTGGAGATCAGTGACGAAGCCGGTCTGCGGGCGGTGGTGTTGTACGCCCAGGAGCTGGAAAACGCCGCCGTGGCGCGCGATGACGCCCGCTGGGAGAGCAGTAACAGTTTTCACACCGGGTTGGAGATAGCGGAGATCCTGGCGGAACTGCACCTGGATACTGATGCCCTGAAAGCAGCGGTGATCTATCGGGCGGTGCGTGAGGGCAAGGCTTCCCTGGGGGATGTGAGTAAACGGGCTGGCGGCAACATTGCGAAACTGATTGAAGGGGTGTTGCGCATGGCGGCCATCAGTGCCGTTATGAATCCGGAAAACGCGGTGGTGTTGGGACAGGCAACCGACCAGCTGGACAACCTGCGTAAAATGCTGGTGGCCATGGTGGACGATGTCCGGGTGGCGTTGATCAAGCTGGCGGAACGGACCTGCGCCATTCGGGCGGTTAAAAACGCGCCGGAGGAACGTAAACAGAAGGTGGCGCGGGAGGTGTTTGATATCTACGCGCCCCTGGCCCATCGCCTGGGTATCGGTCATTTGAAGTGGGAGCTGGAGGATCTTTCCTTCCGTTACCTGCAGCCGGATGCCTATATGCGCATCGCCAAACTGCTGGATGAAAAACGGCTGGACCGGGAAGACTACATCCGCAAGGTGGTGGACCAGTTGCATGGCGCGCTGGCCCGGGTGGGCGTGGAATCGGACATCAGTGGGCGTGCCAAGCACATCTACAGCATCTGGCGCAAAATGAAGCGCAAGAACATCGACTTTTATCAGGTTTACGATATCCGTGCCGTGCGGGTGCTGGTGCCGGACATTCGTGATTGTTACGCCGCCTTGGGCGTGGTGCACAACATCTGGCAGCATATTCCCCGTGAATTCGATGATTACATCGCCACGCCCAAAGAGAACGGCTATCGTTCGCTACACACCGCTGTACTCGGTCCGGAAGGCAAGGTGCTGGAAGTGCAGATCCGCACCCACGATATGCACGATGAGGCGGAACTCGGCGTATGCGCCCACTGGCGTTACAAAGAAGGCAGTACCGGCAAGAGCGACAGCTATGACGGCAAAATCGCCTGGCTGCGGCAGGTACTGGAATGGCAGGAGGAACTGGGGGACAGCGCGGTCAGCAGTGTGTTGTCCCAGTTCAGCGAAGACATCATCGACGAGCGGGTCTATGTGTTCACCCCTGAAGGTCATGTGGTGGATCTGGCACAGGGGGCGACGCCCCTGGATTTTGCCTATCACATCCATACCGAAGTGGGGCACCGCTGCCGTGGCGCCAAAGTCAACGGGCGCATCGTGCCGCTGAATTACCAGTTGCGTACCGGCGAGCAGGTGGAAGTACTGAAAGGCAATGAATCCCGCCCCAGCCGCGACTGGTTGCAACCAACCCTCGGCTTTTTGGGCACCAACCGGGCCCGGGCCAAGGTGGTTCACTGGTTCAAACTGCAGGACCGGGATCGCAATATCGAAGGCGGCCGGGATCTGCTGGAAAAAGAATTCAAGCGTCTGGATGTGGGCAAGCTCAACCTGGACCGGGTGGCGCAATCCCTCAACCTGAAAACGGCAGACGACATCTATGCGGCGGTTGGCGCCGGCGATCTGCGGGTCAGCCAGGTGTTGAACAGCATTCAGGAGTTCGATAACGAGGGTGGTCAGCAGGAATTGCTGCCGTTGGATATCCGCAAGCCGCGGGTCAATCCCATCACCTCCGAATTCAGCATCAACGGGGTGGACAATCTGATGACGTCCATTGCCGGCTGCTGCAAGCCGGTGCCGGGCGATGAGGTCGTGGGTTACATCTCGGTGGGGCGCGGTGTCACGGTACACCGCAAACACTGTAAGGAACTGCAGCGATTGATGGAAATCCACGGTGACCGGGTGGTGGATGTCACCTGGTCGGCGGAAGCCGGCCGCACCTATCCGGTGGAAGTGTTCATCAAGGCCTACGACCGCCAGGGACTGTTACGGGACATCACCCTGGTGTTGGCCAATGAGCGGGTTAACGTGACGGCCATCAATACCAAATCCAACCCTGCGGATAACACCGCTACCATGCAGGTGACCATGGAAATCAACAGTCTTGCCGGGTTGGGGGATGTGCTGGGTCGTATCAATCAACTTTCAAATGTCATCGAGGTGCGCCGGTCGCACCAGGGGCCAGCCAGCAATGAGAAGTCCAGACATTGATCTTCGCACCGCCACCCCCCTGGAGCGGGTGCGCTATCTGATGGCCCGCCTGCGGGAGCCGGAATACGGCTGCCCGTGGGATCTCAAACAGACCTACGAAACCATCGTGCCCTTCACCATCGAAGAAGCCTATGAAGTGGCGGACACCATCGCCCGGGGGGACTTCGACCACCTGCGGGAAGAGCTGGGCGATCTGCTGTTCCAGGTGGTGTTTTACACCCAAATGGCTGAGGAAGAAGGCCGCTTTGAGTTTGATGAGGTGCTGGCCGAACTGGAACAAAAGCTGGTGCGCAGGCACCCTCACGTATTCCCGCAAGGCACTCTGGAAAGCAGAATAGAGCCGGGCCAGACCATCTCTGAACAGGCCATCAAAGCCAACTGGGACAGCATCAAGCAACAGGAAAAGGCGGCCAAGAACCAGTTGGGGGAATCCATCCTGGACACCATGCCTGGCGGTATGTCGCCCTTGAAACGGGCGCACAAACTGCAAACCGTGGTGGCGAAAAAAGGTTTTGACTGGCAGGAACCGGAACGGGTGATGGCCAAGCTGGAAGAGGAACTCGGTGAACTGGGGGCGGAGGTATACGGTCATGCTCCCACGCGCCTGGTCGCGGACGAGTTAGGGGATCTGATGTTTTGTTGTGTGAACCTGGCGCGGCACTACAAACTGGACCCGGAAGTGGTCATGATGAAGGCCAACCAAAAGTTCGAGCAACGCTTTCGCGCCCTGGAACACGCCCTTAAACAACAGGGCGTGTCTCTGGAAGAGGCCAGCCTGGAACAGATGGAATTGGAGTGGCAGCGGGCAAAGTTGACCGAAGGAGATGCCGATGACTGAACTGGTGGATAAATTCGGTCGCCGGGTTAACTACCTGAGAATTTCCGTCACCGACCGTTGTGATTTTCGCTGCGTGTACTGCATGGCGGAGGAAATGACGTTCCTGCCCCGCAATCAGATTCTGTCCCTGGAGGAAATCCAGCGCATCGCGCGGGTGTTCGTGGCGCTGGGTGTCCGCAAAATTCGCCTCACCGGTGGGGAGCCGCTGGTGCGACGTAATGTGATGTCCCTGGTGCAGCAATTGGGGCAACTGCCCGGATTGGATCAGTTGGTGATGACCACCAACGGCTCCCAGCTGGCCACCTCGGCACCATTGCTGAAACAGGCCGGGGTAAAACGGATCAATGTCAGCCTGGACAGCCTCAACCCGGAGCGCTTTCGCAACCTGACCCGCACCGGCGACCTGTCCCGGGTATTGGCGGGATTGGAGGCGGCACTGGCGCAGGGGTTTGAGAGCGTCAAGATCAATGCGGTGATCCTGAAAGGCCGCAATGATGACGAGATCGTGCCGCTGGTGGCGTTTGCCCGGGATAACGGAATCGACATTACCTTCATCGAGGAAATGCCACTGGGGCACATTTCCGAGCATCAGCGTGATGAATGTTTTATGCCTTCGGATGAAGTGCGTAGCCGCATCGAGGCCCATTACCAACTGCACCCCACCACCCACAACAGCGGCGGCCCGGCCCGTTATTACCGCTTTGAAGACAGCCCCAGCAAGGTGGGTTTCATCTCCCCCCACAGCCACAATTTTTGTGGTGACTGCAACCGGGTGCGCCTGACCGCCGAAGGCCGACTGTTGCTGTGTCTGGGGAACGAGCATTCTGTCGACTTGCGTCAAGTGGTGCGCAGTACCGATGACGATACCCTATTGAGACAGGCCATTGTGGATGCCATGGGGCTGAAACCCGAGCAGCATTATTTTGACCTGCAGGACGAACCACAGATCGTTCGTTTTATGAATATGACCGGGGGCTGACAACGCCTCTGATTTTCTTTGAAAGAGACAACAGGACTCGCGTGACCATGACTGCAGCAGCCGAATTTATTCCCGTAAAAGTCGCCGTATTGACCGTGTCGGATACTCGCACAGAAGCAACCGATACCTCCGGCAATCTGTTGGTGGAGAGCGTCACCGGTGCCGGCCATGAAGTAACGGACAAACAAATCTCCCTGGATGATGTGTATCAAATCAGAGCCATTGTGTCGGGCTGGATTGCGTCGCCGGAAGTGGAGGCGATTTTGATTACCGGGGGCACCGGATTCTCCGGTCGCGACACCACACCGGAGGCGGTCGCGCCGCTGTTTGATAAGCAGATCGAGGGCTTCGGCGAAGTGTTTCGGCACATCTCCTTCAACGAGATCGGTACTTCCACTGTGCAATCCCGGGCCTTGGGGGGCTTGGCCAACAACACTGTGATTTTCTGCATGCCGGGCTCCACCAATGCCTGCCGCACGGCTTGGAATGGCATTATCCAGCAGCAACTGGACGCCACCCACAAGCCCTGTAATTTCGTCAAACTCATTACCGAGCGCCGGCTCAGCGTCGACGCCTGTGAGACCCGCGGATGAGTCATTGTGACAAACCGGGCTTGATGCCCATGGAGGAGGCTCTTGAGCGCCTTCTGCAATCTGCCGTTCCCACTGACGCCACCCAGCAGATTCCCCTGGCACAGGCGCTGGGCCGGGTTTTGGCGCAGGATGTGGTGTCGGATGTGCAGGTGCCCCCGGCCGATAACAGCGCGATGGACGGCTACTGCCTTAGGCATGCGGATTGGATTGCCGGTACAGAATATCCTGTATCCCAGCGCATCGCCGCTGGCCAGGCACCAGCGCCACTGCAGCCTGGCACCGTGGCACGTATTTTTACCGGGGCGGAGCTGCCCGCGAACGCCGACACCGTTGTCATGCAGGAGGATGTGACCGCCACCGCGGCCGGCGTCAGCGTCCATGTCACGCCCAACGCCGGGGACAATGTGCGTCCGGCCGGCCAGGACATCCAGCAGGGTCAGCGGGTGCTGGCCGCGGGAACCCGTTTGCGCCCCCAGGAGTTAGGCCTGCTGGCCTCCGTGGGAGTGGCTCATGTGGAAGTGTATCGGCCTCTGAAAGTGGCGGTGTTGTCCACCGGGGATGAACTGGTTGAGCCCGGTACCCCGTTGGCTGCCGGCCAGATCTATAACTCCAACCGTTACACCTTGATTGGGTTGGTGCAGGCTCTGGGCATGGAGATCCTTGATCTGGGCGTGGTGCCCGATGGGGCCGCTGCAACAGAATCGGCGTTCGTGCGTGCTGCCACGGAAGCCGATGTGGTGATTTCCAGCGGCGGGGTTTCCGTGGGTGAAGAGGATCATGTCAGGGCGGCACTGGAAAAACTGGGGCGTCTGTCCTTCTGGAAGCTGGCCATCAAGCCCGGCAAACCGTTCACGTCCGGTGCCATCATGGATACCCCGTTTGCGGGTTTGCCCGGTAACCCCGCGGCGGTATTTGTAACGTTTGCTTTGTTGGTGCGGCCCTGGTTGCTTAAACTGCAGGGAGCCAACTCGGTTTTGCCCACGGAAGTGCAGGTGCCTGCCGCGTTCAGCACGCGCAAGCCCGGCAACCGCCAGGACTACTTGCGTGCCCGCCTGGTAACAAACGGGCAGGGGCCGCAGGTGGAAATCTATCCTAATCAGAGCTCAGGCGTATTGACCTCTGCCTGCTGGGGCAACGGGTTCGCAGTGATCCCGCCCGGTACGGTGGTACAGGAAGGGGATTCCGTGCGCTTTCTGCTATATGACTCCGTATTGTTCTAGTCGTACAGGCTGCCCGCGCACGGATTGTCGATGGGATTACTTACGGAACTGGGCCAACTTGCTGATGTAGGTTTCCATGGCCTGGTCAGAGGACATGCCCTTGAGTTTTTCCCAGGCGCCGTACTTGGCGCGGCCGACAAAGTCGGTAAGACCCGGTTTCTTGCCTTTGACATCCCCTTCGGTAGCCTGTTTGAACAGGGCATAGAACTCCAGTTTTAGGTTGTTATCCGGCTTGAAGTCGCCTTTGCCGGATTGAACAAAATCCACTGCGTCTTGAAATTGTTGTTTAAGTTCGCTCATGAAAATGGTCACCTGTTGTCGTTGTTGTGGCCATCATTATAGGGATTCCCCTGCGGGATGCATCCGTCAATGGTGTGGTGCGGTGGTCAACCAGTGGGTTCATGTCCATTGGCAATGGTGGCGTAAACGGTTATGGGGAATTTGTCTAAGAGAAAACTGGCGCAATGGGCCGGCAACGTGCAGGATGTAATGAGAAACACAGCCAGTTGGAGCGTATCTTATGGATTCCGTGTACTACTCAATGTGTAACTTATTCAAGCAGTTAGGATTACCCAATGAGCCGGAAAACATTGACGAATTTATCAGTCGGCATCGGGCGCTGTCCGATGGCGTGCGCATTGAGCAGGCTCCTTTCTGGAGCGACTCCCAGGCTCAATTCCTGAAAAGCGCCATTGAAGAGGATTCAGAGTGGTGCGAAGCCGTAGATCAACTGGATGCCAGGCTGCGTTACTGATCGGTGGTGAGCCCCGGCATTTATCATTTTCTTTCCATCTTTCATTAAAATTGTGGCTGGATGGCCGGTCATGACCATTTTGTCGTGTGCGCTTGTGGACGTCCTACACTCGGGCAATTAGCATTAAGCGTTTTGAAAGACCGCAGCCCCACAGCACCACTAGAAGTGTGAAATATGAAACAACTACTGCAACTCAAACTTGGCGACCTCAATTTAGGCTCGCTCAATACCGCTCCGCTCAAACGCCCCTATGTGGCCCTGATGATGGATGTCATCGGCCGGGGTCTCGAAGCCTCCAGTCAGGTGGATGCCAATATCAAGAGGGAAGTTCAAAAGCTGCCGGATGGGTTCATGTTCGATATGCGTGCATTGCCCAGTGGCCCCTGTTTTGTGATGGAAAAAAACGCTGATGGCAACCTGAGCTATATTGGCAGTGAAGCCCCCCGCAAACCCGATGTGTCCCTGAAATTCAAGCACCTCAATCACGCGTTTCTGGTGTTGTCCTTCCAGGAGGGCACCGCCCGGGCCTTTGCCAACGATCGCATACTGGTGGACGGTGAAATCGCCCATGCCATGAAGCTGGTGCGTTGCCTCAACCGAATGGAAAGCCTGATTCTGCCGAAATTTGTGGCCGTCAGGGCACTGAAACGATACCCGCAACTGTCGCTGAAACAGAAACTGGCCGGCGGTGGCAAAATTTACTCGCGCTTAGCAAAGAATCTGGTTTGGGGTTAATACCATGACAAAATCCTATTATGAATTTTTCTGTCCGGTCAAAATTGTGGCCGGCAACGCCGCTCTTGAGCACATCCCCCACGAGTTGCGGACTCTGGCTGCTGCACGGCCTATGATCATTACCGACAAAGGCGTGCGCGGTGCGGGTTTGATTGACCATGTGCTCGGTGCCTTCGCAGAAAGTGGCATGGATGTGGTGGAAATCTACGATGACGTGCCACCGGATTCGTCCACCACGGTAGTCACTCAAATCGCCAAGCTGTATCGCGACAGCGGTTGTGATTCCATCATTGCCGTGGGCGGTGGTTCGGTGATTGATACCAGTAAAGGCGTGAATATCCTGGTGTCGGAAGACGGGGAAGACCTGACGGCGTTTTCCGGAGTGGGGGTGTTGACCAAACCACTGAAGCCCTTCTTTGTGGTGCCCACCACGGCGGGTACCGGGTCTGAAGTGACGCTGGTGGCGGTGATTGCCGATCCGGAGAAGGGCGTGAAGCTGCCCTTTACCTCCTATTTCCTGCTGCCCAACGCCGCGGTTCTGGATCCCCGCATGACCCTCACCCTGCCGGCCCACATCACGGCCATGACTGCCATGGATGCCATGACCCACGCGGTGGAGGCATTCACCGGCATGGGCAAGAATCCCATCAGTGATGCCTATGCAGTGTCCGCCATCAAAAAAATCAGTGAAAACCTGATGCAGGTGCTGAACACGCCGGACGACGCCGACGCGCGGCTGGAGCTGGCCCAGGCCTCCACCATGGCAGGCATTGCCTTCTCCAACTCCATGGTGGGCTTGGTGCATTCCCTGGGGCATTCCCTGGGTGCGCTCTGCCATCTGCCCCACGGCCTGTGCATGAATCTGTTCCTGCCCTATGTGCTGGAGTACAACCTGGCGGAGCGGGGGGACGTCATTGGTGAGTTGCTGCTGCCGTTGGCGGGTGCGGAGGTCTATGCCCGTACTCCGGCCGCTGATCGTGGCCGGGCGGCCATCAATACCCTGCGCGAGATCCGCGACGAGCTGTACCGCCGTTGCAAGCTGCCCCGCAGTCTGTCAGAAACCGGCAAGGTAAGCCGGGACCAGATTCAGAAACTGGCCGAGATGGCCCTGGACGACGGGTCGATCATTTTCAATCCGGTGGAAGTGGATCTGGATGATGCAATTTCAGTGCTGGAGAAAGCCTGGTAAGGCGCTGGACTGGAGAGGTGTCGTTGGTAGGAGCCCGTTCAGCATCCATAACCTGATCTGGACGGGCATCCTCTGATGATTGCGTGGAGCGCTGCGATGATTGCGTGAAGCGCTGCGGCTCAATCGAGCACAACGGCAAGCCGGGGCTTACAGCGCGCTTTCAAACTCCTGGCGGTTCAGGGTGGGGCCCTGGAAATTGGCCTTGCGGGTTTGGGTGCCAGGCTTGTACTCCGCCAGTTTGCGCTGGATATCTTCCTTGTTCACCATGACCACCTGCTTTGGCATTGATGCCCGGGCTTGAATCTTTTTCTTCTTCAAGTGAGTCTGAATCAGTTTGATCATGCTGAGTAACCTCGATTAACCTCAATTAACCGCTCGTATAACCGTACAACTAGCCTTATCAGCCTCAGGGGATACCCGAATGGGTTTGGTATGCTGAGCGCTGTTTGTTTTTTTCGTTTAGCGGTTTGTTGTAGTTAGTGTAAATTGCGCTGTCGAAGTGGAGTAGCGGCAACCTTCAAAAGTGTTAAGAGTGTCAAAATCTGACAGGGGTGGTCGCCAACAACTGTGAACCCGGTAGCAAAAGCGCCTGGATACGGCACTGATTGACGAATTTTGACAGTCTGTTCATTAAACAATATTGGTTAGGGGGGGGCTGGTTTTTGGCTATGGATCGCAATTTCGATGACCTGGCGTTGCAGTTTTCCCAGCGGATCTACAGCGGCACCAAAGGCAGTGTTCGGCTGGCGGTTCTGGAGCGGGATCTGCAGGAGGTCATGGGTGACCGCCTGGCGCAGCCGCTGAGGGTGCTCGATGCCGGAGGGGGTGAGGGGCAGTTCTCCCGCAAACTGGCGCAAGCCGGCCATCAGATCACACTTTGTGATCACTCCCGTGTCATGGTGGATAATGCCCGGCAGGCGGCGCAGGCTGAACAGCTGGACCAGCATTACACCTTTATCTGCGATGCCATCCAGCGGTTGCCGGCACCGGCTCACCCGTACGACCTGATTCTGTGTCACGCGGTGTTGGAGTGGGTGCAGGATTGGCAGGGTCTGCTGGCCATTCTGCAGGGCTGGCTGACACCCGGAGGCTATCTCTCCCTGATGTTTTATAATCGCCATTCCACGGTGTTCCGCAGTCTGGTGCGGGGTTATTTTGATCGCGTGAGCAACGACCAGGTGCAGGGCAGTGGCAAGGGGTTGACACCGCTCTATCCGCTGGAGCCTGACCGCGTGGTGGGTTTCCTGGCGGAGCAGGGTTGGCAGATAGATTGCCAAAGCGGGGTGCGGGTGTTTCATGATTATATGCACAAAGACATCCAGAGCCGGCGTTCTGCGGAAGACATTATCGCCTTGGAAAAGCGCTTTTCCCGGCAGGAACCCTATCGTTCCCTGGGGCGCTACTACCATGTCATGGCACGGCAGGCGGAATCGTCTTGAGCCACAGGCCAGCACTCAAACCATCCATCATCAGGGGGCAAAATGGATAAATTCATGAAACTGGTACCGGTTCTGTTGCCGCTGGCGGTCGTGGTGGCGCTCAGTTTTCCGGTGCTCGCACTCGGTGTGCGCTTTGGCTGGTGGGGCCTGGCACTGGCACTGCCGCTGTTGGCAGGGGCGGCACTCACGGCAGCGATCATGCTGGCGTTGGCCGGGGTGGCTGTACTCCTGGCGTTGCGCCGGCAATACCGGCAGGCCACCCAACAGGGTATCTGGGTAATCCTGGTACTGGCGGTACCGGTGGCCATGGTCTTCCATTTTGGCCTGAAGGCCAGCCAGGTACCGGTGTTGTATGACATCGCCACCACCTGGGATAACCCGCCGCCGATCTCATCGCAACGCCCGCCGGGGGCTAATCCGCCGCAGTCCGCTGCGTCGAATCGTGAGCCCCAGCAGGCGTTCTATCCTGACCTGGGGCCACTCACGCTGGCGGAGGACAAGGCCAAGGTTGTGGCCAGAATCCAGCAGGTCGCCGCTGAGCTGGGTTGGCAGGTTGTGGCAGTGGACGCCGATCTTGGCCTGGTGGAAGCCACCGACACCACGTTCTGGTTCGGCTTTGTGGACGATATCACCGTTCGCGCTACCGGGTTGGCGCAAGGCGGCACGCAGGTGGATGTGCGTTCCGTGAGCCGGGTTGGCAAGAGTGATCTGGGTAAGAACGCAGAGCGAATTCGCGCCTTTTTAGCTGCATTACGTGTCTAACCTATTGATGTTGTGCAATAAATTGTAATCGGGCCTGTCCCGGGCCTGGTTCTAAGCTATGATTTAATGAACTTGGGGCCTTGCTTAGTATGATCATTTGACCGTTTTTTTATGAAGCCAATCCGTTACAGCAGGTTGCCTGGAAGCAGGCGCAATACCCGTTGCTGCACAATCGTATCGGGGATGATGGCGTTATTGATGACGCTGCTGTTCGGTTGCGGCGCCGCCTATGGCCTGCCCCAGTCCCCCTCCAGCCAATCCCATTTTCCCATCGTGTTGCCCGCCAAACTGTTGCATGACCCCACCGGCCGTCTGCAGATTGAGGATCTGTTGCAACGACCCATGGATGATGCCTGGCAGCCGGTGGGCGCGCCCATTGTTAACCTGGGATTCAACACCGACGCGGTCTGGATTCATGTGCGGATTCCGTCTTTTGTGCAGGGCGATCAGTATCTGCTGGAAGTGGGCTATCCCCTGCTGGATCAACTGGATCTCTATTTCCTGAACCAGGGAGTGGTGGTGAACCGAACCAGCACCGGCGATCAGCGTTCGTTCTGGCAGCGACCGATCTGGCACCGAAATTTTGTGATGGAGATGCCGGCGGTGGAACACGGCTCGCTGGAACTGTATCTGCGGGTGCAAAGCGAAGGTTCAGTGGAAATCCCATTGCGGGTCTGGAGCCGGGATGCCTTCTGGAATGTGGAACAGGGAACCTTGCTGATGAAGGGCGCCTTTGTGGGGGTGCTGTTGGTGATGATCCTGTACAACACCTTCGTGTTTCTGGTGGTGCGGGATCAAAGTTATCTGTATTATGTGGGGTATGGTGCGGCCATCCTGTTGTTTCAGGCCTCTATGGATGGTCTGGCCTATCAGTATCTGTGGCCTGAGCTGAAAGGTTGGCACCAAACCAGCCTGATTCTGTTCATCGCCTTTGCCGCCGTGTTCCGCTGCATGTTCACCCTCTCGTTCCTGGACCTGTCACGGCGTTGGCCGGCGGCGGCCTGGTTGTTGGCGGGCGTGGTGGCGGTGGCATTACTGCTGTGTTCGGTCTCCCTGTTTGTGCCCTATAACCTGGCGGTTAAGCTGGCCACGATCCTGGTTTTGCCGAGCACCCTGATCTGTCTGGTCATCGGTTCGGTATTGCTGTACCGAGGTTTGCGCAGGGCGCGCTACTTTGTGGCCGGTTGGCTGGTGTATTTTGTGGGGGCCGCTCTGTTCTCCCTGTCGAAAATGGGGCTGATCCCCGTCACCATCTTGACGGAATATCTGCTGCAATTCGGCGTTACCCTGGAAATCGTGCTGTTCTCCATGGCGTTGGCGGACAGCATCAACCTGGAACGGCATGCCAAGCAGAAAGCCCAACGGCAATCCATCCAGAACCTGGAGCGTTATCGATCACTGTACGAGAACGCAGCCGAAGGCATTTACCAAAGCGACCTGGAAGGTCAGTTGATTGCCGTAAACCCGGCCATGGCCGCCATGCTGGGATACACCAACCCTCAGGAGCTGATTGAAGATTTCGCCCGTCGTGAAGTGACGGATTTTCTCAGCGAATCCGATTACCGTGGTCTGACGCACAACATCATGGAGAAGGGGCGGGTACATCACTTTGAGATGAAAGGCTTTCGTCGGGATGGCCAGGTCTGCTGGCTGTCGGTGTCGGCAAAAGTGATCTCAGGAGCGGAGTGGGGCCGCGACGCCATAGTGGAAGGGTTTGTTTTCGACATTACCCAACGCAAGCGCAATGAAGAGCAATTGATGTTTTTGTCCCGCCACGACCCCCTCACCGGGCTGGTGAACCGACGGGAGTTTGAAAGCCGTTTGCACCAGGCCCTGGAGGAGGTTCACCACCAGGGTGAACACCATACCTTGCTGCTGCTGGACCTGGATCAATTCAAACTGGTCAACGATACCTGTGGCCACGTGGCCGGTGATGAGCTGTTGCGTCAGGTGACCCTGATCCTGCGTCAGCTCACCCGTGGCGGCGATGTTCTGGCCCGGTTGGGGGGCGATGAGTTTGCCATCCTGCTCACCAACTGTGAGGAGGCCAACGCCCTTAACGTGGCGGAAAAAATTCGGGCCCAGATCCAGGCCATGCGCTTTGATTGGGATGGTCGGGTATTCAACCCGGCGGCCAGTGTGGGGCTGGTGCACCTGGTGCCCGAGTTGGAAACCGTGAAAGATGTGATGAATATGGCAGACGCCGCCTGCTTAACTGCTAAGAATTCCGGCCGTAACCGGGTTCACGTTTATGATCCCAAGGATACCCAGCTGGCATCCCACCAGACGCAACTGGAATGGGCCTCCCGCATCTCCGAGTCCATCGAACATGACCGGTTCCAGCTTTACGTACAGCCTATCGTGGCGTTGTCCGGTGATGCATTTGGCGGCAAAAGTTATGAGGTCTTGCTGCGGCTGCAATATGACAAGGAAATCGTCTTCCCCGGAACCTTCCTGCCAGCGGCGGAACGCTACAATCTTATGCCCCAGGTGGATCGCTGGGTGGTAAGGACCCTGTTCCGCTGGTTGAACGAAAACCCATTGAAGCAGCACAGCATTGGCGATATTTCGGTGAACCTTTCCGGGCTTACTCTGGGTGACAAGGAGTTTCCGGGGTATTTGCGGGAACAGTTCAAACGCTATGACATTCCGCCGGAAAAAATCTGCTTCGAGATCACCGAAACCATCGCGGTGACCAATTTGTCCTCCACCCTGAAATTCATTGAGGAGTTCCGTGCCATCGGTTGCAGTTTCTCCCTGGATGATTTCGGCAGCGGTTTTTCGTCTTACGGGTATCTGAAAAATCTGCCGGTGGACTACCTGAAAATTGATGGCGCGTTCATCAAGGATATGGTGGGCAGTGAGATTGATCGTGCCATGGTGGAGTCCATCAATCGCATCGGGCATGTGATGGGCAAGAAAACCATCGCCGAGTTTGTTGAGAATGACGATATCGCGGAACTCCTGCAGCGCATCGGCGTGGACTATGCCCAGGGCTATGGCATATCCAGGCCGTTTCCCATTGATGAGATCGAAGCCATCAAATCCGCCGGTTAATCACCAAGTTCATCAATGATGTACCTCAATCACTCATACTGAGATCCTCCATCACCGCTTTCAGAAACCGGGCTGCCTCGCCGCCGGTAATCACCCGATGGTCAAAGCTCAGGCTCAGCGGCAGGAAGCGATGACTGGCAAACGCGATGCCGGTATCCACCACGTTGCTGTAGATTTTGCCCGCGCCGAGGATGGCCACCATGGGGGGGACCACGATGGGGTTGCCATAGCGGCCGGCGATGGTGCCGTAGTTGGACAGGGTGATGGTGGCGCCACTCATTTCACTGGGGGGAATGGTGCGCTTTTTTACATCCTGGCGCAGGTGGTTCATACCGTCACGCAAGTCACCCGCTTCCCGCGTTGCCACATCCCGCAGGACCGGGACGAACAAACCATCCGGTGTATCCACTGCGATGCCCAGGTCCACCTTTTCAATGACCCGGAAGGTATCGTTGCTGCTGTCGTACCAGGCATTGAGATTGGGTTCCTGTTTACAGGCATTGGCGATGGCCCGCACCAGTCGCAGAGTAATGTCTTCCTGCGCCTGCCAGTGATCAATGTCCACGTCGTCGTTGATGGTGACTCGCACCACTTCCGCGTGGGCCTTGGCCATGTTGCGCGCCATGCTGCGGCGCACACCCTTCAGGCTCTGGGCTTCCCCCAGGTCCTGGGTCAGGCGGGCGGCCCGCTCCACGTCATCACTGGTGATCATGTGATGGTTGCCGCTGCCGGAGATCTTGCTCAGATCCACGTTCAGGCGTTTGGCCAGGGCACGAATCGCTGGCGTCGCCAGGGGCACCGTGGGGCCGGGCCGATAAGGGCTGCCGATGACAAACTGTTCGCGCTCGGAATGCTCGCTGGCGGACTCCATCTTTCCGACGACGGTGCCGGTATCTTCCTGCTGTTCCCCGACAAACTCCAGCAGGGGTTCGCCGGTGTGAATCAGGTCGCCTGCGTCCCCGAAGCAGGCGGCGATGACGCCATCCTGAGGCGCAGGAATGTCGACGATGGCTTTGGCGGTTTCCACCGAAACGATGATCTGGCCGGTGCTGACCTGGTCCCCGGGTTGGATGTGCCATTCGACGATTTCCGCTTCCTGCAGGCCTTCTCCCAGGTCCGGTAGTTTGAAGTATTTCATGCGACCTCCAGAGTGTGGATGGCGGCGTCCACAATGTCGCTGGCGCTGTTCATGTAGACGTTTTCCCGCTGCAGATAGGGCATGGGAGTGTCGAAACCGGTGACCCTGGCGATGGGGGCCTGCAGGCTATGGAATGCCTGCTCCTGAATGGCGGCACAGATTTCCGCAGCCACGCCACAGTGTCGTGCCGCCTCCTGGATGATGACGCAGCGTCCGGTTTTCTGCACTGAGGCCACCAGGGTGTCGATGTCCAACGGGCTGATGGTGGCCACGTCTATGACTTCGGCGGAGACACCTTGTTGATGCAGTTTGTCGGCGGCCTGCAGGGTTTCGTGCACCATGGCGCCCCAGCTGATCAGGGTGATGTGTTCGCCCTGGCGCAGGGTGTAGCAGGTATCCAGGGGCAGGCCCACGCCATCGTCATAGATTTCCTGCTTCACCATGCGGTAAATGCGCTTGGGTTCCAGAAAGATCACCGGGTCCGGATCTTCAATGGCGCTCAGCAACAGCCCATAGGCGCGCGTGGGCGAGGAGGGGATCACCACCCGGATACCGGGAATGTGGGCGAACAGGGCTTCGGTGCTTTCCGAGTGATGTTCTGGTGCGTGGATGCCGCCACCGTAGGGCGCCCGCAACACCATAGGACAGGTGAGGCGGCCCCGGGTCCGGTTACGCAGGCGTGCAGCATGGGACACAATGTGTTCCATGGTTGCATAGATAAATCCCATGAACTGGATTTCCGCCACCGGGCGCAGTTGCTGTGCCGCCATGCCAACGCTGATGCCGGCAATCAGGGTTTCCGCCAGCGGCGTATCCATTACCCGCTTATGGCCGAAGCGATCCTTGAGGCCCACGGTAGCGCGGAACACACCGCCGTTGGTGGCCACGTCCTCTCCCAGTACCACCACATTGGGGTCGGCGTCCATGGCCCGGTGCAGGGCCATATTGATGGCTTCAATCATGGTGACCACATGAGGTGTCTTGGTGTCCACCGGTTTGTGTTTTTGGTTCAGGTCGGCAATTTTTTCGTGCATGCCCATGATCATTTACCTCCCAGTCGGGCCATTTTTTCCAGCGCCCGTTGTTTTTGTAATGCCAGGTGAGCAGGGGTCTCTTCAAACAAATAGTCGAACAGATCCGCCACCGGCTGGGCCGGTTGCGACAGATAGGTTTTCACCGCTTGCTCTACTTCCTGCTTGCAGTGTTCCTGCAGTGCCTGTTCCTGATCTTCATCCCACAAGTCGCTTGCGTGCAGATAGGTCTGCAGGCGTTTGATGGGTTCCCGTTTCCAGGCCTCGTTCACTTCCTCGTGGGAACGGTAGCGGGTGGCGTCGTCGGCGGTGGTGTGATCCCCCAGGCGGTAGCTCACCGCCTCGATCAGTGTGCCACCTTTACCGCTGTGGGCTTTGTTCACCGCGTAACGCACCGCATCATAGACGGCACACACATCGTTGCCGTCCACCTGAAAACCCTCGATGCCGGCGGCGACGGCTTTCTGGGCAATGGTTTCCGCGCCGGTCTGGATGTTGCGAGGCACGGAAATGGCCCACTGGTTGTTGTTCACCACCATCACCATGGGCAATTGCCACACGCCCACCAGGTTCATGGCTTCGTAAAAATCGCCGCGAGAGGTGGCGCCTTCACCGCAGGTCACCAGGCTACAGCGCTTTTCGCCGCGGATTTTCATGGCGCTGGCCACCCCGGCGGCGTGGGTGACTTGCGTAGCAATGGGAACGCAATTGGGAAAATCCTGTTGTGCAATTCCGGAGAAGTGGTTGGCCCATTCGTTGCCACCCCAGTATTGCATTTGCTGATGGAGGGGAATGTCGCGCAGGTACTGGGTGGCCTGATCCCGATAGTAAGGCAGAAATACGTCATCTTTTTTCAGTGCCAAGCCGATTCCGGTGCCTATGGCCTCCTGACCCAGGCACGAGGCGTAGGTGCCCATTTGGCCGGTGCGTTGCAGGGCAACCACCCGTTGATCGAAGGTGCGGATCATCACCATGGTGCGATAGCTTTTCAGCAACAGTTCATCGCTCACAGATTCGGGTAACGAGCCCACCACAGCACCGTTCGCGTCGATCATTTGTTTTTGTTGGTAAGGTGTTTTCGTGTACTGCATGGCTTAGGCCCCTCCGTGTGTTTCGTATAGAATCTCTTCCGCCATCAGGTCGGCCACGGTGGACGGCGGCAGGTTTTCAACGCAGGATCGGCTGAAAATGTCGTAGAGTGTTTCGCTGATACCCCAGGTCTTGTTGGCGATAGTCTGTTGGGAGGCATGGTGTTTTGCCGTGCCCATACCCATCCCCATACTCATGCCAAGGGAAACCTGAATCAGTCCACCGGCATTGATCACGTAGTCCGGTGCGTACAGGATGCCCAGGTCGTGCAGGCGTTGACCAAGCTCCGGTGCAGCCAATTGATTGTTGGCAGAACCGGCGATGATGTCGCAATTCAGTTCTTGGATGCTGTGCTCGTTGATCACCCCACCCAGGCCGCAGGGCGCCAGAATATGGCAGTGGGCGGAACAAAACTGATCCGGTGCCAGGGGCTCGGCGTGAAACGCATTGCGTGCCTGATTGACTTTTTTCTCATCCAGATCCGCCACCAACAATTTGGCGCCTTCCTCGTACAGCAGGGAAGCCAGATGGAATCCCACGTTGCCGATGCCCTGAATGGCCACCGTCAGCCCCTTCAGTCTGGCGCTGCCGTAACGTTGCAGGGCGGCGGCTTTCATGCCGGCGAGCACACCCAGAGCCGTGTTGGGGGAGGGGTCAAGGCCGTCGCTCAGATTGCCGGAGACATAAGGCGTAACCCGGCCCACTTCATCCAGGTCTTCCAGTGTGGTACCGCTGTCGATGGCGGTGATGTAACGGCCACCCAGCTCATTCACAAAACGGCCGAAGGCGTTATACAGCGTGCGGCGATTAAAGGGCTCTTTGGGTTTCAGGATCACCGCTTTGCCTCCACCCTGGGGCACTTTGGCCAGCGCTGATTTATAACTCATGCCGCGAGCCAGGCGGATGACGTCGTGAATCGCGTCCTCATCGGTGGCGTATTCAAGGCAACGACAGCCACCCAAAGCGGGGCCGAGTTTGGTGTTGTGGATGGCGATAATGGCTTTGAGCCCGTTGGCGGGATCGGATTTGAAATGCAGTTCACCCAGGTGTGCCTGCTCGATGATGTCGAACATACCTTGCTCCTTCCAAACGTGAGTGGGGTAGCACTCGTGGTTTTTCCGGTGCGTATTGCTGACTGGATCGCAGCGCGCAATACGAACAACGATGTGGTGTTACTGAAAAATATAATGTATTTGCGGAAGGTTGCCGAGGTAAAAAAGTCGGTATTTGTGGCGCTATGGTTGTTGGGGCTCTCTAACTTGTTGAAAAGCTTTGGGAACCATCACAAACTGATTTTGTACAAAAAATGTGAAGAGGAGGAAGCAACGAAAGTGCAGCAGGATTTTAATAACTGCGCCCGATTAAAGAAAACATTCATATAACCGGGCGTCTGGTTTTTCAGGCAGGGTTTCAGTAGTCGAAATCGGTTTTCAGGTCCACTTCCGGATAACCGGGGATGGTGATCGACGTGCGGGATATACCCAGTTGTTCGCCTTTGGTTTCCGGTTCGCCAAAACGATAGATGGATGCCGGAATTGCCGTCAGCACATCATCGTGATACTTCCGTTGTGCCGCCTGTACCGCTTCCTGGCGTTGTTGATAAGCCGACCAGTCTTTGGCTCCGTGGCGTTTCTGCAGGAAGGTCTCGCACCACTGGGGAGACAGCATCACGCCACTGGCATTGTTGCCGCCGAAACCTTTGGCATTGATCAGTGCCCCCTGGAAGTGTCGCGCACCATAGTCACGATGCTGATTGCTGAGGGACAGATTAGAGCGTTGTACGTCATCGGCAAAACCTTGCACTGTGGTAATACCCGGCAGGATCTGGTGATCGAAAACCCCCAGTGCCGCCGCGATCTGGTCGCCACCGGCCACACCGATGGAATGCCCCAGAAAACACTTCACCGCTGCCAGCGGCCATTCTGCAATGCCAAAGGCTTCGGCCAGGGTGTTGAGAATATGGGATTCAGTTTGCCGGTTTTGCGGCGTGCCGGTGCCGTGGGCCATGGCAAAGGTCTGGTTAAGGGCAGCGTTGGAGCCCAGGGCCTGGCTCAGGCAATCCAGCGCCCGTCCGACGGTAAGATAATTACCAATGCCGGGTGCGGAAATAGAACGCTTGATGCCGTCGGCGTGGATAAATACTTCGGGCACTGCCGCGTAGATTGAAGCACCCAACTCCAGGGCCAGGCGGTCACTGCACAGCACCACAAACTGTGATGCTTCTGCAATGGTGAAGCCGCAATTGTTGCCGAAGGGGCGACAGGCCCGGCGATAATCCACTTCGCCTTCTGCTACGCCGTCCAGTTTGCGCAGACCTTCATCGTCCGCCAGCGCGCTCATGGCGCGGTAACCTTCCATGACTTCCGGCAGGATCGGGGCTTCGCTGGCACCCACCAAGGCAATTTCCGCGCGGCCGCTTTGGATGTCCTGAATACCCATGCGCAGGTTGTAGAGGAATGTGGCACAGGCCCCGGCCATGGCGCCGGTATTACCCACGTTGCCCAGCACGTAGGCGTTGACGAAGTCTGCCGTCATATCCGAGAAGCCCATGGGGCATTGTTTGGAGCTGACCCGCTTACCCTGAAGATTGCTGCGCAGCATGCCACCGGTGCCGTATTCGTCCAGCTGCCCCATGGCACTGCTGGCGTAAACGCTGATCTTTTGCGGGTCCACTTTCTGTTGAATCAGGTCCCAGGGGATGCCGGTGGAACGCAGCGCGTCGGACACCGCATAGGTGGCCAATTGCAAACCGCGGGGATGGTTGCGGGAACTGTAGGTGTCGCCCGGTTCAAAACCACTGGGGATTTGACCGGCCGCCCGCACCGGGTAGGGTTGGGTATCTTCCAGCAAAATGCGCGTGGCGTCGTCACAGACCACGGTGGCTTCGTCCCCGTTCAGGGTTACGTGCCAGTTGTCCGGGATGGCATTGGGCAGATCTTTCTTGCGCAGTTTGAAAATCAGCTCTTTATTCTGGCCATCCATTTTTACCGGCTTTTGCAGGCTTACCCGCTCCACATCGAAATGGCTTTTTTCAATTTTTCGAATCAGGGTGCCCGCCAGAATCTCGTCCTGGCTCAGGGTTTTCTCGCCACCGTTTTTCATCAACACGGCAAGGCTTTGCAGGCATTCGGCTTGGCGGGCCTGATCAAGACTGTCGAACACCATGCGCTGATAGCCATGATGGAACGACGACCGTCCAGCGGCATTAATGCCACCAAATCCGATGATTAAGGGTAACGCTTTCAAAGTGTGACTCCATGTGCCTGCGGGAATGTATAGCCTGTCTATTGTAGGGAGTGTGAAAATCCCCGCTAGACCAAGCGGTCACAATTGTTTGTCTAAAGTGAAACCATTTGTAAAAGTGTAAAAAGGTATGTCTGGGCGGGGTTGCGAGGCGCTGAATCAGCGCCTCGCTAATGCGCTTAGAGGGACTGGATTACAGAGGATCTGGGTCAGAGGATCTCGATGGCCATGGAGGTGGCTTCTCCTCCGCCGATGCAGAGGGAGGCAACGCCTTTCTTGCCGCCACGTTGCTTCAGCGCATGAATCAGGCTCAGGATGATGCGGGAGCCGGTTGAGCCCACCGGGTGACCCAGGGCGCAGGCACCACCGTGCACATTCACTTTCTCGTGGGGAATATTGTGCTTCTGCATGGCCAGCATGGTGACCATGGCAAAGGCTTCATTGATTTCAAACAGATCCACATCCGCTGCACTCCAGCCGGTTTTCTCAAACAGGGATTGCAGGGAACCGATGGGGGCCAGCGTGAACTCGGACGGGTGCTGGGATTGGGTGGAGTGGGCCACGATGCGGGCCAGTGGCTGCAGACCTTTGGCTTTGGCCACCGATTCACGCATCAACACCAGTGCCGAGGCACCATCGGAAATGGAGGAGGCGTTGGCGGCGGTCACGGTGCCGTCTTTGGCAAAGGCTGGGCGCAAGGTGGGGATTTTTTCCAGATTGGCGTTGCCCGGCTGTTCGTCCTCAGACACCACGACTTCACCTTTGCGAGTCTGCACGGTAACCGGCACGATTTCATCTTTGAAATTGCCGTTGGCGATGGCCTGTTGGGCCCGCTGCAGGGAGGCAATGGCAAACTCGTCCATGGCTTCCCGGGACAAGCCCTCCTTGTCCGCTACTTCCTGGGCGAAGGAACCCATCAAGCGACCGGTTTTGGCATCTTCCAGGCCGTCCAGGAACATGTGATCCTTGATCTCGCCGTGACCCATGCGGTAGCCGGCGCGGGCTTTTTCCAATACATAGGGCGCGTTGGACATGCTTTCCATGCCGCCGCTCACCATGATGTCGTTGGTGCCGGCTTTGATCAGGTCGTGGGCCAGCATGGTGGCTTTCATGCCGGATCCGCACAGCTTGTTGATGGTGGTGCAACCGGTGGCTGCCGGCAGGCCGGCATCCAGGGCCGCCTGGCGGGCAGGGCCCTGCTTCAAGCCGGCGGGCAACACACAGCCCATGATCACTTCCTGCACGTCTTCCGGGGCGATACCGGCACGGGCAACGGCCTCACGAATGGTTATTGCCCCCAGCTCGGTGGCGGTGACGGAAGCAAGTGAACCCTGAAAGCCACCCATCGGGGTGCGGGCGCCGTTAACAATGACAACTGCATCTTCGCTCATGGTGTGTAGTCCTAATTCGTCTAGTGAAGTCGATACGACAAAGCAGGCATTTTACCCAGAAACGGCAGGTGGTGCGAATGATCAAATACGCCAAATGGAGTAGAGGGTCAGCTGGATTTATTCAATACGGGACTTGTGGATTTGGCTGCGCGCTGGGTGGCGCTCTTGACCTGGCTGCGCTGGTGGCTGAGGAAAGTGAGGAATGAATCCTCCCGGATGGGCTGGCTGTAGTAGTAACCCTGTGCCACGTCGCATTCGCATTCCTGCAGGTATTTGATCTGGTCCAGGGTTTCGGTGCCTTCGGCGATAACCGACAGGCCCAGGCTGTGCCCCAGTTGGATGATGGCGTCCACAATGGTGCCGTTGTCCGGGTCCTCCAGCATGTCCTGGACGAAGGCGCGGTCAATTTTTACTTCATCCATGGGCATTTTTTTCAGATAGCTGAGAGAGGAATAGCCGGTTCCAAAATCGTCGATGGCCAGTTGTACTCCGATCTCTTTCATCTGTTTCAGCAGGCGGATGGCCAGATCCACATTTTCCATGACTGCGGTTTCGGTAATCTCCAGCATCAGGTGTTGCGGAGGGATGCCGGTTTCCCGCACCAGTCGTTTCACCGTGTTGACCAGGTCGGACTGGTGGAGCTGAATGGCACTGACGTTCACGGAAATGGTGAGGTTGTGGAAGCCCGCTTCCAACCAGCGCCGCAGGGCATGGCAGGATTGTTTCAAAACCCATTCGCCGATGGCGACGATGGCGCCGGTGCGCTCGGCCAGGGGAATAAATTCAATCGGGGAGATCATGCCCCGCTCCGGATGATGCCAGCGTACCAGCGCCTCAGCACCGCGTACGTCGCCCGTCACCAGGTTGACCTGGGGCTGAAACACCAGTTGCAGTTCGTTGTCTTCCGCCGCCGTGGCCAGTTGGCGTTCCAGCACTTTGGTTTCCCGAATGCGTTGATCCACATTGGCCACATAAAACTGATAATTGTTGCCGCCCTGGGATTTGGCCAGCTGCATCACGTTCTCTGCATTCTTCAGCAGTTGATCGGCGGTGGCGGCGTCGTGGGGGTAGATAGTGATGCCAATGGTGGCCGACAGACTGATGTTGTGATTATCCAGGCGGAATGGGCGCCGCACACTGTCCAATACTTTCTGCGCCACATCCGCTGCCTGGTAGTGGTTATCCAGGTTGGGAATCACCATGGCGAAGACATCACCGCCCACCCGCGCAATGGTGTGGGTGGGGTCCAGGTCTGCCCGGAAACGATCCGCCAGCGTCAGCAGTAATTTGTCACCGGCGTGATAAGAATGCAGCAGGTTAACGGATTTGAAATCATCCAGCGCGCAATAGAGCACTGCGAACATATCGTCCTGGTGATTGGCGTCCTGGATGGATTGTTCGATTCGGCGCAGCAACATGTTGCGGTTGGGCAGTTCGGTCAGCATGTCGTAATTGCTGAGCCGCTCCACGTGGGCTTCCGCCACCCGACGTTTGCTGTTGTACTTCTCGATGGCTTTGAACAGGTCGTTGATCTTCTGAACCCAGGCCCCCAGCTCGTCATCTTCATGTCCCCGTGGCGCATCCAACTGGTTTTGCGCCGGACGCATGGGGTCAATCTCCTCCAGCGAACTCAGCAGCGAGGTCATGGGGCGGGCAATCAAACCCTGGAATATCAGGTATAAAACGGAGCCGAATACAATGGCCTGGGTCAGTCCGGAGAGGATGATGGTTTTGCTGCGCTCGATAAATTCATGGGCTGCGCCGGAAGGATCCAGGCTCACTTCCAGGTTGCCGAACAGCTCATTGCGCCCCTGGTTTTCGGCGCCCGGGGCGATGCCCCGCAGTTCCAGGGTATAACTCAGCTCCTGCCCGAAAATCGAGGAAATCAGAGAACGATAGGGAATGATGTTTTTATTGCGGAATTCTGACGCCAGGGGCGGTTTTTCGGGAATGGATACAGCCGCGTAAAAGACAGCGTTGTTGCGGAACAGACCCTGCACCACCTGCTCCGCCAGAATCTCATCCTTGTTGTAGGCAGCCTGGGTGGCCGGTTCTTTCATCATGGCCAGGATTTGCTGGGCTTCGGTTTCCAGGCTTTTACGGGCCTGACGTGCATCCAGCATGATTTGTACGATACTGAGAAGAAGACCCATGAGCAGGGCAGTGCCCATGACGGCAAAGAAGAGTTTGTTGGAAAGTCGGCTATTAAGTTTACCCTGCATGGATCGCTTCCAAGTCGAGTGGCCGTTTATTATTCTAGTGTTATTAGGAAGAGTATTAATTATAACCAGTTAGAAAGTCAAAGGTTTGCATGGGCTTTTTAACGATATTTTAAGAGACGAGGGATGTGAGGTCGTACCTATACATACTGTTTGCCCTGCTGGCGCTGTTGGGATCGCCCTGGTGCTCTGCTGAAGGGGCCATGGGTGAAAGCCCGCCACCGGATCCTACCGAAGCCTCAGAGCCCAGTGCGGGGCCTGGCGGTGTCAGTCAGCCGCCGGTGTCCTCCAAAATCGCCCGCCGGGAACTGCAAACTTTGCTGGATGAGGGGCTGCGCATGCTGGCGCCGGAATTGGTGGAGCAGGGCACTTTTTTTCCCTTTGTTGCCATGCTGGGACACGATAATGAAATTCGCCTGATCGGTACACCGGTCTCATTGCGGGACGGTCACCCTGAACGCGCGATGGAATCCCTGGTGAAAAAAACCCACCAGTTGGCCAGTGAGCGTCGTATACGGGCGGCAGGCTTTTTCATGGATTATCTGGCCACCCGCACCGATACTGAAACCTCGCAGCCGGGTATACGGGTGGAGCTGAATCATATCCATCCCGATACCCTTTCGGTGTTCATTCCGTATATGATTACCTCCGATAAAAAGCTCCGGCTGTTGACGCCGCAATACAAGAAAGGAAAAAACCTTGTCTTTGCGAATCCCTGAACATTCGCCACAACCTGTCTCGTCATGATCAAACATTCCCTGGATCGGGTGCAAACCAGCTTGCGCAAAGGCCTGTTCACCGGCTTGCGCTGGGCAGGCCACCGCCCTGGCAAGGTCATTCAGAACCTGCATTACGGGCGGGATGCCGGGCAGTCCCTGGATATTTACCTGCCGCGGGATTCGCTGCGCGGTACCCAGATGGTGTTCCTGCACGGCGGTGGCTGGCATTCCGGCAATAAAGCGGAGTATGCCTATCTGGGCTCGGCCATGGCAGCCTATGGCATCACCTGCGCGGTGGTGGGTTATCGCCTGTACCCGGCGGTGCGCTATCCGCTGTTCATAGAAGATGTAGCCCACGCCATTGCCTGGTTGCGACGGGAGGGACCCCGTTATGGATTCGGCGCGGCACCGCTCTACCTGATGGGGCATTCCGCCGGCGCTCACATCGCCTGCATGGTGGCTTTGGATGAACGTTACCGGGCCCTGGCCGGGCTGGCGCAAGCCGATATCGGCGGGGTCATCGGATTATCCGGTGTGTACCGTTTCCGGCCCGAGGTTTCTCCGGTGTATTCCGATATCTTTGCGCCGGCACAACCGGGCTTCGAAGCGGTCAAACCCATCAACTATGTGGGTGAAGGCAAGGTGCCGATCCTCATGTTGCACGGTGATCGGGACAAGGTGATTGGTTCTCGCAATGCCCAGCAGATGTTGCAGGCGGCGCAGGCGGTGGGGCAGCCGGTACAACTGCACCTGCAAGCGGGTTATGGCCACGTGCGGCCGATCTTTGATTTTCTGCCCTTTATGCCCAATCACCAGCGCACCATGTCCCTGTTGCTCTCGTTTATGGCGGGAACCTCGCAATGAAAATTCTGATCACCGGGGGCACCGGTTTTATCGGCAGCCATTATGTGCGCCACCTGAGCCAGACCCGGCCGGACGTGAAAGTATTTTTCAGCGGTCGCAACCTGGTGTTGGGCAATCAACTGGCAGCCGCCACCGGCGCCCATTATTACCGCGGAGATTTGCAGGACGTGCCCCTGGTCAAGCTCATCTGCAAGGATATGGATGTGGTAGTGCATTGCGCCGGCCGCTCCGGTGTGTGGGGCGAGTACGTGGATTACTACCATGCCAATGTCCAGTCCACGGAGCATGTGCTGGCAGCCGCAGTGGATGCCGGAGTGCAGCGGTTTGTGAATCTGGGCACGCCCAGTGTCTACTTCGATTTCAATGACCACCTTAACGTGACAGAAGATTTTCTGCCGCCGCGATTTGCCGATCATTACGCCCGCACCAAATACCAGGCGGAAACCCGGGTCATGCGCGCTCACAGCGAACAGATGAAAACCCTGTCGCTGCGGCCCCGTTTTGTGGTGGGGCCCGGCGATCACAGCATTCTGCCCAGACTGATCCGCAGCCATCAGGCCGGACGCCTGACCCAGGTGGGGGAAGGCCGCAACATCATCAGTATGACCAGCATCGGCAATCTGATGTTGGGGTTGGATTGCGCCGTGTTCGGCCCCGATGATGTCTGTGGTGATGTCTATAACCTGAGTGACCCCCAGGCGGTGAACTTTTGGGATCTGGTGAACCAGCTGATGCCGCAGGTGGGCTTGCCCACGGTCACCCGCAAGGTAACCTATGGCGTGGCGTTTACCCTGGCGTCCGCGGTGGAGGCGTTCTACCGGTTGCGGCGCTCGGAGCAGGAGCCCGACCTGATGCGCCACAAGGTCGCCGTCATGGGCAATTCCTTCACCCTGAACATCGAGCGTGCCCGCCGCAAGCTGGACTATGAGCCCCAAACCGACATCAGCGAAACCCTGGCGGCGTTTGCCCAATGGTGGAATAGCCGATCAGCCTAGGAGAGAGAGCGGATATATCTGTATAATGTCCGCCATGTTCAAGACCACTGGATATCCAAAACATGACGAATGATCCGCTCGGCGACCTCAGTATGAAGCCTGCCCGCGATGAGTTGGCACAACGACAGAGCTCTCGGGGCAAACCCGCGAAAACCCATTCCCCGAAACCTTCCCGCCCGGCAGCCGGTGCAGCCCCATCCAGCCAGGCAGGACTATGGTCTGTTTTAATCGTGTTGATCGTGTTCAGTGCCGGGGGCGGCTGGTTCCTGTGGGACAAAATCGAGCGCCTGCAAAGCAGCCTGAAAGCCTCCACCGCCAATCTGGCAACCGCGGAGCAGGCGTTGTCCCAGCTGCAGTCGAACCTGGAAAACCGGGACAACACTCTCAGCAAATCCGGCGACCAGATGGTGGCCGATATCAAATTGCTGGACAGCGAGGTGCGCAAGCTGTGGGATCTCTCCAACAAAAAGAACCGCCCCGAAATTGAAGGCTTGGTCAAGGATGTGAAGGCGTTGCAGGGCGAGTTGAAGTCCAGCAGCAGTTCCATTGGCAGTCTCAGCAAAAAGGTCAGTGCCTCTGAGGAACAGCACGCAGCGTTGAAAAAGCAACTGGGTGAGATCAAGGAAAGCAGTGCGACCCTGGCCAAGACTTCGGAGACGTTGAAGAAAGACCTGCAACAGATGAAATCCATCCTGGGCAATGCCGCGGATTTTGATGACCGGATCACCAGCCTGGAAGTGGCCATCAAAGCCATTGATGCCCATCGCAGCCAGCTTAACGGGCGTCTGGAAAAGCTGGATAAAGAAGTGGGTGCATTGATGAGCGGCGCTTCCGGCACCTGAGTGCCTGAACTGTGATCAGCTTCTCAGATGTCATGGGTTCCTAACTCGGTTAATCTACCCAAAGGTCCATTACTGTCTATAGTGAAGGTAATCCTTTCGTTCCGCCGGGAGCCCTAAATCCATGTCCGAAGCCGTCGAAAATCAGATGGATGCCGATTCTGAGAGCCAAACCCGAATCCTGCTCATCGATGATTCCAAGGTGATGAGAAAGTCCGCCGTCAAGATGCTGGGGGCGGACTTCGATGTGGTGGTGGCTGAGGATGGCCAACAGGGCCTGGATATGATTCACGACGATTCCAGCATCCAGGTGGTGTTCACCGACCTCAACATGCCGAAGATGAACGGCTATCAGTTGCTGGAAGCCATCCGTACCTCCCAGGATGAAGGCATTCGAAACCTGCCGGTGATCGTGGTCACCGGCGCTGAGAACGATGATGAAGCCAAGGAACAGGCCCTGCAGCAGGGCGCGACGGATTTCATCACCAAGCCGTTCAACTCTACTGACCTGAAAGCCCGGGCCCATGCCCATGCCACCTACCAGCGCAACACCCGAACGTTGCAGGAAGTGGCCAGTGTAGACACCCTGACCGGCCTCAGCAATGAACGCAGCTTCAAGGAACACCTGGAAAAAGACCTGTCCTTTGTGGCCCGCCATAATCACGATATCGCCGTGATGCTGGTGGAAGTGGATCGCTTCAACGACCTGTTCCTTAAGATCGGCCGCAAGGGGGCCGACAGCCTGGTTCAACAGATCTCGAAAGTGCTGCTTAAAAATGTGCGCAAGGAAGACGGGGTTGGCCGCATTGGCCTGTCGCGCTTTGCCATTTCCCTGCCCACTGCCGGCCCGGATGGCGCATCCCGTCTGGCGGAAAGAATCTGCCAGACCATCGCCGGCTTTAAAGCCAAGTTACGGGGCGAGGTACTGGAAATCAGCGTGTCCATCGGGCTCTATGTGCCCGGTGACAAGGGCTCCGACCTGTACGCCCAGTGCATGGCGAAAACCGAGCAGGCGTTGCAGCAAGCGGCCTCTGCCGGTGGTAACCGGGTGCACGCCTTGATTGAATCCGCTGACCGGGTCAAGGACAGTGGGCTGCAGGATGTCACTGACTTTTCCCTTGATGGCCTGTTGGCGACTCTCACGGCGGAAGGCGCGGAGGCCATCGAAGATCAAATTCCCCTGGCCATGCAGCGTTTACTGCCCTTGTGGCAAGCCCTGTCGGTGGAACAGCGGGCGGCTCTCCTGTCGCAGATCGAGAGCGCGTAAACGGTCTAAACACCCCTCTGTTCGTGCTCCGCAAAAGCGTTTCACATCGCCGGAAAACTTGCTAGAATGCGCGCCTCTCAACATCATGCGCTAGTGGTGAAATTGGTAGACACGCCAGATTTAGGTTCTGGTGCCGAGAGGCGTGGGGGTTCAAGTCCCTCCTGGCGCACCATCTGTTCCTCCTATTTTCCCTGTCGTATGATAAAGCATAAAGTGGCAAAAACTGCCATTATATGATTTATGTTAACCATGAAATGGCAGTGTATAACCATATCTTATTGTTTTTAATAAAAATTTCTAGCCAGACAGCGTTGCGCAGCTCTTTCAAGAGTCGGCCTAGAAAGTCCCGACGTTTTCATAAGCGTTCGTGCGGCCCTATGCACCATGTCTCTGGGGATGACTGCGAAGCTACTTTCACGGGTGCATATTGGATTGCAGTTTTCGATTGGGGTAGTGACTTCGGGGTTGGGTCGTTGGTGGTGCAGGTTTGAAATCCGACGCTAACGCTAAGTTGTTTTCTGAGTGCTGGAGTGTCAATTTGTTATTGTATTTGTTGTTGTTTTTGTGGTTTTCTGGCTTGGGTGGTGATGTCTCTAGCACGAAACTTAAGCCAACAGAAAATACCTTTTATTGGGGCGATGAATTAGTTGGGCTAGTTTGCACGTTGGCTAAGGTTCAAATACCAAATGAGGCCCTTAATTATTGATTTTGTTGATTAAAGGCCATATCTGTAATAAGCTAAGAAAGCCCTTTAGCGTTTTAGACTACCAAGAATCTAGTCTAGTCGGGCGTTTAGCCAGACTCAAAATTATTGCGTGGCATTGCTGTTGCGGAAGATGATTTTATATTTTCCCCACTCCTTTCGCTTTGCAGCTCCAGTCGCGGAGAAAATATAAAATCATCTTCCGCGGCATCTTAGTAAAGGGCAAATTTAGTGTTGGAATTTCCATGCATTTGGCGCATTTCTTATCAACTTCGTTATCCATATCTAATCAAGAAATAATTACCTTTTCGTCTTCGGCTCCTAATCGCTACAAAGTCTACAGCATACCCAAAAGAACTTCTGGCAAAAGAACGATTGCTCATCCGGCAAAGAAGCTCAAATTAGTGCAAAGATTGTTATCTAATCACCTATCAACAATTCTCCCTGTTCATGAATCTGCATTTGCATATAGAAAAGGTTTAGGCATCAAAGATAACGCCCAATATCATATGAATGGGCGATATCTACTGAAGATGGACTTCCAAAACTTTTTCCTAAGCATTGTTCCTGAGCTTCTGTTCATTACTCTAAAAAAGAACGCTATCGAATTTTCAGAAGAAGACGAATTTTTAATGAGCCGGCTTTTGTTCTGGCGGCCAAGTAAGTCGAGTTCTGGGAAGCTGGTATTGAGTATAGGTGCTCCAAGTTCGCCACTAATTTCAAATTTTATTATGTTTCAGTTCGATCAAGAGATGGCTGCAAAATGTAAATCAAAAGGTGTTAGGTATTCCCGATATGCAGATGATTTAACATTTTCAACGAATGTAAAGGGAGCGCTTTTTGATTTGACTTCACTAGTTAAAGAATTGCTTGAAAAGCATCTTTTAGGATATATCGCCATAAACGAAACCAAAACTGTATTTTCGTCGAAGGCACACAATCGGCACGTAACAGGGGTGACATTAACTAATGATGGCCAGCTTTCCATAGGCCGTCAGAGAAAGCGATTTATTTCAAGTTTAATACACCAGTATTCCCTTGGAAAACTTCCTGCTGAAGACCTGAGTTATTTGCAGGGTCTGATTGCGTATGCGAATGACATAGAGCCGGTGTTCGTCAAGCGAATGTCTAAGAAATACTCTCCTCAAACTATGGATCAGCTAATCAAGGGTGTGAAATGAATGCTCGTAAGAATAGTTCAATCAGAGCACTGGAAAGAAGGGCTTCTTCTGGTGAGCTCAAATCCACTTTCCAGCTTTACGAGTATTACAGAGAGGGAAAGTATGTCGAAAAAGACTCTGAAAAAGCTAACTACTATGCAGAGAGTGCGTTATCCCTGTTTGATAGCGGCGAGCTGACCATTGAATCTATGAAGATGGTTAGCTTTCGGGGTTTTGAATCCGAAACCATTCATTTTAATGACAAAGACTCCGGTAAGCTTACAGCTATTGTGGGCGTTAATGGTGCGGGGAAGACTGCAATTCTTGATGCCTTGCAAAAAGGTATGAGTTGGTTGGCCAAAAGGGTTTCCACTCAAGGAGGTACTGGGGACCTAATAGAAGAATCCGATATCAAGATTTCGTCAGAATATACATCGGTCATCGTCCGTTTTTCTATCTCCTGTGGTACTACGTTTGAACTCGAAATGTCCAGAGCGATTGAGGGAAGCAATACATCAAGGAAAAATTCGTTAACAGAAATTAATCTACTGGCCGATATGTATAAACTGGCCAGTGATAAAAATAGTGGATTTGGGTTGCCAATTTTGGCCTGTTATTCAGTTGAGCGGGCTACCGAGATAAAGTCGAAGGATATAGGGCAGTTTGGGCAAATATCAAATTGGACGCGAAGCTCAAAGGTCAGCGGGTTAAAGGGTTCCTTGAATGGTGCGGCGGATTTTAAGTTGTTCTTTTCATGGTTTAAAGAGTTGGATGATATAAAAAATGCCAATACTTCGCGTGAGCTGGAGTTGCTTGTATCAAAAGTAAAGAAGGCATTTGATGAAAGAGTGAATGATGATCCGGATGCAGCTAAAGATGAATCTGGCGAAGCACTTCTCACTTTGAAGAGTCAGTTAGAATCATTGCGATCGGGTTTGGGTGAAGATGGAAAGCTCAAAGCGGAAAAAATTCTAAGCACAGTATGTGATGCAATATATGCCTTCCTTCCAGGCGTTGGAAATTTGAGAATTCAACGAGAGCCAACACTCGATATGCGGATAGATAAGAATGGAACTAATTTAAGTGTCCTTCAGCTGTCTCAGGGTGAAAAGTCAATGTTGGCTTTGGTTGCCGATATTTCGCGTCGCTTAGTGTTGTTAAATCCAGGTCATAGCAGCCCTTTAGAAGGAGGCGGTGTTGTATTAATTGATGAAATAGATTTGCATCTTCACCCCGAATGGCAGCAACAGATCATCCCTAAACTGACATCTACATTTCCCAATATTCAATTTATTGTAACAACACATAGCCCTCAGGTTCTCACGACCGTTGATTCAGAATCCATACGGGTTCTTGATAATGGCAAAATTTATAGCGCCCCTCATGGTACAAAGGGTGCAGACTCTGCGCGATTATTAAAAAGGGTGCTGGGTGTAGACCCTCGGCCAGTTGATGATGAGAATGTGAGAGACCTGAAAGAATATAGAGATTTGGTTTACAAAGACAAGTGGGGTGAAGAAGAAGCTGTGAAGTTACGAAGGAAGTTGGATGCAGCTTTTAATGGTGAAGAGCCTGAATTGACAGAGCTCGATCTGTATATTGAAAACCGAGAATGGGAAATGGGAATTGAAAAAGATATTTAAGTCCCCTGGTCCAAACGCGTTGACTGAATTTGCAGGTAGAAATCCTAATGAAAACTGGGACTCTTTCAGAGCGGAGAATGCTGGCAATTCGTATAAAGAGATATTAATGCGGGCCTTGGGAGATCAAGGGTTTATTTGTGGCTATTGTGAATTGGAACTAAATGTCGAAAGTTTTCCTAGACCAAAAATCGAACACTTTCATCCAAAGTGTGATACCAGCAACGCCGAAAAAAACTGGAGCTTGGATTGGAATAATGTTTTTGTTGTTTGCGCTGGAGGAGAGCAAGCAGATAAAAAATTATATCCAACTCCAGCGAACTTAAGCTGTGATGCACATAAAAATTATTTGGATACTTTGCGAAAAATACTGATTCCTCCCGAAGGCCAATTGCTGAACCCCTTAGACATGTTGGAATGCCCATGTCTTTTTTCGTTTAATAAGGGTACTGGTGAGCTTGGAGTCGCAGAGTTTCTCACTATGGAGGATGAGCGTTATGATTTGGTCGACAATACGCTCAAAATATTGAATCTGAATTGTGAAAGGCTCAAATCTCACCGGCGGGAAGTTTTGAAGTCGTATAATCGGGAAATTAAGAAAGCAAGAATGAGTGGAGATGCAGATTTCCATTCTAAGCTAGCGGAAAGATGGTTCAGGAAAAAGTGGCCTAGTTTTTTTACTACTAGAAGGTTGTTGCTGGGTAAGCATGCAGAAGAATTTCTTTATCACAATGAGTGATTGGCTTGGGAGATAAAGGATAGTGGTATACGGTGCTTTTTATGAGGACATAAAGATAACGGTATGAGCGGCGGTGTATGTTAGGCAGACATTATGCCACCGTAATTGAAAATGAACTGGGTTAAAGCCGCTTTTCAGTCCCTCATGTGTAGGATCTCCGAAACGACAATCAGCGCTTCATAAAAAATTAGTCGTAGGGAAGCTACTTGTTAATGTAATTTGTTGATGTTTATTGATATTGACACTTTATGCTTTCCCCCACACCCGTCGTCTCCATTGACTGGCGAGCCCGCTGCCCGCTCACCAAGGTCACTGACTGCGTCATCCCATACAGTACACTGCGCTCCTGAATCCAGGAGAGTCATCCATGTTAAGACGCATTCAGCCGAAACGAGTCAAGCACCTGATTGCCAACGTGGGGGAGCGGGTCCTGCGCCCCCATACCCTGATTACTGCGGGGAAAACCCCCTATAATGTGGTGGCTGACAACGGGCTGGTGCGTCTGCGCCACTATCGCCGCAGTGGAGAGCCGGCAGCCAGGTACCCTGTTCCCCTGGTGATCGTGCCGCCACTGGCGGTCAATATGCTGATTTACGATTGGTTCCCGGAGCGCAGTTTTGTGCGGTATTTCCTGGAACAGGGCTTCGATGTTTATCTGATCGACTGGGGCAGCCCCGATCGCCGCCATGCCCGTTATACCCTGGCCACTTACGTCACCAAACTGTTGCCGGAATGCCTGCAGCAGGTTCGCCAACACAGCGGTCAGCGGACGCTGTCTCTGCACGGCTGGAGCATGGGGGGTGGATTTGCCCTCTGTTACCAGGCATTCAGTGGCGATACGGACATTCGCAACATTGTGACCGTGGGCACGGCGCTGGATGGCCACGCCAACGGACAGATCGGGCGCCAGTATGCGGCCCTGAACCGGGCATTGAAGGCCGTGGGGGTGAATTTTCGCCGCCTGCCGTCCAGTGTCACCTATGCACCGGCCTGGATAAACGCCATCGGCTTCAAGCTGTCGGACCCCATCAGCAGCGTGCAGGGTTACGTGGACCTGATCCGCAACCTGGATGATCGGGAGTTTGTCATCCAGCACGCCAACCAGAGCGCCTTCATGGATAACCTGGAAGCGTATCCGGGAGGGGTGATCCGGGACTGGATGTACAGCATCTGGCTGGAAAACGAGGCGGCCCGGGGTTATGTCAGCCTCGGCCACCGGCGTGTCTACCTCAAGGATGTGTCCGCTAACCTGCTGGCCCTGGCGGGCACCAGCGACAAACTGGCCAATGAACACTGTTGCCGGCCCATTATGGAACTGGTGGGGAGTGCGGATAAAACCTTCCTGCGTTGCCCGGGCGGGCACACCGGCATTCTGAGTGGCAGCCGTGCCCCTGAACAGGCCTGGCCACAAACTGCAGAATGGTTGGCCGCCCGAAGTTGTGTAATTGACGACCATCAATAACACTAAATAATGTTACATTAATTCTGTTAAAATCCCTGTACCTGGATTCTGTTTTATATTACATTGATTGGTGTAACATAAAACAATGAAACAGAGGGAAACCTATGACAGCTGCGATTCTTCCTGTACGCCGCAACCTTCAGTTCTTTTTGCCCAAAGACCGAATCAACGACTGGAACGGTGGCGGTGCCCACTGGACCCAGTTTATGAACACCCTCTCTCTATTTTTCCCGGCTGGCGAGCGCTTCTTCATCCAGAGCGTGCGTAATTACCGCAATGATGTGAAGGACGCGGAGCTGAAAAAAGCCGTGTCTGCGTTCATTGGCCAGGAGGCCTTCCACACCCGCGAGCACGAGGAATACAACGAAGCCATGGTCGAGGCAGGTATTCCGCTGCAGGAGATGGAAGCCAGCGTGCAGAAACTGCTGGATTTTCTGCATGAGCGCGCACCGCGCCCCATCCAGTTGGCAGTGACGGTTGCCCTGGAACACCTCACGGCCATGCTGGCCAATATCGTAATGGAAGACGATCGCTTTATTAAAAACTCCGATCCCCATTATGAAGCCCTGTGGAAGTGGCACGCCATGGAAGAGACGGAGCACAAAGGTGTCTGTTACGACGTCTACGAAGAGGTGGTGGGTAAAGGCCCGGCGGCGTATGCCCTGCGATCAGTGGTGTTCGTGGCCGCCAACGTGATTTTCTGGAGCCTGTTCTATCGCTATTACTACCGGGTGGTGAAAAGCCGTGGTGAGCACAAGAACCTGTCCGGCTGGATGAAATCCTTCCGCTACCAGTTCGGCAAGCGTGGTGTGTTTCCGTCCCTGATCGGCGAATGGCTGAGCTTCTTCAAGCCCGGTTTCCACCCTTGGGACATCGACAACAGCCACCTGCTGGATGAAGCTGAAGACCTGATGCGGCTGGTGGATGGCTTTGCAGAGCAAGCCAACCTGGTGCCCAACAAAGGCAGTGCGGCAGCCGCCTGATCCCGGTTTCAACACCGGTATCGACGGACCTTAATAAAAGCCCTCCCAGGCCGTGCCGGGAGGGTTTTTATTTGCCGTCCTTTTCTCGGGCGATGCGTTCGATGATTTTTTCCAAACGGTCTGAAAGCAGGCGGCTGGCAGCGTTCTCCATGGCCCGGGCCAGCTCCGCATGGACCGCCATTTCCGCCAGGGGGCGCAGCCGCCACACCAGATCCGCCAGCTTGGGAAATTCCTCCTTGGGGGGCAGGTCCTCGGTCTCGTAGTTCGACAGTACATGGTCGCCCACCAGGCGGACCAATTCGTTCGCCACCCGTTCCACGTTGCCCCGCAGCATGCGCACGATGTCCAACAGTTCTTCCAGGGGAATCCCAGTGGCCACCAGCTCTGCACCGGCCCGCAGTGTCCGCATGCTGCGAACCCGCACCATGGTGCCCTCCGGCCGCATCAGATCCAGGTCAGCCGCTCGGGCCAGAGCCTCCGGTGTCAGGTAGGCCCCGAACATCTTGATCAGTTCCGTCATGGGCACCAGCTGCTGCTCCTCGTCGGTCCAGGGGCTGGTCATGGCCGATTCCAGGCCCATCAAATGGCGCAGGTCGATGCCGTTTTCCAGGGCATCGATCAGGTCTTTGATGCTGTTGAGGGAGTAGCCCCGGTCCAACAAGCCGGCGATGACCCGCAGACGGGCCAGGTGGCTGGTAAAGTAGTAGCCCTTGCGGCCCCGCAGCTCCGGTGGTGGCAGCAGCCCCCGATCCTGATAGGCGCGGATGTTGCGCACCGTGGTATCGGAGGCCCGGGCCAGTTCGTCAATGGTGAATTCCTTATCCTGGGGCAGCTCAGTGGTTTTTTTGGCCGGAGCTGCCAGTCCGGGAAGGTGCTGTGCAATGTAGTTAAGCGTCTTGTGTGGCAGTTTCATTCTTGTCCTGGTGCCAGCCTTTATCAAATCAGTCCGGGATTATGCCACAGATCGGTATGGGCTTCAGTTCAGGGTGATTTCACCATTGTCACCGAGGCTCAATGCCACGTTCTTGCGTCCGGCCACGGGGAAGTCCAACACTTCATCCTGTTCCGGGTCATCCAGCAGGCCATCACAGGTAAAGGCAAAGGTGTACGCGCCCGGGTCTACGGGGCCCACATAGAAACGCTGGGATTCGTCAACGTACACCGAGGTCACCGGCTCTACGGACGCGTCTTCCTGGTCCATGTCGTCAGGGATCACATTGCTGCCGCTGTACACGTATACCACGGGGACATCATCGTCATCGCCGAGTCCATCGGTATCGCACAGGTTGTAAAGGGCCGTGGCCACAATGCCGTTCACATAGGCGTGCTGGTCGTCGCGTTTGATGTGCAGCACCGGTTTCAGTTTGTACTGATTCACGGCGTGCTGGACGATGGATTTGCGCAGGTCCCAATCGATGATGTACGCCACGGAGCCGTTGGCGTCTACTCTGAAACTGCCGCTGGTTTTCAACTCATTTTTGTTGGCAGGCAGCTCCAGGTCCGAGGTGGAGTCGTCCTCCCAGACGATGTAGGCGCTGTCGTTCACCAGGCTGAAACGGACCCACTGGTAGTCTCCGGAGGTGACGCTGTCGCTGTGAAACAACTGGGACAGTTGGCCGCCGCTGAGGGAGAGCAGGTCTACGGTGAGGGTGCCGTCCACGGGGTCCACCTCGGGGCCGCTCAACTCGATGCGCTTTTCGTCGCTGCCGGAGCGTTTCAGGTGCAGGCCGTCGATGGTGATCCAGACGGCCTTGGCACCATCCACGGGTGCATCGGTAATGCTGAGGGTGAGGGCGCCTTTGCCGGCATAGGCATTGTCGTTATCACTATTGCTGCCGCCGCCACCGCAGGCGATCAGGCCGCTGATCAGTGCCAGTGCACCTATGAATCTGACTGAGTTGTACATGTTGTTGCTTCCCCACGTGCCGGGCACGCTTCCTTTGGTCTGATAACAGTGTGATTTTCTGATTTATGGAATTCAGGAGGCCGGGCTTGCGGCCAGCCTTTTGTCGTTCATGCGCACCACGTTTTTTTCCACTTTAATGGTGCTGACAGTGACCTGCTGGCCACTGAAGGCCGCCACTCCGGTAACGGCATCAATGCTGTAATCATCGGTAATGTCGTTGACGCTCACTCCCGCGTTGCGGCCGGCCACGGACAATTGCGACCCCGGTCGGTTGTGGCCCCAGCCATGGGGGATGCACAGCACCCCCGGCATGATGGCGTCGGTGAGTTGCGCCGGTATTTCGATTTCCCCCACCCGGCTGCTGACGATGATGACGTCCCCGTCCTGTACACCCAGACGTTTGGCATCATCATGGTGAATCAGGGCGTTGCATCGATTCTTCCCCTTCACCAGGCGCTGGCTGTTGTGCATCCAGGAGTTGTTGCTGCGCACATCGCGACGGCCGATGAGGGCGAAGGAGTCCGGTGCCTGTTTGGTCTTCTTATCCAGGCGCTGTTGCAGCCGCACGATGTCTTTCATGAACAGCTTCGGCACCAGGTTGATGGTCTTGCCCTGGGTGGCCAATCGTTCCGGAAAACAGGGTTCCAGCGGCCCCAGGTCGATACCATGGGGGTACTGTTTGAGTTTCTTCAGGCTCAGTCCACTGGTGTTGTGGCGGGTATGGCGGCTGTACGGGCTGACATCCAGCAGGCGACTGGCCCGGCTGCCGGGAAAGCGTCGATACACAAACCGGGTCATGCGGGACTTTAGATACCCCATGGTCTCCGGCTGCTGGCCGTAGGGTCCGGCTTTCAACGCCAGATTGAGCAGACCCTCGTCCCCCAGTTGTTTGATGGCCAGGTATTGGGCTTCGCTGGCGGCCCATTTGAGGGGTGAGTGGGATTGCAGGCGCCGGGTCAACTCATTGAAGATCTGCCAATCATGGCGGGTATCCGGCATGGGCTTGTACAGGGGCGGTGAGTACTTGGCCGTGTTGCGCACGGTGACCATGTTCAGCACCAGGTCATAGTGGCCATGTTCCAGGGGCCCGGTGGGGGGCAGAATAATATGGGCGTGGCGGGTGGTTTCATTCAAATAGAAGTCAATGGCCACCATGAAATCCAGTTGCTGCAGGGCTTTGTCCACCTTGCGCCCATTAGGCAGGGACAGCACCGGGTTGCCGGCACTGGTCACCAGCGCCTTGATCTGGCCCTTGCCGTTGGTGAGAATCTCGTCCGCCAGGGTCGAGGCGGGGAATTCTCCGCCGAACTCGGGGTATTTGCGCACCCGGCTTTTCCTGGAATTGAAGCTGCCGGTCTGTCCGGCCACTTCTGCCAGTCCGGGCAGGTCCACCGCCGGGCGGGTGAACATCACGCCGCCGGGCTCATCCAGGTTCCCGGTGAGGGTGTTCAGCAGGGTGATGAGCCAGTTGGTGAGGGTGCCGAATTCCTGGGTGGACGCCCCCATGCGGCCATAGAAACAGGCACCGGGAGCACTGGCAAACGCTACCGCCAACTGTCGGATGTCCCGGGCTTTGAGGCCGGTAACGCGAGCAACTTTCTGGGGCGTGAAGCCCACCACCATGTTTTTGACAATATTGAGCCCCTGCAGATGGTTGGTGAGGCGCCCGGTATCAATCAGGTCCTGCCGGAACAGGGTGTGCAGCATGGCCATCAGCAATAACGCATCGGTTCCGGGGCGGATGAAATGGTGTTCATCCGCCAGTTCGGCGGATTCGGTACGGCGGGGATCGATGACGATGAAACGCCCCCCGCGTGCCTGCAACGCCTTGATGCGGTCTTTGAAGCCCGGTGCCGTCATCAGGCTGCCGTTGCTGGCCATGGGATTTGCCCCCAGGCAGATCATCAGGTCGGTGCGGTCGATATCCGGCACCGGCAGCAGCAATTGGTTGCCGAACATTTTCATGGCCACCAGCATGGGCGCCAACTGGTCCACCGAGGTGGCGCTGAAGCGATTGGCGGTGCCAAGGGCAGACAAAAATGGCATCAGGGTAAGCATGCTGCCCATGTTGTGGATGGTGGGGTTGCCCAGGTAGATGCCGACGGCGTTCTGGCCGTACTTGGCCTGCACG
The DNA here is from genome assembly GCF_003671495.1 of Ketobacter sp. Lineage (GTDB taxonomy): Bacteria > Pseudomonadota > Gammaproteobacteria > Pseudomonadales > Ketobacteraceae > Ketobacter. Next base: position 11,443 of record NZ_RCHN01000034.1, on the reverse strand, counting down.
TTGCGCAGCCGTGATGCCACTTCGTTGAAGGCGTTTTCCCAGCTGATCTGCTCCCAGCCGTCCGGGGTTTTCAGCATGGGGTATCGAAGTCGGTCAGGGTCTTCGTGCAGGTCCTGCAGGGCTACCGCTTTGGGGCAAATATGGCCTTTGCTCAGCGGGTCTTTGGGGTCGCCTTTGATGGCAAGAATGTGGCCCTGGTCGTGGGTGATCTCAATGCCGCACATAGCTTCACACAGGTTACAGGTGCGCAGATGTTTTTGCGGGTGGGGCATGTGCAGTCCTTTATGTTCGTATGATCTTCACCGGATAAACGCCATGTTACCCGCTGCTGAGGGCTTCCGGAAGGAAGCGGCCCCGCAATTCCAAACTTTTTATCGGCGGGCTCGTCAGGACCGGCCCGTGCTGGCATAGGGTGCCCAACCCAGGATAAAAAGTCTACAAATCGACTTTGGAAGCTGGCCGAAAATAATTCGTTGTCCTGTTCTCACCAGCGGTGTAGATTGGGCTAGCCTGATTAGGGATTGCAAAATGGTATGCAGCTCAGGCTGTTAAATGTAAGCAAGCGCTAACCGAAAAATCGGTCAGAAAAATGAGCCCAATTTATCGGTTTCAACCCTTGCTTATGGGAGTTTTTGCGGTCTATTATCAGGGTCTCGACTGCCCGATCGCACGAAATGTCTTGCCTTCCAATTTATTCTCCTCAGCTATGGTGAAGCAGGGTTTTTTTCGCGATCGGGTAGTTCGATTCCCTCTTTTTTCCTCACTTTTTCTTAGTCAAGTTATTGATTTTCATCCGTTTGGCGCTTTCTGGCTATGGTGAGTCCGTCTGCCAGGGTCAGCAGGCTCAAGTCGATGCGCTGGTCGTTTTTCAGCTTCATATTCAATGCCCGCAGGGCTCGGGTATCGGCATCGTTGACGGACGTGTCTGCCACCCGCCCACTCCACAGCATGTTGTCCAACAGGATCAGTCCGCTGGGCCGGATCAGGGACAGGCAAGCCTCATAATAGAGGTCATAGTTTTCTTTATCCGCGTCGATGAAGGCCAGGTCAAACGCGTCTTGCTGCCCCGATTCCTGTAACGCATTCAAGGTGTCCAGTGCCGGTGCCAGCACCAGTTTGATCTTGTGGTCCACTCCAGCCTGTTGCCAATAGCGCTGAGCCATGCCGGTCCAGGTGGGGTCCAGGTCGCAGCAGATCATTTCACCGTCCTCTGGGAGTGCCCTGGCCATGCACAGGCTGCTGTAGCCGGTGAAGGTCCCGATCTCCAGAATGCGGCGGGCACCAATGAGCTTGACTAACAGAGCCATGAACTGGCCTTGCTCCGGCGCAATTTGCATGCGCGCCATCTCATCACCTGCGGTTTCCTCCCGCAGGGCTCGCAGCAGCTCATCATCGCGCACGGAATGCTCAAAAACATAATCATGGATGGCCATCAAATCGAGAGTGGGTTGGTTGGACACGATGAACTCCTTGCGGCGCTGAAAGTGGGTTGGGTTCAGTATTGCGAGCTGGCTCAAACAATCATTCTCTATGATCTTTTCTGCCATTGGGTATGCGAGACAAACTATATTAAATGTCTCGCAGTCAGTCGGTACACAATAATAACGTTTCTTTTTACTGAAATTTCGGAGGGATTCCAATGTCTGCCATTCAACCCGTTACCCGGGAAGCGCTGATCGCTCAGCTGGAAGATATGAAGGGGCAGGTGATTGATCCCCAGGCGGGCATTTTCGGCCCGGACAGCATGTTCTGGCGAGTGGTGCGTCATTCCGCCAGTTTTATGGGCGCCGGACGGGCGGTGTTGCTGCAGACAGCACACCCCTGGATTGCCAATGGCGTCAAGCAGCATTCCCGTACCCTCAATGATCCCATCAGTCGTTTTCGCGGCACCTTCACCAATGTGTTCACCATGGTCTTCGGAAACCTGGACCAGGTGGTGGAAAGCGCCCTCAGGGTACACGAGATTCATCGCAAGATTGTGGGCAAGGTGGAAGAGGACTCCGGAGCCTTTGCTGCCGGCAGCCGTTACATGGCCAACGAGATCAATGCCATGATCTGGGTGCACGCCACATTGTGGGAAGGGGCGGTGAAAATGTACGAGACCTATGTGGGCACCCTCAGCAAAGAGGACAAGGAACAGTATTATCTGGAGTCCAAAATGTTTGCCTACTTGTTTGGCATACCGGAAGACGCCTTGCCCCCCAACTGGGATGAATTTTTAGAGTACAACGAGAAAATGTGGTACTCGGATCAGCTCAACGTGCAGGCGGCGGCCAAGGAAATTGCCAAGTTCCTGTTCTCCATCCACAAGCCCCTGCGCCCGATGATGAACCGCTACAAGGTCGTGACCTCCATGCTGATGCCGGAGCCGGTGCGGGTGCAATACGGATTGCCGGAGGACACCCCGGAAAACCAGGCGATTTTCCAACGTAACCTGCGCATCGTGCGACGGGTATATCCCTTGCTGCCTCGCCACTTGCGCTATTTGCCACCGTACAACGAGGCCATGCGGAGACTGAAAGGAAAGCACAGCCCCGGCCTGATTACCGGTGGCTTGAACAGACTGGTGTTAGGCCAGGCGTCCCTGGTATCTGCTTGACGTCAAAAGCGCCTGAGGTCAAAAACGTGGGTTACGTTTCTTCCGTAACCCACTGAATGAGCTGTTCTCCCTCAGCGTTGATCTGTAGCCACTGATCCGGATCGTCGCCTTTGGTCCAGGCGCTTTCCACACAGCGTACTTCGCGGTTCAGTGCGGCAAATGCCGCCCGTCCCATGTCCACATCGTCGCGCCAGGGTGTGTCTTTGCTGTCAATCCAGATGGACGTGAATCCGGTGCGGCCGGCATTCAGCACCACCATGCCATGGCCGTCGCTGCCGGCCTGGCCACAGCGAAACTTGCAGCCTTTCTTGCTGCTGCGAACCACCTCAAAGTGGTTGAACGCGGAGCTCAGCCAGTCCGTAATGGCCGCCACGTCGTTGCACGCCACATAGATTTCCAGATCATCCAGGTAGGAAAGGGATTCATTGCTCATAAGAGGTTTATTCCAGGGCCGGGTCCAATAAATTCACCAGGATCTGCTCGTACACCTTGGTCAGTATATCCAGATCATCCGCTTTGATGCGCTCATTCAGTTTGTGGATGGTGGCGTTGCAGGGGCCAAGCTCCACCACCTGGGCACCGGTGGGGGCAATGAAACGGCCGTCAGAGGTGCCACCGGATGTGGACAGCTCCGGCTCCACGTTGGCTTCTGTGCGAATGGCACTGACCACGGCCTGCACCAGGTCGCCGCGTCCGGTGAGAAAGGGTTCTCCGTACAGGGTCCACTCGATCTGGTATTCCAGGCCGTGGTCGTCGAGGATTTTATGGGTTTTCTCTTTAAGCGAGTCGGCGGTGTTTTCGGTGGAAAAGCGGAAGTTGAACACAACGTCCACGTGGCCCGGTATGACGTTGGTGGCACCCGTGCCCCCGTTGATGTTGCTGATCTGGAACGAGGTGGGTGGGAAGAATTCGTTGCCGTTGTCCCAGTGGGCGCTGGCCAGGGCATCCAGAGCCGGTGCCACCTGGTGAATGGGATTGCGGGCCAGGTGCGGATAGGCCACATGCCCCTGGATACCTTTGACGATCAGCTTGGCGCCGAGAGAACCGCGGCGGCCATTCTTGACCACATCGCCCACCCGGTTAGTACTGGAGGGCTCGCCCACCACGCACCAATCCATTTTTTCCCCCCGCGCCTCCAGATGCTCCACCACTTTCACGGTGCCGTTGATGGAAGGGCCTTCCTCGTCGCTGGTGATCAGGAAGGCGATGGAGCCTTTATGGTCCGGATGCTCAGCCACGAAGCGCTCGCAGGCGGTCACCATGGCCGCCAGGCTGCCTTTCATATCGGCGGCACCCCGCCCACACAGCATACCGTCCTTGATCACTGGCTCAAACGGGGGATACTCCCAATTGTCCACCGGGCCGGTGGGCACCACGTCGGTGTGCCCTGCGAACGCCAGCACGGGTCCCTGGTTGCCGCGCCGGGCCCAGAAGTTGTCCACCTCGCCAAAGCGCAGCCGTTCCACCTCGAAGCCAATGGCGGACAGCCGTTCGATCATGATGTTCTGGCAGTCGCAATCGTCAGGGGTGACGGAGGGCTGGGCGATGAGTTGTGTGGCCAGTTCTAACGTAGGCGACAGGTCGGACATGGATCAGGTTACCCCGGATGGTCAAATGGCCCGCTATGATACCAAACAGCGAACCAGTTTACCGAGTAATTACCGGGAGCAGGGCTAGTTGAAGCCCTTGGCAGTCTCGACTTCCTCCACCGCCAGGGATTTACGGCCTTCGTAATACTTGTTCCATTCGATTTTGATGGCCCGCAGATTACCCTGGGTGGCTTTGGGGAAGGGTTTGATGGCTTTCAGGTCCACCCCCGCCTGCATCAGGGTGAGTGCGGCCAGCTTGATTTCCGGCAACGTCATATCGCGGCCGAAATAGAGGATGTTGGCGTCGGCCTCCGGCTGTTCATCCTCCCGGTAGGGCAGCACGATGAAGCCGATTTCCTTCAGTGCCAGCTCCACGATATGGCTGTCAACGGTGAGCGGGATGCCCTTGATCAGCATGCGGGACTCCACGGTGTGGGATTCCAGTAACCGTTCACGGGCCTGGTGGGCCTGCTGTGCCCGCAGGATATTGGGGTTACCGCTGACCCAGCCAAAGCTGATGAGTTGTTGCATCAGGGCCAGTTCTTCCTCCTTGGGAGGGCGCAGTTGCGCCAGGATCAGCGTCAGCTTGTCCAGGTGGCTGTATTTCCATTGCTCCATCTCGGCCAGGTCGTTGTCTTTTTCTGCCAGTAAATCAACCTGTTGGCTGCGGATGACATTGGCGTAGATGGCGACACCCAGCATGATCAGCAGCAGGGTGACGTTGACGGCAATACCGGCAATGGACTTCAGCGGCAGCAGTTTCACCGCCGCGGCCAGGCCGATACCCAGCAACAGTAAAATCCAGGGCAACAGGTAGGGTAGTGCGCTCATAGTGTCCTAAAAATTCATTGAATTTAATGAATTAGTATAGACAACTCAGGAAGAACGCTAGGCCCGTTAGGCTAATGGAAGATTATTTTCCGAAAAACGCTGCGTAGTCCTGATCTTTGAAGCCCACGCTGGTTTTCTTCCCGGCAATGGTGACCGGGCGCTTGATGAGGGTGGGGTGCTCAACCATGAGACGCACGGCGCTGGTTTCATCCACGCTGCCTTTTACCGCGTCCGGCAATTGGCGCCAGGTGGTGCCGCGCTTGTTGAGGAGGGTCTCCCAGCTTTGGGTTTTCAGCCAGCCGCGGATCATGGCTTCATCAATGCCGTCTTTGCGAAAGTCGTGGAACTGATAATCGATGCCATTGGACTCCAGCCATTTGCGGGCTTTCTTGACGGTGTCGCAATTGGGGATGCCGTAGAGGGTTATGGTGGTCATAGAAATTCTCGTGATGGGCAGGTCTTGTATTTAAAGCGAACTACAAGGGTGCAGCATAAGGGGAGTGAGTCAACCGATTCAAGAACGTCAGCGGCAGGGACGCCGCTGTCGAGGCCCACGGATGGGTATACGGCGTTTCTTGAATCGGCTGGCTTGCCTCCCACCGCGATACGGGAAGCAAAACGGCTATCAGTCAGTAATCCGCAGCAGCTCGTTGATCCCCACTTTGCCGCGCGTTTTCTCATCCACTTTCTTCACGATGATGGCCGCGTAGAGGCTGTATTTGCCACAGGCGGAGGGCAGATTGCCGGATACCACAACGGAGCCGGCTGGCACTTTCCCGTAGTGGATTTCGCCGGTTTCGCGGTCATAGATGCGGGTGCTCTGGCCAATGTACACACCCATGGAAATCACAGAGCCTTCGCCCACCACCACGCCTTCCACCACTTCTGAGCGGGCGCCGATAAAGCAGTTGTCCTCGATGATGGTAGGGCCCGCCTGCAGTGGTTCCAGCACGCCACCGATGCCCACACCGCCGGACAGGTGGACGTTCTTGCCGATCTGGGCACAGGAGCCCACGGTCGCCCAGGTGTCCACCATGGTGCCGCTGTCCACGTAGGCGCCGATATTGACGTAGGAGGGCATCAGCACCACGCTGGGGGCAATGTAACTGCCGGCGCGGGCCACCGCGGGGGGGACCACCCGTACGCCGGATTCCTTGAACTGTTCCGCACTCATGTTGGCGAACTTGGAAGGAACCTTGTCGTAATACTGGGTGAACTGGCCATTAATGGGCGCATTGTCATTAATGCGGAAGCTCAGCAGCACGGCTTTTTTCAGCCATTGGTTCACCACCCATTCGCCATCCAGCTTTTCGGCAACGCGGGCCTCACCGCTGTCCAGCATGGCCAGGGCATCGTTCACCGCGGCTTTAACACTGGCATCCACACTGGTGGGGGAGATGCTGGCTCGGTTGTCGAACGCAGTTTCAATAATGGATTTCAAGTCGGACATCTAGGTTCTCCTGTTATTGGCTGTCCTGATCAGGATTGGACAAAGTGTTTGATTCGTTCGGCGGCTTCGATGCACTGGTCCAGGGGGGCCACCAGTGCCATGCGCACCCGGTTCTCACCGGGGTTGATGTTGTCCACCGTGCGGGAAAGGAATTGCCCCGGTAAAACCGTAACGTGCTGTTGCTGGAACAGGCCGCGGGCGAATTCAGTGTCTGTAACCGGTGTCTTTGGCCACAGATAAAAGCTGGCATCAGGCCTTTGTACGTCCAGCACCCCGTCCAGAATGCTCAGTACGGAATCGAACTTTTGCTGATAGATGCGGCGGTTTTCCTGCACGTGCGCCTCATCGTTCCAGGCGGCGATGCTGGCCAACTGATGTTGCACCGGCATGGCACAACCATGATAGGTGCGATACTTCAGAAAATCCGCCAGGATGTCAGCATCGCCGGCCACAAATCCGGAGCGCAGCCCCGGCAGGTTGGAGCGTTTTGACAAACTGTGGAAGACCACGCAGCGTTTGAAGTCCGTGCGGCCCATGCTGTTACAAACCTGCAGCAACCCCACCGGTGGCGCAGCTTCGTCGAAATAGATTTCCGAGTAACACTCGTCCGAGGCAATCACGAAGTCGTATTCGTCCGCCAGCGCAATCAGTTTGCGCAACGTGGCAGCGTCGGTGACTGCGCCAGTGGGATTACCCGGGCTGCACAAAAACAGCAGCTGGCAGCGCCGCCAGACCGACTCGGGCACCGCGTCGTAATCCGGGATGAACTGATTCTCCGGCTGGCACGGCAGGAAGTGTGGCGTCATACCCGCCAGATAAGCGGCCCCTTCGTATATCTGATAGAACGGGTTGGGGGACACCACCAGGCCGTCGATATGGGTGCGGTCCGCCACCACCTGGGTAAACGCAAACAGGGCTTCCCGGGTTCCGTTGACCGGCAGCACCTGGGTGTTCGGGCACAGGCCCGCTGCATCCAGTGCAAAGCGCTTGTCGGCCCACTGGGCGATACTTTGCCGCAGTTCGGGAATGCCTTTGGTGGAAGGGTACACCGCCAGCTTGTCGATGTTGTCGATAATGCTCTGCTTAACAAACGCCGGGCTGGTGTGCTTGGGCTCGCCAATGGACAGGGCAATATGGCGCCGATCGCCGTTGTGGGTCACGCCCTGGAAGAGTTGCCCCAGTTTTTCAAATGGATAGGGTTGCAGCTTGTGCAAATCGTTATTCATGCTCAGGGTGCCGTTTGGTCTAATTTTTCCTTGATGTCCGCTTTGATCCGCTCACAGAGTTCCGGGTCCTTGATCATGTCCCCGTTCAGGTCGGTAATGTAAAACACGTCCTCGACCCGTTCCCCCAGGGTGGCAATGCGGGCATTGTGCAGGGACACGTTATTCTCCAGGAAGATGCAGCCGACTTCCGCCAGTAAGCCGGGCCGGTCCAACGCCACCAGCTCCACAACGGTATGCTCTTTTTCAATGTCGTTGCTGATGACCACTTCGGTGGGAATGTTAAAGTGTTTTAAGGCCCGTGGCATGCGTTTGTGAACGATTTCCGGGTACTTGCTTGGATCTTTAAGGGCCTTCTGCAGTTTTCTGACGATCTGCTCCACGCGGGCCTGGTCGTCACCGATGTCGGTGCCGTTTTCCTCCAGAATGATATAGGTATCCAGGCTGAAGCCGGTGGCGGAGGTGATGATCTTGGCGTCGACGATGGTCAGGTTCAGTTGGTTCAGGGCGGCCACGGTGGCGGCAAACAGGTTGGGGGCGTCCTTGGTATAGATGAACACTTCGGCGGCGCCATGGTAGTTGCGGTCGTCCGTTTTCCCCAGCAGCACCATGGGCACATCCTGGCTCGGGTGGTTGAGCATGGCTTCGGTGTGCCGCGCGACGTCGCCATAGGTTTCCCGCAGAAAATAATCGTCGCCCAGGCTGTCCCAGAGTGTGTTCACGGTGGTTTCGCTGATGCCGCGGTTGGAGAGCAGAGCCATGGCCCGTTCCTTGGTCTCTTCAATCCAATCCTCCCGGTTGCCCGGGTTTTCCAGGCCCCGCCGCAGGGCGCGCCGGGTCTCGGCATAGAGTTGCCGCAACAATGCGCCACGCCAACCGTTCCACAGTTTGGGGTTGGTGGCGCGGATGTCGGCCACCGTTAATGCATGCAGGTAATCCAGCCGCACCTGATCGCCCACTTTGCAGGCAAACTCGTGAATGACGTCCGGGTCTGAAACATCCTTCTTCTGTGCGGTGAGCGACATCAGAAGGTGATGCTCCACCAGCCAGGCCACCAGGTTCGCATCCCACTTGCTCAAGCGATGGTGAATGCAGAAGTTATAGGCATCCAGTGAACCCAACTCGGAATGATCGCCACCGCGGCCCTTGCCCAGATCATGGAATAATCCGGCGATGTACAGCAGCTCGATCTTGGGAATGCGGTGCACGATGTAGTGGGCGATGGGAAAATCTTTCTTCACCTCCTGGTGCCGGAACATACGCAGGTTGCGCAGCACATGGAGGGAGTGAGCGTCCACCGTGTAAATGTGGAACAGGTCATATTGCATTTGTCCGATGACCTGGCCAAAGGTGGGAATGTAATTACCCAGAATCCCGTAACGTTTCATGCGGTAGAACTGGGTGTAAATCTTGTTGGGGGAGCGCAGCAGTTCCATAAACATGGAGATGTTGCGGATGTCGTTACGAAAATGCTCATCCACCAGGTGGCGATGGTCCCGGATCAGGCGAATGGTGGAGGCACGGATGGCCTCGATCTGCTCGTTCTGGGCCAGGATCAGAAACACCTCCATCAGGGCGGAGGGATAAAACTCGAACACCTTGTCGTGGGTGACTTCGATAAAACTGTTGTGGATCTGGAAGCGGCTGTTGATGGGGGTGATCACCTCGGGTTCGTCTGCCCGCAGGATGGCCTCATCAAAATGCTGCAACAGCATGTCGTTCAGCTGGGAAATGGACAGCGCTACCCGATAATAGCGCTTCATGAACTTTTCCACCGCCAGTGCGGAGCTGGAATCCTTATAACCCAGCATCTCCGCCACCGCTTTCTGATAATCAAACAGCAGCCGGTTTTCACCGCGGCCGGTGATCAGGTGGAGGGCGTAACGCACTTCCCACAGAAAAAGATGCCCGGAGTTGAGGATGTCGTATTCATCTGAGGTGAGAAACCCGTGGCTCACCAGGTCGCTGAGCCGCCGGGCGTCAAAGTAGCGCTTGGCCACCCAGCCGATGTTCTGGATATCCCGCAGGCCGCCGGGTGCACTCTTGATGTCCGGTTCCAGGTTGAATTCCGTGTTGCTGAACTTGTCGTAGCGGGCGATCTGTTCTTTCCACTTGGCCGTGAAAAATGACTTGGCATCCCAGATGTGGTCGGGGCCAGTGCGTTCAATCATTTCTTCCGCCAGCTCCGGTGCTCCGACGATGGTGCGGGCTTCCATCAGGTTGGTGGCAATGGTGATGTCTGACTTGGCCAACTCAACGCATTGGTCCAACGTACGTACGCTGTGCCCGACTTCCAGCCCGATGTCCCACAGCTGGGTGACAAAGGCCGACAGGTCTTCGTGATAAGCCTGGGCCGAAGCATCGCTGCGCAGCAGGATCATGAGGTCGATATCGGAGTGGGGGTGCAGCTCGGCCCGGCCATAGCCACCCACGGCCAGCAGCGCAATGTCGGGACAATTGGAGCAGTTATAATGGTTCCAAAGCTGTTGCAGCAGCTTGTCCATGACCCAGGCACGGCGGCGGATGATGAGCTTGATGTTTTCCAGGCGCCGAAAGCGCTGGTTGAGCACGGCATCGGCATCCTTCATGGCCTGCTTGAAGGCCAGGGCGATGGCGCCTTTTTCGGCTACCAGTTGCTCAAACCGCGTCTGCTCAAACAGCTCCGAATCGTGCTTCAACTCGGTGACGAGAGGGGTTTTCATAGTGGCTTAGAGGCCGCTTTCCTCTGAGCGCAGGGTCAGCACTTCATAGCCGGTTTCCGTAACCAACACGGTGTGCTCCCATTGCGCAGACAGTTTGTGGTCCTTGGTTACCACAGTCCATTTGTCTGGTAACAGTTTGGTAAAGCGCTTGCCGGCGTTGATCATCGGCTCGATGGTAAAAATCATACCGGCCTGCAACACTTCCCGGGTGCCCGGTTTCCCGTAGTGTAGCACCTGGGGTTCTTCGTGAAAGCCTTCACCAATTCCATGGCCACAGTACTCACGGACCACCGAGTAATGATTGCTCTCCGCATGCTTCTGGATGGCGGCGCCGATGTCCCCAAGGTGGACGCCGGGTCTGACCATCTTGATGCCCAGGTACAGGCACTCCTGGGTGACACTCACCAGTCTTTGTGCCTGGATGGAGGGTTCGCCCACAAAGAACATCTTGCTGGTGTCCCCGTGGTAGCCATCCTTGATGACCGTGATGTCCACGTTGATGATGTCACCTTTTTTCAGGACCTTCTTGTCGCTGGGGATGCCGTGACAGATGACGTGATTGACCGAAGTGCAGATGGACTTGGGAAAGCCTTTGTAATTCAGGGGGGCAGGAATGGCGTGCTGTTCCTGCACAATATAGTCATGACATATCTTGTCCAGCTCGCCGGTGGTGACCCCTGGCTGAATATAATCGCCAATCATTTCAAGGACTTCGCCCGCCAGGCGGCCGGCAATGCGCATCTTTTCGATTTGTTCGGGGGTCTTGATGATAATGCTCATGTAATTGAAAACCGTTCCAAGTCAGCTCTGGCGGGGCAAAGGCGGGTATTGTACATGGCCGCGGCAGCAGGATATACCCCTGAACAATGTGGTGATTTTGCCGTCGAGGTTACCGATTGAGTTGTTGTGGGCATGGCTTTGTGGTATAAAGCGCCGCTCTAACTAAACCCTAAACCACACATGTTCCGACACATGCATCAGGGTGCCCGGTTTGCCGCACGGCAGCGGGGTTGATTCATGGGGAACATGGAGGCTTAACCCACTGAAAA
>NZ_RCHN01000033.1 GCF_003671495.1 Ketobacter sp. | reverse complement strand
GTGCAGAACTGCACAAAATTCATAATCAAAGCAGAACTACAAAACAGGACAGGAAGATATGCTGCCCTTCCTCAGTAAGAAGGCTTCAACAGCCAAGTTGGGAATCGATATCAGCTCGACCTCGGTGAAGTTGCTCGAGCTCAGTCGCAGCGGAAACCGCTACAAGGTCGAGGCCTATGCGGTGGAGCCGTTACCCGCCAATGCCGTAGTTGAGAAAAACATCAATGATGTGGAAGGCGTGGGCGAGGCCATCGCCCGGGTCGTGGCCAGAGCCAAAAGCGGTGTCAAAGGCGCTGCGGTGGCGGTGGCCGGTTCTTCCGTCATCACCAAGGTCATCGAAATGGATGGCAAGTTGTCTGACGACGAGATGGAAAGCCAGATCAAGGTAGAGGCAGACCAATACATCCCCTATCCCCTGGACGAGGTTGCCATCGACTTTGAGGTGCAGGGCACGGTGGAGGGTTCCCCGGATCAGGTGGAGGTTCTGCTGGCCGCCTGCCGCAACGAGAACGTGGAGTTGCGGGTGGATGTGCTGGAAATTGCCGGTTTGACGGCCAAAGTGGTGGATGTGGAAGCCTACGCCATGGAACGGGCCTTCGGCCTGGTGGCGGACCAGATTGATGGCGGCGAAGAGCAAACGGTGGCCATTGTCGATATCGGCTCCACCATGACCACCCTCAGCGTGTTGCACGACGGTCGTACCATTTATACCCGCGAGCAGCTCTTTGGCGGCAAGCAGCTCACTGAGGAGATTCAGCGTCGCTACGGGCTTTCCTTTGAGGAGGCCGGGCTGGCCAAGAAGCAGGGTGGCCTGCCGGATGACTACGAAACCGAAGTACTGGAGCCGTTCAAAGAGGCGGTGGTACAGCAGGTTACCCGTTCCCTTCAATTCTTCTTCTCTTCCAGCCAGTACAACGATGTGGATCACATCCTGCTGGCCGGTGGCACGGCCTCCATCCCCGGATTGGCCGAGATGGTGCAGGACAAGGTCGGCACCACCACGTCCATTGCCAATCCCTTTGTGGATATGGCGTTGTCCTCCAAGGTAAATGCGTCTCTACTCAGCGCCGACGCGCCATCACTGATGATCGCCTGTGGCCTGGCGTTAAGGAGTTTTGACTGATGACAAAAATTAACCTCCTACCCTGGCGTGAAGAACGGCGCCAGGAGCTGAAGCAGCAGTTCTTCGTGGTCCTGGTAGGTGTACTGTTGTTGGGTGCCGGCAGCGTGTATCTGGTGGATATGGGTGTGCAGGGGCGGATTGATTACCAAAACCAGCGCAACCAGTTCATCGTGGGTGAGACCAAAAAGCTGGAACAGCAGATCAAAGAGATCGAAGAGCTCAAGAAAAAGCGCGAATCCTTGATTGAGCGGATGAAGGTTATCCAGGATTTGCAGGGTAATCGCCCTGAAATCGTGAAGATATTTGATGAAATGGTGCGCACGCTGCCCGATGGCGTGTATTACCGCCAGGTGAAGTCGGTGGGTGACACCCTGAGCATGACCGGCTTGGCCGAGAGCAATAACCGGGTATCCAATTTGATGCGTAACCTGGATTCCTCGGAGTTGTTTGAAGCGCCCAACCTGTCCAAAGTGCAGGCCGCCTCCAAAGAGCAGGCCGTCAATGAGTTCGATCTGACGGTCAAACGGCAGAAACCGAAAACCGAGGAGGAGGGCTGAGCATGGACGTAAAAGAGTTTTTTGAGTCCTTTAACAATCTCGACCCGGAAAATATCGGTGGTTGGCCCCTGCCTATCAAGGTGTTCATCTGGATTGTGGCCTGTGTGGTTGCCGGTTTTCTGGTGTTTCATCTACTGTTGTCCGATTCCCTCACCCAGCTGGATACGGTGGCCTCCAAAGAGGCGACCCTGATGAAGGAATACGAGGACAAGGCGTTCAAGGCATCTAACCTGGATGCTTATAAAGAACAAATGAAAGAGATGGAGAACACCTTCGGTGCGTTGCTGCGTCAATTGCCCAGTGACACCGAGGTGCCGGGGCTGCTGGAAGACATCAGCCACACCGGTCTGACCGCGGGCCTGACGTTCAACAGCATTCAGCTGGCTCCGGAAAATTCAAAAGAGTTCTATGTGGAGTTGCCGATTGATATTGAGGTGAAAGGCGGATTCCATGCCTTTGGGACGTTCGTCAGTGCAGTGGCTGCACTGCCCCGGATCGTTACCCTGCATGATTTCGACATCGTTCCCTCCAAAGAGGGCACCCAAGAACTGGTGATGAAAATTCGCGCCAAAACTTACCGCTATAAGGAAAATTGATATGAGAGGCGTAAGTTTTTTTGGAATCGTAATCCTGGGTTTGGCTTTGTCCGGTTGTGGTGGTGACACTTCCTTCAGCGATATCAAGGCCAAGATGGCGGAAGTCAAATCCCGCCCCAAAGGCCGCATCGAGCCACCGCCGGAGTTCAAGGTGTACAAGGCGTTCTCCTATGGCGCTGCTGCTTTGCGCAGCCCGTTTGAACGGCCCATCGACGTTCAGCTGGCGGCACTGCCCCAGAAACGCACTAATGTAAAACCGGATTTCAACCGACCGAAGGAAGTATTGGAACAATTCGGTATTGATTCCCTTTCCATGGTTGGTACCCTGACCCGTCCTGGAGCGAACCTGTTCGCGCTGGTGAAGGACCCGGACAGCGGTCTGCACCGTGTAAAAGAGGGCAATTATCTGGGCCGGAACTTCGGCAAGATTACATCGGTTACCCCCAGCAAGATAGATGTGATTGAAATTGTGTCCGATGGACAGGATGGTTGGGTTGAGCGTCCACGCACATTAGTGTTGCGTGAAGACTGAAGCGTGGGAGACAATTCATGAAAAGCTTTCAGACTTTCATTCAAACGATAACAAGCAAGCAGGTAGCTGCGATGAAATTCAAATTCTGTTGGGGTGCCGTGTTTGCCCTGTTGTCTTCTCCTCTCCTCGCTGCCACGCTCACCGGCGTTGAGTCTGCCTCGCTGCCTGGCGATGCCGTAGAGATCAAGCTTGGCTTTGACGATGTACCGCCCCAGCCCACTGGCTATACCACGGATTCCCCCGCTCGCATTGCGCTGGATCTGGACGGTGTCAGTAATGGCCTGGCAGAAAAATACCACACCCTTGGCAACGGGAATGTGCGCAGCCTGACGGTGATGGGCGCCGGCTCCCGCACCCGCCTGATCGTCAATCTGAGTAACCTGGTGGGCTACACCACCGAGGTGAAGGGCAACCAACTGCTGCTCCGTATCGGTGAGGGTTCCGCAGCCAGTTCCGCCCCGGCAACAGCTGCGCCGGCGAAAAAAGCAGCCGCCCAAGCATCTGCCAATGGCGTACAAGAGATCGATTTCCGTCGCGGCGAACAGGGTGAAGGCCTGGTGGTGATCACCCTGGGTAACGCCAATTCTCCGGTGGACCTGTCTGAAGAAAGTGGCAAGATCGTGGCTGAGTTCGTGGGTGTTGACTTGCCGGATCAGCTGCACCGCCGACTGGACGTTATGGATTTCGCCACGCCGGTGAAGATGATTGACGCCAGCACTGCGTCCGGTAATGCCCGCATTGCGGTGACGCCCACCGGCGATTATGAGTACATGGCGTATCAGACCGATAAGACATTCACCATCAGTGTAAAACCGATCAGCGCCCTGGAGCTGGAGCGTAAGCGCAAAGATAAATTCCAGTACACCGGTGAGAAGCTGTCATTGAACTTCCAGGACATCGAAGTACGCTCCGTGCTGCAGTTGATCGCCGATTTCACCGAACTGAACCTGGTGGCCAGTGACACTGTCCGGGGTCGCATTACGTTGCGCCTGCAGAACGTTCCCTGGGATCAGGCTCTGGATCTGATTCTGAAAACCAAGGGCCTCGACAAGCGTAAGGTGGGTAATGTGATGCTGGTGGCTCCTGCGGATGAGATCGCCGCCCGCGAGAAGCTGGAGCTGGAATCCCAGCGCCAGGTGAAGGAATTGGCGCCGCTGCGTACTGAATATCTGACCGTGAACTACGCCAAGGCGGCGCAAGTGGCGGAGCTGGTGACCGCGTCCGGGTTCCTCAGCGAGCGTGGCTCCATTACGGTGGATGAGCGTACCAATATTCTACTGATCCAGGATACCTCGGCCAACATTGACGAAGTGCGCTTCATGCTGGACCAGCTGGATATCCCGGTGCGGCAGGTGATGATTGAGGCGCGCATTGTTATCGCCCGATCCGATGCGGCTGAAGAGCTGGGAGTGAAATGGGGTGTGGGGCACTTTGACCGCAGCCCGCTGGCGGGATACGGTGAAGGCTTTGGTGTCTGGGGTAACAAAACCGGTTTCGAGGATACTCTGGAAGACGTCGCTTATTCCACTGGCTCCGGTAACCTGGGTGTGGATCTGGGTGTGATTTCATCAGAAGCCAGCCGTATCGCTCTGGGTTATTTCGATATCGATCACGGCCTGGTGGATCTGGAGTTGTCGGCGCTGGAGTCTGATGGTCGTGCTGACATTGTGTCCACGCCCAAGGTTTTAACTGCAGACCAGCAGACTGCCAAAATCCAATCCGGTACCGAAGTACCTTATCAGGAAGCCTCTTCCAGTGGTGCCACCTCCACCTCGTTCAAGGAAGCGGTGCTGTCCCTGGAGGTCACCCCGCAAATTACGCCAGACGGTCGCATCATCATGGAGTTAAAAGTGAACCAGGACTCCGTGGGTGAGATCTTCAATGGTGTGCCTTCCATCGACACCAATGAAATCGAGACCAGCGTGGTGGTGGACAACGGTCAAACCGTGGTGCTGGGTGGTGTATTCCGGTCTGAGGAAGTGGAAGCCATAATCAAGACGCCGTTCCTTGGTGATCTGCCGGTGCTGGGTCGTCTGTTCCGCAGAACCACCAATACCAGTGAAAAAGCGGAGTTGCTGGTGTTCATCACCCCCCGTATCGTGAACGACGTGCTTGCTGCCCAGTAACGCATGTCAAAACACGGAAATGTGATTCTGATTGGCCCGATGGGAGCAGGTAAAAGCACCATCGGGCGTCAGCTTGCCCAGATTCTCAATTATGAGTTCGTTGACTCCGACCATGAAATAGAGGCTCGGACCGGCGCCGATATTCCCTGGATATTCGATGTGGAAGGGGAGGAAGGTTTTCGTCGGCGGGAAGAGTCGGTGATTGAGGAGTTGACCCTGCGGGATGGAGTGGTCCTGGCGACCGGTGGCGGAGCGGTGACCCGTGAAGCCAATCGCCGCGTGATTGCCGCCCGCGGTATAGTGATCTACCTGAAAACCTCTATTGAGCAGCAGCTGGCTCGCACCGCCAAGGATCGTAAGCGGCCTTTACTGCAGCACGCGGAGCCGCGCAAGGTTCTGACCGAACTCATGAAGGTGCGCGAACCCCTCTATCTTGAAGTGGCGGACCATGTGGTGGATACGGATGCTTCCAATATCCGCGATGTGGCCACCAAAATTGCTGAGCTGGTGGCCCAACCCATCTGACGCCCCGGCTCA
The DNA here is from genome assembly GCF_003671495.1 of Ketobacter sp. Taxonomy (GTDB): domain Bacteria; phylum Pseudomonadota; class Gammaproteobacteria; order Pseudomonadales; family Ketobacteraceae; genus Ketobacter. The sequence goes on along the minus strand of NZ_RCHN01000033.1, from coordinate 122,683 downwards.
TTGTTTAACCTCTCCCGTATTGCCTGCACGAATGTCTGCACGGTTTCTTTTGCTCCGGCCCTGATGCCCCCTGGTCAGTTCATTGTGGATTGCTGATACAATGGCGTCTTTCGTTACGCGTGGCGGGAGCATGAATGGAAACCTTGGGTGTTGAATTAGGGGAGCGCAGCTATCCCATTTATATCGGGTCCGGTTTGTTGGATCAGCTGGGGGAGTTGCTGCCCTCATTGTCCGGCAAGCAGGTTTTGGTGGTGACCAACACCACCATCGCACCTTTATATCTGGATAAAGTGATGGCCGGGCTGCAGGGATTACAGGCATCCAGTCTGATTTTGCCAGATGGAGAGCAATACAAGACCCTGGACACACTCGACCGGATTTTCACAGCGTTGCTGGAGCGTCGGCACAGCCGGACCACCACACTGGTGGCCCTGGGCGGCGGAGTGATCGGTGATATCACTGGCTTCGCCGCGGCGGCCTATCAGCGGGGTGTGGATTTCATCCAGATTCCCACCACCTTGTTGTCCCAGGTGGATTCTTCCGTCGGTGGCAAGACCGGGGTTAATCATCCCCTGGGCAAGAATATGATTGGTGCGTTTCACCAGCCCAGGGTGGTCATCGCCGACACCGATACCCTCAACACACTGCCGGAACGGGAATTGTCCGCCGGCCTTGCTGAGGTCATCAAGTATGGCCTGATTCGCGACGAAGCCTTTCTGGGCTGGATTGAGGACCACATCAAAGAACTGGTCGCCCGCGATCCGGCCGCCCTGACGTATGCGATTCGTCGCTCCTGCGAGATCAAGGCCGAAGTGGTGGCGGCGGATGAGCGTGAGGGTGGTCTGCGGGCCATTCTCAACCTGGGCCACACCTTTGGCCATGCCATTGAAGCCGCGCAAGGTTACGGTCAGTGGCTGCACGGCGAGGCGGTGGGGGCAGGTATGGTCATGGCGCTGGATTTGTCTGCCCGTTTGGGCTTCGTGGCGCCGCAGGCGGTGGCGCGGGGGCGTGAGATCATCGCTGCGGCCGGTTTGCCGGTGTCGGGGCCGGCGGACATGACCGTCGCAACCTATTTGGAAAAAATGGCAGTGGATAAGAAGAACGTCGATGCCAGGATTCGACTGGTATTGCTGAAATCTGTGGGTGAAGCCATGATCACCGCGGACTTTGACCAGAGTTTGTTACGGGAAACATTGCATGAATGCACGACCCAGGCCTGATATAGAACCCGATATCGGTGAAACCCCAGATGTGTTGGAAGCGCCGCATCCTGATAGCGAGCTGAGAGCGGATCCATTCAGTGACGGCGACGTGGATGGGCTGTTCTTCCCCGGTGCCGGTCGCCAGGAGGCCCTGGAGCAACTCACCCACCTGTTGCGCTATGGACCCCCGTTGCTGGTGCTGCACGGTGATCAGGGGGTTGGGAAGCACTTTTTAGTGGATCATGTGCTGGCGGAACTGGATCCGGATCTGTTTGGCGTGGCCATAGTGCAGGCCGATGTAATGATGAGCCCCACGCAGTTTCTGACGGGGTTGAGTGGGCCTTGGCACGGTCGCGAAGGTTTCAGCCTGGATTCCCTGCAGGCGCAGCTGATTGACTGTGCCACCGTTGCTGACAATGAGTCCCGAACCCTGCTGTTGGTCGTGCGTCAGAGCCAGTTTCTGGATGAGGCCTGCAGCCAGTTGTTGTCTTTAATCCTGGCTTCCGGTGCGGGGTTGCCCCTGAAAGTGCTGCTGGTGATGGACGAGCATGATCCCGACGCGTTGCAGCAGTTTGCGACCCTGTTTGATCAGGTTCCGGATCATTTTCGGTTGGCGCTTGCGCCCTTTGGCCAGCAGGAAACCCAGGACTACCTGATGTATCGAATGCGCACAGGGGGCATGGGACAGGTGCGCTTCAGCGCTGAGCAGGTTGAGCGCATCTTCAATATGAGCCTGGGTAACGCGTCGCGAATCAATCAGGTGGCCGGCGAGTTGTTGCAGGCGGCCATCAGCCACAAGCAGAGTAAGGGTGGCAGGGGGGGCAAGTCAGTCGTGGCCGGTGTGCCCTGGTTGCACGTGGGTGCCCTGGGGGCGGTGGTGTTATTACTGTTGGTGTTGATGTTCACCCGCGCTGACCCCGAACCGGAAACCGTGCGAGTGCCCCCGCTGGAGCGCTCCGTGGTGGAGAGCAAGACGGATTCCGGGCCGTCTCCTCAGTCGAACCAGGCTGCAGGCCATGGCGCAGACTCAGCCCCAGAGCCGGCCCAACAGGCAGAGGCGAATCCTGAGGCTGAATCCGTGCAGGTGGCCACAGTAAAGCCTGAGCCAAGCGCGCAGCCGGTGACAACGCCGGTAACGGCAACGAAACCGGTGACCCAGCCAGTGGCAACGGTTACTCCTGACCCAGTATCCAAACCAGCGCCTAAACCAGAACCCCAGCCTGCTGCCAAGCCGGCGCCCAAGCCAGCAGCTCAGCAGCCCGCACCCAAGCCGGTGGCTGAGGCCAAGCGTGACAGTCGCACTGCCTGGATTCTGTCTTTGCCGGCCGACCATTACGCAATCCAGATGTTGGGGGCGAAAGAAAGGGCGACGGTGGACAAGTTCCTGGCAGCCTATCCCAGTGTGCAAAAGCTTACTTACTATAAAACTCAACGAAATGGTGCGCCCTGGTATGTTGTGGTGCAAGCGAGCTACCCCAGTTATGATGCCGCCAAGGCCGCGGTGGGGAAATTGCCGCAAAATCTGCAAAAACAGGGCCCATGGATCCGAAAAATCGAGGCAATTCAAAAAGATCTAAAAAACTGAAGGTCCAGCGTTAACTCGTTCATTTCTGGACTGTTTTTTGCCTGCCTAAAAGGAGTTTGGCAGGCAAATACCTCATGGAAGACCCTCCGCAACCCTGGATGGGTTTGTTCAAAGGGGGGTTCGCATGTAAAATGGCTCTCCATTTTTGCCCGGCCGTACAGTATGGCCTGCGAGAATCGCAAATAAACCATTGAATTCACTGGAAAAAGGGCTTTCGCTTGTGATGAGTATACAGAGTGGTGGGCTCTACCATCCTGACCAGTTTAGAGACAATTGTGGCTTCGGCCTGATCGCCCATATGAAGGGTGAGGCCAGCCACAACCTGCTGCAGACCGCTATCGAGTCGCTGACCTGCATGACGCACCGTGGTGGTATTGCAGCCGACGGTAAAACCGGCGATGGCTGTGGTCTGTTGCTGAAAATGCCGGAAGCCTTCTTCCGTTCCGTTGCCAAAGAGACGTTTGGCAAGGAATTGAGTGCCGCCTTTGCGGTGGGTATGGTGTTCCTCTCCCAGGATGCGGACAAAGCCACCGCCGCCCGAATGGCGCTGGAGCAGGAAGTGACCCAGCAAGGCCTGGATATTGTCGGCTGGCGTACCGTGCCCGTGGACAGCAGTGTCTGCGGCAGCATTGCCCTGGAGAGCCTGCCCACCATTGAGCAGCTGTTCATCAACAGCAGTGGTATGTCCGATCTGGAGCTGAATCGGCGCCTGTTTTTTGCCCGCCGTCGCGCGGAAGTGCTGCTGAAAGAGGACAGCGACTTTTATATCCCCAGCCTGTCTGCCACGGTGGTGTCCTATAAGGGCCTGGTGATGCCGGCGGACCTGCCGTCGTTCTACCTGGACCTGGCCAATAAGGATATGGGCACCGCGATTTGCGTATTCCACCAGCGCTTCTCCACCAACACGCTGCCGCGCTGGCCCCTGGCGCAACCGTTCCGTTACCTGGCCCACAACGGTGAAATCAACACCATTATGGGGAACCGTAACTGGTCTGTGGCCCGCACCAGCAAGTTCAAATCGGACCTGCTGCCGGGTTTGGAAGACATAACCCCGTTGGTCAACCGCACCGGTTCTGACTCCTCAAGCCTGGATAACATGCTGGAGCTGTTGCTGGCCGGTGGCATTGATATCTATCGTGCGGTTCGGATGATGGTTCCCCCTGCCTGGCAGAACGTGGAAACCATGGACGCGGATCTGCGCGCATTCTATGAATACAACTCCATGCACATGGAGCCCTGGGATGGTCCGGCCGGCCTGGTGATGACCGATGGCCGCCATGCCATCTGTATGCTGGACCGCAACGGCCTGCGCCCGGCCCGTTGGGTTATCACCAAGAACGATTACATTACCCTGGCCTCGGAAATCGGTGTGTATTCCTACAAGCCGGAAGACGTGGTGGCCAAAGGCCGCGTTGGCCCCGGCCAGATCCTGGTGGTGGATACGGAAAACGGCGATGTGCTCCACACTGCCGATGTGGATCAGCGCCTGAAACAGGGGCAGCCATATAAGCAATGGCTGAAAGAAAACGCCATTCGCATTCAGGACACCCTGACCGACGAAACCCGCTCCATAGAGCAGCTGGACCCGGCGGCCATCAAGACCTATCAGAAACTGTTCCAGGTCTCGTTTGAAGAGCGGGACCAGGTGATTCGCCCCATGGCGGAGAACGGCCAGGAGGCGGTTGGCTCCATGGGTGACGATACCCCGATGGCAGTGTTGTCGGCCAAGGTGCGTCCGTTGTACGACTTCTTCCGCCAGCAGTTTGCCCAGGTGACCAATCCGCCCATCGACCCCCTGCGGGAATCCATTGTGATGTCATTGGAAACCTGTGTGGGTGCCGAGCGCAACGTGTTTGAGGAAACCCCTCATCATGCCGACCGTGCGATTCTGACCTCGCCGGTACTGTCCCACAGCAAGTTCCAGCAGCTGCTGTCCATCGAGCGGGAAGGCTATGCGGTCCAGAAAATTTCCCTGAATTACGACGCCGCCATCAGTTTGCGCCAGGCGGTGGAGAATGTGTGCAACGAGGCCGCTGAGGCGGCCCGCTCCGGCAAGGTCATTCTGGTACTGAGCGACCGGGACATCGGTGAAAACAAATTGCCGATCCCGGCCCTGATGGCCACTGGTGCTGTGCACCATCACCTGACCAACAGCGCGTTGCGCTGTGACAGCAATATCGTGGTGGAAACCGCATCGGCCCGTGATCCCCACCACTTTGCCTGCCTGATCGGCTTCGGTGCCACGGCGGTCTATCCGTACCTGGCGTTTGATGTGATCTGCGACCTGGTGCGTACCGGCGAAGTCCTGATGGACCCGATCGATGCGCAGAAGAATTTCCGCAAGGCCATCGATAAAGGCCTGTTGAAGATTCTCTCCAAGATGGGTATTTCCACCATTGCCTCCTACCGGGGTGCACAATTGTTTGAGGCAGTGGGTATTGCCAACGAAGTGGTGGAAACTTGCTTTACCGGAGTGCAAAGCCGCATTCAGGGTGCCGGTTTTGCGCACTTTGAGGCGGACACCAAGCGCCTGGCTGCCGACGCCTGGAAGGCCCGCAAGCCCATCGAGCAGGGCGGCCTGCTGAAGTTCGTTCACGGCGGTGAATACCATGCGTTCAATCCGGATGTGATTGGCGCGCTGCATAAGGCGGTGCAGTCCGGCGATTACGAAGCCTATCGCGAGTACGCCGCGCTGACCCAGGATCGTCCGGTGGCGGCTATCCGTGACCTGTTGACCCTGAAGACGGATGTTAACCCGATCAGCGTGGATGCGGTGGAATCCCTTGAGTCGATCCTGCCCCGTTTTGACTCTGCCGGCATGTCGCTGGGGGCGTTGAGCCCGGAAGCCCACGAAGCCATTGCCATGGCTATGAACCGCCTGGGCGGTCGCAGTAATTCCGGGGAGGGTGGTGAAGACCCTGCCCGTTTCGGCACTGAGAAAGTCTCCAAGATCAAACAGGTGGCCTCCGGTCGCTTCGGGGTGACACCGCACTATCTGGTGAATGCGGAAGTTCTGCAAATCAAGGTGGCCCAGGGTGCCAAGCCTGGTGAGGGTGGGCAGTTGCCCGGCGGCAAGGTGAACGACCTCATCGCCCGCTTGCGTTATTCCGTGCCCGGCGTGACGTTGATCTCACCGCCACCCCATCACGATATCTACTCTATCGAAGACCTGGCGCAGCTGATCTATGACCTGAAGCAGGTGAACCCCAGTGCGCTGGTGTCGGTGAAACTGGTGTCTGAGCCTGGCGTAGGCACCATCGCTGCCGGTGTGGCCAAGGCCTACGCGGACCTGATCACCATCTCCGGTTATGACGGTGGTACGGCGGCCAGCCCGTTGACCTCCATTCGCTACGCCGGCTCCCCCTGGGAGCTGGGTCTGAGTGAAGCCCACCAGTCCCTGCGTGGCAACGACCTGCGGGACAAGATTCGTCTGCAGACCGATGGTGGTCTGAAGAACGGCCTGGACGTGGTGAAGGCGGCGATTCTGGGTGCGGAAAGCTTTGGCTTCGGCACCATCCCCATGATCGCGCTGGGTTGTAAATACCTGCGTATCTGTCATCTGAACAACTGCGCCACCGGTGTGGCTACCCAGCAGGATAAACTGCGGGAAGACTTCTTCATCGGCGCACCGGAAATGGTGATGAACTTCTTCAAGTTCGTGGCCCAGGAAACCCGGGAGTGGATGGCACGTTTGGGTGTGAGCAAAATGGAAGACCTGGTGGGTCGTACGGACCTGCTGGATATGCTGGAAGGCGTGACTGACAAGCAGCGTAATCTGGATCTGACCCCGATTCTGTCCAGCAGTCATGTGCCGGCAGAGAAACCCCATACCTGCAAGGTGGCCAGAAACGCACCTTTCGATAAAGGTGAATTGGCGGAGCGCATGGTCAAGGAAACCCTGGCGGCCATCGATGCCAAAGCCGGTGGTGAGTTCGAGTTCCGCATCACCAACTGTGACCGCTCCATCGGTGCCCGGATCTCTGGTGAAATTGCCAAGCGTCACGGCAACCAGGGCATGGCCGAGCACCCTATCACAATCCGCTTCAACGGTACCGCCGGGCAGAGCTTTGGTGTCTGGAACGCCGGTGGCCTGAACATGTACCTGGAAGGGGATGCCAACGACTACGTGGGCAAAGGCATGACCGGCGGCAAGCTGGTGATTCGTCCGCCCAAGGGCAGCCCGTTCAAGAGCCAGGAAACCGCCATTATCGGTAATACCTGTCTGTACGGGGCTACCGGCGGCAAGTTGTTTGCGTCCGGCTCTGCCGGTGAGCGTTTCGGGGTGCGAAATTCCGGTGCGCATGCGGTGGTGGAAGGCGTGGGCGACCACGGTTGTGAATATATGACCGGTGGGTTGATTACGGTGTTGGGCAAAACCGGCTACAACTTCGGTGCTGGCATGACCGGTGGTTTTGCCTATGTGCTGGACGAAGACAAAACGTTCGTCGACAAGTACAACCACGAACTGGTGGAAATCCAGCGCATCAACAGCGAAGAGATGGAAGCCTATCGCAACCACCTGGTGGGTGTGATCAACGAGTTTGTAGCGGAGACAGGCAGTGCCTGGGGTCAGCATATCCTCGATAATTTCGATGACTACGTTGGCCAGTTCTGGTTGGTGAAACCGAAAGCCGCCAGTGTGCAGAAACTGCTGAACAGCATTAGACACCGTCCTGAATAAGGCGGATGTGATGGGAGCCTGGCTCCGGATCCATGAAAGAGGTTAAAGATGGCAGAACGTTTAAGTAACGACTTCCAGTTTTTGGATGTGCCCCGCAGTGATCCTGCCAAGAAGGATGTTGGGGTAAGACGTTCTCAGTATGTTGAGATCTACAATCCGTTCCAACCGGAGCAGGCGTCATCGCAGGCACACCGTTGCCTGGCCTGTGGGAATCCGTATTGCGAATGGAAGTGCCCGGTGCACAACTACATCCCCAACTGGCTGAAGCTGGTGTCTGAGGGCAATATTCTGGAAGCGGCCGAACTCAGCCACCAGACCAATACCCTGCCGGAAGTCTGCGGCCGGGTGTGCCCCCAGGACCGTTTGTGCGAAGGCGCCTGTACCCTGAACGATGGCTTTGGTGCCGTCACCATCGGTTCTGTGGAGAAGTACATCAGTGATACTGCGCTGGCCATGGGCTGGCGTCCGGATATGTCCAATGTGGTGTGGACCGATAAGAAGGTGGCGGTAATCGGTGCCGGCCCCGCGGGTCTGGGCTGTGCGGACATTCTGGTTCGCAACGGCGTCAAGCCGGTGGTGTTCGATCGCAATCCGGAGATCGGGGGCCTGCTCACGTTTGGTATTCCTGAGTTCAAACTGGAAAAGCCGGTGATGCAATTGCGCCGTGAAGTGTTTGAGGGCATGGGCATCGAGTTCCGCCTCAACACCGAAATCGGTAAAGACGTGACCATCGATGATTTGCTGAATGAATACGACGCCATTTTCATGGGCATGGGCACCTACACCTACATGAAAGGTGGCTTCCCCGGTGAGGAACTGGAAGGGGTGTATGAAGCGCTGCCTTATCTGGTCTCCAACGTGAACCGCAATATGGGGTTTGAAAAGGCGCCGGAAGATTTCATCAATATGGATGGCAAAAAGGTCGTGGTACTGGGCGGTGGTGATACCGCCATGGACTGTAACCGTACTGCGATCCGTCAGGGTGCCACCCAGGTGACCTGCGCCTATCGTCGTGATGAGGCCAACATGCCCGGTTCCGTACGGGAAGTGGCCAACGCCCGGGAAGAAGGGGTGGAGTTCCTGTTTAACCGCCAGCCTATCGCCATCATCGGCGATAACAAGGTGGAAGGGGTGAAAGTGGTGGAAACCCAGCTGGGTGAGCCGGATGCCCGCGGCCGTCGCAGCCCCGAACCGATTCCCGGTTCTGAGCAGATTCTGGAGGCGGACGCGGTGATCATCGCTTTCGGTTTCCGTCCCAGCCCCCAGCCCTGGTTCAATACTGCCGGTGTCAACACCGACGATGGTGGCCGCGTGGTGGCGCCGGAACAGGCCCAGTTCAAATTCCAGACCTCCAACCCCAAGATTTTCGCCGGTGGCGATATGGTGCGGGGCTCGGATCTGGTGGTGACCGCCATTTGGGAAGGTCGCAAGGCGGCGGAAGGCATTCTGGATTATCTGGACGTGTGATCTGTAAACGCCACTGAACAATTTGGTAACACCGTTGAAACGGGTGGGGTAATGACGAGCGAATCGTTGTACACTTTCACCCGTTTTTTATTGATGAATGTATTCTGCGGGCCGGGGCAGGTGGCACTCAGACCGTCAGCGGCCATGGACGGCCGCTGTCGAGCGCACAGGGATGTGCTTGTAGCGTGTCTGAGTGCCACCTGCCCCGGCCCGCCTGCCAACTGAATCAAAGAAAAAGGCCCAACATGTCCGAACTGAAGAACGATCGATTCCTGCGCGCCCTGATGAAACAACCGGTAGACGTCACCCCTGTGTGGATGATGCGGCAGGCGGGTCGTTATCTGCCGGAATACAAGGCCACCCGCGCCCAGGCCGGGGATTTCATGTCCCTGTGCAAGAACGCTGAGCTGGCCTGTGAGGTCACCCTGCAGCCCCTGGAGCGCTTTGAGCTGGATGCCGCCATTCTGTTTTCGGATATTCTCACAGTGCCGGACGCCATGGGCCTGGGCCTGTATTTTGAGGCCGGCGAAGGCCCCCGCTTCAAAAAACCGGTGCGCACCGAACAGGATGTGGCGGCATTGCCGATTCCTGACGCCGCCAGCGACCTGGACTATGTGATGAATGCGGTACGCACCATTCGCTCGGCCCTGGGCGGGCGGGTGCCCCTGATCGGTTTTTCCGGCAGCCCCTGGACCCTGGCGACCTATATGGTGGAGGGTGGTTCCAGCAAGGATTTCCGCACCATCAAGCGCATGATGTATGCTCAGCCAGAGGTGCTGCATGCCCTGCTGGATAAGCTGGCGGACAGCATCATTGATTACCTCAATCAGCAAATACTGGCCGGGGCTCAGGCGGTGCAGATTTTCGATACCTGGGGTGGTGTGCTCAGCACCAGCCACTATCAGGCGTTTTCGCTGAACTACATGAAAAAGATCGTCGACGGCCTGATCAAGGAACACGATGGGCGTCCGGTGCCGAGTATCTTGTTTACCAAGAACGGTGGGCAGTGGCTGGAGTTGATCGCGGTAGCGGGCGCCAACGCCGCGGGTCTGGACTGGACCATCGAGATCGGAGACGCGCGTGCCCGTGTCGGTGACAAAATTGCCCTGCAGGGCAATATGGACCCTTCCGTGTTGTATGCGTCACCGGAGGCCATTCGGGCTGAAGTGGCGCGGATTCTGGAGAGCTTTGGCGCTGGCGAAGGCCATGTGTTCAACCTGGGTCACGGGATTGCCCTGGATGCTGATCCCGATCACGCCAAAGTGTTTGTGGATGCAGTGCACGAGCTGTCTGCCCGGTACCACAGCCAGTGATATTCCCGATATAAAAAGCCCGGCATGACGATGAAGTCTGCCGGGCTTTTTGTTGCCTGCTTAAATGCGGCTGAGCCGCTTAGCGACCGTGGGCGCGAGCCTGGTAGCGACCGGTGGTGACGGCGCAGATCTCGCCGCTTTCGTCCTTGATTTCCTGCTCCAGGATGTAAACGGATTTGCCTTTCTCTTCCACTTCGCGATTGACCCGCTCGATTTCCTCTTCGCTGATGCGGCACTCCACGGTGGCAGCGGTTTTGATGGGTTTCAGGAATTTAACGCTCATTTCGGTCACGATGGGGTAGCATTTGGTGGCGTCGAAGGCGCTCCAGAACAAGGCGCCGCCGGGCAGTTCGCCCAGGGTGAAGATGGAGCCGGCGTACATGATGCCGATATGGTTGATGTTCTGTTCGAAAGGCATGCTCATCTTCACATAGCCGCGTTCCATTTCAATCACCTCGGCACCGGTGAATTTGGCCAGGGGAATGGAGCCGGCGGTCATTTCATTTACTTTTTCTTTATCGAATTGCATCGCTACACCTTGGTATAGTGGGTTCATAGGTTTCTCTGAGTCCGTGACAGGATGATACCAAGCTGAAAAGAGGTCGACTATATGGTCAAGCGTGCTTTTGCCGCTTTGTTGTGTCTGGTGAACGGGTTGTTAATCCCGGTGAACCTATGGGCTGAAAATGCCGGGAACAGCGCCAATCATGGGGTTATCCTGCAATATCATCATATTGCCACCGGAACTCCCCCCAGTACCTCCCTGGCGCCGGAAGTGTTTCGTCGGCATCTGGAGATCCTCAAACAGGGTGGCTTCAGCGTATTGCCGTTGCCGAAACTGGTGGCGGCGTTGCAGGAACATCGCCCACTGCCAGACCGGGCGGTGGTGATTACCTTTGACGATGCCTATGACGATATTGCGCAGCAGGCGGCGCCCATGCTGGAGCAGTTCGGGTTTCCCTACACCATTTTTGTCAGCACGGATTTTGTGGATCGCAAGCAGCCCGGCTATATGACTTGGGATCAGCTGCGGGGGTTGCAAGCCAAAGGCGCCAACCTGGCCAATCACACCCGCAGCCACCTGCACCTGTTGCGCAAGCCCGATGCCCTGTCACAGAAGCAGTGGCTGCAGGCACTGCGCGAGGAAATCGACGGGGCGGAGCAGCGCATTCAGGCGGAGACCGGTGAGCATTGGCGGTATCTGGCCTATCCCTATGGGGAAGCGGATGCAGCGGTGATCAAGGCGGTGACGTCCTGGGGCTATCTGGGATTTGGGCAGCAGTCCGGTGCGGTGAATAAGACTCTGCTGAACAGCGGCATGGCGCCCCGTTACCCCTTTAATCAGAGCTATCAGGACCTGGATGATTTTCGCGTCAAGGCCAGCAGCCTGCCGTTGCCCCTGAAAAAAGAAACGTTCCCTGGCTGGGTGTTCGATGAGCCGGTGCAGCCCGAATTGATACTGGCCTTGTCGACGCAGCGTGAACTGAAAGGCCAATTGAACTGTTACGCCAGCGGGCAGGGGGCGATCCCCCTGCGCATGCAGGCCGATAACGTGGTGGTGGTACAGGTGAGTAAGCCGATTCCGGTGGGCCGCTCCCGCTACAACTGCACCTTGCCGGTGGCGGGGCAGCCTGGGCGTTACCACTGGCACTCCCGCATGTGGATTCGCAAGCGGGACGATGGCAGTTGGTACCCTGAGCCATGATGGTCAGCGCGGCCCGATAAAGTCCGCCCACACGCCGAAGGGTTTCCAGAGCTTATCCAGGTCCGGTTTGGCTTTGTGGACGTCTTCTCCCAGCACCTGGGTTCGGTAGCGGAACACGAATGCCGAGACCCGCATATTGGCGGCACAATGGATGAACACTGGCTGTTGTGGATACACCGACAGTGCCTGGCAAAACTGTTCGAAGTCCGCCTCTGTGGGGTTGTCGAACGCCACCGGGATGTGGACGTACTGCATGCCGTTGGCCGCCACCAGCTCCGCTTCATTAGCCAGTGCGTTTTCGGCGCCATGAGGTGCCAGGTTGATGACGGTGGTGAAGCCGGCTTCCCGGAGTAAGGGAAAGTGTGCGGGTTGAGGTTGCCCCGCGGTGGCCAGCCCGTCGGCGATGGGGTGGTAATTGAAGATACTGCCCAGGCCGCCCTGTTGAATATCCGCTTCGGCTTGGGTGATGCCAAGAAAGGTTTTGATGAAGCCCAGGCTGGTTTTGATGCTGCTGGCGGAATTGAAATATCGAACATCAAACAGCTGGGCGAACTCTTTCCATTTAGACCATTTCAGATAGCCACTCATACTCATTCCCTCGATGTGAAGTGTTGGTCAAATTAATCAATGGTACGGTCGTTAAAGGGGATCTCTGTTTTTTTCTGGTTGCGTTCCACCGAGATCCGCTGGTTTTTGCCCCCCATCACCCGGCGCTGCCACAGGCGCTCGGCGCGCAGAGCGGTGCGGTCCAGGGCCCGCCAGGCATCCTGCAACAGAAACTTGCCGGCGGCCACAGCATCGGGGGAGCGTACCGAAATCTCATCCACCAGGGCCTGTGCTTTTTGCATGGGGTCAGCGCTGATGTGGGTGACCAGCCCCAGCGACTGGGCCGCCTCGGCGTTGACAATGCGACCGGTCATGGTGAGTTCCTTGGCTTTGTCCAGCGGCATCAGTTCCCGCATCAGGGCAACCCCGCCCATGTCCGGCACCAGGCCCCATTTTGCCTCCATCATGGAAAGCTTGGCATCCGGGTGGCAGATGCGGATGTCGGCCCCCAGGCCCAGTTGCAGCCCGGCACCAAAACAGTTGCCGTGCATCAGTGCGATCACCGGAGCCCCCACATCCCGCCAGCCGATGCTCCAGGTCTGGAAATCGTTCTGGAAGGGAAGCCACAACTGCATGTAACTGGTAAACGCGGTCACCGGTTTGGCCAGCACGCTTTTGAAATCCAGGCCCGCGCAAAAAGAGGGTCCGTCTCCCTGCAGGATGACAGCACGGATGTTTTTCATCTTGCGTACCTGCTTTTGGGCGGCAATAACGCCCCGCAGCATATCCAGATCCATGCCATTGTGTTTGTCCGCCCGGTTCAGGGTGACAGTGGCGATTTCGTTGTCCACAGATACGATGACTCGATCGTTCATATCGGCTCCTCAGCAGGTGATGCTGGCTAAATTACTGGTTCCGTGGCGGGATGTGAACCGCTCGACACAGGCTTTTTATAACCTGAATGAAGAGTCTATGGTCTTGTCCGAACAGGCTCAGGTTGGATGAATGCACTTGGCTCAATCCGCGCTCCCGCCAAATAGTACCCTCATGATGTGTCCGACCTGGTGTTCCGCCGTCATTGCCGGGGTGTCACCCAGCAGGTCGTTGATGGCCGGTAGCATCAGCGGAAAAAAGGTGAGGCTCAGCAGCGTCAGAAAGAACGTATCGTTGTTGTAACGAGCCAGCGCCGGGCTCTGGCTGCGGGCCCGTTCAAACAGAACGCCAATCGGTTCGTGCAGGCGGAGGAAGTTGGCCTTCAGGTATTCAGCGCGTGCAGGGTCACCCTCATTATCCGCCATCAGGAGTTTGGCAAACATGGGGTTGTGGTAGGACGCTTCGATAAACCCCCTGACCACCTGCCGGAAACTGGACAGTGGGTCCTGCTCGAGTGAAGCCGCCATCAGGATGGGCATCAGCCGCTGCTGGTAGTGTTCGAGCACGGTATCCGCAACCGCTTTCCAGATTTCCAGCTTGCTGCCGAAATGGTGGCGCAGGGTACCATGGGTACAGCGGGCGCCACTGGCGATTTCTCGCACGGAAGTGGCTTCATAGCCCTTCTGGGCAAAGCGCTCGATGGCCGACTGAATGATGCTGTCATGGGTCAGGGCCGCGGCTTGGGCGCTCTGTTTGCCGCGCTTTCGGGGAAGATCGTTCACAGTGAGCGGTCTTGGGCTTTTTGGCTGGAGGAAGGCGCAGTATAGCCAGCTCCGCCAGCAGATTGAACCCGGGATGGCTGGGCGGTTGTTTTATATTATCCATACGGATAATATAAGGGCATAACAACAATCCGTAGGGGCGTGCATCATGTCAAAATCAGGTTGGTACCGGTATCAGGGTTGGGGGTGGCTGCCGCGGGTGCTGTTATGGACTGCAGTGATGTCGGCGCCACCGGCGCAGGCGCATTTGCGCGATCTGGTGGCGACCCCTGAGCCGCAACATACCGTCATCGTGGTGGAACAGACCTTGCCGGGGCTCAGGCCTGAAATGCTGGACTGGTGGTGGCGAAACCTGGGACGGGAGGCCGCTTTCCAACGCTGGCATCCGGAGGCCAACCAATCGTTCCAGTGGCTCCATATCCCGCCAACTCAGGACGATCTTGCGGTACCCGCGGGGGCGGTTCTGGCGATCACCCAGATATTGGGTGGATCGCAGGTGCACAGTCAGTGGCGCTTTCTGCAACCCGCGGTGCGCTGTGTGGGGGATGATCACCGGGTGCAGGCGCAGATCACGTTCCCCGGCGATGAAACGCTGGGCAGTGGCCTGGTGCGCTATGACTACGGTGTCAGCGCGCGGGGTGATGACCTGCTGCTGCGCACGACTTATAGTCTGCCCGATGGCATCGTGGAACGGTATCCGGAATATGTGGAGGCGTTGGCCAGTTATACCGAGGTGAGCATGCAGAACCTGCAGGCGTTTCTGCCGCAGTGGTTTCAAACCCACTACGTGGAAGAGGCCCTGTTACCCAGAGGCAGCTATGAGATGGTCGCCAATGGTTGGCTGACGAAAAAAGTGATCGTCAATCAGGAAATACTCGGCATTACCCCGGACATGCTGGACTGGTGGTGGGACAACATCAATACCACCAACCGCTACCGGGGGTGGCACCCCACGGCCCATGTGAGTTTTCGTTGGTTGGTGCCTCCGAGCCGGCCCGACAGCCTGGACTATTCCGTGGGGGCGGTGCAGCAGGTGCGGGAGTACATCGGGCCCTATGCGTCGAATCTGTTGATCACCTGGCTTGATCCGGCTGCGGCGGAGGGGCAGGTAGAGTACGAACACTGGATCGTGGCGAAAACGGACCTGAAGGCGTTGAGTGGGATTCTGCCCCAGCGCCTGATTCACGAATACCAGACCAATGACAACGGTGACGGCATTGTGATGCGCTCCACGTTCACCGTGCCGGTGTTCTTTGATTGGGTGATGCCGGGATTTTCCCGCAGCCTGGGGGAGCATGCGATACAGGAAATGCAGTTCCTGCCGAACTTTCTGCCGGCCCTGTTTGAACAGGAATACAGCAAGAACCGGCAGGGCTGTGGGCAGTGTGAAGAATAAGCCTGATTACACCCGCTGAATCAGGCTCAGTTCCTCTTCTTCCTCATCCTTTTCGGTGGATTTCTTTTCAATTCCGTTGGCGCCGCACTTGATGGTGTCCATGACGGTGTTGTCCTGCACCGATTCCAGGATGACATCGAATTTCCACAGACGGTGCAAATGCTTCAGTACTTCTTCAGCGGACTCCGTCTCCAGTGGGCGACGATTGTGGCGTACATGGCGCAGGGTAATGGAACGGTCGCCGCGCACATTGACGTTGTAAACCTGGATGTTGGGTTCGTTCATGGACAGGTTGTATTGCTTGGACAGCGCCTCACGGATATCCCGATAGCCGGGGTCGTCGTGGATGGCGGTGATGTGCAGATCCCGTTCCTTGTCATCATCCAGGATGGAGAAGAACTTGAATTCGCGAATGACTTTGGGGGACAGGAACTGTTGCACAAAGCTCTCGTCTTTGAAGTTCTGCATGGCGAACGTCAGGGTTTCCTTCCAGTCGCTGCCGGCGATGTCCGGGAACCACTTTTTGTCTTCCTTGGTGGGGTTCTCACAGATGCGGCGGATATCCGACATCATGTTGAAGCCCAGGGCATACGGGTTGATACCGCTGTAGAAACGGCTGTCAAACGGCGGCTGATACACCACGGAAGTGTGGGACTGAAGGAACTCCAGCATAAAGCCATCGGTGACTTTGCCTTCCTCGTAGAGTTTGTTCAGTAACGTGTAGTGCCAGAACGTGGCCCAGCCCTCGTTCATCACCTGGGTTTGCCGTTGCGGATAAAAATACTGGGCGATCTTGCGCACGATGCGCACCACTTCCCGCTGCCAGGGTTCCAGCAACGGGGCATTTTTTTCAATAAAGTAGAGCAGGTTTTCCTGGGGCTCTTCCGGATAGCGTTTGACGTCGTGGTGATCTGCTTTGTCCCCCAGTTGGGGAATGGTTTTCCAGAGCTCGTTCACCTGTTTCTGCAGGTATTCCTCCCGTTCCCGCTGGCGTTGCTTTTCTTCCTCAGCGGAAATAGGGTAGGGGCGTTTGTAACGATCCACGCCATAGTTCATCAGGGCGTGGCAGGAATCGAGTATGGCTTCCACTTCGTCCACACCATAGCGTTCTTCGCATTTCATGATGTAGTTTTTGGCAAACACCAGATAGTCGATGATGGAGGTGGCGTCGGTCCAGGTGCGGAACAGGTAGTTGCCTTTGAAGAAGGAGTTATGGCCGTAGCAGGCATGGGCAATCACCAGCGCCTGCATGGTCATGGTGTTCTCTTCCATCAGGTAGGCAATGCACGGATTGGAATTGATGACAATCTCGTAGGCCAGGCCCATTTGTCCGCGCCGGTAATGCTGCTCGTTGCTGACAAAATGTTTGCCATAGGACCAGTGGTTATAGCCCACCGGCATGCCCACCGAAGAGTAGGCATCCAGCATTTGTTCGGCGGAAATGATTTCAATCTGATTGGGATAGGTGTCCAGGCCGAATTCCCGGGCCACCCGGCCGATTTCCCGGTCGTAGTCCTGAATCAGTTCGAAGGTCCAGTCGGACCCGGTTGAGATTGGAGTGCGTTCAGTCATAGGCAATCTGCTGTTTTACTAACTGGCCCTTTTGGTTTCCTTGCGCTGGAACAGTTCACGGAACACGGGATAGATATCGCCGGGGTCGCTGATCTGCTGCATGGCAAAGTGTTCTACAGTGGCTTCAATGGTTTCATACTCTCGCCATAAAGCCTGGTGTCGACGCGGGTTAATCTCAATGTAAGAGTAGTACTGTACCTGGGGCAGAATGTCCTTGATCAGGATCTCCCGGCAGGTGGGGGAATCGTCGTTCCAGTTATCACCGTCGGATGCCTGGGCACCATAGATATTCCACTCATCGGCAGGGTAGCGATCCTTCATGATGTCGCGCATCATTTTGAGGGCGCTGGAGACGATGGTGCCGCCGGTTTCGCGCGAATAGAAAAACTCCTCTTCATCCACTTCCTTGGCGCTGGTGTGATGGCGAATGAATACGACTTCGATCTTTTCGTAGTTGCGCTTCAGGAACATGTACAGCAGGATGAAGAAACGCTTGGCCATGTCTTTCATGGCCTGGTTCATGGAGCCGGAGACATCCATCAGGCAGAACATGACCGCCTTCGACGTGGGCTTTGGCTGTTTCAGGTGCAGGTTGTAGCGCAGGTCGATGGTGTCCACGAAGGGAATCTTGTTGATGCGGCGTTTGAGCTTGGCGATCTCCAGCTCCAACTCCTCTTCTTTGCGCTTGTCCCGCAAGACCGGGTCCTGCTCCTGCAGGGCGGCGAGCTTTTCTTCCGCCTCACGCAGGCGGCGGCGGGAGGAGGCCGTTAGCGCAATACGGCGACTGGTGGCCTGGCGCATGGAACGCACCACATTGATCTTGGCGGGGTTGCCTTCGTTGACCACCCCGGCGCGAACGTACTTGAAGGATTCAATGCCCTGCAACTGGCGTTTCACCAGGTTGGGCAGTTCCAGGTCCTCGAACAGAAAATCCAGAAACTCGTCCTGACTGATCTGAAAGACAAAGTCATCAATGCCTTCACCGGAATCGCTGGCGTCACCATCACCGCCGCCACCTCCACCGCTGCCACCCTGGGGGCGCTGGATGTGGTCACCGGTGACGAACTCTTTATTACCCGGATGCACCATATCCCGCTTGCCGCCCTTGCCGTGATGGAAGAACGGCTCCGAGATATCCCGGCGCGGAATGGAGATGCTTTCACCGCTGTCCAGGTCGGTGATGCTGCGTTTGGTAACGGCCTCATCCACCGCTTTCTTGATGTGC
This sequence comes from Ketobacter sp., assembly GCF_003671495.1. Taxonomy (GTDB): domain Bacteria; phylum Pseudomonadota; class Gammaproteobacteria; order Pseudomonadales; family Ketobacteraceae; genus Ketobacter. The sequence continues at coordinate 104,336 of NZ_RCHN01000033.1, read as the reverse complement.
TTGCGGTAGCGGCGCAGGAACCGTTGCCGGTTCACTGTGCTTTTGTTTTTACCGTTCAGGCGGCGATCAACAATATACGACACTGTTTCACCCTTAGCGGATGTTCCGCGTTACTGCGATTTACGAACCCGCAGATACCATTCAGACAGCAGTCGCACCTGCTTCTCGGTGTAACCGCGTTCCACCATTCGCTTGACGAAGTCTTCGTGTTTCTTCTGGTCCCCTTGCGATGCTTTGGGGTTGAAAGAAATGACCGGCAACAGGTCCTCGGTGTTGGAGAACATTTTCTTCTCGATGACTGTGCGCAGTTTTTCGTAGCTGAGCCAGGATGGGTTCTTGCCGGAATGGTTGGCACGGGCACGCAACACGAAGTTCACCACTTCGTTGCGGAAATCCTTGGGGTTGCTGATGCCGGCAGGTTTCTCGATCTTTTCCAGTTCGTCGTTCAGTGATTTGCGATCGAAGATCTCGCCGGTGTCGGGATCGCGGTATTCCTGATCCTGAATCCAGAAGTCGGCATAGGTCACGTAACGATCGAAAATATTCTGGCCGTATTCGGAGTAGGATTCCAGATAGGCCGTCTGGATTTCCTTGCCGATGAACTCCACATAACGGGGCGCCAGGAACTCCTTGATGAAACGCAGGTAGCGCTCACGGGTTTCCGCCGGGAACTGTTCCTGATCGATGGCGTTCTCAAGGACGTGCAGCAGGTGCACCGGGTTGGCGGCCACTTCTGCGTGATCGTAGTTGAACACTTTGGACAGGATCTTGAACGCGAAACGGGTGGACAAGCCATCCATCCCTTCGTCCACACCGGCAGCATCCCGATATTCTTGATAGGATTTCGCTTTAGGATCGGTGTCTTTCAGGTTCTCGCCATCATAGACCCGCATCTTCGAATACACCGAAGAGTTTTCCGGCTCTTTCAAACGGGACAGCACTTCAAACTGCGCCAGCATGCGTAATGTGTCTGGTGCGCAATGGGCGTTGGAGAGGGAGCTGTTCTGCAGCAGTTTTTCGTAGATCTTGATTTCTTCAGTGACCTTCAGGCAGTACGGTACTTTTACGATGTAGATACGATCGATGAAAGCCTCGTTGTTTTTGTTATTGCGGAATGCCTGCCACTCCGATTCGTTGGAGTGTGCCAGTACGATGCCGTCAAAGGGAATCGCGCCCATGCCTTCGGTGCTGTTGTAGTTACCTTCCTGGGTTGCGGTCAGCAATGGGTGCAGAACCTTGATGGGGGCTTTGAACATTTCCACGAATTCCAGCAGACCCTGGTTGGCTTTACACAAGCCACCGGAGAAGGAATAACAGTCGGGATCGTTCTGGGCAAACTCTTCCAGTTTTCGAATATCCACTTTGCCCACCAGGCTGGAAATATCCTGGTTGTTTTCATCGCCGGGTTCGGTTTTGGCGACACCGATCTGGTCCAGAATGGAAGGGTAGAGTTTCACCACTTTGAATTGGGAAATGTCGCCGTTGAATTCATGCAGGCGTTTCACGGCCCAGGGCGACATGATGCCTTTAAGGTAACGCCGAGGAATGCCGTATTCCTCTTCCAGAATGCCGGCATCTTCTTCCGGTGCGAACAGGTTCAAGGGTGATTCATTAACCGGAGAATCTTTGATCGCGTAAAACGGAATTTTTTCGATCAGGTGTTTTAATCGTTCTGCCAGGGAGGACTTGCCACCCCCTACCGGGCCCAACAGATACAGGATTTGTTTTTTCTCTTCCAGGCCTTGAGCGGCGTGTCGGAAATAGGAAACGATTTGCTCGATGCATTCTTCCATTCCGTAGAATTCGCTGAAAGCCGGATAGCGGCGGATGATTTTGTTGGAGAAGATGCGGCTGAGTCGAGGGTCAAGGGAGGTGTCGATTAATTCCGGTTCGCCGATGGCGTCCAGCATGCGTTCAGGGGCACTGGCATAAGCATTCGGATCGTTCTTACAAATCTCCAGGTATTCCTGAAGCGTGTACTCTTCCTCTTGCGTAACTTCATACCGGGTTTGGTAGTGACTAAATATGCTCATAGGTCTACCTCATGTTACCGCGTTTGGTCTTTACAATTTGAGTTTTTGAATCGGCATCAGTTCCAAATCAAATTCCTGCTTATTTATTATCTTAGTATGAAAAAGTAAAAATGGTTGAAAGAAAAGAACTTATTTTGTTTTTTTCAAAAATAAATAAGTTCAGTCTATAAATTCTGATCGGTTTGATGACAGTCTGTTGAGATAACTTTAAGCTGTATGCTCCGGTTTTGGGATGCGTCAAAAAACGTAGATGGCCGGAATTTTTTGCGCGTTGCCCGCTGCGGTTGTTGCGGGCGTCAGAACGGCGGGCAACGTCACAGGCAGAGTTGGAATAACGCCCCCTGTGCTTATGCGCTAAAGTGGTTGTGGATAACTGTTCTGGGGCAAGGCCGGGTCATGCAGCCTAAGCAGATCGGTGGGTTCAGTGCTGGCACTTGCAGCGGGTCCAGCGGCCGGTTTCCAGGCAATAGGCGCTGAGTTGATTACCCCACACGCAGCCGGTGTCCAGGCCGATGGCATCGTCACAGTGGGTGTTGCCTTCCAGGGCAGCCCAGTGGCCGAACAGGATCTTCTTTTCCAAGGGCACCCGATTGTGCCACGCAAACCAGGGGCTGAACCCCTCTGGTGCATCCGTTAATGCTTCCTTGAACTTGAAATCCATATTGCCGGCGTCGTCAACCAGGCGCATGCGGGTGAAGAAGTTGGTGATGGTGCGCCAGCGATCCGGGCCCTGAAGGGACTCATCCCAGTGGGCTGGTTCATTACCGTACATGTGGGTAAAAAACACCTGCCTTTCCTGTGGGTTAGCCAGCACGGCCTCCACTTCTCTGGCGCAGCGGCGGGCGGTGGCCAGATCCCAACCGGGATAGATGCCGGCATGACACAGCACCCAGTCTTCATTCTCATGCATTAACGGACACTGATGCAGCCATTGTGCCAGTTTGTGCCGTTGGGGGGCGTTCAGGATGTCCTGGAAGGTGTCTTTGCGCTTGGGGGAAAGGCAGCCTTCCATCACCGCCAGCATATGCAGGTCGTGGTTGCCCAGTACCGCCACCACATTGTCCCGCAGGTCATAGCAATGCTGCAGTGTGCGCAGGGATTGAGGCCCCCGGTTCACCAGGTCGCCGGCCAGCCACAACTGATCGCGGTCCGGGTTGAAATGGAGTTTCTGCAGCAGGCAGGTGAACGCATCGTAGCACCCCTGCAGGTCCCCGATGGCGTAAATAGCCATCAGTGGAGGGACCGGGGGGTGGCCAGGGTGAATACGGGGATGGTGGCGTTGAAGCGCAGGCCGGTGGCGTCCACCATCTGGTAGGAGCCCTGCATGCTGCCCACCGGGGTTTGCAATACCGTGCCACTGCTGTATTCGTAGGATTCTCCCGGCATGATGGTGGGTTGTTCGCCGATTACGCCTTCACCTTTCACTTCCTGCACCTTCTGGTTGCCATCCGTAATGATCCAGTGACGGGACAACAGTTGTGCGGGCAGCGTGCCACAGTTCTCGATGACGACGTGGTAGGTGAACACGTAGCGGTTCTCATCCTGGCTGGATTGGTCAGGTACATATTCGCATTGTACCTGCACCTGGATGTCGTTGGGGGCCTGCTCGCTGTGCATACTGGTTTCGGGCTCCTTAGGTTGGCTCTTGGTCCAGAGTGAGGTCGGTTAATCGGGCGTACTGTGCCAGTGAGACCTGCTCCGGGCGCACTTCCGGGCTGATGCCCGCAGCCTCCAGCAGGGCATCGTCCGCCACTGATTTTAAGGCATTTCTCACGGTTTTGCGCCGCTGGTTGAAGGCCGCGGTGACAATTTTATTCAGGCTGCGGGTGCAGCGGGTGGTGACTGGCAGGGTGGTGTGGGGCACCAGTCTGACAATGGCGGAGTCCACCTTGGGGGGTGGGTTGAACGCGCCGGGGGGCACCACGAACAGGGGTTCCACCCGGCAATAATACTGAATCATGATGCCCAGTCGCCCATAGGCGCTGTCACCGACGCCGGCGGCCAGCCGGTTCACCACTTCTTTTTGCAGCATGAAATGCATGTCGCTGATGCGGTCGTGGTAATCAATCAGGTGAAACAGCAGCGGGGTGGAGATGTTGTAGGGCAGGTTGCCGACAATGCGCATCTTGGCCCCCGGGTCTGCCAGGCTTGCCGCCAGGTCGGCGGGAATCCGGCTGTAGTCGAACTTGAGGGCATCCCCCTCGTAAATGTGGAAGTTTTTGCGGGTGGCGAAACTGATGCGCAGGTTGGGGATCAGGTCCCGGTCCAGCTCGACCACCGCTAGCGCTCCCACCTGGTCCACCAGGTGTTCCGTCAAGGCGCCCAGGCCGGGGCCGATTTCCACCATCAGATCCGCGGATTGGGGGCGAATGGCGTGGATGATCTGATGGATGATGCCCGGGTCGTGCAAAAAATTCTGCCCAAAGCGTTTGCGCGGCTGATGTTGGCTGAAAACCGGTTTTCTACCTTTGGACATGGGGGGCTCCTGTGCTGGCGCGGGACCCCTGCAGCATGGCGCCGGCGGTTTGGATGGCGGTGAGCAGGCTGCCGCTGTCCCCTTCCCCGGTGCCTGCCAGGTCGAGGGCGGTACCGTGGTCCACGGAGGTGCGGATGATGGGTAATCCCAGGGTGATGTTCACCGAGCGGCCAAAGCCCATGTGCTTCAATACGGGCAGGCCCTGGTCATGGTACATGGCCAACACGGCATCCGCCTGTTGCAGGTGCTTGGGGGTAAACAGGGTGTCAGCCGGCAATGGGCCCACCAATTCCAGCCCCTGTTTGCGCAGGCGATCCAGCAGGGGAATGATCAGGTCCAGTTCCTCGCGCCCCAGGTGGCCGGATTCACCAGCGTGGGGGTTCAGGCCGCAGACCAGGATGCGGGGGCGATCAATGCCGAACTGTTGCCGCAGGCTGCGATGGGTGATGGTCAACACCTGCTCCAGGCTGTCGGCGGTGATGGCGTCGGCCACCTCGCGCAACGGCAGGTGGGTGGTGGCGAGGCTGACCCGCAGCCCTTCGGTGGCCAGCATCATCACCACCTTGTCCACGCCACAACGTTGTTGCAGATATTCGGTGTGACCACTGAAGGCGATGCCTTCCTCATTAATGACGGATTTCTGCACCGGGCCGGTGACCATGGCGCCGAAGCGTTGTTGCAGGCAGCCGTCGATGGCGGTGTCCAGGGTTTTCAGCACATAACGGGCGTTGGCCGGGCACAGCACGCCGGGGCGGCAGGGCTCTTCCAGAGGCACCGGCAGCACTCTCAGGTGTTTGGGCTCAAAGTGTCCGGGGCTGCGTGGCTCTGCCGGGGGCGCTTGTTGCCAGTCCACCAGGGTAATGGGAAGCCGCAGCGTGGCGGCCCGCTGTTGCAGCAGGGTTGGATCTGCGATCACCACCCAGCGGCTGCAATCCTGGGTTTGGGCCAGTTGCAGCACCAGATCCGGGCCGATGCCGGCCGGTTCCCCCGGGGTGATGGCAATATCCATCTACAGCTTGATCTCCACATAGGCGTTCTGGCGGATTTCCCGCAACCAGCCATCCAGTTCTTCGTCGAAGCGGCGTTTCTGCAGCATCTGGCGGGCCCGGCCACGGCGAAACTCTTCGCTCATGTCCTGGCTGCGACGTGCTTCCACCTGCAGGATGTGCCAGCCGAAGTCGGTGCGGAACGGCTGAGAAATCGCCCCTTCCGCAGCGGTCTGCATCTGTTGTTCGAATTCGGGCACCATGGTGCCCGGGTTGACCCAGCCCAGGCTGCCGCCTTGCAGGGCGCTGCCGGGGTCGTCTGAGTAGGTTTTGGCCAGGGTTTCAAACTGTTCCGGATCGTCTTGTAACTGACGATAGATGTCGTCGATCAGTGCACGGGTTTCGGTTTCGCTGCGGATCTCGTTGGGCTTCACCAGAATGTGGCGGGCTTTGGTTTGCTGCACGATCTGCTCGGTGCCGCCCCGTAATTCCAGCACCTTGATCAGGTGGTAGCCGCTGGCACTGCGGATGGGTTGGGAAATTTCACCGGCTTTCATTTCCAGTACAGTGTCGGCGAACAGGGTGGGCAGTTGAGCGGCTTTACGCCAGCCCAAATCGCCACCGGAGAGGGCGGTTTCTCCACTGGAATACTGTGCAGCCATGGCGGCGAAATCGGCTCCCTGCTGCAGTTTCTGATACACCAACAATGCGGTTTCCTCGGCCACCTGGGGCGAGCTGCTGTCGTTGACGGCGATCAGGATGTGACCCAGGCGGTAGTCCGGCGCCAGGTTGGTCTTGGCCATTTCGGAGTTGAGGAAGTTGTCCACATCCTGGTCGGTGATCTGGATGCGGCCGGCCACCCGGCGCTGGCGTAGCTGGTTGACGGTGAGTTCGCGGCGGATCTGGTCCCGCAGGGCGGGCCAGGACATGCCCTCACTCAGAATGGTTTCGCGGAAGGTTTCGGTGGTCATGTTGTTCTGGCGGGCGATGTTGGCCAGGGTGTCGTTGAGTTCGTTGTCGCTGACCCGAATACCGGATTTTTCGGCCATCTGGATCTCGATGCTCTCGATGATCATCCGTTCCAGTACCTGCTCCAGCAACACGTCCGTGGGCGGCAGCTGGGTGCGTTGTTCCTGCATACGGGCACGGATGCTGCCGGTGCGTTCCACCAGCTCGGATTCCATGATGATGTCGTCATCCACCACCGCCACCACCCGGTCCAGTGGCACCGGCTCGGCCTGCAGGCTTCCCGCCAGCAGCAGAAGGCCGCCGAGCAGGGCGGCGAGCAGGTGGGTGGGCAATGTGGCGTACGTTGTTACTGGGTGTTTGGTCGAAAATGTTGGCAATGTCATTGTGCTCACGAAATCAGGCAACACGGTTGCGATTAATTAAAATTGGTGGGGCGGGCGGCTTCCCGTTCCCGGTATCCGGAGATGGCATCATCCAGCATCCGGTCCACTGCGCCTCCCAGGCCGCCCAGGCCTTTCAGCTCAAACTGGAAATAAATCCCCTGGGAGGGCTCCACCACTTGATCTGCATCATTGGACTCCTTCAGGTAGCGTCGGTTCACCACCCGGGCGCGCCAGCAGCAGCTTTCATACTCGAAGCCCAGGATGTTGTCGTAGGAGCGCTGTTGCTCCAGGTCGAAGCCCCAGCGCCCGATGATGCCCCAGCGCTGGCTGATGCTCCAGAGGAAGGAGAAATCAGACTGTTTGATGTTTTCTGACTCCGGGTCGGCGATGACCGCACCGCTATCGTAGTAGTTGAAGCTCAGGTTGACCAGGTTGTTGAAGCGGTCGCGGTAGCGGAACCCGGTGATCAGGTTGTCCAGATTGCTCTCCTGGGTATCCATCTGCGCTTCTGCGCGCCAGGACCAGTTCTGGTTGATGAGCCAATTCATGCGCCCGACGAAGGGGGACAGGCTGGTTTCCTCCACCGGGTCGGTTTCGGTGAGTTGCACTTCCCGATCCCGCAGATAGAAGATCTGGCCCAGGCTGACGTTGATTTGCTCGGCGCCGGTGTCCTGGTTGATCAGGCGCGAGGTGAGGCCCACGGAAACCTGGTTGGCATCGCCGATGCGGTCGCCACCGGTGAAGCGGTTTTCCCGGAACAGCTGCTCATAGCTGAAGCTGGTTTTGGCGGTATCGAACAGGGGCTGATCGTTCTGCTCCTTGTAAGGGGAATACAGGTAAAACACCCGGGGCTCCAGGGTCTGCAGGAAATGGGTGCCCTGAAAATCGAACGGACGATCCAGATAGAGCCCGGAATCCAGGCTGAAAATGCTGTTTTCCACCGTGGCTTCGTTGTCGTCCAGCCCCGTCTGGTTAAGATCATAGTAACGCGAAACCAGCGCCAGTTTGGGCACCACAAAGCCCCAGGGGCGACGGTAGTTGTACAGCACAGACGGAATGACCCGCACACGGTCGGCGTCGGTGGGGCCGTCCACGATCTCTTCCGGATGGTCGAAATAGGTGTATTCGCCGCCGAGCTGAAACTGTATGCGGTTATTGCTGATGGGGAAGCGTCCCAGCGTGCGCAGCTGGGGCAGCATGCGATAGGGCAGGTCCTCGTCGTCGATCAGGTCGTCAATGGTCTGGTATTGCTTCACCTCGACGCTGCTGATCCAGGTGTCGCCGTAGTAACGCAGATCCGCCCGCTGGTCCAGGTGGGTGTCGGCACTGGTGTTGAGGGTGGTGTCCAGGTCCAGAAAATAATCGCTGTCACTGACCCGGGTGTAATCCACGCCGCTTTCCCATTTCTGGTCATAGAGCCCATTGTGGTGCCAGGTGACCAGGGTGCGGCGATCGCCGAATTCCTGGTCGTCGGGCATGTAGCCTACGCCGAAGTCCCCCTTGGTGTGGTCACTCAGGTATCGGAACTCACCCTCCAGCATTTCGCCCCGGTCCGCCAGGTAGCGGGGGGTGAGGGTGGCATCGTAGTTGGGTGCCAGGTTGAGGTAGTAGGGGGTGGAGATGTCCAGGCCGTTTTCCCCGGAGCCAATGCTGGGGAACAGGAAGCCGCTTTGGCGTCGGTCATCAATGGGAAAGGTCCACCAGGGCAGGTACACCACCGGCACGCCCCCCAGCTCCACGGTGGCGCCGGAGACTTCACCCCAGCCGGATTCTTCGTTCAGCTTGATCTCGTCCGCCTTGATGACCCAGGCTTCACTGCCGGGTTCACAGGTGGTGTAGGAACTGTTGTCGAGGACCAGCACCCGCTCGTCCGGATTGTAGATGCGGCCGGCCTTGCCGTGTACGTGGATGTTGTGGATCACGTACTCCGTGTTTTTTACGTCGAGCTTTTTCTCGTTGAGGTTGACCTCGGCGCTGTCCCCCAGGATCAGCATGCCTTCCTGGCGGATTTTGACATTGCCTTCAAGGGCCGTGGCACGGGTGATGCGATTGAGGCGGATTTCGTCGCTGTACAGCTCGCGGTTACCCTGTTTCAGAACCACGCCGCCGCTCAGCACATTAGTGCCGTCGGGCAGGGTGTCGAAACGATCGGCAGACGCTTCAATCCGGGCTTTGGTCGGGTCACCCTGGGCCATGGTCGGCGCCAGGTACACCCCCTCACAGATCCCGGTGTAGGTGGGACGCTGTGCCTCCGGCATGGCCGCGATGTCGGCGGCGGTGACCCAGTCCAGATGGCGGTAGGGGTTGTCTGCTGCTTCTTCATCTGCAAAGGCAGACACAACAAGAGCCGCCATCATCATGAGAGCGGCAAAAATTCGTATCCAATTCATGAACTAAGGTTCGGAATGTGATGTGGGCGCTTGACCCTGTTTTAAGTCTGGTGTGATGATACACGATCACTTGATACGAGTCACAAATTTGCCATTTCCTATGGACCATCAATCGGATCAACGTCTTGCCGGGCTCAGCGCCTGGGTTCATCAGCAACTTGCCCACCTGCAGCTTTATCAAGGCCCTTCACTGCCCCTGGAGACGGTGTCCGGGGATGCCAGTTTTCGCCGTTATTTTCGCTGCCGGTACCCGCAGGCGGGTGCCGCCGGCTCGGCAATCTGCGTGGATGCGCCGCCGGACAAGGAAAACAACCCGGTGTTCATCAAGGTAGACCAGGGCTTTGCCGCCGCCGGGGTGCCGGTGCCCCGCATTCTGGCTGCGGACACCGAGCAGGGGTTCATGCTGCTGTCGGACCTGGGGGACACTTTGCTCAAGCAGGTGCTTAACACGGACACGTGCGAGCACTTTGTGGCGGAGGCGTTTCGTGTGCTGCTGGAGATTATGGCGGCGGATTTCCACGGGGACCCCTTGCCCCCCTACGATGAGGCGCTGTTGCAACGGGAGATGGCGCTGTTCCGGGACTGGTTTTGTGACACTTTTCTGCAACTGGCATTGACCGGGGCAGAGCAGGGCATGCTGACGGCGGTGTTTGATTACCTGGCCGCGACGGCGCTGGCACAGGAACAGGTGCCGGTGCATCGGGATTACCACACCCGCAACCTGATGGTGTTGCCGGACCGCACCCTGGGGGTGATTGATTTCCAGGATGCCGTGCTGGGCCCCATCACCTACGATGTGTTGTCCCTGTTGCGGGATGAAACCTTTCCTGCGTGGGATCAGCAGCGGGTGCGGCAGTGGGTGCGCCAATTTGGCGATGCCCTGCGGGAAAAGGGCCTGACCCAGGTGGATGAGCAACGGTTGTGGCGGGATTTCAATGCGATGGGTGCCCAGCGCCATCTGAAGGTGGCCGGGATTTTCGCGCGCCTGCGTTTTCGGGATCAGAAACTCGGCTATCTGGAGCACACGCCGCAGTCACTGCAGTATCTGCTGATGGAGATCCGGGCCTTGCAGGCGGATGGCCCCAACTGCCTCAGGCAGTTCGACCATTGGTTGCTGGCGCGGGTGGCACCGGCACTGGCCCGTCATTTCCCCCGCACCCAAGAACTGCTTGAACAGGTGGCGGAGGCCCGGCATTGAAAGCCATGGTGTTGGCCGCCGGCCGCGGTGAACGGATGGGGGCCCTCACCGAGCACTGCCCCAAACCGCTGCTGGCGGTGGCGGGCAAGCCGTTGTTGCGCCACCTGCTGGAGCGTCTGGCCGGGGCCGGAATCCGGGAGGTGGTGATCAATACCTCGTACCTGGGGGATCAGGTGGCGGATTTTCTGGCGCGGCAGACGGACCTGGACATGCATTTTGCCATCAGTCCGGAACCGGAGCGCCTGGAAACCGGTGGCGGTATACAGAATGCGCTACCCTTACTGGGGGATGCCCCTTTCCTGCTGGTGAACAGCGATGTGTGGTGTGATTATCCGCTGCAGCGTTTGCCACAGGCCCTCACCGGCTTGGCCCACCTGGTTCTGGTGAACAACCCGGAACATCATCCACAAGGGGATTTCGGCCTGCAGGGCGACCGGGTGTTGGCGCAGGCGGACCCGGGTTATACCTTCAGTGGCATCAGTGTGATCCACCCGGCGCTGTTTGCCGGCTGCAGTCCCGGCCGTTTCCCGCTGGCCCCCTTGCTGCGTGAAGCAATGGCCCAGGGCCAGGTGCAAGGGGAGCTGTACTCCGGGCAATGGGTGGACGTGGGAACACCGCAGCGGTTGGCGGTGGTTGAGCGGATGTTGGAATCGAGGACAGAACCGATGACAGAACAGCAGCAGGAGCACAAATCTTGACATCGTTGGTGTGGATTGGCCCCCTCGTGGGGGTGTTCGTAGGCTATTTTCTTGCCGGGGGCGGGGTGCTCGGCGTAGTGGGGTCTATGCTGGGAGGCTGGCTCGGTCACCAGTTTGATTCCATCATCCAGCTCAGCAGCAGTGTCTACCAGATTGCCCAGCCCAAAACCAAAGGGCGCGAATCCCAGATTCAGCGGGCCTTTTTTCAGGCAACCTTTGTGGCCCTGGGGCGGGTGGCCAAGTGCGATGGGGCGGTGTGCGATGCCGAGATCCAGTGGACCACCGCTGTGATGAATCGCATGGGGCTGACGCCGGAGAAGAAACGTGAGGCCATCGACCTGTTCGAGAAGGGTAAATCCAGCCCGGACATTTCGGAGGAGCTGGACGCCCTGCGGGATGCCTGCGGCCGCCGCACCACCTTGCTGCAGATCTTTATGGAAATCCTGGTGCAGGCCGCGCTGGCGGACGGCAAGATGGATCAGCAGGAATGGTCCGCTCTGTCCCACATTGCGCAATCCATCCGCTATCGGGTGAGCTACCTGGAAAAGATCGTACGCAGTGCCCAGGCCTACCAGGAATTCCGCAGTGGCGGCGATCAGGAATCCTTCAGTGAAAGCGACGGACTGTTGCGCGCCCACGCCATCCTGGGGGTCAATCCCGAGGCCAGCCTGCAGGAGGTGAAGCGGGCGTATCGCCGCCTGATGAGCCAGCATCATCCCGACAAGCTGATCGCTCGGGGTATGCCCAGCGAGATGCTGGATATGGCCAAAGAGAAGTCCCAGGCCATCCGTTCCGCCTATGAGATGATCGTGGCGGCCCGCAAGAAATAGCGTTCACCGGTTAGCGTTTAGCGGCGGCGGTACAGCTTCTCGCCCCAGCCGCGAATGGCCTTGATCAGGCCCGGCTCCGCACCTTTGAATTCCCGATAGCTGCCCCGAATAATCCGTTGTTGATACCCCGTCTGGTGTTGGCGGCGGGCGGCGTCGGCCCGGGTTTTGGGGTTGGAGCGGGGGTTGAACTCCGGGGCAATATCCAGCAGCGGCAGTCGGATGTCGGCGGCATCCTCCCCCAGGTCGGCAGTGGCCCCCAGCTCGGGTAGCGGCAGTGGATCGATGATGACCAGGCCGTTCACATCACCCAGGTTGCCGGCCCGGGCCTGCTCCAGTAACAGGGTGGCACTGCTGCCAACACCAATCACCACCAGGGGGAACGCCGTTTTTTCCTGTAGAAAGCGGGATGCCAGTTGCATGCGCTGGACCAGTTCCTCTGGTAGCTGTTGCGGGTCCGGTGCGGCCTGGGCCGGATCGTTGGCTGCACTGCTATCGGTGCCCGCGGCTTCCGGGTCCGGCGGCTCCGTGGCTTCCGTATCCAGCTCGGCGCTGGCGGCATTGGCTTCGGTCGGCTCTAACGGCGGAATCCGGGGGCGGGGTCGGTAGTCCGGCACGGCGATGCTGAGGGTGTTCCAGCCGCCCTTGGTCAGTTCCCGGCGCAGGGTGCGGACGGCCCCGGGCCAGTCCGGGTTCTGCAGGTTGTCATGCAAAATCAATGCATTAACAAAAGGTTCGCCGCTGTTGTCCGCCAAATACAGGCTCAGAAACTGATCCTTGCCGGTGCCCAGCCAGGTGACTTCCGTGTCCTTGTCGGTGAGCGCCAGTTGGGCTGCCACCGCCTGATTGCGCAGGGTTTCATCCCGCTCCGGTGCCGGTTGGGGCAACTGCGTCAGGTCGCTTTGCTCCTGCGCTGAAGGGTCATTCGGAGCGGTGTCTTCGGCGCTGAGTACCCGCGCCAGCAACAGGGCCAGCAAGGTCAGCAGTAACAGGGACAGCTTGGACAGGGATGACTTGAGCAGAGTGAATCGCATGGCTCCGGATGAACTGTATTAGGCAAATGTCAGGTTGCCTTCAGTATAGACCCTGAGTGCAGTACAATGCGCGCTCCCTGAATTTGACCCGGAACTTTACGGAAACTCGCCATGGCCGATTACCTGATTGCACCTTCAATTTTGTCCGCTGATTTCGCCCGCCTGGGGGAAGAGGTGGACGCCGTGTTGGCGGCAGGCGCCGACGTTGTCCACTTTGATGTGATGGATAACCACTATGTGCCCAACCTGACCATCGGCCCCATGGTGTGCAAGGCGCTGCGTAACTACGGCATCACCGCCCCCATTGACGTGCACCTGATGGTGAAACCGGTGGACCGCATCATCGGCGACTTTATCGAAGCCGGTGCCAGCTACATTACCTTCCACCCGGAAGCCAGTGAGCACATCGACCGCAGCCTGGCCATGATCAAGGACGGTGGCTGCAAAGCGGGCCTGGTGTTCAACCCGGCCACGCCCCTCCATCATGTGGAGCATGTGCTGGACAAACTGGACCTGATCCTGCTGATGTCGGTGAACCCCGGCTTTGGTGGCCAGAAATTCATTCCCCAGACCCTGGCAAAGCTGAAGCAGGCCCGCGCCCTCATCGACGCCAGCGGCCGGGACATCCGCCTGGAGATCGACGGCGGGGTGGGAGTTGCCAACATCCGTGAAATTGCCCAGGCGGGCGCGGATATGTTTGTGGCAGGCTCCGCCATCTTCGGAAAGGAAGACTACAAGTCGGTGATCGACGCCATGCGGGCGGAGTTGGCATGCTGCGCAAACTGACGGGGTTCTTTCACGGTCACCTGCCGCACTTGATTGCCTTTGACCTGGACGGCACCCTGGTGGACAGTGTACCGGACATCGCGGTCGCCACCGACCGCATGCTGGTGGCGTTGGGACGGCCCGCCGCTGGTGAGGACAAGGTGCGCGGCTGGGTGGGCAATGGGGCCGCTCTGCTGGTGAAGCGGGCGTTGGCAGACAGCTACGACCCCGCTGCCGTGGCGGCCATCACCGAGGCCGAATTTGATCCGGCGATGGCCCGCTTTCGTGAATACTACGCAGAAGAGAACGGGCGCCTGACCCGGCTCTATGGCGGGGTGGCAGAGGTCTTGCCGGCGATCCGGCAGCTGGGTGTGCCGTTGGCAGTGATTACCAACAAGCCCAAGATATTCGCCGATCCCCTGCTGCAAAGCCTGGACATCGCCGGTTACTTCACCCTGGTGCTGGGCGGGGAATGCCTGCCCCATAAAAAACCCCACCCCATGCCGTTGGAAGAGGTGGGCCGGCAGTTGGGGGCGGCACCCGCCCACAGCCTGATGGTGGGGGACAGCCGCAACGATGTGGAGGCGGCAAAAGCAGCGGGTTGGGTCAGTGCTGCCCTGACCTACGGTTACAATCACGGTGAGCCGGTGGCCAACAGCGAACCGGACTGGCTGCTGGACGATTTTCGGGAGCTGATTTTATAGCAGGAATTTTGTGGGATGCCGGGGTTGGCAGAAGCGGGAGCCTGGTGTAAGGTTGAATTTCATTGAAAACGAGATTGTGTGCAAAGCATCGTGAACTCTACATTTTCACAGCAACCTTCCTTCCTGATTACCCAGTCGCTGATCACCGACTTACGCTGGCGCTGGCGTTGGTGAAGCTCACCCTGGCTGGCGCTAAGCATTGGTGGCCCGGCCGCTCCCTGTAACAACACCTTTGGCAGTAACAACATTCAGTACGTGCAGTGCTGCTGAAACAGAGTATTCGGTTCTGGCGTGATCGGTATCCGTGACGACGCTACCGCTCCTGGAGCCACAGTAAGAGATCAGGAAAATGACACCGGAAACCTTCAAATCACTGGCAGAACAGGGGTACAACCGTATTCCCCTGATGCGGGAGGCGCTGGCGGATCTGGAAACGCCCCTCTCCACCTATAAAAAACTGGCGGGCCAACCGTTCACCTATTTGTTCGAATCCGTGCAAGGTGGCGAGAAATGGGGGCGTTACTCCATCATCGGTCTGCCCTGCAGTACCCGTCTTGTGGTGCGGGATCGTGACATCACGCTCCTGGACGGTGACCGGGTGCTGGAACACACCTCGGTGGACGATCCCCTGGCCTATGTTGAACAGTTCCAGCGCCGCTATAACGTGCCGGTGGTGGAAGGCCTGCCCCGCTTCAATGGTGGACTGGTGGGTTACTTTGGCTATGACATCGTGCGCTATATCGAGAAGCGCCTGGACCGGCCTGCGAAAAGTGATCCCATCGGCACCCCGGACGTGATGCTGATGGTGTCCGACGACATTGTGGTGTTCGATAACCTGCGGGGCTCGTTGTATGTGATCACCCATGTGGACCCCGCTCAGGAGAACGCTTATGACCGCGGCCAGGCGCGCCTGGACGAGATCCTGCAGCAACTGAAACAGCCCTTGCCAGTGCAGGACGACCCCCAGCGTTTCAACGTGCAGGAAAGCGATTTCAAATCCAGTTTTCCGCAGCCGGAATTTGAAAAAGCCGTGGACGACATCAAGGAATACGTGTTGGCCGGGGACACCATGCAGGTGGTGATTTCCCAGCGCATGAGCATTCCCTATGCGTTACCACCGCTGGATCTGTATCGGGCCCTGCGCTGTCTGAATCCCTCACCCTACATGTATTTTCTCGACATGGGCGAATTCCAGATTGCCGGTTCCTCGCCGGAGATTCTGGCGCGGGTGGAGGAAGGCGTGGTCACCGTGCGCCCCATTGCCGGCACCCGGCGCCGCGGTAAAACCCACGACGACGACCTGGCCATGGAACAGGATCTGCTGAACGATCCCAAGGAAATCGCCGAGCATCTGATGCTGATCGATCTGGGGCGCAACGATGTGGGCCGAATTGCCGAGGTGGGCAGTGTGGAACTCACCGACAAAATGGTGGTGGAGCGCTACTCCCATGTGATGCACATTGTGTCCAACGTGGAAGGCAAGCTGAAGCCGGAGCACAGTTGCATTGATGTGTTGCGGGCCACCTTCCCGGCCGGCACCTTGAGTGGCGCACCGAAAATCCGCGCCATGGAAATCATTCACGACATGGAGCCGGTGAAACGGGGCATCTACGGCGGAGCCGTGGGGTATTTGTCCTGGCATGGGGACATGGACACGGCCATCGCCATCCGCACCGCCGTCATCAAAGACGGCCAACTGCATATTCAGGCGGGTGCCGGTGTGGTGGCGGATTCTGTGCCCAAACTGGAATGGAAAGAAACCCAAAACAAGGCGCGTGCCGTGTTTCGTGCCATGGCCATGGCGGCCAACGGTCTGGTTCCGGTGGAGGAGTAAACCATGTTGCTGATGATTGATAATTACGATTCGTTCACCTACAACCTGGTGCAGTACTTCGGAGAGCTGGGCGCGGATGTGGTGGTGAAGCGCAACGACGAAGTCAGCCTGCAGGATATTGAACAGCTGGCGCCCGAGCGCCTGGTGATTTCACCGGGGCCCTGTTCCCCCAATGAGGCGGGCATCTCCATGGCGGCCATAGAGCATTTTGCCGGAAAACTGCCGATCCTGGGGGTCTGTTTGGGGCACCAGAGCATCGGCCAGGTGTTCGGTGGCCAGGTGGTGCGGGCGGACGCAGTGATGCACGGCAAAACCTCGCCCATCTATCACCGGGACGAAGGGGTGTTCAAAGGTTTGAGCAATCCGTTTGAGGCCACCCGCTATCATTCTTTGGTGGTGGACCGACACAGCCTGCCGGATTGTCTGGAAATCACCGCCTGGACCCAGCATCAGGACGGGTCCATGGACAAGATCATGGGCATGCGCCACCGGGAGCATAAGATTGAGGGGGTTCAGTTTCACCCTGAGTCCATTCTTACCGAGCATGGTCATGATTTGTTGAAGAACTTCATGAATCTGTGATTCGAGTTCTGTTCACCATAGCCCCTGGCTTCGGCTAAATCTTTAACCAGGCCAGGGCTTCTTCCTCGTCCCGAAAAATTCGCAGGTTATACCCCGTATTGCGCATGACAATCTCGATGAAGTCATGGGAGTCATCGTCAGGGTCGGCAAGAACAGCGATGCGATCGGTTTTCCTGAGACTGAGGGCGGGGACATCTGCGTTGGCAAAATGATAGTTCTGAGAGGCGAACTCCACATTGCGACGGCTTCGAACATCGATTAATGCGGCTTCCAGATTCTCCGCCTTTAGCCGTCGGGTGGTTTCATCTGCCATTTGAGCAGCGATGGTTCTGTTTATGTCCGTGGTTGCAGTGACTCGAATGTAGCCTTCCTGTGCAATCACTTCCAGGTTGTATGACATGGAAAACTCGGTAGGTTTGTGCGTCTTTAAAGTCTAGCGTGGATCATTGGCTATGCCAGTGCCGGGCGCCCAACGGTACCCAGTGTTAAACAGGCGTAGTGCCCTGCAGGCGTTTGGTCGTTACGGTAGTCCCAGCCCAGGCGATCGCAAAGCCGTCGGGTAAGCTGCAAACCCAGGCCAAAGCCCAGGTCATCCTCATATTCGATGGCGCTGTGATTGTGATTGGTTATCTCGATCTGGTGGCCTTGTTGGCGGATGATGACTTCCCCTTCCCAAGTGTGTTGGAAAGCGTTTCTGATCAAGTTGCTGATAACAATGACCGCAGCGGTTTGTGCTGCGTGCACTTTGGTGGGCTGGGTCTCAAGCCGTACCGAAACTGCTTTATCCCTAAGCAGATAACGCAGATCCTGAACGAGGGTGTGGACCAGTCTATCCAGCTCGACGTCTCGGGTGGGCAGGGCCTCCTGTTCATCCTTACTCAACCACAACAGGGTTTCGGTCAGATGCTGCATGGTCAGGCTGGATCGATCAATGCGGTCCAGAGACTGTTGCAGTGCAGCAGGGAGCTGGTTTTCGCTGGCTTGCAGTTTTTGCAGCAATTCGATGTTGTTGCGGATGGTGCTGATGGGAGTACGCAGTTCGTGACTGGTGTGTCGCAAAAACTGATGTTCCCGTTCCAGTGCGCTTTGTACTGTTTGCAGACTGTTGCGAATCAATTCCGCCAGCTCATTGAGCTCGGGATAGGCAAAATCCGGCGCTGCCTGGCTGAGGTTGTCGGAGGTCAGTGAGCGGGTCCATTCCCGTAATGCGCTGACCGGATGAAAAATCCGACGGATCACCAAAACCAGTATGGCCACCAACGCCACTGCGCAAACCAGGCTGATCAGCAACAGTTGATCAAAGCTTTGCTGAGCATTCTGTCGTAGCAGTGCTGAGACGGTTTGTGGTGAGATACGAAAAGTGACGTATAGAGTGCTTTGCTGATTTTGAAATGGAAACAGGAACAATAGTTTTTCTGGTGGACCTATTGTGCTGCCGGTGTATTTATAGAGTTGATTGGGAATCTCGGGTGGCGTGGGAAAGGCTTTTGCATATTCGGCGGGCAAGTGGGACCATTCCCAGGTCATGCCATAGCCATTGAACTCCTCAAACTGGCGGTGGGCTGATTTGTCGGTTTGTCGCTCATAGGCTTCTGCAGCCAATTGCATATGGTTGGCCAGCATATTATCCATGCCACCAATAAAATACTGAGCGGACAACAGGGAGTAGCCTGCCACCAGCACCAGGCCCAGGCCAAGAAAGCTCAGGGCGATAAACCATTTCAGGCTGAGTGGAAACTGGCGCAGGCGCATTATGGATTTGTCCTTAAAGCAAAGCCCTGTCCGGCAATGGTGTGAATCAGTGCCTGTTCAAACGGGGCGTCCACGCTTTTGCGCAGGTGGAACAAATGCACTTTGAGGCTGTTGGAGTCCGGCAGCTCGTCTCCCCACAGGGCCTGCTCCAGCTGTTCCCGGCTTACCACAGCGGGGGCGGCGCGGGTGAGGGTTTCCAACAGGCGCCAGCCGGTGGGGCTCAGTTTCAGGGCAAGCCCATCACGGGTGGCTTTCTTCTCGTCCAGGTTCAGTTCAAGTGGGCCGTACTGGAGTTTTCTCACCTGACCGCTGCGGCGCCGGGCCAGGGCGTTGATGCGCACCACCAGTTCCTGCAGTTCAAAGGGTTTCACCAGATAATCGTCGGTACCGGCTTCGAAACCATCCACTTTATCCGCCAGCTGATCACGGGCGGTGAGCATCAGTATCGGTGTGTCGTTACCCTGTTGACGCAGTTGTTGGCAGACCTTGAGTCCGTCCAGCCGCGGCAGGTTGAGGTCCAGCAGCAGCACCTGATAGGCATTTCGCTGCATCAGGTTCAGCCCGGCCACGCCGTTGCTGGCGTGGTCACACTGGATCTGCTCCAGCGCCAGGTACTGCACCACGGTCTGGGCCAGGTCCAGGTCGTCTTCCACCAGCAGTATCATCATGTTATCGATCCTTCCTGTTGCGGCTGTGGCCGTGGCTGAGACTGGGGCTGTAACGGTTTGCCGCTGAGCCGCTGCCAACCATCCATGACATCCTGTTGAATGTAGAGCAAGGCCGGAATCAGAATCAAGGTAATCAGGGTGGCAAACAGAATGCCGTACCCCAGGGACACGGCGGCCGGAATCAGGAATTGGGCCTGATGGGAGGTCTCGCTCAACAGCGGCATCAGGCCGGCGAACGTGGTGATCGAGGTCAGCAGCACGGCGCGCAGGCGACTGTGGCAGGCTTCATGAATGGCTTCACTGTAGTGCTCCGAATCCGGGTGCAGGTCGTTGAAGCGGGCCACCAGCAGCAGGCTGTCGTTCACCACCACGCCACTCAGGGCAATGATGCCGTTGAGGGACAGAATACCCAGGGGCAGGTCATTGATCCAGTGCCCAAGGATGGCACCCACCACGCCGAAGGGAATCGCGGTCATGATCAGTATGGGTTGCACGTAGGATCGCAGCGGTATCGCCAGCAGCATATAAATCACCAGCATGGCCAGCAGGAACATCTCCAGCATGGAGTGCTGGGTTTCTGCCTGTTGTTCGGCCTCGCCGGCGAATTTGATGGACAGGCCGGGAAACGAGCGCAGCAAATTCGGCACCAGCTCCCGTTGCAGACGGGTCACCAGTTCCGTGGAAGACACAACCTCTTTATCCACGTCGGCGGACAGGTACACTGCGCGTTTGCCGTCGATGCGGGTAATGCTGTCCCGGGTGTAACCGAAGCTGGCATGGGCTACGGTGGACAACGGCATCGGGGTGCCCTCGTTGGTGCGGATACGGGCGTTCAATACATCGGTCCAGTTCTGGCGATCCTGTTCCGGGTAACGCACCCGCACTTCGATTTCATCCTTGTTCCGCTGATAGCGTTGCACCACCTGGCCACTGAATGACTGCAATACCTGCTGCGCCAGGTCCGCGGTGCTCAGATCCAGGGATTGCCCCAAGGCATTGAGTTCCAGTTTGAGTTGCGGTTGGCCTGGTTCCAGGTTGTCCTCCAGTCCGCTGACGCCGGCTACCGAGCGCAGTTCCGCCCGCAATTGCTCACCGGCCCGGCGTAACAGTTCATCGTCGTTGGCCCGCAATTCGATGCGCAGGGCATCCACCATGTCCGGTGAATGTTTGACGCTGACGCTGCGTACCCCTTCCGGTTGACCGATCAGGGCCTGCCAGCGTTGGGTGAACTGATTGATGTCATAGGGCGCGTCCGCGGCCAGTTCCACGGTGACTTTGCCGGACTGGTCCGCTTCCGACAGTACCTGCAGGTGGGCAATGGCGGATGCCCCGCTCTCAGCTTGCCGCAATTCGCGGTCGGCGCGGTAGGCCTGTTGTTCCATCCACAGCAGGTTGCGGTGGGTCAGGCCAAAGCTGGCGTCATTGAGCATGCTGATCTGGGCGCGCACGGTATCCCCGGCAATCTTGGGGAAAAAGCTCATCCGCACGGTGCCGTTCATGGGCATGGCCATGACCCAGATGAACAGGGCCAGAAACAGGATCACCACCCCGTAGCGATAGCGCAACGCCAGGTCGATGGTGCGGGCGTAAATGCGCTGGTTGAACCAGTTCATGCCGCCGTCGGCACACCGTTGCAGTGTGCTCCACAAGCGGCGCAGGGGATGGCTGCCGGCCGCGCGCCGGGTGTTCAAATGCGACAGGTGGGCCGGCAGAATCAGTTTGGATTCAACCACTGACAAAATCAGGCACAGGGCCACAATCATGGCGAACTGGGCGTAGAGTTCCCCCAGCATACCCTCGATATTGGACAACGTCGCAAATGCCGCCACGGTGGTGAACACACCGAACAAGGTGGGCACGGCCACCTGCAAGGTGCCCTTGATGGTGTTGGCCAGGGTGTCGCCGTCGCGGGCGCGGGTGGCATAAACGCTTTCCCCCACCACCACCGCATCGTCCACCACAATGCCCAGGGCCATGATGAAACCGAAGGTGGTGAATTCGTTCAGGGTCAGGCCCAGGTGGCCCATGAGGTAGAGGGTACCGAAAAAAATAAATGGCAGGCCTGCCGCCACCCAGAAGGCCACCGACAGGTTGAGGAACAGGGCCAGCAACACGAACACCAGGGCGATGCCACCGAGAGCGTTTTTCACCAGCAGATTGAGCCGGTCGTTGATAGACTCACTGCGATCGTACCAGGTGGTGAGCGCGACCCCTTCCGGCAGGGAGCCGTCCTGCTGCCAGCGTGCCACCACCGCTTGCGCTGCCGCCACCGAATCGGAAATGTCGTCCTCGCTGCCGGCCACCACCTGCAGGGCCACGCTGCTGTGCTGATTGAAGCGCGATAGCACGGCATTGGTATCGTCGTAAGTGTCACGGATGCGGGCCACCTGGCCCAGTGTCACCTGGCTGCCGTCATTGCGGTTCAGCAGCGGTAAAGCGGCAAAATCCTGTGCCATATACGCCTGTTCGGAGGCCTGTAACTGCAGGTAGGTGCCCTCACTGCGCAGCAGGGCAGTCATGGTGGTGGAGGAGCCCCGGTTGATGGCGTCTTCCACCGTAGACAGGCTCAGGTCATAGGCCTGCAGTGCGCCTTCATCGATTTCGATGACCATCATGGGGTCCAGCCAGCCGGACAGGGTCACCTGGGAGATCTGGTCCTGTTCCAGCAGATCCGATTTCAGGTGGTCCGCCAGTTGTTGCAGGCTGTGTCGGCTGGTGTCGCCGTAAAATTGAATCCACAGGGCGTGTTCCTGCCGCTGTGCTTTGCTGATGACCGGCTTTTCCGCCTCTGCCGGGAAGGTGGAGATGGCATCCACCTTGGATTTCACGTCCTGCAACAGGGTTTCCAGGTCGTAGTCGGATTGCTTTTCCACGGTGACGGTGGTGCCCCGGCCGTTGGATTCACTGCTGAGGGTTTTGATGCCGGTGACACCTTCCAATGCGTCTTCAATCTTGATAGCCAGCCCTTCCTCAGAATCCTTGGCGGAGCCGCTGTCGTAGGTGACGGACACCGTGATCTTGTTGGGCTCGATGCTGGGAAACGCCTCTTTCTGCAGATTGCCCACGCTGAATGCACCCAGGGCAATCACCAGAATCATCAGCAGGTTGGCGGCCACCGGATTGGCGGTGAACCAGCCGATGATGCCGCCGCCGGCGCGTGTGTTGCTCGCTTGGGTATCAGCCATGGTCTGCCTCTCCGCCAATGGGTTGCGCAACGACGGGCTGCGCAGCGCGCGACGGTTGTGTTGGGTTTACCCGCATGCCCTGTAAATAGCTGTTGAGCGGGTGCACCAACACCTGCTGTTCCCCCTGGGACAAAGCCGCCGGTGGCTGCACGTAGATCCCCTCTTGATCGGAAAACAGCACCTGCGCCGGAAAGCTGGACAGGGTGTTGTGTTCGGTGACATACCAGATTTCACTGCGTTGGCTGAGGGCCGTGGCCGGCAACCGCCAGAGCCCATCCTGGCCGGTACCGGACAGCGTGGCTTCCACAAAGGTGCCGGGCAGCAGGGCCGGCGTCTGTTCCAGGGGCGCGTCCACGCGGACCACCAGAGACCGCTGGCGGGTTGCTTCATCCAGGTTGAGGGATCGCCGCAGGATGCGCCCCTGCCATTGGCCGCTGCCGTTAACCGCCTTGAGTGCGACCGTGCCGCTGTGGGGCAGGTTCTGCCATTGTTGCGGGCTCAGTTGCAGGGTGATTTCAACGCTGTCGCTGCTGTACAGGGTGGCCAGCTCCGTGCCCGCCTGAACCTGACTGCCGGGGGCCACCACCCGTTCCACCACCAGGGCATTGAACGGTGCCTTGACCCGGGTGCTGTCCAGGTCCCGCTGGGCGCTGGCCAGGGCCGTGCGACTTTGTTCCAGAGCGGCGCGGGCGGCGGCCAGTTGCGGTTGACGAAACACCAGCTCGGAATCCGGTTCGCCTTCCAGACCGGCGGACTGCCATTCCGCCAGAGCCTGATCACCTTCCCGTTCCTCTTCCAGCAGGCTGACCTGCGCAGTGGCCAAATCTGAGCGGGCGCTGGCCACGGCCGCCTGATAATCGCGGTCATCCAGCTGCAGCAGAACCGCGCCCTGTTGCACCCGCTCACCGGTCTCCAGTTGGGGTGAGAGTGCGACCACTTCGCCACTGACCTGGGCTTCCAGAGTGAGTTGAAAGCGAGCCCGGGCGTTGCCATAAGCGGTGACGGTGGCCTGATAGTGGCCGCTGGTAACAGCAACCACCTCAACGCTGGCGGCGGTGTTCACTGTCTGGCCCGGAGGCAGGGGCCGCTGCAGGTTGGTGTTCATGCGGGCGCCGTTGTACAGCACTACGACCACGATGATGAGCAGGGCACCGGCAACCGCCAGCCATTGATTACGCTGTGTGTTCATAGCGGTGAAGCCTCTTTCATAGCGGTGAAGCCTCTTCAATACCAAGCCCCAGGGCCAGGCCCAGGTCGATGCGGTTACTTAAACGTTGGGCGATAACGGTGTCCAATTGAGTCTCCAGATCGTAGGTGTTGTCCTGCACCAGCAGCAGGTCCAGGATGCTGACCAGTCCGGTACGGTAACTGTTGCGGTATTGGGCCAGGTTGTTGCGGGCGCTGGTGAGGGCCGCCTCCAGGTGCTGCTGCTGGCGCGCCAGGCTGCGCTCCTGCCCCAGGGCGTTTTCCACCTCGGTGACCGCAGTGAGCAGGGTGTCGCGGTAGCTTTGGTACGCCTGCGCGCTGGTCAGGGCAGCGATCTCTGCGCTGGCCCGTAACTCGCCACCGCGATACAGGGGCTGGGTCAGTTGGCCCAGCACTGACCACAGGGGATCGGTGAGCAGGGCTGCCCGGGGCTGGCTGGCGGCATCGGTAAGCGCCGCTTGCAGGTTGATGCTGGGGAGCAGGTCTTTGTAGGCGGCTGAGGTGCGGCGGTCCGCGGCCGCCAGGGCCAGAAACGCTGCCTTCAGATCCGGGCGCCGTTGCAGGGTTTGCTGCGGCAGATCGGCCCAGGGCAGGCTGGTGTCCGGGTATTGGGCCGGGAAGGCGAAGGGCTTTGAATCGGTGCGACCCACCAGGGCGCGCAGGCTGCGTTGGGCCTGGGCCAGGGCCTCCTCATTGGCCGCCAGGGTGGCGCGGGCACGGCGGATGGTGGTGCGGGCGCTGTCCAGGTCCTCGGCACTGCCCAGCCCATTGCGATAACGCATCAGAATAAAGCGCTCGTTCTGTTCCAGGGTGAGCAGGCGTTGTTGCTGAATGCCGACGGCCCGTTGCGCTGCCGTCAGTTGCAGCCAGGCTTTCATCACTTCAGCGGCCAGGGTGTCCCGGGCAGATTGATAGAGTGCTTGTTGTTGCTCCACATCCAGCCGGGCCGCGGCGGTGCTGTCGCCAATCCGGTTCCACAGGTCCAGCTCCCAGCTCACCGTGAGGCTGCCACTGTATTCGCTGTCACCGGCCTGGCGGTCAGGGCCTTGCTCGCGGCTGCCGCTGAAGCCCAGGTCCACATCAGGCTGGCGTTGGGCGGCGGTCTGGGTCACCTCCTGCTGGCGGATTTGCAGGGTCAGCAACGTGTTCTGCAGGCCGGGATTGTGGTCATAGGCCTCACGCAGCAGGGCATTCAACGTGTCATCCTGGATCAGTTGGTTCAGATGCAGGTCCGCCGTGCCTTCTAGCTGTTCCCAATCCGTGATCTGGGAGGGCAGCTCCCGGGCCTGTTGTTGCCAGTCCGGTTGGCTGGGTTGCAGGGCGCAGCCCCCCAGCAGCAGGCCCAGGCTCACACAGAGGGCCCGGAAGCGGCGGAGGCCGCACAACAGGGGCAATGATGGTGGGTTGAGCATGACAAACAGACACCGCAGTTCAGAATTCCCCCGAGAGTAGCCAGGCTGGCGTTAAGGCCGGGTTAACGGGGGGCGATTTGTGGTAGGATTGCGGCACATTTACAGTCTTCGAGTACGTGTCCAGCATGAACATCCAGCAAGCCATCAAGCAGGTTATTGAGCGTCAGGATCTGACGGAAAGCGAAATGTCGGAAGTGATGAACCAGATCATGACCGGGCAGGCCACCCCGGCCCAGATTGGTGGCTTCCTGATCGGTCTGTGCATGAAAGGCGAGACGGTGGACGAAATCACCGGCGCCGCCAAGGTGATGCGGTCCCTGGCCACCCCCGTGCAGGTGAATGCGGACAACCTGGTGGATACCTGTGGCACCGGGGGCGATGGCTCCAAAACGTTCAATATTTCCACCACCGTGGCGTTTGTGCTGGCCGCGGCCGGGGGCAAGGTGGCCAAGCATGGCAACCGCTCCGTCTCCAGCATCAGCGGCAGTGCCGACGTGCTGGAAGCGGCAGGGGTGCATCTGGGCCTGAATCCCCGGCAGGTGGCCCGCTGTGTGGAATCCATCGGTGTTGGCTTTATGTTTGCGCCGGCCCATCACAGCGCCATGAAGCACGCCATCGGCCCGCGCAAGGAAATGGGGGTGCGCACCATCTTCAATCTGTTGGGCCCCCTCACCAATCCGGCGGGCGCCCGACGCCAGGTCATGGGCGTGTACTCAAAACATTGGGTACGACCCATTGCCGAGGTGTTGCAGCGGCTGGGGTGTGATCATGTGTTGGTGGTGCATTCCGCCGACGGTATGGATGAAATCAGCATCGGTGCCGAAACCTTTGTGGCCGAAGCCACTCCCGCGGCGGTGAAAGAGTACAGTATTGCGCCGGAGGACTTTGGCCTGGCGCGGGCACCGCTATCCACCCTGGCGGTGAACAGCGTGGCAGAGAGCCTGGCCATCATCAAAGGGGTGTTGAACAAGCAGCCGGGGCCGGCGGCGGACATTGTGGCCCTGAACGCCGGTGCGGCCATCTATGTGGCCGGATTGGCGGATTCCATCAGTGAAGGGGTGGCGTTGGCACAAGATGCCATTGGCAGCGGCCTGGCTTCTGCCAAACTGGGGGAATTGGCCCAGCTCAGCAAAGTCTTTCAGCAGGAAAACGCGGGTGAATAAGAAGATGAGTGAAACGCCCACTGTGTTGAAAAAAATCGTGGCCCGCAAGTGGGAAGAAATCGCAGAACGCAAGCCGCAGCAATCAGAAGCCGCGCTGTTGCAGAAAATCCAACAGGTGGATGCGGCGCGGGGATTCGTTGCCGCCATGGAACGGGCCCTGGCGGCCGGCCGTTCGGCAGTCATTGCCGAAGCCAAAAAAGCATCCCCCAGTAAGGGCGTTATTCGCGCGGCGTTCGATCCGGCGGCCATTGCCCACTCCTATGAGGCAGGGGGGGCCGCCTGTTTGAGCGTGCTCACCGACCGCGACTTTTTCCAGGGCCATGAAGACTATTTGCAACAGGCGCGTGCGGCCTGTTCGTTGCCGGTGATCCGTAAGGATTTTATTGTGGATCCCTATCAGGTGCTGGAAGCCCGCGCCATCGGCGCCGATTGTATTCTGTTGATTGCAGCCTGCCTGTCGGATCAGCAGATGCGTGAATTGTGTGCGGCGGCGGTGGACCTGGGCATGGACGTTTTGATCGAGGTTCATGACCGGCAGGAACTGGACCGTTCACTGCCGCTGGAACAAACCCTGGTGGGCATCAACAATCGTAACCTGCATACTTTTGACGTAAGTCTCAACACCACATTCGAACTGCTGCCACACATACCGGCGCAGAGGATTGTTGTGACGGAAAGCGGTATACTGGGCCCGGACGACGTGGAGCAGATGCGCGCTCATGCGGTGAATGCGTTTCTCGTGGGGGAAGCCTTTATGCGCGCTGAGCAGCCTGGTCAAAAGCTGAAGGAGTTGTTCTTTTAGCCTTATGGGTGTCTAAAACAGTACTTTGGGACGACGAGTAGCCATTGCTTGCAGATTAAAATATCGGTTTTCAGTGTATACTAAATCATTCTGTTGTTGATTCTGATCAGTCTCAAATTAGGTCAATCTGATATCGTCACTGCGGAATAGTGACTCATAATAACGAATGAAATTGAAGAACGGGGAAAACTCATGCAATTAATCGCCATACTGGGAGTGCTGGTCGCTGTGAATCTGGGCATTGTCTACGTCGGTTCCGAGGCCGTCAACGAAGGGCAGCCTGAAGTGGAAGGGGTCGTGGAAGTGGAATCTGTTGATGCGGTGGAAGCGCCGGCGGAACCCCAGTCAGCCCCCGAAAGCGCACCTGAATCCGACGCGCAGTAAACAGCCCGAGTTGGACTGTTTAGTCAGCGAAAAGCTGCGAAATTGTGGCTAAAACCACGGAAATTGACGCTGTCGCCACTGGTATATAAAGTGTTGATGGAGTATTTTGACTGCCATTGCCAAACCTCAAACGTGAGTCAATGTTCGCAGTTTCGATAGGAGAAAATTATGGGACACGTGATCGCAATCTTTGGAACCCTGATTGCACTGAATCTTGGATTTGGTTACTGGTTGTCCGAGCAAAACGATGTGGCGGAACCTGAAGAAGGCGTGGTCGAGGTGGAGGAAGTGCCCGCTGATCCGGCGGCAGTACCTCAGGCTGAAGATCAGTAAGCACCACACCAACACTGGCACAAAAAAGAAAGCCCAACCTCGTGTTGGGTTTTTTTGTGCCCTCACTCCCGGTCGAAGGACCAGAGAATGTCAAAGGCGTTGCTCTTGCCGCTGATCACCTCAGCATAGAGGTTTCTGCGGATCCGATATTTCAGGGTCAGGGTATTGACCGCTTCGAACATGCCCACGCCATAGCGGATCATCAGGTCCGGTGTGATGTAACCACTCAGTCCCACTTCGCTGCGATTCTCGGTGGACCCGGTGCTCAGGGTCAGGTCCTGGATGCCCAGTTTCTCCCCGGCTTTGCGGGTAAAGCCGCTGCGGGATTCCAGGGCCATGGATAATGCCGCTTCCGCCGCCACGCTGGATGAGTCGCCGGTGGGGTCGGTGTTGGGCGCGCGCCCGGTCACCAGATAATGGAATTTTTCCTGCTCCGGCATATCCGGTATCGAGAAGATACTGATGTCCGGGTTTTGCGCCCGGCCGGTGGCGCGCACCCCCACCACCACGTTGTCGCTGATGTTGTCCCGGGTGGCCGAGATGCGCAGCTGTGGATTCTCCAGGTCGTCAATGAAAATCAGATCCCCGTCGGTGATGGTGAGGGACTGGCCATAGGCCTGGTAGGTGCCGTGTTCCAGGCGGATGATGCCTTTGGCCCGCAGCAGGTCGGATTGCTGTTGGCGGATGGTCATCTGGCCGGTAACGTCGGTTTCCAGACCATAGCCTTTGAAGCGCACATCGTTCCCCAGGGTCAGCTTGAGTTTGGTGCTGATGCTCAGGTTGTCATTCTGTTCGGCATCGGCATCCACAATGATGGTGTCGGAGGACACCGACACAGCGGTTTCCGGCAGGCTTTTCAAGTGAATGCGGGCTTTGGGTACAAAGACATCACCGGTGATGTTGAGGGTGCGCGGGGTCAGGTTGAAGTCAATGTCCGGCTTGATGTAAATCAGGATGTTGTCGTCCGGCTGATAGGCCAGGGTGTCGGACTGAAAGCTGACTTTGCTCCACCACTCCTCCTGCTGCCAGTTGAACAGACCCTGCAGATGGCCGGGGTTCTTGTTGACGGTAAACGTGCCTTTCAACTCAGCGATGCGATCCCGGGTGCTGAGCTGGATGTCGATGTTCTTGATGGGCATCGGCAGCATAGCGGTATCGATCTCGCCCTCCGACAAGCTGGCGCTGCCGTGGAGCAGTGGGGAGCGGGTACTGCCATCCAGCTGGAAGCGGCCATTGATCATCCCGGCGATGTGGTCGCCGTCGTCCCCCAGTAACCACGGGGAAAACGGTGCCAGCGTAATCTGGTTCAGGCTCAAGGTTCCGCTGAGCCGTTGCTGTTCCAATGTCAGGCTGATGTTGCCCTCGCTGCTGCCGGCACTGGACGCCAGGGACCAGTCCAGCTGCGCCTGGTGTTCTGCCAGCCCCAGGTTGATGCTGGCGCGTTGGAAGGGGATGACCACCGGTTTTGGGTCCTGCTCAAACAGGGTGAGGGTGGCGTTGTTGCTGCCAAGGCTGGCGGTCACTTCCAGTTCTTCGGCCACCTGCAGTTGGCCAGTGAAGGCAATGTTGCCGTCCAGTTTCATGCCACTGGGTAACCAGGGATTGAGCCAGGACAGATAAAGCTGCTCACCCTTCAAATACACCGGGCTCACTGCGTTGCCGGAAACCGTGACCGACTGCT
Source organism: Ketobacter sp. (assembly GCF_003671495.1). Taxonomy (GTDB): domain Bacteria; phylum Pseudomonadota; class Gammaproteobacteria; order Pseudomonadales; family Ketobacteraceae; genus Ketobacter. The sequence continues at coordinate 74,871 of NZ_RCHN01000033.1, read as the reverse complement.
GCAGGCACAGGGTTCCGGCTGCATAGCCATAGCAGAACGGTGCCACCTGCAACACCGGGCCAGGCTTCAGATCCAACACCAGGGGTTGCAGCAGGGACCAGCGTTGGGGCGGCTCCAGATAGGCTACCTGCAACGCGCTGCGCCGGCAGTTTGCCTGCCACTGATCCAGGTGGATCTGATCCCGGGTCAGCGTGAAGCCGGCATCGCAATGCAAATCGAAGCGGTTCCCTTCCTGCTCCTCCAGGTTCAGCGTCAGGCGGTGGCGTTGGGCATTGCCTTTAAGCTGCAGGTCCCCGCTCACCACCACCTGCTCGGCCACCTGCAGCTGCGTGAACTGCATATCGATGCGGTTGTCGTGTTCCGCCGCCAGTTGCCAGTCCACCTGGGCATTGGCCTGTTGCAGCTGCAGATCCTGATAGGCTAAGCCCCGGGCTTGAACCGCACCTTCGATGGAGGGTTTTTCCAGCGTGCCTTGAAGGTGTAGCTGTGCATTGACGGCACCTTTCAGGTTGGGGAAAAACTGCTGGGTATTGGGCAGTACCAGATCCAGCCGCAGGTCGCTGTCACCCAGGTTTCCACCCATGGTGCCACCCATCAGGTTGAGGCTGCCGTGGGCCAGGGCCCGGTTTTGATCCTGCACCACTTGTATCTGCTGCAGGCTGACTCGGTTCTCCGCCAGGCTCAGGTTGCCCGCCAGTTGCCAGGGCGTGTCAAACAGAGTGCCGCTCAACTGCTCCAGGCCAATCTGCAGGCGGATGTCGTCGTCAATGTAGGCGCCGGAATGCACGGCACTGCCGGTGACATCGCCCTGTATTTCCGGGTAAAACTGTTCAAAGGCCACGCCGCTGAGCTGACTGTTGGCCTGCCAGCTCAAGTGCGGTGTGAAGCTGACGGTACCCTGGGTGTTGATGCGCCCCTGCGGCAGATCAACAAGCCATTGCTGCAACTGCAGTTCATCAAAACTGAGGTTGCCCGACAGGGCAGTGTTCATAGGGGAGGGGAACAGGCTGCTGCTGAGACTGCCTTCCGTTTCAACCGTGATGCGGTTGAGGTCGCCACGTCCGGAAAGCGTGCCCTGTTCCAGCGTGATCGGACCCTGCTCCAGCGGGTAGACAAACGGTGCGTTCAGGCGGGCGGCAAAAGACAGTGGCAAGTCCGTGGCCAGAGGCGACAGCTGCACGTCGATCTCGGCGTTGACCTCTCCCTCGGTGCTGCCGGTGATGGAGAGGCGGTCCAGATCTCCCTGTGCTGCGGCACTGAGTTGCGAGAACGGATAGAGCCCGGTATTGCAGTGTACTTCCACCGCCAGCGGATAACGCCGGGTCAGGCGAATGGTGCCACTGCCGGACCACTGGCAGTATTCATCTTCCAATTCCAGGTCGCTGATGCTGACCCGGTGCAGAATGGCGTCTGCCGCCAACGCTATTCCGCGGGCCTTGTACAGCGGACCTGAGCTGTCCTCAATGCTGAGCGTGCTGATGCCCAACAGGTCCAGGGCCACCGGTACCGGGATGGCGATCACCGGTAGCTCAATGGGCCCATCGTCCTGCTCATCCGACTCAGAGTCAGCCACGATGATGGTGAGGGTGTCGAGGGTCAACGAGCGGACACAGACTTTCAATTGCCACAGGCAACCGGGGCGAAGGTGAATGTGGGTGTTCTGCAGGTCCACGCTCACGTCGTCATCCTGGTACAGAATGTCCAGTGCCAACCCCCGGGCCAGGGTGCCTTCCCGATATTTTAGGCTCAACTCCGGCACTTGGTCGCTGACCTCCTGCAGCAGGCGTTGTGTGAGCGCCGGGCTGTAACTGGCCCACAGCAGCAGGCCCAGCATGGTCAACAGCAGCAGTAGCAGGGCCATCAGCCCCAGCAACAGAGGACGCCGCCTCATAACAGCATCCCCATGTAGATGTGCAGGCGGGGGGAGGATTTGTCTTCGCTGGTCACCGGCTGGGCGACGTCGAAAGAGAACGTGCCGATGGGCAGGACCCAGCGCAGGCCCACTCCGGCACCGGAATGGAAGGGCTCACGGCTGGAGATAAAGGTGCGGCCAGTATCGGCGAACAGGGCCAGTTTCCATTCCTGGTTCAGGCTGTAGCGGTATTCTGCGCTGAACACGTTAAGAAACTGGCCACCGGTGAGGTCGCCGGATTCATCCTCCGGGGAAATGGAGTTATACCGGAACCCCCGCACCGTCTGGTCACCACCCGTGTAAAAGCGTTTCGACAGGGGCACACTGTAAAAGTCATCGGTCATGATGCCACCCAGTTCGAAACGGGTGGCCAGGCCATGGTCTTCATTGAAATCCACCACATAGGAGGCACCGATGGATACCGACAGGAACAGGGTGTTCTCGGTGACCAGGGCGTTGAAACCCAGTGAGCTGTCCAGCCAGTATTTCAGCACGGCGGTGGGCCGCTGTGGTTCGCCGAACAGCAGGCGCTCGATGTAATGGTAGTTGGGCAGCAGGTAGGTGACGGTTTCCGTCGGATTGTTCCCCTGGCGATAACGCTCGTTTTCCAGGTTGATCCCCACACTGTATTGCCAGAGTTTGCGTTGCGAGCGCTTCAGGGCGATACCGGTGGTCAGCACTGAGGATTCGCGGTCGGTGGTCTCTTCCCGTTTCCAGCCGGTGTCCAGGCTGAGGTAGCGTTCCAGCGGATGGGGCCAGGGGATGTGGTACTGCAGCGCCACTTCTTCACCGATCTGGGAGACCTGAATATTACTGTAGATATCATCCCCGCGACTGTTGACCTGGGAGCGGGTCCAACCCACTTTGCCGCGGGCCCCGGTGTCGGTGCCGTAACCCAGGCCGGTGGTAAACTGATCCTTGGGCTGGTCGTCCAGCTCGATGACCAGGGTGGCCGCATTGGGTGGATTGCGTTCCACGTCCACCACGGCATTGGAAAAGTAACCGGTGGTGAGCAGGTCTTCGTAGAGTTCGCCGATTTTCTCGGCACTGTAGTACTCCCCGATGCGAGTGTTGACCAGGGCGGCGGTGGTTTTGTCCGAGAGTTTGCTGCCTTTTACCTGAATGTCAGCGATGCGGTAACGTTCACCGGGTTCCACGTGCAGCACCACGGTGGCCTGGCCCCGTTCCACATCCACCCGCAACTGGCTTTTGGCCCAGGCGGCATCCAGGTAGCCCTGTTGCCGCAATCCCAACAGCAGGTCTTTCTTGTAATTGTCGTAGACCGGGTGTTCGATGCGCTCTCCCCGTGTGAAGGGCGGTTGTTGCAGGAGTTTCTGTGTGCTGCGGCCCAGTGCTCCCGGTGGCAGCGGCAGTTGGATGTCCACCTCTCCCCACACCACCGCGGGCCCCGGGTCGATATCCAGGCGCACTTCCTGCTCGTTCCACTGCATCTGGAGTTGTGGCTGGTAATAGCCGTAGGGTTGCAGTCCTTTGCTGATGGCGGCAGAAAAGGCTTTCTCAATGGCTTCCTCATCACCCGGCGGCAGGCGTTCGAAACGGGAAAGATGCAGGCGCACGTTGTCCGCCAATGCACTGTCCAGCCCGTTGATCTGGTATTCCAGTTTGGCCCAAGACAGGCCGGGTACCAGCAATAATCCCATCAGGAAAAAAAATGTAAACCGAGGCATCTGTGTCAAGCGTCGTCCGGCTTGAAGCAGGCGGTAGCCGGTTGTCTGCAGGTGAATATGGCCGGGCCCTGTGTTAATTGATATTCGGTCATCACCAAGGCCAAGTGGGCCAAAGTGGGTTTGTCCGCCTGCCATTTTAATGTTTGGCCGATAGCATGTATATGGAAGCCCGTTCCCGGGCCCGGACAAAAACCAAATATAAAGAGGTGGGAATATGGAAAGGCGAATATGGCCAGCGCTGCAGCGATGGTTTGGGGTGGTGGCGTTGACGTCGGCCTGTGTGCTGGCCAGTGGCTGCCATGATGAACTGCACGTGAAGGTCAAAAGCGGCGGCTGGGTAACGGGAAAATGGCATGATGGGGAGGCCGGTGGCGCCCGGGCGTTTCTGGGGATTCCCTATGCGCAGCCACCGGTGGGTGAGTTGCGTTTTCAACCGCCAAAGCCCGCTGCGCGCTGGCACGGGGACCTGGATGCGACCGCGTTCGGGCCTTCCTGCATGCAGAATCCCGGTGCATTGTCCGCCAGCGGTGAGCTGAGTGAGGATTGCCTGACCTTGAACGTGTACAGCCCCCAGGACCCCCGTCATGGCTCACTGCCGGTGATGGTGTTCATTCACGGCGGTGCCTTTGTGGCTGGCGGCAGCAATCAGTACGACGGTTGGCGGCTGGCTCAGGAATACGGTGTTGTGGTGGTGACCCTGAACTATCGCCTGGGTGCCCTGGGCTTTCTGTCGCACCCGGAACTGGACCAGGAAATGGGCGTGCCCCAATCCGGCAATATGGCCCTCAAGGATCAACAGCTGGCACTGCAATGGGTGCAGCAGAACATCGCGGCTTTTGGCGGTGACCCCAAGCAGGTGACCTTGTTTGGTGAGTCTGCCGGCTCCATGAGCACCTGTGTACACATGGTGGCGCCCGGCAGCCAGAACCTGGCCGCCCAGTTCATTATGGAGAGCGCGGTCTGTGTGGGGGGCTTGCCGGTGAACACCAGGCAGCAGTCGGACAGCGTCAGTGAGGCGCTGCTGCAAACCTTCTGTGGTGAAGGGGTGGATCGACTGTCCTGCCTGCGTCAGGTTCCGGCGGAGGCATTGGTAGCCTGGGGGGCGGATGCCGGCATTTTCGGTGCCGGCTGGTCTCCCACCGTGGTGCCAGACAGCAACATTCTGCCGGCGCAACCGGTGCAGCTGATCGCCAGTGGTCAATACAACCCGGGGCCCATCCTGGTGGGTACCAACCGCAATGAGTGGGGCTTGTTCCAGCTCATCGGCGCGGCGCCGTCCGTGTCCACCATCGATGAGTTCAATCAGTACATTGCCGCCACCTATCCGCCGCCGCTGGTGACACCGCTGCAGGCACTCTATGCGCCTGCGAGCGATGATCTGGCCAACAGCAAGTTGGTGGAACTGATGACCGATCAGGTCTTCCGTTGCCCCACCCGCAACCTGGCGCGTTTGACCCAGGCCATGGGCTCTTCTGTGTGGCTCTACAGCTTTGATTTGCCGCCGGCGTTTCATGCCATGGAACTGCCCTATGTGTTCGGCAACCCCAGTGCCACCCTGGCGCCGGTATTGATTGAACCGGTGCGGGCGGCCGTGCAAGGGTACTGGAGCCAATTTGCTTTCGCCGGAGATCCCAATCGGGAAGGGCTTGTGGCGTGGCCCCCGTATGATGGCGCCTCGGATCTCAGCATCAGCCTGCAGCTGGCCAGTACTGTGGAGACGGGATTGGCTGCCACCACCTGTGATTTCTGGGATTCGCTGATTCCCTGATTCCACGAAGAAAACAGCAAGGCAAAAAAAACCGGCCACCAGGGCCGGTTTTTTTATTGCCTGAGGAGCGGCTTACTGGGCCACGGTGGTGGTGAACTCCACCACCGGGCAGGACAGTTCACGCTTCAGCAGGGGGGTGCGGGAGCAGACTTCCACCGTATGGTTACCGGCCAGCAGTCGGCTCAGGTGGATCTCATCGCGACGTTTCCAGATGGACCAGCCGCCGCCGTCAACCCGATAGCGGTACTCCAGCAGACCCAGATCCGGATTGGGGTTGAGACCGTCGATGTCGATGGTCACTTCACCGTTATTCACGGTCACTGCTTTGGACGTCACCACACCGTTGGCATCTACAGACTCAACCTTCACCGTAACGTCCTCGGTCACCACGTCTTCCACGGTGGTTTCCGGCGCGGTTGCGGCTGCGGTAACACTGACGGGAATCAGATCACCGGCCAGGGACAGGTTGTTGTTGCCGGAGCCAGCGATCCAGAAGTCGCGCATCAGCAGGGTGTGCTCATAGATGCGGGGCAGGGGCACCACTTTCAGCTCCTCCGCCAGCCGTGGCATAACCGCGGGCATGAAGAAGTCCAGGGTGGAGTTGATGAAGCCCGGGGGCAGTACAATCATGCCGGTGGCATCGGTTTTGGTGATGTGGATGGTGGGCAGCTGCTCGATACCAATGCTCAGGAAGCCGTCTTCCGTGGAGTTCACCTCGAACGGCACTTCCAGATTGAAGGTGACGCCGAACAGGGTGCGGTACTCACCCCATTCCGCCTTGTACAGGTCGAATGTGAGCTTGACGTCATACCAGGCGAAGACACCGGCCACACCGTCTGATGGCATCAGTTTGATGTAGGGTGCCGAAGCCGGTTCGATGCGCATGCCAATCTGGTCGGCTTCATCGATTTCAGAATCCGCCGGAGTGTACACCGCAATCCCGGCCGGTGTGGCGTTGGCGTAGAAGCCAGGGCTGATGTCCATGGTGGTCACGCCGGCTTCGTGGGCCGCATGCAGGGCCTGGTTGATCACGTTGGAGGAAATGGAAGCACCGAAGTGGAACGGGATGCCGTCTGGGGTGGTGGAGCCCAGGCTGGGCGTTTCACCCTCTACATACAGGGAACCCAGGGAACCGGGGATACCGGCCGGAGGATTCGGAGCCCAGATGCGAGTGCCCAGGTCCACGCTGATGCCGTTGCCGAAAGAATCCAGGTAGGTCGGCAGCGCCCGGATCATCAGTTCTTCGCCATCGTCCAGGGTCACCAGTTGCAGGGTGATGGGAATGTCCTTGATGAAGTCGGACACGATGGGGATGATGATTTTTTCCAGAATGGTGATGAACAGATCTTCAAACAGCGGGGCGATGATGTTAACCACCGCACTGGTGAGCATGTCGATGAAGTTCAGGATGTTGGGGGTATTGTGCAGGTCGATGGCGATCGCAGAGTGGTCCACGGTGGTGCTGGACAGGGAAATGTCCAGATCCGAGTTCAGGATATCCAGCAGCAGGTCGGTGCCCACATAGAGCTCGTCCATCTGAATGGTGGCGCCGGAACTCCAGTTGACCGGAATGAACAGAATCCACACCCGGCCGCTCAGGCTTACGCCCAGTTCAAAGTTCTGGGTATAGAGAGAAGTATCGATTTTCTCGTCGTCCTGCACGTCCAGGCCAATGTCGATGTTGTCCAGGTTCAGGGAGGTGACCGTCAGGTTCAGGTCGAAGATACCGGCATCCAGCAGTTTTATGGTGCCAATGTTATCAACGATTTCCTGGAAGTCCGCTTTGGCCAGCTCGCCTTCCAGTACATTCACCAGGAAGTCCAGGCCACCCTGGTTGAGGCGGGCTGCGATGCCGTTGAATTCGTTATCGCCGCGGGCGATCTCGGTGGTTTTGGAGTGACCGAATCCGTCCAGGGCCACAAAGGTGTTGAACGGCTGATCCACAAACGAGGTGGTGAAGGCGTTACCGGCCCCCAACTCCACCGCCACGCCGTCCAGGGTCAGGCTTTCCACCCCGGCGGGATCGGACACATAACCGGTGACTGTGAGTGCATCACGGTCGGTATCCAGAATGTGGATCTCCGGCCCTTCGGTGTCGTAATAGAACGCCACCTGTTTGATCTGGTTGTAGGCCGTGACTCGGAAAATGTTACGACCCGAAAAGACGTGGTCCGCCAGCAGGGCACCATCGGCACTGGCGTTAACATCGGTGACGGTGAACAGGTCGGTGACATCCACCGTGTTCAACTGAATCGAAAGATCCGTTGGTGCGGCACTGCCGGTAAAGGCAATCTGAAAGGTAACGGGTTTCTCGATGGAAACAGAGTTGTTGGTGGGAGTTACAATATTGGCCTGGTCACAGGCAGCCAGCCCCAATACTGCTATTAACAGCAGCATGCGTTTTAAGATGATCACGATGTGCGCCTCGATACGTTTTTTTAAGTTGGAATAGTTATTAACGTTCTTGTTATGCAGTGCTTTTGCGTTGTAATTGGGTGTTTGCAAACCGCGCTGCAGGCAATCCAAAACCTGACTTCCAAGGATACCTAGGGACAATCGTACTAGATTGGTGCGTACAGTAAATAGTCTTTTTGTATATTGATAAGCCTATAACGTCCACTCAAACGCGTGAGACAAAAGACAAAATTTATATGCCTGTTTCGATGCGGGAGCGTACCCGTCCATCGTCATGTTACAGTATGCAAGACAACACCACTGGAAAGACGAGACCGCGTATTGGGTTATCTGAATATCGAGTTTCCAGCGGCCTGCCAACAATTCAATGGGGAGCACCAGCATGGATAAACAAACTGAAATTGAAGCGGCAGTGTTTCGGCGCCTGCTGCAACACCTGGATGACAACAAACAGGTGCAGAACATAGAGCTGATGAACCTGGCCGGGTTCTGTCGTAACTGCCTGTCCAAATGGATGGTGACGGCGGCCCAGGAACGGGGTGTAGAGTTGGATTATGATGCTGCCCGGGAACAGGTGTACGGTATGCCTTATAACGAGTGGAAAGCCAAGTACCAGACCGAGGCCACCCCGGAGCAGCTGGCAACGTTCAACAACTCTTCATCCAATTAACAGGTGGGGCGGGTATGAATCGACGACAATTCCTGGCATTGGGCGGCACAGCCGGTGCGGTGATCGTGACGGCGCCAATCCTGAGCCGGGCCCAGGGAGCGGGCGCGCCGCAGGTTACTCCTCTGACGGTGGCAGCGGCCCTGGCGCAGCTGGATCGATTGCAACAGGCTGAAGTACAGAAAGCGGGCAGTTGGAACCTGTTCCAGGTCTATACCCACCTGGCCCAGAGCGTTGAGTATTCCATGTCCGGCTACCCCCAGCCCAAATCCTGGCTGTTCCAGAATACCCTGGGCAGCCTGGCATTTGCCGTCTTCGCCGGTAAAGGATCCATGAATCACAGCCTGGATGAGGCGATCCCCGGTGCCCCTCCACTGGCAGTGGAGGGTGACCCGGCTCTGGCATTACAGCGTTTGCGGCAGTCCCTGCTGGCCTTTCGGGACTATGCCGGTGAGCTGCAACCCCATTTTGCCTATGGCGAACTCAGTAAGGACGAGTACGAACAGGCCCATGTGATGCATCTGAACAATCACCTGGAAGAATTCGTGCTGGGCTGAGGCCGTGCCTTAATCCGGGTATCGGGTGCGGAACGCGGCGAATTCCTCCAGATTGTCCAGCAGAATGTCCACCAGCTCAGGGTCAAACTTGGTGCCGGACAGGCGGCGGATTTCGGTGGCGATCTGCTCCAGGGGCCAGGCCTCTTTGTAACAGCGCCGACTGCCCAGGGCATCGAACACATCCGCCAGGGCGGTGATACGGCCGGCAATCTGGATACGGTCACCGGTGAGGCCGTTGGGGTAGCCGGAACCGTCCCAGTTTTCATGGTGTTCCCGGGCGATGGTGGCGGCCAGTTCCAGCAGCGGCTTGTTGGAACTGTTCAGCATCTCATAACCCACGTGGGCATGGGTTTTCATGGTTTCCCATTCATGGTCTTCCAGGGCGCCGGGCTTGTTCAGTATGCGATCGGGAATGGCAATTTTTCCGATGTCATGGAGCGGCGAGGCCAGTTTGATGTTGGTGGCCTGCTGCTCATCCAGGCCGGCCTTTTTGGCCAGCAATTCGGAGATCAGGGCTACCCGTTTGACGTGTCCGCCGGTTTCCTTGGAGCGTTTTTCCACGGCCTCTCCCAGGCGATAAATCAGTTCCCGCTGGGTGGCCTCGATTTCCTGGTGCAGCTTGCGGTTTTCCAGGGCGATGGCCACGTTGTTGGAATAGATCTCCAGCAGATGCAGCTCCAGTTGGCTGAGGTTGTTACCGGGGCAGACGTAGAGTAAGTGCTCGTTACCCTGCTTGGTGACAAAGTAGCCGAAGAACGCGTTGTTGATTTGGATGCTTTTGCGCGCCGCCAGGGCCTCGTCAAAACCGCGTCGGATCTCCTCGGGAATTTCCTTATGGGACGCCTCAGACATGGTTTCCGCCAGATTGCCCGTGGTGGCGATCACTTCGTAGTGGTCGGCGTTTTTGCCGTGACTGGCGGCCATGGCCCGCACCGCCGAGGCGTAGATGGAATCATGATTGGTGTAGAGCAGGTTGCTGATCTGCTGCAGCACCGCCGACGCGAAGGAGCCCATGGAGAAGTTCTGATAGATGGTGGAGGTGGCCTCGATCACCCGCTCCAGGCCGCGCCGGCTTTGCTCGATGGTGATGATATCCCGGTAGGAACGCAGGGCGGCGTACACCAGGGTTTTCATCTTGATATCGGTGAGCTCGGTTTTGTCCTTGTAGTCATTGATGTCGTAGTCCTCAATCACCTGATGCTCCGGCGCCTGTCCGGGCTGCCCGGTGCGCAATACCAGGCGGGTGTGAAGGTTGCCCTGCTGACGCCGAATCCAGTCCACCAGGTCCAGGCCGGCATGATCGGTTTCCATGACCACATCCACCAGGGCCAGGGCGATGTCCGGCTGCTGCTGGAAAACGGTTTTCGCCTCATCGGCGGAATAGGCGTGGAAGAAATGGAGGGGGCGTTTGTCAAAGCGGATCTTTCCAAGCACCAGGCGGGAGACCTTGTGGACTTCCTCCTCATCGTCAATGATGAGTATGTTCCAGGGGCGGATGGGCGCTTCTGCAGGGGTGTCGGCGCCAGGAGTGGTATCATCCTCTGCAAAAAGCAGGCTGTCGTCCGTCATACTTAAATCCTTTTAGGCTGAACTCCGTCGCTGATTATATTATGAAGAATAGACTCAATGCAGGAACCAACCAGCCCTTCAGTCTATAATCGACAAGATATCCTGCTACCAATCAAGGATGAGGGCGAATGATCAGGATCTCGAAAGGCGATGAACCACAACCCTAGGCGCAGCTTGGGCATTTTGTTGTTGCGCATGGCAGGGGGGCTGTTGGGCACTGCCCTGGCGCCCCTGGTGGGGGCGCAACCCGTTGAAAGTGCTGCCTATAACAAAGTGCAGGCCGCCTACATCTATAAGATAGCCAGTTATGTCACCTGGCCCGATGCCGGCAGTGAGTCGGCATTCACCATCTGCATTGTCGAGCAGGGGGAGGCACTGGCGAAGGTGCTGCGGGAGGCGACTGCGAGCCGCAATATTCAGCAACTGCCGGTCAATGTGCTCAGCTTTTCCAATCATGCGCCGCCGCCTGCCGCCAGCGAGTTCCGGCATTGCCGGCTTGTCTACCTGTATCAGCCACCTGCCGGCAAGACCCTGGCCTGGTTGCAAAGCCTGGCCGAAGGTGAGGCGTCCGTGCTGTGGATTGCCTCCCCGGAAGTGGAGGCAGACAGCCACGCGTTGTTTGCCCTGGAGATCGAACGGGGGCGCATGGTGATTTACCTCAACCGCGAGCGTCTGTCGGCATCCGACCTGGTGGTGGCGGCACCGCTGCTGTCTGTGGCCAGGCCGAGGTGACCTATGGGTAAACTTACCTTCGGACAGAAAATTTTCTTTTCGATCCTGAGTGTGGCGTTCCTGTGCGTCATGCTGATCAGCGGGCCCAGCCTGATGAACACTGCCAAGCACTTTATGCAGATTGCCAGCGACCAGGCGCGCACCGACAGCCTGATGCTGGCCACCATGGTGGAACCGGCCCTGGTGTTTGAACGGGAAGACATGGCCCAAGGGATTCTGGAGATCCTGCAGCAGTCGCCGCAGGTGATTTCAGCCACGGTGTATGCGCTCAACCCCCTGGACGGCAGCCTCAACACCTTTGCCAACTATGGTGATGCCGCGGCCGTGCCAGAGGTGGAGCTGGTGACGTCCAGCACCACTCACATTGCCCGTGTCGGCGGCCATCTGGTGGCGGTGACACCGGTGATGTCCTCTGGCGAGATCATCGGTTACATTCGCCTGGTGGCCTCGCTGGCCACCATCAACCAGCACTTCCAGCAAACACTGCTCTATGTGGGCATCGCCGGTGGGGTGGCCCTGTTGGTGGCCGGTTATCTTGCAGTGGCCTCCCGGCGCACCATCGTTCGCCCCATCAAGGATCTGAATGCGGTCAGCCGACTGGTGGCGGAAACCAAGGATTATGGCAAGCGGGCCAAGGTGGAATCCGAGGATGAAGTGGGGGATCTGATCATGTCCTTCAATTCCATGCTGGATGTGCTGCAGGAATACGACCGGGCACGCTGGGAAAAAGAACAGGAGATCCTGCAACTGAACCAGGATCTGGAGCGTAAAGTGAATGAGCGCACCATGGAACTGCAGCAAAGTATGACCGTGCTGAGCGATACTGTGGAGAATCTGCGGGCGACCCAGGGCAAGCTGGTGGAGCAGGAGAAAATGGCGTCCCTGGGCAGCCTGGTGGCGGGCGTGGCCCATGAAATCAACACGCCCATCGGTGTTGGTATCACTGCATCCTCGCACCTCTCCCAATCGTTTCGGGAGCTCAGTGAAAAGTTTGAATCCGGCCGCCTCACCAAACGGGATTTTGCCGAGGCCATGGGGGAGATGAAAGAAACCGTGCAGATGATCAGCAAAAACCTGGAACGGTCTGCCGCGCTGGTGAAGAGTTTCAAAATGGTGGCGGTGGATCAATCCTCCGACGATGTGCGGCCGTTCGATGTGAAAGAATACTTCGACAGTGTCCTGATGTCGTTGAACCCCAAGCTGAAGCGAACCCGGCACCGGGTGCGGCTGGAGGTTCCGGACGACCTGACCATCGTGAGTTCACCCGGGGCACTGTCGCAGATTATTACCAATCTGGTGATGAACTCACTGTTGCATGGTTTTGAGGACATGGAGTCCGGTGAGATCATCATGCGGGTGCAGCGGGATGCGGATGGTCTGGTGTTTGACTATTTTGACAACGGCAAGGGGATTGCCGAAAGCATCCGTCAGCGGATCTTCGACCCCTTTGTGACCACCGCCCGCAGCAAGGGCGGGAGTGGTCTGGGCACCCATATTCTCTATAATCTGGTGACACAGGTGCTGTCGGGTACGGTGGTTCTGCTCAATGACACGGCGCAGGGCGTGCATTTCCGTATCCGCATTCCGCTGACGGCACCGGGTGAAACTGACAATGTGGCAACGGCAGGTGTAGGCTGATGGTGGCGTCCAGTCCTAATTGGGATTCGCCTTTGTTCGCGGATGATGACGATGACACTCCCGCTGAGGATCGACAGACGCCTCACTGGAAAGTGTTGATTGTGGATGATGAAGAGGACGTGCTGGCGGTGACCAAGCTGGTGTTCGCGTCGTTCTCTTTCCAGGGCCATTCCATCCAGATACTGACGGCCCGTTCCGCCGCTGAAGCCCGCAGTGTGCTGCAGGATCACCACGATATCGCCGTGGCATTCATTGATGTGGTGATGGAGGCGGACGACTCCGGCCTGGAACTGGTGCGCCATATTCGCGAAGAGCTGCATAACGACGAAATCCAGTTGATCCTGCGCACCGGGCAGCCGGGCTATGCACCCGAGATGAAAGTCATCCTGGAATACGGCATCAACGATTACCGCACCAAGACCGAGTTGGATAACGTAAAACTGCTGTCCTGCCTGGTGGCGGGGCTGCGCAATTATCATAATGTGGTAACCGCCCGGCAGGCGGTGTCCAGGGAGGAGGTCACGGCGCAATTGAATCGGGCCAAGAGCCTGTTCTTTGCCCAGATGAGCCATGACCTGCGTACGCCCCTCAACAGTATTCTCGGTTTCTGCCAGTTATTGGAAACCAGTTCGCTGGATGACGAGCAGTCGGAGCAGGTGCGCATGATTCACGATTCCGGCCATCACCTGCTGGCATTGGTAAACGACATTCTGGATCTGTCGAAAGGGGAGGCGGGTAAAATCCAGTTGGAAGCCATTCCGTTTTCCCTGCCGGAGCTGGTGCAGGACACCGTGACCTTTCTGATGCCCCAGGTGCAACCCGGCGTGGTGTTCGATCTGGACATGGATGGTTCGGTACCGCACTGGCTGGAAGGTGACCCGGTGCGGGTACGCCAGATCCTGTACAACCTGTTGAGCAATGCCTTCAAGTTTACCGCCCGCGGCCGGGTGCGTTTGGGCGTACGCGGTCTGCCCGGTACGGCTGGCGACGGGCGTCGTGTCCAGCTGCGGGTGGAGGATACCGGCAGCGGCATTCCAACCGCGAGCCTGGATCACCTGTTTGATGTTTATGAGCAGGCGGATGCCTCGGTTAATCGTTCCCACGGTGGCACCGGCCTGGGGCTGCATATCTGCAAGCAGCTGGCGGAGCTGATGCAAGGCTCAATCAGCGTCACCAGTGAGTTGGGTAAGGGCTCCACCTTTTGTGTGGAGCTGTGTCTGGCTCCGGTGCATGATCAGCCGGCCCCGAACCTGGAACCGGTGCAGATGCAATCCGCACCCCATTTTGCCCACATCCTGGTGGTGGATGATGACCGGGTGAACCGGATGTTGCTGCAGAAAATGCTGGAACGCCGGGGCTTGCAGGTGACCTGCGCGGAAAGCGGAGACCAGGCCCTGGCCAGGGCGCGGGAGCACCCCTTTGATCTGGTGCTGATGGACTGCCAGATGCCGGGACTGAGCGGGATGGAAGCCACCCGCCGCCTGCGTACGCTGGAGGGGTATTCCAAGGTGCCGATCCTGGCGCTGACCGGCAACGGTCGGGACGAGATGGCGGAATGTTTCAAGGCGGGGATGAACGATTTCATGTCCAAACCGCTGGATATGGATGGCCTTAATGCCATGGTGGCGAAATGGTTGGGGTTCCGCACCATGCTGAAATGAAGCGTGGAATCCAATAAAAAAGGGCCCCGTTTGCGGAGGCCCTTTTTTGCTTTGCGAAGCGCGGCTTATTTGGCCGCTGCGTCAACCGCTTTCTGAATGGCGGCCTTGGCGTCTTCAGAGCCGGCCCAGCCATCCACTTTCACCCACTTGCCGGGTTCCAGATCTTTATAGTTTTCGAAGAAATGCTCGATCTGCTTGATCAGCAGTTCCGGCAGATCGGAATATTCTTTCACGTCTTTGTAGAGCACGGTGAGCTTGTCGTGCGGCACGGCCAGGATCTTGGCATCGGAGCCGGCTTCGTCGGACATGTTCAGCACGCCCACCGGACGGGCACGAATCACAGAGCCGGGAATCACTGGATAGGGTGTCACCACCAATACGTCCAGCGGGTCGCCGTCTTCGCCCAGGCTGTTGGGAACATAGCCGTAGTTGGCAGGATAGAACATGGGGGTGGCCATGAATCGGTCAACGAACACGCAATCGCTGTCTTTATCGATCTCATATTTGATCGGGGTGCTGTTGGCGGGGATTTCGATGGCGACGTAGATCTCGTTGGGAATGTCTTTCCCGGCAGGAACGGAATTAAAGCCCATGATTAAACCTTTGTGTCTGTAGGGTGAATGGATAGGTCGAAAAAGTCGGCGCATTATACCCGAAGCCCCCGCCTGCGCCTAGTTGGACGATGGTGGCAGCGCAGCCGGCCATCGCCCCTACGCCGTTTAGGGGGTGGTGTGGTCTTGTTAAGCCTATCAGTGCGGTGCTGGCGTACCGGGGGTCAATGTGGGGTATTGTGTGTTTCGGCAATTTGCGTGGTGAGAGGGGACAAACTGTTCAGCAGGGGGCGGGCGATGCCGTGTTCCACCAGCAGTCGCGACACCCGCGTCACGATGTCCGATTGATAGGCCTTTTCATAGTGTACGTCGAGCACATAGGATTTGGCACGGATCTGAATCGCCAGGCGTTCCGCCACCACCACTTCGTTGATGGCAAAGGTCACCGGTTTTTTCAGATAGACGAAGCGGCTGGTGACGATGGCTTCATGGATCAGCTGTTGGGCCAGTTCCAGGTCGGCGTCCAGCGCCAGGTGAAAATCGCAGACCACCATCATGTCCAGGGCGCCGGCATTGCCGGAGGACACCACTTCGGTGATAAAGCGGCTGTTGGGGATGGTCACCAGGTTGTCGTCCAGGGTGCTGAGCCGCACGGAGCGCAGGCCGATGCTGACGATCTCACCATAGGTATCGCCAAAGCTGACCCGGTCCCCCACCTGAAACGGACGATCGAACAACAGGATCAATCCGGCAATGATGGAGGCGGCCACATCTTTCAGGGCAAAGCCCACCGCCACCGCGGCACTGCCACCTAACGCCAGCAGCATTTCGGTTGGCGGCTGCAGGATACCCACGATCATCCAATAGGCGCCACCGAAGTACCACAGAAACGTGATCAGAGTGGAGGTCTGCAAAATCAGAAAGCGCCGGGTGGGGATTTTTTCCATCAGTTTCTGGCTGAAGCGGCGCACCAGGCTGTTCACCATCCACAGAAAAATGGCGGCGGCCACCAGCATGAATATGCGGCTGAAATCCAGCAATTCACCGAAGGCGGCTAATTCTTCCAGGGTTGCGTTGTCCATAGATCAGATATCCCACAACAGGTTTTTACTGGCCAGGAACGCACTCAGAGTGCCCTGCCAGCTGGGTTGAATCCGGTAGCGTTTGTTGTCATCCCGCCATAACAGCCCAAGATTGAGCCCCTGCTTCAGGGCGTGGCGGACAATCGCATCCGGAAAATGGGTCACCAGGATCAGCTCCTCACTGCTGAGGGATTTGTGGATCACAATGGCGGCGAACACAAAACACAGATCGTCTTTCAGCGGCTTGAGGGCGTTGCTGTTGGGCTTGGTGGGCACGCCCAGGTCCACGACTTTATCCTTGGTGCGGGCGGCATCCAGCCACAGGTGAATGGCCACCTGGGGAATGCCGCCGCTCTGCTCCCACAGAATATTGAAGACCCGCGAATTGGCGGCCCGGACGCTGCTGGATTCGCTGCCGGCTGACGCTGAGAGCAATAACTCATCGTAGCGGATGCGACGGCGGCTGCCCTGGTGCCGGGACAGGATCAGCTTGCGGATGTCAGAAGGAGACCACTTGGGCATTTTGAACACCTGGCTGAAGCGCAGCTCCCGGTTGAAGACACAGCTCAGGTAGGTCCAGCTGGGGGCATGCATGACCACCACCCAGAAGATGTTCTGCAGGTGGGCGTTGAGACATTGATTCAGGGCCCGATAGGCGTCCAGGCAGCCCACCTCGGACAGGAACAGATTGTGGGTGTTGTCCAGCACCACAATCTGTGGCTCCAGCTCTGCATCCAGTTTTACCAGCTCAGCCACGTTGTCCAGCTCCGGAATGCACAGGTGCTGGGCAATCAGGGGCAGCACCGTATCCGGGTCCGTGGTTTTGGCGGGAATGTTCAACACACTGATGGGGGTGTCCTTCCAGGCGCTGCTCAGGCGGTTGATCAGGGCGGTTTTGCCGCTGCCCTGGTCACCTACAATCAGCAGCACGTTGTCGTCTGTTTTCTCCTTGTTCCAGTTCTGGATTGGCTGCAGGACGGTATTGATGTCATAGGCCTCTACCCAGGCTTTGTTATTGCAACGCATCCAGTCCGAATAGCTGGCATCCGGTAACGCTTCGTCTTCATCCTCCTGCTCATCCTCTTTGGCTTCGGCGGCCAGCCGGATGCGAATCATCTTCACTGACACGGAGCGGTAGGTATCAAAGATCAACAGTTTCTGGTGCAGGTGAACCACGATATCCGCGATGTGGGCGGCCACCAGCAGCAGTGGCCACGCCGGCATCATCCACCAGCGCTGGGCGGTCTTCGGGTCCAGTTTTTTGCTGGTGCCCTTGCCGGCCGCGTACAGCAAAAAGCGGGCAACCGGTTCACGGTAGCGCAACATCAGCCACAGCAGGGTGAGCCACAACAGCAGGCCGATAAGGATGATCACAAAGAACATCAGGTAACCGCCGCCGGTGCCTTTCACCAGAATCCAGGCCAGAATGCCCAGCAGTACCAGCCAGGACACCCGTTGCGCATCCTGGGTCTGTTGGCTGGCGGTATGGCTGGAAACGAATTGGCCGGAACGGGTGAAGGTGCGGGCAATCAGCCACTCCATGATCACCCGCACGGCGCGGAAAGTGGCATACAGCGTGCCGACCGGTGCCAGCCAGTTGAGAATGATCCAGTTGTCCGGCAGGAACTCCGCAATGACGTTGGCGCCCACGAACACCACAAACCAGGGCGCATTGGGTTTGATGAACCAGAGTACTGCGGCGTTGAACTGGATCAGCCCCCGGTGTTGCAGGCTGCTCAACAAGCGCTGTTGGGCCTGCGACAGCAACTGGGGGGCCATGGCAGCCAGTTTCAGCAACGCCGACATGATGGCCAGCAGCGCCAGCGCCTGCAGGAACCAGCTGGACAGGGTTTCCCCCCGCTTGTCCTGCTTCACCGCCCGCCGATAGTCGCGGATAAAGGGGCGGGTGATCGCATCCACCAGATTGGTGGGCGCGCTGTGGATTTCGGTGACCAGTTGTTGCCAGAAGCGGCCGGGGTGACTCATCTCCCTGAAAAAATTGATCCAGCCCTGGGACCAGATGTGCTGGTTGCGCCATTTGCCGGATTCCCGCACCAGCGCCCGGTGCGCCTCTTCCAGAATCTCCAGCCAGTCCAGTAGTGCTGACTGCTGGGCAGTGTCCACCGTGATGCCCCAGTCGATGCCGGACTGCGGATGAGGGACTTTCAGCGTGTTGCTCCATACTTCGTTCGAGGTCACCGCCCGCGCCTGAGTACTGACCAGCTGCGCCAGCCAGATGCGGGTGGAGCTGCGCCAGTAACTGATCCAGTCGCGAATTGCCTGGTTCAGAGTCTGGATGGCTTCATCTTGCGGCTGGGATTTGGCCCACTCCTGGACCTGGGATTCCAATTGATACAGGTTCTGCCACTGAGTGATTTCCCGCACCAGGGCCAGGCGGGAATTGCGGGGCAGTTGGTACAGGTGCAGCAGGTGCTGGTTGATGACCTGCTCGAGGCCTCGAATCTGCCTGGCCTGGCCTTCCCAGCGCTGGGCCAGCTGGGGGCAGGATTCGAAGCCCTCCGGCGCGGATTGGGTGACCTGTTGCGCTTGCCCCAGCTTCTGTCGCAGGCTGCGTTCGGCTCTCAAGACCTCGAGGGTAACGTCCAGGGACACGTCCACCACATCCGCCAGCACAAAGCTGTCCTTGATTTGCCCCTGCAGCAGCTCATCCAGGGCTTCCCGTTGCTGTTCCAGTTGGCTGAGTTGGCGCTCCTGGCGCGT
Source organism: Ketobacter sp. (assembly GCF_003671495.1). GTDB lineage: Bacteria > Pseudomonadota > Gammaproteobacteria > Pseudomonadales > Ketobacteraceae > Ketobacter. Next base: position 55,910 of record NZ_RCHN01000033.1, on the reverse strand, counting down.
CAGCTGGGGCTCAAGGGCATCGCAGTTCGCGAAGCCAAGGCTGCTGATCAGGAATAACGGCACCGCCAGCAGGGCAAGGAATCGGGCATTCATTACGTTCGTTGTGGGCCTCGGATGTGGTGGTTCTGGTGTATTTTAATTGTGACTTTATATCACGTCCCTGCGTCTAAACGCCAAGTGCTTGATACAGGTATGATAGACTCCAGGACAATGGCGGGCAGGTATAGCAGAATATGAAAGAAGAACAGCAGAATTCTCCGGACATTCAACACGATGAGGTTGAGGCCTGGTTGAAACAGGAATCAGGTGAGCCGGGCCAGGCCTTTGACCCGGACCAGTCCTTGCGCAAGGTGCTGTCCCACGCCAAGCAGCAAACCGCTACCCGGGATGTGATGACGTTCTTTATGAGCTGGTTCTGGATGTTGTTCAGCGGCTTCGGTGCGTCTCTTTACGGCGCCAGCCGTCGGCGTCAACCAACCCGTCCGGCGGCCCGCCGGCGTCCACCCGGCCGCGAGCGGCGTCCTGCGCCACCATCTGACTCTCAGTGAACGCTCCAGCAGTGAACGCTCCAGCTTTTTTTCATTAACCCAACCAACGGATCAGGGGGAATTTTCCGTGGACATCGAGCAATGGACCCAGAACATCGTTAACTCCACCGCCAGTTTCTGGAACAAAATAGCCGCTTTCCTGCCGAACCTGGCGGCCACCATCGTGATCCTGGTGGTGGGCATCTTGCTGGCCAAGTTGCTTTCGCGCTGGTCCGCCAAACTGTTGGCCAAGCTGGGGCTGGACAGCCTGTGCCAGCGCATCGGCCTGACCGAGTCCATGGCCAAAGCCGGGATGGAAAAAGCACCCAGTGAGTTGCTGGGGAAATTTATCTATTTCTTCATCCTGTTGATCGTCACCCTGACCGCGGCAGAAACCCTGGGGTTGGATCGCATCACGGTGATCCTGGATGATTTCATCCTCTACCTGCCCAAGGTATTGGGGGCCCTGTTTGTCATTCTGGTGGGGATGTTCATCGCCCATGTGGTCAAGCAGAGCATTCACACTGCGGTCAATAAGATGGGGATGGAATACGCGTCTTCCGTGGCCCGCCTGGCGCAGATCATTATTTTCGTTACCACCTTTTCCCTGGCGGTGGGGCAGCTGGAAATCGAGACCCAGATGCTCAATATCGTGTTTGCCATTCTGCTGGGCTCCCTGGGCGTGGCGGCGGCCATTTCCCTGGGCCTGGGAACCCGCAGTGTGTCCAACAACATCATTTCCGGTGTCTATGTGCGCGAGCAGTTGCAGCCGGGTGACGGGGTCACGGTGGGAGAGTTCACCGGCACTGTGGTGGTGGTGGGGACTGTCAATACCATCCTTGAAAACGAGCAGGGTGAATGCCTGTCGGTGCCGAATCATCAACTGGTCAACCGCAGCTTCAAGTTCCAGTCCTGGGCCGAAGAGGAAGACTGACACCCGGCCTCTCTTCACACACGCCTGTCCTGAGTCGTTGACCCCCGTATGAACCGCCCTGTTGCCCGGCGGCCGATCCGGGCCCAACTGGCCGAGAAAAACGATGAACAGCTGGTGGCCATTGCCCGCCGGCAGCTGCCTCATGTCACCCTGGCCTATGAGGTTCTGATGCGCCGTTATCAGGACGCCCTGATGCGTACCTGCACCCGCTATCTGGGGTCCGTGCACGACGCGGAGGAGGTGGTTCATGAGGTGATGTTGAAGGTGTTCCACGGCCTGGCCCGATTCAAGGGTGAATCCAGTTTCAAAACCTGGCTGTACCGCATTGCCCACAATGAATCCATGACCTGGCTGCGCAAGCGCAAGGATCAGCTGGACCTGGATTCCGTCAGTGAAGACGATTATCTGGCCACGGACCAGCATGGGGTGGAGCGGGATGTGATGGGGTTGCGGCTGGAGCGCTGGATCAACCGCCTGGGCCCTGAAGACAAGAGCATTGTGGTCTATCGGGGGATTGCCGAGCTGGAATTCAAGGAAATTGCCGACATCATGGATATGTCGCTCAGTGCCGTTAAAATGCGTTACCAGCGGGCCCTGGATAAACTCAAGCAACATTACGAATAAGGATTGTTTCAATAAAAATTGTGACTTTTCCTGAAGTTGCCGCGTCTAGTTAGAAAATCGAGGCATAGATGGGGATCAATGCCTTAGCCTGGAGCACCACCCGGTAGGAGAACTGACGATGCATACTGAAGCCCTTTTCACCTGTTCCATGGAGAAAACCGATGCGGTACGTGCCACCGATTGGGAGCCGTTCCGTGTGATTCGCCACTTTATCGATGGGGAAAGCGATGTGCTGTCGGAAGGCTGCTATTACGCCTGCCGCTCTTCCATCGACCGTTACTATCGATACCTCAACAATCAGGATGCACTGTATCGGGTGTACTGGATCGACGAAACCCGATTCGAGGTTCATGAAAACCGCTTTTCCAATTGCGCTTGATCAAATTATCACATAACGTTTCCGCTATTCTGATAAAAACCCGGGTATAGGGGAGACGAAACCTATGGTCACATACAATCGTATTTTGATGGCGGTTCCTCATCGCTATGCGGAGGACGCCACCATTGCCCATGCAGTGAGCGTCGCCAGACAACATAACGCCCAGCTGACCCTGTTCGGGGTGGTGGAGGAAATCGAAAAGGAATACGAGAACTGGCTGACCACCAAACTGCCGCAGGATCTGGAACAGGAAATGTATGAAACCCAGCTGGCCGCATTGCAGCAGCGGGTGGCAGACCTGAAGCCCAACTACGACCGGGTGGATTGTGCAGTGGCCAAGGGCATTCCGTTTGTGGAAATCATCAAGCAGGTGGTGCGTGGCGGTTATGATCTGCTGGTCATGGACGCCACCACCCGCCATCCGGGGCGCAAGCGCTTTATGGGCAGTACCACCAAGCATGTGCTGCGCAAGTGTCCGTGCCCGGTGCTGTGTATCCGTGAGCAGACCCGCCCCGGTAAAGTGGCTGCAGCTGTGGATGTGTTTGCCGACAAGCCGGGTGCGGCTGAGTTGAATCGAAAAGTGCTTGCCCATGCCTACGACCAGGCGCAACGGGAAGGCGCGCAGCTGCACGTGGTCTATGCCCAGCAGCCGATTGGCGAGCCCATGTTATCGGCCTGGGGCGTGGGCAGTGCGGATATGCTGGATGGAATGGAAGCGGACCTGATCGCCAGTGCCGAAACCAAATTACTGAAATTGACCGAGGACGTGTGCGGCGGCAGTGACGGTATTGTCATGCAAACGGTGCTGGGCAACCCCCGCGACGCCTTGCCGCTGTATATGCGGGATAACCGCATTGATTTGCTGACCATGGGTACCGTGTGCCGCACCGGCATCAAAGGCTTTCTGATCGGCAATACCGCCGAGTCCATCCTGAATGAGGTCACCTGTTCTGTGCTGGCCTTGAAACCGGAGGGCTTCGTCAGTCCGGTGGAATAGGTTGGATTAGCTAATGGTTTGATTATGAACGGGGTAATGGGCACTTACCCCGTTTTTTATTGGGCTTTCGTGACTATGTCCCGCCCAAAATGGGGAATAGTACCAGTTCGCAATCCCCATGTGACTTCACGCTGAGCCCCCCCGTCTACCTCTGCAGAAACACGTTTTGTTACCAAATCATCTGCTGGAGGAAATCCCATGAAAAAGGTAAGCGTCTTTAATTGTCGGATCCGTCGTAAGCGTCGCGTGGATGCCCAGGGCGAGGTATTCGAGCTGGTCCGGGAGTTTGTGGTTGGCGAGGACGATGTGCTGCTGCAGGGTACCTACCACACCTGTCGGGAAGCCCTGAATCGATACTATGAAAAGCTGATCTGTGACCCGGAACAGTATGTGGTGCAGTGGACAGACGAGTTTGGATTCATCGTGCATCAACTGGTAAAGCCTGAGGAGTTGGAGGCGCGGCGCCCGATGATGTTCGGCTAGTGAGGTTGGAGTGGTTAGGTGGCTGGCCCAGCAGCACTATGGGAACTACCTTCAAGGGTATTAAGGGGAGTTCGGTATCGCTAAATTCCCATTGCACCGTCGATACTGCTGACGGTACGCATGCTGCTGTCCAACCTTGAGCCAGTCCCCGAAGGGGCTGAGTCAAGCAACGCCTCGATTGGCAAGAGTGAGGCGTACCAGACTGAGGTAAGGCCAATCACCCCAGTCTGATTCGGTGAGTTTCCGGGCCCGTTATGAGCCCAGAAACACTTCGACTTTTCCGGCGTTTTCGCGCACTTTGTACACCGGAATTTCGATGTCATCTTCCAGACACTTGCCTGTCTCCAGGCAGAAGTGCTGTTTGTAAATCGGTGACGCCACCACGTTGTGTCCTTTCAGGTCGCCCACAATGCCGCGGGACAGCACATTGGCGTTGCTGAAAGGGTCATGGTTGTCGATGGCGTAGAGGTTGAACGAGTCACCTTCCGCCACCTTGAATATGGCCACCTGGCGGTCTGAAACCTTGGCACAGACCCCTACGTTGGTCAGTAAGTCATCCAGATCGCACACAGGCACCCAGGACAGTTCTGCTTTAGCGTTCATGCTTGAATCCTCTTGGTGTTGCTCGTTCCCACGAGACGTACGTTGGTTGATTACACGGCGACAGTGTCAATGCGTTTTTCGTCTTCACGGGCGGGGCGGATCTGGCCACGCTCTTTCACGAACACCACATTGCTGTCGGTTTCATCCGAGTTGACGAAGTGACGGAAGCGCTTCATCTTCTCTGGATCTTCAACGGTGGTTTTCCATTCACATTGATAGGTATCCACCAGGTGATTCATCTGGGCTTCCAGTTCTTCACCGATGCCCAAAGAGTCGTTAATGACCACATCGCGCAGGTAGTCCAGGCCGCCTTCCAGGTTGTCCATCCACACCGAAGTGCGCTGCAGGCGGTCGGCAGTCTTGATGTAGAACATCAGGAAGCGGTCGATGTACTTGATCAGGGTGGTGTCGTCCAGGTCGGAGGCGAACAGGTCCGCGTGGCGGGGCTTCATGCCACCATTGCCGCACAGGTACAGGTTCCAGCCTTTTTCCGTGGCGATGACGCCCACGTCCTTGCTTTGTGCTTCGGCGCACTCACGGGTACAGCCGGACACCGCCAGTTTCAGTTTGTGGGGTGAGCGGATGCCGCGGTAGCGTTTTTCCACCAGGATCGCCATGCCCACACTGTCCTGCACGCCATAGCGGCACCAGGTGGAGCCGACACAGCTTTTCACGGTCCGCATGGATTTGCCGTAGGCGTGTCCGCTTTCGAATCCGGCATCGATCAACTCTTTCCAGATCAGCGGTAACTCGTGCACCTTGGCGCCGAACAGGTCAATGCGCTGGCCGCCGGTGATCTTGGTGTAGAGGTCGTACTTCTTGCCGATCTGGCCAATGGCGATCAAACCGTCCGGGGTGATTTCACCGCCGGGTACGCGGGGCACGACAGAGTAGGTGCCGTCTTTCTGCATGTTCGCCATGAAGTAATCGTTGGTGTCCTGCAAGCCGGCCAGGGCCGGCTCGATGATGTGTTCATTCCAGCAGGAAGCCAGGATGGAGGCAGTGGTGGGTTTGCAGATATCGCAACCCTTGCCCTTGCCGTGTTTGGCGATCAGTTCCTCGAAGCTGCGAATGCCTTCCACCCGTACCAGGTGATACAACTCCTGGCGGGAATAGGGGAAGTGTTCGCACAGATCTTTTTTCACTTCGATGCCGAGCTTTTCCAACTCCGCATTCAGCACCTGGCCCACCAGCGCGGTACAGCCACCACAGGAGGTGGCCGCCTTGGTGGCGGATTTCAGATCCCCCAGTTCGGTGATGCCGCCCTGGATGGCGCAACACAGGTCGCCTTTGGAAACGTTGTTACAGGAGCAGATCTGCGCGGTGTCGGGCAGCTTGTCCACACCCATGGCCGGTGCCGCAGAGCCGCCGCGCTGGGGCAGGATCAGGGCGTCCGGGAATTCCGGCAGCTCGATGTTGTTCAACATCATCTGCAGCAGGGTGCCGTATTCTTCCGCTTCACCCACCAGTACGGCGCCCAACAGGTATTTGCCGTCTTCGCTCACCACGATCTTCTTGTAGACCTGGTTGTGCTCGTCGGTGTAGATGTAGCTTTGGGCGCCTTTGGTCATGCCGTGGGCGTCGCCGATACTGGCCACGTCCACACCCATGAGTTTCAGCTTGGTGCTCATGTCCGCGCCTTTGAACTCGGAGCTGAACTCACCGCTGATGGCATCGGCTGCCACTTGCGACATTTGATAACCGGGGGCCACCAAACCGAAAATCCGGTTGTTCCAGAGTGCGCATTCCCCCACCGCAAAAATGTCTTCGTCGGAAGTCTGGCAGTAATTGTTGATGACAATGCCGCCCCGTTCGCCCATGGCCAGTTCCGCCTGGCGGGCCAGCTCGTCCTGGGGGCGGATGCCGGCCGAGAACAGGATCAGGTCAGTATCGAGATGACTGCCGTCGGCGAAGTTCATGCGCAGGGTGCATTCATCCCCGTCGACGATCTCCTGGGTGTTTTTGCCGGTGTGCACCTGCACGCCCAGTTCTTCAATTTTGGTGCGCAGCATCTTGCCGCCACCTTCGTCAATCTGCACCGCCATCAGGCGCGGGGCAAATTCCACCACATGGGTTTCCAATCCGAGGTCTTTCAGCGCCTTGGCTGCTTCCAGACCGAGCAGACCGCCCCCGACAACCACGCCAACGCGACTTTTGGTTGCGGTGGCTTTGATGGCTTCCAGGTCTTCAATGGTTCGATAAACCAAACATTCGGGGCGATCTTTGCCTGGAATAGGAGGTACAAACGGATAGGATCCCGTGGCGAGCACGAGCTTGTCATAGGAAATGATGTCGCCTTTGGCGGACTTCACTTCCTTGTTTTTGCGATCAATGGCTACGGCTTTGTCACCCAGACGGATGTCGATGCTGGTGGACTCGAAGAAGCCTTCCGGTACCAGGGACAGGTCTTCGGCCGTTTTGCCGGTAAAGTATTCGGACAGGTGCACGCGGTCATAGGCGGCCCGTGGCTCTTCACAGAACGTAGTAATTTGGAAACTGGCGGCTTGCTCTTTGCCGGCAAACTGCTCCAGGAATTTTTGGCCTACCATGCCGTTTCCGATAACGACTAACTTTTGCTTGCTCACGATGGACTCCGCTCTATCTAACTGCTGAAAACCGGGGCGATACTCCCGGGATGGCCTGATAGTGATTTCTCTCGGTCTCTTCAAAGCACCTAGCGTGCCAAAACTGGCGTGGGGTCAAAACGAGGCAAAAAAAGTGAAGAAAATGGCTGAAACCGAACCAAAAAAGCCAAAATGCATTATTGTGGGTCGGTGTGCACCGCTAAGCGCACCAATAAGGATCTTGCGTGGCGTGGCCGCTCTTCAAAAAATGCACCTATATAACCCTGCACGCGAGCAAAAGTGTTTTCTAATGGTGCAAAAATCTATGGCTTGTGAGCGGCAAAATGGCCTGGAAATGGCCCTGGATGTGGTTAAGAAAGCGGCTGTACTAATTGGGGCGGCTGCCCAATTTGGGTGCCCTGTGTAGTGCGTTCCACAGGGCATGCGCTCAGTTGGCGGCCAGCAGGCCTTTGATTTCGGATACGCAGGAGCCGCAGTTGGTGCCGGCTTTCAGAAGTTTGCCCACCGCGGCGGCGTCTGTGAGCCGGTGTTCGCGGATGGCCTTGAGAATGGTTTTTTCGCCCACACCAAAGCAGGCGCAGATGGTCCGACCGCAGTCTTCGACACCGGCCGGGCTCTTGCCGGAGAGCAGGGCTTTGCGCTCAATGGCGTCCAGCTCCGGTTTGCCGAACAGGCCGGAGAGCCAGTTGCGGTCAGCGTTGGCGATGATGCCGGAATTGCCGGGGCCTATATAGATGCAGGTGCGCAGCCCCCCAGCGTCCAGCCAGGCACTGCGCATGGCCGGTTGTCGTGGGTCCTGATACAGCACAGAGGGCTCCGCGTCCGTGTCGGCAAACTGTTGCGCTTGCGCCGTTAAATCGGTTGCGGTGGCATCGCCCGCCAGCTCATATCGGTAGAAGTGCTTGCCCCGAATTTTTGCGGCATAGTCGCAATCGGGAATCGGCAGGTTGTCCCGCGACAGCATTACGGCGCTCCACTGGGGGTGCCAGGGCTCGATGCGGCAGGGAGTGTGCTTGGATTCCGGTTGTCCGGAGATGGGGTCCACCGCCGGGTTTACCAGTTCGCCGATGCGGGCGCCGCGGGCCCATTGATCGTTCCAGTGCATGGGGACAAACAGTTCCCCCCGGCGCAGGCTGTCGGTGACGTTGACCCGCAGGATGGCGCTGCCCCAGGGGGACTGGATGCGGGCCAGCTTTTGGTCCTCCAGGCCCATGTCGGCGGCGGTGTCCGGATGGATCTCCACAAAAGGCTCGGGCTTGTGGGCATTGAGTGGGGGCGCAAGGGCGGTCCGGGTCATGGTATGCCATTGATCCCGTATGCGTCCGGTGTTCAGGGCCAGGGGCCAATCCGGGCTGACCGGGTGGCTGACCCCGCTGTATGCAACCGCGACAAAGCGGGCTTTGCCCGAGTCGGTGCTGAAGTGACCGTCCCCGTAGAGCCGTTGGCTGTCCATGTTGTCCAGCACGGGCCATTGTACGGGTGCCAGCTCGTCATATTGTTGCTCGGAGAGCTCCGCCAGATTGCCCAGATCCAGTTTGCGGGGGCTGTGGCGGTTCAGCCGGGTGAGGCGGGCGTGTTCGCGGAACACGTCGGCGGCGGTGGTGTAGGGGAAGTGCTCAGCGAAGCCCATGGCCGCTGCCACGTCGGTGAGGATGCGCCAGTCCTGGCGGGCTTCCCCGAGGGGCTCCAGGGCGCCTTTCTGGCGCGATATACGCCGTTCTGAATTGGTTACGGTGCCGTCTTTCTCGCCCCAGCCTGCCGCTGGTAACAAAACCTGGGCGTAGGTGCTGGTGTCGGTGGTCTCGATGCAGTCCGACACCACCAGCAGTTCCGCCTGTTGCAGGGCCTGCACCACCTTGCCGGCGTTGGGCAGGCTGACCGCGGGATTGGTGCCCATCACCCACACCGCCTTGACGGTGCCGGCGGCCACCGCATCGAACAGATCCACTGCTTTTAGCCCGGGTGTGCGTGCGATGTTTGGCGCTTGCCAAAACTCGCTCACCTGTTTCAGGTCCTGCGGGTTAAATTCCATGTGCGCCGCCAGTTGGTTGGCCAGGCCGCCTACCTCTCTGCCGCCCATGGCGTTGGGTTGGCCGGTGAGTGAAAACGGCGAGGCACCGGGCTTGCCCACCCGGCCGGTGGCCAGGTGGCAGTTGATAATGGCGTTGCCCTTGTCAGTGCCCTGGGAAGATTGGTTGATGCCCTGGGAGAAACAGGTCAGGGTGCGCTCCGTATCGGCGAACCATTGATAAAACTCGGCGACGTCGCTGGCGGGCAGATCGCAGAGGGTCGCCACCTGCTGGATGTCACCGGCCTGGCGGGCGCTGGCCATGGCGGCTTCGAAGCCTTCGCAGTGTTGCTGGATGTACTGGGCATCGGTTTTGCCGGAGGCCTGCAGATGATTCAGCAGGCCGTTGAACAGGGCCACGTCGGTACCTGGTTTGATGGCCAGGTGCAGGTCGGCGATCTCGCAGGTGGCGGTGCGGCGCGGATCGATCACCACCACCTTCATCTGCGGGCGCGCGGCTTTGGCGGATTTGATGCGCTGGAACAGTATGGGGTGGCACCAGGCGGTGTTGGAGCCGGTGAGCACGATCAGGTCGGCGATTTCCAGGTCTTCGTAGCTGGCGGGCACCGAATCCTCGCCAAAGGCGCGCTTGTAGGCCGCCACTGCAGATGACATGCACAGGCGCGAGTTGGTGTCGATATTGGCGCTGCCAATGAAACCCTTCATCAGCTTGTTGGCAACGTAATAGTCTTCTGTCAGCAGTTGGCCAGACACATAGAACGCCACTGCCTGCGGTCCATGCTCGTCAATAATGCGCGTGAATTCGCTGGCCACGTAGTGGGTGGCCTGTTCCCAGCTGGCCCGCAGGCCATGGATTTTGGGGTGCAGCAGGCGACCTTCCCCGGTCAGGGTGTGAGCCAGACTGGAGCCTTTCGAGCACAGCTTGCCGAAGTTGGCCGGGTGCTCAAAATCGCCTTTAACGCTGGTGCTGCCATCGCTGTTGGTATGGATTTCTATGCCACAACCAACGCCGCAATAGGCGCAGGTACTTCTATTAACCATGTTCTTACGCCCTGTGATTCTGTCAGGCTGCAGCAGGCAGGGGGGCGGTCGCCTGTTCCGGCCACTGACAGAAGTCCTTGCCGAAAATGAGTTGGTCACGGATCGGTGAGATATCCGTTTGTTGCTGGATCAGCTCGAAGAACCAGCCGCCGTCCTGGGTGTCGCCATACAATACCGCGCCCACCAGCTGGTTGTCCTTGATAACCAGCTTCTTGTAATGACCCAGTTGCCCATCAAAAAACGTGATTTCTTCGCTGTCGGGCACATGATCAAACTGGCCCGCCGAAAACGCCTGTATGCCGGTGATCTTGAGCTGGGTGGCCAGCGCTTTCTGGGTGTAGCGGGCAATACCCAGTTCCGCCAGGTGGTTGGCACATACCCGTGCCTGGTCGTAGCCCGGGGCCACCAGGCCAAACAGTTGCCCTCGATGTTGAACGCATTCACCCACGGCGTAAATTGCCGGGTCGAAGCTCTGCATGACATCGTTCACCAGAATGCCGCGATCACATTGCAGGCCGCAGGATTTGGCCAGCGAGATATTGGGCTGGACGCCGGTGGCCATCACCACCATGTCCACCGCCAGCTGTCTGCCGTCCTTGAAGTTCAGTCCACAGACCTCGTTGTCGGCGTTGCCCTGGATCGAATCCGTGGCGGCGTTCATCAGAAACCGGATGCCTTTCTGCTCCAGGGTGTCCTGCAGCAGCCGGGACGCGGTTTTGTCCAGCTGGCGGTTGAGGATGGCATCATAGGCGTGAACCACAGTGACGTCCATGCCCTGCTTGCGTAACCCGTTGGCCGCTTCCAGTCCCAGCAGGCCGCCACCGATGACGGCAGCATGTTGTTTATGGCGACTCAGCTGCAGCATGTTGTTGACGTCGTCGATGTCGCGAAAGGTGAGCACGTTGGTCAGATCATTGCCGGGCACGGGGATGCGGAAAGGGGTCGACCCGGTGGCCAGCACCAGTCGATCGTAGGGGATGCACTTGCCGTTCCTGGTGGTGACCTGGCGTTTCACCCGGTCGATGGCCACCGCCTGCTCGCCCTTATAAAAGACGACGTTATTGCGGCGATACCATTCGTCATCGTTGAGCATGATGTTCTCAATGGTTTTTTCGCCGGCCAGCACCGGTGAGAGCATGATCCGGTTGTAATTGCCGAAATGCTCTTCGCCGATCACGCTGATGTCGTACTTGTCCGGCGTCAGAGTCAGGAGCTCTTCCAGGGTGCGTGTGCCGGCCATGCCGTTGCCCACAAATACCAGCTTCGGTTTACTGCTTTCCGTTTTCACCGCGTGGTGCCTCATGAAAATCTGCTTGTATATCAGGGAATTTAGCAAGGCTTATGCCAGGGGTGGTGGTTAACGGAGCTGGTGCAGGGCAAACCGCAAAATGCACCCTAATGGTCTGGGTTGGATTGGTTTGTGTGCATCAAAGGTGCAAAACATGGATTCGATCATTCGCTTGTGTGATCAATAAAGACGCCGCTTTGGTCTCTAATGGCACCATAAAGGTGCTTTTTGCCGTGTTTGTGATCAACTGAGATCCAAAATAGAAGCCATTTCGCTTTTTTGTGCACTTTTCTGGTGATGGCATACCGGTTGCTATGTTGAGCAGGTCATTTTTTCTGGAGAGTCCGATGAATAGCGGTAAATTGAATCTGCTGGATTTCAGTAATCCCAGTATTCGCACATTGCACCTGACCTGGGTCGCCTTCTTTATTACCTTCGTAGTGTGGTTCAGCCATGCGCCTCTGCTGGCGGCCATTAAGGAAACCTTCGACCTGAGCCAGCAGCAGGTCAAAGCCCTGATGATTCTGAACGTGGCGTTGACCATCCCCGCCCGCATCATCATCGGTATTCTGGTGGACAAGTTCGGTCCGCGCCATGTGTACAGCGGTTTGCTCGTGCTCTCCTCATTTGTGTGCTTCCTGTTTGCGTCCTCCACCAGCTACGAAATGCTGGCCCTGAGCCGCTTCCTGCTGGGCTTTGTCGGGGCCGGTTTTGTGATTGGTATCCGCCTGGTGGGTGAGTGGTTCCCCGCCAAGCAGGTTGGTCTGGCGGAAGGGGTCTACGGTGGCTGGGGTAACTTTGGTTCCGCCGCCGCGGCCATGACCCTGCCTACGGTCGCCCTGTTATACGGTGGGCCGGAAGGCTGGCGCTATGCGATTGCATCCACTGGCGTGATTGCGTTGCTGTACGGTATTTTCTTTTATTTCAAGGCACGCAATACGCCCAAGGGTTCCACCTACTTCAAGCCCAAAAAGTCCGGCGGCCTGGAAGTGAGTTCCAAAAAGGATTTCTATTTTTACCTGGTCATGAACGTTCCCATGTACATTGCGCTGGCGGTGCTGACCTGGAAGCTGGGCCCGGATAACCTGAAGCTGTTGACCGCCGGTGCCGCCACCGCATTGTGGATCGGTCTGGCAGTACTGTTTGTGTTCCAGGTGACGCAGATCTACAAAGTGAACAGCCACCTGTTCACCGATCCGCAGCCGGAATCCCCGCAACAGGGATACAAATTCAAGCAGGTTGCGGTGTTGGACTGGGCCTACTTCGTGACCTTCGGTTCTGAGCTGGCGGTGGTCTCCATGCTGCCCCTGTTCTTCATGGACACCTTTGGCCTGGATGCGGTGAAAGCGGGCCTTTTGGCCTCCGGCTTTGCCTTCATGAACCTGGCGGCGCGACCTGGTGGTGGTTGGATCAGTGACAAGTTCGGCCGCAAGAAAACCATGAGCATCCTGATTGCCGGCCTGGCGGTGGGCTACCTGGTGCTGAGCCAGATCGACGCCGGCTGGTGGATCTGGGTGGCGGTGGTGGCCACCATGTGTTGTTCTTTCTTCGTGCAGGCCGGTGAAGGTGCCGTGTTTGCCATGGTGCCCCTGGTGCAGCGCCGCATGACCGGCCAGATTGCCGGCATGGCCGGTGCCTACGGGAACGTGGGCGCGGTGACGTTCCTCACCGTGTTGTCCTTTGTGGATGCGTCCACCTTCTTTATGGTGATCGCGGCCTGTGCCGGCGCTGTGTTTGTGCTGGTGCAGTTCCTGGAGGAGCCTGAGGGCCACATGACGGAAGTGTTGCCCGATGGCACGGTACAGCTGATTGAAGTAAGCTGAGCCAACAGCACAGAGGCCACCATCCGGTGGCCTCTGCTGTATCAGCGTCGGACCTAATCAACTCTGCATTGTGAACGATCGCCAATGGCCATAGAAAACACCAAGCAGCAGCTACGGGTCAGTGCGGCCCAGTTCAGCAGTGCCGGGGTCAAACCCCAGAATGAAGACAGCATGGCCATCAAGATTCCCGATGGCAGTCTGTTGAACCGCAAGGGCATTGTGGTGGCCATCGCTGATGGCGTGAGCGCGGCGGAAGCCGGCCGCGAGGCATCTGAAATCGCCATCACCGGTTTTGTGAATGACTATTACTCCACACCGGATTCCTGGAGTGTCAAACAGTCTGCCCACAAAGTCCTGACGGCGTTGAACCGTTGGCTGTTCGGCCAGGGGCAACGTTACCTGGAGGCGGAAAAAGGCTACGTCACCACCTTCAGCTGCGTCATCCTCAAATCCCGCTCCGCCTATATTTTTCATGTGGGGGATTCCCGGGTCTGGCGCCTGCGTGAGGGCGCATTGGAGCAGATGACGCGAGACCATACGGCCCGCATCTCGGCCTCGCAAAGTTACCTGTCGCGGGCATTGGGCATTGATCTCAACCTGGATGTGGACCTGAAAGTGGTGGACATCGAGCCCGGGGACCGCTTTCTGTTGACCACCGACGGGGTGCACGAATTTCTTAGCCCGCGGGATCTGCTGCAGACTCTGCAGACGCAGGGGGATAACCTGCAGGCCGCGGTGGAATCCCTGGTGCAACAGGCCCTGGATAACCAGAGCACCGACAACCTGACCTGCCAACTGGTGCAGGTGGAGCAATTGGGCCAGGAAACCAACGAAGACGTATTGCAGACCCTGCGCCAATTGCCGTTCCCCCCGGAGTTGGAAGTGGGCTTCAAGCTGGATGGCTGGTGTGTGCTGGAACAGATTCACGCCAGCCAGCGCAGTCAGTTGTACCGGGTTCGCCATGAGGTCAGCGGGCAGGTGGCGGTGATGAAAACCCCATCGGTGAACTACGTGGATAACGTGGCCTACATTGAGCGCTTCATCATGGAGGAGTGGGTGGGTCGCCGCATCGATTCCCCCTATGTGGTGAAGGTGGTGGATGCCGGACCGTCCCGGCGCTTTTTATACTATCTCACAGAAGACCTGCCAGGGCCGACCCTGGCCAAGTTGCTGCAACAGCAGCACACCCTGGACGTGCCCGCGGTGGTGGGGTTGGCAGAGAAACTGGTGCAGGGGCTGCGGGCCTTTCATCGCCGTGAGACCCTGCATCAGGACATCAAGCCCGACAATATCGTTATGAAAGGGGGCGATCCGGTGATCATCGACTTCGGCTCGGTGTATGTGGCCGGGGTGGATGAGATCGCCACCAGTTTTGAACGGGAGCACGCGTTGGGCACCCTGGATTATTCGGCGCCGGAATATCGCTTGCAACGGCCACGCTCGGAACGCAGTGATCAGTTCTCCCTGGCGGTGGTGCTGTATGAGTTGCTCACCGGCAAGCACCCGTTCGGTGAAGCGTTCCAAAAGGCCGGTACCGCCGCCGAATTCCTCGACCTGAAATACACGCCCGCATACCGGCGCAACCCCATGGTGCCGCTGTGGCTGGATGGTGCCCTGCGCAAAGCCCTGCAAACCAATGCGGAGCTGCGCTATGACTCCCTGTCGGAGTGGGTGCACGATCTGAAACATCCGAACCCGGCGTTTCTGAAAGTGGAGCAGCGGCCGTTACTGGAGCGGGACCCGGCCCGGTTCTGGCGTTGGGCGGCGCTGACATTACTGGTAACCAATCTTCTGACCCTGGGTTTGTGGCTGAAATGAGAATCCGTTTATACTGGCGCGCCTAGAGCCACCAGCCTGTAAACATCGGTATCGTCATGCAACAAACCTATCGTCTCGTCATTCGTTGCCCGGATCGGGTGGGCATCGTTGCCAAAGTGAGTGAATTCGTCAGTGAGCACCAGGGCTGGCTGACAGAAGCCAGCTATCATTCCGAAGCCAGCGCATCGGCGGACGACCCGGGCTGGTTCTTTATGCGCAATGAAATCCGCGCCGACTCCCTCAGCGTCAGCATCGGGGAATTCAAACAGCGGTTTGCCGCCCTGGCGGACGAATTCAAAATGAGCTGGTTTATCAACGATTCCAGTGAACGCAAGAAAGTCGTCATCCTGGCCAGCCACGCCTCCCACTGCCTGGCGGATATCCTGTATCGCTGGCACAGTGGTGAGCTTTATTGCGATATCAGCGCCGTGATCGCCAACCACGATAACCTGCGCGGTATGGTGGAATGGCATGGCATACCGTTCCACCACGTTCCGGTGGACAAAGCCGACAAGACACCACATTTCACCCAGGTGGACGCCTTGTTACAACAGTATGACGCCGACACCATTGTGCTGGCCCGTTACATGCAAATCCTGCCTGCCGCCGTGTGTGAGCGTTACAGCGGACGAGTCATCAACATTCATCACAGTTTTCTACCATCGTTCATTGGCGCCAACCCGTACTACCAGGCCTACGACCGGGGCGTGAAACTGATCGGTGCCACTTGTCACTATGTGACCCAGGACCTGGATCAGGGCCCCATCATCGAGCAGGATGTGGAGCGGATCAGCCACCGTCATAACAAAGACGATTTGGTCAGGTTGGGCAAAGATGTTGAAAAAATCGTCCTGGCTCGCGGTTTGCGTTACCATCTGGAGGACCGGGTGGTGATTCACGGGAATAAAACCGTGATTTTTGACTAATCTGTATGAAAAGGGGAGAGGGTCAGGGACCACCGCGCATATAACCACAATAACCAGCGACAGTTAACAGGAACCCATTAGCGTGAATCTTGAGATACCCAAAGCCTTCCTCAAAGAGGACGAGGACAGCACCAACCAACGGATTCTGGATAGCGCACGATCACTGTACATTGAATACGGATTACGCCGCACCACCATGGAAGATGTGGCGAAACGGGCCGGCATGGGGCGCGCCACCCTGTATCGCCGTTTCAGCGAGAAAGACCAGCTGTTCAAGGCGGTCATTTTTCGCGAGCTGCAGCGCCATCTGGTGATCATCGAAAACGCCATACAGGAGACCAGCTCGGCCCTGGATGCCTTGCTGGAGGCCTTTGTGCAGTTCGGAGGCCTGGTGAACGGCAACGAAGTGCTGCAACGGCTGTTGAAAACCGAGCCGGATCACGTGCTGCCCTATCTCACCACGGATTTCGAGGTGATCATGAGCTTTTCCCGCCAGTATCTGACCAACCAGATCGTGCGGGCGCAGAAAATCGGCCATATCCGGGAAGGGGACGCCAACATGATGTCGGAAATGTTGCTGCGGCTGACCCAATCTCTGATGCTGAGCCCCAGGGGGGTCATTGACCCATCCAATGAGGAAAGCCTGCGCGAGTTTACAGAAGGGTACTTGCGCCCCTTGCTAAGCGCCTGATTCTAAACGATATTCCAGCTTTCTTGAGAAAGGTTGAAACGGACCGGGAGGATTTGCCGGTGGCTTTTGACCTTTTTCACCAAAAGAGTGACCGATTAGTCACTTGATTTTAGGGATTCCTGGACATATTTTGTACGTTGTCTCACTCGGCGTTTTGGAGGATACCGTGACGCAAGCGGCCAACGTACAACAAAAACAAAATAAACCCGATTTGCAACCATTGGGCCCGGGCTCCAATACCTGGCGCAACTTTGGTTCCTACCTGTTCCACCTGATGCTGCCCCAGGCCTTTGTGCTGCAGTCCGCGCATCCGATCATCGATGTGGCGGTGTCCAAAGACAAAAAATACAAGGTCGATCCCTGGGGGCGGGCCAAAGAGTCCACTCGTTTGCTGTGGCCGGTGGTGTATTCCCGGCCGGAGAAAGCCATCGAAATGGGCCATCGCCTGCGCGAGCTGCACCGCCATATTAAAGGCGTGGACCAGCACGGCAACAAATACCATGCCCTGGATCCGGAAGCCTATTCCTGGGTACACATCACCGGCTTTGATGCCACCCTGCGGATGTACGAATATTTCGGCCGACCGGTGAGCCGCGAGGAACGGGCAGAGATGTTCAGTGAATGGAAGCGTATGGGGGCCCTGCTGGGCATTCCGGACAAATACATTCCCCAGACGGAAGACGCCTACTGGAAGCAGTTCGATTACATCATCGAGGAGCGCTTGCAGTGGGGGCCGGTGCTGGAAGACCTGATGGACCCGAAGTTCTATGCCGGCTATCCGCGGCCTGAAGAATTGAGCAAGCTGCCCATGCCACTGTTCAAACTGATGATGACGCTCATGGGCTGGGGTATGCACAAAATCACCGTGGCCACCCTGCCGCAGAACTTCCGCCGCAAATTCAACGTCCGTTACAGCAAGACCGACCAGCGCCTGTTCAAACTGTTTGCCTGGTCAGTGCGCACCTTCTACCCGTTGGTGCCGGAACGGATGCGTTATATTCCCCTGGCCTGGCGTGCCATTCAGGACTCGCGGCGTCATCCGGAAGCCTACGCAGAACACCTCACGGGAGAGCAGGTTTTTGCAACCGGCCAGTAATGTCCGGTTCACTCTTCCTCGTGGTTTTCACGAGGTAATTTGTGAATTAACCAGTAGCCAATGCTGGTGGCCAGCATGATGCCGCCTATGGCATACAGATATGAGGGCTCCAGCTTTTCCATGTCCAAAATGATTATTTTTCGGGCGATTGCCATGAGGGCGGTCGCCATGACAATTTTTACATGGATGACATCATCTCTGAGATAAATGGTGATGTTGATGAATATTTCGATAGCGATCAACACCGCCATAAACGCCCCAAAGGTGGCCAGCATGTCGGAAATGGTAAGGATGTAGATCGGTGGGCTAATCAGTTTCTGATACAGAGTCCAACCCACATCGATAACGCCCATCACGATCACGAACACCATCAAAACTGCCAGCGCGCGTACCGCCCAGTGAATCACTTTCTGTAGTTGCAGAATTAACGGTTCAGTGGGTTTGAATTCCAAAATAGCGCCCTCTTTGGAAGGATCAATGGCGACCAGTATGGCACAACAGAGGCCCTGCCTGCATTGAATTAGGCAACCCCAAATGCAGTCACCCTAGATGCTGAAGTGGGTATTCAGCACCTTCTCCACTTTGACCTTTTTCAGTTGCGCGATCATGGGGATACCATTCTGGTAAGGCGGATAGGACTCCCCCTGAATCAGCGGCTGTAAATACTTCAGGCAGGGTTCGGTCACGTCAAAGCCGCAGTCACTGATGAACTCCCGCGGCATTTTCTGCTCCACATTGGCCACCTCTGCCAGGTTAGCCTCGCCCACTGACCAGCTGTATTCCTCGCCGGGGTTGCGCACAATAATCGGCATGATGGCGTTTTTGCCGGCCAGAGCGAATTCCACCGCTGACTGCCCCATGGCGTAGGCATGGTCCACGTCGGTGGCGGAGGCGATATGCCGGGCGGCCCGCTGCAGGTAGTCCGCCAGGGCCCAGTGATACTTGTAACCCAGTTCCTTTTTGATCAGTTGCGCCAGATAGGGCGCCACGCCCCCCAGCTGGGTGTGGCCAAAGGCGTCTTTGCCGCCGGAATCCGCCAGGAAGGTGCCATCCCGCCGTTGCGCGCCCTCGGATACCACGATGGCGCAGTAGCCATCCTTCTTCACCGATTGCTGAACCTTGGCCAGGAAATCCTCCTGCTCGAAAGGCACTTCCGGAAACACGATGATCTGGGGGGCGGGGAAGCCGTCCTGGCGCGCCAGGGCACCGGCTGCGGCAATCCAGCCGGCATGGCGACCCATCACTTCCAGGATAAAAATCTTGGTGGAGGATTCGCACATGGAGGCCACGTCCAGCGCCCCTTCCCGGATGGAGATGGCCACGTATTTGGCCACCGAGCCAAAGCCCGGGCTGCAGTCGGTGAAGGGCAGGTCGTTGTCCACCGTCTTGGGAATGCCGATGCAGGTGATGGGGTAGCCCATCTTTTCGGAAATCTGGGAGACCTTGTGGGCGGTGTCCTGGGAGTCGCCGCCGCCGTTATAGAAGAAGTAGCCGATGTTGTGGGCCTTGAAAACTTCCACCAGGCGTTCGTACTCCCGGCGGTTCTCTTCATAGCTGCGCAGCTTGTAGCGGCACGAGCCGAAGGCCCCGCCAGGGGTGTGCTTGAGGGCTGCGATGGCAGCATCACTTTCCAGGCTGGTGTCAATCAGGTCTTCGGTGAGGGCCCCGATGATGCCGTTGTTGCCGGCGTACACCCGGCCGATCCGATCGGGGTGCCGGCGTGCGGTTTCGATCACGCCACAGGCGCTGGCGTTGATCACCGCTGTGACTCCACCGGATTGGGCATAGAATGCATTCTTCGTGGCCATGAATTCTCCCGCGACTGACACTGATGCAGGCCCTGGCTGGGAACCCTGCTGGAAACCGCGGCATGATATAGCAAAAGCGGAGCGGTTTCATGTTGTGTTGCTGATGGGCGGGCGCTTTTGGCACAATGCCCACAGTTTAATGCCTCACCGTATTCTGCCGCTGGTTGTTCGCCATTGGGTTCCGGGCAGTCCGGGCTTGTCATCAGGAGTTGCTTTGAAACCGTTGTTTACGCTGTTCTGGCAGTTGTGTGTGTTCCGCAGGGGGCCGCAGGACGTGCCGTATTCCCCGGTCCTGCTGGCAGTATTGGTGCTGGCCGAACTGCTGTTGGGGGCTGCCATCATCGGCCAGCTGGAGACGGCGTACATGGGCCACCAGATGATGGGCATGGTGGTGGCGCTGGGAGCCTGGCTGGCCATGGTCTGGGGCCTGTTGCGCTTCAAGGGGCTGGAGGCCCGCTACGTTCAAGCCATGACGGCCTGCCTGGGCACAGACCTGCTGCTGAGCGCGTTCACGGTGCCATTGCAGCTCTATATCCTGTCCCTGCCCCTGGATACCGGGGAAGGTACCTGGGCCCGGGTGGCCCTGCTGCTGACGCTGATCTGGGATATTCTGGTGAAAGGGCGTATCTACAGCGCGGCCCTGGGGCTGGGGCGGCTGCAGGCCAACTTACTGTCGATCACCATCTGGGTTATTGTGCTGTTGCTGAGCGACGTGTTTATGCCGGTGGAGTCCCTGGAGGCCCTGCAGCAAACCCAATCGCCGCCGTCGGTGGAACAGTCCGTTTCCGAATAAGACACTGATTTCAGGACCCTCTGTATCTAAAGGACCCTCTCGTTTAAAGGACCCTCTATGCACCTACATTTTCTCGGCATCTGCGGCACCTTCATGGGCAGCCTGGCGTTGTTGGCCAAAGCCCAGGGGCACCGGGTGACCGGCTCCGATGCCAATGTCTACCCCCCCATGAGCACCCAGCTGGAAGAGCAGGGCATCGAGCTGATCGAAGGCTATGATCCGGCCCAGCTGGACCCGGCTCCGGACCTGGTGATCATCGGCAATGCCATGTCCCGGGGCAATCCGGCGGTGGAGTACGTGCTGGACCGGGGCCTGGCCTATGCCTCCGGTCCGCAATGGCTTCGGGATCATGTGTTGCAGGGGCGCTGGGTCATCGCGGTGGCCGGCACCCATGGCAAGACCACCACCTCCTCCATGGTGGCCTGGATTCTGGAGTGGGCCGGCCTGGAGCCCGGTTACCTGATTGGCGGCATCCCCCAGAATTTCAAGGTCTCTGCCCGCCTGGGTCAGGATCCGTTCTTCGTCATCGAGGCCGATGAGTACGATTCGGCCTTCTTCGACAAGCGTTCCAAGTTCGTTCATTACCTGCCCCGCACCCTGATTCTGAATAACCTGGAATACGACCACGCGGATATTTTTGAAGACATCAAGGCCATCCAGAAGCAGTTCCATCATGTGGTGCGCACGGTGCCGGGCAATGGCCTGGTGATTCATCCACAGGCGGACCCCTATCTGACGGAGGTCCTGGCCATGGGGTGCTGGACCCCGGTGCAGCGCATTGGTGAGGGTGGCTGGCAGGCGGATCTGCTGCAGGCGGACGGTTCCTGTTTCGAGGTGTCGTTCCAGGGCCAGCGGTTCGGCACCCTGACCTGGAGCCTGACCGGGCTGCACAACGTGAATAACGCGCTGGCGGCCATTGCCGCGGCCCGCCATGCGGGGGTGACCGCGGAGCAGGGGGTGCAGGCCCTGTGTGAGTTCGGTGGCGTCAAGCGCCGCATGGAGGTGATCGGTCAGGTGCAGGGCATCACGGTGTATGATGATTTTGCCCACCACCCCACGGCCATCAAGAGCACCCTGGACGGCCTGCGCAAGCAGGTGGGCAGTGCGCGCATTGTGGCGGTGATTGAGCCTCGCTCCAATACCATGCGCCTGGGGGTGCACAAGCCACACCTGGCCCCCGCTGCGGAGCAGGCGGATGCGGTGGTGTGGTACCAGCCGCCGGGGTTGAACTGGGATCTGGAGCCGGTGGTGGCGGCCAGCAAGGTACCGGCCCGGCTGGCCGGGGACATTGATCAACTGGTGGCGGAGTTGACGGCGGCGGCCCAGCCGGGGGACCATATTGTGATCATGAGTAACGGTGGTTTTGGGGGCATTCACCAGAAACTGCTGGGTCGCCTGCGGGAACGATTCGCCTGAGCGGTTGCCCAAATCTGTATTCAGAACGTCAGCCAGAACCAGAGCGTCAGCCAGAACCAGAGGGGCCAGCCATGTTTGATCCGGAAGACGACGACCTGTTCAGCAAGGAGTTGGAAGGGGTAACGCCCCTGGTCCACAACCGGGTTTCCACCCGGCCTGCCACCGACGGACCAACGGAATCCCAGTTGGCCCGCCGGGAAGCCGCCAGTGCCCATCTGCGGCGGGATGAAAACCTGCTGACCACCGAATACGTGGACATGGTGGACCCCCACGACATCATCGAATTCAAACGCCCCGGGGTACAGGAAGGGGTGTACCGCAAGTTACGTCTGGGCAAATACAGCGTGGACGCGGTGCTGGATCTGCACCGCCGCACCGTGGAGCAGGCCCGCAAGGAAGTGTTCGAATTCATCCAGGAATGCAACCGCCTGGGGGTACGCACGGTGATGATCCTGCACGGCAAGGGGGATCGCAGCCAGCAGCCGGCCCTGCTCAAGAGTTATGTCAACAAGTGGCTGCCCTGCCTGCCGGCGGTGATGGCCTTCCACAGTGCGCAACGACACCATGGCGGTGCCGGTGCGGTATATGTGTTGCTGAAGAAAAGCGACGAGAAAAAGCAGGAGAACCGGGAGCGCCACCTGCGGGGGCGTTGAGCCTAAACGCTGACCCTTCGCCCTGCAGGTGGTGGAACCGTTACTGGTTGGCCCGGTTGTCGATCAGGTCGTTGACCACGGAAGGATCTGCCAGGGTGGAAGTGTCCCCCAGGTTTTCCAGCTCGTTGGCGGCGATCTTGCGCAGAATACGGCGCATGATTTTGCCGGAGCGGGTCTTGGGCAGGCCGGGGGCCCACTGGATCAGGTCCGGTTTGGCAATGGCCCCGATTTCCTTCGATACCACCGCCAGCAATTCCTTGCGCAGTTCTTCCGTCGGCTGGATGCCGCTCATCAGGGTCACGTAGGCGTAAACGCCCTGGCCTTTGATGTCGTGGGGATACCCCACCACCGCCGCTTCCGCCACCGCTTCATGGAGCACCAGAGCACTTTCAATTTCCGCCGTTCCCATGCGATGGCCGGACACGTTGAGTACGTCGTCCACCCGGCCGGTGATCCAGTAATAGCCGTCTTCATCGCGGCGGGCGCCATCGCCGGTGAAATAGGCACCGGGGTAGGTGGAGAAGTAGGTGTCCACGCAGCGCTGGTGGTCGCCGAACACGCTGCGGATCTGGCTGGGCCAGCTGCGCTTGATGATCAGGTTGCCTTCGGTGGCCCCGCTCAGTTCGTTGCCCTCACCGTCCACCAGAGCCGGTTCAATGCCAAAGAACGGCAAGGTGGCAGAGCCGGGTTTGAGGGTAAAGGCCCCGGGCAGGGGCGCGATCATCACAGAACCGGTTTCCGTCTGCCACCAGGTGTCCACGATGGGGCAACGGGCATCACCGACGATATTGTAATACCACTCCCAGGCTTCCGGGTTGATGGGTTCACCCACCGTGCCCAGCAGGCGGATGGACTGGCGGCTGTACTGTTTCACCGGCGCCTCGCCCTGGCTCATCAAGGCGCGGATGGCGGTGGGGGCGGTGTAGAAGATATTCACTTTGTGCTTGTCCACCACCTGCCAGCAGCGGCCGGCGTCGGGGTAGGTGGGTACCCCTTCAAACATCAGGGTGGTGCCGCCATTGGCCAGGGGGCCATAGACGATATAGGAATGCCCGGTGATCCAGCCCACATCGGCGGTACACCAGAAAATATCCCCTTCGCGGTAATCCAGAATGTACTTGTGGGTCATGGCGGAGCCCAGCATATAGCCGGCGGTGGTGTGCATGACGCCCTTGGGTTTGCCGGTGGAGCCGGAGGTGTAGAGGATGAACATAGGGTCTTCCGAATCCATTTCCTCCGCCGGGCAATCCGCGCTCACCTGGGCGGTGATGTCGTGATACCAGATGTCACGGTTTTCCTGCCATTGAATGTCGCCACCGGTGCGTTTCACCACCAGGCAGGTGTGCACATCCGGGCAGTGGGCCAGGGCTTTGTCGGCGTTGTCCTTGAGCGGAATATGGCGGCCGCCGCGCAGACCCTCATCGGCGGTGATCAGCACCTGGCAGTCGGAATCCAGGATGCGGTCTTTGAGGGATTCCGGTGAGAAACCACCGAACACCACGGAATGCACCGCACCGATCCGGGCACAGGCCAGCATGGCGTAGGCGGCTTCGGGAATCATCGGCATATAGATGCAGACCCGGTCGCCTTTTTTGACGCCGCGTTCCTTGAGGGCATTGCCCAGGCGGCAGACCTGCTCGTGCAGCTCTTTATAGGTGATGGTGGCGTCTTCCTTGGGGTCATCGCCTTCCCAGATGATGGCCACCTGATCGCCGCGGCGGTCCAGGTGACGGTCAATGCAGTTGTAGGCCGCGTTCAGCTTGCCGTCCTTGAACCAGGTGGCTTCACCTTTTGTGAAATCGTACTCGTTGACCTGGGTCCAGGGCTTGAACCAGCTGAGGAACTGTTCGGCGCGGGCGGACCAGAACTGGTCGGGTTGCTCCAGGGATTCTTTATACCAGGCCTGGTACTGTTCCAGGCTCATGTTGGCGTCCTGGGCGTAGTTGGGGTCCACCGGGTGGTTCTTGATTTCGTACATGAGGAGAAGCTCCTGTCGCTGATCGTTCTCTTGTCGTTGTTCTCGGTCGGTTTTAGCGTTTCTCTGCAGTCCGGTCAGGAAGGGCCTGACACAAGATATAGTGGTGAACGTTACTCCCGTGTCATTTAAATGGCAATTATCCTTTAGTCAAAGGCGGGACCTCTGGCGCCGTCAAAAATTTTTTGAAATGTGAAAATGACTTAAGTTAGGGTGCACTTACTTTTCAGGCGGCGGCATAGCTGAATGACTTAGCAGCTTTACCTTACAGCCCGTTTACATTCTGTAAAAAAACTCAAAACAGGGGGTTGTTAAACTTTCAAAGCTGGCTAGAATGATTTTTCGAAACCACAAGATGTTGTGGTTGGCGGCATGAGAGAGACGGATATAGCGTGTTTGCTTGTTTTCCGGGTTACCTGGGATGTCAACCGGAAAATGTCGTTGGCGGCAGGCCGAACCGCACCGTGCAGGGGCAGTCAGCACGGCTCAGCATAATAAAATCGATAGATTGTCACATCAGGTGGTAATTTATGAGGCATCCGATAGATCGCTTTACTGCTCGGGATTGTTTGGGAATTCGAATGGGACATCCGGCAACAAACTCACTTAGTTCAAGTCAAAACGCAACCGGTTCACCGGGATCATCCAGATCCTGAAACCACAACATCTAGTAGTGCACACATCCAGGCCCGCAGCCTTCCCTCAGGCTTGCGTGGGGTTCATTTTGTTCGGGAAATTATAAGAAGGTGGCAATGAGCGCTGTATCTTATCAACCAGTAGAGAAGCAAGCTGAAAGGGAAATTCCTCTGCAGGAGGCATCCTTGGATATCTGGCGGTCCAAGTACTGCCTGCAGGACAGCGAAGGCAACGCGGTGGACGACTCCATCGACCATTCATTCCAGCGGGTGGCCCGCGCCCTGGCGGACGTGGAAGCGGACGATGCCAAACGGGCGGAATGGTATGAGAAGTTCCTGTGGGCGCTGCGTCACGGCGCCATTCCGGCGGGCCGCATCCTGTCCAACGCCGGTGCCCAGGCCTACAAAGCCGACACCTCCACCATCAACTGTACAGTATCCGGCACCGTGCACGACACCATGTCCGGCATTCTGGAAAAGAACTACGAAGCCGGTCTTACCCTGAAGGCCGGTTGCGGCATCGGTTATGAGTTCTCCACCCTGCGCCCCCGTGGAGCCTATGTGTCCGGCGCCGGTGCCAAGACCTCCGGTCCGCTGTCCTTTATGGATATTTTCGATCGCACCTGTTTCACAGTGTCCTCTGCCGGTGGTCGCCGTGGTGCCCAGATGGCCACCTTTGATGTGTCCCATCCGGATGTGCTGGAGTTCATCAAGGCCAAGCGCGAAGACGGCCGCCTGCGTCAGTTCAACCTGTCTCTGCTCATCAGTGAGGAATTCATCAACTGTGTGGTGAAGGATGAGGAATGGCCCCTGGTGTTCCCCATCAAGAGCAACAGCCCTGACGCCAAGAAACTGGACCTGAAAGACAACAGCAAGGTGGTGTGGCGCGAGTTCCCGGCGGATGACGGCTACATCGTCAACGATAAAGGCCTGACCGCCTGCAAGATCTACGGCCACGAGAAAGCCCGCAAGATCTGGCACGCCATCATGTCCTCCACCTACGACTTTGCTGAACCCGGCTTCATCCTCATCGACAAGGTGAACGAGATGAACAACAACTGGTTCTGCGAAAACATCCGTGCCACCAACCCCTGTGGCGAGCAGCCCCTGCCCGAATACGGCAGCTGCCTGCTGGGTTCCGTGAATCTGACCCGGTTTGTGCGTAACCCGTTCACCGAGAAAGCCTATTTCGACTGGGACGAGTACCGCAAAGTGGTGTCCACTTTTACCCGCATGCTGGATAACGTGGTGGAAATCAATGGCCTGCCCCTGGCCCAGCAACGCCACGAGATCACCACCAAGCGTCGTCATGGTATGGGATTTTTGGGCCTGGGTTCCACCCTCACCATGCTGCGTATGAAGTACGGTTCCCCGGATTCGGTGGAATTCACCGAAGAAGTGTCCAAAGTCATGGCGGTGACCGGTTGGGAAACCGGCCTGGCGCTGGCGGACGAGAAAGGTCCGGCGCCGATTATGGAACAGGACTTTAAAGTAGACGGTGCCATGCTGCGCAAGCGTCCGGAAATGAAGAAGGACGGCTTCAAGGTGGGTGACACCATCAAAGGCAAGGTATTGCACGCCAAGTACAGCCGCTACATGCAGCGCCTGGCCCAGGCGGAGCCGGAACTGGTGGAGCAGATTGCTGAGAAGGGTGCCCGTTTTACCCATCATTCCTCCATCGCCCCTACCGGCACCATCTCCCTGTCCATTGCCAACAATGCCAGTAACGGCATCGAGCCCAGTTTTGCCCACCACTACTCCCGCAACATCATTCGGGAAGGGCGCAAGTCCAAGGAGAAGGTGGATGTGTTCTCCTATGAACTGCTGGCGTATCGTGAGCTGATCAACAGCGATGCGATGCCGTTCACCGACGAGGCGGACAAACAGTTGCCAGAATACTTTACGGCGACCGATAATGTGTCTCCGGAACAGCACGTGGATATCCAGGCGGCGGCGCAGAAGTGGGTGGATTCCTCCATCTCCAAAACCATCAATGTGCCCACGGACTTTGAATACGACAAGTTCAAGGACATCTACCTGTATGCCTTCCGCAAGGGGCTGAAAGGCTGTACCACCTTCCGCTTTAACCCGGAAGCCTTCCAGGGCGTGTTGGTGAAAGAGAAGGACATCGCAGCCACCACCTACCGTTTCACGCTGGAAGACGGCACGGTACTGGAAGCCAAAGGCAACGAGATGATCAAATACGATGGCGAAGAGCACACCGCTGCCAATCTGTACGATGCCTTGAAAGAAGGCTACTACGGCAAGCTTTGATCAGGTGAACTGAAAGGTGATGCTCATAACTGGTGCTGACACTGGTGCATACAATGGAAGACGAGAATTCAGGTAAAAAACCTATGGTTAAAGAAATCAAATCCAAAATCATTGGATACGAAGTGGTGAAGCCGGAGCAACCCGCCGTTGAACCGGAAAAACCCGAAAACAATGTGGTGCAGATGCACGAAAGTGTGGAACGTCCGGAAATGCTGCTGGGCTCCACCTACAAGATCAAGACCCCGCTGTCGGATCATGCGTTGTACATCACCATCAACGACATCATTCTCAACGAAGGCACTGAGCACGAGCAGCGCCGCCCCTTCGAGATCTTCATCAATTCGAAGAATATGGAGAACTTCCAATGGGTGCTGGCGTTGACCCGGGTTATTTCAGCGGTGTTCCGCAAGGGGGGGGATTGCACCTTCCTGGTGGAGGAGCTGAAAGCGGTGTTTGACCCCAAAGGGGGCTACTTCAAGCGCGGTGGCAAGTTCATGCCCTCCCTGGTGGCGGAAATCGGTGAAGCCATCGAGAACCACATGTGCATGATCGGCCTGCTGAAGAACGATCTGGATGATCATCAGAAAGCCTTTATCGAAAAGAAAAAACAGGAGTTGACTGCCCAGGCAAAAAAGCCTGAAGCGTCGCACGAACAAGATAGTGCCTTCCCTGAAGGGGCTAGTTTGTGCGGCAAGTGCTCCACCAAGGCTGTGATCTATATGGACGGCTGTATGACCTGCCTCAACTGTGGGGATTCCAAGTGCGGCTGATGCGATCGGCAACCCCGCATCGGTAGCGGACCCCCATCAAAAGGCCACGGCATGCGCTGTGGCCTTTTGCATTGAGTGCTTTATCAAGCCAGCACCGACCTGCATTATGAACGGACATCATGGAATGAAAGGACATCACTGATGGGAAAGAACATTGCGCTGATTCTGGGGAACTCCGATAACGAGAGCTTTTGTGCTGCCATCGCAGAGACCTATGCGGTAGCTGCCGAAGAGGCCGGGCATCAGGTTCGGTATTTTAAATTGGGGGATATTGAGTTTGATCCGGTGCTGCGGCATGGCTACAAGCAGCGCCAGACCCTGGAGCCGGGGCTGGAGTCCATACGCGAAGCCATTCTCTGGTCCGATCACCTGGTACTGGTTTATCCGATCTGGTGGGGATCGATTCCCGCGGTACTGAAGGGCATGTTTGATCGGGTGTTTCTGCCGGGCTTTGCGTTCAAGTACCGCGACAACTCGCAGTTTTGGGATCGGCTGTTGGCCGGTCGCTCCGCCCATGCTATCGCCACCATGGATACACCGCCCTGGTACTTCAAACTGGTGTACTGCAGTCCGGCCCACCACCAGATGCGCAAAACGATACTTGAATTCAGTGGCATCAAGCCGGTTAAAATCACCTCCTTTGGCCCGGTTCGCTATGCATCCGACGCCAAGCGGGCTGGTTGGCTGGGGCGGGTGCGCCGCTTTGCGCAGGCAGCCTGATCGCACGATGTAAGGTTGGGGTTATCAGAAAAGGGTGATGTATGATGGGGCTTCGGTTTACGTTGGGACTGGTGTGGTTGGTTGTGCTGCTGGCACCACGCCCCGGTATGGCCGAAGATCTGCTGAAGTATCACCCGTTTAACTTTGGCAGTGGGTCGCCGTTTACCGGGCAGCAAACCTTCGACGGCATCCAGGTGACGTTGACCACCACCAACACCCAACCCTTTGCATCGGGCTTCCGGGACCTGCTGAATACCGGGCCGGCGTCCGTGGTGATTGAGTTCAGTGAGCCGGTGTTGGCATTCGCCCTGAGCATCAGCTACGTGCTGCCACCGGATGAGTTCCTGACGGACTTCAACATCGGCATGCCGGACATACTGACGCAAACCCTGGGAGTGGTGGATGGCGTGGTCACGTCCACGGTGCCGGGGGATGGCGGTCGGGGCGAACTGATCTGGTCGAACATCAACACCACGCGCATCCGTTTCACCATCGGCAACCTGCCCGGCAGCACCAGAATGCCCGCCCTGGCCGTCGACCGGTTTGCGTTCGTGGTGCTGCCGCAGGTGCCCGGCCACGAGCGTTAACTCACAGTTTGACCAGTGATAAGTCGATTCCCTCCTGTTCCAGTACCGATTGCAGCAGGTCTTCCATGATGGCCCGGGCATGACCGGTGCGCAGCTGTATGTGGCGATGCAGATCCTCGCCGGCCCGGTCCTGGCTTTCACATTGGGCACTGTAGGCTTCGAAGGCGGTCAGGCTTTGAATGATTTCCGCCAGGTGTTGCGGACACTCACAGTCGATGCTGGAGCTCACCGAGGCGGCTTTCTCCAGCAATTGATCCGTATAAAGGCGCGGCGGCGGTTGGCGTGAAGGCAGGACGCTGACCACACCGGACTTCTCTTTCAGCCGGCGCTTGAGGTAGGTGGCGACGTCTGCGTAATCCAGCGGTGATTTCAGTGCCTGTACGCCCAGGGTACGTAGGTAGGTGACGTCCTGCTGGCGAGCATAACGGTAGGTCAGTAGCGTGATGCGCGCATTGATCTGTTTGATCAGCTGGCCCAGGGGTTTGACCTCTGCCGCTGGAATGGAAGGCTGGTCAATCAGCAGTAGATCCACCGCACTGCCGGGGTGGTGAGCGCGCAGATCGGCGCAGGTGTCGTAGTGCTGGATGAAACCCCATTGGACCTCGTTGCCCAGCCGCTGTTGAACTTTGTCGAACCACTCGGCGGCCACCGTGGTCACGTTCACAGCACGGTTACCCGCGGTCGGCTCTTCCACCGGACGAGCGCTCACCAGTTCCCTCAGTTCGTCGTCGGTCATGGCGGCGATGGCGCCGATGGTGTGCCCGTTGTCCACGCAGTGCTTGAGCAGCTTCAGGCGTTCCAGCGCCTGGTCGGAGTAAACCCGGCGGCCAGTGGGGGTACGCTGGGTCTCAACGGCGCTGTGGCGCTTCTCCCAGACCCTCAGGTTGTGCACGGTGAGGCCGGTCAGCTTGGCCACGGTGCCGATTTGATACTGTTTCACGTCTTTAGGCCCTGATTTGGTGGTTTGTCTATATATCTATAGTAGACAGTATCTATACTGAGTCGATTTATGAAAGGTATTGGGGGTTATATCTGTATTTTGTCTAGGTTTTGTTGTGGTTCTGCGTAGGCCTTGTCGTGACCGTTCCAGGGTGTGCGGTGCCCGGAGAGGGGGCGGTGTGAGATGCCAGAAGGGGAGTTGGAGCAAGGTGCTGAGAATTCAATCAGCACAAAAAGTGGTATTCTGCGGTCAGCTCACCGGGCGGGTGGGCGAGACTTCAACCCAAAGCGCTAGGAGTAACGCGGATGCAATTGGATACCGCAGACAAGTTCAGTCCCATTACCGTCGCCTTGCATTGGATCGTCGGGCTTTCCATCATCGGCCTGCTGGCCGTAGGCGTCTACATGGCCGAAACCGAAACCCGCAGCCTGTACCCGTTGCATAAGTCCTTCGGATTTCTGATCTTTTTCATCGTGGTGCTGCGGGTGGTCTGGCGCCTGCGTAATGGTTGGCCGGTGCCGGTGAGCCAGTATTCCAGCATCGAGCAGATCCTGGCGAAAGTGGTGCACTGGGTGTTGATTCTGGGCACGCTGTGCATGCCGATCTCCGGTTTTCTGATGTCCACCATGGGCGGTCATGGCCTGGAGGTGTTCGGGTTGGAAGTGGTGGCCCGCAATCTGGACCCGGAGAATCCCGCCAAGTCGATTCCCATCCATAAAGCACTGGCTTCGTTCTCCCACAGTGCCCATCACTGGTTGGGTGAAGCCATGATCGTGGCCGTGATCCTGCACGTGGCAGGGGCCCTGAAACATCACCTGATTGACCGGGACGGCACTTTGCGCAGAATGCTGGGGGCGCGGGTGTAGTGGTAAGCGGGTCGTGATCTACCTGATTCTGCTGTCGGTGCCGGCGGCGGTTCTGGCCTGGTATCTGGGCAGCAGGTTTCGGGGCCACTGGAAACAGCAGCGCCGTCGTCGGTTGCAGGCGGCGCCCTTTCCGGACGCCTGGCGTGAACTGTTGCAGCAGCAGTTTGCCCTCTATCGCAAGTTGCCGGACCGGGAGCGGCGCACCCTGGAGCGCCACATGCAGGTGTTCATGGCGGAAAAGGTGTTTGTGGGATGCAATGGCATGGAGATCAATGAGCATGTGAAGTTGCTGATCGCGGCCCAGGCCTGCATCCTGATCCTGAACAAGGCCACCGACTATTATCCCGGTTTTGCAACCATTCTGGTGTACCCGGAAACCTTTGTGGTGCCGGTGACCCAGCGGGACGGGATGGTGCATTCGGATATGGTGTCGGTGCGCACCGGTGAATCCTGGCATCGGGGCCCGATTGTGCTGGCCTGGGATCAGGTGTTGCAGGGTGCCCGCAACGACCGCGATGGTCACAATGTGGTGATGCATGAATTTGCCCACAAACTGGACGAGGAAAACTGGCAAATGGACGGCCTGCCGATTCTGTCCGACCCCCAGCAGTATGGTCCCTGGAAGCAGGTATTAACGGATGCCTACCAGCAATTGCACCGGGCCATGGAGTTGGATCAACCGAATGTGATTGACGATTATGGCGCCACCTCGCCCGCTGAATTTTTTGCTGTGGTGACGGAAACGTTTTTCGAAAAACCGCAACAGTTGCAACAACAACATCCGCAATTATACGACCAGTTCAAACGCTATTATGGTTCGGACCCTGTGCAATGGGTGCAGCGGGAATCGTGATAGAAATACTGAAATAATGTGTCAACGACGCAATAAAAGCGTCTGCCCCCTGTCATAGAGTGCTCTTACCATCGGCGGCATGCCTGCTTAACCCTCCCATCCATACTGTGAATTCGTTCATGCTGTGAATTTAAGGACAAGCTCATGTCAGACCAGGATAAGAAAACCCGTCGTCAGTTTATGCGTTCATCCGGAATTCTGTTGGCGGCGGGAGTGGTTGCTCCCCGCTTTGCCCAATCCGCTCCGGCCTTCATTACTCTGGATTCTGCCCGGCCGAAACTGGAACAGGGTATTCAGATCGGTGATGTGCAGTGTCACGGGGCCATGATCTGGAGTCGCAGTGATCGTCCGGCCCGCATGCTGGTGGAGTACGATCTGTCCCCGGATTTTGCACGGCCGGTGAAAGTGCGCGGCCCCTATGCATTGGCCACCTCGGATTTTACCGCGCGACTGGATCTGCGCCAGTTGCCCTCGGACCGGGAAATCTTTGTGCGGGTGCAGTTCCAGGATTTGAGTAACGACCGGGTCGTCAGTGAGCCGGTCAGCGGACGTTTTGTCACGGCTCCACGCCGCCGCCGCGACATTCGCTTTCTGTGGTCCGGTGATACCGCCGGGCAGGGCTGGGGCATCAATCCTGAATTTGGCGGCATGAAAATTTATGAGGCCATGCGCCAGGAGCAACCGGATTTCTTTATTCACTGCGGCGACAATATTTACGCCGATGGCCCGATTGCAGAATACCAACTCGCTGAAAATGGACAGATGTGGCACAACCTGGTGACGGAGGAAGTGTCCAAGGTGGCAGAAACCCTGGATGAATTCCGCGGCCGCTACAAGTACAACCTGTTGGATGAAAACGTCCGCCGCTTCAATGCGGAGGTGCCGCAGATCTGGCAGTGGGATGATCATGAAGTGGTGAACAACTGGTCCGATGCCAAGGATCTGAGCAACGATGTCCGCTACACTGAAAAAAACGTACCCACCCTGATTGCCCACGGCAGCCGCGCCTTCCTGGAATACGCCCCTATGCGCCCCCACGACAGCTCGGAACCGGAACGGGTTTATCGCAAGCTGTCCTATGGGGATCTGCTGGATGTGATCGTGATTGATATGCGCAGCTACCGTGCCGGCAACTCCGCCAACAACCAGTCTGAACCCGGTCCGGAAACCGCCTTCCTGGGTCAGGAACAGATCGCCTGGATCAAACATCAGCTGGAGCATTCCAAAGCCGTGTGGAAGGTGATTGCCTCTGATATGCCCATCGGGTTGGTTGTGCGCGACGGTGCCGATAAATTTGAAAACCTGGCCAATGGTGATGGCCCTGCCCTGGGCCGTGAACTGGAGATGGCCGGGCTGCTGCGTTACATCAAGCGCAAGCGGATCAAGAATGTGGTCTGGTTTACGGCCGATGTGCATTACTGCGCCGCCCATCACTATGATCCCAATCGCGCCCAGTTCCAGGATTTCCTGCCGTTCTGGGAGTTCGTCAGCGGCCCGTTGAACGCCGGCAGTTTCGGTCCCAACACGCTGGACAACACCTTTGGCCCCCGGGTGGATTTCCAGATGGCACCGGACAGCCCCAATCAAAGTCCGTTTGCCGGACTGCAGTTCTATGGTCAGGTGGACATTGATGCCTATTCCGCTGAGATGACCGTCACCCTGAAGGACATTGATGGTAAAGCGGTGTACAGCAAAACCCTGGAGCCGGAACAAGGCCGTGGCTGGCACAAGGGATGGGAGCGTCACGATCGGTAGTTCAGTGTGGCGGAAGGCTTTTCGTTAAGGCCCTTCCGCCACGATTTTTTTCAAGAGAGTTACTTCCAGCTGAAGAACATGCCCACCCGCTTCTTGTATTCCAGGTATTGCTCGCCAAATTCGCGGACCAGGTCGTTTTCCTCTAAGCGCAACCCGGTAAAGATATACGCGGTGAGGCTCAGGGTCATTACCAGTTTGGTTGCGCTCATATCCGGTACGCACCACATGCCGATCAAGGCGCCCAGCATGATGGGGTGGCGGCTGAAACGGTACATCCAGTTTTCCTTGAACTCCGGTGCCTGGTAAGCGCGATCGTTGACGGCGAACCAGATCTGGCGCAGACCGAACAAATCCCAATGGTTGATGGCAAAGGTGGCGGCAAACAGATAGCTCCAGCCCGCCCCGAACAGGCACCACAGTATCGTTCGTCCGGCCAGGGATTCCACTTGCCACAGATGTCCGCTCACCGGTTGCCACAGCGCGAGGATGATCAGCAGGGTGGCTCCGCTGCCCCACACAAAGGTGGCGCGCTCGCTGGCGGCACTGAAAGTATTGGCAAAGGCCCGTTTGAAAAAAGGCCGTGCCATGATGGAGTGCTGCAGCCCGAATAATCCGATCAGCAGCACATTGATGACACAGGCCAGCAGCGCGTTGTCGGTCAGGACAATAAAGCTTCCCATGGGCAGGATGCCCGCCATGGCCAGAATCACCGCCACTAAGCCGGCACAACCGATCAGATAGGAAGCGATGCCATAGAGCAGCAGCGTACTCTTGCGGCCCGCAGTAAGTGGCTGGTCGAGGGTGTTGGTTGGTTGATGAATCAGCGTTGTCATGAGGTCTCTCCAGAAAAATAGTGAGTAAAAATGTGAATAAGAACACGTCAGTTTTAGTCAGAGGCTGATGGGGTCCAGACCCATTAAAAGTCGGCCGGAAAAGTTGACCTGCTTGTGCTCGGGCAAGGGATGAAAATGCATTGCCCTGACATCGCGTACAATCCGCTCCAGGGGATGGCCTTGGAAAAAACCACTACCACCCACCAACACCGCTGCCTGCTCAACCACATTGCGGATGGCCTGATTGGCGATGGTTTTGCGGGTGAGAATGGCGTTCGTCAAAGCACGCGACGGTGTGAAGCCATAATTGTCCTGACAGCGCACCATGTCCTCCAACGCCAGTTGGGCGGTGGTGAGTTGATTGTGCAGGGTGCCTAACAGGCTCGCTAATTCCAGGTTACCGGTGCTGGCGGTGCGAGCCAGTTCGAACGCTTTCTCTGCCAGCCCTAAATAACAGGCTGTAATCAGTGGCATGGCAATCGGTAATAGGGTGTCCCAGATGGGGTGCCACACCCCGGCCGGGCGCCGGGCCACAATGGCCTGCTCGGGCAGGAACACGTTCTCCAGTACGATGTCGTTGGAGCCGGTGCCGCGCATGCCCAGGGTTTTCCAGTTGTTTTGCACACGAATGCCCGCGCTGCTCATGGGCAGTGAGAAGTGAATCACCTCAGCGCCCTCGGCGCCTTGATGGTTCACGCTGGACACCAGCACCTGGGCGCCGGGGCCACCGCTGACGAAACGTTTGTGCGCGTTGATGAGGTAGCCCCCGTCTACAGCTTGGGCGGTGCCGTTGGATTCCAACCAGTCGTTGGCACCAGTGCCGGCGATGATCAGCTCCTGGCTGGCAATTTTCTGCAGGGTGGCCTGTGCCCGGGTGTCACCGCGTTGTGCCTTATACACATTCAGGGCCACGGGGTGGGAATGCATGGCGAACGCCAGGGCGGTGGAGCCACAATACTGCCCAAGTTGCTGAGTCACCTGACAAAGTTCGCTGTAGGTGAGGCCTGCGCCCCCCAGCTCAACAGGTATGGCCAATGAAAAGAATCGCGCTTCCTGCAGGTCTTTGTAATTTTTTTGTACAAACATGCAATTGGTGTCAAAATCGAAAGCGCGGTCGGCGAACAGGCTGCCCAAATTGTTCAGCAATTCTTCTGCTGTGTTAAACCAGGCAGTGTGGTGGTGCGTTGTCATGGTTCTCTCCTTGCGGTGTTGTGTGTCGTAGTGATCAACAACGCCATGGTAGGTAAACCGATCCGGCAAACATACTTTGCAAACTGTAGTAACCAACTACGCAAACTGTAGTAACGCACTGCCAAATATGTAGTTGGCGTAAAAGCTGTATTACGAGCGAAAATCACTGTGAGTTTTCACACGTTTATTTGGCCAATGAATACCGCCAATCAATATCGAGGATGAGCCGATGCAATACGGACAATTTTGCCCCATCTCAAAAGCCGCTGAGGTGTTGGGTGATAAGTGGACTTTGCTGATCGTACGCGAACTGCTGATGGGCGCTTCCCGGTTCAATACGCTGCAGCGTGGCCTGTGCTCCATCTCGCCCACCATGTTGACCAAACGCCTGAATGAGTTGTGCAGTTGTGGTCTGGTGTTGAAGAAAAAAATACCCGGCCAGAAAGGCTATGAATACTTTTTAACGCCTGCCGGCCAGGAGCTGTATCCGGTGTTGGAGACCATGGGCGTGTGGGGCATGCGCTGGGCGCGGGAGGGCATGCCCCAGAGTGACCTGGATGTGGAGCTGCTGATGCTGTACCTGGAGCGCAGTGTGGATACAGAAAAGCTGGTGGGCACCGAGACGGTGATCCGCTTTCAGTTTACCGATCTGGTGGATCTGAAAAACTGGTGGCTGGTGGTGAAGAACGATCATGTGGACACCTGCATCCATGACCCCGGAAAGGAAGTGGATGTGTATTTCACCACCGACCTGCGTACCATGATCCAGGCCTGGATGGGGGACATCAGCTACAAACAGGCTATTGCAGAAAAGCGCCTGACCCTGGTGGGCCCGCCGGCATTGACCAAAAACGTCAGTCAGTGGATCAGGCCCTCGGTGTTTGTTGGCATCCCGCCGGCTGCGGACATTCACACCAATATGATGGGGGCGGGCATCTAGGCCTGGTTCAGGGTAGAATGCCTGCCACAATGCATAATTTGGGAACGCGGTAGCATGAATATTTGGGTGGATGCAGATGCCTGTCCGGTGGTGATCAAGGAAATCCTGTTTCGGGCAGCCGAGCGCAAAAAGGTGGTGACCACCCTGGTGGCGAACCAGTTTCTGCGGGTGCCAAAATCCGCCTTCATTCAGTTCCTGCAGGTGCAATCCGGCTTTGATGTGGCGGACAACGAAATCGTGCGCCGGGTCAATGCCGGTGACCTGGTGATCACCAGCGATATTCCCCTGGCGGCAGAAGCCATTGCCAAAGGCGCCCAGGCCCTGAGTCCGCGGGGGGAGCTGCACACCGCAGAAAACATTGGCCCGCGCCTGAATATGCGGGATTTTCTCGACACCATGCGTTCCAGTGGTGTTGACACCGGTGGGCCGCCGGCCTTGAGTCAGAGTGACCGGCAGGCGTTCGCCAACCATCTGGATCGCATTCTGGCCAAGCGCGAAGCCAGCCGTTGAGCGCCGCGAGCGTATTCGATTCACCATCATGACCACAGGGAGCGAATGATGTCCGGGAACAATACAGTGGGAGCCTTTTTGCTGGGGCTGTTGGTGTGCGTGGGGTTGCTTGGCCTGGGGTATGTGTTGGGCAGTTCCGCAATCCAGTTCAAGGAGTATGAGCGCACGGTCACCGTGAAAGGCCTGTCAGAACGGGAGGTGGATGCCGACATCGTCATCTGGCCCATTCAATTCACCGAGGCTCACAACGAACTGGGTGCGTTGTACGCCGCCCTGGATGCCAGCACCGACAAGATCAAGGCGTTCCTGCAGGCCAACGGCATTGCCGCTGAGGACATTACCGTATCGCAGCCTGCCATCACCGATAAATCCGCCCAGCAATATGGCAACAATGGTGCGGTGGCGTTTCGTTATGCTGCGCAGCAAACCGTGACCGTGTATTCCCGTCAGATCCCCCAGGTACGTGACGTGATGAGCAAGCTTTCGGAGCTGGGGCGGCAGGGGGTGGTCATTACCCGGGGCGACTATCAGGCGCAGACCGAATACCTGTTCACGGATTTGAACGCGGTGAAACCGCAGATGATTGAGGAGGCCACCAAGCAGGCGCGGGAGGTGGCCATGAAATTTGCAGACGATTCCCAGAGCACCCTGGGCAAGATCAAGCGGGCCTCCCAGGGCCAGTTCACCATCAGTCCCCGGGACACCAACAATCCTCACATCAAAAAGGTGAGGGTGGTCTCCACCGTGGAATACTACTTGTCCGATTAAACCGCTTGCCCGATAAATTGGGTGGGCAAACCCGTTTAGGGTATTCGTAAAACCATATATATGATATTTCATATATGTGTCATAATCCGCCGCTATGCTGACGTTGTTTGAGCCATCCCGGCTATTGGCGAATAAAGGCGGGTCGTTGTGAATCCACTGTCTCTGTTTAAATGCCTGGCGGAAGAAACCCGCCTGCGTTGCGTGCTGTTGATTGAGCAGGAGGGGGAGCTTTGCGTCTGCGAGCTGATGGCCGCTCTGGGTGAAAGCCAGCCCAAGATCTCCCGCCATCTGGCCCAGTTGCGCAGCTGTGAGTTGCTGTTGGATCGCCGCCAGGGGCAGTGGGTGTTCTATCGCATCAACCCTGGATTGCCGGTGTGGGCGCGGCAGGTGCTGACGGACACCCGGCGCGCCAACCGGAATTTCCTCAACGACAATGTGAACAACCTGTGTCGCATGGGGGATCGCCCGCAGCGCCAGGAATCCTGTTGCTAACCTGTCGGTGGCGCCACTGCCAAACGGCGTCACCCATTCAATGAGAGAGAGCAAATGACCATCAACGTGGGCATCAATGGCTTCGGCCGCATGGGGCGCCTGGCCCTGCGGGTGTTAAACGAAAATCCCGCTGTGCGCGTGCAATGCATCAATGACCCGGCCGGCGACGCGGCCACCCTGGCACACCTGCTGAACTTTGATTCTGTGCACGGGCGCTGGCAGCATGAGGCCCGCTCGGAAGGCAGCAACATGCTGATTGGCAGCCAGGTGATCCCCTGCACCCGTAATACGGCAGTGCCGGAAACCGATTGGTCTGCCTGTGATGTGGTTATCGAAGCCTCCGGCAAAATGAAAACCCAAGCCCAGTTGCAGGCTTATCTGGCGCAGGGGGTGAAACGGGTGGTGGTGACCGCACCGGTCAAAGAAGAGGGGCTGCTGAATGTGGTGATGGGAGTGAACGATCATCTCTACGATCCGGCTGTGCACCGCATTGTCACGGCGGCATCCTGCACCACCAACTGCCTGGCGCCAGTGGTGAAAGTGATTCATGAAAATCTGGTCATAGAGCACGGTTCTATGACCACCATTCACGACATCACCAATACCCAGACCATCCTGGATGCGCCCCACAAAGATCTGCGCCGGGCGCGGGCCTGTGGTATGAGCCTGATTCCCACCACCACCGGCTCCGCCACCGCCATCACCCACATTTTTCCGGAACTGAAAGGCCGCTTGAACGGCCATGCGGTGCGGGTACCCCTGGCCAATGCCTCCCTCACGGATTGTGTGTTTGAGGTGAAACGGTCGACGACGGTGGCGGAGGTAAATGGCTTTCTGCAGCAGGCCGCAGCGGGGGCACTGCAGGGTATCCTGGGTTATGAAGAGCGGCCGCTGGTGTCCATTGATTATAAAACCGATCCCCGCTCCAGCATCATTGATGCGCTCTCCACCATGGTGATCAACGGCACCCAGGTGAAACTGTATGCCTGGTATGACAACGAATGGGGCTACGCCAATCGCACGGCAGAACTGGTGCTGAAAGTCGCTGTGATGGATCAGGAGTAAGTACCATGAGGGTACTGGCGGGCCTGGCGCCGGAGATTCGCCAATACATGCTGGTGACCGGTAACTATTGGGCGTTCACCCTGACCGACGGTGCCCTGCGTATGTTGGTGGTGCTGCATTTCCATGGCTTGGGTTACAGCCCGCTGGACATCGCCCTGTTGTTTTTGTTTTACGAATTCTTTGGTGTGGTCACCAACTTGACCGGTGGCTGGCTGGGTGCCCGCCTGGGCTTGAATCGCACCATGAACCTGGGATTGTTGCTGCAGGTGATCGCCTTGTCCATGTTGCTGGTGCCGGCGACG
Source organism: Ketobacter sp. (assembly GCF_003671495.1). Lineage (GTDB taxonomy): Bacteria > Pseudomonadota > Gammaproteobacteria > Pseudomonadales > Ketobacteraceae > Ketobacter. Next base: position 15,920 of record NZ_RCHN01000033.1, on the reverse strand, counting down.
CTGTTAACCGTGCCCTGGGTGATGGCGGCACAGGCTCTGTCGGGCATCGCCAAAGACCTCAACAAGATGAGCGCAAAAAGCGCCATCAAACTGCTGGTCCCGGCGCATGCCCAGGGCACTTTGTACCGCTGGGTGGCACTGCTCACCGGGTCCAAAAATGCTTTGAAGGGAGCGGGCTTTTTTCTGGGCGGTGCGTTGCTGGTCTGGTTGGAATTTCAGGGCGCCGTCCTGGTGATGGCGGTGGTGCTGGCTCTGATCTGGCTGTTCAGTGTGTACTATTTGCGCCAGGATCTGGGCAAGTCCAAACACAAGCCCAAGTTCACCCGGATATTCTCCAAAAGTCCGGCGATTAACCGACTGTCGGCTGCGCGGCTGTTCCTGTTCGGGGCCCGGGATGTGTGGTTCGTGGTGGCGCTGCCGGTGTATCTGGCGGAGCACTTCCAGTGGGACCACTGGCAGGTGGGAGGGTTTCTTGCCGTGTGGGTGATCGGCTACGGATTTGTACAGACCCAGGCGCCACGGTTCACCGGCAAAGCCCGGGGCAGGGTGCCCGACGGCAGGGCTGCGTTCCAGTGGGCACTGCCGCTGTCGCTATTGCCGGTGGCCATGGCATGCAGCCTGTATTTCGGCTGGGAACCGGACGCCAGTCTGCTGCTGGGGTTGCTGGTATTCGGGGCCTTGTTCGCCATCAACTCGTCCCTGCACAGCTTTCTCATAGTGAGCTATGCGGATGCGGACGGTGTGTCGCTGGATGTGGGGTTTTACTACATGGCCAACGCCATGGGCCGGTTGTTGGGAACCATTTTGTCCGGGTGGTTGTTCCAGGTATACGGTTTGGTGGTCTGTCTGCTGGTGTCCGGCCTGTTTGTGTTGCTGGCGGCGTTGTTTGCACTCCGCTTGCCGCGCCAGTGGTGATGGCCGTTAGCGCTTGGCCTGTTGTGCTGCACTCTGGTACTGTTAAGCCACCTGTAACCATCCTGAAACAACCTGATCAAGCGAAGAGGATTTCGTGCCGGATAATCTTACTGTTGCCAATGCCACGGTGTTGCTGGTGGAAGACCATCGGCAACTGGCCGAGACGGTATTGGATTTCCTGGCCAGTGTGGGCTTTCAGGTGGACTACGCAGCCGATGGGTTGAGTGGCCTGCATCTGGCTTCCAGCAATAACTATGACGCCATCGTTCTGGACATCATGTTGCCGGGCATGGACGGTATGGCGTTGTGCCAGACATTACGCCAGGACAAAGCCATCGCCACGCCCATCATCATGTTAACCGCCCGGGATCAGTTGGATGACAAGCTGCAAGGATTCCAGCACGGGGCCGACGACTATCTGGTGAAGCCGTTTGACCTGCCGGAGTTGGCCGCGCGGCTGGTGGCGCTGATCCGGCGGCAGCGGGGTGAGTTGTCACCGGGGCAATTGCAGGTGGGTGATCTGGTCCTGGATCCGGCGACTTTGTCGGTGACCCGGGAGAATACACTGATCCAGCTTTCTCCCACCTGTTTTCGCATTCTGAAAATATTGATGCGGGAATCCCCCAAGCTGGTAACGCGGGAAATGCTGGAACAGGAGCTGTGGGGGGACATGATGCCGGACAGCGACTCCCTGCGCAGCCATCTGTACAAGCTGCGCCAGGCCGTTGATAAGCCCTTTGCATTGCCGTTGCTGCACACCGTGCCGGGACAGGGGTTTAAACTGGTGCCGCCACCGTCACGGTAAAGGTAGTGCCGGCGTCTTCCTCGCTGTGGAGTTGGATGTGCCAACCCAGTTCCCTGCAGATCTTCTCGACAATCGCCAGCCCCAGGCCAAATCCTTTTTCAGATTGTTGATTGACGCGATAGAACGGGCTGAATACTTTGTCCTGCTCTGTGGCGGGAATGCCAATCCCGGTATCGGCGACCGAGAATCCCTCCTTATCCACCGTCACCACAATCCGCCCACTGGCGGTATAGGTTTGCGCATTGTTGAGCAGGTTGTTGATGAGGATGCTGATGAGCTTGGTGGAGCCCCGTACCTGCAACAGAGCCCGGTGCTCCACGGTGAGCGCTACCGGGCTGTCCGGATGGTGTTGCCGATGTTGCTCTGCCAGGAGTTCGATCAGGTCATTCAGTTGCAGGGTGTCTGCCGTTGTCAGGTTGGTGGCGTCCCGGGACAGCTCCAGCAATGCATTCATCATCTGCTCCATATCCTGAACGGTGCTCTTCATGCGAGCCAGGTGGCGTTGCGTGCCCTCTGGCAGGGACTGTCGCTCCAGGTTGTCGATGGACCCCTTGATCACCGCCAGGGGGGTGCGCAGTTCGTGACTGGCATAACGGCTGAACGTGCGTTCCCGGTTGATCAGCTCCTGTACCCGGTGGATGAAGGTGTTCATGGCATCCACCAGCACATGGGTTTCCTCGTCTGCATCCCAGCTCAGGGCATCCACATCCAGTGGCGTGTCTGCCTGGTTCACATCGTAGTGCCGCATGCTGTTTGCCAGTTTGCGGATGGGAGAAAGCGCCCGGTTGGCCTGGCGATAGGTGTAATAGGCCAGGGCATACAGAACCAGCAGCACCAGCGCCAGCGGCGCGATGCCAAAGAAGAACGACAGCTGGCTGACCTGTTGCTCATTGAAAATCAGATAGAGCCGGTGTTCGCCATTCTGGGAGACGTGCACGATGGGGTCTTTGCCATGAAAGTCGATGCGACTTTTACCCAAGGGCAGGTTGTGCAATTCCCGGGGCAGCCCCTGCAGCTGGTTCTGGTGCGCCAGATAGCCCTGCAGGTTCAGGGTGTCCGGAGCGTGGATCTCCGGTTGGTTCCGGTAGCGCTCCCAGAAATAATCGGCCTCCCGCTCCAGGGCTTGTTTTACCAGCACTTCCTCCGTAATCAGCGCCGCGGCGAAAACACCGAGGACGGTGACCGCGCTGATCAGCAGCACCTGAATCAGGAATATCTTGAGCAGTTTGGTATTGATCGCGGTGCGCTTCAAACGGGTTTCCCGGTTGGTCTGGAATGGCAGCATTATGACAGTTCTGTCCGGTGAAAGTGAACGGGTCGCCCGTACAGGGCAACCCGTTGCCAGTGGATGGGCATCAGTTGGAGAGCAGGATCACACCGAAATCAGCCGGAGCGCCCGCAGGTTCGCTGGGCCCGCGGGCAATGGCGTGCAGTACATCACCGCCACTGACATTGAGGGCTTCGATGTTGATGGCCACCACCCCGCCGGCCACCACGCGAATGTCGTATGCACCCGGCGCCACCGCCACGTAGTCTGTGATGGTGCCAAAAGCGAAGTCGTCCAGCAGTGGGTCGCCGGCCAGACCCGCTTCCACTTCGGCGCTCGTGTAGGCGCCTGCAGCGGTGACGAAGACGTCCACTGCTCCGGCAGCCGGTGCAGCGTGAGTCACTTTGAGGCTGCCTTGGGTGGCGATGGCACGGTTGTCATCGACGGTCGCCAGCAAGCCGAAAGCGGGGCTGCTGAGCACGCGCCCGGCGGCAATGGCGGTGTATTCCAGGCCGGCGTTGAAGGTGACTTCGGCAGAGGTGTAGACGCTGTCGCCGATGCTGTCCGTGTCAGGCGCCACATCAAAGGTGAACGTTGCTGCCGGCACTGCGACGTAACCGGTGGCTGCAGGCACCACATCGGTATAGTCAAAGGCGTCGATGAGTTCTACCGGGTCCACACCTAATACCGGGCTGGAGGCGAACACTTCCACTGCACCCCCTGCAGCTGCTGCGGCATCCGGAGACGCATGGACCACCTTGGCTCCGGCCTGGGTATCCGCATCCCGCAGTTCAACGGCGTTGTCGTCGGTCACTGCCAGCAGTTTGATGGGGGCGGCGGCGTTCTCCGTGTCGTTTTCACTGTTGATGGCGGCCATGATGAGTTTCTGACCTGCGAAGGCAGACAGGTCAATGGCCCCGGAGTTGTACACCACCGTGGCACCGATGGCCACCTGGATTTCCACCACGCCCACAGCCAGTGCGCCTGCGTCCACGCTGTCCTTGAAATCAAAATTAAAGGCCGGGCTGTAACCGCTGATGCTGTCACCGGGTGCCGTGAGGTAAACATCCACGGCCCCGGCCACAGGCGCTGCATGGGTGACCACCAAAGCCACCTCGTTGTCCGAGGGCGTGGCACTGGACTCTTCCACCACAATGGGTTCGATGTTGGCTACGGTGTTCACCGCAATGACGGTGGGACTGGCATTTTTGCTGATCTGGAAGCCCGCTACATCGATCACGGTGGCATTGCCGCCGGGAATAATACCCTCTACCTGGATGCTGTAACGGCCGGTACGCAGGGTTGTGAAGCCGGAACTTTCGGCGTAATCCAGGTCGGTGATGGAGGGTTTGCCGTTCAGTAAGACATTGACGGGCGGGGCGTCCGGCGAGGCGTGGACAACCCTCAGTTCGCCTTTGGGGAAAAATTTATCGTACTTCTCATCGTCGCACGCGGTGAGCAACAGGGCGCTGCTGGTGGCGAGGGCCAGGGTGGCTAATTGGGTACGTTGCATGGTGAATCTCCTCTTGGTTGATGGGGCGTCACAGCCCTTCTTTTTACAAGCGGAGTCAGGTTAGAACAGCGGGCGTCAACAGGGTGTGACGCCGCTGTGAACGCGGTGTGAACGCGCAGTGATGGGGTTGGGTTACAACTGAAAGTCGATATTGTCGATCAGGCGGGCCTTACCCATGCGGGCGGCCGCCAGGATCACCAGGTCAGAGTCCGTGGCGGTGGCCGGTTCTAGGGTGTCCGCCCGGCACACTGAAAAGTATTCGGGTTCGAAACCGGCGCCGGTCAGCTCCTGGTTGGCGCGCTGACTGACGGCCATATAATCCCGTTCACCTTGCTGGATGGCCTCTTTGGCCGCGCACAGGCAGCGATAGAGCTTGGCACCACGATTTTTTTCGTCCGCCGACAGATAACCGTTGCGAGAGCTCATGGCCAGGCCGTTGGCTTCCCGCACGGTGTCCACACCCACCACTTCGATATCGAAACACAGGGCGGTGGTCATGCGGCGGATCACTGCCAGCTGTTGGAAATCTTTTTTGCCGAACAGGGCCACATCGGGTTTAACAATATTGAAGAGTTTGGTGACCACCGTGGAAACCCCGTCAAAGTGCCCAGGGCGGGCCGCACCACAGTGCCGGTCGGTAATCTCCGTCACCACCACTTTGGCCCAGGTGTCCTGGTCGCCGGGGTACATCTCGTCCACCGGTGGCGCGAACAACAGATGGCAACCGGCGGCTTCCAGTTTGGCGGCATCGGCGTCCAGGGTGCGCGGGTAGTTGTCAAAATCTTCGTTCGGGCCGAATTGGGTGGGGTTTACGAACACACTGGATACCATAAAATCCGCCTGTCTCAGGCCTTCGGTGACCAGGGTGATGTGACCGGCGTGCAGGTTGCCCATGGTGGGAACAAAGCCGATGCGCTTTCCCGCCATGCGCTGGGCTTTTACTGCGGCCCGTAATGCTTCAATGCTGTTAACTGTTTTCATCTGGCGAAACCTTATGTTCAGGCGAAACTGTCTACTCAGGCGAAGCCGTGCTCCGGTGCGGGGAAGGAGCCGTCCTTGACCGCGGTCACATAGGCGCTGATGGCACCCTGAATGCTGCCGTCACCCTCCGGCATGAAATTCTTCACAAACTTGGCGGGCTTGCGGGTGGTGGCCCCCAGCATGTCGTGCAGCACCAACACCTGGGCGTCTGCCGACGGACCGGCACCGATGCCAATCACCGGGATGGAGACTTTCTGCATGATCTCTTCCATCAGGTCGGAGGGAATGCACTCGAACAACAGAATGGCAGCCCCGGCTTTTTCCGCGGCGATGGAATCCCGGATCAGGGCTTCCCGTTCCGCCGGGTCACGACCCTGTACTTTATAGCCACCGAATTTGTTGACCGATTGCGGTGTCAGCCCCAGGTGAATGCACACCGGGACACCGCGATCCGTGAGCTTTTGCACGCTGCTAACCAGCCAGTCGCCACCTTCCAGTTTCACCACATGGGCACCGGCGCGCATCAGGGCGGCGCAACTGGCCATGGTCTGCTCTTCGGTGGCGTAGGTCATGAATGGCAGGTCCGCCATGATCAGTGCGCCCTGGTTGCCGCGGCGCACACATTCGGTGTGATAAATCATATCGTCGAGGGTGACCGGGACGGTGCTGTCATGCCCCTGCAGAACATTACCCAGGGAATCCCCCACCAGCAGGACTTCCACGCCGGCGCTGCTGGCCAGGTGGGAGAAGGTGCTGTCATAGGCGGTGAGACAAGTGAATTTCTTGCCTTCCTGCTTGATTTTGTTGAGAGTGGAAAGGGTGATAGCCATGTTGCGTAATGCTCCCTCTGTATTGCTGTTGATGCAGGAAAAACAGTACTTTCCTGCTTAGTGGTCCACCGGGTTGAAATAATGGCGGCCGCTGTGAATGGACTGAATATACTCCAGCAGTTTTTCGTAGTCACGGGTGCTTTCTGCCAAGTTCAGATGTTCGGTATTGACCATCAGCAGCGGCGACTCGTCATAACGCAGAAAAAAATCCACGTACGCATCACTGAGGCGGGACAGATAGTCGGCACTGATTTGCTGTTCGCAGGGAATGGCCCGTCGTTGAATGCGTTGTTGCAGGGTGTCCACCGAAGCCTGCAGATAGATCACCAGGTCTGGTCGGGGAATGCTGGAGATAACATGCTGGTAGACCTTGTCGTAGAGGCGGAACTCATCGTCGTCCAGGGTCAAACCGGCAAACAACCGATCCTTGTGAATCAGAAAATCGGCAACCCGCACCGGCTGGAACATATCGGTCTGCCGTAGCTCGTTTAACTGGTCGGCCCGCTGCAGCAAAAAAAACAGTTGGGTTTGCAGCGCCCATTGTTTCTGGTTTTGGTAGAAGCGTTCCAGAAACGGATTGTCGGCCGCACCTTCCAACAGCAGGTCGTAGCGAAAGCTGCGGGCGAGTTTGCGGGTGAGGGTGGTTTTGCCCACCCCGATGGGGCCTTCCACCACGATGAATTTCATAGTCGCCACAAACCGCCGGATGGGAGCTGGTGGAGCAATGCCTGCACGGCGCGGCCATCTGGCATACGCAAATCGGCGTTCAGGTCCAGCAGCGGTTGCAGCACAAAGTTGCGCTCGGTCATGCGCGGATGGGGCACAGTCAAACGTTCGGTCGCAATGCATTCATCCCCATACAGCAACAGGTCCAGATCCAGTGTGCGCGGGCTCCATTGCTGTGGGCCCCGTACCCGCCCCTGAGCCTGTTCAATGGCCTGCAGATGGTCCAGCAAAACGTGCGCTGCCAGTTGGGTGTGTAGTTCTGCCGCCGCATTGACGTAATCCGGTTGCGTGCCAGGGCCGACGGCGCTGCTGCCGTAAAACCCTGAGACGGCTTTCAGGGTGGTCTGTGGGATTTGCGCGAGGTGTTGCAGGGCCTGCTGCAGCTGTTCTAGTGGCGTGTCCAGGTTGCTGCCCAGACCGATATACACCCGGTGCATCACAGGCTGATGGGTCATGAGTTGGATGGATTGCTGCTGCGACGGTTCTTGTAGCGTCGGCGACGGCGTGGTTTTTTGTTGCCACCCAGGCCTTGGCAGAGGGCGGCACGTTCATCGCTGTCCGCTTCCTGGTAACGGGTCCACCAGTCTCCCAGTCCGGGCTCGATCTCGCCGGCTTCTTCCCGTAACAGCAGCAGGTCGTAGGCGGCGCGGAAGCGGGGGTGTTGGATCAGGGATTCACAGCGTTTTGGCGAACGCTGGTCAAGCCGCCCCTGCAGCTCCCAGATTTCCCGCATGGGCAGGCCGAAACGCTTGGGAATGGAGGTGTGTTGGGCCTGCTTGGCGGTGACTTTCTGAATGGCTTTCTGCAGTGCGGGTGCAGCGTGCAGGCCGTTCTCCTGTGCCCGGCGCCATTCAGTCTGCAGCGGCCCCCACAGCAATACGGCGAACAGGAAAGCCGGGGTGACCGGTTTGCCTTCGGCCAGACGATTGTCTGTGTTGCGCAGCGCCAGCTCAATCATGGATTGCACTCCGGTGTCATTATTGACCTCCGGTATGGACAGGGGGAACAGCCAGCGGGCCAGGTCGTATTCCACCAGCAATGGCCACACGGCCTGGGCATAGCCGCCCAGAAACAGTTTGAGGACTTCTTCGAACAGGCGCGCCGGGGGGATCAGTCCCAGCAGCTCTGACAGCTCCCGGATGGGGGCCGCGGTGGCCGGTTCGATTTCAAAGTCCAGCTTGGCCGCAAAGCGGGCGGCCCGCAGCATGCGCACCGGGTCTTCCCGGTAGCGTTGTTCCGGATCGCCGATCAGGCGTAGGGTGTGGCGACGGATATCCTGATAACCGTTGACGAAATCGAGCACCGCGCCGTCAGTGTGTCGGTAGTAGAGGGCGTTGGCCGTGAAATCCCGGCGGATGGCATCTTCATCCAGGGTGCCGAACACGTTGTCCCGCAGTAACAGGCCTTCCTCGGACTGGGCAGAGCGATGCTCGTTGTCTTCATCTTTACTGTGGTTGGCGCGAAAGGTGGCCACTTCGATGATTTCCCGGCCGAAACGGACGTGGGCCAGGCGAAAACGGCGGCCGATCAGTCGGCAATTGCGGGGGAAGACGGCTTTGATTTGCTCTGGCGTGGCGCTGGTGGCGATATCGAAGTCTTTCGGGTGCAGGCCAATCAGGCCGTCCCGTATGGAGCCTCCCACCAGGTAGGCTTCAAAGCCGGCGTCGGTGAGCCCGTCCAGTACGGACAACACATTGCGACGAATGTCCTCTTCCGGGAAGTGGTGCTCACCACGAGGGATCACCTTCAGGGCCGGCTTGCCCTGCTCGCCGGAAATTAAGCCTTTTAGTTTTTTGATAAGCCGTCTAGGCATGCTGCGGGTCGGATTTCCGTAATGGTTGAGCGGTGGATTTGGTTGGCCACGATTCTAACACCGAGTGGCTGGAGTAATACACTCTATTCAATAGGTTAGACGTTTTTCGATGGGCTGCGGTAATTTGGCGGGGCAAAAAAGCAAAAAGGGAAAGCCTTTCGACTTTCCCTTACGCTTCATGCTTGTAGTAGTTTTTGTAGAAGCTCTATTCTTTTTTCTGACTGGGCCCGAAGGCCCAGTCTTTGTGCCGACTCTTATTGTTGTTTTTTAGCGACTTGTTTTTGTTGTTATTATCGCGTTTCTTATTTTTATTGTTGTTACTTGTTTTTGGTGGTTGTGGCAGTAAGAGGGATTTTGCAATCTAAGCCATTTGCTATTGTTCTTGTTATGGCTCACAACCCTGGGGTTGTCCTCTTTCTGTATGCCACTTAAAAAGTGACCACCGTGCTTTATTATTGTTGTTATTGCTTTCGACTGTTCAAGGGGCCTTTTTATTATTGTTATTCGTTATCGTTGGCTGCCCTTGTTGGTACGCTAGATATATAGCAGGGCCTGTGCCAACTTGAGCGAAAATTAAAAAGTACTGATATAACAGCAGGTTATAAATGTTGCGGTATGTAAACGCAGTAAATGGTCAATATTCTGTTACCGTATTTCTGTGTATGTGTTCCCGTTGGTGTGTATGACGGTAACACTTTGGTGTGGGGGTACACAGGTAACACATCCGTTACGCTTGGTTAAATTTGTTAACATTTCAACGTTTTGAATGGGAAATTCGCTCACCGGGTAAGGGGCGCACGTTGCTCCAGGCCAATGGGTGACCGGGCCTCGGTAACAATCCGTAACATAAGGTCAAAAAATAGTCAGGTGTTACCGGGGCAAGTGTGTCGGGTTTCTGTCTTTAGCGGGAGGCGGGCTTTTTGCGGGGGATGCCAAGTCTTTGACGGCGCTCCCACAGGCATTTGCGACTGATTCCCAGCTTTTGTGCCAGCTCGGTTTCGGTCATCTGTTCCTGATGTTCCAGCACAAAGCGCTGGAAGTAGTCTTCGAGGGAGAGGTCTTCAGCCGGATCTTCCACGTCATCGTGGTTGCTGCGGCTACTGGGTTTGGGCAGGGTGACGTCGTCATCCAGTTGGTATTCGGGTTCTGAATGCAGGTCCAGGGCCATCAGGTCCGGGGTGATCACCTGGCCGTCGCAGAGGATCACCGCCCGTTCAATGGCGTTTTCCAGCTCGCGTACGTTACCAGGCCAGCTGTACTTGTTGATGGCGTCCAGGGCGTCCTTGGAGAAGGACATTTCCTGTTTGGCCATGCGGCGGGTGGTGCGGCTCAGCAGCTCCAGGGCCAGCTTTTCCACATCCTTACCCCGTTCCCGCAAGGGCGGCAGTTTCAGTTCCACCACATGCAGTCGGTAGTACAAATCTTCGCGGAAACGACCCTCTTTGGACAGGTGTTTCAGGTTGCGGTGGGTGGCGGCCACCAGGCGCACATCCACCGTCTTGGATTGCACGGACCCCACCCGACGCACTTCCTTCTCCTGCAGCAGGCGCAGCAGGCGGGCCTGGGCTTCCAAGGGTAGCTCGCCGATTTCGTCCAGGAACAGGGTGCCGCCGTCAGCGGCTTCAACCAGCCCCTTGCGGTTGGCGTTGGCGCCGGTGAAGGCCCCTTTTTCATGGCCGAACAGTTCGGATTCAATCAGGGTTTCCGGGATGGCGGCGCAGTTGACGGAAATCAGCGGGCCGTCGTGGCGCTGGCTCTGGTCGTGAACCGCCCGCGCCACCAGCTCCTTGCCGGTACCGGATTCCCCCAGCACCAGTACGGTGGAATCGGTGGGGGAGACCTTCTGGATGTTCTTGAACAGGATCTGCATGGACTCGCATTCGCCGATCATGCCGCTCAGGGGGTAATCCCGGTTGAGCTGGGATTTGAGGGCCTGGTTTTCCCGTTCCAGCGCTTTCTCTTTCAGGATGCGCTCCACGGACATCAGCATCTCGTCGTGGTCGAAGGGTTTGGCGATGTAATCCACAGCGCCCATTTTCATGGATTCCACAGCGGACTTGAGACTGGCGTAACTGGTCATCACCAGCACCGGTACGCCGTCGGCCTGGGGAATGATGTCGGTGCCCGGGGCGCCCGGCAAACGCAGGTCGGTGATGATCAGATCGAAATCGCCCAGTTTGAAACTGTCGATGGCATCCTGGACCGCGCCGGCTTCGCTAATCTGGTAGCCGTTTCGCTCCAAAAGACGGCGCAGCGCGTTGCGTATAACTGCTTCGTCTTCAACGATCAGGATGTGGCTCATGCTGTTCCTCATGGTCGACTTCAGAATGCTCCTCCGCGGACAGTGTATAGCGGGGGAGAGTTATGGTAACACGGGTTCCGCCGTTTTCGGAATCCAGTGGACTCTGTATCACAATTTGCCCGTAGTGCTCTTCAATAATACTGTAGACCAGTGACATGCCCAGTCCGGTGCCCTTGCCCGGGTCCTTGGTGGTGACAAAAGGCTCGTAAATGCGCTTGAGCACCTCGGCCGGTATGCCGCTGCCGTTATCCTCCACGTCGATGACGATGGTGTGCTCGTGGGCATGGCTGATGACTTTGACCTCGCCACCTTCCACCATGGCATCCCGGGCATTGCTCAATAAATTGATGAACACCTGGGTCAACCGCTGCTGATCCCCCTTGACGCAGTGATTGGGGTCTGCCGCATTGGTGAAGATGACCTGGGCCACCTCTTTGTTCAGGCTCAGCAGGTCAATGGCTTCCTGGGCACATTCATACACATAAACCGGCTCCATGGCCACTTCTGTGGTGCCGCTGTGACTGAAACTCACCAGGGATTGGACAATCCGGCTGATGCGCTTGGTCTGATCCAGAATCTGGTCGGCGCTTTCCAGGATGGCCGGCTCCCGGCTGTCGTAGCGCAGGTTCTGGGCCAGGCAGGCGATGCCGGTGATGGGGTTACCGATCTCATGGGCCACGCCGGCGGCCAGGCGGCCCACGGAGGCCAGGCGCTCATTGTGGGCCACGTGGTGCTCCAGCATCTTGACCTCGGTGGTGTCTTCCACCACCACCACCTGGCCGCTGTTGATCTGGTTCATTTTGCCCAGGCCGATGGCGGCTTTATGCAGGCTGATCCAGCGGTGCACCCCATCCAGCTCCACTTCCACCTGCTGGGTGCGGGATTCGTTGTCAATGAACTGGCTGAAGACGCCGTTCCAGGGTTCCGGCAGGTGATTGATCTGGGAGCCCAGAATCTGGTCCGGAGAGACCCGGGTGATGGCTTCCAGGGCACTGTTCCAGCCCAGCACTTCACCGTCGCTGCCCAGAGAGCACACGCCCACTGGCAGGTCCTGCAGGGTCTGCCGGTGAAAGCGGCGCAGGCTGTCCAGCTCCCCCGCCAGGCCGGTGAGTTTGTCGTGGTATTCCTCCAGCCGGCTCTCGATGAAGTGGATGTCCTGGCTGCTGGTGTCGTTGCTTTTGATCACGTAGGGAATGGAGCCGTTCATGACCTCATGGGCCACCGACGGACCCAGCAGGCCGGACAGGTTGCTCTCCAGTTGATCCCGCAGTCGGCGCAGGGCGTAGGGGCGGGTTTCGTCCAGGCTCATGGCCAGGTCATTGAGCGCCAGCTCTACCTCTCGGCGGGCCGTGCTGGCCCCCAGGGGTTTGGCCAGCCGCCCCACAAATTCCCGTGCGGAACCAATGGACAGCTCCCAGCGTTGCGGGCGGCGCAGGTTGTCCACGTTGCAGGTTTCCGCCGCCTGCATTTCCGCCGGTGACGATTCGGTCAGCATGGACACGATGCCGAAAATGGTGGAATTGATGAAGATGGCAAAGGTGGCCACCATGTAGCTGTTGTTGGGAGTGGGGAACAGATCGTCGAACAGCAATGGGGCGGAAATGTGGAATTGAATGCCCAGCAGCACCGGCAACAGCAGGCCGAACAGCCACACGCTGAGCCCGGCCGCCAGCCCCGCCAGGAACCCGTCCTTGTTGGCCTTGGGCCACAGCAGCACACCGAACAGGCCCGGCACAAACTGCATGGTGGCCACAAACGCCAGAAAGCCCAGCTCCGACAGGGTGTGCTTGTTCTGCATGATCACATAGAAGCCGTAGCTCACCAGCACGATGGCGGCGATGAGGATGCGCCGGGTCCACAGCAGCCAGGAGTAGAGGTTGCTGCGGCGATAGAAGGGGGCCATCGGCAGAATGATGTGATTGAGGAACATGGCCGACAGGGACAGCGTGCAGACGATGATCACACCGCTGGCGGCGGACAAGCCGGCCGCAAAGCCGAGAATGGCCAGCCATTTGGAATTGAGTGCTTCCGGCACCAGCAGGGTGAAGTACTCCGGGTTACTGAAAATGTTGAGCTTGGCGGCGGCCCAGACGATGATCAGCACCGGGATCGCCATAAAGAACATGTACAGCGGCAGGCCCCAGCTGGCACTCATGATGGCCCTGGGGTTCAGGTTCTCGGTGAAGGCCATGTGGAACATATGGGGCATGCCCACGGAGGCCACAAAAAACGCCGCCACCAATGCCCGCCAGGGGCCTTCTTCCAACGGCTGATAGAGTGACACCAGTTGCTCCGGGTGTTCCGCCAGCCAGGTGTTGAGGCCACCGGGGCCGTCAAACACCTCGAACAGAATCACCCCGCCCACCAGGAAAAATCCGATCAGTTTGACCAGGGATTCAAAGGCGATGGCCACCACCAGGCCTTCGTGCTTTTCCCGGGTGCTGATGTGGCGGGCGCCGAACAGAATGGCAAACATGATGATCAGCACTACGAACACAAAGGCCAGGATTTCCTGGGAGGTTTCCTCGTTGAGGATGTGCACTGCATCGGCCACGGCCTGTATCTGCAATGCAATTAACGGCAGGATACCCAGCAGCATGGCGATGGTCACCACGGCCCCCACCACCGGACTGCGATAACGGAACGACAACAGGTCCGCCAGGGATCCCAGTTGGTAGGTTTGGGTCAGCCGTAAAATGGGGGCCAGCAGAATGGGGGCCAGCATAAAGGCGCCGGAAATACCCAGGTAATACGCCAGGAAGTTGTAGCCAAAGTCATGGGCAAACCCCACTGCACCGAAGATGGCCCAGGCGCTGGCGAAGACTCCCAATGACAACACGTAGGTGATCGGGTGACGCACCAGTCGCGCCGGTACGAAACCGTGTTCCGTGAGATAGGCCACCAGAAAGAACAGCAGCAGGTAACCAACACCAATCCCAAACAGCTGGGCAACACTAAAAGCCATCCAGATCCCGACTCCGCGCAATCCAGAAGGTAACGGCGATCAACAGACCCCAGATGATGAAGGGGCGCCACCAGGCGGTGCCGCTTTCCGCCCACCATTGCATGAGGGACGGGGACAGCACATAGGCACCCACTATAAAGATTAGAACCAGCCGGTCGATGTACATGATGGCAACCAGAAGTGTATGTCTATTGATGTTACGTTAGGACGCAGGGTGATGCAAAGTGTGCGGCCCGGGCCCTTCACAGTTTCTGTTGCGGGATGCTGCGTTGGTGGGGCACCTGCTGCAAACGCCAGTGCTCGCAGCCCCATTCCAGAATGGTGGCCTTGGCTGCGCCGCGCAGTGTGGCAGGCGGTGTTTGCCCCAGCGCCTGCAGGCAATAGCGCAAGTACGGTCCCGGGTCCTGCCGGGGAATCGGTTCCGCGTAGGTCTGCTTGGAAAGTTTCTGCCCTTCCCCGTTGACGATGACAGGCAGGTGCGCGTAGTGAGGATGGGCCAGGTGCAGCACTTCCTGCAGATACCAGTGACTGAAGGTGGATTCCAGCAGGTCGCTGCCGCGGACTACATGGGTGATGCCCTGTAACGCATCGTCCAGCACCACCGCCAGATGATAAGCGTACAGGCCTTCCTTGCGCTTGATGACGAAGTCCCCACCCTGTTGTTGCAGGTTGCAGCGCTGGGGGCCCTGTAAATCATCTTCGAAGGAGACGTCTTTATTCTGTACCTGCAGTCTTACCGCAAAGGGTGTGGCGGGGGGCTGATGGCAGGCGCGGCAGGTGCCGGGGTATGTGGTGGAACCGGAGGCCGCCAGAATCTGGGTTCGGGAGCAGGTGCAGTAAAATGCGTTGTTGTCGGCCAGCAGTTGCTGCACCGTTGTTTCGTAGCGCCCGTGCTGTTGACTTTGAAACAGGACATCGCCATCCCAGTGCAGGCCATAGTGTTGCAACGTGTTGAGGATGGCGTCCGCTGCACCGGGTTGTTCCCGGGGTGGGTCGAGGTCTTCCATGCGCACCAGCCATTGCCCTTGATGGGCTTTCGCATCCAGGTAGCTGGCCACGGCGGTGAGCAGTGAGCCGATGTGCAGGGGACCGGTGGGGGATGGGGCGAAGCGCCCGACGTAGCAAGGGTTCATTCGGGAGTGGCCCCTGGGCGGAAGCGAACCGGGACAATCACTCTAGGGCTAAACGCTCTTTGGCAAAGCACTCTTCGGATAAATAAAAAAGGCACGGATTCGATTCCGTGCCTGAGTAAGGGTTGCGATGGCATCAACGTGCGATCAGGTGCCCCATTGCTTCTCTTTGATCTCCTGCAGGGTTTTGCAGTCGATGCAGAGAGTGGCGGTGGGGCGGGCTTCCAGGCGGCGAATGCCGATCTCGATGCCACAGGCTTCACACCAGCCGTAATCTTCTTTCTCGATGGAGTCCAGCGCCTGGTTGATCTTGCGAATCAGTTTGCGTTCGCGGTCGCGGGTACGGAGTTCGAGGCTGAATTCTTCTTCTTGGGTGGCGCGGTCTGCCGCATCGGGGAGGTTGATGGACTCGTCTTTCATGTGGTGAACTGTGCGGTCCACTTCTTCCATCAGTTCCTGGCGCCAGTTCAACAGGATTTGTTTGAAGTGTTCCAACTGGCCTTTGCTCATGTACTCTTCGTCTTTGGCGGGCTCGTAGGGTTCAAAGTGTGAACGTGAAAGCTCGACGACGTTTTTCTTTTTTCTTGTTGCCATTAGCGTATTCCTCGCAACTGCTCAATCTTTAATCTATATCAGCAAATTCCAAGATTGGCAAATCCTTGATATTGCTTGA
>NZ_RCHN01000032.1 GCF_003671495.1 Ketobacter sp. | reverse complement strand
GTCAATGACCATCACTTTCAGATTCTCAAAATTATCTTCCATCGACATTGCCTTTGTTATTAACAGCGATAAGTCAGCAATCTTATTATAGTTATAATATCGTTATGGGCAGTTCGCAAACTCGAAAGGTGAGAAAATCTGCCGTATATTCAACGCAGCATGATATTTATCACAGTTTTCACCTTCAATCTATAAACCACTGTGGATAAAGCGTTTTTTTAACTTTAATTAAAAAACAATATTTATAACCAGAACGACAGATCCGGTGTAACCTATATACAGTTTTCGGGTCCAACAGAGACCTTAATGCAGCAAACAGAGCACACCATGACAATCAAGATCGGGGTGGTGATGGACCCCATTGAATCTGTCACATTCAAAAAGGATAGCACCCTCGCCATGTTGTGGGAGGCGGATTCACGCAATTGGCAGATTTTTTATATGCTGCAGTCCGACCTCTACATCGACCGCGGCGAACCACGGGCCCGCATGACCCGCCTGCACCCCAGACAGGACCCGCAAAAGTGGTACGACTTTGGGGAGGAAACCCACGCCCCCCTGGGCAACCTGGACGTGATCCTCATGCGCAAGGATCCGCCCTTCGACATGAACTTCATTTACACCACCTATATCCTCGACCAGGCCGAGCGCGACGGCGTGCTGGTGGTCAACCGCCCGCAAAGCCTGCGGGATTGCAATGAAAAGGTGTTCGCCACCCACTTTCCGCAATGCTGCGCGCCGACCCTGGTGAGCGCCGACAAACAGCGCCTGCGGGCGTTTGCCGAAGAGCACAGCGATGTCATCCTGAAACCGCTGGACGGCATGGGCGGCGCCTCCATCTTCCGCACCGGGGCCCGTGACGGCAACCTCAGCGTCATCATCGAAACCCTCACACAACACGGCCGCACCCCCGCCATGGCCCAACGCTACATTCCCGAGATCAGCAAAGGGGACAAGCGCATCCTGGTGATCAACGGCGAGCCTGTGTCCCATTGCCTGGCCCGCATACCGGCCGTGGGTGAGGTGCGCGGCAATCTGGCAGCCGGGGGCTCCGGGGTGGTACAACCGCTCACCGATCGTGATCGCTGGATTTGCGACCAGGTACGCGACACCCTGCTGGAAAAAGGGTTAATCTTCGTGGGCCTGGATGTGATCGGGGATTATCTGACGGAGATAAACGTCACCAGCCCCACCTGCATTCGCGAGATCGACGCTGGCGCCGGGCTGAACGTCGCCGGACTGTTGCTGGATGCCATTGAGAACCGATTGTCAGAAGCCGAATAACCTTGAGTAATCCACGATAACTATGGCTGCTGTTGCCGAACAACCCGTCATTTCCGCCACGGACCGTTTGACCTTTACCCTGTTTCTGGCGTTGGTGCTGCACCTGATTCTGCTGTTCGGGGTGCACATCGGGCTGCCGGACAAGCTGCCTTCGATCTCCTCACTGGAGATCATCCTGGCCCAGCACAATACGGAGAAAGAGCCGGAAGACGCGGACTTTCTGGCCCAGGCCAACCAGGAAGGCAGCGGCACCGAAGCGGAAAAGCTGAAACCCACCACCGACCAACTGGCCAGCTTTGACGACGCGGTGATCCGGGAGGTGAAGCCCCTGCCCCAGGAAGCCACCCAAAAGCCGGTGCAGCCCACGCTGGCCACCCAGTTGAGCACCACCGGCAAGACCGAACAGACCGTGATCAAAACCCCCACCAGCGAGCTGGATCGCGAGGTTAAGATTTCCAAGGAGGAAATGCTGGCCAACCTCAACCGGCAGATCGAGATGGCCAGCTACGAAGCGGCACTGGAGGCCAAACGGCAGGCCTATGCCAAGCGGCCGAAGAAGCGGGTGCTGACCTCTGCCAGTACCAAGCGGGCTGCAGATGCAGCCTACCTGGAAGCCTGGCGGCGCAAAATCGAGTACATAGGCAACCTGAATTATCCCGCGGAAGCCAAACGCAAGAAGATCCATGGGGAATTGCGGCTGCTGGTGGCCATCAACTCCGACGGCACCCTGCGGGAGATGAAAATCCTGAAAAGCTCCGGTGAACGCATCCTGGATCAGGCGGCCATGGAAATCGTCAAGCTGGCCTCCCCCTTCTCCACCTTTCCCCCCGAGATCAAGCAGGACACGGATATCCTTGAAATTATCCGTACCTGGCGTTTCGGCAAGGGGGACTTCCTGTCCTCGTTCTAGGGGTAGCATCGGCGCCCTGTGCACGCCCCGGCGACACAGGCCTGCTAAGGGTCAGCCTGGTCATTCCAAAAAATTCACTTGAACCCCCAGGCCTAACACCCAATACTGAATGTATGACTGATTCCAATCCCACCTGCCTCAAGAATCACTTCCTGATCGCCATGCCTTCCATGGCGGACCCCAATTTTGCTCATTCCATAACCTATATCTGTGAGCATAATGAGGAGGGCGCCATGGGTATCGTGGTGAACCGCCCCATGGACCTGACGGTGGGGGACATCCTGTCCCACCTGCACATTGAATCCTACGACGACAACTTCAATGACGTGCCGGTCATGTGCGGCGGCCCGGTGCAGATGGAGCGGGGCTTTGTGCTGCATCGTTCCAACCCGCACCAGTGGGAAAACAGCCAGATGGTGCATGGGGACATCTGCCTCACCAGCTCCCGGGATATCCTGATGGCCATCGCCCACAATGAAGGCCCGGCCGAATCCCTGATCGCACTGGGCTACGCCGGCTGGAGCGCAGGGCAACTGGACGAGGAAATGGCCCAGAATGCCTGGCTCAGTGTCAATGCGGACCCCGACATCATGTTTGCCACCCCCTACGAACAACGCTGGCAGGCGGCGGCCAATCTGCTGGGTGTGGACCTGAACCTGCTTTCCGATCAAATCGGCCACGCCTGATCCGGCAGTTCCCCCATGGCCACATTCCCCAGCTCCCTGAAGGTCAGTATCCTGGCATTTGATTTCGGCACCCGTAAAATCGGCGTGGCGGTGGGACAATCGGTAACCGGCACGGCCCAGGCACTGCCGGAATTGCCGGCCCGGGATGGCCAGCCGGACTGGCAGGCCGTGGCCCGGCTGATCGAGGAATGGCAACCGGACGCCTTCGTGGTGGGGGTGCCGGTGCAAATGGACGGCACCGAATTTGAACTGACCCAGCGAGCCCGCAAATTCGGCCAGCGCCTGCACGGCCGTTTTGGCAAGCCCTGGTTCGCCATGGATGAGCGCCTCACGTCCTTTGAAGCGCGGGAGCAACAGCGGGAATGGCGCCAGGCCGGCAGCACCCAAGACAGCCTGGTTGACAGTATCGCTGCAAGCCTTATCCTGCAGTCCTGGTTCACAGAAGAGTGGCCACAATTAGTAAAGGAAATGTCTTGATGATCATGCCGGAAGTGGCACCCCTGCTGGACTCCATGGCCAGCGACATAACCAAAACGGTCTACCCCAAACACGACAAACGGCCTGCCATGGTGGGTATTCACACCGGCGGTGCCTGGCTGGCGAAAGAGCTGCACGCCAGCCTGGGATTGAAACAGCCGCTGGGACTGATGGACATCTCGTTCTATCGGGACGACTTTCAGGGCAAAGGGCTGCACCCCCAGGTCCAACCGTCCAACCTGCCGTTCAATGTAGAGGGGCAGCACATTATCCTGGTGGACGATGTGATCATGAGCGGCCGCACCATCCGCGCCGCCCTCAATGAATTGTTCGATTACGGGCGTCCGGCCTGCGTCTCGCTGGTGGCCCTGGTGGACCTGCCGCGACGGGAACTGCCCATCCAGCCCGATGTGTGGGGCATAAGAATGGATTTAGAACCCCAACAAAGGATAAAATTGAGCGGCCCTGAGCCTTTGACTCTGACCCTGATTGAATCCAACGCATGACGCCGACCATACCGCCACACCAATTGCAGCTGACCCCGCAAGGTCAACTGCGCCACTTTCTCACCACCGAAGGATTATCCACCGAACTGCTCACCGAAATTCTCGACACCGCTGAATCCTTTGTCAGTGTGGGAAAACAGGCGGTGAAGAAGGTGCCCCTGCTGCGGGGTAAAACCGTGGTCAACCTGTTCTTCGAGGCCAGCACCCGCACCCGCACCACCTTCGAGTTGGCGGCCAAGCGGTTGTCGGCGGATGTGCTCAACATCAACATCAGCACCTCCGCCACGTCCAAGGGAGAGTCCCTGATGGACATGCTGTGGAACCTGGAGGCCATGGACAGCGATATGTTTGTGGTGCGCCACGAGGCCAGCGGTGCACCCCACTTCATCGCCGAGCACGTGACCCCCACCGTGGCGGTGATCAATGCCGGCGACGGTCGCCACGCCCACCCCACCCAGGCCATGCTGGACATGTACACCATCCGCCGCCACAAAGGTGACTTCAGGAACCTCAAGGTGGCCATCGTCGGCGACGTGCTGCACTCCCGGGTGGCCCGCTCCCAGGTCCACGCCCTGCGCGGGTTGAATGTGGGCGAAGTACGGGTGATCGGCCCGAAAACCCTGATCCCCACGGACTTCGACACCCTCGGGGCGAAGATTTACTACGACATGGTCAAGGGCCTGAAAGACGTGGATGTGGTGATCATGCTGCGCCTGCAGAAAGAGCGTATGCAATCCGCCCTGCTGCCCAGCGAATCGGAATTTTACCGCTTGTACGGCCTCACCACCGAGAAGCTGGCGTTCGCCAAACCGGATGCCATCGTCATGCACCCGGGGCCCATCAACCGCGGCGTGGAAATTGAGTCCGCCGTGGCCGACTGCAGCCAGTCGGTGATCCTGCAGCAGGTGAACTACGGCATCGCCGTGCGCATGGCAGTACTCTCCATGGCCATGAGCGGCCAGACGGATATGCAAAATGCACTGGAAGGAGGCGATGCCTGATGGATTTTTCCCGCCCCCAGTTCAACCAACGCATCGTGATCCGCAACGGCCGGGTCATCGACCCCAAACAGGTGCTGGACCAGAAAGCGGATGTGTACATTGCCGACGGCGTCATCGCCAGCATCGGCGACGCTCCGGTAGGGTTCAAGGCAGACCTTGAATTCGACGCCAACAACATGCTGGTGATTCCCGGTGCGGTGGACCTGTGCGCCCGGGTACGGGAACCCGGCCAGACCCAGAAGGGCAACATCCACACGGAAACCCACGCCGCTGCGGCAGCCGGAATTACGCATCTGTGTTGTCCGCCGGACACCAACCCGGTGCTGGACACCCGGGCGGTAGCCGCCCTGATCCAGGAGCGGGCCTATCAATCCGGCTACGCCCATGTGATGCCCATCGGTGCGCTGACCCAGGGCCTGGAAGGGGAACAGCTTTCTGAAATGCACGCCCTGCGGGAAGCGGGCTGCATCGGCGTGTCGCAATTGCGGCGCCCGGTCAAAGATTCCCAGGTGTTGATGCGTTGCCTGGAGTACGCCAGCACCTTCGACCTGATTGTGTTCTTCCAGAGTGAAGACCAGTCCATCAGCCCCCGCGGTGGCATGCACGCCGGTCCCACTGCCACCCGCCTGGGCCTGCCCGGCATTCCCGAGAGTGCCGAAACCATTGCCCTGAGCCGCGACCTGCTGCTGGTGGAGCAAACCGGTGTGCAGGCCCACTTCGGCCAGATCTCCTGCGCCCGCAGCGTGGAATTGATTGCCAATGCCCAGGCCCTGGGACTGAAGGTCACGGCGGACGTGGCCGTGCATCAACTGTATTTGACGGACAACATGATCGACGGCTTCAACAGCGCCTACCACGTGCGTCCTCCGGCCCGCACCGAGGCCGATCGCCAGGCGTTGATTGACGGCGTGAAGTCCGGCGTGATCTCCATACTCTGCTCCGACCACCAACCCCACGAAGCCGCCGCCAAGGCCGAGCCCTTCCCCACCACCGAAGCGGGCATCTCGGCGTTCTCCCATTTCCTGCCCTTAAGCTATGAACTGGTGAACCTGGGGGTGCTGTCGGAATCGGAGTGGGTGCAGCGCATCGCCATGAACCCGGCCCACCTGATCGGTTTGGACGCGGGCCACCTGGGGGTGGGCAGCAACGCCAACCTGTGTGTGTTCGATCCCAATCTGGAATGGACCCTGAAGAAGGAGAACGTCTACTCCCAGGGCAAAAACACGCCTTTTCTGGGGCGTACCATGCCCGGCCGGGTGGAATTGACGCTGCGGGACGGCACCATCAGCTTTCGCCGGGCGTAGCGTCCCGGCACCGACTTTGACTTACCAGCGGGTTTGGCTCACCAGCGGACCCGATTGCCGCGTACGTCCACATGCACAAACGGCCCGTGGGCGGAATTGCTGCCGTACACACCCAGGCCACCGATGCGGGGGCCGAACGCCCCACCCCGGGACATAGTGTCGATGAACGCCGCCAGCCACTGGGCATCGGCCCGGTTGATCTTGCCGTCACCATTGAGATCGTCCATCAGGCCGTCTTTCGGGTTGTCATCGATAAAAATGTCGCTGGCCCCGCCCCACACATGCCGACTGTAGGGCACATTGCCGATGGCCTTGTTGTACCAGGGTGTACGGTAGCCGCTCATGATGACAAAACCGTCCGTGGCGTGCCCCTGTCGATTCAGCTCCGCCAGAATGTTCTCCAGCTTGAGCAGCAGTTGCGGTCGCAGCAGCACATACTTGGGAAATCCCTGCGCCTGCTTGGAGACAAACTGACCCAGGGTAAAATTGGGGGATACCCGCACCTGCATATTGGCCTCCGTCACTTCAACGAAGCCTTTGGGCGGCAGGTAGATCGCATTATTGTGCAAGGGCTTGGCGGGGTAGCTGCCTATCCGATAGCCGTTCAGCTCTCCCTGTTTGTTCACCGCAGTGGCCGGGGTCAGCACGAACACATTGATGCGGGCGGATTCCCCACCCCGGGTATTGGTGATCGCCAATGGATACACACCGGGGGTTTTGGGAGCGGTCAGGGGCGCACTGCCCACGGCCATGTCGGCACCGGCAAAGGTTAATTGCCCACCCTGCTGAGCGTCCTTGAAATGCACCGAGAACGCCTGCCCCGGCATGACGTAGACAGCAAACTCCGGATACGGCACGATCATCTCATCGATCACCAGCGGCGTGGCCAGTCGCTCTGCGTTCCAGCTATAGGCAGGGCTGGTATTCAGGGACAGCCCCAGCATCACTGCCGCAAACAACCAACGCTGAAGGTTCCGCATAGTAAAATTCCTGTCTGTCACAATGACTGCCTATTAAAATTCCTGTCGTAGCTGCCTGACAATGGGTTGATCCCGCTGATACAGATCACGACGGAACACCACCTCCCCATTTTCATCCACAAATGCGGTCAGATAGACAATATAAACGGGGATTGGTTTCTTCAGGTAAACCGTTCGCGTTTCACGACTGTCGATCTGCTGTTGTATATCCTGTCGGCTCTGGCTTTGACCGTCGGTATTCAGCACCCAATAGGCCAAACCCAGGGGATCGGACAAGCGCACACAACCGGAGCTGAAGCCCCGTTCCTGTTTCTGGAACAGGTTGTGGTCGGGGGTGTCATGCAGATACACCGCGTAAGGGTTCGGCAGCATAAACTTCAGGCTTCCCAACGCGTTTTTCGGCCCTGGCTGCTGGCGCAGCACGTAATTGAAGTTGCGGGGCGTTACGCCGGTCCAGTCCACCTGGCTGACCCCGATGAATTGGGATTGGTGCGGCACTTTCACCTCATAGCCGATGGATTCCAGCGCACCGGCATCCTTGCGCAACAGGGGCAGTTTGTCTTTGGTGGCAATACTGGGCGGCACGTTCCAATAAGGGTTGTAGACAAAGTACTTCATGGATTCGGAAAACACCGGTGTACGCCGAAAGGGTTTGCCAACAATCACATTCATTCGATAGTCATCTTTATTGTTGCGAATCGCCCGCAGGGAGAAGGCGGCGATGTTCACCCGCAAATAGGTTTCCGGCAACACATCCGGCAGCCAGCGCCAGCGTTCCAGGTTGGCGTCCACCCGGTCAATCCAGGAGAAGTGGCTGGCGTTCAGACGCTCCAGGGTGGCGGCGCCCACCACGCCATCCACGTCCAGCCCCGCCGCCGCCTGGAAGGCCCTGACGCTCGCCTCCAGGGTCGCATCGAATGCATCGGAATACTCACCGGGCCCCAACAGGCGCTGTTTCAACAGCGTAACCCGCTCACCCTGCATACCCGGTTTCAATGCCGGGCCCGGCGGCACTTCGGCGGTTTCGGTATCCTGCATGGCCAGCAGTTGTGCCCGCTTGTCCAACAGCGCCTGATACTCCTGGTGGATTGGCCACAGGCCATTCAAGGTGGCCTGAATCTGCCCTTGCGCCAGGGCCTCGTTCAGCAACCCGACCGGGTCCCGGGTTTCCCTGGACAGCGACCATTCGGGGTCAATGGTCTTGGGGTCCAGCACCCCATTCTGCCGATGCCGGGCCTGGGCCAGAAAAGCATCGGTGGCCAACAGCTCCCGCGCCAGGGGGTGCAGCCCCTCCCGCTGCAGCAGGGCCAGATGATAGTTGTCCGGCAAAAAACCGTGCTGGCCGGAGGACTCTATCGCGGCGATCAAATCTGCGACGAGCTGCTCCGACACCTCGTTGTCGACCCATACGGCCTGGTGCTGCCGCTGGCGGTAAAAACGTTGCAACTCTTTAGCGGCCAGCAGGCGCTGATCGGCGACGATGGCCGGGGAGCCGGCGTCCAGACTTTCCAGATACTGCCGCAACTCCACACTGGTGTCAGCCCGGGCGGACACCACCGCCAGCCCTACCCCGCATAACAACCACCGAACCCAGCTCATTCTCCGCTTCCACATTGTTGTTACCATACTGCTGATTGATGCCAAATCTGATTACACGTTGATCATATTACGCCAAATCCCCCCCCGCGCCTCACCGCCGCACAGAAAAAATTCCGGACCTTCATCGGGTGGAGCAAAAGCAACCAAACACCAGGGTGTTCAGGATGGATAGGTCTTGCCCCTGGGCCAACGCCTGTAGCACCGGCTCCAGGTAACTGTTCTCCGCGTTACAAATGCCTTCCTGGTGATAGGGGCCAAAGTAGTTGACCGCCCCTTGAGGATTAAACAGGGCAACTGAGGGCGTGGCTGGAATAACTTCGGTGATAAAACTGAGCTGTTCCGGGGTGAAGGTGTCCTGCGCCAGATCCACGCTGATCACCTGCATGCGCGCAGGGTCTGCACGGGCGCTGAAGCTCTGGTGATACAGCTCGACAAAGCGCTCACATTGACAGCCGGATTGCTTGAACCGCACGAACCAGGCACGGCCATCCTGCAGTTGGGGAAAGTGCTGACGTAGCTGCTCCCGCAATGCCTGCTGCCGGGCACTGTCCGCCAACAGCGGTGGCTGTTGCTGGGTAGCGTCGAACCACTGCTGCGGTTTGATCAGGAAGTACCAATAGGCCAGGCCCAGAAGCAGCAGCCAGACCATGAAGAACAGCGTGGCTTTGAGTAAAGCACCCCGCTTGGCCCCGCTCTTATCCAACCCGGAATGCCGCCAGCTTTTTGCTCAGCGAGGCGACCAGTTGTTCGGCGTGCTGGACATCCTGCAGTCCCGCACTGGCATGTCGGGAAACATCCTGCGAGGCCAGCTTGATCTCATTGGCGTTCCTGGCCACATCCCGGCTCACCGCTGACTGCTCCTCTACGGCGGCGGCAATTTGCTGGATCATGGTGTTGACCCGCTCCAGGCCACTGTTGATGTCCGTCAGCCGCCCGACAAGCTCGGCGCTGAAGCTTTCGGTGTGCTGAACCTGTTCCTGGCAATCGGCCATGGCGGCGACGGTTTCTTCACTCCCCGCCTGCAGGTTCACAATCAGGTTGTTGATCTCTTTGGTGGACTCATAGGTTCTGGATGCCAGCGCCCGCACCTCATCGGCCACCACGGCAAAACCCCGCCCCTGCTCGCCGGCCCGGGCGGCTTCAATGGCGGCATTCAGTGCCAGTAGATTGGTTTGTTCCGCGATGCCCTGGATCACATCCACCACCGCGCTGATGGCGCGACAATTTTCCGCCAGGGCAGCGGTTTTATCCCCGGCGCTGACCAGGGAGCCGGACAGCACCCGCACCGATTGCTGGGTCTGATTGACGTTGTCCAGGCAGAGCCGGTTATCGGACACCGCCTGGTCCGTATCCTGTGACGTTTGCAGGGCATTTTCGGAAATGGAGGCCACCGACTGGGTCAGCTCATCCATGGCCACGGCAATCTGTTCGGTGAGCCCCACCTTGCTGCGGGACAGATTCTCCAGTTTTTGATTGGAGTCGCTGGAATGCTGCACCACCTGCACCAGCTCCGACAACGAGAGCTGGGTATCCTGCACCGCCTGTTGGAAATGGTTCATCATGGAATTGAAACGATTGAGCACGGCACTGCCCGCCTCATTGCAACGCACCGACAGATCCATAACGCCATTGTCCAGATGCACCTGCTCGGCCACCCGAATCACCTCTTCACTGACCCTGGCCTCCTCTTTGCCAATATGGGCCAGCCAGATCAGGGCCGCGGTTTCAGCAACCACATAGACCGCATGAATAAAGACGATTTTCCAACCCAGGCGGTCGTTATCAAACACCCAGACCGGCGCGCCCTGTTCCTGCAGAAAGTTGAAGCCAACGTGATGCACGGCAATCAGGCCTGCCCCCAGCAACAGCGGGCGCCAGTCCCGATAGGCAAACAGGAAGGCTAACCCCACGAACACGCCAAAGTGCAACTCAATCATGCCGTGGGCCTGGTGAATGTGCAGCGCCACCAGCACCATCAGGGCCACCGCGTTGGTCATGCGGCACAACAGGGAGCCTGCGGCCAGTTGGTGCATCAGCATGGCACCACCGAAACACAGCCCGCCGATCACCAGCGCTTCCATCCAGGTGCCGTACCAACTTGCCAGTCCCAGGCTGACCAAAAAGCCCAGCCCCAGAATAATCAACAGGAAACGATCGTTTTTATTGCTGCCCTGATGCGCCGTATCCATGGCTACCAGCCTCCTTTCATACCACCTTCATCATCCTGCAGTGTCAGCCCCTTGGTGGCAGTATCCAGGGCATCGGCCGAACTTTCCGAGCCCAGCTTGATCATCAGGCGCAGATCATTGGGCGAATCGGCGTGGGCCAGCGCGTCTTCATAGGTAATCTCACCGGCGCTGTACAGATCGTAGAGGGCCTGGTCGAACGTCTGCATCCCCAGTTCGCGGGATTTGGCCATCAGCGGCTTGAGCAGATGCACTTCACCCTTGCGGATGTGGTCTGCCATCAAGGGCGTGTTCAACAAGACTTCAATGACCGCGCGGCGGCTCTTGCCATCCGGCGTGGGAATCAGTTGCTGCGCCACCATGGCCCGCAGGTTGAGGGACAGGTCCATCCACAACTGGCCGTGGCGATCCGCCGGAAAGAAGTGAATGATTCGATCCAGTGCCTGGTTGGCGTTATTGGCGTGCAGGGTGGCCAACACCAGGTGACCGGTTTCGGAAAACGCCACCGCGTATTCCATGGTTTCCCGGGTCCGGATCTCGCCGATCATGATGACATCGGGCGCCTGACGCAGGGTGTTCTTCAGGGCGGTATCAAAACTTTCGGTATCCAGTCCCACTTCGCGCTGGGTGACAATACACCCCTTGTGCTGGTGAATAAATTCGATGGGGTCCTCGATGCTGATGATGTGTCCCTTCGAATTATTGTTGCGATGACCAATCATGGACGCCAGCGAGGTGGATTTACCGGTACCGGTGGCCCCAACAAAGATGATGATGCCGCGTTTGGTCATGGACAGGTCCTTGATCACCGACGGCAGGTTCAATTCATCAATGGTGGGAATCCGGGTTTCGATACGCCGCAACACCATGCCCACCAGGTTGCGCTGGTAGAAGGCACTGACCCGGAAGCGGCCAATGCCCCGGGCGGAAATGGCGAAGTTGCATTCGTGGGTTTCGATAAACTCTTTGCGCTGGGACTCGTTCATGACCCCCAGCACCGTCTCCCGGGTTTTTTCCGGACTGAGTGCGGTTTTGGTGACCGGCACAATGCGGCCGTGCACTTTCATGGAAGGCGGCACCCCGGCTGTGATAAACAGATCAGAGCCGCCCTTTTCCACCATCAGTTTGAGTAGATCTTCAAAATCCATGGTCTACCTCAGTTGCATTCTTGTTATTTGATCGCGTCCGGATTCTTGGCTTTCTCACGGGCCAGCTCAATGCTGACGTGACCTTTGCGCACCAGATCCCCCAGACACTGGTCCAGGGTCTGCATGCCCAGCGAGGCACCGGTCTGAATGGCGGAATACATCTGCGCCACTTTGTCTTCCCGGATCAGGTTCCGGATCGCCGGGGTGCCGATCATGATTTCGTGGGCCGCCACCCGGCCACCGCCCTGCTTCTTCAACAGCGTCTGGGAGATAACCGCCTGCAGGGATTCCGACAACATGGAACGCACCATGGCCTTTTCTGCGGCGGGGAACACGTCCACCACCCGGTCGATGGTCTTGGCCGCCGAGGTGGTGTGCAAAGTGCCGAACACCAGGTGACCGGTTTCGGCGGCGGTCAGGGCCAGTCGAATGGTTTCCAGGTCCCGCATCTCACCCACCAGGATGATGTCCGGGTCTTCCCGCAGGGCTGAACGCAGTGCCTCGGCGAAGCCCAGGGTATCCCGGTGCACCTCACGCTGGTTCAACAGGCATTTTTTGGATTCGTGTACGAATTCGATGGGGTCCTCAATGGTGAGGATGTGCTCATAGCGGGTTTCATTGATGTAATCGAGCATGGCCGCCAGGGTGGTGGACTTGCCGGAACCGGTGGGCCCGGTCACCAACACAATACCACGGGGAAACTCACAGATATCCTTGAACACCTGGCCCTGCCCCAGATCCTCCATGGACAGCACCTTGGAGGGGATGGTCCGGAACACCGCACCGGCACCCCGGTTCTGGTTAAAGGCGTTCACCCGGAAACGGGCCACACCGGGCACCTCAAAAGAGAAGTCGGTTTCCAGGAATTCCTCAAAATCCTTACGCTGCTTATCGTTCATGATGTCATAAATCAGGCCGTGCACCTGTTTATGGTCCATGGGGGGCAGGTTGATGCGGCGTACGTCGCCGTCCACGCGGATCATCGGGGGCAGACCGGCTGACAGGTGCAGGTCCGACGCGCCATTCTTCACGCCAAAGGCAAGCAATTCGGTAATGTCCATGGGATACCTTCTTTGAACTGGGTTGAATTAGAACCTGAGTCGACAATATAGGACTCTTTCAAGATTAGCAGACATTCCAGCCGCCACTTTTTTCCTTGGCCCACCTAAATGATTTTTGTGATTAAATACCATACTTTGAGAAAAATTTCCGTAACTCCAACCCAAAGCCATGAACAACGACCTGGAACAACGCTACCGAGCCGTCCGCGGGCGCATCGCCGAAGCCGCCCACAGCCTGCAGGCCACACCGCCGCTGCTGCTGGCAGTGAGCAAAAAACACTCAAGCGCAGCCATTCGCACCCTTTATATGCTGGGCCAACGGGATTTTGGTGAGAGCTACTGGCAGGAAGCCGAGACGAAGATGCAGGCGCTTGAGGATCTGGACCTGGTCTGGCATTTCATCGGGCCCATTCAATCCAACAAAACCCGCCCCATCGCCGAACATTTTCACTGGGTGCACAGTGTGGAGCGGGAAAAGATCGCCCGCCGCCTGAGCGAGCAACGACCTGACCACCTGCCGCCGCTGAATCTGTGCCTGCAGGTGAACATCGACCAGGAAGCCAGCAAGTCCGGCGTCTTGCCGGAAGCGGTTCTGCCCCTGGCCCAGGCAATCCAGGGCTTGCCGAAGATACGGTTGCGGGGACTGATGTGCATCCCACGGCGCCGGGAGGATCCGGTGCAGCGCCGGGCATCCTTTCATCATCTGGCGGAGCTGGGCCGGGCACTGGCCCGTGCCGGTATGCCCATCGACACCCTCTCTATGGGCATGTCTGATGATCTGGAAGCCGCCATTGCCGAAGGCAGCACAATTCTTCGCATTGGCACGGCTTTATTTGGCGAGCGGCAGAAAACCGTAACAAATCCGTCATAGAATCGCTATTCTAACGAGCAGATTTGCAAGCAGATTCGCGCTTTACGATTGTTTAAATTCAGAGATCCTACAGACCATGAAGATTACCTTTATCGGGGCCGGAAACATGGCCAGCAGTCTGGCGGGGGGCATGATCGCCAAGGGCATGGACCCGATCAACGTTACCCTCTCGGACATCAACGAACAGCAACTGCAACATGTGCGCAAGCAATTGCAGGTGAACACCACCCGCGACAACATCAACGCCTGCCAGAAGGCCGACGTGGTGGTTTTGGCGGTCAAACCCCAGGTCATGGGGGACGTACTGGCGCCGCTGAAGGACTTGTTTGCACAGCGCAAACCCCTGGTGATGAGCATTGCCGCCGGCATCACCCTGGCTCAGCTGGAGGGCTGGCTGGGCGCGGACACCCCCATTGTACGCTGCATGCCCAACACCCCCGCCCTGGTGGAAACCGGGGCCAGCGGTCTGTTTGCCAACGCCAATGTAAGCCCATCCCAGCGCGAGCAGGCCCGTTCCATCATGGGGTCAGTGGGCCTGGCCCTGTGGGTGGAAAGCGAAGACCAGATCGACGCGGTGACCGCCGTATCCGGCAGCGGCCCGGCCTATTTCTTCCTGGTCATGGAAGCCATGATCGCCGCCGGCCGCGCCCTGGGGCTGAGTGAGCAGGCGGCCAAACAGCTCACCCTGCAAACCGCGCTGGGCTCCGCACAAATGGCCATCACCAGCGATGTAGAGCCGGATGAACTGCGGCGCCGGGTCACCTCCCCCGGCGGCACCACCGAACGGGCCATCGGCATTATGGAGGACCGGCAACTGCGGGATATTTTCGCCCAGGCCCTGCAGGGCGCCTACCAGCGCTCCAAGGAACTGTCGGGCTGAGCCGGGTCTGTTATCATTAGTGAGTTTAAATGCCGCTGAATTAGGAACTGCTAACCATGCACGTGAACAACGCCTTTCTTTTTCTGGTGACCACCCTGTTCGATATCTACATATCGATCGTGTTGGCCAGATTCATCCTGCAGATGGTGCGGGCTGATTTCTACAACCCGGTATCCCAGTTCATCGTCAAGGCCACCAACCCCTTGCTGGTACCCCTGCGCAAGGTGGTGCCCGGCTTTGGCGGCCTGGATGTGGCCTCCCTGGTGCTGTTTGTGGGGCTCATCATGGTCAAGCTGGGCCTGTATATCTTCGTGTTTCACGATCCCGGCCAGGTCAATGTGGTGGCGCTGTTCATTTTCTTCCTCAAGTCCATGGCCAACACCATCATCAACTTCTTCCTGTTTGTGATCTTCGTGTCCGCCATCCTGAGCTGGGTGTCGGCGGCCGGGGGCGGCTATAACCCGTTTGCCGACATCCTCAACCAGATTGCCGAACCGGTGCTGGCACCGGCGCGCAAGGTGATTCCCCCCATGGGTGGGTTGGATATCTCCCCCATGCTGGTGATGATCGCCATGATTTTCATCAAGCAACTGTTCGGCCTGTCGGGAATGCCGTAAATTGTGGCAGACTGGTATCGGTGGCAGGGTTTGGACCTGATTCTGGATTGTCGTCTGCAGCCGAAAGCCGCCAGCGATGAGATTGTCGGTGACCATGGCGCGGAGCTGAAGATCCGGATCACCGCGCCACCGGTGGATGGCAAGGCCAATGCCCATCTTACCCGGTTCCTGGCCAAGAGCTTTGGGGTGAGCAAAAGCCAGGTGGTGATTGAAAAAGGCGAACTGGGCCGAAGTAAACGGGTGCGGATACAGTCACCCAAGGAAATCCCTGCTAAGCTGAACATTAGCAAGCCCTGAACGTTCAAGGGTTTACCGTCTGCTCGGCAGCCAAACTGTCAATTTTATGCTGAATTATCATGAGTGAATGACCCGATGGAGTCTGCGCGTCTTTCCAATCAGATGGATGCCTATCTTCAGTGGCGGCAGGAAATCCACCGCGAACTGACGCATTATCGTGGCTGGCTGATTGATCACAATGTGCAGAATCCGGAGCTGGAAGCCAAGCTGGAACAGGCTCTGCAGACCCTCAGGGAAGACCGCATCACCATCGCCTTTGTGGGGGAATTCTCCCGCGGCAAAACCGAGCTCATCAACGCCCTGTTCTTCAGTCACTACGGCACCCGCATCCTGCCATCCGGGGCCGGCCGCACCACCATGTGCCCCACTGAGCTGATGTACGATCACCGGGCCACCGAGAGCTATATCCGCCTGCTGCCCATTGAAACCCGCATGGTGGGGTCCAGCCTGTCCAGTTTTCGCAAGATCCCGGACAAGTGGGTGTTTGTCCCCCTCAACACCGACGACCCCCGCGCCATGAAGAAGACCTTTTCCGAGGTGGCCCAACTCAAATCGGTCACCCCCAATGAAGCCTCCGCCATGGGGTTTCAGATTGATCTTCTGGAAAAAGACAGCGAAAATCCGGAAAAAGTCCGGATTCCTGCCTGGCGCCATGCCATGATCAGCTTTGATCATCCGCTGCTGCGCCAGGGCCTGACCATCATCGACACCCCCGGGCTCAATGCCCTGGGCTGCGAGCCGGAGCTGACCTTCAGCCTGCTGCCGGAAGCCCAGTCCATCCTGTTCCTGCTGTCCGCCTCCTCCGGGGTCAGTGCCACCGACCTGGACATCTGGAACCGTCACATCCGCGACCTGGCGCTGCGGGAATCCACCGGCGTCTACGCCATTCTCAACAAGGTGGACTCAGTCTGGGATGAGCTGGAGGACGACCAGTTCAACAAACGGGTGCTGGGGGATATCCGGGCCCAGTGCGCCCGCCAGCTGGCCATCGCACCGGACGAAATTCTCTGCGTCTCCGCCAAAGAAGGCCTGCTGGCCCAGGTGGAGGGCAATATGGAACGGCTGGACAACAGTTTTCTGCCGGAGCTGGAGGAGCTGCTCTCCAACGACATGATGCGACGCAAGGAGCACCTGATCCAGAAAAGCGTGATCAAGGACATCCACGCCATGCTGCACGGCAGCCGCAAGACCTTGCTGCGGCGCCGGGAATCGGTGCTGGCGGAACTGCGGGTGCTGAAGGCGGAGGAATCCGACCGCCAGTCCCAGCTGGAGAAAATGCTGTCCCAGGCCCGCCACGAGCAGACCTATTACCACAAGAAGCTGATTCTGCTGAAATCCAGCCGCAAGATGATCCTGCGGGAAGGCGGCGCCATGCTGGAGCCGGTCAACAGTGACAAACTCAGCGCCTATCTGAAAGAGGCGGGCAAGGCCCTCACCAGCAGCTGGACCATCGTCGGCATGAACAACGCCATTGACAGTTTCTTCGATAACCTGAAGCGGGACATGACCCAACTGGCGCAACGGCAGGAGAAAATCCAGCCGCTGGTGGCGGATATCTACGCCAAGTATGAGGCGGAACAGGGCATGGCGCCCCTGGACTACCCGCGCTTTTCCCCCAAGGAATACCTGACCCGCCTGGACGACCTGCGCACCAAATCCGGCAGCTTCCGCCGCAACCTGCGCAAGCTGCTGACCGAGCAGAAAGCCACCTCCAAGCGCTTCCTCAGCACCATTGTCAACGAAGGCTCCACCATCTACCGCCTGTATGAGCGGGCCGCCAAATCCTGGCTCAACGACGTGCTGCTGCCCCTGTTCCAGAACGCCCAGGAGCAGAAACACCTGCTGGATGAGCACATTCTCAAGCTGCGCAATCTGGGCAACGCCGAAGACAACGCCGAGCAGCGGATCAGCAACATGGAATCCCTGCTGGAAGACCTGGACGAACAGATTGCCGAGGTGGAAGAAATGGTCAAGGGGCTGCGCAAACCCGCCCCGATCCACCAGAGCCGCAAGGTGATCCCCATGATCACGGCGCAGTTCTCCAATACCACCCGCAGACGCTAGGGCTATCCTCCCCACCCTTTTTCAAGACCCTTTTTAAACCCCCTTTTTCTGATAGACTGCGCTCTTCATTGTTTTCAGCTCAGGAACACGAGGATTGACCACCGCGCTCCAAACACCGGCCAAGCAGACGAAAGGCTCCGTGGGCATTGTCCAGCCCCGGCTGTTTCGTTATGACCACCCGATCACCCTGCAATGTGGCAAAACGCTGCCCCATTACGAGCTGGTGTATGAAACCTATGGCACGCTGAACGCGGCAAAAAGCAACGCCGTACTGGTGTGCCATGCCCTCAGCGGCCACCATCATGCCGCTGGCTTCCACAGTGAAGACGACAAAAAACCCGGCTGGTGGGACGCCTGCATCGGCCCCGGCAAGGCCATCGACACCAACCGCTTTTATGTGGTGAGCCTGAATAACCTGGGGGGCTGTCACGGCAGCACCGGCCCCAATTCCATCAATCCGGACACCCACAAGCCCTATGGCCCGGACTTTCCCATTGTCACCGTGCGCGATTGGGTCAACAGCCAGCACACTCTGATGCAGCACCTGGAGATACCCCATTGGGCCGCCGTAGTGGGGGGCAGCCTGGGGGGCATGCAGGCCATGCAGTGGTCCATCGACTTTCCGGACCTGGTGCGCAACGCCGTGGTGATCGCCGCCGCCCCCAAGCTGTCGGCCCAGAACATCGCCTTCAACGAAGTGGCCCGCAAGGCCATTCTGTCGGACCCGGATTTTCGCGAAGGCCATTACTACGAGCACAACACCTACCCCAAGATCGGCCTGAGCCTGGCCCGTATGCTGGGTCACATCACCTATCTGTCCGATGCCGCCATGCGGGAGAAGTTCGGCCGCGAGCTGCGGGACGGCGCCAAGAGTTTCGACTTCGACGTGGAATTTCAGGTGGAAAGCTACCTCAATTACCAGGGGGAAGTGTTTTCCAAGAATTTCGACGCCAACACCTATCTGCTGATGACCCGGGCCCTGGATTATTTTGACCCGGCGGAAGAATTCGACCACGACCTGCGCATCGCTCTGGCCCAGGCCAAGGCCCATTTCCTGGTGTTGTCCTTCACCACCGACTGGCGCTTTTCACCGGAGCGTTCCCGGGAAATCGTGCAGGCCCTGCTGGCAGCCCGCAAGCAGGTCAGTTATGCCGACATCGAGTGCCCCCAGGGGCATGACTCCTTCCTGTTGGATGTGCCCCGTTATACCAATTTGTTCAAAGCGTATATGAATTCAATCGAACTGGATGGGGAGCACTGAGCCATGCGTCAGGATCTGCAGACCATTCAACAATGGATCCGCCCGGATTGCAGCGTACTGGATCTGGGCTGTGGTGACGGTGCCCTGCTGGCCCACCTGCGGGAAGCGAAAAATGTGTTCGGCTACGGCCTGGAGATCGACCAGGACAAAATCCTTGAATGCATTAAGAAAAACGTCAATGTCATCGAGCAGGACCTGGACGGCGGCCTGGGCAACTTTGAAAACGACAGCTTTGATGTGGTGATCATGACCCAGGCCCTGCAGGCGGTGCATTACCCGGACAAAGTCATTGATGACATGCTGCGGGTGGGTAAAGAGTGCATCATCACCTTCCCCAATTTCGGCTATTGGGGCTGCCGCCTGTACCTGATGACCAAGGGCCGCATGCCGGTCTCCAAACAGTTGCCGTATACTTGGTATAACACCCCCAACATCCATCTGTGTACGTTCAAGGATTTTGAGGCCCTGTGTCATCGCAAGCATCTCAAGATACTGAACCGGACTGTGGTGGACATGCATTTTCGTGATGGTGTGCTGATGCGACTGTTCCCCAATCTGTTCGGTGAAGTGGCGGTTTACCACGTCACCAAATAAGCGGCACAACATCTCGGAGGTCAAGAACATGAACCTGCAACCACGGACCATCAAACGGATTCTGACCCCACTGACAGGGCTCCTCCTATTGTTAGCCGCCACCCTTGCGGCGGCGGAACAACTGGTGGAGAACAAGGACTATGTGGTGCATTACAGCGCCTTCAATTCCACCCATCTCACGCCGGAAGTGGCCAGCCGTTACGGCCTGATGCGCAGCCGGCAGCGGGGCGTGATCAATATTGCGGTACAACGCAAACAACCGGGCGGCACACCCAAAGCGGTAATGGCTCAGTTGGAAGGTTTCACCGGGCAGCGCGGCGGCAGTGAAATCCCCCTGCAGTTTCAGGTGGTGGAGGAAGGGGATGCCATTTACTACCTGGCCGAGTTCCGCATTCATGACGGCGACCGACTGGACTTTGACATCAAGGTCAAACCCACCCCCCAGGTCCCGCCATTGAAAGTCAGCTTCAGTCAGGAATTCTATACAGATTAAACACTTAGTCGCCGGCAAACAGGCGTTGCCGGCGTCCTTTTACAGTTATCAATCTGACCCTACAATTTACTACACTCACTTACATTCCCCTGGGCTACAATCCAGAGTAATAAATATTATAAGCACCGAAAGAGTCTTTTGATGTTACCTAAATATCTGTTTTATCTTGCCTTTGGCACCCTGCTGATCAGTGGCTGCGGACTGGATACCGACGACGATGATGAGGACGAGGAATCATCCTATGTTGAGGTCAGCGTCGAACAGAGCGTTTACCTGCCACTCACCAACGACACCCGATTTTTCTACACCGCCACCGGCGGCACCGTCAGCGGACTGGAAGCCAGGATCACCTATGACGTGGGCATGTCCAACCAGAAAGGCTATCCGGTGCATAAAGTGGCAATTGACGGCGATGAACTGACGCTGGATTTGTATTTCCGCTCCACCACCAACCAGATAGAACTGATTGGTATCGATGGTCCCGTGGACGTGAGCGGCGCGTCCATCGATTACCTGCGTTTCAACACGCCCATCAAGCTGATCGGCAATCGCAGCGATCAAAGCACCAAGGCCACCGCTGCCATTGAAATCAATGGCGGCAGCCTGTCCAACAGCAGCATCACCCTGGACTACGACGTCACCAACAGCAGCAACAGCGCATTCAACAACAGCACCACGTTAAGTGGCGATACCTGGCGCTTCCCGACCCTGAACGCCACCCTTGAAGCGGAAATCACCGTGACCGCCACCGGCTTGAGCATCGACCCTATTCCCATCACGCTGGCGTTTTATTTCACCAAAGGCCTGGGCCTGGTGCAGCACAGCGGCAACCTTACTGAAAACACCAGCCCCGACTATGAAGTGAAATTCGATCATCTGCTGGATCTGCCCAACATCATGGTATTCGACACCAACGGAGACGGGCCCAGCAGCCACTTCACCATGGCCGACAGCGGCGACAACCTATCCTCTGCGGATTTCAGGGTGGTCAATCAGTCGGAATTGAACGCCTTGAGCTGGTTGACCGTCAGTACAGATGCCAACGGCGACTGGCGTGTGATCATCAATCACGACGATAACATGCCCAATGACCTGACCAGTTATCAGGTGTTGTTCGAGAGCAAGCGCAACGACGAGCGCCTGTCTGCCAACATCACCGTCCTGGAACCATGATTCACATTAAAACAATAAGACGAGAAGTATCATGATGCAGTCTATCTTTAATCGTTTCGCAGCCCTGATTATTAGCACGCTGATGCTGACCGCCTGTGGTGGCGGTGGCGGTGGCGGTGGTGGTGGCGGCGATGATGGCAGCTCCGGCGGCGGCAACAGCTACTCCCAACAGTTCAACCCCTACATGCCGTTCACAGAAGACACCGCCATCAATTACGCAGATGGCACCTCCGGCCTGGTGGCTTATGATGCTGCATTGTCCACCAACAGCCGCGACGTGTATTCCGTCACCTATGGTGAAGATGACGGTGCCTTGACCCTGCTATTCGAATCCACACCCAACGCCATCAAGCTGCACGGCATCCGAGGCAATTTTGATGTTTCCATCGTCACCATTACCCAGCTTCTGTTTCAAACGCCCCTGGTGATCAGCGACGACAGCAACGCCAGCTATGCACCCACCATCGCAACGGCCAAAGTTAAATACGGCATTGCCACGATTAATGTCAATGTGGATGTCAGTTACACCAAAGCCGAGTCTGACGCGATCTTTACCGCATATGGGGACGGCAACCTGCCGGTAATCCAGTCGGTACTGAATACCACCATTGAT
This sequence comes from Ketobacter sp., assembly GCF_003671495.1. Lineage (GTDB taxonomy): Bacteria > Pseudomonadota > Gammaproteobacteria > Pseudomonadales > Ketobacteraceae > Ketobacter. The sequence goes on along the minus strand of NZ_RCHN01000032.1, from coordinate 134,245 downwards.
TTCGATGGCAGCGTAGCCGGTAATGCCATCGTGATTCATGAGACTCTTCAGACCACCCTCCAACTGGCCAAGGGCATTGGCATTGTCAGCCACGAAGGTGACTACGCGGGCCTGGAGTTCGATGCCCAGATCAGCTCCCTCACCGACCTGCCGGAACCCATCTGGTTTGAGTACAACGCCGGTGAACCCATCAACGTCACCCCCGACACCACATTCCAGATCACCAGCCAGATGAGCCCGGTGAACGCCCAGGTGTATAAAGTGGCGAACCTGAATGAGCTGAATGCTCTGGGTTGGTTCACTCTGGAAGAGGACAGCGCCAGCAACACTTTCAACGTCAGCCTGCAAAACGATCCTGAGCTGCCCGATACCCTCACCAGCGTGGAAGTGGTGTTCGAGCATCGCTCCAGCGGCGAGCGGATGTCCGGTAACGTTACCCTGCTACCCTGAGCGCTGCATTCTGATCCACCGGGTTGCTGGGGTATACTGGCCCCTCGTTTACCAACCCAGTGGATCTGTTATATGCAAGACATCGTGGTGGCCACCGGCAATCAGGGCAAGCTCCGTGAAATCAACCAGGTTTTAAATCCTTTTGGCCTGCAAGCGCGGGGTCAGGGGGAATTCCAGGTGGAAGAAGTGGAAGAGACCGGGCTGACCTTTGTGGAGAACGCCCTGCTGAAAGCCCGCCATGCCAGCCGGGTGACCGGCAAACCCGCCCTGGCCGATGATTCCGGCCTGGAGGTGGATGCCCTGCTGGGGGCACCGGGCATCTACAGTGCGCGCTACGCCGGTGCCGATGCCAGCGATGCCGCCAACGTGGCAAAGCTGCTGCAGGCACTGCAAGGGCTGCCCCGGGAGCAACGCCAGGCCCGCTTCCAATGTGTGATGGTGTATTTGCGTCACGCCGACGACCCGGTGCCGTTGATCTGCCAGGGTACCTGGGAAGGCTATATCGATGAGCAGGCGTCGGGCAGCAATGGCTTTGGTTATGACCCGGTGTTTGTGGTGCCGACACATCAGTGCACCGCCGCACAATTGCCGCCGGACATCAAAAACCAACTCAGCCATCGGGGCCAGGCACTGCAGCAGTTGATGCAGGCCTTTACCCGCCGGATGGGCTGAAATGGGCCTCGCGCTTTACGTTCACATTCCCTGGTGCGTACGCAAGTGCCCTTACTGCGATTTCAACAGCCACGAAAGCCGCGACATCCCAGAGGCGGACTACATCGCTGCACTCTTGCGGGATTTGGAGCAGGACTTAGAGCAGGATCTGCTACAGCAGCCGTTCTGGGCCCAGGGCCGTGAGATCAGCAGTATTTTTTTCGGCGGCGGCACCCCCAGCCTGTTCAGCGCCGCCAGCTACGATCAGCTGCTGCAAGCCATCCACCAAAAAATTCCCATTGCCCGCCAGGCCGAGATCACCCTGGAGGCCAACCCGGGTACGTTTGAGTATGAGAAGTTCGCCGGTTTTCGCCAGGCGGGCATCAATCGTCTTTCCATTGGTGTGCAGAGTTTTGCGGACGACAAGCTCGCAGCACTGGGACGCATTCACAACCGCGACAACGCCATTCGCGCCATCGCTGCCGCCCATGAGGTTGGCTTTGCAAAGGTGAACGTGGATTTGATGCACGGCCTGCCCCGGCAATCCGTGGCCGATGCCCTGGCAGACCTGCAACAGGCCATTGACCTGCACCCCACGCACCTGTCCTGGTATCAGCTCACCATCGAGCCCAACACCGTATTTTACCGCCGCCCCCCCACCTTGCCGGACGACGACGCCCTGGGGGAGATCGAAGACGCCGGCTGGGCCTTGCTGCAACAACAGGGCTACCAGCGTTACGAAACCAGCGCCTACGCCCAACCCGGTTTTCAATGTAAGCACAACCTGAATTACTGGCGTTTTGGGGATTACCTGGCCCTGGGTGCCGGCGCCCACGGCAAGCTCACCCTGGCAGACGGCCGCGTGCTGCGCTATCAGAAAACCCGCCTGCCCCAGGATTATCTGCATCCGGATAAAGCCTTCACCGCCAAGCAACACGTGGTGGCGCAGCCGGATCTGCCGTTTGAATTTTTCATGAATGCCCTGCGCTTGATGGAGCCCATCACCAAGAGTCTGTTCAGCGAGCGCACCGGCCTTGCCCTCCAAACCGTTGAAAAACCCGTGGCGCACGCGGTCGCCCAGGGGCTACTGGAAGACCACCCGGATCACTGGCGCACCACCGAGCTGGGGCAGCGATTCCTGAACACCCTGCTCAATCTGTTTCACTGATTTCGCTGCGACAGGCTTCCCAGCCGATCATGGCCTGCTTGCGGGTGGGGCCCCAGCGATACTGGCTGAACTCGCCGGTGGCGCGGATCACCCGATGGCAGGGAATCAGGTAGCCGATGTGATTGCGGGCAATGGCACTGGCAACCGCCCTCACCGCCGCAGGTTCCTGAATGGCGTCGGCCACCTGTTGATAGGAGTGCAGGTGGCCCTCAGGGATGCGCAGCAACGCCTCCCACACTTTCAATTGAAATGGGCTGCCTTTCATCAGCAGGTGCAGCCGTTGCGGTGTACCGTGTGAATTCGACTGCAGGCGGCCGAAAATCCGTTCACCGGTAGCCTCTGCCACGTTGTCATCCTGCTGCAACGTCGCCTGCGGCCACTCCGCTGCCAGCTCCGCCTGCAAGCGCTGCCATTCGTTCGGGGTGTCATAAAATCCCAACTTGCAGATGCCCTTTCCGGTTTGCGCCAACAGCGCTTTTCCAAAGGGAGTAGCAATGGCTCCGAAGGTAATCAGCAGCCCCGCACCCTGCTGCCGCACCTCGCCGGGGGTCATGGCCTCGCAGGTCAGCATCAGATCGTGCAGACGGCTGCTGCCGCTCAAACCCAGCCCCAGTGCAGTGTCTTCCACCGATTGCTGTTGCAGGCGCCGCTTGGCCTCCTGCTTGGTGAGGAATTTGAGGAACTGCTTGGGGGAGACACCTACCCATTCCGAAAACAGGCGCTGCAGGTGGGATTCACTCAGCCCCAGCTGGTTGGATAACCGCGCCAGACCGGGCTGCTCCTCCCGGTGGGTGACACAGTATTCGATGGCAGCGGCAATCTGCTGATAGCGGCTGCTGGAGGTTGGGTCTGCGCTCACGGTTTCTCTCGAATGCTGTTCTATGGAATGCTGTAACCTGATGCAGGCCAGTATCCGGTTATCCTGCCGCGAGCGCCACCCGAATCCTGCTCAGGGGCGATTGCGACCATAGGCATCGTGGCTGGACACCCACTCGTCCGCCACAATGGCCGAGGCCAGTGACAGCTCACCGCACAGCACCGTGGCTGCCACGATCTCCGCAAACTTGTAGACACCGCCGTTGCCATAACAACCCAGCACATCCAGGCACTCTTTCTGGGTAGGCAGGCCAGTGCCACCGCCGTAGGTGGCCACCACCAGGGAGGGAATGGTGGTGGAAAAGTAGTAGTCCCCTTCCGGGGTGATCTCGCTGTAATTGAAACCGGCGGAGGATTCTGCCACGTTGGCAACATCCTGGCCGCAGGCGATGAACATGGCGGTGATGCCGTTGGCGTAGTGGGCACCATTGCAGACGGAGCCCGCCATGATGGCCCCCATATTGGAATACTGGCGCTGGCGGAACAGGTCTTCCGGCGTGGTGTGCATGATGTCCTTCACCAGTTGGGCCGGCAGGGTCACCTCCGCCACCGCGCGCTTGCCCCGGGTGTGCAGGCTGTTGACGAAGGAGTGCTTCTTGTCGGTATCGAAGTTGGCCGCCAGGGTGAAGTTCTCCAATCCGGGAATGCCCTGGTCGATCATCCACAGGCAGGCGTGCCGGGTGGCTTTGCTCACCATGTTCTGGCCCGCCGCATCGCCGCAGGTAAAGTTGAAGCGCAGCCAGCGCATCTTGGCCACCGCGTACTGTTCAATGTTGCGCAGTTTGCCGGAGGAGGTGGTCTCTTCCGCCTTGGCCTTGATGGCCCCGAAGTTGTCCTCCACCCAGCGCCCGAAGGCCAGGGCCGCACGGGCATCCTCAAACACGAACACCGGCGCCCGCTGCATGGCGTCGTCGATTACCGTGGTTTTGATGCCGCCGGCCTCCCGGGTCAGGCGCATGCCGCGGCTGTAACTGGCCACCAGGGTGCCCTCGGAGGTGGCCATGGGCACGTAGAATTCACCCTGGGCATGCTCCCCGTTCACCCGCAGGGGGCCCGCAAACCCCAGGGGAATCTGGGCCACACCGGCGAAGTTTTCGATGTTGCCCGGCAATACCCCGGGATCAAAGGAATACGAGCCCACGTGCTCCAGGCTGGCGCCGGTTTCGGTGCTCACCACCTGGCGGCGTTGCTGGGCCATGGCGGCTGTGTAGTCATTGTGTTTGTCGCGGGGCAGCTTCTGCATGGGATGTCCTCGTGTGTCTGAAGGCAGGAAACGGCAATGGCAAGATACTAAGCAGCTTCCGCAGCGAGCGCAAAAACCACCACCGAATAGGCCGAAATTACATCGCGTTTTGGCCTGTAGAGCCGGGTACAACCGCTTCAGTGATCGGGAAACCAGATTTCAAACACCGTACCCTGCTGGGGACGGCTGTTCACTGCGATGGCGCCACCGTGCATTTCCACCAGCTCCTGCACCAGGGACAGCCCCAATCCGCTGCCCAGATACTGGTTGCTGAAGTCGTTGCCCAACTGCTCAAAACGCCGGAACAGCCGTTTCAGGTCTTCTGAGTTAATACCCTTACCGGTATCCTCCACCTGCAGGCAGACCCCCGGTCGGCCTTCCCGTATCTGCCGCCGGTAGCGCAGGGTGATGCCGCCCTGCTCGGTGAATTTCACCGCATTGGAAATCAGATTGATCAGGATCTGGGAGAAACGCATGCGGTCCGCCCACAGGGTGGTGACGTCGCCGCTATCCAACCTGATGCTGAGCTGACGCTCTTCCGCCAGGGGTTGCAGGATATGAATCACATCCTGAGTCACCTCCGCCACCGGCACCTGGCTGCGCTCAATCTGCAGCTTGCCCGCCTCGATTTTGGACAGATCCAGTATGTCGTTGATCAGATTCAACAGGTGGCGCCCGTTCTTCTCGATCAGGCCCAGGGAATCCAGCACCCGATGCTGCCCGCTGCCCTCCAGTTTCTTTTGCGCCCGCACACTGAAGCCGATAATGGAATTCAGCGGTGTGCGCAACTCGTGGGACATACTGGCCAGAAAGTTACTTTTGATGCGGCTGGCGTTTTCGGCCTTTTCCAACGCCAGTTTGAGTTCCACCGTCTGCCGTTGCACCGCGTTCTCCACGGTGGATTTCTGGGTCATCACCATCAGGATCACCATGCCGAACACCGACACCGCCACGAAGCCCGCCACCAGCACCACCCAAACCGAAAATGAACGGGTCCGTTTCAGATACTCCACGCCCGGAGAATAAGTGATCTGCCAGGTACGGCCGCCGAATTCCAGGTGCTGCAGCAAGCGTTTCTGGGTGGGCTCAATCTGATCGTTGAAAAAGGGAATCGGATTGCCGGGATCGGTGTTGTCCACAATGGAGATCGACACCTGTTCCAGATCATCGTGATCGAATGCTGCCTCCAGTAAATCCTTGGCGCGATAGACAGAAGAGATCAAGCCGATCACCTGCTGGCCCCGTCGTACCGGCGCCAGCAACAGGAAAGCATACTGTTGGCCTTGCTCCTGCACCAGGGTAATGGGTTCCGTCGCCACAATGGCCTGACTCTGAATGGCCTGCTGTATGGCCGCCCGCCGGGACGGGTCGGACCCCAGGTCAAAGCCGTGGGCCCGCCGGTTACCGTCCATGGGGGTGATAAAATACACCGGAAAATACTGTTCCCGCGCAGCGGCCGGCATCATGTTCTTGTCCGCACCCAGCTCTTTGAACTGGAACGGCTCAGCCAGCTGTTGCTGCATGTTCTGTTCATAGGCGGCACGTTCTGCGTGGGACACCCGGGGAATCCAGGACAAAGCCTGGGTCCCGGGCACATGCTGGTAGAGCTGCTGCGAATAGCCGCTGAACTGGGCGTAATCAATGTCCTCGAAGGTGGTGAACAGGGCCACCAGGGTATGGGCGATATGGGAAATCCCATCCAACTGCTTGTGGATGGCCCGCTGCATGCCCGCCACATGCTCGTCGAACACCGTGTCCACCCAGCGCTCATGCTGGCCACGAAAATACAGAAAGCTGGCACTGGCCACCAGGACCAGGGAAACATAGAGCGCGATGAAACTGGTCAGCCGGGTGCTGGAGGACCAGGCGGTCTGCCCCTTCACCGCCACGATCAGCGGCGCCAGGCACATGACACCGATGGCATCCCCCACCCACCAATTGATCCAGTTGGCCCCTGCCTCGCGCAAGTCGACAATGCCAAAGCCAAACAGCGTGCTGACCCCGACACTGCAGGACACCAGGCTCGCCACCGGGCCACCCAGCACCGCAAACAGGATCGGGTCGCTGCCGCGAATCCAATGGGGAAAGCCGGTGAAACGCCGCACCAGCCAGTAAGCCAAGGCGGATTGCAGAACAGCACCCAGCGCGATGACGGCCGCCACCACCCAACTGAGGGAGGGCTCACTCAGGGAAGCACCGGAAAAACGGATATTCAGCAGGAACGACGCCAGCCAGATGGCAGGCAGAACCCGGGGGCCCACCACCAGCAACATGAACAGGGCAAAACCGGCCGCCGGCCAGATCGGGCTGGCATAGCCTGGGGGAATGGCGAACCAGCCCGAGGCCACCCCCAACAGCCAATAGCCGGCCAGCGTGGCGACGAAGAGCAGTGGCTCGCGGAAGCGCAACATGTCCTATCCTTGAATCAGCCCCATGGCATGACTAAGGATAGCCCAGTTTCGGGGGCGAGGCCGGTTTAGAAATTGGCACCCAGGCGCAGGTAGAGGGTACTTTCGCCGATTTCGTCATCCAGCCCCCGGGCATAGCCCAGGGTGCTCTCCAGCTTGAACGTGGAGTACCCGATGAGCAGGTCCGGGCGCAACTCCACCCCCACGCCGGTATAGAACTCGTGGCTGTCGCCGCTATCCCAGGCCGCACCGTGGTCCACAAACACATGCACCCCGGCTTTGCCCAACCCCACCGGCAATGAGGTTAAACCGTCGAACCATTCCCCCAGCGGCAGGCGGTATTCCAGGGAATACAGGCGCAGGTTATCCCCCTCCAGTTCCGCCTGGTTATCGGAATAGCCACGCAGGGTGTATCCGGTGCGGCCAAAGCCGATGGAAGCCCCCAGGGTCTGCAACTCATCCAGTTCGTTCCCCAATTGGAAGGACTTGGCGGTGTCGTCTGCCTGCCCCAACACTACCCGTAACGCCAGCACATGATTGTCGAACAGGCTCAGGTACTCTCGCCAATCCAGACTGTAGACGTCGCCGTCGTGATAGCCGTCGCCGAAGGCATTGTAGTGCTCAGCCTGCAGCTTGATGCGACGGCCGTCCTCCACGCTGATGGAATGCAGATAGTATTCGTAGTCGGACCAGTTCAGGGACAGGCCTACAATATTATCCTCATAGGAATCGAACTCCACGTCGTCGATGATGCGTTTCACGTCTTCCTTGCCCATGCCCAGGTCGAATTCGAAACTGCCATCGAAACTGTTGAAAGGTTGTTGCCACACCGCCTGGTAACGGGTTTCCTCGCTCCAGATGCCCGGCGCCCCCGCCTCTTCATCCTGAATTGTGTCCCACTCCCGCTCCGCCAGCAGCGCCAGCCGGTGATAGGCAATATAGGCCAGGCTGCCGCCGAATTTTTCCTTGTCGAAGTAATAGGCCGGCGCCAGCTGCCATTGGTGATAACCGAGCACATCCTGGCCCTGCAGAATAAACTGAATCCAGTTATTGTCGTCGCTGTCCGCATACAGGAACGCAAACCAGGAGGTGGGGGCGATGGTGTGGAGGGGAGAATAATCCTCAATGTCGGTATAGGACTCCACTGAGTAACCCGGCTGATTCACGATGGACTGCAGCGGCGCCCGCTCCTGCCACAGGCCGGCATACTCGCTGCCCCAGGGTTGCAACGCCTGCTCCCGAATACGCCAACCGTCCGGGGAGTATTCCACCACCCGCACCCGCTGCTCATCGGCACTGAGGCTGTAATCCAGAATGGCGGTTTGGGTGCGGGTGACGGTTTGCACCTGGCCGTCCGCCAGCCGCAGCCGGCGCAGGTTCATCAACCCTTCCCGATCGGAAATAAAGTACACCCACTGGCCATCGGCGGAAAAACGGGGGCGCTGTTCCAGATGCGTATTGCGGGTCAGCGGTGTCCAGAGGTTGCGGGCCAGGTCGAGGATTTCCAGATTCCAGCCGCTGCGTTCGCGCCGCACCGCCGCCACCAGTTTGCGATCATCAGGAGACCAGGCGATATGGCCGATCACTTCCCCCTGCCCCAGGGCCGGCAGCATCTGCAGCAGGGTGCCACGATCATCCAGAATGGCAATCTGCGACAAACCCCGGTCGGTGTGCACTGCTGCGATCTGTTGGCCGGAATGGGACCAGGCGATACGGGGGTAACGGCCACACTCAGTGATGCGCTGCCAGCGACCGTTGTCCTGCAGGCGATACAGATCCGCATAGACATCCACGTTGTTGCAGATTGAATGCCGCGACATCAACACACCGGCCTGGGGATGCACATCAAACTGCAGCAACTCCACCACGTCGCTGAGCCTGGTTTCCACGCCCTCCGCCGAAACCTGCTGCAATGACGGATGTTGGCGACCGTCTTCCCGGTAGTAGTAGAGGTTGCCGTCCGCCAGCCAGACCGGATTGCCGTTCACGCGCCCGTCGGCGACGATCTCGTTGTACTCCACCACCGGCAGGCGTGCCATCTGGCGACCGAATTTTGCATCCAGATACGTTTCAAACTGGTCCCACAACGCCTCGGCACTGACACCGAATACCTGCTGGGCGCGGGCCTGCATGCGCCAGGGAATGATGTTGTTGTTCCAATTGCGCAGATACTCGAACGCCTTCTCCTCACCGTACTGCGCCCTCAGGAATTCAAAAAAGTAGTAGCCATATAAATAGACCTGACCGGAAGGCCAGTCCGTGCCCCAATAGCCCTGGTAACTGGTCTGGGAAAAGCTGCGAAACCCCTTCAGATACTCCGCCCGCATCATGGCGTCGTAAAACACGCTCTGGCCACGACCGAAACCTTTTTCCACATCGGTCTCTTCATAAACCGCGATGCCTTCGGAGACCCAGGAGGGGCTGAAGATCTGCGGGAAGGCAAAAAAGAAGCGCCCGAACACGTTGCGCAGAAAAGTCTGTCCACCGGAACTTTGATCCAGGTGCAGGATGTGCACAAATTCGTGGGTGAACACCTGCTCGATCCAGGGACTGTTATCCAGCAGCTCGCCGTCCACCGGTGCATTCATGAAAATGAAAAAGCGGTTGAAGGGCAGCACGCTGGCGCCCCCGTTGGAGCCGTCGTAACTGTCAATGATCACCACTTCAGTGGGTTTGGCCGGCTCCCATTGCAGACGCGGGGTCTGCTTGGCATAGACCGTCTCCGCCACCGCCGCCAGGCGTTGGGCAAAGGCCAGATGCTGATCCCGGTAATTGATGCGGAAGTGCTCGGTCTGCAGGGTTTTCCAGTTCTGGAACGGTTGCGGCATCAACAACGCGCTGTCTTCCGGTATCGAGGCCCGAACCGGCTGGGCCAGGGTGCACGCACAGAGAAGCAGTGCGACAAAAATGCGATGCATTAACATGGTTCCTTTCTTGATGGTGCTCTTCTTATTGTTATGAGCCCCAATGCGGCTCAGTGTGTTTTCACGAATATCAAATCCCAAACCCCATGCCCCAGGCGCTCACCGCGCCGTTCGAACTTGGTACTGGGCCGGTAATCCGGCTTTGGCGCATAGTGGCCTGCACCCGCCGAATTGTCATAACCCTCAGCGGCGGACATCACCTCCATCATGTGTTCAGCATAGGGCTCCCAATCGGTGGCCATATGGAAATAGCCGCCCACTTTCAGTTTGCGCCGGATGTTGGCCGCAAACTCCGCCTGCACGATGCGCCGTTTGTTGTGGCGTTTCTTGTGCCAGGGGTCCGGAAAAAACAATTGCACGCCGTCCAGGCTCTGGTCGGGAATGCAGTGCTGCAACACTTCAATGGCGTCCTCACAGAACACCCGGATGTTGTGCACACCGGCGTGATGGGCATCGTTGATCAGCTTGCCCACACCGGGGCGATGCACCTCCACACCGATGAAGTGTTTCTGCGGCGCCGCCTGGGCCATCTGCAACAGGGACACGCCGTCACCAAAGCCGATTTCCAGGATCACCGGGCCATCGCCACCGAAGACATCAGTATAGTTGATGACGCCCTGCTGCAGATTCAGGCCATAGTCCTGCCACAGGGTGTCCAGGGCGCGGCTCTGACCTTCGGTCATGCGCCCCTGGCGACGCACAAAACTGCGCAGGCGGCGCAGGGGTTGTTCAGTGGCTTGGGTGTTGCGGTCGTTCAATGGGATTACCTGCACTACTGCGATTAGAAAAACGTGCCTTCGATGGGCGAGGACGCACTGGCATAGAGTTTTTTCGGCATGCGCCCGGCCAGGTGCGCCTCACGGCCGGCTTCAATGGCCTTGCGCATGGCCGACGCCATCAGCACCGGGTTGCGGGCCGCGGCGATGGCGGTGTTCATCAACACCCCTTCACAGCCCAGTTCCATGGCCACCGCGGCATCCGAAGCGGTACCCACACCGGCGTCCACAATGATGGGCACCTTGGCGTCTTCCAGAATCATGCGAATGTTATAGGGATTGCGGATGCCCAGGCCACTGCCGATGGGGGCCGCCAAAGGCATCACCGACACACACCCCATCTGCTCCAGCTCCTTGGCGATGATGGGATCGTCCGAGGTGTACACCATCACTTCAAAGCCGTCCTTGATCAGGGTTTCACAGGCGGACAGGGTTTCCACCACGTTGGGGAACAGGGTTTTTTCATCCCCCAGCACCTCCAGCTTCACCAGGTTATGGCCATCCAGCAGCTCCCGCGCCAGGCGGCAGGTCCGCACCGCGTCCTTGGCGTTGTAGCAGCCGGCTGTGTTGGGCAGGATGGTGTAGCGGTCCGGTGGGATCACGTCCAGCAGGTTGGGCTCATCCGGGTTCTGGCCGATGTTGGTGCGGCGCACCGCCACGGTGACGATCTCGGCGCCACTGGCTTCGATGGCCAGGCGGGTTTCCTCCAGATCCTTGTACTTGCCGGTACCCACCAACAGGCGGGATCGGAATTCGCGTTGTCCAACTTTGAGCGGGGTGTCTGTGAAGGTCTGAGTCATGATGGGCCTGATTCCTTGAATGGGTGACAGCGGGGGGCGGCTCAGCCGCCGCCGATGGCATGCACAATTTCCAATACATCACCGGCCTGCAGCCGGGTGCTGGCGTGGGCGGCTTTGGGCACGATCTCCAGATTGCATTCCACGGCCACCCGGCGCCCGGCCAGGTCCATGGACGCCACCAGATCGGCCACCGTAGAACCGGCCGCCACCTGTTGCGCGTCACCATTGACGGTGACAGTGATCGTGTCTGTGATGGTAGGTTGTGTCATGGCTAATTCGTTTATAAAACGTCCATTTTCAGCTGGCTGACTATTGTGTTGAATTGATGACAGCCCGTAAAGGCTTGCGCCAATATTTTACATGGATCTGATCACAGACCAGGCAATCCAAACCCAGCCCACAATGAAGGCGGTACCCCCCAGCGGGGTGATCGCCCCCAGCCAGCGCAGCCCGGTAAACGCCATCAGGTAAAGGGAGCCGGAGAACAGGAGGATGCCCCACAGCAACAGCCAGCTGCCCCATTTGAAGCCCGCCGCCTGGGGGAAGTGAAAGGCCAGCAACCCCACCAACAGCAATCCCAGGGCGTGGTAGAGGTGGTATTCCACACCGGTCTGGTACGCCGCCAGCAGGTTGGGCTCGATTTTCCCCTTCAAACCATGGGCACCAAAGGCCCCCAGAATCACCCCCAGGGCCATGGCGAACAGTCCTATCACAATGAAAATTTTCATGTTTTCCCCCAACGCTGTGGTACATGTGCCGCCATTTTACCCGCGGAACCCGCCGCGGTTACAAAAATTTCCCCGTGACCCGGTGGCCACCGCTTGCAGTTCGAAGGGAGATTGGCTATCTTTCAGTTGGATTGTAGGACAATCTAACAATTATTAGAAATCAGGAAATGCCATGTTCGGTTTATTCAAAGCCTCGCAGCCCAAGCTGCTCCACATCGAGGGCACCCCCACGCCGCTGCCCGTGGGCGACAAGGAAACCATCCTCAATGCGGCCCTGCGACAGGGTATACGCTTTCCTCACAGCTGTCGCGTGGGGGGATGCGCCACCTGCAAGTGCCGGCTGACCCGGGGCAAGGTGAAGGAACTCACCGAAGCGGCCTATGTGCTGTCCGCTGAGGAGCTGGACCAGGGCTACATCCTGGCCTGCCAGTCCGTGCCCAGGGGCGAGGTCCACATCGCCCTGGACCAGCCACCGGTCCAGGCTCCGGACCCGATCCGCTGCTGGGGGACGGTGGTGGCCCAGCAGGCCCTGACCCACGACATTACTGCCCTGGACATCGAGCTGGAGCCGGAATCCAACCAGGCCCTGCACTACGCCGCCGGCCAATACGCACGGCTGTCGGTACCGGGGCACATCGACACACCCCGCAGTTATTCCTTCGCCACCCCGGCCACCGCCTCAGGTCAACGCCGGGTGCGCTTTTTTATCCGCCAGGTGCCCGGTGGCGAGATGTCCAGCTGGGCCCAGGGCCCGGTACTGGCATCCCGGGTACGGCTGGAGGGCCCCTATGGCGACTTTTATCTGCGGGAGAGCCCTGCCCAGCCCATCCTCTGCATCGCAGGGGGCAGCGGGCTGGCGCCCATCAAAGCCCTGCTGGAGGACGCCCTGGCCCACCGCAACCCGCGCCCGGTCACCTTTTTGTTCGGTGCCCGCAGCCAACAGGATCTGTATTGCCTGGCGGAGCTGCAACAACTGCAGGAACAGTGGGCGGGGGACTTCCGGTTTATCCCGGTGTTGTCGGAAGAGCCCGCCGCTTCCGACTGGAACGGCGCCCGCGGCCTGGTGACGGATCACCTGGAGCAATATTGCGATCCCCGGAGTCAGGCCTATCTGTGCGGCCCCCCGGCCATGCTGGATGCCGCTGAACATAAGCTGCAGCAACTGGGTATTCCCCCACAGCAATGTTTCAGCGACAAGTTTCTGGATCAATCCAGCCAGGCAAACGCCCAATAACATACAACAAGCCCCATCAAGCTCATAAGGACACTGCCATGTTCCACTATCTCAAATTTTTTCTGTTTCACGGCATCGGCCTGTTGTCGGCCCTGTTTCTCACCCTGGGTGGAGACTGGATGACCTACGGTTTCCTCGCCATCTTCTGTGGCTATGTGTTACTGGATGCCGTGCTCGGTGACGACATCAGCGTGCCCGATTACGCCCGCCCGGAAATCCTCACCTGGCAACTGTGGCTGGCGTTGCCACTACTGGCCTTCATCCTGTTCACCTTTTTATGGCAGGTGAGCGGACTGTGGCAAACCGCTGCAGTGGACCCGTTGGGCTACGGTGCCCTCATCCAGCAACTGAGTGGCTATGACATGCTGGCGGCCCGAGACAGCAACAGCGGCTGGAACCTGTTCTGGGGTGTGATCCTGACCGGCCTGATGATCGGCATGGTGGGCACCATCACCGGCCATGAGTTGACCCACCGCACCTGGGACCCGATCTCCATGTGGGTGGGGCGCTGGCTGCTGGCGTTCAGTTTCGACAGCAACTTCGCCATCGAACATGTCTATGGTCACCATCGTTACGTCAGCACAACCGAAGACCCTGCCACCGCACCCCGGGGTCGCAACGTTTACGCCCACATTGTGATTTCCACCCTGCGTGGCAACCTCAGTGCCTGGCGCATCGAACAGGCGCGCCTGCAGAAAAAACGCCAGCGCCTGTTCTCCCTCCACAATGTTGCCATCCGCGGTTACCTGATGAGTGCCACCATCCTGCTGGCATCGTATTGGGTTGCCGGTTGGGCCGGTGTGCTGTTTTTCAGCGCCGCCGGGGTGTGGGGCAAGGCGTTACTGGAAATCGTGAACTACATGGAACACTACGGCATGGTGCGCAACCCAGAAACACCGGTGCAGCCACGCCACTCCTGGAACACCAACAAGCGCTTCAGTTCCTGGTCCATGTTCAATCTCACCCGGCACTCCCATCATCACGCCCAGGGAGAGGTGCCCTATCATGAACTGCAACCCTATCGGGACGCACCCATGATGATCAACGGCTACCTTACCACCATCGCCATTGCCTTGGTTCCCCCCCTGTGGCACAAATTGATGACGCCCAAGGTACTGGATTGGGACGCCCGCTATGCCAGTGCCGAAGAACGCAGGATGGCAACCGCTGCCAATCAAAAAAGCGGCCTTAAATCCCTGCAGGCCATTCGCTACGATGAGGACGCTCACACCGCCTGATTTATGACAGATTAATTACCGCAGGCGCTGGTCTTGCGCGTTGCATTGTCCTAGGCCTATCGCTATGCTGCCTGTTCATTTTTTGATGATTCAGGCTGCCATGACCACTGCAACGCGCGCTTTCTGTCTGCTGTTTTTGACCCTGGGCATGGGCCTGGGGCACGCTGTTTTTGCTGCCGACAACAAGCGCGCTATCACCCTGGCCCAGATTGCCGAGCATCCCGCACGCCAGGCACCCGCCACCGCCGTCAGCCTCAACCACACCACCTTGAGTGCCCAACTGCAGGCCACCGTCACGGCGATTCCGGTGGGCGTCAGCCAACAGGTGAAAAAGGGCGAGACACTGCTGCAACTGGATTGCACCGATTTCAATCTGGCCCTGCAACTGGCGGAAGCCGGTATTACCATCGCCAAGGCGCGCCTGGACCTGGCCAAAACCCAACAGGATCGCGCCGCGCAATTGATGCAGAAAGATTTAACCTCCCGCGAAAGCCTGGACACCGCCAACGCCGAAGCCATCGCCCGGCAGGCAGAACAACTGCAGGCCCGCATCAACCTGCAACGAGCACAACTGGATGTGAAACGCTGCCAGATCAAAGCCCCCTTCGACGGCATCATCACCCAACGCATCGCCAGCGTCGGGCAGCTGGCCGCAGTCGGCACCCCCCTGATCACCATTGTGGATACCCGGCAACTGGAACTGTCCGCCCTGATCAAGCCGCACGAGGTCTCGCAACTGCAACAAGCGGCGTTAGCGTTCGTTGCCGACCAGTCCTATCCGGTGACCCTGCTGCGCAGCGGCGGCATTGTGAATACGGAAACCCGCGATCAGGAGATCCGATTGGCGTTCCGTGATCAGGCGCCGCCACCGGGCACGGCGGGCAAACTGGTGTGGACCGATCCACGCAGCTTTGTTCCCGCCCAGTATGTGGTGAAACGGGAGGGTCAATGGGGTGTGTTCATCAAACAGGAAGGCAAGGCGCGCTTCATTGCCCTGCCCAACGCCATCCCTGGCCGCAGTGCACCCCTGGAGCTGGCAGAGGATACGCTCATCGTGGTGAAAGGCCTGGGCCCACTGAATTCAGGTGACCCCTTACCGTGAAGCTGCTGCGGCGTTTTCTCGAAAATCACGTCCTGGCCAACCTGACGTTTGGCCTGGTGATCATCCTCGGCATCCTGGCTTATCAGGATATGCCCCGCGCCCGCGATCCGGAGATCAATTTCAACTGGATCGACATCACCACCGCCCTGCCCGGTGCCTCGTCCATTGATGTGGAAAAACGCATCACCGATCCCATCGAAGACACCATCAGCAGCACGGTACGGGATCTGCGTTTTGTCACCAGCACCAGTCGGGAGGGCGTGTCCTCGATTCTGGTGCGCTTCAATCAGCTGAGCAAAACCGAGTTCCGCGAACGGGTGGCGGATCTGCGGCGGGAAGTGCAGAACGTCTACACCGATCTACTGCCGGACGAAGCCCTTGATCCCCAGATCCGCGAAATCACCACCTCCTCCGGTTTCCCCACCGCCAGTCTGGTGCTCACCGCGCAGTCCCCCGACGAAACCTTTCGCCGCTATGCCGCCAATCTGAAACTGGCCCTGGAACGACAGCCGGGGGTGGACGAAGTGCTGAAGATGGGCAGTGAGGACCCGGAACTGCACATCGCCTTCTATCCGGAAAAATTACTGGGCCTGGCCATCAACCCCAACGACCTGGCGGCCACCGTGCGCGCCTATTTCAGCGATGTGGCCATCGGCGACCTGAATACCGCCAGCGGCCGCTGGCTGGTGCGGCTGGAAGGCACCAGCAGCTCCCTCAATGAACTGGAAGCCTTCCCGGTGGTGACCGCGCAGGGAGTGGTGCCCCTGGGCAGCCTGGCGGAGATCTATCGCAGCAGCGCCGAGCCATCCATTCTTGCCCACTTCCAGGGCCGGCCCGCCATCATGTTCAACATCACCAAACAGGAGCAGGCCAATACACTGCAGCTGCTGGACAACCTCAACCGCTTCATCGAGCGGGAGCAGGATGTGGTGATCCCGCAGGGTTACCACCTGGAACTGGTGGACGACCAGACCATCAGCACCCGGGATGCCATCCGCACCATGCAATGGAACGCCGGCATCGGTCTCAGCCTGGTGATCCTGGTGGTGTTTGTGTTTCTCGGGGGCCGCATCGCCCTGCTCACCGGCATCGGCATTCCCTTCACCCTGGCGGCCACGTTTTTCATTCTGCAGGCCATGGACATGAGCCTGAATAACACCGTGCTATTGGGAGTGGTGATCGCCCTGGGCATGCTGGTGGACGATGCTGTAGTGGTGGTGGAAACCATTTATTACCGCCTGCAACAGGGTTACTCGGCCATGGATGCCGCCATCGAGGCGCTGCAGGAAGTGGCCGCGCCGGTGTTCACTTCCGTACTCACCACCATCGCTGCGTTTCTGCCATTGATGTTGCTGCCCGGTTTTATGGGGGATTTCCTGCGGGTGATTCCCCTGGTGGTGTGTATCGCCCTGGCGGTGAGCCTGCTGGAAGCGTTCTGGATGCTCCCCGCCCACGTATCCGCCATTCGCGTGAACTTTGATAAAGAATCCGCGCTGCAACGCAAACGCCAGCACTTTTCCCGCAACATCCGCCACTATTACAGCCTGCTGTTGATCCGGGTCATGCGCCATCCCATACGCTCTTTGCTGGGCATTCTGGGCGTCGCGGTGCTGGCCGGACTGCTGCTGGCCAGCGGGGTCATCCAGGTGAATTTTTTTGCCGCCGATCCCTATCGGGTGCTGTACATCAACGCGGAATCCCCGGCCCGTTACACCATCCATGAGTCCATGGACGTGGCCGAACAACTGGAGCAAAAAGCCCTGGCGGTGCTGGAGCCGGAGGAAGTGCGAGCCAGCGTGGCCTACAGCGGCATCATGTTCACCCAGACTGAACCCTATTTCGGCGAGAACTACAGCCAGGCCTTCATCAGCCTTAACCCCATTCGCGGTGATATGCGCGATACCTACAGTCTGATTGCCGCCGTGGAAGCTGCGGTGGGGGAGCAGCTGGGGGAATCCAAAGTCTCGGTGCTGGTGCTGGAGGACGGCCCGCCGGTGGGGCAACCCATCAGCGTCAAAGTGCGCGGGGACCGCTTTGAAGACATTCAGGACGTGGTGGACAAGATCTCTGCCCACCTGCAGGCGGACCCACGCTTCAAAAACATCAACACGGATTTCAAAACCGGCAGTCCGCAATTAAAACTGACCCTGGACGGCGACGCCATCCAGCGGGCCGGCATTGCGCCCCAGGTGGTGACCAGTGCCCTGCAAAGCCGGGTGGACGGCCTGTTAATCGGTCGCTACCAAAGCTTCGGTGAGGAAGTGGACATCCGCCTGCTGGCCCGTACCGATGGCGACGACAATCTGGACAATCTGTTGAGCACCACACTCACCACCGCCAACGGCGGCACGGTGCGCCTCAGCACCCTGTTGCAGGCGGAATACGGTTCCGGCTACCAGAACATTCGTCACTACAATTTCAAGCGCTCCATCACCATCAACGGCGACATCGATGAAAGCCAACTGGATGTGGTGGCAGCCAACGACCTGATCCGGGAGTATTGGGATACCATTCGCGGCCAGCATCCCGGCGTCGACCTGGACTTCTCCGGCGTGCTCGATGATATCGAGGAAAACCTCAGCGGCATCATCAATCTGTTTGTCATGGGGCTGTGCCTGATTTATCTGATTCTGGGCACCCAGTTCAAAAGCTATCTGCAACCGCTGATGATTCTGGTCTCGGTGCCCCTGGCCTTCATTGGCGTGGTGTTCGGCCTGGTGCTCACCAACAACCCGTTGAGTTTCACCTCCATGTACGGCGTGGTCGCTCTGTCGGGGATCTCGGTGAATTCCGCCATTGTGCTGATGTCCGCCGCCAACAGCCGCCTGCAAATGGGCATGAGCCCCCTGCACGCCACCATCTACGCCGGCCGCCGCCGGGTGGTGCCGATTCTGATCACCTCCACCACCACCATCGCCGGGCTGTTTTCCCTGGCGGTGGGGGTGGGTGGCAAATCCCTGCTGTGGGGTCCCATCGCCGCCACCATCGTCAGTGGCCTGCTGTTTTCCACAGTACTGGTGCTGGTGGTGATTCCATTGATCTATTACGCGTCGGTGCGCAAACGCACCGCCGGAGGCGTAGCGAATCGTTAAAGGGCGCTGAGGAGTGACGTGTTTGAGAGATCAGTCGGCCGGGTTAAAACGGGAGAAGTGAATTTCCCAATCCAGCCGTTCAGGATAGCGGTTCAACTGGCTGCCGATGCCGAGGATGAAGGATTGATTCTGAAAATGCACCACCTGTTTGACGGTGGTGAGTTCCTGGCGTGGCCCGGCTTTGAGCAGGACGTCCAGCCGATAGGCCAACAGGCCTTCCTCGGTGACCAGGGTATCCCCCAAATCCCAGGTGGCGGAAATCACGGTGGACCCCAAGGGCTGTTCCGCGCAGTGGGCATCTGGATAACTGATGGTGGTGATGGTGGCCAGGTGATCCAGCACAAATTCGAAGGTGCGTACCTGATAGGTTCCCTCGAACGCATAACAGTTGGACACCCACAGGCCATCCAACGCGGAGCCGCTCTCTGCGATCTGGGTGGTGAACACCCCTTTGGTGGCTTCCATGGCATCGTCGGCGAATACGACGCATACTAAAGCGGCCAGTGCCAAGCCAGCAACACGGACAAACTTCATCTGTAATCCCTAAAAAAATACCAAGCCGAAGCAAAACAGGATTGAGTATACCGCCTAATCAGGGCGATTTCAGTTAAGGTTTATTACACTGCGTAAATAAAAAAGGCCGATCGTAAGATCAGCCTTTTGACAGCCCTTTATGGCCATTTCCGAAGATCGCGTCAGGCTTCCAACATGTGGGCCTTGAGCTTTTTCATGGCGTTTTTTTCCAACTGGCGGATGCGTTCTGCAGACACATCGTACTTGGCCGCCAGATCGTGCAGGGTGGCTTTGTCCTCATCAAACCAGCGTCGCTGCAGGATATCGCGGCTGCGTTCATCCAGCGTGGTGAGGGCTTCATACAGGCGTTCGTTATGGGCCGTTTCCCAGTCGTCCGCTTCCAGCATGGCGGCCGGGTCCATGGAGCGGTCTTCCAGATAATACACGGGCGCCTGACCAGCGCTTTCATCATCGGCATCCACCGGCGCATCAAACGAGGCGTCGTAGGCTCCGAGGCGACCTTCCATTTCCCGCACGTCGGCGGCATCCACCCCCAGATCGGCGGCGATGGCATTGATCTCGTCACTGCTCATCCAGCCCAGGCGTTTTTTCTGGCTGCGCAGGTTGAAGAACAGTTTGCGTTGGGCTTTGGTGGTGGCGATTTTCACGATGCGCCAGTTGCGCAGCACGTACTCATGAATTTCTGCCTTGATCCAGTGCACGGCGAAAGATACCAGCCGCACGCCCACGGTGGGGTCGAAGCGTTTGACCGCTTTCATCAGGCCCACATTGCCTTCCTGGATCAGATCCGCCTGGGGCAGACCGTAACCGTTATAGGATTTGGCGATGTGCACCACAAAGCGCAGATGGGACAATACCAGCTGGCGGGCGGCATCCACATCACCGTCGAAATACAGTTTTTCAGCCAGTGCCTTTTCTTCTTCTGCACTCAGTACCGGCACAGTCTGCACGGACTGCACATAGGCCTCTAGGTTGACCCCGGGCGCGGTGACAAAAGCAGGTTGAAGGGCAGTGTTCATATCGTTAAACCTCCATTGGGTCTGACTGAGTTTAGCACTCTGAACATTCGAGTGCTAATTCCGCCAAAAGTTCCCTGATTCCGTGGTATTCCCCAGGGACGGGATCATTCTCAGGACTGTTATTGTTGGGGTTTCCTTGGGCCATTTTCAAGGGCTTCAAGGGTCGGATTTGGTATTTTTTAACAGGAATCGCAGCAACCACCAACAGCCCCACATATCTTGCGACATGCAATGATAGTAAGCGATTACACACGTCATTTGGAGAGGGTTCAAAATCCCGTTTTGCCCTTCAACTGCACCGTCCAGCAGCTGCACCTGCAACTTTGTCCATTTAGGCACCGTATCAGGATTACACCCATTCACTGGATACAATAAGGAAATAACATGAGCAGAAGCAGCTTAATCAACTTCACCTGCCTGGAGCAGTCCGGTTGCTACATTGAGTATTCGCAGGGTAACCGGGGCACCCATGACATAATCAAACAGTCCCCACTGACAGCAGATGGTATTTGTCAGGCGCTGTCAGCCAAATGGATTGCGCAACATGCCAATGACGACAGCCTGTGGAACTGGCTGTTCCTGCCTGGAACCACCACGGTAAACAAGGCAGCAGTGGTGCAACTGATGCACAACTATGTCGATGCCTCCTCCGGAGCCCGCTTTACTTCCCTGGGTAACCCCACCACGAAATACAAATACACTCTGGGTTTGACCTATCAGGACTATGTAACCGACCGCTATCTGGAGCTGTATGATGTAAAACGGCGCCAAATGGTGAGTGCGTCCTTTCTGGGCAACCAAAACGCCCGCATTGGAACCGGTGCTAACGGCTTCTGCCTGGCTAATCGGTTACACAAGAAGTTTCTCAATACCCTGGGAGGGTCCTATGTGCTGATTGTGATCAAGGGCCAGCACAACAATAGCCAGGTGGGGCACGCCATGGCGGCCTATGTAGGGTCGGAGGACGTCACCTTCTTTGACCCAAATTACGGTGAATTCTGGTTTCCCAGCCAGGACAAATTCACTACCTGGTTCACGCAATATTGGTCAATGTCGGAGTATGACAAGATATTCAAGGACTTTTATCTTGTGCCCTACGGCAAGGCCGTGTGAGTTCAATGCATGGATGCGATTAACCCGGCTCGATGGCGCGAATGTGTTGGCTCACCGCCAGGCGAGCCCCAATCAGGCCGATGGCGATACTGCCCACCAGCATCAGGAAGGACACCTCCAGCCCCAGCCCGCTGAGCTGAAACTGGCTGCGGTACAGCTCTGACAGGGCCTGCACCGGTTCATCCAGCCACCACAACACCGTCTGGATCAGCAGCAATGCCACCAGGCAGCCCCCCAGGCCGTACCAGAGGCCGGTGTACATGAACGGGCGCCGCACAAAGGCGTCGGTGCCCCCCACCAGCTTGACGATGATGATCTCATCGCGGCGGCTTTCGATGGCCAGGCGAATGGTGTTGATGATCACCAGCAACACCGCCAAGGCCAAGCCGATGCTGAGCGCCACCACCAGGCGCCGCCCCAGGTCCAGAATGGCATACAGGCGCTGGACCCACTGGGCGTCCAGTTGCGCCAGGTCCACTTCCCCTTTTCTGGCCAGATCCAGGCGCAGCTTTTCCGCCGCCTCCAGATCGGTAACCGCCGGGTACACCACCACCACGGCCGGCAGAGGGTTCTCCCCCAGCTCCTGCAGCAGATCGCCAAAGCCACTCTGTTCTTCGAACTCCGCCAGGGCCTGCTCGCGGGAAATGTACTCGGTGCGTTTCACATCCGGGCGTTTGGCCAGGTCGTCCGCCAGCTTCCGCCCCTGTTCCGCCGAGGTTTTGAAACTGAGAAACAGGGAGATCTGGGCGCTGCCGTCCCAATCGTCACTGATGGATTCGGCGTTCTTCAGCATCACATAGAGCCCAGCGGGCAGGCTCAGGGCGATGGCAATCACCAGAATGGTCATCAGGGTCGGCAGGGGGGTGGCCAGCAGCCGGCTCAGGCTTTCCAGGGCCACCTCTTTATGGTGCTCACGCCAGCTCTCAAAGCGTTGTTTGAAGGTGGTGCGGGCCGTAGTGGCGCCTTTCGGGGCCTGATTGGAAGCAGTGGTCTGGCTCATCAGTAGCCCCCAGTGTAGATACTGTGGTCCGGGTCGGCGGGGATGTGATCGGTGCCATCACTGAGTAACTGGCCGGAATCCAGGGACAACAGCCGGTGGTCGTAACGGGCGATCAGGCCCAGGTCATGGGTGGCGATCAGCACGGTTACCCCCACCTGGGAGAACTGGTCGAACAGGTCCATGATCTCGGCAGACAATGCCGGGTCCAGGTTGCCGGTGGGCTCATCGGCGATCAGGATCTGGGGCTTGTTCACCACCGCCCGGGCGATGCCCACCCGTTGCTGCTCACCACCGGAGAGGGCAATGGGATTGAGGTTTTCTTTGTCCAGCAGGCCCACTTTATCCAGGGCGGCCCGCACCCGGCGCCCGGTTTCCCGCGGCCGGTAGCCGGCAATGATCAAGGGCAGGGCCACGTTATCGTACACGGTGCGGTCGAACAGCAGCTGGTGGTTCTGGAACACCATACCGATCTGGCGGCGATAATAAGGAATGGCGGAACGCCCCACCTTGGAGACATCCTGGTTGCACACCACCATGCGGCCGCCACTGGGACGCTCGATCAACATAATGAGTTTCAGCAGGGTGCTTTTGCCCGCCCCGGAATGCCCGGTAAGAAAGGTCAGCTCACCCTGATCCAGCTCGAAGCTGACGTTAAGCAGGGCGTCTTTACCGTTGTCGTAGCGTTTACTGACTTTTTGGAAGTGAATCATAGAATCCAGATAGCGTTATATCTTACTTCCGCAGAGACCGGGGAGTGGCGTTCAAGACTCGCTACAAGCACATCCCTGTGCGCTCGACAGCGGCCGTCCATGGCCGCTGACGGTCTTGAACGCCAATCCCCAACCTCTGCTCCGTGCCAATCCTAACCACCCAGCTGCGTGAGCAAACAAACTCAACGATCAAACAACGCCCGCACAAATTCATCCGCCTCGAATGGCCGCAGGTCATCGATCTGCTCCCCCACCCCGATGTAACGGATGGGCAGTCCCAGGTTGGCGGCAATGGCAAACACGATACCGCCCTTGGCGGTGCCGTCCAGTTTGGTGAGCGTGATCCCGGTCACCCCCACTGCTTGGTGGAATTGTTCCGCCTGGCTGAGGGCGTTCTGCCCGGTACCGGCATCCAGTACCAGCATGACTTCGTGGGGCGCACTGGCGTCCAGTTTCGCCATCACCCGCTTCACCTTGGACAGCTCGTCCATCAGGTTGCTCTTGGTGTGCAGGCGACCGGCGGTATCGGCGATCAGTACATCCACCCCTTTGGACTGGGCAGATTGCACCGCATCGAAAATCACCGAAGCACTGTCGGCGCCGGTGTGCTGGGCCACCACCGGGATGTTGTTGCGTTCACCCCAGACCTGCAATTGCTCCACGGCCGCCGCGCGGAAGGTATCCCCCGCCGCCAGCATCACCGACTTGCCTTCCTGCTGGAGTTTCTTGGCCAGCTTGCCGATGGTGGTGGTTTTGCCCACGCCGTTGACCCCGACAATCAGAATCACAAACGGCCGCTTGCCACTCTCAATGTGCAGGCCACCGCCGTCATCGGAGCGGCGCAACACCTTGGCCATTTCCTCTTTGAGCGCATCGTAGAGGGCGTCGGAATCTTTCAGTTCCTTGCGGTTCATGCGCTCCGTGATGGCGGCAATGATCTTGCTGGTGGCGTCCATACCCACGTCCGCCACCAGCAGCTGGGTTTCAATTTCTTCCAACAGGTCGTCGTCGATGGCTTTTTTGCCCAGCAACAGACCCGCCAGACCGTCGCTGAGTCCGGCGCGGGTGCGGGACAGGCCCTGTTTGACCCGGGCGAAAAAGGACACCGGCTCTGCTGCAGATTCCGGTACAGGTTCCAGGGCAGGCTGGGGCGCGGATTTAGAGACGGACTCAGGGACAGATTCGAGGGTGGAGCGGACCGTGGCCTCATCGGCCACCGCACCCACCACCGGCTTGGCAGGGGCGGGTGCCAGCAAGGCCTGTTTGGCTGCATCCCGGTCAAAGAAGCGGGCGAACAGGGCCTGTTCAGTGAGGACCTCCGGGCCGCGTAAAAACGCCGGCGTCGATTCAAAGAAGCGCCCAAAAATTTGCTGTTCGTGAGCGATACCCACCATGTAAAACCCCTGACCTGCACTGCTGCTGAAAATCTGTTGGCGGGTATCCTAACATTTGTTCCGGCCCGGCTCAGCTGGAAATTAACCAACCTCCTGCCAGTGTGTGATCAGGGGAAAGTAAAGCGCCTTTTTCACTTTGCTGAAGCCCGCCGCCTGCAGCGCCCGCTGATACAGGCTCAGTTGTGCCTGGTATTGCTCCAGCTCCTGAGCAATGAAGCTGTCCAGGGACTGGCCCGCTTCCGGTTCACTGGTTTTATAGTCCACCAGCCAGGTGGTGCCCTGCGAGGTGGTGAAGACCCGGTCGATCTGCAGGTTCTTGGGGCCCACCGAACTGGCAAAGGTGATGGGGTATTCACTGGCGTGGAACGGGTGCTTGTGGGAAAGAAAATGCTCCGCCCTGCTGTCCTGCAGCACCATCTGCAGGGCCAGGCTCACCTTGTCCACCGCCGCAGACAGGCGGGGGCGGGGCACCCCCAGGCCCGACAACGCTACGGCCATGGCCGGTTCAAGGGCGCGAATGCCATCGACGCGCCAGCGCTGGATGCCACTGTTGCCGATGTGCTGCAGGTAACGGTGCACCAGGGTGCCCACCGCCCGCGGGGTGGCATCCTGCCAGCTCAGCTCCACCCGGTTGCTGGCATCCCCGTATTCATAGCGGGGCACGAACGGCTCCAGCAGATGGCCGGCGGGTAACGGCGGCGGCTGCCAATGGCGGGGCAACCGCTGCAACGGACGGGGCGCAAACCCGGTGCGGGCCATGACCGCCGGCACCGTGCTGTCGTAACGCTGCACCTGTAACTGCACCGGCTCCCAGATACTGTAAAGCAGGGACGACTTGGCCGGTGGCTTCAGCTCCGGTGCCCGGGCCTCATCCGCTTTCACCTGGGCGGTTAAATGCAGCGCCTGTTTGGCCCGGGTGCAGGCCACATACAACAGGCGACAGGATTCGTATCGGCTTTTCTTGCTGTCTTCCATCTGCAAATGGCGGTAGGTGGGGTGTTTGTCCCGCCCCACTGCGGTAATGGGAGCCATCACCAGCTCCATCTCGCCCCGGCTATTCAGGCGTTCATGCCACAGCAGTAACGCCGGATCGTCGCTGCGGGGGGCCTTGTGCAATGCGGGCACGATCACCACATCGAATTCCAGCCCCTTGGATTTGTGGATGGTCATGATCTGCAGGCGGTCGTCGGCATTGGGGTCCGGTGCGGCATAGAGTTTTTCCACCGCTTTTTGCAGGCTGTCCAGGGATGGGATGGCACTGCCATGGGACCAGCCCGACAACAGGCCGAAAAACTTGTCGGCGTTCTTCAGCGCCTCGGCATCCGTCACGCAGGCCGCCCCGCCCAGTGCCAGCCAGGTGCCTTCAATCCAGCTGCGCAGGGTTTTGCGTTCCACATTAAGAACCGCCTGCTGCAGAATCGGCAGCACCCGGGCCAGGCGGGTCCGGCCATCAGCACTGAGCAACTGCCCCGCCGGCTGCCCCTGCTGTGACCGGGGAGCGAAGAAAAAATCATTCTGCAGCGGTGCTGCATCCCCATTCTGTGCTTGCGAATGGCTGGCTGAGCCCGCGCTCATGGCCTGCTCCAACTGCACAAACAGTGTGTCGTAATCCCGCTGTTCCGGACGTTGCAGATTGGCAATGGCTTCCAGATCCACCAGGCTCAGGCCGCACCAGGGTGCCCGCAGCACCGCCAACCAGGCGGTGCGATCCGCCGGGTGCAACAGGGCCCGGGTCAGGGCCATCAGATCCTGGATCACCGGCTGATCCTGCAACAGCTCCAGATCCAGAGCCCGGTAACTGATCCCGGCGGCCTTCAGCAACGGCAGGATGTGGGCGGCATGGGGCCGGTTGCGCACCAGGATGGCAATGCTGGCCTCGGGCTGCCGGCTGCGGCAGGTTTGAATAAGCTCCAGGATCACCCGGGCTTCCTCGGCGCGGCTGTCGTGGTTTTCACTCTCCACAAAGCCATGCACCCACACGGAACGCTCATCCCGTTGCGGGTGGAAGGCATCAGAGGGGGAATAGGTCACTGCGCCGGTGGAAATGTCATTGGCGGTCGGAAACGCCCGCTGGAAAACACGGTTCACCCACTCCACCACTCCTGCCTGGGAACGGAAGTTGGTGGTCAACCGCAGCGGGGTCAGGGGCACGTTTTCCAGGCCCTGTTCCCGGCAATTCAGGAACAGGCCCACATTGGCGCCCCGAAACCCATAGATGGACTGCATGGCATCCCCCACGCAGAACAGGGTGCGGCCGTCTCCGGGCTGCCAACCGGCAGTGAGCTGATTCAGCAACTGCACCTGGCTGGCGGAGGTGTCCTGAAACTCGTCCACCAGAATGTGCTGCAGCCGGTAGTCCATTTTCAGCGCCAGTTGACTGGGGTCGTCCAAGGCGCCCAGGGCCCGGCGTGCACGGATACTGATCTCGGCAAAGTCCAGGCTGTTGGTTTCCTGAAACACCAGCAGCAGCTGCGCCGCCAGCACCGGCAACACCTGGGTCAGGGCATCCAGCAGGCACCATTGCTCGGCGCTGAAATGCGGCTGCGGCAGCACCAGCATATCCGCCACCGCGTCATCGAGGCCTTCCACGGCCTGCAGCTGCCCGATCAGTTCCAGCAACTGTTCCTTGCGGGCCTTGCATTCCCGTTTTTCCTGAGCATTGTCGCCGGGGGGAAAACCGGTGTTCTTATTGACGGTCTTGCGCCACTCCCCTTTGGCGGTGGTCAGCAGGGTGATGATGCCTTGCCAGCGGGGCAGGTCTGCTTCGGTCCAGCCGGGCAGGCTTTGCTGCGCGTGATCCAGGTCCAGATCCAGGCAGTGCAGAATGGGTGAGTCCAGTTGCATGCGTTTGAGGTTGGCAGCGGCAAATCCGGCCAGTGCCAGCAGCTCCCGTTGTAGGGGCGGCGGAATCAGTTCGTGCATTTTCGCCACCGAATCCCGAATGATGCTGCCCAGGTTGTGCTCCAACGAGGCCCGCACTGCCTGCGGGTCCGGCTGCTGGCCAAAGGAATAGCCCAGCAACGGCAGCCACTCTTCCCGCCGCGTCAGCATTTGCATCAGCAGCGCCTCCAGCCGGGCGAAGCGGTTGTCCATCTGCTGCAGCAGGGTGGCCAGTGCCTCGCTCCAGGGTTCAGCGGATTCCAGGGTAGCGAGCAACGCCTGTACCGCCCGCCGGTAGATCACCTCACTGTCGTCACTGATCTGGGGTTTGGAACCAATGGCGGATTCCAGGGGCATGCTGTTGGTGAGAAAGGCACACAGGCTGTCGAAGGTTTTGATCTGCAGACGGTTGGGATTGTCCAGCAACGACCACTGGCGCTGCCGGTCCCGCTGCAACACCGCACTGGCCAGCTGCCAGGTCTGCTGTTTGTGGCTTTCCCCGGGCTGCGGGCCGGTGGCGGACTGCAGGGCACTGAGAATCCGCTCGCGCATTTCCCCCACCGCCTTACGGGTGAAGGTAATGGCCAGCACCTGCTCCGGCCGCTCCACCCGGGTCAGCAGATTCAGGAAGCGCTGGGTCAGCAGCTCGGTTTTACCACTGCCGGCAGGGGCTTCACAGATAAAAGATTGTTCCGGGTCCAGGGCCAGTTGGCGCTGCTCCCGGTCAGACGGGCGACGCTGTGTGGTCATGAACGTTCCCCCCCGACATCAGAGCCGTCGTCGTCGCTGCCGTGCTGCACCGGTTGATCCTGAATCCGGCACAGGGGTTTGAATTCGCAATAACGGCAGGTGACCCCGGCTTTTTTCGGGTCCACCGCCGCCGCACCGGCCATGAATTCCTGCGCCAGTTTTTCCAGCACGGCACGCCAGTGTTCGACGAGGGCAGCCCAATCCCCGGTTGCCTTGGCCTGGGGCGGTTCTGTCTGGGCCTGGTCTGTGTGAGGCTGGTCTGTCTGCATCAGGGCCTGCGGCCCTTTCATGCCCGGCGCCACCGAGACATCCTCGGCGATGCCTTTAAGGGCAATCTCATCGGCGGTGATCTGGCCGAAGGCGGCACCGCTCACCTTGCCGCTATTAGCCACACAATAGAGCGGCACCTGAGGCTCATCGGGCCGCTCCCCCTCCCAGTAACGAATCTCCTGGCGCCCGGTTTTGTAGTCCAGTACAAACAGGCTGCCGTCCTCAAGCCGGTCCACCCGATCGTAGCGAATGTTGAGGGGCAACTTGCCCAGCTTCACCGTTTTGCGACCCTCGTTGAACACCACACTGAACGGCGCCCGCTGCTTTTCCAACTCCAGAAACGCCCGCACCTGGGTTGCCAGCCGCTGGCTTTCAATCTGCAGCAGGCGGTTGCCCACGGAATGGCGGAACGCAAAGGCCTGCAGGGAGGCCTCAATGCAGCGGGCAATCAAATCCTGCAAATCCGCCTCGGACAATTCCAGCAGCCGTTGCTGATGCCGCAATCGGCGCCAGATCAGTTCCATCACCTTGTGCAACAGGTTGCCCCGCTCCAGGGCGTCCAACCCCATGGCCGGCAGCGGCATCTCATCGGCGTGCAGGCGGTGGCGGGCAAAGGCGCGGAACGGGCAGGCGGCCTGGTCCTTGAGGATGCCGGTACCACCACGAATGGTCGCCGCGTCCACCACCTTGGGGCCACAACTTTCCAGGGAGGTCTCGATCTCCCGTTGCCGGAACAATTGCCCGGCGAAGGATTCCGGTGCGCTCAGGGTGAACGGCTGCAGGGGCACCTCACTCACCAGGGTGCTGGCCCGCAGCTGCTTGTCCTCCTGCAGTCGGCTGTGGCTGTAGGCCACCACCGGGGCACTGCTGCTGAGACGCTGCAACAGGCGGCGGGCGTACTCCAGTTCCCGCTGGGACGAGGATTGCGGCATGCCGTGTTCAATCTGAAAACCCAGGGGCAAAAGAGGATTGGGGTCCGGCGCCGGCGGCCAGGTTTCATCGTCCATGTTCATGAGCCAGAGATGATCAAAGGGCAGGCCGGCGGCCTCCAACACCCCCAGGATCTGGATGGGGGACGTTTTGGTCTGGGCCTGAAAACTGTTGTGCTTCAGCAACACCGTCAGGTACTGCAGCGCCGTGCCGCCATCGATGGCCCCGCACACTGCATCCAGACCGGCAAACGCCTGCAGCGCCTCCTGCCAACCTTGCACCTGCTGGAATTCCAGGGTGTCCAGGGTACGCTGCCCGGGCCAGCCCATCACCGTCAGCAACTGGAGAAACCAGGGTGCCCACTCACTGGGCCGTTGCTGTTTGGGGGCACTCTGGCGCAATTGGTCCAGCCGCTCCAGGGCGGCGTACAGGTCCGGACAGCGAAACCGATACTGCGCCCCGGCGGCGCCCTCCCGGCGCCCCAGTTCCCGCAGCAACTGCGCCAGGCTGAGGCTGAGATCCCCCTGCCGCAGCTCCCGATCCAGCCGCGCCCGTTCCGGCAGTTCCCCGCTGCTGCCCACAAAGGGGGAACGCAACAACTGGGACACCGCTTCGATATCCAGCAGCCCGCGCTGAAGGGCGAGCACGTTCAACGCTGCCGCCACCACCGGCACCCCGTCCATGGGCTGACCGGCCGAAATATTAAAGCCGGGGGCATGCTGGGGCTGACCCGGCAGAATGTACTGGGGTTCGAAGACACGGGTGAAAATGCGCTCCACCGCTTCCCGCAGTTGCGCCAGCTTGGGAATCACCACGGCAATGCGTTGCTGGGGATTGTCCTGGATACGGGCCTGGGCCCACAGGGCCGCCGCTTCGATTTCCGCTTCCTCGTCACTGAATTCATAACGCACGCTCTGCTGCGCCTGCGCCTGCCAGTCCAACTCCTCAACCTGGCTGCCCTGGGCGCTCATGGCCTGCAGCAGCCCCTGGAACTGGGGCGTCATTTCGTCAAAGCCGTACAGCAACACGGTGGCAGGAGCAGGCAGCACGCCCTCCTGCAGACAGGCGCTCACCACCTCGGCCACCTGGGCCTGGGACAGCACCCCCCGCTGCTCACATTCACGATTGAAGGCGTCGCACCAGGCGGCGAAGATGCGCCCGTTACTGTCGCCGTCGGTGGGCACCGGCAGCCCCCACTGCCGCAACAGGCGCCAGGCCTCCATGGCATGATTGCCGGTGGCCCGGGTGCTCAACAAGGGGGGTGTTTCCGGATGCTCCGCCACCACCCGCTGCCACAGGATACGTTCCTGCATGGGGGCCAGGGGCATCCGCTGCAGCAAGGGATGCTGCGGACGCAGGGCCAGGGCTTCCCAGGCCTGTTGCAACCATCCCTGCAGGGAATAACAGGTGGGGGTGGCCCAGGCTGTGGCGGGCTGGCGGGTGGCCTGGTACTGGTTGAAACCGTCGCGCAAAAAGCGGCTCAAACGCTTGTTGGGGGTGAGGACCAACAGGTCTCGGGGGGAGTGGGCTTGCAGTATTTGGAAGAGCTCGGCAAATTCCTGGAACGGCTTCACGGGTCGCAATACGAACAGTCAGTGGATGGGGTTTGTTTGCTAGTATGGTAACCATAACCAGCGGATTAGGCGAGCCTTATCTGTATATATATTCAGTGTTTTGGCCAGGGAATTTCTGTGCCCGATCAAGGTCTTAATCCGTTACCATAACCCCAAGCATCCATTACCGAATGAAATTGGACATCATGGCAAACGTTGCATCTCGATACCTACTGCCCCTGGGCCTGGCGCTCTGCCTGGCGCCGGCAGTGAACTCCGCCTGGGCCGCCAACGACAGCGCGGCCCGCCCCTCCGCCGCCGAGCGCACCTTCACCCACACCCTGGACAACGGCATGAAGATCATCGTGCGGGAAGACCACCGGGCACCGGTGATGGTGTCCCAGGTGTGGTACCGGGTGGGCTCCAGTTATGAACACGCCGGCGTGACCGGGGTATCCCACGTGCTGGAACACCTGATGTTCAAAGGCACCGACAAGGTTCCCGACGGTGAGTTTTCCAAACTGATCGCCCGCTATGGCGGCAGCGAGAACGCCTTCACCTCCTACGATTACACCGGTTACTACCAGCTGATGAGCGCCACCAACCTGCCCCTCTCCATCGAGCTGGAGGCCGACCGCATGCAGAACGCCATCATGCCGGACTCGGCGTTCAGCAAAGAGATCGAAGTGGTGAAGGAGGAGCGTCGCCTGCGCACCGATGACAAGCCCAATTCGGTGGCCTATGAGCGCTTCATGGCGGCGGCCTACCTGTCCTCCGGCTACCACAATCCGGTGATCGGCTGGATGCATGACCTGGACAACATGACCGCCCAGGACGCCCGTAACTGGTACAAAAAATGGTACATGCCCAACAACGCCATCCTGGTGGTGGTGGGTGACGTGAAGGCACCGGAGGTGTTTGAACTGGCGGCCCGCTACTTCGGCCCCATTCCGCGGGGAGAATTGCCCAAGCGCCCCCTCAACCGGGAAGTGCCCGGCAACGGGGAACGCCGCATCGAGGTCGCCATTCCCGCCAAGATTCCCACGCTGTATGTGGGCTACAACGTGCCCGGCATCAACACCGCAGCAGACGAAACCGATGTCTATGCCCTGCGCATGCTGGCAGGCGTTTTGGACGGCGGCTACAGCGCCCGCATCGAAACCCACATGGTGCGCAACCAGGGCATCGCGGCCAGCGCCGGGGCCGGTTACGGCGGTTTCTCCCTGGGGGACACCCTGTTCTATTTCAGCGGCGTCCCGGCGGAAGGCTATTCCATCGAACAGCTGGAACTGGCCTTTAACGACCAGATCGAAACACTGCAGACCGAACTGGCGGACCCGGAGGAACTGGAGCGGGTCAAGGCCCAGATCATTTCCGGCATCATCTACCAGCAGGATTCCATCTCCAGCCAGGCCAACCAGATCGGCCGCATGGAGGCCATCGGCCGCAGCTGGCAGGAAGCGGATGCCATGGTGGAAAAACTCTCCGCCATCACGCCGGAACAGGTGCAGGCCGTCGCCCGCAAATACCTGGTGGACAACAATAAGACCGTTGCCGTGCTCAACCCGCAACCCCTGTAATCGCCCAAGGATCGTTTTTCATGTCCGAACAGAGCAAGATCAGTCGCAAGACCCTCAGCATCATGATCCTGGTGGTGAGCCTGTTTATCGTGGTGCTGTACAACCTGCCCGGCAGCATCAAACCCGGTGACCGCGAGGAGCCTGGCCCCATTGTGACGCCGGTTCAGAGCACTCCGCTCAAGCAACGGGCGGATGGCTCCAAACTCACCTCCCTGGAACTGATTGAACAGGCCGAGGCCAAGCCCTACAAGGTGCGCATCGAATCCTGGAACACCCCCAACGGCGCCAAAGTGCTGTTTGTGCGGGCACGGGAAATTCCCATGCTGGATGTGCGGGTGGTATTTGACGCCGGTGCCGCCCGGGATGGGGCGTTGCCCGGCCTGGCCCAGCTCACCAGCGCCATGCTCACCGAAGGGGCGGGCATTGCCGACGTGGACGCCATCGCCCGGCATTTTGAAGGCCTGGGGGCCAACATCGACACCGACTCCTATCGGGACATGGCCATCGTCAGCCTGCGCACCCTGTCCGACGCCCAGTACCGTGACCCGGCCCTGACCCTGTTCTATGATGTGGTGGCCCAACCCACCTTCCCCGTCTCCAGCCTGGAGCGCTTGCGCCAACAGATGCTGCTGGGGTTGCAACAGGAAAAGCAGAGCCCCGGCGCCCTGGCCCAGAAAGCGTTTTTCCAGGGCCTGTACCCGGACCTGCCCTATGGCATTCCCCCCAACGGCACCGAGGACAGCCTCACCCGGATCACAGCGGATGACCTGCGCCGCTTCCACGAGCAGTATTACGTGGCAGCCAATATGGTGATCGCCATGATCGGCGACATCGACCGCACCCAGGCAGAACTGATTGCCCTGCAACTGGACAGCCAATTGCCCAAAGGGCGCGCCGCACCGACGCTGGCTTCCGCCCAGCCATTGGCGGAAGCCCGTGAGGAGCACCTGGAATTCCCCTCCAGCCAGACCCACATCATGGTGGGCGGCATCGGGGTGAAACGGGGTGACCCGGACTGGTTCGCCCTCAGCGTCGGCAACGAAATCCTGGGGGCCGGTGGCTTCAGCTCCCGCCTCACCCAGATCATCCGCCAGGACAACGGGCTGGCCTACAGCGTGTACAGCCACTTTATTCCCATGGCCAGTGAAGGCCCGTTCCTGATCAATCTGCAGACCCGCAACGACCAGACCCAACAGGCCCTGACCCTGCTTAACCAGACGCTGCAGGACTTTGTGGAAAACGGCCCCACCGAAGAGGAGCTGGAAGCGGCCAAACGCCACATTCTGGGCAGCTTCCCCCTGCAGACCGCCAGCAACAGCAACATCGTGGACTATCTGGGCATGATCGGCTTTTATCAGTTGCCGCTGAATTACCTGGACACCTACATCCACAACATCGAACAGGTGGACGCCAAGGCTATCCGCCGGGCCTTCCAGCGGGTCGTGCAGCCCAAGGCCCTGTTCACGGTCACCGCCGGGCAGCAGGCAGCAGCCGGTGAGTAAGCGCGCTGCGGCGGGCAAAAGCGAACTGCGTATCATTGGCGGCCAGTGGCGGGGGCGGCGCCTCAGCTTCACCGCCGAGGAAGGCCTGCGCCCGACCCTGGACCGCTACCGGGAAACCCTGTTCAACTGGCTGATGTTCGATGTGGAAGGGGCCCGTTGCCTGGACCTGTTCGCCGGCAGCGGCGCCCTGGGCCTGGAGGCCCTCTCCCGCGGTGCCCGCCACGTGGACTTTGTGGATGCCAGCCCCCAGGCCGCCCAGTCCATCCGCCAGCACCTGAAAACCCTGGGTTGCCAGCAGGCGGCGGTGCACCACCGGCCGGCGGAGGCCTGGCTCAAGCAGCAGTCGCAGGCAACCCCGCAACCCTACGACCTGATCTTTCTGGACCCCCCATTCCACCGGGATCTGCTGCAACCCTGTCTATATCTGCTGGAGTACCGGGGCTTCATTCAGCCCACCACCAGGATTTACCTGGAGGCGGAAGCGGAGTTCCGGCCCAGTCGCCTGCCGGAGCATTGGCGCACCCTCAAGCAGAAAGAGGCCAAGAACACGATTTTTTTCCTGCTGGAATGCCCAACACCGCACTCTGATGAGGGGAAATCAATCACATAGCCTGACATTCTCCAGCCCACCTGAAGAGCCACTGTGGCAGCATTTCAGTGCGCTACTATGCTTAAGGGCATGGCAGATTGTGAGGTGAGTAACATGCCCATTCCCCCAACCGTCAGCGAGCGGCTTGACTCCCAAGGGATCCACTACCAGATCATCGAAGAAGCGGAAATCGCGCCGCTGCACCAACTGTGTCGCGGGGATCAGCTCACCCAAAGCCAGGTGGTGAAGCTGGTGATCCTGAAAGATTCCATAGGCCACCTGCAGGCCCTGATTCCGGCCGACAGCCTGTTGGACCTGAGCCGCCTCTGTGAGCAGCAGGGCCGCAATCTGGAAGCCATTCCCCCCCAGGAATACGAGCAGATGGCCCGTTCCCAGGGCCTGGAACATCTGCCGGACTTTCCGCTCAACGACAGCCTGCCCCTGGTGGTGGAAAAACGCCTGAAACACGCCGGTGACCTGTATCTGGAAATGGGCAACAGCGGCCACTTCCTGAAACTGCCGCAAAGTGAGTTCGCCAAGCTGGTGGCCAACGGCAGACAGGCGGATTTCTGTGTGGCGCTGGATGAGTTTTCCCCCAACAGCGACGACCGCAGGGCCACCGAACACTCGGTGAACCAGTTCACCCAGCTGCGCATCAAGCGGCGCCTGGAAGAAACTCTGGAGATGCCGCCCTTACCGGAGACCGCGGAGCAGATCATTCAGTTGCGCATTGATCCCGATGCCGGTGTCGGCGAACTGGCGGAACTGGTGGAGAAAGACCCGAGCCTGGCAGCCCAGGTGGTGAGCTGGGCCAGTTCCCCCTATTATGCTGCGCCCGGTGCCATTCGCTCGGTGCACGATGCGGTGGTGCGGGTGCTGGGTTTTGATCTGGTGATCAACCTGGCGCTGGGCCTGGCCCTGGGCCGCACCCTGGAACTGCCCAAGGGCGGTCCCCATGGGGTAACTCCGTTCTGGGATCAGTCCGTGTATTGCGCGGTGACCATGGAAGGCCTGGTAAAAGCCATGCCGTCAGAGCGGCGCCCGTCCATGGGGCTGGCCTATCTCAGTGGTCTGCTTTCCAACTACGGTTATCTGGTGCTGGCGCACATCTTTCCCCCGTACTTCAAAGTGATCTGCCGCAGCATCGAAGCCAACACCCATGTGGACCCGCACCTGCTCGAACAACACGTACTGGGCATTGACCGGGAAACCCTGGCCAGCCAGCTGATGGATTGCTGGAGCATGCCCGAAGAAGTGATTCACGCCTTGCGCTGGCAGAACTATCCCGGCTATCAGGGGGATTACAATCTGTATGCCCGCCTGCTGTACCTCACCAACCAGTTGCTGCGGGGTGTGGGTCTGATCCAGGGCCCGGTGCACCCCATCAACGAACGCATCTTTGAAGAGCTGGGGCTGGCGCAGGAGGATGCGCTGCACGTCATCAATCATGTGGTGGCGATGAAGGATGAACTGCGCCAGATGGCAAAAAACCTGGAGGGTTGACGCACTGGGCAAAGCCCAGATGCAAAGACCGGGCAATGGCAATCAAAACGGCCTGAAATTGCAGGATTCAGACCTTACTGCCTGGCACCAGAGCGGGTTAATCTAGCCTTTCACGAGCAGCGAAAAGTGAAGTGAATGCAGGTCGAAGACCGTGCAGGCAAAGCGAGAAGGAACGGAATTTTTCGTGTTGATTCGTGATGAAAGTTAGCCCTTTTAGTGCTTTATGCCCAGAGCCCCTCTCTGGGCTTCTTTTCCAGATTCCCCAGGTACCCAGGTGTGGCCCCAGCACCGCATTGCACCGAAAAACCCGCTTATTTGCCGCCTAAATGCCTCATCGTCCCCGATCTGTAGTACACTTTCAGCCCGGGAATCGACTCTACCGAATCACCGGTTCCGGATTTATGTTGGATGAGCGCACTACGTGACAAGCAATGATACCTGGCTCGGCAAGGCACTGACCGATCGCAAAACCCAAATACTGTGCGCAGCGCAAAACCTGTTTGCGGCCAGCTCGTTTCGCAATACCGAAGTCTCGGATATCGCCAACGCGGCCAGCGTCAGCAAGGCCACCATCTACAAACACTTCGCCAGCAAAGATGAAATTCTGCTTAAAGTGGTGGAGGAAAATTTTCAGTTCATTCGCGACATGGTAATCCTGCGCCTGTTGACCGGTTCCGAAACACCCCTGGAACGACTGAAAGCCGCCGCCATCGATGTGGCCCGCCACCTGGAGCAGAACAAATCCTTCGTTCACGTGCTGATTAAAGACGCCGGCGAATGCATGCCGGAGATTCAGAAAATTCATCACGCCATCATGCATTCCAATTCCACGGTGGCGGAAGGGCTGTTCAAGAGCCTGAGCAAAGACGGCAGTATTCCCGAAACCCGCTCCTCCGACCTGCTGAAAATTGTTTCCGACATTTGCATCGGCGCCACCTATTCCTGGGTGCTGGGCGACAAGGGATCGCTGGTGGACAGCGTGGAGTTTTATTTCAAATTCCTGTTCCAGGAATACCGCTGCTGATCCCCGCGCAGCATACTCAAGCGCTGTAGTGTTTACGGTATTCCTTCGGCGTCATGCCGGTTTTGATCTTGAACAGGCGGCGGAAATAACTGCTGTCGCGATACCCTACCAGATCACTGATGCGCTCGATGGGCATACTGGTCAGCTCCAGGGCATCCTTGGCCCGTTCGATGCGCACATCCTGGATAAATCCGATCAACGACACCCGGTGGGCGGTTTTGAAACGCCGCGCCAGCGAGCTTTCACTTAATCCCAATTCCTTGGCTGCCCGCACAATCAGATTGTTTTCGGCGATGTGGGCGGTGAGCCAGGTTTTGGTTTTCTCCGCCACCGCATCGTGGGCCGATTGCCGCGCACCGAGCTGCTCCGCCCTGGGCACCGCGGACTGCGCCACGGCATTGAAGCTGAACAGCTCTGCGGTTTTTTTTGAGACTTCCTTACCGAATTGCGCCTGCAAGACTTCCCGCGCCAGGGCCAGCCATTCCTCGTCCGCCGCCGCACTGTAAAAACCGTCATCCGCATACACGGGCACCTGCGGATTCACCGTGATCAAGGGATACCGCTCTGACAGCATCTCCACAAATGACCAGTGCACCGTGGTCACCTTGAAATTCAACAGGCCGGTTTCCGCCAGCAAAAACGCCCCGGTGCAGACGGTGGCCACCTGGGCCCCGGCACTGACCTGTTGCCGAATCCAGCTCATCATGGCCTTGCGCTTGCGATAGCTCAGACCATTATCCAACATCAGCGATGGTATCCAGATCAGATCAAATGTCTCGCGGCTGTGCACATCCTCCGATGCGGCAATGCGAACACCATTGAATTCCGGTAATTGATTCTTGTCTTCCGCCACGATGCTCACCGCCACATCCGGCCCTGAACGTTGACCTGTACGATATTGATAGAGCCGTTGACTGCGGCTCAGAAGATCAAACGGTTCGATCACCGAATGGGGAAAGGCTTCGGGAATGAGGACAATTGCGACCTTGTACATTGGAACTTCCCCTCCTGCGAAATCACTGCATCCGCTCGCGACGGATGATTCGCTTTTTCTTATTGTCGGTGGGCGGATGTGCCGCTTAGGCCATTGGGTAAAACCGCCCGCTTAGCGACCGCCACTATAGGGGATGAATCAAAAAACAGTCAAGCCATAACTAAACTCACCAGTACTCAAACCATCTCTTGAACGATCATGTATTTTTTAAATACTTTAAAAACAATAATTTAAAAAAACGAGACAATTTAATCGAACTGTATCATCTCACCAAAACAGTACTGACCGTTACTCAAAATCACAAAGTAAGCCACCAGCCGCTCGGCCTAGACATCGAACAATATTTGCTTGATCTGAATGGGCTGCGGGGCGCAGCCGTAGCGACGAATCAGGCCGGTCAGCGCGATCAGCACCCGCCCGGTCAATAAAAAGTGATCCGGTATGTACACCGCATGCTGGTTCAACATTCGATACAAATCCAGGAGCAAGGCTTCCAGCTCGTCATTGGACAACTGAAACGCTCCGGACATGCTCACCGAGGCCAGCACATTCACCAGCTTGCCCGAGAAAGCACTGACCGGCAGATTGGTGACACCGGCCCGCTCCAGCGCCCGGGCAAATGCCGCCACGTCACCCTCAATGATGGCCAGCATGATGTTCACATAACTGACCCGTTCCGCATCCGTTAACGGTGCCAGCAAACCAAAATCCAGCAACACCAGTTCCCCGGCCGCGGTCACCATAAAGTTACCCGGGTGGGGGTCACCCTGCATCAGACCAAAGCGCACAATCTGCTGGATATAACTGTTCTGCAACAGGGTGATCAGCCGCTCCTGTTCCGACGCCGAGGCCGACTCCAGATAGCTCACTATGGGCATCGCCTCCATCCACTCCAGCGCCACCACCTGATCGTTGCAGCATTCCTCAATCAGCGCCGGGATGCGCACCCCCGGCAGGTGCGGCAAGGCACCGAAGGTTTTTACGTTCTGCGCCTCCTGCACAAAGTCCAGCTCGCGGGACAGGGAACGCAGGAACGCATCCACCGCCCCCACCAGATCAAACTTGCCGGACAACCGGGAAGCCACCCGGGCGATCAGACGATAAAACGCCAGATCCACTGCGAACAGGTGATCAATGTGTTTGCGCTTGATTTTCAGTGCCACTTCCCGCCCATCCAATAAACGGGCGCGATACACCACGGCAATGGACGCACCGGCCACCGGTGTGTGATGAAACTCTTCGAAACGTGCATACCAGGCATCGCCGTACACACGTTTCAACACGGAGTAAACATGGGCATCCCGCTCCGGCTCCACCTGGTATTGCAGTGGAACCAGCCGCTCGATGTAGGGGGCTTTCAATAAATCGGGGCGCGCACTGAGGAACTGGCCGGCCTTGATCCAGGTGCCACCGTTGCGACGCAGAAGCCACTCCAGACGCCTGGCATTACGGGCATCCAACGTGCGGCTGCGGGGAAAGAGCCAATAATCCAATCCCATCACACTGAAGACAACAACCGCCCGCAGACAGCGGGCCACACCCAACAGGGTAATCAGAAATTTGGTCATTCTTGATTGTATTCCGTTGTGTCCACAGGGTACTGGCTGAAGACGACATTGCCACCCAGCGCGCCAGAATAGAAACGTTTTTGCCGATTTAGACCATATCCAGCCGCAACCCGCTCACTATCATAGGCAACAGCACGCACATAAAACAGGCAATTGATCATGACAGACCTGACCGATTCGATTCAATTGAAAGTGGCGAACCAGCGCAAACTGATTCCATCCCTCTATGGCGATGTGGACATGAGCATCGTGCCGTACCGCTTTGCCGGCAGCGTCCGCGATCAAAGCCTGTTGCCCGCCAGCCAAAGTGATCGGCGCATCCAAATACTGCGGGATCTGGATCGGGTGGAACGCTTCAGTGCCTACACCATGTTGGGGGATACCGTCTCTGATGCCTATGCTGCCCTGCTGCCCTGCTATGGCTTTCGGCGCCTGATGGATATGCTCATCACCGCCTGCGACAAGGGCATCGCCACGGTGCCGAATGCACCACCGGAATTGCACCGGTTTATGGACGAGTTGGCGCACGTACCCGATTGGCTCGACCTGGATCGGGTGGAAGAAGGCGCCCGCTACACCCGCATTCACATGGCCATCCAGGTGCCTTTCGTGATTCGTAGCCTGTTCATTGCCACCTTCACCAATGCGTATTCCGGCTTGCCCATGGCCCTCACCGGCACCCTGGCGGGCCAGTCCGCCGCCCGCCGCATGCAGGAGACCGCCAGCTTTTTCACCACCGCCTGCCTGCCCGGCGCACTGCAACCCCATGGTGTGGGTTTCAAGGCCGCGGCCATGGTGCGGCTGATGCATTCCATGGTGCGTTTCAACCTGCTGACCCGTTCCAAACGCTGGGATGTGAACGTCTATGGCATTCCCATTCCCCAAATAGACCAGATGCCCGCGGGCATGGTGCCGGCCCTGCTGCTGGCGGCCAAAGCCATGCGCCGGCGGAGCAAGCGTTTCACCGCAAGGGAGCAGGCCATCGTGGAACTGTGCCGCTACCAAAGTTACCTGCTGGGGCTGCCGCAAGAATTACTGCCCGCCACCCCGGCCGGCATCCTCGACCTCATCACCACGTACTACGCCACCCTGCGGGACGGGTATGACGATGCCACCTGCGGTGCCCTGGCCCGCGCCACCATGGCAGCCTATCGCCCATCCGATAAGCGCTTGCGCAGCCGCCTCTACAACAGCTTTGAGCGCAGCTTTTCCCGGGTTTATTTTGAGCGCCTGTTTCCAGGCAAAGACCGCGCTTCCATCGCCCGGCGCATGGGCATTGAATCCAAGCCCATGGACTACCTCAAATTCAGCCTGACGGCACTGTATCTGGCACCGCAGGTGGCATTCCATACCATTGCCTCACGGTTGCCACTATTGGCGCCCATAGCCGACAGCCTGTTGATTCGCAGAATTCAGCGCCTGCTGCTGGATTACGGTCACGCCAGGTACACCACCGACGCCGCTGCCTATACAGATGGCCGCAGCAGCACTGATGGCCGCAACAGCACCGCCGACCGCAACACAACGCCTGTGTACCCGCAGGCGCCCTTTGCCTGGCAGCAACATGAACACTAAACCCCGCATACTGGTGATTGGTGCCGGCCCCGCTGGCCTGGGTGCCGCCGCCCGTTTACTGGAGCGATCAGGCAGCAATATCGAGCTGACCGTCATGCACGGTGCCGAACCGGGCAAAGAAGAATACGAACCCGGCGGGCAGCGGGTGGTGGGCTTTTACCACAACCTGAAAGGCCTGATGAAACGGGCCGGCATCGATCTGGACACCACTCTGTTGGACATGGGCAGTGCCGGGCACATGCTGGACCCGGTCAGCAAACAACTGCACACAATCGACGGTGCCAGTGCCTTTGACGTGGCCAAACAAAGCGTCACCCTGCCCACCCTTGGCATTACTGAGCGCCAGAACCTCGATCGCATCATGAGCGAAGCCTATCTGCTGACCCTGCGCGGAACCGATGCCCTCAAAGCCTGCGATGAGCAGAGCTTTAGCGCCTGGTGCATGGAACGGGGCATGCTGCCCCAGATGGCCCACAACCTGCCCATATTGCGCTTGTTCCGCGACGCCTACTTCAACTATCCGGGCGGGATCAGCGCCTACCATCTGTTGCAGAGTTGTCGCCTGATGGGCGGGCTGAGCCTGGAAAATGCCAAACAATCTGCGCTGCCCGCGGATGCCACCAGCACAATATGGAATCCCATTACCGCTTACGTGCGCAGAATGGGTGGCACCTTTCTGCCCTACTCAAACGCCACTGACTGGCACTACGAAGGACACCATATCACCGGTGTGGAAGTGACGCGCACGGACCCCGCCGGCCATCCGTTGGCCATGGCCAGGCCACACCGGGCCATCCCCTTGCAGGACACCGGCCGCCGCATCTACCGGGATTTTGATTACGTGCTATCGGCCCTGCCGGTCGCTGCGTTCTGCAACATGAACCGCGGCCAGCAGGCCTGGTGGGAATCCGGTTTTTTCAACCGCCTGGCCCATCTGCCCAGCGCCACCAGCATCAGCATGACCGTGATCACGCGCAAGCCCGTGGGCCAGTTTCAGGGCCCGGTATTCGGCCTGCCGGCGCCGCTGGGGAGCTGTACCAACATGACACCCTACTGGCGCCGATACCGGGATGATCCGGAGGTGGGTGCGGTGCTGGTGTTCTCGGGCCAGACCCGCGGCTATGAACACTGGAGTGATGACGACATTACCAACTTCACCCTCGACAACTTTTCCGCCGTCAACGGCTTTGGCAACATTCGCGACGCCGACATCCTCCAGCTCAGGATGCAGCGCAATGTGGCCGAGCACCTCCGCCAGTTTGACTGCGAACCGGGTGTACAGACATTCCGCCCGGGCAATCGCACGCCCTTTCACAACCTGTTTTTAGCGGGGGACTGGGTGCGCAACGCGGTGGATGTGGTGTGCACGGAGGGCGCCATCACCTCAGGGCAGGAAGCCGCAGACCAACTGCTGCGCCATATGAATTCCTATGACCATGCCCGCTTTCAGCGGTCGGTTTCGGTTTGATTCGGGGCGGGCTAATACCGTAGCGGTGCCCGGGAACAATTAATTGCCACATTCGTATGACTCGTCATTGCTCCCGCGCACCACCACGGCCTGTTTATCTGAATAAATGGATCTGGTGGAGGAAAAAACGCATTAGAACTTTCTGTATACGCCCAGATTCAAAGAGGCAGTTTCAACATCGATTTCATAGTCGTCATACTCGCCATCCGGATACTGGATATACTCCAGACTGACCCCATATTTCTCACTGAAATCAGCCGCAAAGCCTACGCCATACAGCAGTCCGCTGGCGTCCGCCCGATCATCGTCGCTATCACTGTACTCAATCTTGGCCAGCCCAATTTTACCGTACACCTTGAACACATCATTCAACGGTAAAGCCCCGATGACAGATGCTCCGATTAAAAGATCGAGCTCGAAATCAAAGCCCGCATCTTTCACAGTGTCATCCTGTGTCCCGATCCCGAGCATAGCCTCCCCGGAAAAATACTCTGAAAACGCCCCACCAAACTTTACACTGAGACCTTTGGGTTCAGTGCCAGCGCTTTCCCCAAACGCTTTTAAGTCGGTATCCAACATCAGATAATCCGCACCAACATAAAAACCATTGGCCGAACTAAAGCTCGCTGCACTACTCAATACCGCAGCCACAACCATTTTTCTCATTTATTTCTCCATTTTTTTTACGGTTAACAGACACATTGTTGTGTCAAAATCCAAAAGCGATTACCAAGGATGAATGACAGTGTAGTTCGCTATCACCGGTATTCCCATTCAGCCCAGCAACAAGATTTGAATAGTGGTACCAGAACCCGTTCAGTTCCCCGCTAACTGCACATCATCCTCGATCTGTGCACGGGCGTCGCGAAACGAATCCTGCACGCTCTGCAGGCACAGGGCCATGAAGGCATCGAAGGCCGGTTGATCCAATGACACCACCAGCTCCC
Organism: Ketobacter sp.; assembly: GCF_003671495.1. Lineage (GTDB taxonomy): Bacteria > Pseudomonadota > Gammaproteobacteria > Pseudomonadales > Ketobacteraceae > Ketobacter. The sequence continues at coordinate 90,652 of NZ_RCHN01000032.1, read as the reverse complement.
TAACGGTGCTGCTGGGGGTGCGCTTCAATAAATACAGGTAGGCAAACAGGGCGTTTTCGCTGATTTCCCCTTCCACGGTGGAACGGTATTGTTGCAACTGGTTTTCCAGCATGCTTTCCGAAAAGGTCTCGCTGGCTTTAACGTGGGAGACCGTGGCCAGCAGCTGTTTGCGCAATTCCACTTTCAGCTCTGTTTCCAGCGCCGACTGTTGTAACTGCTGATCCAGGGAGGACAGCAGTTGCAGGCGCTGCTGGTTGGGGGAACCGTCCATTACTTTCAGGCGATAGGCACGCACGGCCCGCCGCACATCGGCGTCGTTCAATTGCTGTTGCAGCTGTTGCAGCTGATGCAATTGATGGGAGGCCAACACGGATTGCAATTCACCGAACTGCTGGCTGGAAAAATCCTCTTCCAGGCGGGCGATGATATTGCGTTTCAACTGCTCAGAGCCCAGTTGCTGCCGCAGTTGGTTGCGCATGGTTTCCAGCTGTTGTGCGCTGAATCCCAGGGGCGCCTTCTCCAGGTTGGTGATCTCCTGCTCGATGAGATTGTTGGTCTGTTCCAGCACCTGACCCACCCCGGAGGTCACGATCAGGCGCTCCCAGGCCTGGGGCGAGGGCTGCTGGGGCGAGGGCGCTTGCAGTGCCGGGTCGGCGCCAACGCCAACCGACGACAGCAATACGCCCAGCAGCAACGCAAATCGGGTCACGATCGGTCTCATCCGGGCTGTACCTCCACCACATCCGGATCATCGTAAATACTCTGATCCAATGCGCCTTCGGAGCGGGCCACAGTGCAGGTCACCACAGCATCACCGGTGATGTTCACCGCCGTACGCACCATGTCCAGCACCCGGTCCACACCCAGAATCAAACCGATGGCTTCCGCCGGCAACCCCACCTGCCCCAGCACCATGGCCAGGGTGATCATGCCGGCACTGGGCACAGCCGCGGTGCCGATGGAGGCCAGGGTGGCGGTGGCGATCACCGACAGGAATTCGGCCAGCCCCAACTCCACGCCATAGGCTCCGGCAATAAAGACCGTGGCCACGCCCTGCATGATGGCGGTGCCGTCCATATTGATGGTGGTGCCCAGGGGAATGGTGAAGGAGGCCACGGAGTTTTTCACACCCAGTTTCTTTTCCACAATGCCCATAGTGATGGGCATGGTGGCCGCACTGCTGGCGGTGCTGAAGGCAAACATATGAGCCGGACGCATCTTTCTGAGAAAGATCACCGGATTGAGTCGGGCCAGGAAGGTGAGAATGGTGAGGTAGGTGCCGGTGAAGTGCAGGAACAAGGCCACCAACACGCAGGCCATGTAGGCACCCAGGCCTTTCAGCAGGTCCAGCCCCTGCTCGGCAAACACCTTGCCCACCAGGAAGAACACGCCATAAGGTGCCAGCTGCATGATCAGTTGCACCAGTTTCATCACCACCACATTCAGGTCTTCGAAGATGGCGCCGATGCGCTTGCCGTTGGCGCCGGTGTGGTTAAGGGCGATGCCCACCAGGATGGCGAACACGATCACCTGCAACATATTGCCTTCGGCCATGGCCTCAATGGGGTTGTCCGGGAAGATGTTGATCAGCACCTGCACGAAGGGGGGCCGCTCCTGGGCCACATAGGGCTCATAGCCGCCGTCCAGGCTGATGCCGGCGCCCGGGTTCACCACCTGGGCCACCAGCAGGGCCAGGGAGATGGCGACGCCGGTGGTAATGAGATACAGGAAAAAGGTCTTGGTGCCCAACCGCCCCAGGCTTTTGCTTTCTTCCGAGGCAATCACTCCGCAGATCAGGGACACCAGCACCAGGGGCACGATCATCAGCTTGAGCAGGTTGATGAAGATCTTACCGAATACCAGAAACACGCCGTCGATCAGATATTCCTGCACCCAGGCCGCGGTGACCGAGCCCTGCGCCGGCACATAATACATCAGCAGACCTACGCCAAAGCCCAGGGCCAGACCCAGGAAAATGCGGAAAGTCAGCGTGTCTTTCTGGTGCTGATGCGAGTGCTGATGATGCTCGGAAGCCTGACCGGGCGCATCCTGTTGCCCCGGCCGCAGCGAATCTGTCACCCCGGTTCCTCTTGGTTGAAAACGTATCTTGATTAAAAGCGCACCTTAACGCGTTGCTGGTCTTAACAAGCCTGCTGCCGCCTTACTCAGTGTAGCCCGGCAAGTACCCGAATCACCCCATGGAGACTTGCGCAAAAAACAGTCAAGCACACTCTACCAATCGCTCCGGACAAAGGCCAGCTAACCGTTAAGTTTCGTCACAAAGAGACTACGAAACAAGTGCAGTTATACCGAATACGTTGAAGATTGGTTACTTTTTCTTCTTTTTCGGGGGGAAGAATTTAATCAAGCTCATGAACCACATCATTTCCTGAGCCTCGCCGGTGACGACGATGTCCTTGGTGCCCATGCCCTTCATAAAGGCCATTTTGTCCTTGCTGGCGTTCATGATGGTCTTATAAGCGTATTGGGCATCCTTGAAGGACATGCACATGTTGGGCTTGGGGTGGAGGCCGCCACAGGGTTTCACTGTCTGTTCGCGGATCACAAAGTAGCGGGCCACTTTGCCGCTCTCGGTACGAAACTGCAGCACAATGTCCTTGTTCTCCAGTTTTTCTTTAAAGGCATCGTTATGGTTGGCGAGCCAGCGCATGCGCCAGCCCAGAACGAGCAGCAAAAACCAAAACTTCATAGTGGCATTCCCAAGTATTTCAACAGCCTAGCCGGAGATGGCGTCTTTCAGACCCTTGCCTGGTTTGAAGTGGGCGTTGTGCCCGGCCGGGATGTCAATGGGCTCCCCGGTCTGGGGGTTGCGGCCGGTGCGGGGGCCATAGGCGCGCACTTCAAACACACCGAACCCGGGCAGGCTGACGCGCTGGCCGCGGCTCAATTCCAGGGTGATCTGATCCAGAATCACGTTCAACAGATCCCGTGCGGCGGTTTTTGTGATGTTGAGTTTTTCTGCCAGTGCCGCTTCCAGTTCTGATTTCTGCATTCGTGAGGTCCCCTCAAAAGCGGCGATTGTATAATGGATGGCGGGTAAGGGAAAGTTTGCTGCCGGTCAGGATGCCCGCGCCTGTTGCACGAAGCCTACCAGAAAACGCCGCACCTGCTGAAAGTCCACCGGTTTGCTCAGGTGATGATCCATACCCGCCGCCCGGCACTGATCCAGTTGGCCGCCCAGCACATGGGCCGTGAAGGCACAGATGGGCACCCGACCCCGGCGCTGCTGCGCCGTCAGGGCCTGGATCTTGCGGGCGGCACTGTAGCCGTCCATCACCGGCATTTCACAATCCATGAAAATAATATCGATGGCGCTGGCGTGATCCCGGTAATAGGCCACCGCCTCGGCACCGTTGTCCACACAATGATAACCCACCCCCAGTTTTTTCAGCATGCCGGTCACCACCATCTGGTTCACTTTGTTATCTTCGGCCACCAGGATGTTCAATGTGGCAACCTGTTCCAGCTCGTCGGATTCAATGCCCCCGTGATCCCCCTGCTGACGCTCATAATCTTCCTGGGGACAAGGGGTCACCGTTACCACCACCCAAAAGGTGGCACCCTGCCCCACTTCACTCTGCACACCCACTTCACCGCCCATCAACTTTGCCAGCTCGCGGCAGATGGATAAGCCGAGGCCGGTGCCACCGAAACGCCGGGTGGTACTTTCATCGGCCTGGGAGAATTCCTGGAACAGTTTTTTCTGGTCCGCCAAAGCAATGCCGACACCGGTATCCTGCACCTGGATTCTCAAGCGGTTACCGTCCAATCCCTCGATGCGAATACGCACGCTGCCGGTGTCTGTAAACTTCATGGCATTGCTCACCAGGTTGGTGGTGATCTGTTTTAGGCGAATGGGGTCGGAATAAAAATAGGCCGGTGCCGACGGCGCCACCTGCAGACTCAATGCAAGCCCTTTCTGCTGCGCTGCGATCTCAAACACATCCCGCACTTCGCCAAACAGGCGTTGGGCACTGCAGGGAATGGATTCAATCACCATCTTACCCGCTTCCAGTTTTGAAAAATCCAGGATGTCGTTGATGATGGTCAGCAGCGAATTGCCGGAAGATTTGATCAGCTGGTTGTAATGGCGGGCGGTGTCGTTGTTCAGATGGTCGTCCAGCAGGCTCGCCACACCGATTACGCCATTCATGGGAGTACGAATCTCGTGGCTCATCTTGGCCAGAAAGTCGGTTTTGGCTTTGCTTTCCGCCGCCGCCCGTTCCCGCTGCAGATTGATGGCGCCCAAATGTTTCGACAGCGCCGCCGAAAGGAAGATGAATTCCCCCAGACTGGAAAATTGCACCACGATCACCGAGTCAATGGGCTTTGGAATATCCAGCAGGGTGCTGGCCACAAAATACAGCACCGAGATGCACAGGCAGGCCATGGCCAACAGAAAATAGTTGGCAAACTCATGCTCCCGACGCCAGACGTATATGCCGATATAGAATATCAACAAGTAACTGCTGATGCCCACCAGCAGCATGATTTTCAGCTGCCATTCGTTGGTGAACAGGAAACAGTAAATCGCATAAAAGAACGAGAACGCCGCCATGGATAACAACATACGGTTGATCACAGGGGCATAGTGTTTCATTTTCAAAAACGAGGCGATGAACAGGCAACTGGTGGTGCAAGTGAGACAGGACACCGCCTCCGACAGATTGGCAATCTCAAAACGCAGCGCCGCCGGCAGGACCTTATGGGCCATGCCGTTGTTGAAAAGATACAAGGCCAGGAAACTGAGAATGAACAGCGAGTAGTAGAGGAACAGCCGGTCCCGCAGGGTGAGAAACAGGAACATGCTCATAAGAAACATGAGCGAGGCGCAACCGGCATAGAATCCCTGGGCCAGAAAGTAGGTGTCGCTCCAATCCTCAAACGCGGCACGGGAAAACAGCTTCATATCGAGAATGGAGACCGTGTTGGACTGGTGGCGAAAATAAATTTCCAGATCGTCGTTGGCCTGCATACGCAGGGGCACCACCGGCGCATAGCCCTGTAATTCCAGTTCGGCGTAAGGAATCGATGTGCCGGTGGCGGCCTGCTGCACCAACTGCCCGTCCCGGTAGACGAACATGTCCAGCCGATACACGAACGGATAGGACATCACCAGAATCAGTTCGGGAACAAAGCGCGCACCGCTCTGCAGGTGCAACCTGACCCAGACATCCTGCAGGTGTTGCGCCGGCACCAGAGTATCCCGCCCGTTGGGCCGCCACGGCAACCCACGCAATGCCTCCAGCAATTGTGCCGGGTCGTCGGTGGATTGGGGGCTGGCGCTGCCCTGGTAGTAGTCCACCACCCTGGGAATGACATAGCGACCCTGCTCCGGACTCACCGTCAGCGTGCGCATGGGGGTAGACTCAACGGCCTGGTCCTGTGCTTGTGCCAAGCCCAATGCAGGCCAAACAGACCCCGTCAGGACGCTGACCAGCAGCGCCCAAAGCATAGCCCGGATTGAAATGATGTTGATCAACGTGCCAGCCCTGCACTGCTTGCCAAAACGCGACGACAAATGAATTCCACTCAAACCAGTATAAGACCTGGTTAGACTTTTTGCTCCCGCAGCACGGTTATAACCGGAAACTCGGTTTTAACCGGAGCGCAGGGCTTTGGGCTTGAAGAACTGGATCAGGATGGGCAGGATCAGCAGTGTCAGCAGCGCGCAGAGGGTCATGGTTATGGCAATCAACATCCCCAGACGGCTGGTGACCGCATAGCTGGACGACATCAACACGCAGAAGCCCAGGGTCATACTGACAGAGTTGACCACAATAGGGCGGGACACGCTGGATACGGTTTGGCGGATAGCCTGCTCCAGGCTGAGCCCGGCCGCGGTATTGCGTTGCAAGGTCGCCAGGAAATGAATGGCGTAATCCACCCCGATCCCGAACACGATACCGGCGATGAGGGCCGTACCGATGTCCACCGCAATGCCGGACAGTTCCATGGTGGCAAAGTTAATCAGAATGGACAGGGTCAGCGGCACCACCCCCAACACGGCCACCAGCAATGAGCGGAACAGGAACATCATGACTGCCGTCACCAGCAGGGTGGCGGCCATCAGGCTGCTGAGCTGGCCGTTAACGATTTCATCGGTACTCACCACCATGATCTGGCCGAAACCTGCCACCTGCATGGTGACGTCCGCCGGCAGAACCGTCTGCGCGTAGGCGTTTACATCCTGCACCACCGTGCGCATTTTCGACGACTGGTCGGTGTGGGACAGCGCCACCATGCGGGCATTCTCATAATTCATATCCAGGGTATCGCGAATTTCCTGGCCACTGCCATTTTCATACAGCAGGTAGTACTGGGCGATCAGTTCTGCACTCATGTCTTCGGGCAAACCATAGTCCACGTCGTTCAGCACCTGATGGATGCGTTTCACCAGATTGCTGGGGCTGCCCACATAGCCAATGATGTCGTGCTGCATAAAGCGCTGGCCAATCTTGTCCATGGCCGCCACCACATCAGGCTGGGTAAAGCGACGCTGGTCCTCCGCGCTGAACCATACGTTGATGGGCACGGTACCGCCAAAGTGCCGGTTCAATACCGCGTCGTCCATGCGGATGCGGGTGTCCGCACCAAACGACGCCACGTTTTCGTTGTCCACCGCCAGATCACGGATCAGATATCCGCAGCCGGCAATGAGCGCGACTGTAAGCACAATGATCACCAGGGGCGCTTTGCTCAAGCCGTGATAAATACGGGAAAACAGGCGGTCGATGCCGTGCAGGGGACTGTTCTTGGCTTTGCTGGCCTGGGTGCCTGGTTGTTTCATCAACGGCAACAAGGCCGGCAGCAACGTGATGGTGATGATGAAGGCAAAGATCACCCCGGCGGCCACAAACAGTGCAAACTGCTGAACAAAAATCAGGTTGGTGCTGGCCAGGGCCAGAAACCCGAAGAAGGTGGTGACACTGGTCATCAGCAACGGCGTCATCAGACGGCGCAGGGATAACTTGACCGATTCCAGCGGATCATGCTGTTCCAATTGGTGGTAATAATCCGTGAGATAATGAATGGAATCCGCCACCGCGATGGTCATCAGAAACACCGGCAAGCTGGCGGTGACGATGTTGATGTCCACGCCGAAAATCGCCATCAGCCCCAGGGTCCACAGGGTGGATAAACTGGACACCACCAGGGGCAGCGCCACGCCCTGAAAACGGCGGAAACTGAAGAACAGAATAATACCGATCACCGTGGTTACCAGGGGAAAGAATTTCATGTTGTCCATTTGGATGGTTTCGGCAATCTGCGCGGTCACCATAGGGGGGCCACTGAAATGCAGGCTGCCCTGCAGTTCCGGCTGATCGGCTTTGACCCGATCCACCAGCTCGGCAATGGCCGCGTACATGGCCTGCATGTTGGGAGCATCGTCTTCCGCAATGTTCAGTTCCACCTGCAGGTTGGACGCCAGGCCATCGGCCGAGACAATGACACCGGTGAGCAGTGGATTGTTCAGGACATATTCTTTCAGTTCCACCAGGCCGGCGTCGTTGGCGGGAATCTCCTGCAACAGGGGCTCGATCTGCAGATCGTCGCCGTCGGCTTTAATGTCCTCCACCGTGAACAGGCTGCGCACCCGTTTCACCGGGCGCACCTGCACCAGGATCTCCTGTAGTTTTTCCAGCTGGCGGGGTGAGAACTGCTCAGCGGCCACCCCGGACGCCAACAGTTGCTTCACCCCATCATAATCCTCCACACCCAGTCCATTGTCGGCGATCTGCTCCACCAGGGCACGGCTGTGTTCACTGCCGGCGGCAAGCGCCCGCAGGGTTTCCAGATGACCCTCGTCGGCCAGCACAATCGTATCCAGCTGCCGGGTCAGAGACTGGATCAACTCCAGGTTGGGTCGGGTGAAAACGCCGTTCTGTTCATCCACCAGCGCCACAAAGGCCTGCTCTTCGGTATTGGTGAACAGGCCTTTGATCTGTTGTTCGGTGACCCGCACCGGATGGTCAGCGGAAATAAAATACGGCGTGGCGTTGATGCCCATGCGAAACAGAAACAGGGAGAAAATCACAGTAACGGCGATCAACATCCCCAACACCAGGTGGCGGTATTCGGTCACCCACACCAGCAGGGATTCCAGCATCCGACTGGCCTGGAATTTGGGGAAGAAACGCCCGGTATGGGACATATACGCCTTGTACTCCTCCCCGAACTCACTGACTTGCAGGCGCTGCTCTTCACGGGCGGCGGTGATGTTGAGGATGACCACCTGATAAGCCAGCAGCAGCAGTTGAAACCAGTGTGTCACCAGCAGCAGACAACCCAGATGGGCAACGATGAACGAGGTGTAAAACGGATGCCGGATGAAACGATAGGCCCCCCAGGTCACGATGGAGCGGGGCGCATCGTTATCCTGATGCCAGAGTGACAGTGGAATACGATGGGTGCCCAGGGTCAGGGCCATAAACGCAATGGAGCTGCAGCACAGCAAAACCCCGAACGTGCTCAGCGAGCGGAACCATTCCGATTGTGCCCCCAGCCACGGGTCCAGGTAGCCCCAGAACACGCCGTACACGGAAATCGGCCAAAGAAACAGGGGCAGCCCCGTCACGAACCACATCAGATTGAATGAGCCGTCCTTGCGAAAAAAATAAACCGGGGTCAGCCCAATGAACAGGAAATTAAAGGTTAACAGGATAACCGAAGCGAAATCCACAAATGATCCCTCTGCTGTGGTAAAGGTAAAACACCCAAATTATCAGGATAGTAGACTGGTCAGGTGTTGCTGTACCAACGGTGCTTTTATTTTTCCGGTGCGGGTCTTCGGCAACTCTTCGGTTTGCACCACCACCCGGACCGGCTTTTTATAGACCGACAGGGTGCGGCACAGTCGCGTCACTTCGTCTTCACACAGGGTTTGCAAGGTGGCCAGATCGTGCTGCTCGATCAATTCCGCCTGCGGCACTATGACCGCACACACCTGCTCGGTTTTGCGACCAGGGAGCGATGGATGCTCCAGGCACACGCCGGTCACACACACGTCCTGGAACAGCACGCTGGCGGTGAGGGTTTTCTCCACCTCTTCCGGATAGACTTTCTTGCCCCCATCCAACACGATCAGATTCTTTTTGCGGCCGGTAATGAACAGATAACCCTGTTCATCCACATAGCCCAGATCCCCGGTATGGAACCACTGCTCTTCATCGATCACGGTGGCTGTCAGCGCCGGGTCATCCAGGTAGCCCTTCATCACACAGGGGCCCTTCACCAGGATTTCGCCAATGGTTTCGCTGCCTTCGGCCGCGATCTTCACGCTGCAATCCGGCATCACCAACCCCACGGAGCCGCGGCGGATCTTGTTGGGGGGACTGGTGCTGACCACCGGACTGGTTTCAGTCAGGCCATAGCCCTGACACACCTTGATGCCCATATTGAGAAAAAAGCCCACGGTGTTGGCATCCAGTGTGGACCCACCCACCAGCACCATGCGCAGCTCCGGCCCCAGCTCATTGAGGATAAAGCGGTTGAGGAAGCGCCGCAGTTGATTGCTCGGCGCCAGGCTGGAAGTGGTCTGCAAGATTTCGAGGAAGGTTTTACCCCGATCCCCCAGTTTGGTAATGAAGTTGCGCTCGATGCCTTTGCGGATCATCTCCATCAGGATCGGCACCACCACAAAATGGGTGATGCCTCGGTGTTGCAACGCAGCTTTGATTTCGTGGGGCAGAATGGAATTCAGATAGTTCACGTGGCCACCGCACGTCAACACCGCCAGGCAACCGCAGGATAATTCAAACAAATGATTCAACGGCAGGATCGACAGAAAAGAATCCCCCGGCTTGGTACCAAACCAGGACCGTAGAGAAGCCGCCTGGTGGATCAAACTGTCAGCACGGGTTTCCACCCCTTTGGGCTTGCCCGAGGTGGCGGAGGTGAACGCAATGGTGGCGGTCTGATCCGCGCCATGGGTAAGGGGCACAAAACTGGCCGGTGCCGCCGGCAGCCCACCCAAGGCTGAAGGCTGTATGGATTGGGTCTCCATCACCAGTTGTCGGCCCTGCCACTGCGCGATCACAATGGCCTCCTCCAATACACCCTGCAGCAACGGTGATACCAGAATCACTTCCGGTGCCGTGGAGGCAATAAATTCCGCCAGCTCCTGAGCGGTGGATTTGGGGTCCACCGGGATGGCGGTGGCCGCTGCACTGGCAATACCAAGAAACGCCACGGGCCACTCAATGCGGGATTCCGACAGAATCATACAACGGTGGTTGAGCTGATTTTCCAGCAGCCAATGCGCCAAAGCGAAGGCTCGTTCGCGCACTTCCAGAAAATTCACAGAACGCCATTCATTTCCCCGGCGATCGGAGAAGGCAGGATGGGTGCCATACACCTCGGCGGCCGCATCCACGAGTTTTCCAAAGGAACGAGAGTTTAATGCGACATCAATCAAATTCGCCTTGGCGAGCGTGACTACTGGCTCTGACATAACCGTCGGTACTCCAAAAACAGTAATGAACTTCTATTACACTGAAAACCCGATTGAATGAGCTCAAACGAAGACTTATTTTAATGTAGACAAAAAACCGGCTGGTCACGCCGGATGATTTGTTAGAGTTTGTAACCTGTTTGTGAGTGCCCCAAGAGCGTCACCGCAGCCCCCATTATTTGCACCAACATGGTGAAGAAAAGGGCATATGACCGACTCAAACTATACAGCTTTTCCTGCATCGTATATTTGACGAACCGGCAAGCCATTTAAAAGTTCACATTCAACAGATTGTTTAAGAAGATGTTTGTACGGCGATGACTCGATCTGAAAATCAGTCACGGGTTAATATTGGATATTCAGACGGTTTTTGTCTTAACTTCTAGTTATTGTGTTTTTTGCAGCAGGTGAATGTTGTGCATTCCTCAACATTGGTGTTTACCAAATAAGGTTGTAGCCCAAGATGTTGTTGACGGTGTGGTAGATGGCCGATATTTTTCTGAACTTTCCAGCGTTTTGTTTGGGATCACAACAGCGCACAGTGGCCGATGCGGCCGCGGACGGCGATCTGCTGTCCACTGCCGACGCGTTGACGGCAGCAGGTTTCAACCAGCACTGTCACTGTGATGCGCACGAAACCGCGTACGACCTGGCCAAGGGCGCCCTGGATGACATGCTCACCAGCTACCCGGAAACCCGGCAGCGGCTACCCGACATCGACGTGATTCTGTATGTCACCTGTCTGCCACTGAACGGCAATCACGGCAATGTGGATGAGTTTGCGGTGAGCCGTGACGTGAAGCACCTGATGGATTTTCCTGCCAGTCGATTGCAAGCGGATTTCGATATGGATCGTGCCTTTGTCATGGGCCTCAACCAACAGGCCTGCACCGGTATGCTGGGATCCATTCGCGTGGCCGCGGCCCTGCTGCGATCCGAACCGGATTTGCAGCAGGCGCTCTGCATCACCGCCGACCGGTTTCCACCAGGGGCTGTCTACGAACAGGCTTACAACCTGATTTCCGACGGTGGTGCCGCCTGCATCGTCAGCACAACGCCCGGTGGTTACCGCTTGCTGGGGGCCCATCACATCACCAACGGTGCCATGGCCACCGCCAGCGATGAAGAGACCGCCGGCTTTTATTTCAATTACAGTCATCGCCTGATCACCGAGCTGTGTGCCAACGCGGGCATCACCCCGGCCGAGGTAAACTGGATCGTTCCCCAAAACACCAACCGCAAAGCCTGGCGCATCCTGGCCAGCGTGCTGCGCTTCGATTTTGAACGCATCCTGATGCCCACCATCGGCAGCGTTGGGCACTGCATCTCCGGCGATAACATTATCAATCTGAAAACCGTGGCCGGCGCCGATCAGATCAAGGTGGGCGATACCCTTTTGATGCCCATGGCAGGCTTCGGGCTGAACTGGTCCTGCCTGTTGCTGGAAAAGGTGGCGGACTGATGGAACGACTGGCCCGAATCGCGCGCAAGTTGAGTGATGCTTCCGTCAAGCGCTACAACAACCCCTATGCGGAATTCCAGTGGCCGCAGGACCTGCCCATGGATCAATGGCATTTTGCGCCGGAACTGATTTCGCTCTATGGCCTGGAAGAGTACGCAGCCTTAAACGAACCGCAGCAAAAGCAATTGGCCTTCTGGGAAGCAGTAAATTTTTTTGGCATCAACATCCACGGCGAAAAGGCCTTGATCGGTGGCCTGGCGGAACACCTGTACTATATGAACTGGAGTCCTGAGCTGTCCGAATACCTGCATCACTTTCTGGATGAAGAAAACAAGCACATGACGGTCTTCGGTACTTTTTGTCACCGCTACGGCAAGAAAGTCTACGCCGATAAAAAAATGGCCCTGCCCCGTGACTACGCCAAGGGGGAAGCAGACTTCCTGTTTTTTGCCAAAGTGGTGATTTTTGAAGAGCTGGTGGATCACTACAACATGGCCATGGGCAAAGATGAGCGCCTGCATCCCCTGGTTCAGCACATCAACCAGTACCATCACAACGACGAAGCCCGCCACCTGGCATTCGGGCGTGAACTGAGTAAAAGTCTGTTCGAACAGTGGGCACCCACCTGGAACGAACAGACCCTGGCCGGGGTGCAGGCTTATCTGTCCAACTATATTGTGTCCACCTGGCGTGAATACTATAACCCCGCAGTTTATGCCGATGCCGGTTTCGACAACAGTTACGCACTGTACCAGAAAGCCTGGTCTGCTCCGGCCTGCCGCGCCCATCGGGAAGCGGTGTCTGCGAATTGCATCAACTATTTTTTAGAGCACGGCATGATGACGGAGCGACCCGCCCTATGAGCACCCTCAAACACCAGGTTCGGGAATGGATACTGTCCACCAATCCAGCGGTGGACGGCGCCACGCTGACGGACGAAACCCCATTGCTGGAACAAAAAATTCTCAGCTCCATCCAACTGATGGATCTGATTCTGTTTCTGGAACACGTGCAGGGTCAGCCGGTGGACATCGACCAGGTACGACCGGAAAACTTTCATTCCCTCAATACCATCTGCGCAGCCTTTGCTGCCACCCCAGAGTAACGGATGAGCACCACCATGGCAGAGACCATTCTGATCACCGGCGCAGACGGCTACATCGGCAGCCTGATCAGCACGTGGTTATTGGAACACACCGATGCGCGATTGATGTTGTGGGTGCGCGCCGATCATGACGCCGAGCTCGAAGCCAAACGCGCCCACCTTCACCAGCAGCACGCTGCCCACGGGGAACGCATCCAGGTCTGCTACGGCAATCTGCAGAACGAGGCACCCCTGGACAGCATCGATCCAGAGCCGATTCAGCGCATCATTCATGTGGCTGCCGTCACCGAGTTCAACGTCACCCGGGAGCGGGCGGACGCCGTGAACCGCGACGGTACTCGCAAGGTATTGGCCTTCGCCCGCCGCTGCCCGCATCTGCAACGCTTCTGTTACGTCAGCACCACCTATGTGGCCGGCCTGGCGCAAGGCGGTATTGCCGAGCAGCCCATGCCTGCCGATGGCCCTTTTGCCAACCATTACGAGCGTTCCAAGTGCGAGGCAGAAAACATTTTGCTGCACGAATTTGATGACCTGCCGTGGCATATTTACCGCCCGTCCACCGTGATGGCCCACGACGCAGCCGGCACCGTGATGCAGTACAACGTATTCCACAACACCATGCGCCTGTTGTTCTACGGATTGATCTCCACCATGCCCGGCCTGGCCGACACCCCCATCTATATGGTCACCGGCAAATTTGTGGGAAATGCCATCGCCGAGCTGAGTGTAAAACCCATAGCCCAGCGGCAGATCTTTCACGTCTGTCATACCGAGACGGAATCCCTGGCACTGGGTCAGATGCTGGCGGTTTGCTTCCGCGAATTCGGCACCGATGCAGGCTTCCGCAAACGCCGCATCCTGCCGCCCCTGCTCACCGAGTTCGAGATGTTTGAGATGCTGGCCAACGAATTGAAAGGGCTCTCGGCCCAGGTGGTGTCGCAAGCAGTGGAAAGCATTCGGCCCTTCGCCCAACAACTGTTCATCCACAAGGCCTTTCACAACGACAACCTGCGGGCCGCCCTGGATCACTACCAGGCCCCCGATCCCACGGCGCTGCTGGCCGCCACGGTGCAAACCCTGATTCACACCAAATGGGGGCGTGAACCCTGATGCAGCGCATGACCCTGCTTGAGCAACGCATCATGCGGCGCTTCCCTGTTAACCTTCAACTGTGGCACCAGCACAGCACCACAGAGCCCCGCGCCGCCGTGATGAAGCAGATACAGCGTTGGCTGGGGCAACCCTCGTGGCCGCACCAACCGATTCGCGCCGGGCAGTTGGATCACTCCCTGACCCACGCCGGCCATTCCCTGTTTGCGCTGGCCATGAAGGGTGCCGGTTTCAGCGGCGTGGGTATCGACTATGAACCCTGGCGCGCACTGGATCACCGGCACCACGCCATCCTATTGACCACGCGGGAGCGCCATCAGATGGCCGCCGCATCGGCAGACTGCGCACGCCGGCTACTGCGCATCTGGACCGTCAAGGAAGCCTGTTTCAAAGCGGACCGCGGTGGCCAGCAACGCTGGGTGACCGCCTATGAGCTGCAGCAACCGAGCCAGGCGTTCGGCCGGGCGCGGCTGGTCACCGCCGATGGTGTCGCACATTTTCGTTATTTGAGTATGGACGTTGCTGACGGCGTGCTGTCGGTGGCGATCAAAATGGAGAACTAAACCATGACCGAGCATGACCGCTGGATACTGAGCTTTTATCGCCACTCCGAAATTTCCGGCGCCCAGTTTTTTGCGCGCCTGGCCAAGACACTGCCCGCCGGACCGATCCAGCATGATCTGACCAAGCATTTTGCTGACGAAAGTCAGCACGCCTGGTACTGGACCAAAGCCCTGGACGAGATGGGCCTGGAGCCCCTGAAGATGACCTTTGCCTACCAGGATCAGTATCTGGAGGCGGCCGGCATGCCCACCAACATCATGGAGATCCTGTCCCTCACCCAGGTGTTCGAGCGGCGGATCATCTCCCAGTATGCCCGCCATGGCCGGGTCAAGGATGTGCACCCCGCCATCAAGGCCACCATCAACACCATCATGGAAGACGAAAAGTGGCACATCCATTGGGTGGGCGAAGCCCTGAAAGGGCTGGAAGAGAGTTTCGGGGCCGAGCGGGTGCGCAAAACCTACGAGCACTATCGCCAGGCCGACGAGGCCGTCTACGAGCGCTTTGTGACCGAACACGAAGAACGCATCGGGCATATACTGGACAAACAGAATTACGCTTTTTGAGGACACCCTGAATGCAACGTACCGACATCATCCAGCACTTGGTTCAGTTGTTGAATGTGGACGCCGGCCGCGTCACCGAAACGTCCATCCTCACCGATCTGGTGGTGGATTCTTTTGCCCTTATTGAGATGGTGATCGCGCTGCAGGAAGCGTTGAACATCACCCTGGTGCAGGAGGATCTGGACGGCGTGAAAACCGTGGGCCAACTACTGGATGTGTGTGCAGCCAAATTAGCCTGAGGGGATCAGAGCTTGACGTCGGCGTGGCGTTTGGATGGCGCCATTCGGGTCGCCCGCAACAGGCCAATCAACGCAAACGCGCCCACAAACATTACCCCGCCGTAGAACACCGGGGCCAGGGCCATTCTGGGATTCTGCAGAAAGGTGGTGGTCACCAGTATTGCCAGCGCCGCATTCTGAAAACCGGTTTCGATGGCGATGGTGGTGCGCTGACTCATCCTCAGTTGCAGCAGCGATGCCAGCACCAAGCCCATCAGCATGGAGCCGAGATTCAACGCCACAATGGCCGGGCCCAGGCTCCACAGCGCCTCAATAATCACATCCCGGTTTTTAATGGCGATGCTCAGCATCAACACCCCCAGGAACAATCCCGAAAAAATCCGGAATCCGTTTTCCGCCCGCTGCGCCACCGCACCCGCCAGGTGCCGCACCCACATCCCGATCAGGATGGGCACCACCGTAATCAGTGCGGTGCTGAGAATGGTTTTGCCCACCGGCAACAGGATCGCCTGTTCACCGGGCAGAAAGGTTCGCAATGACAGGTTCACCCACCAGGGCAGGCTCAGGATCAACAGCAGATTACTGATACCGGTCAGGGTGACGGACAACGCCGTATCGGCCCGCGCGATCAACGCCAGCAAATTGGAACCCACGCCACCAGGGCAGAAGCTGATGATCATGACCCCGACGGCAAACTCCGGCGGCAGCTGCAACGCCGTCACAATCAACCAGCCCAACGCCGGCAACAACAACACCTGGGCGCAAAGCCCGGTGACCACTGCTTTGGGGTAAGCCAGCAAACGGCGAAAATCGGCAGCCTGCAGGGTCATGCCCATTCCCACCATCATCACCGCCAACACCGCGGGCACCAGGTACGTGCCGACGACATCCTGTTCCATTGCGGACTCCCCTGAACACACTATATTTTATCTATGATGAGTTGTTAGCATAGCGTATGAATCCCTATTC
The DNA here is from genome assembly GCF_003671495.1 of Ketobacter sp. Classification (GTDB taxonomy): domain Bacteria; phylum Pseudomonadota; class Gammaproteobacteria; order Pseudomonadales; family Ketobacteraceae; genus Ketobacter. The sequence continues at coordinate 74,163 of NZ_RCHN01000032.1, read as the reverse complement.
CATCAGTTTTGGCCGCGCTGCCACGGCCACACCGAACGCACCGGCACTGGTGGTGCAGGGCAACACCTACACTTACGCCCAATTACACGCCCGGGTCAACGGCCTGCGCGCCGCCCTGCGCCGCTGTGCCCCATCCGCATCCGTTGCGATCTATGCCAGCCGCAGCCTGACCGCCTACGTCGCCGTCCTGGCCTGTGCCGCCGAGTCGCGCACCTGGGTGCCGTTGAACCCATCATTTCCAGCGGCACGCAACCTGCGCATGCTGACACTTTCCGGAGCCCGCATTTTAATTGTTGATGAGGAAGCGCAGTACCTGCAACAGGAACAGCATCAGCAACAACAGGCCGCTGCCTTACGTCAACACCCTGCGCTGGAGCAGGTGTTTGGGCTGCAGGATTCCATCACTTCAGAGCTCGTTACGGGTGCTGTGCACGACCCTGCGCCGGCAAACGATCACGCCGCCTATTTGCTGTTTACCTCCGGCACCACCGGCCAGCCCAAGGGCATCCCGGTGGCGGCAGCCTGTCTGGTTGCGTATTTGCAGAATTTCAGTGCCCTCTATCCCCTGCCCTCGGGGCTGCGCTGCAGTCAGATGTTTGATCTGACCTTCGACCTTTCGGTGCACGACATGTTTGTCTGTTGGTATCACGGCGGTTGCCTGGTGGTACCCACGGCGACCGACCTGCTGATGCCGTTGCAGTTCGTGCGGCGCCAGGCCATCGACGTCTGGTTTTCCGTTCCCAGCATGGCCAGCCTCGCCAAACAGAGCGGACTGCTCCGGCCCGGTGTTCTGCCTTCACTGCAGTACGCGTTTTTCTGCGGTGAGGCTCTGCCGGTGAGCACCGTCCACGCCTGGATGGCAGCGGCACCTAATGCCAGAGTGGTAAATCTGTATGGCCCCACAGAAGCCACCATCGCCATCACCGCCTTTGAAATGAATCCGCAGGACCCGCGCTGGCAGACATTGAGCGTCGCCCCCATCGGCACACCCTATCCCGGCCAGTTTGCCAAAGTGGTGGACGCCGAGGGTAATGAAGCACCCGAGGGGGAACAGGGCGAACTCTGGCTGGCCGGATCGCAACTGACCCAAGGCTATCTGGCGGACGCGGAGAGAACCACGGCGGCCTTTGTGAACCATGTGTTCCCCCATTGCCCGGCCTCGCGCTGGTATCGCACCGGGGATTGCGCGCTGCAACAGGGGGAGCTGGGCTTAGTGTACGTGGGCCGCCTGGACCGTCAGGTCAAGATCAACGGTTACCGGGTGGAATTGCAGGATGTGGAGCATCATTTGCGACAGGCCGCCGCAACCGAACTGGTGGCGGTACTGCCCTATCCCCAACGATCCGACGGGCTCTACAGCAGCATCGTCGGTTTTGTGGTGCAACCTGCCCTTGCGACGCAGACCATTTGCGACCGCCTCAGCGAGCACCTGCCGGCGTATATGCAGATCGTCCGGATTCACACCCTGGAGAGCCTGCCGCTGAACGCCAACGGCAAGGTGGATTACGCGCAATTACAGAACTGGTTAAACGCAAAGGGCGATCATGCCTCCACATGATCGCCCCGTTGCTGGTTGCGCTTGGATCAGTTAGCGAACGGCAGGGTCACGCTGGAATTGTAACCGTCACCGTGCAGGATTTTGACACGCTTGTTGTAACCGTTAACGTTCTGGTACAGGGGATCTTCGGTATCAAACACCACCGCGATTTTGCTGCCGGGTTCGGTGGTGAACTTGGAGAACACCATGTCGAAGGTCATGTGCAGGGGCTGACCGGCCACCACACCGCGACGGGTTACCGGAGCATGGGTGATCAGGCGGTTCTTGGCACCCCAACCGGACTGGATCTCGTAGACGTAGGCCACCAGGTGCACATCGGAAGACTGGGGTTCCACCCACAGATCCATTTTGGCGGCGCCTACGAACTCTTTGGCTTCGTTGAAGGTACCGGTTTCATATTTCACGCCGGCTTCACGGTAGCAGCCCAGGGGGCAGCTGATATTGGCATAGTACTCAGTGAAGTCATCCAGCTTGGCAGTGCGATGAACGTCGCCCAGGTGAGCTTCCATCAGACCGGCCAGGGTAGAGGTCAACGTGATGTCGTCCAGCAGGAAGGACACGAGGGTATCAATAAAGCCGTCCAGGTTGCCGGGCAGATCCATACCGGTAGTGGCATCGGTGTCTTTACCGGTGTAGATGCTGTAAGAACTGTTGCCCACGGTCTGGGTTTTCAGGCCGGTTCGGTAGGGAGAGAAAATACTGGAGCGTGAATAGTCGAAGTAGAAAGTCTGATCCACTACATTCGCGGAATCCCTCGGCGCAACCCAGTCTTTGAAGCGACCGCTGGCCACTTTGTCTTTCAGCTGGATCTTTTCTTCCGCCATGATTTCGTTACCATCCACATCAATGGCAATGCCTTTCAGGTGGTGGTCGAACCAACGGTGGGCTTTTTTCCAGGGACCATTGTTGGAGATGTCACCCAGCTGGATGTCCAGGGCACCAAAGATACCGGTCAGCGCATTGCGGATGGGGCCATCCCCCAGGATGCTCATGAAATCCGCCAGGGTGCCACCGATGTTGATGAATCCGCCGATCTCACCGGTGATGTGAATCCCCTTGTTGATGTCCATGCGCTTGGCGTCGTAGTTCAGCTTGCTGAAGAAACGCTCCATCTGGTTGGCCTGGAACAGCTGATCCTGGTAGTTGTTGATCATGTACACGGGGATTTGACGGGCGTTGTACTCGTCCACATAGGTTTCCACGCTGCGTTCGGCGGCCCAGGCGGCCACTTGGTCCAGCTCGTAGTTACCCGCCAGACGATCGCGCATCTGCGCCACGGTGGGGTCCAGGTTGCCGATCAGGTCACCGGCAAAAATCAGGATACCGGCCCAGGCGCTGCGCAGGGTGGCCTGGCCCTGACCGCTGCTGGTGTCGTCAGCCCAGCCGCCATACATGGAATCCAGAATGTTGGTCCAGCCGCTGAACGAGACCACGGTTTTGATGCGCGGCTCGTGGGCTGCCGCCATCAGGGTCATACCACCCCCCAGGGACACCCCGGTCATACCGATGTTGTCCGCGTCCACTTCCGGCTGCGCCACCAGGTAGTCCACCAGGGCATTGATGTCCTCCATGTCCTTGGCGCCGGTGGCGTTAATCATGCCGCCGGAACCGTACCAGCCGCGCGCGGCATAGGACAGGGTCACATAACCCTGCTCGGCAAACAGATCCGCCTGCAGGTCGTATTCACTCTCACCCAGTGCCCAGCTGTTACAGAAGATGATGACCGGAAACTTCTCCCCGGGCGCACCCACAGGCACATTCATTTTGGCGGATAGATAGGTGCCATCGGCAGAGTAGATACCGACGTTACCGTAATGTTGAAAGTCATAGGCGCTGGCGACAGTACTGACCACCATCGTTATAAACAAAGTTAAGGCAGGAACTACACGAACCATTGTTGTTATCTCCGATTAATCACACACACAGGGAAATACCTGTACGAACGCTTCCTTTGATTGTTATTCCTTTGGCCATGGCTATGGCATTGAAGATAAGAGCAATGGTTATGCCTGCCCCAGGCGCGCAGGGCGGACCGGGGCGACCACCGGAGCCTGAGGGGCCCAATTGAAAAAAACCGATAAAATACAGATGGTTATAGATAGCGCCACAATTACACACCGTTACATAAATTACAGACCGTAACAACACACTCAGGGACAGTTATTAAAAATCGTATCAAGCCAACATCACGGTCTTTACCCTGTCACCCGCGCCAAACTTCCGGCGACCTGAAGCGGATTAGGGGGCTTCGATTCCGTAATTGGTTGTTAGTGAAGGTGTTTTTAGTACCAATTCAACTAGTAGGCGTGAGCCAGGTCACAGTTTTTACACTTGGTAACACTGGTTAGAACGCTGCGCGCTAAGGTTGGCCAACACCCCAATGCTTTTGATCTATCGAGGGCGATCACCGTTACCGACCCTGCTACCGATGGTAACTAAGTGGATTTCCCAATCTGTGTGTTTTTTACTCAAATAGAACAAAAATCAATCTTTTTGACTAAATGGTCATGGCAGAATGCCAATAAAAACAACAGGCTGGAGCACACCGGGATGCGCTGCCGTCCAGCAGTCAAATTGTGTGAAATTTCGACAAACGTCGGGAAACAGGCGCAACCCAGTACCCGCGGCTAACGTTGCGCTTGGGGCGCGGGGAGATGTGGGGGGGTGTTGCAGCGGTGTACAGGAAGCGGTGTACAGGAACGGAGGGAGTGTGGGGTGCGAAAGCCGACCGAAGCCGGCTTCAGCGAAAGAACAGAGCGATCTCAGTCTTCCATTAACTCGAAATCTTCTTTGGTCACGCCGCAGTCGGGGCAGACCCAGTCGTCGGGAATGTCTTCCCACTTGGTACCGGCGGCAATACCGTCTTCCGGCCAGCCCTCGGCCTCATCGTAGATATAGCCGCATACGATGCATTCGTATTTCTTCATGTTCTACACCTTTTCACTATCACAACCTCTGTAAGGAAGGGGGAAATTACGTGCGAAACCTCAAAAAAGCAAGTCACCCAGCTCAATTGGCGGCCAGTTCTGACAGCATTCCGGCGGCTCTTTCGCTACAATAACGAGCAACTCCGTTAATAGTTTCAACACCTTATGGCAAACCAGCACTTTCTTCCGGCGATCCTGCAGGATCAGGCCCTGTATCTGGGGGGCGGGGGCCGGACACCCCCATACCAGGTACCGCGCCGGTTGCGCCCCTGGCTGCTGGACCGGGGCTCCCTCACCCAGCGCCTGATCCGGGCCAGCGGCGGTGAATTTCGGGTACGGCTGCTGCGCCAGGGCCACCAGCAGGCCACGGATCAGGAGCGAGAAGCCCTGGGCCTGGAGCAACGCAGTTGGCCCTTTCTGCGGGAAGTGGCGCTGCTGTGCCATGAGCAACCCTGGGTATTTGCCCGCACCCTGATCCCCACTGACACCCTGCAGGGGCCTGCCAAGGCCCTGACCCGGCTTGGCACCAAACCCCTGGGTGCGGTACTGTTCAACCACCCCCACGTGCGTCGGGGCCCCATCTCGGTGTATCGGCTGGACGCGGGCCGGGTCAGCCGGGAATTGGCCGGCCAGGGCATCCTTTGGGGCCGGCAGTCGCTATTCTTTCTGTATGACAAACCATTGCTTGTAAGTGAGTACTTCCTTCATGCATGTCCCATGTATTTGTAATCGGGTCCAGGAGCAACCGTGGCCACTCTAAAAGAACTCCAGCTTTCCAACTCCCGACTGCGGCGCCTGCCGGATTTCATTGCCCTGGGCCGCCTGGATCGCCCCATCGGCATTTACCTGCTGTTGTGGCCCACCCTGTGGGCGTTGTGGGTGGCCGCGGAGGGCAACCCCAGCTTTCAACTGATTTTCATCTTCATGGCCGGGGTGTTCCTGACCCGCACCGGGGGCTGCATCATCAACGATTACGCGGACCGGGACTTCGACGGCCATGTCACCCGCACGGCCAGCCGCCCCCTCGCCACCGGCCGCATCAGCGGTAAGGAAGCGCTCGCTGTCGCCGCTGTCATCGGGGCCCTGGCCTTCACCCTGGTGCTCTTCACCAACACCTTCACCATCCTGCTGTCGGTGGGGGGCCTGCTGCTGGCCTGCACCTATCCCTACATGAAACGTCACACCTATCTGCCGCAGCTGGTGCTGGGAGCGGCCTTTGCCTGGGCGGTTCCCATGGCGTTCGCGGCAGTGAGTGAAACCGTGCCGGAACACGCCTGGCTGATTTACCTGGCCACCGTGGCCTGGACCATGGCCTATGACACCCTGTACGCCATGGTGGACCGGGAGGACGATCTCAAGGCGGGCATCAAATCCACCGCCATTCTGTTCGGCGACCTGGACCTGACCATGGTGGGCGTGCTCAACGGCACAGCGCTGCTGGCCCTGGTGCTGTTGGGCAGCCGCCTGGATTTCAGCCTTTGGTATTACGCCGGCCTGCTGGCGGCCGTGCTGCTGTGGACCTGGCAACTGTGGCAGAGCCGCCAGCGGGATCGGGATGCCTGCTTCCGTGCCTTTTTGCACAATCATTGGGTGGGTGCGGTGATTTTTGCGGGCATCTTCCTGCATTACAGCCTGTCTTGACCCATAACGGTCATTTTTCTGTAACATTGACCTACTTAAATGTGCGGTACCTATTGGGCAGTGGAACAGTTTAATCATGGCCGACGCAAAAATTCTGATCGTTGATGACGAAGAAGCCATTCGCGAAATGATCTCCGTGGCACTGGAGCTGGCCGGCTTTCAGTGGATGGAGGCGGAAAACGGGCAGGTTGCCCACGGCATGATCGTGGATGAACGTCCGGATCTGGTCCTGCTGGACTGGATGTTGCCCGGCGTCAGCGGCATCGAACTGGCCCGCCGCCTGAAACGGGATGAAGCCACCAGCGAAATCCCGGTCATCATGCTCACCGCCAAAAGTGAAGAAGACAACAAGATCCAGGGACTGGATGCCGGTGCCGACGACTACATCACCAAGCCGTTTTCCACCCGGGAGTTGATCTCCCGCATCAACGCCGTATTGCGCCGCACCAAGGGCGACCAGAACAAGGCCATCCTGGTGGAAGGCCTGGCGCTGGACCCCATCAGTCATCGCATTACCGCCGATGAACGCCCGGTGGAGATGGGCCCCACGGAATACCGCCTGCTGGAGTTTTTCATGACCCACCAGGATCGTGCCTATTCCCGGGCCCAGCTGCTGGATCAGGTGTGGGGTGGCAACGTGTATGTGGAAGACCGCACAGTAGATGTTCACATCCGCCGCCTGCGCAAGGCTCTGGCCCCCCACAAGTACGACCATCTGGTACAGACGGTTCGCGGCACCGGTTATCGATTTTCAACCAAATTCTAGGAAAATCAGCCCGCTAGCCCGAGTGGCGAGATTCATTGTCACAGCGCAACCGTTTTGCTACTAGTGTAAAGTAGTATTCTCCTGAATCAGTAAACCAGGGTGCAGCGCGTGTTTAAAGAATGGAACATTGAGCTTAACCAGTTCATCATTCTGGTCATCATAGGCGCCATCGGCGGCTGGACCCTGGGTTACCCCGGGGTGGGCGTGGCCCTGGTGAGCGTGCCCTACTGCCTGTGGATGCTGATCCGAACCCGTGACCTGGCCCGCTGGCTGGCCTCGGACGACACCTCAGACCCACCGGAAAGCACCGGTCTTTGGGGCATGATTTTCGACAACCTCTACCAGCAGAACAGGGTCTTCAAAAACCAGATCAGCAATCTGCACAACATCATCATCCGCGCCCAGCAATCCACCAACGCCATTCAGGATGCAGTGGTGGTGGTGGACCCCCAGGGCAACCTGGAGTGGTGGAACGACGCCGGCACCCACCTGCTGGGCTTCAAACTGAAAACCGATCGCGGCCAGGCCCTCACCAACCTGCTGCGGGACCCGCGCTTCATCCGCTACTTTGAATCCCGTAATTACCAACGGCCGCTGGAAATCCCCTCGGCGCAGCAGGCCGGGGTGTTCCTGCAATTCCAGATCACCGTGTTCGGGGAAGGCGAACGGCTGATTGTGGCCCGGGACGTCACCCGGGTACATAACCTGGAACAGATGCGGCAGGATTTTGTGGCCAACGTGTCCCACGAATTGCGCACCCCGCTGACGGTGATCAAGGGCTATCTGGAAACCTTTATGGATACCCTGCAGGAAGACCACCCCCACCTGAGCCGAGGCCTGAACCGCATGAACGAACAGGCCCTGCGCATGGAGGCCCTGGTGAATGACCTGCTGCTGTTATCGCGACTGGAAACCGATCGCAGCCAGCACGTGATGAAACCGGTGGGCGTACCGGGCCTGCTCAAGCGCATTTTCAACGACGCCCAGGCCATGAACGACAGCAAGCAGCACAACATCACCCTGGAGCTCAATGACGAGCTGGACATCAACGGCGACGAGGAGGAATTGCGCAGCGCGTTTTCCAACCTGGTGATCAACGCCATCAAATACACGCCCGCCGGCAGCAACATCAGCCTGCGTTGGTACGAGGATGAGAACGGGGTCTACATGGAAGTGGAGGACGACGGCGACGGCATTGATCCCCAGCACCTGCCGCGGTTAACCGAACGGTTCTATCGGGCAGACCAGAGCCGGCACAGCAAAACCGGTGGTACCGGCCTGGGCCTGGCCATCGTCAAGCACGTGCTCATTCACCACAATGCCAAGCTGGAAATTTTCAGTGAGTTGGGGGAAGGCAGCGTTTTCACCTGCCACTTCCCCTTGAAGAGCCGGGTGGCGGCGGCCCGGCAATCGGTAGCCTGAGGGGCGGCCTCGCACCGCCACCGCATCAGTCCCGGAAGTTATCGAACTGCAGGGGCATCTCAAAATCCGCCCCCCGCAACATGGCAATGACCTCCTGCAGGTCATCCCGTTTCTTGCCGGTGACCCGCACTTTTTCCCCTTGAATGGAGGCCTGCACCTTCATCTTCTTGTCCTTGATCATCTTCACCAGCTTTTTCGCCTGGTCGGAGTTCAGCCCCTCCCGCAGGGTCACTTTCTGGCGCGCCTCGGCCAGATTGATTTCCGGGTCCGCCGCATCCATGCACACAATATCGATGCCACGTTTGATCAATTTGTTTTCCAGGATGTCCTGCAACTGGCGCAGGTGAAAGTCCGCATCCCCGATCAGGGTCACCACATTCTTGTCCTGCTCAAACGCGCACTTGGTGCCCTTGAAGTCAAAACGGGTGCCCAGTTCCCGTTTGGCCTGGTCCACCGCGTTGTCCACTTCGTGCATATTCAGTTCAGAAACAATGTCGAAAGAAGGCATGATTTTCCTCAAAACGTGCAATTTGCCACATAGTAATCCATCGCACGCAGCCTGTGTAGGTTGTAATGGGGCTATACTCAGGAGATTGGCTCATCTGGAGGAGCGGCCCCGGTTCATGAAGTTTGTGATCAAATTGGTGATGTTTTTAGTGGTGTTTGGCCTGGCCGGACCCTATCTGCTGATGGGCCCGGACGGTATGCACAAGCTGCTGCAGATCAAGGATATGATCCCCAGCCTGGAGTTTTCTGCTCCCAGTCTCGAGGACGCCGAAGATCTGATCAGCAGCAACGACAACGGCCAGCCCTGGATACAGTGGTCAGGGGACAGCGACGCCTTTCAGCAACCGGATCAACTGACCCGGGAACAGCTGGCGGTATTGGACATCCAGCGCCAGAACAACATTTATTACCGCTGGCAGGATGAAGATGGCGTCTGGCAGTTCAGTGAACTGCCCAACCGCAACACCCTTAATATGGTGGTGCGCACCGACCCCGATGCCAACGTGCTGCAGGGTCTGAGTGAAGAGCAGATCGACACCGCCTTCGGCCGCATCCGCAACACCAATTCCATCGTGGAGAACAACCCCCTGGCCAACGGCGAGGGACTGGAACAGACCCTGCCGGTGCCCACCACCATTCCCATCACGGAAATCCCGGACCTGATCGAACAGGCCAAGGACGTGCAGCGCATTGTGGATGAGCGCATGAAACAGGTGGACATGGCCCTGGGCGCCCCCCATCAGTAATCCACCCATCGCACACCCGATCCCGACCAGCGCGCGGGTCAGGTGATTCTTTTCCATTGAATGATAAAACGGATCTTTACCATGCAGTTAACACCCCGCACCATCCTGCTTTCCTCCAGCCTTCTGGCGGCCGCCCTGCTGCCCCTGTCCGCGTCGGCGCAACCCTTTATGACCCTGGACGCCCGCTCCATGGCCATGGGTGACACCGGCGTGGCCTCGGCCCAACCGGGCACCGCATCGCTGTTCAACCCTGCCCTGCTCAGTTCCGGCCCCGACAGTGACCACCTCCACATTGTGCTGCCCAACCTCGGCCTGGCCGCGTTTGCCGATCCTGATGCCATTGACGCCTATCAGGACATCGACGACGAGGCTTACCTGGATCAGATCGATGACGCCATCGTGGCCATGGAAGACGCCGTGAACGACAGTCAGTTCCTCAGTGCCAAGCAGGACTTCACCAGCAACTCCCGGGCCCTCAACGACGACCTGGACGCGCTCAGCAACCAACCGTTCCGCATCAACGGTGCGGCCTTCGCCAGCATCAGCGCGCCGGGCACCAACCTGGGTATGGCCCTGTTCGTCAACGCCAACGCCACCCTGGAAACCTCCCCCCGGGTGTCAGCATGCGACAACCAACTGCTGGACGATTACCTGACCTTTTTTGAATCGGTGAACTCCCAGGCGGAATTGGCCCTGGCCGCTGCCGATCCGGTGCGCAATCAGGCCGGCTGCGACGATGTACCCATCGTCAACCTGGGGGACGGCAGTATTCATGACCCCACCGACGACCTGACCTCCGATGTGCTGGTGGCCGGCGTCACCGTGACGGAAGTGGGTGTGTCCCTCTCGAAGGAAGTGATGATCTTCGGCCGTGACGTGAGCCTGGGCATCACGCCCAAGCTGCAGAGCATCACCAGCTACTATGCTGTGCCCAACGTGCAGGATCTGGAAAATGAACACTACGACCTGGCGGATGAACTGGAAGCCAGTGAAAACACCGACGACGATTTCAACCTGGACCTGGGTCTCGCCACCACCTTTCTGGATGATCGCGTGACCCTGGGCCTGGTGGTGAAGAACCTGATCGCCAACCAGTACCGCACCAAAGTCTCACCCAATACCGGTGAGGCCGCGGAGTTTGATGTGGAAACCCAGGCCCGTTTGGGCCTGGCCTGGGATGCGCCCCTGGGCCTGACCCTGGCCGCGGATCTGGATCTGACCCGCAACCAACCCTATTTTCTGGGAGAAGACACTCAGTTCCTGGGGGCCGGTGTGGAATGGGACGTGGCCAGCATCGTGCGCTTGCGCGGTGGGGTGCGCACCAACCTGGCGGATAACGACGACCATGTATTCACCGCCGGTGTGGGTTTCAACATCATCGCCGTGTACGTTGATCTGGCGGCGCAGTTCAGTGAGAACAACGCCGGTGGTGCATTGCAGATGGGGGTGCAGTTCTGAGCGCCGGCCCTGCACTCATTTGCGTTTGTTCACGGCCAGGGGCTTGCGTTGGATCTCCTGCTCCTCGGACTGCCAGCGGATGCGAATGTCCAGGCGGTTCTGCCCGTCTTCCTGACGGGCACTCACCTTGAGCGCCAGCAACCCCTCCGGCTGCAGCACGATTTCGCCTTCATCATCGCTGAACACCAACTCACCTTTGGCAATGCCCTTGGTAACGGCCTTGAGAATATCCTGAATGCTTTTCTGATCCTGCAGGGATTCGTGTTTAAACGAGTTCTTGATCTGTGCCATGCCTATTCCGGTGCTTGAAGATAACGCTGCGGCTCAAAAACCTTGGCGTAGGGAAAATCGTTACTGATACCAATGACGCGGCCCTCTGGGCTGATAATAGTGACGCCCATGCCGACACCCGGCAAGCCTTCTTTGCGTCGGGAGTTGCGATCCAGTGTGATATCCCCTTCGATGTGGATCATGCCCTGGCGCAAGGCAATGCACTGACCGCAGGTACGATTACGATGCCCGTGCACTACCACATGCACGCCATACCGGCCCGCCATTTCCACCCCGTCGTCGGTCAAGGGCAGGTCCACATCCCGGTACTTGGTGCGCATGGTGTTGGCCAATGGCCCGTAATAAAACCCAAACAGATCCGTGCGGATCTTGCGTCGATACAGGTCATTCAAATAGGCTTCATCGCGGTGGGTAAGCAGGCGCACAAAGCGGTCGTCCACACCGGCGTGCAAGAACAGGAAGGAACCTTCCCGATGCAACAACTGCATGCTGTCAAAGAACCAGGCGTATTCCCCCCCCGGCTGCAGAAATAATTCCCGGCATTTCATGGCGGTGGCATACACCTGGCGCAGATCGAGCCCGGCATCACGGCACACGGCTTCAAAGCATTCCACCTTGCGGCACATGCGTTTGATTTCCTTGGCGATGGCTTTCGGTGGCAGTTCTTTTGCGGTCAGCCTGGGGAAGGCGCGAAACCACTCTGCGGATGGATAGAGCCGCTGCCGGCATACCTTGCTGGAGGGAATGTGCTGCAGATCGCAGTCGGTCAGATACGCGTCGAAGACTTCCTTCAACAAGGGCACCACCTTGGGCCCCATGCGCAGAAACAAATGCTCGGTGGCGGGATCCGGTGCCAGGTCCAACGCCTTAATGCCCATCAGCAAACGCACGTCATGGTTGCCTGCCAACAGGATCACCCGAGCGCCGGTGTGCATCAGGCGGCGAATGCTTTGCAGCAGCTTGAGGTTGCTCGGCCCCTTGTCCAGGCAATCACCACCGATAACAAAGGTGCTGCGCTGCCCTGCTGCCGTAAGTTCAAATTCCGCGGGATGCAGCTTCGACATCCGCACCCCGCCGGAGGCCAGCAGCGAAGCCTGAAAGGCCTCGGCATCCGCATGCAGATCTGCAAAAAACAGAACCGGTTGCTGTGGCCATTGCCAGGGGCTGAGATGGGTGCTGCGCTTCACCACAGATTCCAGGGGTTGGCGCGAACCCCGCTGGCCCGGATTCAAGGTCCATTCCATGGCTTCGGTTGGTAATCCAGGCCAGCCAAATTCGTGGTTTGGCGGTAACTTCAGTTCAATCGGATTCTGCAGCATGTCTGAGCCCACTCAGGTGTCCAACAACCATTACTGCCTAACGTTATATTGCACATTCATGGCACAATCATGACGGTTTGGCAAATCCACTCCCCTTTGCGCTCAGCTTAATCGTGATGGCCTTCCGCCGCGGATCGCACTTTCCAATTCCCACCCACATGAGACCAACGGCCATCGCCATGGTATTCCAGATACACGGGGACCCCGTGATACATGGACAGCCGGGCAATCTGTTCGAACGGCAGCACACCCAACAGGTGGGCACCATGGCGAAACGCGGCGCCATGGCCCACGAACACCTGTAAGGTATCCACCGTCACCTGGCCCGCCAGTTGTTCCATTCTGCTGCCCAGGTGATAGGCCACCCGCTCCCCGGCCTGCATCAGGGATTCCGCCCCCTGCAACGGCAGGCAATAATGACTGTTGGACTTCCAGTCCGCCGGCGGTGGGCTGAAGCGGGGATCCTGCTGCAACACTGCTTCGATCGCAGACACCGTCAGGTTTGCCGCACTGCCCAGGCCGCGCTCGGCCAGGGCCTCGGTCTGATGCAAGCGGATGGGGTGACCACGGAAGGGCTGCGATTCCGAATATTGCTTGATGAGCCACTGGCGCATGATGTCGGCGGTTTGCCAGGCCCGCAGCAGGCGTGAACAATCCAGCTCAGGGTGTAAATTCAAACGCTCCCGCTGCAACCTGTCCCACAACGAAGTGGCGGCAGCGAGGGCCTGCTGTCTGCCCGCCTCCGTGAGCGGGAATGGCTGGTGAGCACTGGGTGTCTGGGGCAACTGATGATAGTCCCCGTGCCGAATCAAAGCGGCGATCACGCGGGCCATGCCTTACTCCAACCGCTGCCGACACCAGTGGACCAGGGCATCGAAATCGACCCCGCCACTGACTTCGTACACCGCGGCTCCGGCCAGCACATCCACATAGCGCTGTGCATCCAGCGGAGTCTGGTCCGAGTGGAACTGCCCGTTCGACTGTTGGTAAAACGGGCCCGGCGCTTTCATCAGGGCCGGCAGCAGATCCCGGCGCTGATCCAGGTCCACCGCCTGGATAACGGTCTGCGTGCCATTGTGCTGCCAGTTCAGAAGCAGAAAGCAATCCAGCTCGGCAAGATGTTGGATGCGGTCGTCACCGTATAATGCCAGCACGTCCACATCGTATTTTTCTTCCAGCTCCCACAGCTCCGCCGCGGGCAGGGATTGCAATTGCTCGCGCCGCTGTGGTGACAGGATGGACTGCAGTACCGGATTGTTCACAATGGTGCCGGGGTTGATGCGGGGCAACTTGGGCACACCGGCCACTTTGACGCCGTGTTCCTGTTGTCCGGGTTCCTGTTGTCCGTGCTGCTGCCCAGTCGGGCTGTCTGGCTCTCGCAGAATAAACAAACGGTCGTTGGTGAGAAAACGGGTGCCCGCCAGATCCAGCAGGCGCAACATGGAGGTGGACTTGCCGCCACCGGAGAACGCCGCGATGGCGATGGATCGGCCCTGATATTCCACCGCCGCGGCATGGCAGATCAGCCAACCCCGTTGTTGTAACCAGGTCATGAACTGGGCATTGATAAAATTGATCACCTGGTTGTCGTTGGCCAGGCAATCCCCCGCGGCCAGGGGTGACTGCGCGCACTGTAAAAACACCATGCCGGTACGCACCTTGTGCACCAGCCGCCCACCGGGAACGTCGTAATAAGCATCCTTGCGCCCGGATTTACCGGTCTCCCGCCGCCAGTCTGTGAAACTCACATTGAGTTCAGGCGCCGGGCGCTGAATGGCGGTCAGCATGAGTGTGGATTCCGCCATGAGCGTTGATTGGACAGAGGACGTGCTGACCACCAAATGGCGAAAGTAGTGCTGCAAGCGCGCCAGCAACTCAGCGGAATTGGATTGCACGCACAGGCGGCAGGCGCCCATCTGCAGGTTGAGGCGCTGCTCCAGCAGCGGATACCCCGCGCTGAGGGTGGCCGCCCAGTCCACCGTGTCGTACTCTGATTCAGTTTTCATCGTTCACCAGCTGTTTGATCACATACTCTGCATAGAGGGTGGCGGCTTCCACCCCGGCCCCCTCCAGCGCACCGCGAAAACCACCGAACGCAGACACCTCAAACACGATGGGGCCAGTGTCGGTTTCTGCCAGGTCCACCGTGGTGAAGTCCAGACCAAAGGGCGCCTGGGCCCGCCGCGCCAACTCCACCCACGCCGCCGGGGGAGTAAAGGCTGCGTAGCGCCCGCCGCTGTGGATGGTGGTGTTCCAGGTGTCACTTTGCGAGACCCGGGCATAGGTCCCCAGGTATTGCCCCCCCAGAAACACCATACCCAGATCACGCCCCGGCAAGTTCAGTTTGCGTTGCAGATACAACATGGGGTTCTGTTGCTGGAATTCTACCACCCGCCGTCGCACTTCCGCCTCGCCGGCGTTCGCCTCGATCACACACATGCCCCTGGCTTTGGTGGAATACAGCGGCTTGAACACCGCCGCGCCGTATTCCATGACCGCCTGCACGGCGGCTGCCACACTTTCCGTCACCAGAGTGTCCGGCATGGGAATACCGGCATTGCGCAGGGTCACCGTGCAACTCAGGCGATCAATCAGGCGCAACATGTTCAGGGCCGGGCTGAATACCCGCACGCCCTGTTGTTCCGCCACCCGCAGCAATTCCAGTCGGTCCAGGGTGCCGGGGTTGTATTCGGCGCTGATTTTTTTCACCACCAGGGCATCCAGTTCACACAGGTTATGACCCTGGTACCACAGCTCGGAGGTGGCCAGATCCAGCGCCACCTCCTCCATATCAATCACCAGCCGAAATCCGGTGTGCACCGCCAGCGCATCGGCCAGCACCTCAGTGGACCACTTGCCGGGAATGCCCACCACCCCGATTTTACGTTCAGTCACGGAATATCTCCTCAATGGGAAGCTTGGGCGCACGGTGCACAACCCCGGCTGCGCGATTCACGCCGGCCTCACACTCCAGCACCCATTCAATCAGGTAGGTGGCCCGCAGGAACATATTCTGGGCCAGCGCCTTGTCCAGGATAAAGCGGGTGGAGGTCACAAACGAGCGGGCCAGCCCCAGGGCCAGACGCAGTTCAAAGGAATCATCACCGGCTTTCCGTGCAAACCGCCGGGCAGCGCGGTAAAACTCGATGGCCAGGTTCAGAATGCGTCGACGCAAGGGCTGATCCAGAATCTGCAGGCGGTAATTGGAGACCATGAACACCGACACATCCTGCACATAATCCTGGTAACGAGAACGGTGCAAATCGATAAAATTGATGCGCTGATCCAAAGGGTCATAGATGATGTTGTCCACATTAAAATCCCCGTGGATGTACACCGAAAACGGTGGTTGCAGATGTTTCTCCAGGGCGGCCGCCTGCTGCACCAGGCCATCGAAGCCTGGCTTGCTGCAACCGCACAGGTTGACCCTGCCACGTTGAAACTCCGGATGAATTTTATAAACCTCGCCAATACGACGTTCCAATTGCCCCATAAAATCAGCGGTAACCGCTTCCTGATTACGCGTGCCCTTCCAGACTGAACGCAGGGTTTTCATCAGCTGCTTGAGCGCCTCATCCACCATGGTCTGGGGTTCATTCAGCAGCACCTGCTCGAAGGTGTAACCCGGCAGATGTTCAATCAGCAATGCCGCCGACTGACCCCGTTTTTTGTAGGAAAGAATTTTGGGCGCCAGGCCGGGGTACACATGGTGCCAGCTTTGTACACCTTCCCGCTCTTCTTTTACTTTGCGCTTGATGCCGTCCTTGTAAATGGCCAGATAATCCTGGCCCGCTTTGCTGCGCACCCCGGAAATGGCACTGCCGGAGCGGGTTTCCGCCAGGGGCTCGATGGAGATGTTTTCATCCTGGGATTCAAACGTCTGCACCAATGACTGCAGCGAGAAATAACGCTCGAAATTCACCGGCTGGCCCAGGTTGGCGGAGATGATGGATTCACTGATATGGCGCAGCGCATCCCCCATCTGCTGCACACTGTGGGCAACGAACAGTATCTGCGCCAGATCCTCGGTTTGATGCTGGCTTTTAAGCGCGCCGATATAGTGTCGGTAGAGGCGGGCGTACTCTTTTTCCACCCGGTTTTCCAGTTTGCCGATGTCCAGCGCCAACTGGGTATCCCGGGCCTCGATGGCGGCATAAACCTGATTGACCCCGTGGGCGATGCGCTCCAGCGCTGGCTGAAAGCGCTGCGGTTCCAACAGTTCCGGCTGCCGCACAAAGCTCATCTGTTTGACGCATTCCCGGGCCAGCTCGGTGATGCGCTCCAGGTCCGTTGCAATGAATTCGGCACAGCGCAACTGCAGACGCTGCAATTCATTCTGTTTGCGGCTGGTCAACGTGTTGATACAACTGGTGTGAATGCGGGTTTTCAGATTGAACGAATAGCCGCTGCGATCGACGATGCGGCGGGCGTTGACCGAGGTGGGAGCCGCCAGATATTCCTGCAACGCGGTGAGCTGTGACTCCACCTCCACGCACAGAAACCTGAGATTTTCGCCCACACTTTTCGGGAGTGCCAAGGTCATGAACAGGTTCCAGGTCGTTAAACGGATCTGGCGCTGACCGCCTCCGGACGGACACGGACAACACGCACTGCATTTCTTATTCGCGGAATCAGGGTTAACATAACCACGATGCCTGCGACATTACGGTTCCGATTGTGACACAGTGCCGCGGGAAAGTCCGTATCGTGGCCACCAGAACCTGTTTACTTGGGAACCTCGCGTTTTGACTAAAATCCGGATCACCCGCACTGTTGATATTCCTGATCCCCTGCGGATCAGCCGCTACCGGAAGAACCCTGAGCTGGGGCCCAAGGTATTGTTTTTCAGCGGTGGCTCAGCCATCAACAGCCTGTGTCGCACACTCAAGGATTACACCCACAACTCCATTCATCTGGTTACGCCGTTCGACTCCGGCGGCAGCTCAGCGGAGTTGCGGCGCGCCTTCGCCATGCCCGCCATCGGCGATCTGCGCAACCGGTTGCTGGCCCTGGCCGATGAATCCCTTCTCGGCCACCCGGACGTATACCAGCTGTTTAATTTTCGCCTGCCCACCGACAAACCCCAGAAGCAATTGTGGGAGCTGCTGCAGGACATTGCCAGCGGCCGGGCTGACCTGATCGCCAACATTCCCAACCCCATGCGTCAGCTGATTCGCAACCAATTGGGGTTCTGCATCGAAGCCCTGCCGGCGCAATTCAATCTGCGCGGCGCCAGCATCGGCAACCTGATTCTGGCAGGCGGTTACCTCAACAACCACCAGCATCTGGACCCGATCATTTTCCTGTTCAGCAAGCTGGTCAACGTATTGGGCACGGTGCGCGCCATCGTCAATCGGGACCTGCATCTGGGGGCGCATCTGGAAGACGGCAGCTGCCTCATCGGCCAACATCTTTTATCGGGCAAGGAAGTGGCCCCCATCACCTCGCCCATCCAGGATATTTTTCTGAATGCACATCCCAGTGAGTATCAACCAGGCCAGGCCCAGCTGCGTAAAAAAAATCGCAAACTGATCCAGAATGCGGATCTGATCTGTTATCCACCTGGCAGCTTCTACAGCAGCCTGATGGCCAATCTGTTGCCGGAAGGGGTCGGCACGGCGATCGCTAACAACGATTGCCCCAAAATCTACATCCCCAACCTGGGCCATGATCCCGAGCAGGTGGGCATGAGCTTTGAGCAGGTTATACTGCGGTTACTGGAACAACTGAAAGCGGACAGTCCTGCCGTGAAGAGCAATGGGCATTTCCTGAATTTTGTGCTGATCGACAGTAACCGCGGCGAGTATCCCTGGCACATACCGGTTGAGCTTCTCACCAGCCTGGGCATCACTCTGGTGGATACCCACCTGGTGAGTGACCGCAGCGCGCCGTATTACGATGAGCAGTTACTGGTGTCCGCCCTACTGTCGTTTACCTGAACGGAACAGCGGGCGGAGCTGATTCTGACGGGGCGCGTTAAACCCCTTCGCCGTCGTTCACCAGGTCATTGTCATCCAGGGTGGACAACGGCAGGTGGCGAATATCCTTACCCTTCACCAGATAAATCACCTGCTCGGCAATGTTGCGGGCGTGGTCGCCGATGCGCTCCAGGGCCCGCAGGCTCCACATTACGTTCAGCGCCCGTTTGATGTAGCGGGGGTCTTCCATCATGAAGGTCACCAGCAGGCGCATGGCGGACTCATATTCAACATCGACGGATTTATCCTCCCGCACCACGTCCACCGCCTGCTCCACGTCGAAGCGGGCAAAGGCATCCAGCGACTGCCGCAACATGGCATTCACATGGTTGCCGATGTGGCGGATCTCGATGTATCCGCGGGGAATGGCGCCGTCCTCTGACAGGCGAATGGCCATCTTGGCGATTTTGTTGGCTTCGTCGCCGATGCGCTCCAGGTCGGTGTTGGCTTTGGTGGCCGCCACCAGCAAACGCAGATCGCTGGCCGCCGGCTGGCGCAGGGCGATGATGCGGGTGCACTCTTCATCAATGCGCCGCTCCATGCCGTTGACCTGCTTTTCGTTGCTGATCACTTCGCTGGCCAGTCCGCTGTCGCCTTCCACCAGCGCCTGTACCGCATCCACCACCTGTTTTTCGACCATGCCGCCCATCGCAAGAATGTGGCTTCTTACCTCTTCCAGGTCAGCATTGAACTGTTTGGAAATATGATGGGTAAATTCTTCGCTGCTCATCCACGTTCTTCCTCTGCGTGCATCAGCCGTAACGGCCGGTGATGTAGTCTTCAGTCTGTTTCTGTTCCGGATTGGTGAACAGGGTATCCGTATCCTTGTACTCGATCAGGTCACCCAGGTACATAAAGGCAGTATAGTCGGAAACCCGCGCCGCCTGCTGCATGTTGTGGGTAACAATGACGATGGTGTAACGATCTTTCAGCTCATTGATCAGCTCTTCCACCTTGAGGGTGGAGATCGGGTCCAGCGCGGAGCAGGGTTCATCCAGCAGCAACACTTCCGGCTCCACCGCGATGGTACGGGCGATCACCAGACGCTGCTGCTGACCACCGGACATGCCCAGAGCGTTGTCCTGCAGCCGGTCCTTCACCTCATCCCACAGGGCCGCGCCTTTCAGGGCCCATTCCACCCGCTCATCCAGAATCCGCTTCTTGTTGATGCCCTGGATACGCAGGCCATAGGCCACGTTTTCATAGATGGTTTTGGGGAACGGATTGGGCTTCTGGAACACCATGCCCACCCGTCGCCGCAGATCGGTGACGTCCACGGTACGATGAAAAATGTCATTGCCGTCAAACAGGATTTCGCCTTCGGTACGGCAGATGTCCACCAGATCGTTCATGCGATTGAAGCAGCGCAGAAGGGTGGATTTACCACAACCGCTGGGGCCGATGAATGCCGTCACGCGCTTTTTCGGGATCTTCATATTAATATCATGAAGCGCACGCTTGTCACCGTAGTAGAGGCGGAAATTTTTCACTTCCAGACAGACTTCTTCTTCCTCAAGCTTGTGAGGAACAAAATCCATATCCACCACTTTCTGTCCGACTTTGGGCCGGGGTCTTTCCGCTGCAGTCATGGTTGCACCTTTTCTAACATCTGAATTCGTTTCACTCATATCAATTCTCCAGTGACCGGTACTTCTCACGCAACCGGTTGCGGATCATGATGGCCGTCAGGTTCAGTATTACGATCACCAGCACCAGCAGGGCCGCGGTGGCGTAGACGAGCGGTCGCGCCGCCTCGACGTTGGGGCTCTGGAATCCCACATCATAGATGTGGAACCCGAGGTGCATGAATTTGCGTTCCAAGTGCAGGTAGGGGAAGTTGCCATCCAGAGGCAGCGACGGCGCCAGTTTCACCACCCCCACCAACATCAGGGGCGCCACTTCACCGGCCGCCCGGGCGATGGCCAGAATCAGGCCGGTCATCATGGCCGGGCTGGACATGGGCAGGATCACCTTGGTGATGGTTTCAAACTTGGTGGCCCCCAGGGCCAGAGAACCCTCGCGCAGGGATTTGGGAATGCGGGTCAAACCTTCTTCCGTGGCCACGATCACCACCGGCAGGGTCAACAGCGCCAGGGTAATGGACGCCCACATCAGGCCCGGCGTACCGAACACCGGCGAAGGCGCCGCCTCGGGATAAAACAGCGCATCCAGGCTGCCCCCCAGAAAATACACAAAGAAGCCCAGGCCAAACACGCCATACACAATGGAAGGCACCCCGGCCAGGTTGTTCACCGCCACCCGGATGGTACGGGTAAGGGGGCCCTGCTTGGCGTATTCCCGCAGGTAGACCGCGGCAATCACGCCAAACGGCGTCACGATCACCGACATCAGAATCACCATCAACACGGTACCGAAAATCGCCGGGAACACACCACCTTCGGTGTTGGCCTCCCGCGGATCATCCGACAGGAACAGCCACAGTTGATGGAAATAATCGCCGATCTTTTCGAACAGGGACATTTTATTGGGCTGCTTGTACTGCACCACGAGTTTTAGTGGGATTTCCTTTTCCACGCCGCTCATGGTGGTGGCCACCAGGCTGTCACGGCTGATCTCCACATTCAGCTGATCCAGATCCGCTTTCAAGGTCTGGTATTCGGCGTCCAGGGCGGCGCGTTCGGCGTCCAGCTCCATCCTGACGGCATCCGTAAGTTCACCTTCCAATTCCAGGCGCCGCTCCTTCAGGCGTAAGCGTTCCACCTGGTAGTTGATGGCTCCGATATCTTTGTTCTCAATATCGTGAATGGCATCCGACAGATCCAATGCCCGCTCCAGTCGGGCATCCAGCGCCGGCAACGCCTCAGCACCGGTCGCAACCACCTGGCCGTTCTCCTTCATGGCGGTGAGGTAGCCATAAAAATTACCCCACTCACGCCGCTCCACCACCATCAACTCTTCCGGAGTGGACACATTGGTGAGCTTGTCCGCCACCAACCAGCGGAAGTCGAGGCCGGTGACATCCCGGTTACCGGTCTTGATCAGCATGCGCTGCACGACTTTCACGTCTTCCGGAATGGCCACCCCAGTGCCCCGCACCCGGGAGGCCGCCACCCATTCTTCATCCGCCACCTCACCGATCAGGGTGTAGGTGGAACCGTCCGCTTCATGGTAGGTGCCTTCGATGATGGTATGGGGCCAGAAATGGGATAAGCCCCGGAACGCCACCAACAGCAGCAGACCCACCACCATGACCACGCTGATGGCCACGGCGCCGCCATTCAGCCAGACCCAGGGATCCCCTTTTCGGAACCAAAGTTTGATCGAGTTCATCGTGTTTCCCCCAACTACAGCGAGCCGTATTTTTCACGCAGACGTTGACGCACAACCTCTGCGGTGGTGTTGACCATAAAGGTGAAGATAAACAACACCAGACCCGACAGGAACAGAATGCGGAAGTGGGTGCTGTCCACCTCTGCCTCCGGCATTTCCACCGCGATATTGGCGGATAGAGTGCGCAGACCTTCGAAAATATTCATGTCCATGATCGGCGTGTTACCGGTGGCCATCAGCACAATCATGGTTTCACCCACAGCCCGGCCCAGGCCGATCATCAGGGCTGAGAAGATACCCGGACTGGCGGTGGGCATCACTACCCGCACCAGGGTTTGCCAGGGCGTGGCGCCCAGCGCCAGGGAACCCTGGGTGAGCCCTTTGGGCACCGCAAAGATCGCGTCTTCCGTGATGGAAAAAATGGTGGGGATCACCGCAAAGCCCATGGCCAGTCCCACCACCAGGGAGTTGCGCTGGTCAAAATCGATACCCAGGTCATGGGATACCCAATCCCGCATGCTGCCGTTGAAGAACGCCATTTCGATGGGATCGCTGAGCCACATGGAGAGGGCGCCGGCCAGCACCACCACCGGAATCAGAATCACCGGCACATAACCGTCGGGAACACGGGTACTGATTTCACGGGGCAAACGGGACCAGAGAAACGCCGCCGTGATAATAAAGATCGGCGTCAGCACCAGGATACTGGTTACCCCCGCCAGGTGCGCCTCCACCAGGGGGGCAAGCCACAACCCCGCCAGAAAGCCCAGGATTACCGTGGGCATGGCTTCCATCAGCTCGATGGTGGGCTTGACCTTGGTGCGCAGTGACGGTGCCATGAAATAGGCGGTATAGATCGCGCCGCAAATGGCCAGGGGCACCGCCACCAGCATGGCATAGAAGGCAGCTTTCATGGTGCCGAAGGTGAGCGGCATCAGGCTGAACTTGGGTTCAAAATCGTTGCTGGCGGACGAGCTCTGCCAGGTGAACGTGGGCTCCTCATAACGCTCGTACCACACCTTGTTCCACATGGAGTGCCAGGACACTTCCGGGTGCTCGTTATGGATATAGAAATTGCGTGGGGCTTCCTGCTGGGCTTTAAACAGCACCGAGTCACCACGGGGTGACATGGCAATCCAGCGGATCGGCTCAGCGGAAATTTTTTCGTCCTTCACCTCCCGCTCGGCGGTGGTGTTGAACAGGCCAACGTTGCCCGCAGCGTCACCGGCAATGAACCCTTTGCGACGGTGCTCGGTTTGCAGGGTAGTGATGGGAGTGCCTTCCTCCAGGGTCAGGGATCGCACCTTCACCAGGTGCGGCGCATTGGCTTCGTTATAGGTGACGAACCACTGACTGATGACCCCTTGGGTATCCGCCAGCAACAGGGAGAAGCCACCCAGCAGAAAATCGCTGACGGTGATGCGGGTATCCCCACTCACCACTTCGGCGATGTCCACCCGCATATCCGCCACCGGATTGCGCAGGTCCATCACTTCCACCCGCCGCTGGTTTTCCACCAGGAACAGCCAGCGCTGATCCAGGCTCAACAATACTTTATTCAATGTACCCGACGCCGAGGGCAGCTGCACCCGGTCGATTTCCTCCAGCTCCACTTCATCGGAGAGGAAACTTTCGGTTTTGGCAAAATCTTTCATGAACAGTTCGCCGGCGGCGTTGGCGGCAACGATCCGCACGCGATCACCGGACTCACGATAGGCCAGGTGGGCCACCGCCTCACCTTCCAGCACGCTGATGGGCTCCTCACCCAGCGGGTAGGTGATGCTGGGCACCACGGTTTTATCCTGGGTGGTGGCGCCGTATTCAATGTGGTAACTGGGTTTTTGAATCAGAACACTGCCGTCAGCAAAGCCCAGGGCAAAAGAACGGGTGCCCGGCGCATCCTTGGAAAACGCAGTGATCGGCTGATCCACCGGCAACTGCGGCTGTTCCACCAGCTCGCCGCTACGGGCGTTATAGAACACCGGGCCACGCACTTTATCCACCGCCAGTGCCACCTGGCCCTGCTCTTCCAACACGGTAAAGTAAGGGTCTTCCACCTGATAGTGGGTCAGGCTGCTGCGTTCCTCCATGGAGGCCGGCAAGAAGAGCGGCAACACTTCATAGAGCAGGTAAAAAAAGATCAGACAGATGGCGAAAATCACCCCCACGCCACCGGCGCTGATGGCCTTGGCTGCTACCTGGTCTTTCAACTTGCGATACCGTCGCATCTTGGTCAGACGCTCTGCGGACACCCCAAACAATGCTTCGCTGGTTGATTCCATGGACTCTAAACCCAATACTTTCTGATGACAAAACGGGGCCACAGTAAATTGCCTGTAGCCCCGTCCATGGTTTTCCTTCTTACTGCGTTGTTACTGCATCAGGAAGGAATTATTTTGCGGCGATTTCGGACTTGATGCCCAACTTGCCCAGAGTCTTGGCAACCAGGGAGGAAGGCAGCGGAATGTAGCCGTCCTTAACCACGATTTCCTGACCTTCTTTGGACATGATCAGTTTGACAAACTCACGCTCCAGAGGAGACAGTTCCTTGCCAGGCGCCTTGTTCACGTACACATACAGCGCACGGGACAGAGGATAGGAGCCGTCCAGGGCCGCTTCCGGGGACGCTTCTACATACTTGGTGCCTTTCTTGGCCAAAGGCAGAGCGCGTACGCTGGAAGTCTTGTAACCGATACCGGAGTAGCCCACGCCGTTCAGGGAAGTGGCAACAGACTGCACCACAGATGCAGAACCGGGCTGTTCGTTTACGCTGCTCTTGAAGTCACCTTTACACAGGGCTTCGTCTTTGAAGTAACCGTAGGTGCCGGATACGGAGTTACGGCCATACAGCTGAATGTCACGGTTGGCCCACTCACCGGTCAGACCCACCTGACCCCACTTGGTGATGTCATTGGCGCCACCACAGGTACGGGTGGAAGAGAAAATGGCATCAACCTGTTCGATGTCCAGGCCCTTGATCGGGTTGTCCTTGTTCACGAATACCGCCAGGGCGTCGATGGCAACCGGGATCGCGGTGGGCTTGTAACCGAATTTCTTCTCGAAGGCTTCGATTTCCTTGTCCTTCATCTTGCGGCTCATGGGGCCCAGGTTGGAAGTGCCTTCAGTCAGAGCCGGCGGCGCTGTGGAGGAACCGGCGGCCTGGATCTGCACGGCCACGTTGGGATACTGCTTTTTAAACTCTTCCGCCCAGAACGTCATCAGGTTAGCCAGAGTATCGGAACCAACGCTGGAGATGTTACCGGAAACGCCACCCACCTTGCTGTAGGCAGGCAGTTTAGGATCGACTTTGGCTTCAGCCTGAGCACCGGTTGCAATCAGGGCAGCACTGGCCGTCATTGCAACAGAAGCAACTAATTTCTTGAAATTCATGGATTTTCTCCGAGATTGTTGGCTTTGTATCGGGGTACTATCGCTGTCTTTGCCCCCATGACCTCGGAACTATAGGGGCAGCGTGTGACAATTATATTACAATTTCGTTTCGACCGGACGCGCCCATGGGATATTTATCCCGCAGGGATGCTTTGCCCAGGCGGGTCCCCTGCCGCTATAATGCGCCGCGACTGTTCCGGGGACATTAGCGCACCAAGATGACAACCATAATTTCCTACCTGGACCGGGTCAGTGAGGCCTTGGGGCGCCTGCTGGCCACTGCATCCATCGCCATTATGGCCATCACCTTCCTGGTGGTGGTGCTGCGCTATGGTTTCAACACCAGCGGCCTGACCATCGGCGGCGTCCGCCTCAGCGCCATCGCCCTGCAGGAAAGTGTCATGTACCTGCACGCCATCCTGTTCATGCTGGCCAGCGCCTATACCCTGAAGCACAACGCCCATGTGCGGGTGGACGTGTTCTATCGGCGTTTCAGCCCCCGTATCCGGGCCTGGGTGGACTTGCTGGGCACCTTACTGTTGCTGTTTCCCATGGCCGGCTTCATGCTCTGGTCCAGCCTGGATTTTGTGGCCTTCTCCTGGCAGATCCAGGAACGCTCCGGCGAGGCCGACGGCCTGCCCTATATCTACCTGCTGAAATCCCTGATCCCCCTGATGTGTGGCCTGTTGCTGGCCCAGGGCAGCATTGAAGCCCTGCGCAGTATCGCCATTCTCAGCGGCAAGCTGGCTCCCACCCCAGGGGAGTCCGAGTTGTTATGATTCCTTTATTAATGTTCCTGGTGGTGTGCCTGGCGCTGATGCTGGGTTACCCGGTGGCCTTTACCCTGGGTGGCGTAGCCCTGATATTTGCCGGACTCGGCGTGCTGCTGGGGGGCTTCGACCCCACCCTGTTACATGCCCTGCCCAACCGGCTTTACGGCATCATGGAAAACCAGACCCTGCTGGCGGTGCCGTTATTTGTATTGATGGGCGTGACACTGGAGAAATCGAAAGTAGCGGAAAACCTGCTCAACACCATGGGACGCCTGTTCGGCCGTTTCCCCGGTGGCCTGGGGCTGTCGGTGACCCTGGTGGGCATGCTGCTGGCCGCCAGCACCGGCATCGTCGGCGCCACCGTGGTCACCATGGGCCTGCTGGCCCTGCCCACCATGATCAAGCGGGGCTACGATCCGGCCCTGGCCACCGGCAGCATTGCCGCCACCGGTACGCTCGGGCAGATCATTCCACCCTCCATCGCCCTGGTGCTGCTGGGGGACGTGCTGTCCAACGCCTACCAACAGGCCCAGCTCAACATGGGCATTTTCAATGTGGATACCGTGTCGGTGGGGGACCTGTTCGTAGGCGCCCTGGTACCCGGATTGCTGATGGTATTGCTGTACATGGGCTACATTATCAGTCGGGCAGTGCTGAACCCCACCTGCGCACCGGCGGTGGAACCGGATGAATCCCAGCAGGGACCGCTGTTGCAGCAATGCATCAAAGGCCTGTTGCCGCCCCTGCTGTTGATCGTGGCAGTGCTGGGTTCCATCCTGGCGGGGCTGGCCACCCCCACCGAAGCCGCCGCAGTGGGTGCCGTCGGTGCCACCCTGCTGGCCCTGCTGCAGCGACAACTGACCTGGTCCAACCTGCAGGACATCATGACCTCCACCACCAAAGTCACCTGCATGGTGTTCGCCATTCTCATTGGCGCCACCCTGTTCTCGCTGGTGTTCCGTGGCTTCAATGGCGATGACCTGATTCACGAATTCATCAATAACATGCCCGGCGGTGTGTTCAGCGCCATGCTGCTGGTGATGGTGGTGATCTTTCTGCTGGGTTTCATTCTGGACTTCATCGAGATCACCTTTGTGGTGGTGCCCATTGTGGGGCCAGTGCTGCTGGCCATGGGCATTGATCCGGTCTGGTTCGGGGTGATGATCGCAGTCAACCTGCAGACCTCCTTCCTGACCCCGCCCTTTGGCTTTGCCCTGTTTTACCTGCGCGGCGTCACCCCGGACAGCATCCCCACCGGCACCATCTACCGCGGTGTGGCTCCCTTTATATTGATCCAGATTGTCACTTTGTCACTAATTGCAATTTGGCCTTCACTTGCCACATGGTTGCCAGATATAGTCTATAACTCTTAAAGACCGACCACTTTCCCCAATAACAGGAAGAACATGAACGATATCGTGGAAATCGACGAAGACAACGACGACGTACCCATGCCGGTGGGTGAATTGTCCCTGCAGACCATTGCCATGCCCGCCGACTCCAATGCGGACGGTGATATTTTCGGTGGCTGGCTGGTATCGCAGATGGACCTGGCCGGCGCCGTTTGCGCCAATCGCCTGGCCCGCGGCAGAGTGGCCACCGTCGCCATCGATTCCATGGTCTTTTTACGCCCGGTGGCAGTAGGCTCCGTGGTGAGCTGCTACACCACCGTTAAAGACATTGGCCGCAGCTCCATGACCATCGTGGTGGAAGTCTGGGCCCGGCACCACAGTGACGCCGAAGCGCGCAAAGTCACCGAAGGCCAGTTCACCTTCGTGGCCATCGACGAAAACCGCCGTACCCGCCCGGTGCCCCGCACCTCCTGAGGTCTGTTCGCCACCGCAATCAACAAGGCCGCACGAATGCGGCCTTGCGTTTTTATGGGGATGGCAACAACCTGTTTACAGCCCGCGGCTATTTCCCATCCCGGATTTTGAGAAACGCCTCTTCGGAGATGGCGGTGTAGGGCATTACATTGTCGCGGAAAGCTTTAAAGGAGGCGTACACCTTCTTCGCCATGGCATCCTCGGCAATGGTCTCCTGAATCACCTGCTCTGAGGCAACCCGCAACGCCTCCACCACATCGTCCGGCAGCTTGCGCAGTTGCACACCGTGTTTTTCCACCAGCTCTTTTAATGCGGTGTTATTGCGGGCGGTGTATTCATCCAGCATATCCTGGTTGATGGCGCGGGTGGCGTAGGTGACGATGGCCTGCAGATCCGGCGGCAGCTTGGCCCAGGCTTCCTTGTTGATGATGAACTCCAGCATGGCCCCGGGCTCATGCCAGCCGGGGTAGTAGTAATAGTCGGCGGCTTTGTACAAACCGAAGGTGAGATCATTGTAGGGGCCCACCCATTCGGTGGCGTCAATGGAGCCGGTCTGCAGGGCGGTGAACAGCTCTCCCCCGGGCAAAGTCACCGGTACCCCCCCCAGACGCTGGAATACCTCACCGGCCAGTCCGGGAATGCGCATTTTCAGCCCCTTGAGATCATCCACACTGTGGATCTCCTGTTTGAACCAGCCTGCCATCTGCACACCGGTGCTACCGCCGGCAAAGGGCACCAGATTAAACGGGGCGTACACTTCCCGCCACAATTCCAGGCCGCCGCCATAATGCAGCCAGCCATTCATCTCCTGTACGTTCAGGCCAAAGGGCACTGCGGTAAAAAACTGGGCTGCCGGGCTCTTGCCTTTCCAGTAATAGGCCGCACCATGACCCACTTCCACGGCACCGCGGGCCACCGCATCAAACACCCCCATGGCGGGCACCAACTCGCCGGCACCATGCACCTTCACCTTCAACCGCCCGCCGCTCATTTCATTGACCGCTTTGGCGAAGTTTTCCGGGGCCATGCCCAGGCCGGGATAATTGCGGGGCCAGGTGGTGACCATCTTCCATTCAAATGTTTGTTGGGGAACGGCTTGCGCCGCATCGGTGGATTCTGTGTCTTTCCCGCAAGCGGTGAGGGCGAGCAATCCTAGGGTCAGCCAGACCAGCTTCGTGAGCATCCGCGTCATCTGTAGGCTCCTGCAGATTTCTTGTTGGTGTTATCGATTGGTGTTATCGGATGGTATTCTAATTTGGTGTCGATTGTTGATCTGTTTTTTGGTGCCTGAAAGGCTCTCTATTTCAGCGCCGGGAGTCAAGCCCCGGATGCGAGCGAAAATCCCCGTTACAGCAACTCCAGGCGAGCGTACTGGGCCACCAGCCACTTCTCCCCAGCCCCGGCGAAATTGACCCGCACCCGGGCATTGGGCCCCAGGCCCTCGCAACCCATGATAACCCCGTCACCAAATTTGGGATGACGCACCGAACGCCCCAGACGATAAGGTGCATCCGGCTCCTGCACCCGGTAACCGCCGCTGGGCGCAATGGGGCGGGTGATCTTGGCCGCCGCCCGCACCTCCTGCAGGCAGTGCGGGGGGATCTCGCGGATAAACCGCGACGGTGCATGCAGGGCTTCCGAACCGTAGATGCGTCGGCTTTCCGCATGGGTGATAAAGAGTTTCTTCATGGCCCGGGTAATGCCGACGTAGGCAAGCCGGCGTTCCTCCTCCATGCGACCCAGATCCTCTGCCGACTGCATGGACGGAAACAGCCCCTCTTCCACCCCGGTCATGAACACCACGGGAAACTCCAGGCCCTTGGCGGAGTGCAGCGTCATCATCTGCACGCAGTCTTCGTCCGCCTCTGCCTGGGTGTCCCCCGCTTCCAGCGCGGCGTGATCCAGAAACGCCGCCAGTGAGGCGCCGGTTTCCTCGCCGCTGTTACCTGCACCGTTGATTTCGAATTCACGGGTGGCACTGATCAGTTCTTTGATGTTTTCCACCCGCGCCTCACCCCGGTCACCTTTCTCGTTCTGGTGATAGGGAATCAGGCCCGACGCCTCGATCACCCGCTCTGCCTGTTCCGACAAACCCAGGCCGCGGACTTCCTGGTCGAGCTGTTCCACCATGGCCATGAATTCCGCCAGGGATTTTCCCGCCTTGGTGGACAACTCCCGATGCTGCAACACCATCAGGCTGGCCTGCCACAGGGGAATCTTGAGCTCGCGGGCCGTGAGCCGGATGCGCTCCAGGGATTTTTCCCCCAGGCCCCGGGGTGGCGTATTCACCACCCGTTCGAACGCAGCGTCGTCATCCCGATGCTGGATCAGCCGCAGATACGCCAGGGCGTTTTTGATTTCCAGCCGCTCAAAAAACCGGTGGCCACCGTAAATTCGGTAAGGAATCCCGGCCCGCAGCATAGCCTCCTCCAGCACCCGCGACTGGGCATTGGAGCGATACAGGATGGCCATGTCGCTGCGCCGCATTCCCTGCTGCAAACCCTGCTGAATGCGCTCCGCCACAAAGCGGGCTTCGTCCACTTCGTTAAACCCGGCATACAGGAAAATGGGTTCGCCGTCATCACCGGAGGTCCACAGCTGTTTGCCAAGGCGATCCCGGTTGTTGGCGATGACGCCATTGGCGGCGTTCAGGATGGTGGCGGTGGAGCGGTAGTTCTGTTCCAGCCGCACCACTTCCGTCCGACCGAAGTCATCGCCGAAGGAACGAATGTTCTCGATGCGGGCACCGCGCCAGCCGTAAATGGACTGGTCGTCATCGCCCACAATGGTGATGGGTACCGTGTTGCCCGCCAGCATCTGCAGCCAGGCATACTGAATGCGGTTGGTGTCCTGAAACTCGTCCACCAGAATATGACGGAAGCGCCGTTGGTAATGGGCCAACAACTGGGGTTGCTGCAACCACAATTCGTGACTGCGCAACAACAACTCGGCAAAATCCACCATGCCACCCCGCTCACAGGCCTCCTGATATTGCCGGTAAACCGTGACCAGGGTTTTCTGATACAAATCGCCGTAATCGTCTATGTGATCCGGTCGCAAACCTTCATCTTTATTGCTGTTGATGAACGCCTGGGCCTGCTTGGGAGGCCAACGGGATTCATCCAGCTCCAGTTGCCGCATCACCCGCTTGACCAATCGCAACTGATCTTCGGAATCCAGAATCTGAAAGTTCTGCGGCAAACGGGCTTCTTCCCAATGCATACGCAGCAAACGATGCGCAAGACCGTGGAAGGTGCCCACCCACATGGAACCGCTGGGCGCCCGCAACAACCGTTCGATGCGGTGCCGCATCTCGGCGGCGGCCTTGTTGGTAAAGGTCACGGCCAGAATGCTGTGCGGCGATAAATGTTGTTCCTGAATCAACCAGGCGATGCGATGCACCAGTACCCGGGTCTTGCCGCTGCCGGCGCCGGCCAACACCAGCAAACGATCGGCCTCGGAGGTCACCGCTTGCGCCTGCGCACTGTTAAGAGACTGAACTAAAGAGGAATTTTGCATTGCCGCATTCTACTGTATTTGTTCCGGCAAGTGCCAAACATAATAAAAAACCGTCGGGGCTGGCGGTTTTCTCTATAAAACGCGCTAACTTTGACAAAAATCCATCAAATAGCGGCCATTTTGTAAAAAATGTCACAAGAAAATTTCACGTATTGTGTTTTTACGTATATATTTTTTGCTAACCAAAGTGCGAAGGTGCGTCTATCGAACTGGTATAACGATAACAATAAGAAAAACCCAATTTTGAAGCCCAAACCTTATTGTTGTCCCTCCTTTAATCGATTCCTGCACGGCTTGGTCTTCCATATAAAAATACCTACTTAAATGGAGTTCGACTCTAATGGCAATGAACAAACGTTTTAAGGTGACTGCTTTAGCCGCTGCCATAGCAGCTGCTGGGTCGGTTATACCGGCGTATGGTTTCGAATATGAAAAAGATGATT
Organism: Ketobacter sp.; assembly: GCF_003671495.1. Classification (GTDB taxonomy): domain Bacteria; phylum Pseudomonadota; class Gammaproteobacteria; order Pseudomonadales; family Ketobacteraceae; genus Ketobacter. The sequence continues at coordinate 42,308 of NZ_RCHN01000032.1, read as the reverse complement.
TTCGAATGCAGGTGGATACCACGGTTTCCGTAGGTGCGTCCTGGCGGGCCGATGATCGCGACTATCGGGGTGTGGGCGTAGCAAACGCAGCCGCTGCCGGCGAATCGCAAGCCCACCTGCACGGCACCAGCTCCCAGGACAACAGTAACCTGCTATGGCAAAAAGGCTCCACCTTTTCGGAAGTCGCCAAAGTCACTGTCGATATGGAGTTGAACTACAAAAACTACGGTGCGTTTGTGCGTGGTAAAGCTTTTTATGATCATCGCATTGTCAACGGCGATGGCCGCACCGACGAGCCGCCATTTTTTCCAGACAACCAACCCGCCCAAAGCGCCGGCACCAGTGCGGACATTCTGGATGCGTTCGTCTGGGGAGACTGGTGGTTGGGGGACAAGCCCCTGAACGTACGCCTGGGTAAACAGGTCATCAGCTGGGGCGAAGGCCTGTTCTTCCCCAACGGGATCAACTCCGTCAACCCGGTGGACGTCAACGCCCTGCTGGCACCCGGTTCTGAAGTCAAGGATGCGCTGATTCCGCTGAATGCATTGTATGCCTCCATTGGTTTGACTGAAGCCCTGACTCTGGAGGGTTTTGTTCTGTTTGAATGGAAAGAAACCCTGCTGCCCGAATGTGGCACGTTCTTCTCCACCACCGACCTGGCCGGCCCCAACTGCTATGGCGGCTTCTATCCCAGCGGTCTTGAAGTAGGCGCCCCGGGAGCCTCAACTGTGCACCTACCACGAGACAGCGACATGACGCCGGATGACGATGGTCAGTTCGGTATTGCGGCTCGTTACTTTGTGGATTCCATCGAAACGGAATTCGGCCTCTACTACATGAACTACCACTCCCGCCTGCCCATTGTATCCGGACACATGCCGGTACCCTCGGAACTGAACCCGGGGCTGACGGGACTGACCTTATCCCAGGTGCGAAACTTCCTGATCACTGGAAACCCGTTCGACTCAGGTACGCCTGCAGACGCTGGCAACCAGACCAACACTGCTGGCCTGTTCCCGGTCGCGGATATCGTGTCTGAGTACTCCGAAGACATCCAATTGCTGGGCGTCAGTTTCAACACCACCGTAGACTTTGGCCTGCCCGGCGGCGCCACCGCGTTCTCCGGAGAATTCAGCATGCGTAAGGATCAACCGTTCCAACTGGAAGACGGTGACACCCTGGCGGGTCTGCTGGGCTTGCCGTCACTGAGCTGTGCGGACGCCCCCACACCATACGATTGTTATACCAAGTATGAGCCGGGTGATTTTGCCTCCGGTGGTATCAAGCTGGACTACTATCAGGCGGAAATTGCCTTCATCCACTTCTTCGACCAGGTACTGGGGGCTTCCCGCTGGACTGCCATCCTGGACATCGCAGGTTCTTACGTGGATATGCCCAGTAAGGATGAAGCGCTGCTGAACAGCAGCTACAACGCGACGCTGTATCATCCTTATATCCCGGCCACTACGGTGTCCACCGGCTTGCCCTATGAAACTCTGCTGCAGCTGAGCCCTTCCCCTGCCACCAACTATGAAGATGAATATTACCCAACGAGTGGTGCCTGGGGTTACAAACTGCGCTTCAGCGGTGATTACAACAACGTCTTTGCAGGCATCAACCTGAGGCCCACCATCAGCTTCAGTCATGATGTGTACGGTACCACGCCAGGCCCAATCACCAATTTCCTGGAAGACCGCAAAGCCCTCGGCCTGGAGCTAGAAGGTGTGTATCTAAACACTTACTCCGTATCTGTAGCCTACACAGATTTCTACGGCGCCGAACCATATAACCAGATGGCTGATCGTGACTACTACACCATCAGCGCTCAAGCCTCATTCTAAGTTGTGGGGGGAAACAAGGATATGAATATGAAATCAACGCACAAATTGAAACTCCTGGCCGGCGCATTGTTGGCCACCTCTTTGGTAACAGCCCCAACCTTTGCCAAAGTACCCCAGGCAGAAGCCGATAAACTGGGCGGCAGCACCCTGACTCCCAGCGGCGCGGAAGTGGCGGGTAACGCCGACGGCACCATCCCCAAGTGGGATGGTGGCATGAAGGGCAACCCGGACTGTTACAAGGGGGGTGAATTCCTGTGTAATCCATTCCCGAACGACAAGCCCCTGTTCACCATCACAGCCGGCAACCTGGACCAGTATAAAGACAAACTGAGCCCGGGCCAGATCGCCATGTTCGAGAAATACCCGGATACCTATCGCATGCCGGTGTACCAGACCCGTCGTCCTTTTGTGATGCCTGACCGCATTGTGGCCCTGACCAAGAAAAACGCCCTGGAAGCCGAAACCGTGGGTGCCACCGGTCTGCGCGGCCTGAACCTGCAGGGGTTCCCGTTCCCGATTCCGCAAAATGGTCTGGAAGCCATCTGGAACCACATCGGCCGCTGGCGCGGTGATGCCCTGGAGCGCACCATCGGCCAGGTCACGCCCCAGGCTAACGGTGCCTACAGCATGGTCATGTTCAAGGATCAGCTGTCGATCACCAACCAGCTGACGGACTACACTCCCGGGGAAGATGACAACGTCATGTTCTACTTCAAGCAGCAGGTGACTGCGCCGGCGCGTCTGGCCGGTAACGTACTGCTGGTACATGAGACCATCGACCAGGTGAAAGAGCCCCGTCGGGCCTGGATCTATAACGCCGGCCAGCGTCGGGTACGTCGGGCACCCCAGGTGGCCTATGACGGTCCGGGTACCGCCTCAGACGGGATGCGTACCGCGGACAACTTTGACCTCTACAACGGCTCTCCCGACCGCTATGAGTGGACACTGAAAGGCAAGAAAGAGATGTATATTGCCTACAACGCCTACAAACTGGACGAGAAAGGGCTGCCTTATGACGACATGGTGAAACCCGGCCACATCAACCAGGACCTGACCCGCTATGAGCTGCATCGGGTTTGGGAAGTGGAAGGCAACCTGCGGGAAGGTACCCGTCACATCTATGCCAAACGGGTCTTCTTCCTGGATGAAGACACCTGGCTGGCGGGCGTGATCGACCACTACGACGGTCGGGGCAACCTGTGGCGGGTGGCGGAAGCGCACCAGATGTTCTACTACAACGTGGACGTCCAGGGTTACGCCATCGAGACCCTGTATGACCTGAACGCCGGTCGCTACCTGGCCCTGGGCTTCGAGAACAACGAAGCCAAAGGCACCAACTTCGACGTCAAGTTCTCCAAGACGGAATTCCAGCCTGCCGCCCTGCGCCGCAGTGGTGTTCGCTAGTCTCCTATCTTGGGTATAATGAGGGGGTGCTCTAAGCACCCCCTTTTTTATGCCTGACCGTTTTTTGTACAAACCTTTTACAGGGACGCCACAGTCTGTAACAGGCTGATATGGCACTATTAACGATGGGAAAACCCCAAACGGGTGAATTCCGTGGGGTTGCGCAGGAGAGAGAACCGTCTTATTCTGCCTTGTGAACCTGATCACATTCTGACTACACACAATCTGACTTGCCATATACTGCGAGCAACCAGGTCCGGGGCCGGAACAAGAATAAGAACGGTAGATTCGTTCAGGGAATAACTATAAGAAGTGTTGATACACATGGTGAGCTTTACTTTTTCTAACTTATTCAAGGTATTGGTACGCAATCAATACCGCTGGATCATCTTTCTGAGCTGCATGCTGTGGGGCACCGCCCACGCGGTGACACAGGCGCAAATCAACACCAGTGCGTCCACCGTCAAGCAGCTGAAACAGGAAGTCGCCAACACGGAAACCGCCATCCGCTCCCAGGAGAAAAACCTCTGGAGCCTGGACAAGCAGATTCTCGACAAGCGTAAATCCGTGCGCGAAGAACGCACAGAAGAACGCAAACTGTTTCACGAGGCCAAGCGCCAGCTGAAACTGCAGAATTTCGAGGTGGAACGGATTGAGAAAGACATCTCCCTGGTGGACTTTGATATTGATATCGTGCGTCGCGACCAGGAGCGGGACCAACAACGCCATGCCGCACTGAATGTGCTGAAGCAACGGCTGGCCCAGAGCGACTACGAAGCCCGGCAAAAAGACTACCAAAAGCAGATCGCGGACCTGGACAACAAAAAGCAGCCATTGCTGGCGGAATTGGAACGGGCCAAAACCAAACTGGCTGAACTGCAACAACAGCTCCAGACCCAGAAAGACGATGTGGATGACCACTCCATGGACGCGGACCCCCGCATCGCCTCCCTCATCAGCAAACGGGACAGTACTGCCCAGGAGCTGAACAATCTGCGTGCCCAACTGAATAATCAGCAAACCCGTTTACGCCAGGCCAACGACACCTTCAATCAACTGGTGACCCAGTTCAAGCAGGAACAAAGCGCACAGCAGAAATCCGCGCAGGCCAAAGCTGCAGTACCCAAAGCGGTAAGCGCTCCGGTGCGCCCCAAGGTGGCACTGGAAGGGGAGTTTGCCTCCTATGTGTTTGTCATCTCCGGCGACCAGGAGCCCAATATCGAAAGCACACTGCACCTGAAAAGCTGGGTGGAATCCTACGGCGCCAAGTACATCGAAGCCAACTGGAACGGTTTCGGCCAGGGTACCGGCCCCAATAACAGCCTGGGGTTCCAGGAGGCATTCCGTGAGTACGTACGCCAGATCCCCCAAAACAGCAAAATCATCCTGATCGGCCATGGCCTGGGCGGCGGTGCCGCCATCGAAGCCGCCACCCGCGTGGCCTACAGCGAGAAGCGCACCATCGATTTCCTGGCAGTACTGGACCCCATGGGCAGTGCCGGGCTGCGCGCCAATATTGTGTACGACACCCGCGGCGCCTGTGTGCGACCGGATCCCGGCAACACCATGACCAACGCCGAATACATTGCGTGCATCAAATCCGCCAAGAAGCGCATGATCACGTCCAACATCAAGTATTTCTATAACCGCTGGCAGAAAGACGCCCAGGGCCCGCTGGATTACCAGCGGCAGATTGCCAGCATCGACGCCAAAGGCAACGTGGTGAGCGTGCCCACCGCGTCCGGCCGATTCACCATTGAAAACGGCACCGAGGCGGATCAACGCCGGGTGTATTTCGCCGGTGACAAGGATGCCCATAAATTGCTGTTGGCCGAAGAAGCCAAGGTATTACCCAAACTGCTGGTTCAACACTTACGTTAAACAACGGGAGACGGTGTTATGAAAACAATAACAACAGGACTATGTTTAGCCGCTCTGCTGGGCTCCGCCACTGTCGCCATGGCGGACAGCACCATTGTCAAAGTGCCGCGGGAAAACGGTGCCGTACACCAGGAGTTCAAGAACCTGTTGAACGAGACCCTGAGTAAGTTCCGCTCCGGCATCGGCCGGGTGGAATTGGTGGGTAAAGCCGGCTCCAACACCACCTGCAACGCCAACTTCTATACCTCGGGAGAAACCACCTTTGTGACCATGGCGGTGGCGGACGGGGATTTCTACAACGAGTTTTACATCGATCACCCCCATCAGTCTTTCAAAAAGATCCTGTTCCAGAATCTGATCATGAGCGACGAGAACGTGGAACTGAAAGTGGTGCAGAGGGACGGAGGCTACTCCATCGTGACCGACGGCAAGAGCCTCAAGCTTTCCAGCAAGTCCCAGGGGGTGGAGAGCCCAACCTGCCAGTTTTCCCTGGCCCAGGCCACCCTGCACGAAGGGGAAACCGAATAGGTTTACCGGCTATTTAATGTCGTTGGGATCACCCACGAAATAGTAGGTTTTCCATTCATTGTGGAACACCGTGGGCGAGGATGCCGCCACCACCGTGATGACCGCGCTTTCGCCGGCCTTGGCGAACTCCGCTTTCACGCCCTCCCCCATATCCCGCTTGCCTTCTGTCAGCACCCACTCCGGCCCCAGGCACTGACGGGTCACAGCCTTGGCTTTGCCATAATGGTCCATGGCGGTTTCCTGGTTGGGTTCGGTCTGGGAGCAGACGTAACTGAACTTGTCAGCACTCCAGCCCCACACCTGACAGGCATCCCCCACCAGGTGATAGCGGGCTTTCCACACCTGCATGATTTTGGCATTGGATAGGGTGGTCTTCAGCTGCGGGAATCCGTGGCGATGTCCCTGCACCAGCGCCTCGATCTTCTCACAGTTGCTCATGGCCGCCACCTGGCTGTCCATGGCCGTCTCCTGGGTGGTGGTACAACCGCACAGCGCCGTTACCGCCATCACGCCCAACCATCGCTTCATCATTCGAAATTCCTTAATTCATGTGCCCGGTTTCAGATGCCTTATTTTGTATGTACCTTGTGACTCATGCGGATCGTCAAACGCTCTGCATTCCAGCCAGCCCCGCTACAGCGCCCGCACCTCCAGATCCGGCAGGGTTCGGGTGTAGGGCGCAAATTCATTGGGATCGCCCTCGAAGCCGTCGCTGATGAACATGCTCACCACAAACCCGATGAAGCCGCTCATGGGGAATTCATCGATGCCGTAGCCCACATTGGGCATCTGGCCGGGGAACACTTCCGGCGGATCATCGTTCTCCAGATCATCCTTGTACAGCAGGGACATGGGCTCATCAAAATCCCCCAGATAATCCACAAAGGCTAAAATATCCAGATTTCGCTTTGAAGTCACCCAGATCCAGTTGGAAGCGGGATTCAGGCCGGCCTTGATCATGGCCAGCTCGTTGTCGTCCACCACGCCGTCCACTGTGGCGGGGTGATCGGGCCACTCGGAGGTATAGGTGTTGGCACCCAGCAGGCGGTTGGCGTCGATGGACATGGTGAGGGTCGGGTCCACCAGCAGCTTGCGCCGCAGTTCCGGAATGATGCCACGCACGTCGTACATGATGGATTTGGGATAATGGTGGATCTGCAGGCTGAGCTGGAGGATGGAGACCCCGAACAGGTAAAGATTGAAATCCAGCTGGGTGGTGGTGCGGATGGGGCCGATGATTTCGCCGGTGGGCAGGGCAATCATCTGGTCATTGTTGAGTTCGGTATCGGTCACTGAGGTGAGGATGCCGGTGTTGAGCCGCAGCTTCATGGAATCCAGGGGTCGCTCACCCACGTAATTGACGTAGCTGAAATCATCCCATTTCAGGTGGTTTTTCTTGTTGTAACGCAAACTGTAGAAATCGGTCTCCACCAGGCCCAATTCCGCGCTGTAGCGTACATACTGTTCCTCGGAGCGCAGGCGGGAATTGCGCACCAGATAGACGAAGCGTTCCACGCCATTCACATCGCGAGTGACGATTTCTGCTGCCATTTCACCGTCGTAGGGGGCTCTTGGGTCCCGGCGCGGGCCCGCATCCTTGAACAGGAACAGGATTTTATCGGTGCCATCCATAAGGTCGGGGCTCCCCGCCATGGGCACGTGCCAGCCTTCGAAATAGATGGCACCACCGGTATTGTACTGATCGATCTGGAACGGGATGGGCTCCATCACCCCGTCCACCATGGCAGCCAGGGACAGCTCTTCCAGTTTCCAGCCCAGCACCCAGGGGATGTCTTCGCCTTCCAATGAGATCACCTTGAACGCATCAATCTGTGGCAGGGGGGGCACCAGGGCGTGGCTTTGGGCAGAGATGATCAGACTGAGCAGCACGAGGGCATATTTCGCTAAATTCATACGAACGACCTGTTTAGTTGTTATTCTTATAACCACTGCCTATTGTACACCCCCAAGACCCAAAATTAACCCCTGCCCGGCGCAGCGAATAACCGCTTCCGACAGAGGGTGCTATTCTTAAGCGTGACCTCGCTATCTATGTGTAAACCGGCTTATGCACCGATACTTTATTGGCTTTTTGTTTCTCGCGCTGCAGGTGTTGAGCGCCCACGGCTCGCCCCTGCTATTGGACGACACTGGCAATGGTATCAGTCTGAACCCGGCACTCAGCTATCTGGAGGACCCGGACAGCCGGCTGCAGCTCGATGAACTTCTCGCTCACCCGCAGCAATGGACCCAGAACGGCGAGAAAACCTTCAACAAAAGTTACAACGAATCCAGCTGGTGGCTGAAGCTGGAGATCGACAACCCCACCGAGCGCACCCAATCCCGCCTGTTAGAAATCAGTTACCCGGTGCTGGATTACATTGACGTGTACCTGTTCTCCGGCGACAACCTTATTGCCCAGCACCAGTTGGGGGACAAATACCCCTACCACAAGCGGCTGTTCGATCATCGCAATTTTATTATTCCCCTCAACTGGGAGCCGCAGCAGCACCTCACGGTGTACCTGAGGGTCAAAACCAGCAGCGCGGTGCAGGTGCCGGTGACCCTGTGGGATGAACAGTCCTTCTTTGGGTTTGATACCACCCGCACCATTCTGCAGGGCATTTTTTTCGGCACCATGATCGTAATCGCCGCCTACAACCTGCTGATCTTTTTTGTGCTGGGGGAGCGGACCTATTTACTGTACGTGGGGTATGTGCTCTGCATGCCCTTGTTCCTGGCCAGCCTGGGAGGGTACTCCTTCCGCTACCTGTGGCCCACTTTCACCCAGTGGAATGACCAGTCCATCATTGTGTTCCTGTCCGGCGTGGTGATTTTTGGTGCGTCTTTCACCCGCAGTTTTCTAAAAGTACGGAGTTACTCGCCTGCCATCGACCGGGCCCTGGTGGTGTTCTGGGGCGGCAGTATCCTGCTGGCGGTGAGCGCGTTCTTCCTCCCCTATCACTACAACATCGTTGCCCTGATCATCTGGGCGGCCGGGGCCTGCATTACCGCGCTGCTGTCCGGCTGCGTATGCTGGTACAAGGGGCAGATCACCGCCAAATACTACACCATCGCCTGGACCTCCATGTTATCCGGCGGCCTGATCCTGGCCATGAACAAGGCCGGCATCCTGCCGACCAACTTATTCACCGAATACGGCACCCACATCGGCTCGGCCCTGGAGGTGGTGCTGTTGTCTTTTGCACTGGCGGAACGCATCAATGCCGAGCGCCGGATGCGCTATGAAGCCCAGGAACACGCCCTGATCGCCACCCAGCGGGCCAATGAGGAACTGGAAGGCCGGGTGCAGGAACGCACCCGCGAATTGGAGGACCTGACCCGACAGCTGCGGGATCTGAGCAACACCGACCAACTCACCGGCCTGCATAACCGTCGTCATCTGGATTCCGTGATGCTGGAGGAATGGGAACGGGGCAAGCGTTACCAGCGCCCGCTGGCGGTCATTCTGATGGACATCGACCACTTCAAGAACGTAAACGACACCCACGGCCACCCGGTGGGGGACGACTGCCTGCAGGAAGTGGCCAAGCGGGTTCAGGCCGGGGTGCGCTGGCCTACGGATTTCGCCTCCCGTTATGGCGGTGAAGAGTTCTGCATCATTCTGCCGGAAACCGAGGTGGAGGGTGCGCTCACGGTGGCCGAGCGCATCCGCACCCTGATCGAAAGCGACCCGATTCTGACCCGCAACGGCCCCCTGCCCATCACCATCAGCGCCGGCGTTCATTCCCTGGTGCCGGACGCCAACAATACCCCACAATCTTTGTTGGAACAGGCGGACATGGCCCTGTACCAGGCCAAACAGCAGGGCCGCAACCGGGTGTGCCCACGCCAGGCAGCCTGACATCCCGCCGGGCCCTGCCGCCTTGCCCCCTGGTAATAGCCTGTACCAATCGGCTTGATAGGCAGTCCTCATCAACTATGCTGAAAAGTATCATCCATTTTGTGTAGTCGTTATGTCCTGGCTGAAGCATATTTCCTGGCGTTACAAATTGATTGCCATGTGCGTGATGCCCGCCCTGGTGGCCGTAGGCTGCGTTTTGCTGGCGGGTTTCACCCTCACCCAGCAGAATCAGGCCCTGACCCAGGCCATTGAGGAATCCCAGCAGCGTCAGCACCAGGCCAACAGCACCCTGATGGCCATCATGCGGCTGCAGCGGGATCTGCAGGCCCTGATCGCCTCCAACACCCCGGAGCTGATCCGGGAAAACGCCATCGCCACCATCAAGGCCTCCTCCACCCTGGACGAGCAGATCCAGCGCCTGGAAGAAACCATCCCCGACAGCGACGCGGTGAAAACCCTGAAGCAGGAGCTGGCGGACCTGCGGCCGCTGCAAATGAAAGTCATCGGCTATGGCAAAAAGAACCGGGATGACGATGCCAACGCGGCCTTCAAGACCATCGCGCCGCAGACGGCCCGCATCATCAGCAATGCCCAGAACATCCTGGACAACGAATTCAAAAAACTCACCGGCCTGACGGAAACCAATCGGGAACGCAACGCCACCATCATGACCAGCCTGGCCACCTGGACCCTGCTGGGTCTGTTGCTGACAGCGGTGATTGCCTGCATCCTGATTCGCCAATTGGTGTCCTCCATGGGCCGCATTCAGGATTCCATGGGTCGTTTCGCCAAGGGCGACCTCAACATTGATCTGCGTGAAAGTGGCAGCGATGAGGTCTCACGGACCTTTGAAGCCATCAACTCGGCGGTGCAAGCCACCAGCCGCATTGTGAACAACCTGCAAAGCCAGTCCGGACAACTGGATGCCAGCGCCGGGCAGGTGAATCACAGCGCCCACACCGCTGCCGCCAATGCGCAACAGGTGGCCAGCCACGTGTTGTCCATCAACGACAAGGTGTCGCAGCTGCTGCAGATCGCCAACCAGGTCAGCACCATTCTGGAGAGCAGCAGTAACGACGCCGAAGACACCGCCAAAAGCTGCGCCGAAGCCAACCTCCGCATCATTGAATCCGCCCAGCTGCAGCAACAGTTTGAATCCCAGGTGCATTCATTGTCGCGGCAAATCACCACCCTGTCGGAATCCGCCAATTCCATCACCAGCATCGCGGTCACCATTCAGAGTGTGTCAGAACAGACCAATCTGCTGGCATTGAATGCTGCCATTGAAGCCGCCCGCGCCGGTGAGCAGGGGCGGGGCTTTGCCGTGGTGGCCGATGAAGTAAGGGCACTGGCCAATCGCAGTGGGGAGGCGGTCAAGGAGATCTCCGGCCTGGCCTCCACCATGACCCATCACTTCCAACAGGTTACCGATTTACTGGAAGTGGTGAACACCGAATTGCAAAGCAATCTGGCCCTGTTCGAACACAGTGCCAACGATGTGAAGCGGGCCAACGAGCATTCTGATCATTCCCGCCAACAAATCCTGTCCGCCCTGAATATCAACCGCTCGCAATTGCAGGGTATTGATGACATTCACCATCACATCGAGCAACTACAGGAAATCAGCGATTCGGCACTGAGCAGCGCTTCGCAAATGGACGAGCTGTCCAACAACCTGTCCGCGTCCTCCAATACGCTGACGAATATGGTGTCTTTTTTCAAACAATAACAAGGAGGTTCTATGAACAACCGATACCGGGCGGCCGCCTTTGGCCTGTGGTGCACCATCATCAGTGGACTGGCGCTGGCCGACAGCGACTATGTGTACAAAGCCGGAGACCCGAGCCTGCAGGAGTGGTTGCTGCCCGCCGTTCCTTACCCGAAAAACAATGCCCCCAGTGCAGAGCGGGCCAGCCTGGGCAAGATGCTGTTTTTTGATCCGCGCTTGAGCGGTGACGGCAACATGTCCTGCGCCACCTGTCACAGTCCGTTGTTCGGCTGGTCTGACGGCCTGCCCACTGCCAAGGGCTTCAAGAGCAAGGTTCTGGGCCGCGCCTCCCCCACGGTCACCAACACCGCCTACAACCACCTGCAAATGTGGGACGGCCGCAAAAAATCCCTGGAAGACCAGGCCATTGGCCCCATGTTGTCCAGCGCGGAAATGAATGTGGACCTGTCGATGGCGCTGCGCTTTTTGCAGAACAATGCCACGTATGTGGCGGCATTTGAACGGGCTTATCCGGGCCAGGGCATTACCGATGAAACCCTGGCCATGGCCATCGCCAATTTTGAAAGAACCGTGATCAGCAACAACTCCCCCTTTGATCGCTGGATAAAGGGGGATGCAAAAGCAATGACGGCGCAGCAGGTGAATGGCTTCAAACTGTTTGTGGACCCGGCCAAAGGCAACTGTGCCGTGTGCCATTCCGCCCCCAATTTCACCGACAATGGTTTCCACAACATTGGGCTGGATTCCTGGGGAATGGAAAATCCGGACATGGGCCGCTATGCCATCAAACCCATCGGCCTGATGAAGGGGGCTTTCAAAACCCCGACCCTGCGCGACATCACCCTGACTGCACCGTATTTTCACGACGGCTCGGCCATGACGTTGAAGGACGTGGTGGATCACTATGAAACCGGCGGCACCGTGACCACCAACCTGTCCCCCAACATGAAAAAGCTCAGCCTTTCCCAACAGGAAAAAGCAGACCTGGTGGAATTCATGAAAGCGCTGACCACGCCGCCCGAACCATTTGCACTGCCCGTTCTGCCACCCAACACCTTTTGACCGGACAAGGAGTCTTACCATGCACACCCGTTTACTCTTGATCGTTCCCACCCTGTTGTTCAGCACCAATCTGCTGGCCGAGCAATTCGAAGTAGGCCAGAAGGATAAAAAATTCACCCAGGATCAGCTCACCATAAAAGTGGGTGACACCGTCAAGTTCACCAACAACGATCCGTTTTTCCACAACGTGTTCAGTCTGAGCGACGCCGAGATGTTTGATCTGGGGTCGTATCCCCAGGGCGAATCCCGTGACGTCACCTTCGAGACGGCCGGTGAAGTGGAAGTGGAATGCGCGATCCACCCGGAAATGCGGATGACCATTCAGGTACAGGAATAGACTCATGTGGATACAAGGGATTGTACTGCTCATTGCCGCGGGCCTGACGCTGTTCAGTCATTCGCTTCCGGCCCAGGCGGCTTACGATGACCCCACTCCCAGCGTAGAGCTGGGTGCCAAGGTTTACGCTGCCCGCTGCGTGCTGTGCCACGGCGGCAAGGGCATGGGTGAGGGAATACTCCCGATGCGACTGAAGGAGTATCCCAACACATCTCTGCTCACCGGGCGGGTGGCGCAGGACCGGGCCGGCGTGCTGAACGCCACCGTGCTGGGGCCCCACTACCGCGACCTGTCCCACTATATGCCACCCTTCGGCAAGGAGCTGAGCTGGAGCGAACTGGAATCCGTTTCCGATTTCGTGATGTTGCTGCGTACGGATAAAACCCGCGCCTACGCTCTGCTGGAAAATGTCGACAGCGGCCGCACGGCGGACCGTAAGTTGGGGCAACAGATTTACAGCACCCGCTGTGTGCTGTGCCATGGCCAGTTCGGTGAGGGGGATGGTCGCATGTCCAAACTGCTGAAAACGCCACCGCCGGCTGACCTGACCGCGTCGCGACTGCCGGATCAATATCTGAAGGACATCATTGTGAAAGGCGGGGAAGCGGTGGGCCGGTCCAAACACATGCCGCCCTGGGGTGATCAACTGACCGATGCAGAGATCAATTCACTGATGCTGTACCTGAAAGCCATTCGGGACTGAACAATGGGATGGCAGTATCTAATCCCACCGGCCAGTCAGATCACCGACCCGAAGGTGTTCCAGCAACGCCGCCGGTTGTTGCAGGCCCTGCCCCTGGCGGGATTGGGCCTGGCTCTGCCGCAACTGGGCCAGGGCAGCGAGGCCTGTCCGGCGCCGTCCGCAGCGCACAGCATCGTGCCGCCCATCGCCGAACCCGCCAGCCCCATTACCCCCAAAAAATACGCCACCGGCTACAACAACTATTATGAATTCTCCACCGACAAGGAAGCGGTGCGCATCCTGGCCCGCCGCCTGACCTTGTCGCCCTGGGAGCTGACCCTGTCCGGCGCCGTGGCAAAGCCCCTGACGTTGGATCTGGACGCCATTGCCAAATTGTGCCCGGTGGAACGCATCTATCGATTTCGATGCGTGGAAGGCTGGTCCATGGTGGTGCCCTGGCAGGGTGTCATGCTCAAGGATATCATCGCCCTGGCGCAACCCCTGTCCAACGCGCGTTATGTGCGGTTCCGCGCCATCGTCAATCCCAAAGAGATGATCGGCCAGCGCCATCCCACCCTGGACTGGCCCTACGAGGAAGCTCTGCGCCTGGACGAAGCCATGCACCCCCTAACCCTGCTGGCCACTGGCCTGTACGGCGCCAGCCTGCCACCGCAGAACGGCGCCCCACTGCGCTTGGTGGTGCCCTGGAAATACGGTTTCAAGAGCATCAAGGCGGTACAACACATTGAACTGCTGACGGAACAACCCACCACCACCTGGCAACGGGCCGCGCCCCGGGAATACGGCTTTTACGCCAACGTCAATCCGGAGGTGGCCCATCCCCGCTGGAGTCAGCGCCGGGAAGTACCCCTGGGCCAGAGCCGCAAACAGCCTACCCTGATGTTCAATGGTTACGCCGAACAGGTGGCGCACTTGTACCAGGGCCTCGATCTGCAGCAACACTACTGATGGCCCTGTTGCGTTGGTGCAATCAAAACGATCACTGGTTCCGCCTGGGACTGTTCCTGTTCAGCTTGATTCCGGGCCTGTTGTTGCTGCGGGATACCCTGGGGGATGGCCTGGGCTTCAATCCGTTCGAGGCCCTCATCGCCCGCACCGGCTTCTGGGCCATGTTCTACCTGCTGCTGACCCTGGCCATTACCCCCCTGCGGCGCTGGCTGGGCTTTCTCTGCAAACGGCTCCGGTTGAAATTCGGTAAGCGGCTGGCGGACTGGAATTTCCTGATCAAGTCGCGGCGCATGCTGGGCCTGTTCAGCTTTTTCTATCTGAGCTGGCATGCGGGCATCTATCTGCACCTGGAACTGGACTGGAATATGGGCTGGTGGTGGCAGGACCTGCGCGAGCGCCCCTTCCTGCAAATGGGCCTGCTGGCCTGGATACTGTCTTTACTGCTGGCCCTGACCTCGCCCCAATGGGCCCGCCGCACCCTCGGCAAACGCTGGCGACAACTGCACCGGGCCATGTACCCCCTGAGCATACTGGCGGTGGCCCATGTCCTGATGGAGGCCAAGGTGGGGGAACAGGAAGGCCTGGTCTACGCCACCCTTTGTGTCACGCTGTTGCTGCACCGTCTGCTGGTGAACACCATAAACCGCTGGCAGCGGGCCGATGATGACGGTTTAGAGGCCAAACGCTGATATTTGATGGCCTGTTTACCCAGGTTTTTGTCCCATCTGCCGCAAACGGACGTGATAAAATAGGGCAACTCCGTCAATTTTGAGGTGCCCACTCCCATGCAGGCATTCACATTCTCCACCACCAAAACCATCATCAACGAACCCGGCAGTGCCCGCCAGCTTGGCGCCCTGTGTCAACAACAGGGGGCCCGGGCGGTCATGCTGGTGACCGATGCCGGCATCATCAAGGCCGGGCTGCTGGAACGGGTGTTGCCCAGCTTCGAGGCCGTCGGCGTGCAGGTGCAGGTCTATGACGCGGTGGAACCGGACCCGGCGGACAGCACCGTGCTGGAAGCAGTCAGCGCCGCCCGCGCCCTGGGGGCCGACCTGGTGGTGGGGTTCGGCGGCGGCAGTTCCATGGACGTGGCCAAACTGGTGGCCATCCTCGCCCACCCCCAGTGCAACCAGTCCCTGGCGGACATGTACGGGGTGGGCAATGCCAAGGAGCCGCGCCTGCCCCTGATCCAGGTGCCCACCACCGCCGGCACCGGTTCTGAAGTCACCCCCATTGCCATCGTCACCACCGGTGAAACCACCAAGGCCGGTGTGGTATCGCCGGTGTTGCAACCGGACATCGCCCTGCTGGATGCGGAACTCACCGTGGGCCTGCCGGCCCATGTCACCGCCGCCACCGGCATCGACGCCATGGTGCACGCCATTGAAGCCTACACGTCTGTGCACAAGAAAAATCCGCTGTCGGATATGCTGGCCAAGGAAGCATTGCGTCTGTTGTCACGCAATATTCTCACTGCCGTGCGCATCGGCACCGATGTGGAAGCCCGCAGCAATATGCTGCTGGGTGCCCTGTTGGCGGGGCAAGCGTTTGCCAATGCACCGGTGGCCGCAGTGCACGCCCTGGCCTACCCCCTGGGAGGACACTTCCACATACCCCATGGCCTCAGCAACTCGCTGGTGTTGCCCCACGTCATGCGCTTCAATGCTCCCAGCGCGAAGTCACTTTATGCTGAGCTGGCACCGATCATCATGGGTGAGGATTTTGTCGCAGGCGGTGATGACGTGGTCACCGACAAATTGATTCAATGGATTGAAACCCTGATTGCAAAAGTGTCCCTGCCCAATCGTTTGCGGGATTGCGACGTGCCGGAGGATTTCATCGCCACCCTGGCATCCGATGCCATGGCACAACAACGGCTGTTGGTGAATAATCCACGGCAAGTAACCGAGCAGGATGCATTCGCCATTTACCAGGCCGCCTGGTAATTCATTTTATTGAACAAAGAAGTAATGACATGAGCGACAACAAAGCCATCGACAAACCCATTGCCCGCAGCGATTACAAACTTTTTTATCCCATCACCACCCGCTGGATGGACAACGATATTTATGGTCACGTGAACAACGTAACCTATTATTCCTACTTTGATTCTGCCGTAAACCGTTACCTGATCGAAAAAGGCGGTCTGGATATTCAGAATGCACCGGTGGTAGGGTATGTGGTAAATTCCAGCTGCAGCTACCTTTCCGGCATCGCCTACCCCGATGAGATCGAAGCGGGTTTACGGGTCAATAAATTAGGCAACAGTTCCGTCACCTACGGCGTCGGTATTTTCAAACAGGGTGAAGACACCGCTTGCGCGTTCGGAGATTTTATTCACGTGTTTGTGAACCGGGCCGAGAACAAGTCTGTACCCATACCGGCGGAGATTCGCAGCGCACTGGAACAACTTGTGATGGCACCTTAAAGACCAAGGCAGAAACCCCATGCTGAAAAAAGAATACCCCTATTACCTGGCCAACGAGGCGGTGTACGCCAACCAGGATTTGAAAATCTACGACAAGTACAGCGGCGAACTGGCAGCGGTTGCCCCCCTGGCCACACCGGATGTACTGGATCAGGCCATCGGCGCCGCCTGTGATGCCGCCGAGGCCATGGCCAAGATGCCCATGTTTGAACGGCAGGCGGTGCTGGAGCATTGCGTTACCCGTTTCCGCGAACGCTTTGATGAGCTGGCCTATGCCCTGTGTGTGGAAGCCGGCAAACCCATCAACGACGCCAAGGGCGAAGTCACGCGCCTGATCGACACCTTTAAGATCGCGGCCGAAGAAACCGCACGCCAATACGGCGAAACCATTCCCCTGGACATCAGCGCCCGTGCCAAAGGCTACAGCGGCATGACCAAGCGGGTGCCCATCGGCCCCTGTGCGTTCATCAGCCCGTTTAATTTTCCGTTGAATCTGGCGGCCCATAAAGTCGCACCGGCCATCGCCGCCGGCTGCCCCTTTGTGTTGAAGCCCGCCAGCCTCACCCCCATCGGCGCCATCCTGATCGGCGAAATCCTCGCGGAAACCAATTTGCCGAAAGGCGCGTTTTCCATTCTGCCCTGCCGCCGTGACAGCGCCGACCTGCTCACCGAAGACGACCGTTTGAAACTGTTGAGTTTTACCGGCTCCCCCGATGTGGGTTGGCAGTTGAAAGCCCGCGCCGGCAAAAAACCGGTGGTGCTGGAACTGGGCGGCAACGCCGCCTGTGTAGTGGACAAAGACTGGGACCTGGAAGACGCCGTGGCGCGCATTATTTTTGGTGCGTTCTATCAATCCGGCCAAAGCTGCATTGGCGTGCAACGGATTTACGTACACCGCGATGTGTACGCCACGTTCAAAGAAAAACTGGTGGCAAAAACCAAGGCGCTGAAGAGTGGTGATCCCAAAGATCCGCAAACGTTCATTGGCCCCATGATCAGCGAAGCGGAAGCCTCGCGCCTGCACGGCTGGATCAACGACGCGGTGGCCGCCGGTGCCACCCTGTTGTGTGGCGGTGATCGCGAAGGCACCATGCTGCAGGCCACGCTGTTGGAGAACGTGGATTCCTCCCAGGCCGTGTGTGCAGAAGAAGCCTTCGGCCCGGTGGCCGTGCTGGCGCCGTTCGATGATTTCGATGTGGTGATCAAGGACATCAACAACAGCCGCTTCGGTTTGCAGGCCGGTATCTTCACCCGGGATCTGTATCAGGCACAAAAAGCCTGGGACGAACTGGAAGTGGGCGGCGTGGTGATTGGCGACATTCCCTCCTGGCGCGTGGATCACATGCCCTACGGTGGCGTTAAAGACAGTGGCCTGGGCCGCGAAGGCATCCGCTGGGCCATGGAAGACATGACGGAACTGCGCCTCATGGTCATCCGCAATCCGTTCCAGTAATCAACCTTCAATCAGCCTTCCCTGGGTTGCGCGCTCTGTGCTGTAGCAGAGCGCGCCGCCTTCAAAATTTTTTCCCGCAACACATTCATTTCCACCGGCTTGGAAATATGATCGTCCATGCCCGCCGCCAGGCAACTGTCGATGTGTTCCTTCATGGCATGGGCGGTCAGGGCAATGATCGGTGTTCGAACCCAGTTTTCCGCTTGTTCCTGTTGCCGGATACGGCGGGTGGCAGCCTCGCCGTCCATCACCGGCATTTCGCAATCCATCAGGATCACATCAAACTCATCGTGGGCCTGGGCATATTCGGCGCAGGCCTGGCGGCCGTTCTGTGCCACCTGATAACGGGCACCCAACTTGTCCAACATGCTGGTGATCACTTTCTGGTTGATGTCGTTGTCTTCGGCCACCAACACCGAGCAGCCTGACAACTCCGACCGCAATGCGCTCATTTGCGCGGCGGGATGGTGTTCATCGAGCAGCCCCAGGGCCTGGGCCAGGGGTTTTCTGAACTGAAACGCACACACCGGTTTGGTCATCACGCTGAAACTGTAGCTTGGATACTCCTCTGAACACAGCACCAGACATTCAATCCCGTGGGAACGACACAAAGACTGCAACTGCTCCACCACCAGGGGGTCCAGATCGCTGTTGCTGTCCAGGTCCAGCACCACCACATCACAACCGTGGTCCGCGGTGGACAAGCGGGTGATGGCCTGGCTCACCTGACGTTCGTTCTCCACCTGGATACCCCAGTGCTGCAGATGCCGACTCAACTCCATGCCGTAATGACTGGGGCGCCCGGTGAGCAACAGGCACACGCCGTTAAAACGCGGCAGGGGCTCCACGGTCTCCACTGCCGCAGCGGTTTCATAGTAGATGGTGAAACTGAAGGTGGAGCCCTGCCGTGGCGCGCTGTCCACTGTGATGTCCCCACCCATCAGCTCGATCAGGGATTTGGAAATACTCAAACCCAGACCACTGCCACCGTATTCCCGGGTGATGGAGCTGTCCGCCTGTTGGAACGGTTTGAACAGTTTGGCCTGCTGCACCTGGGAGATGCCAATACCGGTATCCAGAATGGTGAACGCCAGCTCGCCGCCATCGAGGGTGTCCGGGCCTTTTTCCACTTTCACTTCCACCCGCCCCACCCGGGTGAATTTGAAGGCGTTGCCGATCAGGTTCAATAACACCTGACGCAAGCGTGAGGGATCACCTTTCACATGGGTCGGCACATCCGGGTCCACACACACCACAAACTCGATGCTGTTTTTGTCGGCGGTGGATTTGAAAATGGTGGCGATCTCGGCACAGAGGGCATACACATCAAAGTCGGTTTTTTCCAGGGTGACGCGACCGGCTTCGATTTTGGAATAATCCAGGATGTCGTTGATCACATTCAACAGCGAGCGGCTGGAGTAGGAAATCACATCCACAAAGTTTTTCTGTTCCTTGCTCAGGGAAGTGGTCTGCAGCATTTCCGCCATGCCAATCACCCCGTTCATGGGGGTGCGGATTTCATGGCTCATGGTGGCAATGAAACGGCTTTTGGCCTGGCTCTGCAAATCCGCCTGCTGCACTTTGATGCTGGACTCACGCTCAATGATTTTGGCGCTTTTCCAGGTGCGGTAGCGGTAACTGTTCATGAGAAAAATAAAGAAGGTCACAATCATGGACGCCACCACCACATCGTTGACGGTGTAGCGCACCCGGGTCTGGGTCAGATCCACCCCCACATAGCTTGCCGAAACCAGTAACGCCAATAACCCCAGCGCCAGGCTGGACAGGGCGTAGGGCACCCGCAATGGCGCCATCGGGATCAAACAGGTCACCAGCACAAAGCCAGAGACATAGGTGGGGTCCACGGCGGTCAATCCGGTGATGGCACCACAGGCACCGGTCAGGTACCAACCCCACAGCACCAGCAGAATCTGATTGCGTTCCCGAAAATAGCGTACACGTCGCAGCATCAACACGATGACACTCACCACCACCAGCCCCCAGCGCAACATCACAATGGCGCCCTGCTCCGGATGCAACAGGGTATCCACCGGAATGTAGCTGAGCCAAGTGAGGGACATGGCACAACTGAACAACAGCACCCAACCGGCATGGTGGTGCAGTTCATCATTGAAGGTTGCCGACAGGGAATCGCGCCCCATTCCGAACAACGCTGAGTGTTTAAACCGTTTCATCCATTCCATTGCTTAATACATCCCAAATTGCCATGATGACTGCGCGTTCAGAAACACCCTCCTGTTCCAACCAGACGGATTACCATTGTACATGGGGAAACTGCATTCTCACACTTTGACCGACGCCTTTGCCCGACTCAGCTCCGGTCCCGAAGGCCTCAGCGCGGAGACCGCCGCGCAACGCTTGCAGGAGTTCGGGCCCAACCGCATGCCCGAGGTCAAACCCCGCCCGTCCTGGCACCGACTCCTGGCCCAGTTCAATAACGTATTGATCTACGTGTTGCTGGCGAGCGCGACGCTCTCCCTGCTGCTGCAGCATTATGTGGATGCCGCGGTGATCTACGCCGTGGTGCTGGTCAACGCCCTCATCGGTTTCATCCAGGAAGGCAAAGCCGAGGCGGCACTGCGGGCCATTCACCGCATGGTGCGCACGGAGTGCCGGGTGTGGCGCAACGGCCACATTGTCAGCCTGGACAGCGAACAGCTGGTGCCCGGCGACGTGATTCTGCTGCAATCCGGCGACCGGGTAGCGGCGGATGTGCGACTGTTTGAAATCAAGGATTTACACTGCGACGAATCGGCTCTCACCGGCGAATCCCAGCCCGTCAGCAAGCGCGACGCCGCGTTGGCAGAGACCACGGTTCTGGCCGAGCGCAGCAACATGGCGTTCATGGGCACCCTGGTCACCTACGGCAGCGCCCAGGGCCTGGTGAGCGACACCGGCCGCAATACCGAACTGGGCAACATCGGTGAACTGGTGAAACAGGCGGAGGTGCCGCAAACACCCCTGACCCGGCGCCTGCACCAGTTTGCCCGCCAGCTGACCTATCTGATCCTGGGGTTGTCCGGGGTATTGATGCTGTTCGGCGTCTGGGTACGTCACTATGATCTGCTGGCCATGTTCCAGGCGGCGGTGGGAATCGCGGTGGCGGCCGTACCGGAAGGGTTACCGGCGGTGGTCACCATCACTCTGGCGGTGGGCGTGCAGAAGATGGCCCGCCACCGGGCCCTGGTGCGCAAACTGCCCTCGGTGGAAGTGCTGGGTTCGGTGTCGGTGATCTGTTCCGACAAAACCGGCACCCTCACCCGCAATGAAATGACCGCTACCCAGGTTGTCTTCGCCGACCAGGCACTGACGGTGACCGGCACGGGTTACGGCGATAACGGTAACGTGCAGGCCGGCGCGCAGGCCTGGCGCTGTGGCGATCACCCCCAGCTGGACTGTCTCAGCCGCATTGCCCTGCTCTGCAACACGGCGTCGGTCACCAAACAGGAGAACCTCTGGCAATTGAGCGGCGACCCCACGGAAGGCGCCTTGGTGAGCCTGGCCCTGAAAGCCGGATTGACGCCGGAGCAGGTGCGCCAAACCTGGCACCGACATGATCTGCTGCCGTTTGAATCCGAACGCCGCTACATGGCCACCCTGCAACACGATCACACCGGCCAGCACGAGATCCTGGTGAAGGGCGGCCCGGATCGGTTGCTGCCGTTTTGCCATCAGCAGCTGGAGCAGGCCGGGCCCCAGCCCCTGGACCCGGCGTTCTGGAATCAGGCCATCGAATCCCTGGCCAAAGACGGACTCAGAGTGATGGCCCTGGCCTATAAACCGGTGCCGGAGATGACTGAACTGCAGTATGCCGATGCGGAGTCCGGCCTGATTCTGGTGGGCCTGGTGGGCATTACCGATCCCCCGCGGGAGGAAGCCATCGCCGCCATCCGCCAGTGTCAAAGCGCGGGTATCCGCGTCAAGATGATCACCGGGGACAACCCACACACAGCCGGGGCCATCGCCCGCCAGCTGGGTCTGCAGGCCAACCGGGTGATGACCGGAGCGGAGCTGGATCAGATCGATCCGGAGCAGTTTCCGCAACGGGTGCAGGAATGCGATGTCTACGCCCGTACCAGCCCGGAACACAAGCTGCGCATCGTGCAGGCCCTGCAACAACAGCAGCAGGTGGTGGCCATGACCGGCGATGGCGTCAACGATGCCCCGGCCCTGCGCAAAGCGGACATCGGCATCGCCATGGGCCGCAAGGGCACCGACGCCGCCAAGGACGCCAGCGACATCGTGCTCACCGACGACAATTTTGCCACCCTGGTGCAGGCGGTGCGGGAAGGCCGTACTGTGTACGACAACATCGTCAAAGCCATCCTCTTCATTCTGCCCACCAGCCTGGCGGAAGCCAGCGTCATCAGCGTGGCCATCCTGCTGGGGCTGGTGCTGCCCATCACCCCGGCGCAGATCCTGTGGGTGAACATGATCACCGCCATTACCCTGGCCCTGGCCCTGAGTTTTGAGCCGGCGGAGCCCCACATCATGAGCCTGGGCCCACGCCCGCCGCAACAGGGGTTGATGACCGCAGCGGTGTTGCAGCGTCTGCTGATCGTGGGTGCGCTGGGCAGCGTGCTGGTGTTTGGATTGTTTTACTGGTCACTGCAACAGGGTGACAGCGTGGAGCAGGCCCGCACCCTGGCGGTAAACGCCCTGGTGTTCTACGAAATTTTTTATCTGTTCAACTGCCGCAGCCATCGCCCCCTGTGGCAACACAGCCAGCCCCTGGGCGGCTGGCCAGTCTGGCTGGCGGTGAGCGCGGTGGTGATCCTGCAGATGCTGTTTAACTACCTGCCGGGTTTCAAGGAGTTGTTCCAGTCCCAGGGGTTGAGTCCACAACAGTGGTTATGGGTGATTGGCGGGGCCGGCGGTATTATGGTGCTGGTGGAGTTGGGCAAAGCCGCCGCGTTGCATTTGAGGAAACACGAGCGGCGGCGCAATTCAGTCCCGTAACGCTGTGCTGGATCCCAGCATGTCGAAGAAGCCATCCATCATACGCATGCCATCGCGATGCAGGTCGAACGACTCCGGTTCCAACAGCCAACTGCGCATGATGCCTTTGGTGTAGGAAAGATAGGCATTCACCGCCAGCGGCACATTGGTGGACGCAGGCAACTGCCCCAGACGCACGGCATTGGCAAAGGTGCGCTCGAAGCGCTCCCGGAACGCTTCCCGCACCCGGGCATCCCGATCGATGATCGGCCCCAGCTGCTCCACAAACTCACACTTGTTAAAGAGAATATCGAACACCCGATGGTGGTGCAGGTCAGTGGCCACTTTCAGGAAAAAGTAGTCCACGGTTTTGCGCAGCTCCCCCATGGGGTCGGCCACCCCATCTTCAGCCCCCGCCGCAATCATGGTTTCCATGGGCAACCGCACCCGCTCGCACATGGCTTCAAACAGATCCGCCTTGTTTTTGAAATGCCAGTAAATGGCGCCCCGGGTGACGCCGGCAGCCGAGGCAATGTCCGCCAGGGTGGTGCCCGATACTCCTTTCTGGTTAAACACGCACTCAGCCGTATCCAGCAGGAGGTTGCGGGTCTCCAACGCTTCTTCTTTGGTTTTTTTCACCATGACTCGTTTACTTTTGTCTATACTCTATATCAATTATACATACATGAATGTATGATTAAAGCGTATATAAATTAATCACGCCAGTTTCGTTCCAACCTGAATTCCCAATAATTGAGGTTTATCAAGATGTTGTCCTCGTTGATGTCGTCCTCGTCATGCTTCCCCCGGTTGCGGTTGTCTTCGCCCCGCGGGCGCGCCACCGCCACCCTGCTGACCGCCGCCCTGCTGCTGTGGGGCTGTAATGACTCCGAAAGCGGTGCCCCGGGACCCGCCGGCATGCAAATGCCCCCCGCCGAAGTGCTGGTGGAGGTGGTGACGCCCCGTCACCTGGTGGTGAAAACCACCTTGCCGGGCCGGGTGCAGGCGCTGCGCACAGCCGAAGTACGGGCCCGGGTGGAAGGCATTATCCAGGAACGCCGCTTCACCGAAGGCACCGAGGTGGACTCCGGTGAGCTGTTGTTCCAGATTGATCCCAGCACCCTGCAGGCGGACCTGGATGCGGCCGAAGCCCGGCTGGCCCGGGCCAAGGCGGATCTGACCCAGGCCACCCTCAAGCAGAAGCGGTTCGCCAACCTGTTGAAACGCAAAGCGGTCAGCCAGCAGGATTACGATGAGGCCTTCGCCCTGGCCAAGCAGGCGGAAGCCGACGTGGCCGCCGCCCAGGCCGCCGTGGCCCGCTCCCGGATCGACCTGGAATACGCCAGCGTACGGGCGCCCATCACCGGCCGCATCGGCCGCGCCCTGGTGTCCGAAGGTGCCCTGGTGGGCAACAGCGGCGCCACCCACCTGGCCACCATCGAGCAGCTGGACCCGATTTATGTGAATTTTACCCAGTCCAGCAGCGAATTGCTGCGTTTACGACGGGGCAGTGAAGGCCAGGACCTGTCGGTGGAAGACCCCCACGTGACCGTTTTGCTGGAAGACGGCAGTGAATACCCCCACGGCGGCAAGCTGCTGTTCTCCGAAATGACCGTGGACCCGGGCACCGGCGAGATCCTGCTGCGGGCCCAGTTACCCAACCCGGAACGGCTGTTGCTGCCGGGGATGTTCGTGCGGGTAAGCCTGGATCAGGCAGAGTATAAGCAAGCACTTACGATCTCCCAACGGGCTTTGATCCGGACTGCCCAAGGGGATATGGTGATGTCGGTACTGCCGGACGGCAAGGTGGTCCCGCTGCCGGTGAAAACCGACCGGGCCCAGGGCGATCGCTGGATCATCAAGAGCGGTCTGCAGGGCGGCGAGCAGGTGATCATCGAGGGCCTGCAGAAGGCTCGCCCCGGCGCCACGGTGAAAGCCGTGGTGGCGGAATCCACCAGTACGGATAACAGCAGCTCTGACGGTGCCCCAGACAGAACCCCTGACAGAACCCCTGAAATGGCGGCTTCCACTGACGGGGTGAAGTAACCATGGCGCACTTCTTTATCAACCGGCCCATCTTCGCCTGTGTGCTGGCCCTGCTGATCATGCTGGGGGGCGCCCTCACGGTGATGGACATGCCGGTGGCCCAGTACCCCAATATCGCGCCCCCTTCGGTGCGGGTGAGTGCCACCTACCCCGGTGCCAACGCCAAAATCCTGGAGGAAACCGTCACCGCGGTGGTGGAGCAGGAGATGAACGGCATCGAGGGCCTGTTGTCCCTGAGCTCCGAAAGCAGCTCCAACGGCACAGCCAACATCACCATTACCTTTGAGCCCGGCATCGACTTTGCCATTGCCCAGGTGGAAGTGAACAACCGGGTGAAACGGGTGGAGGCACGGCTGCCGGAACCGGTACGCCGCCAGGGTCTGCGGGTGGAAAAAGCCACCCGCAATTTCCTCATGATCCTGACCGTCAGTTCCAGCAACGGCAATATGGATTCCATCGCCCTGGGTAACTATGCCAACAGTTACCTGCTGGATGAGCTGCGCCGCATCAAAGGAGTGGGTGAAGCCGAAGTGTTCGGCACCGAGTATGCCATGCGCATCTGGCTGGACCCCATCAAGCTCACCGCCTTCGCCCTCACCCCCAGCGACGTGGCGGCCGCCATCCAATCCCAGAATGTGCAGGTGGCTGCCGGTGAACTGGGGGGCCTGCCGGCACCCGTGGGCCAGATGCTGAACGCCACGGTGGTCACCGACAGCCGCCTCAACACGCCGGAACAGTTTGAACAGATCCTGCTGAAAGTGAACTCCAACGGTTCCAAGGTGATGTTGGCGGACGTGGCCCGGGTAGAACTGGGGGGTGAATCCTACGCCTCCACCGCCTACGTCAACGGGCAACCGGCCGCGGCCATCGGCATCAAGCTTTCCCCCACCGGCAATGCGGTGGAGACCTCCGCCCTGGTGAAGGAACGCATGGCTCAACTGGCAGCGTTCTTTCCTGCCGGGATGGAATGGGATAACCCCTACGACACCACCGACTTTGTGCGGATTTCCATTTCTGAAGTGGTGCAGACCCTGTTCGAGGCGGTGCTGCTGGTGTTCCTGGTGATGTTCCTGTTCCTGCAAAACCTGCGCGCCACCCTGATTCCCACCCTGGTGGTGCCGGTGGCGGTACTGGGGGCCTTCATCGGCATGGGCCTGTTCGGTTTTTCCATCAACGTGCTGACGTTGTTCGGTCTGGTGCTGGCCATCGGCATTCTGGTGGACGACGCCATCGTGGTGGTGGAAAACGTGGAACGCATCATGCGCGAGGAAGGGCTCTCGCCCAAGGCCGCCACCCAGAAAGCCATGACCCAGATCACCGGCGCCATCGTCGGCATCACCGTGGTGCTGGTGGCCGTGTTCATCCCCATGGCGTTTTTCAGCGGCTCCGTGGGCGCCATCTACCGGCAGTTCTCCCTGGCACTGATTACGTCCATTCTGTTCTCGGCGTTCCTGGCCTTGAGCCTGACCCCGGCGCTGTGCGCCACCTTGCTGAAGCACGATCACGCCCCTCATCAACGGGGCTTCTTCGCCTGGTTCAACCGCACTTTTGACCGCTTTACCGGCCGCTATGAAACCGGGGTGGGTTACCTGCTCAAGCGCGGCGGCCGGGTGATGCTGATCTATCTGATCCTGGTGGGTGGCGTCACCTTCTTCGCCTTCCGCCTGCCCACCTCCTTCCTGCCCCAGGAAGACCAGGGCTACTTCATCACCATCGTGCAACTGCCCGCCGGGGCCACCCAGGAGCGCACCACCCGCGTGCTGCGTTCCATGGAAAATTATTTCCTGCAGAACGACCCCAACGTGGAAAAAATTGTCGCCATTGCCGGCTTCAGTTTTTTCGGCAGCGGGCAGAACGCCGGCATCGCCTTCGTGCGCCTGAAACCCTGGGATGAACGCCGCCGGCCGGACCAGCAAGTGGACGCCATCATCGGTCGCGCCTGGGGCGCCCTCGCCGGGGTGCGCGACGCCATTATCTTCCCCCTCAACCCGCCGTCGATCCCGGAACTGGGCACCGCCACCGGTTTTGAATTCCAGCTGAAGGACGTGGGTGGCCAGGGCCATGAAAAACTCACCGAAGCCCGTAACATCATGCTGGGCATGGCCATGCAGAACAACAAACTGCAGGGAGTGCGCCCGGAAGGCATGGAAGACAATCCGCAACTGCGGGTGGACGTGGATCGGGAAAAAGCTCGCGCCCTGGGCATCGACATCAGCGAGATCAACAGCACCCTGAGCATCGCCCTGGGTTCCGCCTACATCAACGACTTTGTGAATCAGGGCCAGGTGCAGAAAGTGATTCTGCAGGCGGATGCCAGCGCCCGCATGTTGCCGGAGGACATCAAGCAACTGCGGGTGCGCAATCAGGCCGGGGAAATGGTGCCGTTTTCCGCCTTTGCCGATCTCCAGTGGACCATGGGATCCCCCCGCCTGACCCGCTACAACGGCGTGCCCTCCATGAAGATCGGTGGCCAGGCGGCGCCCGGCATCAGTTCCGGTGAAGCCATGCTGGAAATGGAAAGTATGGCGGCCCGGCTGCCGCCCGGGTTCAGCTTTGAATGGTCCGGCGCCTCCTATGAGGAGATCTTGTCCGAAGCCCAGGCACCGGCCCTGTTCATGCTGTCGCTGCTGGTGGTGTACCTGTCCCTGGCGGCCCTCTATGAAAGCTGGAGCATTCCCATTGCCGTGGTGCTGGCGGTGCCGTTGGGCATACTGGGTTCGCTGGCGGCGGTGTACATGCGCGGCCTGCCCAACGATGTGTTCTTCAAAGTGGGGCTGATCACCATCATCGGTCTGGCGGCCAAGAACGCCATCCTGATTGTGGAATTCGCCAAGGACGAGGAACACAAAGGCACCTCATTGCTGCAGGCCACCATCAACGCCTGCCGCATGCGCCTGCGCCCGATCCTGATGACCTCACTGGCGTTCACCTTCGGCGTGCTGCCCCTGGCCATCAGCACCGGCGCCGGGGCGGCCAGTCGCCAGGCCATCGGCACCGGGGTAATCGGCGGCATGATTGCCGCCACCGTGCTGGCGGTGGTGTTCGTACCGGTGTTTTACCAGATGGTACGGCGCTGGCTGTCGCGCACCCGGCTCGGGCCCGAGGCCGCCGACGAATAACCGGCGACTCATAAATCGGCGCTGCCAACTGGCAGCGTCATGTGTTTTCAGTATGATGGTGTTACCCTGCATCCAATCGGGAGACATCACATGCGCATTCCATCACACTGGTTCGGCAGTGTTCTGCTGTTCATCACCACCTTGAGTTATGGTCAGGCCATCACGTATCAGGTGGATGGCCAGCCCTACGAGGGCTACTACGTCACCCCGACCACCGCCACGCCCCAGGCCAAGGCGCCGCTGGTGATTCTGCTGCACGATTGGGATGGCCTCACCGACTATGAAATCAAGCGGGCCGAGATGCTGCAGCAGGCAGGCTACGCCGTGTTTGCCGCCGACCTGTTCGGCCAAGGCGTGCGCCCCACCAAAGTGGAAGACAAACAGCAGCACACCGGTGCACTGTATAAAGATCGCGCCAAACTGCGACGCCTGGTGCAGGCCGCGGTGGACACCGCCAAAGCCCAGGGGGCCGCCACCGACAATCAGGTGGTGATGGGGTATTGCT
This sequence comes from Ketobacter sp., assembly GCF_003671495.1. Taxonomy (GTDB): domain Bacteria; phylum Pseudomonadota; class Gammaproteobacteria; order Pseudomonadales; family Ketobacteraceae; genus Ketobacter. The sequence continues at coordinate 13,497 of NZ_RCHN01000032.1, read as the reverse complement.
TTGGCGGGGCTGCCGTTCTGGAACACGCCCGCGCCGGTGCCGACAGCAAAGGCTTCGTCACCTTTCACGGCGGGCTCAGCACACCCGGTGGGCAGAGTTACGCCCATACCCAGGGAAGCATTCTGGTGTTTCACGGCAGCGCCGACAGCATGATCACCCTCAACGACCTGGCCCAGCTGGGCAATGAACTGGAACAGAACAAGATTCCCCACGAACTGATTACCTACGGTGGGGCACCGCACGCCTTTACGGTGTTCGGCTCCGATCGCTACCGCGCCCAGGCCGACCAGCAATCCTGGACCCGGTTTCTGCAATATCTGAACGAGACTCTGCATGACTAATGTCCAGATCTGGGGCAAGGCCCTCACCGGCATGCCCCGCCTCACCGACGAGCAATGGCAACAACTGGACCCGTTCGGCCGCTGGCTGATCTGCGTGCGGGCCTCAGTGTTGTTGATGACCTTCAGTTCGTCGGTGCTCGCCGGCCTGCTGGCGCTGTATTTCAATACCCTGCACTGGGGTCTCTGGTGCCTGGTGACCCTAGGGCTGTGCCTGGCCCATGCCACCAACAACCTGATCAACGACGCCACTGACTACTGGCGCGGCATCGACAAGGACGAATACTTCCGCAACCAATACGGCGTGCAGCCCCTGGCCCGTGGCCTGGTGTCCAGCGCAGAGATGATCTTCCTCATCGGATGTACCGGGCTGGCGGCCCTGGCCGTGGGTCTGCTGTTGCTGTGGTGGCGGGGGGAACTGGTGTTGCAGCTGTTGTTGGCCGGCTGTTTTTTTGTCCTGTTCTATACCTGGCCCCTGAAAAAGTGGGGGCTGGGGGAACCGGCGGTACTGCTGGTGTGGGGCCCCCTGATGGTGGGGGGTGGTTACTACGTGATTACCGGCCAGTGGTCCTGGCTGGTGGCCCTGATCTCCCTGGCCTATGCCCTTGGTCCCACCTGCGTTCTGTTCGGTAAACACATCGACAAACTGGCCGCCGATGCCGCCAAAGGCGTGCGCACCCTGCCGGTGATATTGGGGGACAGTCAGGCCCGGCGTTGGGTTCAGATCATGCTGGTGTCCCAGTACGCCATCGTGCTGGTGCTGGTGCTCAGCGGCAGTCTGCCCTGGCCCACACTGCTGGTGTTGCTGGGCCTGAAATCCGCCCGCCGCCTGTGGCACGTCTACAGCCAGACCACCCCGGACAGCAAACCCGAGCGCTACCCGGAATCGGTGTGGCCCCTGTGGTTCTCTGCCTACGCATTCGCCCACACCCGGCTGTTTGGTGGCTGGCTGTTTTTGGGGTTGGTGCTGGGCTGGATTTGGGATGTGATCCAGGGCGGTTAGGGAATCCGCTGCGGGCTGAACAGACAAAAACCTACTGTTTCTGGCCAGATTGAAGCGCGTTCTGGCCTGCTCACCACCCCATTGGCCTGATTTTCCAAGCACGCGATGCCATAACCGATTACAACTGAGCCGTGCCCCATTGATTCAGCGAGTTTGATTAAGAGAGGTCGGCTGCCGTGGACAGGAACACCCCCACCATCTTGCCGGAGTACATCGCCACCACCTTGCGTTACCCCCTGCACCTGGGGCTGGACCTGAAACAGATCGAGCACCACGCCGGGGTGGACCTGAGCAACCTGGACACCCGCCGCCAACCCTTCTCCCTGGAGGACGTCATTCGCCTGGTGCAGGCCAACACCCACCTCAGCGGCCTGCCCCATTACGGTCTGGCCAATGGCCACTTCACCAGTCTCAGTTGCCACGGCATGGCGGGCCTGTCTGCCATGTACCAATCCACTTATGCCGACTGCCTGCAAACCGGCAGCCGCCTGTGCAACCTGCTGTTCCCGCCGCTGACCATGCATTACTTTGAAACCGAAGATCAAGTGGGAGTACGGTTGTATGAATGCCTGTCCCTGGCCCCCTGCACCCCGTTCTTCATGGAATGGATCATGACCAACTTCCACAACATCCTGCAGTTTTTACTGGGGCAGGAACATCAGCCGGACTACATTGCCTTTCCCTACCAAGCGCCGGAGTATCAGCACACCTATCACCGCTACCTGAAGTGCCCGCTGTATTTTGACGTGGAGCATGCGGAATTCGTGGTGGATAAAACCCTGGCCCAATCCCCCCTGCCATTGGCCGATCGCAAGATTGCCGATACCGTGGAACAACGCTTTATCGAAACCCTACCCCGGGAAGAAGTGTACGTGGACCGTCAGGTGCGCGCCCTGCTGGCTCAACACATGGGTGAGTTACTGACCTTTGAAGAAGTCGCCGCCCGCCTGCAGATGGGCACCCGCACCCTGCGCCGTCACCTGCAGAAAATGGACACGTCATTTGTGGATATCATGAACGACCTGCGCCGGGAAACCGCCATCTCACAACTGCTCAACAGCAACCGCTCCATCACCGACATCGCCACCAGTTTGAGCTTCTCCGACAGCTCGGCATTCAGCAAGGCGTTCAAACGCTGGACCGGGCAATCGCCGCGGGAATTTCGGCTAAGTTTTGGATCAGAGGTTGGTTGGAACACAACCGCATTGTTCATGGAGAACTAGTCATTCCCCAATATCCTCATTCCACAAGCCGGGGTTCTCATCAATAAAGCGCTTCATCAAGTCAATACACTCTTTGTCGTTGATCACCTCCACCACCACACCCCGACTGCGTAAATACTCCTCCGGCCCTTTAAAATTAACATTCTCCCCGACTACGATTTTCGGGATTTTATAGAGCAAAGAGGTGCCGCTGCACATATCACATGGCGACAGCGTCGAATACAGAACACAGTTTTTATAGTCTTTCTCCGTGAGCCTTCCAGCCCGTTCAATGCAATCCATTTCCGCATGCAGAATGGCACTGCCCTGCTGCATTCTTCTGTTGTGACCTTTGGCAATGATCTCGCCATTCAGAACCAGAACCGAGCCTATGGGTATCCCTCCCTCTTTCAGGCCCTGGTACGCTTCATCCAATGCTGCTTTCAAATACTTATCCATTTCATTCACCTTGAGTTCTCATACTTCCAATCAGGTTGGAGCCTATGCGAGAAGGGCGTTTTGTCATGGTTGCACAAAACTGACTGAATTACTTCAACTATCCAAGGGCCGAATCCATGCCCCAGATTCACCCATTCCTACTGCAAAACCCCCACCATGACAACACCCAGATCAACGAAGCCAGACGCACCACCGCTCCCTAACATCCCTACAAACCCCACTCCAAGAGCCAACCCGATGACGCCTACCACTGAACAACAGCTACAGGCCCTGCTGGACAAACACGCCATCCACGAGCTTATCCACGCCTATTGCAACGCCGCCGACCGCCGTGATCTCGACAAGATGAGGGCGCTGTATCACGCCGATGCCCTGGACGACCATGGTGGTTTCTTTCAGGGACTGGCCCTGGAGTTCATCGACCAACTGCCGCAGATTCAGGCGCCCATGGAGATCCTGCACCACAACGTCACCACCGTGAACCTCAAGCTCGATGGCCACTACGCTGAGGGAGAGGTGTATGTGTTGGCGTTTCACAAGGTAAAGACGGAGGCTGAGCCTTTTGATCTGTTGATCGGTGGCCGTTATCTGGATAAATACGAAAAGCGTGCTGGGGTCTGGAAGTTTTCCCATCGCGCCGTGGTGGCGGACTGGGTGAATGTGCACAACCCCTCCATTGTGGATCTGCACAGCCCCATGGTGGAAGGATCAAAGCTCGGCCGCGCCGATGTCGATGATCCTTCCTATGGGTTCTTCAGCTTGTTCAAACGGGGTGAGCGTTAAAGCTGCGCCACCGCACCGGATGCCAGCAGATCGTCCACTTCCGCCTCATCAAAGCCAAACGCCAGCAGCGTTTCTTTGGTGTGGGTTCCCGGTGTGCGCATGGGTTGTGGTGTGCCGCTGGGGGTACGTGAGAACCTGGGGGTAGGTGCGTGCTGCACCACACCTTCCACCTCGATAAAGCTGTTGCGGGCTACATTATGAGGGTGGCTGGGGGCCTCCGCCAAACCCAGTACCGGGGCAAAGCACACATCGCTGCCTTCCATGATCTCGCACCATTCATCGCGGGTTTTGCTTTTGAACACCGCCTCCATTTTCTGCTTTTGTTGCGGCCACAACGCAGGATTCATTTGCACACCAAAATCCTCCAGTGACAGCTGGGCTTTTTCTTTCAGCAGTTCATAAAACTGGGGCTCGATGGAGCCGATGGAGATGTATTTGCCGTCTTGGGTTTCATACACATCATAAAAGTGGGCCCCGGTATCCAACATATGGGTGCCGCGATTATCGCTGAACAGACCATTGGCTTTTAAACCATAAAACATGGCCATCAGGGCAGCAGAGCCTTCGTGCATGGAGCAATCAATCACCTGGCCTTTGCCGGAACGCTGCGCTTCCAACAGTGCGCATACAATGCCGTAGGCCATCATCATGCCGCCGCCGCCAAAATCCCCAAACAGATTCAACGGTGGCATGGGCTTTTCACCCGCGCGCCCCACCGCATGCAAGGCACCGGAAATGGAGATGTAATTGATGTCGTGGCCGGCGCTTTTCGCCAACGGACCATCCTGTCCCCAACCGGTCATGCGGCCGTACACCAGTTTTTCATTGCGCGCCAGACATTGTTCCGGGCCCACACCCAAGCGCTCCGCCACGCCCGGACGATACCCTTCAAAAATGGCGTCGGCCTGTTCGCACAGTTTTAAAATCGTGTCGACACCTTCCGGGCTTTTCAGATTCACCGCAATGCTTTTACGATTGCGGAACAAAATGTCGTGGCCACCGGCGGCGGACGGATTGCCACCGGGGCGATCCACACGAATCACTTCCGCACCCATGTCCGCCAGCATCATGCCGCAGAACGGTCCCGGCCCGATACCGGCCAATTCAATTACTTTAAAACCCTGTAACGGTCCCATCGATATTCCCTCTGTTGTCATTAATATTGAATGGTTCAGCTGGACTGGCGATACGCACGGGGCGTTAGCCCGGTCCAACGTTTAAATGCGGTGGAGAAATTCCCCACATCGCGATAACCCAACTGGTAGGCGATTTCCGAAATATCCAGTTCGGTTTCCTGCAACAATTGCATGGCCCGCTGCTTCTGTTCCTGCTCCAGCAGTTCGCGAAAACTGGTGTCATCGTCCTGTAGCCGACGCTTTAAGGTGCGCGAGGAAAGATGAAAGCGGCGCGCCACTTCTTCCTGGGTGGGCAACGCTTTGCCCTTGGCGGAATGTTGCAGATGCCGGCGGATGCGATCGGCAAACCGTTCCTGCTGTGGAAACAGTTCCTGATATTCCAACTCACATTGCTGGCGGGCCAGCTCCGCCGCCGCCGGGTCAGCCAATTGCGGCACCGCGTGGAATAACTCAATGGGCGCCCGCACACAACAGCGGGGGCAATCATACCGCACCGGCACCGGCAGGCGCTCGCGAAAGCGCGCATAATAGGGCGGTTCCGGCCCGGTCATTTCCACCCGGGTGTGTTGCAGAGTGCGCCCCAGCAGTTGTTCCGACATGATGGTCACGCCGATCAGAATGGCTTCGGTCATGAAGGTGCGGATGGGTGCATCCATTTCCAGGGTCGGGTCCAGGGACACCACCATTTCCTCCGCATCCGTGGCAAACGCCGCCTTGAAGAACGGCGCCCGCAGGGCAATAAAACGCGACATGGCCTCCAGCGCCGCACCGATGGTAGGGCTGGTCATGGCCACCAGCCCCACCGACCCGTGCAGGGTCACCTTCAACGCCTGGGCATAGGCCATGCCCAGACCCATGTCCCCGGCCAGGGCGGTGCCCCGTTGCGCCGCCACATGGCCCATTTTCATGGTGATGCGGCTGTCCGGACGCAGCAGCTCGCTGCGGGTCACCCCCAGGTCGTGGATGATGTCCTGTTCGTCCAGGCCGAACTGTTTGATCACGTCGCACAGCAACAGCAGGTAGATGCCCGGAATCCCCTGAAACAGCCCATCCGGCTTATCGTGGCCTAAAGTCAAAGTTAATTGGCCCTCCCACAAAGGACAAAAACAGAATTCTATACGAGCATTAGACCATAGTTTTTTTGCTGGCCCATGTCACCCATTTTTGATTTTGGGCCAAAGTGGTTTTGGACAACTGCGGTAATGGTCCCGTTTTATTAAGAGAGGCAGTCAATCATGTGGAATCCCGTTCGTGCACTCCGCTCCACCATCAAATCCACTCCCGACACGGTGACCATCATTCCGCAGCGGATGAACTTTGAATTCAGGAACACTCCCAGGCATTGGTTCGATAACGAACCGGTGCAGACCCACCTGCTGAACGCCCTGTCGCTGACGTTTCCCGATGGCGAACGCTTTTTTGTGGATTCGGTGCGTCACTTCCGCAAGCAGGCCACCAGCCAGAAACAACAACAGGAAATTTCCGGCTTCATAGGCCAGGAGGCCATGCATTCGCTGGAGCACGACACCTTCAACAAGATGCTGGCGGCCACCGGCTATCAAGAAGAGGCAGAGGGCGGCCAGAACCTGGCCCAGAAAATCATCGCCGGCGGACGCAAGCGCCTGAGCCCCAAGGAACAGTTGGCAGCCACCGCGGCGCTGGAACACATCACGGCCATTATGGCCCAGTGGTTGTTATCCGATCCCAGCGTATTGGAAAAGATTGATCCCAGTGTGCGTCAACTGTGGTTCTGGCACGCCATAGAGGAAACCGAGCACAAGGCGGTGGCCTTTGACCTGTTGCAGCAAGTGACCGACGGGGATTACCTGACCCGGGTGCGGGTGATGGCCCCGGCCACCTGGTTTTTGATGGCGTACTGCTTTGTTTACACCGGTGCGTTTTTGAAGAAAGACGGCCTGCACAACAAGCCCCTGGTGATCGCCAAGGGCCTGTGGGCGCTGGCCAAGCCCGGGGGCTTGTTTGCCAGTGTGGTGCCTGCCTGGTTCCAGTATTTCAAACCCGGTTTCCACCCCTGGGATGACGACGACAGCGCCGAAATCGCCCAGTGGCGAGCCTCCCTGAGTGCCGCACTCGAAACCCTGCAGCAGTCATCCGCGCAGACAGCGACAGGGCCTGCAGGGGCAGCAGCGGCTTAAGCACGCTCCAGCACAAAAAAGAACGGCCGGTAGTTCTCCGCCTTCAGGTCCATCACCCCCAGCACGGTGTTGTCGTCCACTTTACGGAACACATCGTTGATGGCCTTCTGGTCATACACCATGGTGGCACTCACCTTGCCCCGGTATTCCGTCATGCGCAACCGGGCGCGGGATTTTCCGGTTTTCAGTACGCGGGTGCCCAGGTCGAACATCAGTCGGCCCAGGGCGCTCATGGACAGGCGGCTGCGACCGGCGTATTTCATGGGGAACCAGAGGGGATTGAGCTTCACGATATCCCCATTGCGGCGCTGAAACACCAGCGGGTGCACATCCTCGCTGCTCTCAAATATTTTGCCGTACCAGTTAAAATTTTCCATCAGCCCATCCATACGATGATGGGTGGGAAACCCCTTGCCCCGCCAGGTGCCCAGCATGAACGACACATCCACCGGCTCCAGCTCGTCAAAGAACGCCAGGGCCTGATCGGTGTGCACCGGTCCGGATTGCAGCAGATCCTGAAACTTAACCGCACAATTCATCCTCTTATCTCCCCAGTTATGAATGTCGGAACACCGCTATCCGGCTTTGAACAGCTTAGCACTGCCTGCACTGGCCAGATAAGTGACTGGTGGTACTTTATCAGGTGTCACCGGGTAACACACTGACCGAATCTGCCTTGGCGATTGACCAATTTATTCCAAGGCACCCGTCCGGGCGATTGACAGCGTCTATTTTGGGCATTGCCAAATTCAATTAGAAAGAGATTTTCAATTAGTTATAATTATCAACGTTGCATTCCAAACGTATTCAAAAGGAGCCCGCTATGAGCACGATCAACATTGGTATCAAGGAATCCGATCGCATCCAAATTGCCGAAGGCCTGAAGCGCCTGTTGGCTGACACGTACACGCTCTACCTGCAGACCCACAATTTTCACTGGAATGTCACCGGTCCCCAGTTCCGCGAACTGCATCTGATGTTCGAGGAACATTACACTGAAATGGCCGTGGCGGTGGATGACATCGCGGAACGAATTCGCACCCTGGACGTGGTGGCGCCGGGCACCTATAAAGCCCTCGCCAGCCTGTCCTCTATCCAGGAGGTGGATCACGTTCCCAGTGGCGAAGAAATGGTGGATATACTCACCCAGGGTCATGAGCAGGTGGTACGCACTTGCCGCGAGGCGCTGAAAATGGCCAACGAGGCCGACGACGAATCCACCGCGGCCCTGGTGTCTGACCGCATGCGCATTCACGAGAAAACCGCCTGGATGCTGCGCGCCCTGAACCGCTGATACCCAAACCCGCAACCCCCAAGCAAACCTACAACGCACCCGAACTCCCCCAACCCTTGCAAACCTGACGTCGCCGGAGCATCACGCTCCGGCTTTTTTTCTGCTACCATCGATGGCCAAAACGACCATCAGGGACAAGGCAGGGGAATATCATGTTTAAAGCGGCGGTAGCACTGATCATCGTGTTGGTATCGGGAGCGGCCTGGGCCTCAGAAGGGGACTCCACCCGACGACCTTACAGCACCGAGTTTTCCTTCAACCTGAATTATCTGGAGTCCGATACCTTCGACGGTCCCAACGGCTCCTACCTGGACATGAGCGACGACGTGGGCCTGGGCTTCGCCTACCTCTATAACTACGATTCCCATTGGGCGTTCGGTGGCAGCATCAACTGGGCATCCCCAAACTATAAAGCCTTTGTCAAAGCGGAAGAAGGCGCTGAGGATTTCACCTATAAAAACGAGCTGGAAATGTTCACCCTCAACTTCGACATGGTGTACTACTTTCTGCAGCAGCCGTTCACGCCCTTTGTTACCGGCACCCTGGGTTGGGCCAACATCGACACCAACATCGCCTCCGGCCGCTCTTACGATTATTGCTGGTGGGATTACTGGGGCGGTTACTACTGCACCAGCTATCGACCCACCAAATCCGAAAGTGGGTTGAACTATGGTGTGGGACTGGGTTTGCGTTGGGATTTCAACCGGGATTGGGCCTTGAAGGGCACTTACCGCTGGTCGGAAGTGGATATCGATGTGGCCGGTGAAAACCCCACCTTCACCAGTTGGCGACTGGAGTTCGCCCGCAAACTTTATTAATCCGGCACTCACCTGTTCAGGTCTGACGCGGCATTCCACTCTCTCGTGGTAGCGTCAGCTTACAGGCCGGCGCGCGCCAGCACCTGCAGGAACGCATCCGGCTCCGGCCGCATCCGGTAATTATCGGTCTGATCGGCATACAGAATACGGTGCTCTCCGTCGGTAATGATCACCGTTGGCATGACCGTATCGCTGTCGTACCCCAAGGCCTCCAAGCCGGCGGGCAAACCGGCGAGGGCTTCAATTCCCAGGGTTTTCGCCGCCTGTAAATCCACGTCCACTAAAAACTGCATGGGCACATCGAACTTCTGCGCCAGGGCCGCGGTGTTGGCGTGGGATTGCGGGCTGATCATCAACAAGGCCACGCCTTTTGCCGCCAGTTGCGCATACTGGTCGGCCACCTCTCGAATCTGCGCCATACACAAAGGGCACCAGTTACCGCGATAAAACAACAGCAGTAACGGCCCTTCGATCTGGTTCACCTGCAGGGTTTCCCCCTGCGCATTCTGCAATGCAATATCAGGCAGCTTAGCGCCGGGTTGTAACTGCGCACTGTCGCGGCCAACAAACACGGAATACCAGCGAATGTACAACACTGCGCCCAGCAGTCCCACGCCCAACACCCAGCACCAGATTTCCGGCACCGCTGCGCCCTGCATCAGCAAACCGACTGTGGACAATACCGGCCCCAACCACATCACCACCGACGCCCGGCCGGTGCGCGCCACGTTGAACGCAAACACCCAGCCAAAAAAGCCCAGCCCAGGGGCCAGTGCCAGCACCACCCACCACCACTCTGCGTGTGCCGACTGCAGCCACAGTGCACGCACCAGGCCCAGGGTCAGCAAACTGAGATACAAGGAAATAAACAGGGACTTCAAACGGTTCATTGGGTAAGCCTCCTCGTGCTTTCCGATTGGATGCACGAGGCCACAGATTGTTTCAGCGCACCCCGTTCCATCCCGGTGTTGCCACTAATCAGCGTAACCGGGATTGCGCCGGTCCAGGCGCCGCAACAACGCCGGCCAGGCCAGCGCGCCACCGGCCTGGCGGGTCACGGCCTGAGCCTGGGCCTGGGCGGTTTCAATGATGCGTGGATCAATGCCAATCAACTCACCACCACCGGATTGTGCCCGCACCTGAATCATACAGGCGGCCTCAAACAGGTACATGAACAGAAAGGCATCGGCGATGTTGCCCGCTGCCGTCAGCAGGCCGTGGTTACGCAGCATCAAAAACGACTTGTCCCCCAGGTCGGCCACCAGACGGGGCTTTTCATCGTCGCGCAGGGCCACCCCCTCGTAATCGTGATAGGCCAGGGAGGCCAGCACAAAGATCGACTGTTGCGAGATGGGCAGCACCCCCTCCTTCTGTGCCGACACCGCCACTCCGTTCAGGCTGTGGGTGTGCAGCACGCACTTGGCGTCCTCCCGTGCAGCATGAATCGCGCTGTGGATGGTGAACCCCGCCGGGTTGATGTCGTACTCGCTATCCATCACCTGGTTGCCCTGCAGGTCCACCTTAACCAGGCTGGAGGCGGTGATTTCCTCGAACAACAGGCCATAGGGATTGATCAGGAAATGGTGCTCAGGGCCCGGCACCCGGGCCGAGATATGGGTGAAGATCAGGTCGTCCCAACCGAACTGGGCCACCAGCCGATAGCAGGCCGCCAGATCCACCCGTTGTTGCCATTCCTCTGCGCTGACCTGGTTTCGAATTGCCGCTGAATGCATCATGCTGTCGCTAACCTCTTGATGAATTTGAGTTATTTTTCAGTATCGCCAAACAATGAGTCATTTACAAAAAATGACTCGTAATTTGATTTCGAACCCCCTATCATGGGCCAACCCAAGATAAAGAGTGGCCCCAATCCACTCACAAGGACCTTAACCAGCAAGGACAAGCACCCGGTAGTACTCCTTGATTCACCCAAAACAACAATGAAGGGGAAACACCATGACGGCATTCGAAGATCAGGCAATCTATCCCAGTGCGGAACTGTTCCTTATCAAGCAGTTTATGAAACGGGAAGGCTTTCATCCACGGCAGTGGCTGTTGGGCACCGGCCTGAAAGAGGAACACATTCTCAATCCGGAGACCCTGGTCTCCCTGCGGCAGTTCGACATCATCTATCACAACATCTTCCGCATCACCAATCGGCCGGACGTGGCGCTGGCCCTGGGTTCCAGCCTGAACCTGTCCCGCTGGGGTGTGCTGTCGGTGGCCATGATCTGTTCCCAGACCCTGGGCTCCGCCCTGGAGACCGGCAATCGTTTCCGCAGCATCGTCCGCAGCCGCTTCAAACTGACCCCGCATTTCCGCAAGGATGTCACCGAGATTGTGATTGAACGGCAGGAAGGCATGAGCTTCCCGCTGTCATCGAGTTTTTCCCATGAATTGTTGATCGCCTCCATGCAGACCATGATTCGGTCCCTGGTGAAAGAACGCAATGTGTTTGCCGAAATCCAGCTGAACTACGCACCGCCGCCCCACTACCAGGATTACGAGAAATTCTTTGACTGCCCTTATTCCTTCAATCGGGAAAAGAGCATGCTGGTGATCCCCAACGAACTGATGCACCGCCCCCTGCCCACCGGCAACCCCATCACCGAGCAGCAGGCCATCGCCGTGTGCAAGCTGGAGGCGGAACGGGTGGCGCAGGTACAGAAAGGGGATCTGACCTGGATGCTGCGCTCTGAGATCAGCAAACAGGAAGGCCCGCTGCCGAGCTTGGATGATATTGCCGACCGCCTGCATGTCACCCCACGCACCCTGCGCCGCAAACTGCAGGAAGCCGGCACCAGCTATCGCCGCATATGCCACGAACATCAGCTGCAACTGGCGCTGCATTACCTGGCGGACCCCAAACTGAAATCCAGCGCGGTGGCCCACAAATGCGGTTTCAAAGATGCCGCCAGCTTCCGCGAGGCGTTCAAACGCTGGACCGACATGACCCCGCAGGAACACCGCAAACGCAGCCGCGCCACCCACGTCACCCTGCCCATCGGCTCGCTGCTGCCCCGCTCCGCAGCGGCCTGATACCGAGCCTGGCGGCGGGATGGCTGCTGCGTCCCGCCGCCACTGCCCAGACCTTCACCTTCCGCAACAGTGTGCTATAGTCCTGCATAATCCAAAAAACTCAAGCGGGAACAATCACATGGCACAACTGGTAAAAATTCAGGCGCAACAGGCCAGTGAGATTCTCAAGCATTTCGAGCTGAGTGAAGACGCCGTTGAGTTCGCTGAGAAAGGGGCTCTGCCGCCCGCCGACTTTATTGATCAGCTGCTACAGTCCAACTTCTATTTTGACGCCGTTAAGTTCCTGGCCCACGCCCTGCCGAAACGGGAAGCCATCTGGTGGGCGTGTCTGGCGGTGAAGAAGACTCTGCCGGCGGACGCTCCAGCCCCCCAACAGGCTGCCCTCAATGCAGCGGAGCAATGGGCGATTCAGCCCACCGAGGAAAACCGCCAGCTGGCCAAAGCCTGGAGTGAAAAGACCCAGCAGAAATCCGCCGCCAGTTGGGCCGCCACCGCTGCCTTCTGGAGTGGGGGCAGCATGGCCAAACCCGGCGAACCGGACATGCCTGCGCCCCCGTTTCTATACGCCCATGCGGTGGCCGGCGCCATCTCCATGGCCGCCTTCAGCCCCGAGCCGGATAACGCCGCCGAGCAGTACCAGCGGTTTATCCGGCAGGCACTGGATCTCGCCGCCGGTGGCCGGGGCGAGGTGGCCTGAACAGAGGTGGCCTGAACACCACCCTGTCACTGCAGAGAACAGTGACATGTCAGTTCCCCCCAGGGACACAGCAGCCTGCTTCCGCTCCCCTGTCCAGATTCGGCTGCTCCTCACTGAAACTCCACTTTATTCAACAAAAACAACAACATAAAAACTTGGCACAGTAGTTGATTAGTAAGAGTCAAGCAACACAGAAACGCAGTAACCAATACACAAACCGACTCAAATCAAGCACTCTCAGGAGAGAACACCATGGCTATCTACATGAACTACAACAAACTGGCGATCAAAGGCAACGTCACCGCAAAAGGTTATGAAAACTGGATCGAGCTGGACTCTGTCAGCCTGGGCTGCGGCCGCGGCATCACCATGGAAGTGGGCAACATGGCCAACCGCGAAGCCACCCGCCCCTCCATCAGCGAAGTAAGCGCCACCAAGATGATGGACAACGCCTCCGGCGGCCTGTTCAAGGAATCCCTCACCGGCGTGGAAGGGGTCGAAGTACAGATCCACATCGTTCAGACCGGTGCCAAGCAAGTGGAAAAATACGCCGCTTACACCCTGTCTGACGT
>NZ_RCHN01000031.1 GCF_003671495.1 Ketobacter sp. | reverse complement strand
CCTGACTGGCCAAATCGCATTATCGAAGTGGATGAAGAAGCGACCATCTGTGGCGTCATCGTCTTCAAGGGAGAAGTGGTCTAAGCATTCCCAGTCTGTTAAGCGACACGAACAGCCACCACTTCGAGCGAGCACATGCCTGGCGAATGGGGTGAATAACGCCCCCCCCAACACCGAAACCCATCTTTATGCAGCTGGTGTTTATCACCTTGCTAAACATTCTCTTTTGCCAATGTGATTTGCACGGTGCTAACGTTTAGCTCTTAGCAAACCCAAGACTACAACTCATGCAGTCTGGAGCGAGAGTGAGCAACAATGGATGAAGAGCACCCTACCCGACCACGAAAGACATTAATCAACCGCAAAACGTTGCTGTCCATGATTCCGCTTTCGGATCGCGCCATCTTCAACATGGAGAAACGTGGAGACTTTCCACGCAGAGTCGTGCTGACAAGCCGCAATGTCGCCTGGGATCTGGCTGAAGTGGAAAAGTGGATCGAGTCACGCAAAGAGTCTGAAGACCAACCAATCCGGCCGGGAATTCCCACTAACGTTTCACGTTAGTCCACTCATCAATCATATCTGCCCAGTCCTGTAACATCGCCACACGCTGCTCTCGGTATTCGGCTTTATTGTAAATTGCCCTCACCCCTTTCTGCTCGTGGGCAAGGCACTTTTCAATCCAATCGGTGTTATAACCTGCTTCGTGCAATAACGTGCTTGCCGTACGACGCAGATCGTGCGGACCAAATTTACCGAGCTGTTCTCCATCTTTTTGTGCCGCCTGGTACGTCAGAGCGAGAACACGATTTAACGTCGCGGCGCTCATAGGCAAGTCTGAATCATACCGAGAAGGGAGCACGAACTCAGAGCCGCCGGCAAATGTTTTGAGCGCAATGAAAATATCCAGCGCCTGACGGGAGAGGTACACCATGTGCGGATTCCGACGTTTCATGCGCTCTTTTGGTATCGTCCAGAGTGCTTCGCTGAAATTAATCTCCGCCCAGGTAGCGTTAGATAACTCCGACTTTCTCACCAGGGTCAGCAACAGTAACTTGATAGCCGCTCTGTATTGCGGTGATGTGCCGACGCGATCCATGTATCGATACATCAGACTAATTTCGGCAGGGCTCAAGGCTCGATCTCGTGGCTCAAACCTGGCGATACTGCTGGGGCGAACCATCTCAGCGGGATTCTCCACTTTCTGTCCACGCTCGATCGCCCAGCGATAAACCTGTAATACCACTTCTCGTGCGTGGACAGCGGTTGCCGGCGCGCCTCTCTCCACGATGGCATCGGTTACCGCTCGAAGATCTTCATGGGTTATCTCAGACAACTTCTGATTGCCAAAGCGCTTCTTCAATTCACGGTTATAGACTGATTTGCGCATGTCTCGTGTCGAGTCAGCCATCTGATACCCGCGCATCCATTTTTCAGCCCAGGCACCAAAAGTCTCAGCCCCCTTCACACGCGCCTTATCACGTGCCTTTTCTCTGGCTGGAGATTTACCTGCCGCAATCATTTTTTTGGCTTCGTTAAGACGCTCTCGCGCCTCTGCGAGAGTAATGCCGCCAGTGCCATAGCGACCGATCGTCAACGTCTCCTGACGGCCACTGATTGAATAGTTGTGCCTGAACGAGATTGTGCCTGTCGGCGTGATGGCTACGTAGAGACCATCCCGGTCGTTGATTTTGTAGAGTTTGTCCTTGGGTTTCAGATTTCGAAGCTTGGTATCGGTCAGCATGGCAGCCCTCTCTTTTTCGTCCTTGATACCATGAATAAACATGGCATCTTTAAGCCAATTATTTCCTTTATTATCAGACAGTTAACGATTTTCCATACCATGACACACTAAAATTTCATGGTATGGTATTTCGCTTAAGTCGTGGTATGAGCTTGGACGATACCATCAAACATACCATGAAAAAAGTCTGCTTGACGGTGCTAGAGAGTGCCTGACATTGCCAGGCAACTTAGAGAAAAGACCATTAATAACAATGGGTTATGATTGATTTGCTGCTTGTTGATACCAGCCAGTGCCAGACGCGGAATCATTCCCATTCAATCGTCGCCGGCGGCTTCGAGGAAATATCATAGGTTACCCGGGAGATCCCCGGAATTTCCTGAATGATGCGGCTGGATACTGTTTCCAGCAGCTCATAGGGCAGATGGGCCCAGCGGGCGGTCATAAAGTCGATGGTTTCCACCGCGCGGATGGCCACCACATATTCGTAACGACGGCCATCGCCGGTGACGCCGACGGACTTCACCGGCAGGAACACGGCAAAGGCCTGGCTCACCTTGTGGTACCAGTCGGCTTTGTGCAGTTCTTCTATGAAAATGTGGTCGGCTTCCCGCAGGATGTCGGCGTATTCCTTTTTCACCTCACCCAGGATACGCACCCCCAGGCCCGGACCCGGGAAAGGATGGCGGTACACCATGTCGTAGGGCAGGCCCAGCTCCAGGCCGATTTTGCGCACTTCGTCTTTGAACAGTTCCCGCAGGGGCTCCACCAACTGCATTTTCATGTGCTCCGGCAAACCGCCTACGTTGTGGTGGGATTTGATGACATGGGCCTTGCCGGTTTTGGAACCGGCGGATTCAATCACATCGGGGTAGATGGTGCCCTGGGCCAGCCACTTGATGCCGTTCAGCTTGGCGCTCTCGGCATCGAACACGTCGATGAAGGTGTTGCCGATGATCTTGCGTTTGGCTTCCGGGTCATTTTCGCCCTTGAGCTTGCCCAGGAACAGATCCTCGGCATCGGCACGAATCACCCGAATCCCCATGTGCTGGGCAAACATGTCCATGACCTGGTCACCTTCGTTCAGCCGCAGCAGGCCGTTGTCCACGAATACACAGGTGAGCTTGTCGCCAATGGCTTTGTGCAGCAACGCCGCTACCACCGAGGAATCCACGCCACCGGACAAGCCCAGCAGCACTTCATCATCACCCACCTGCTCCCGCACCCGGGCCACCATGTCGTCGATGATGTTGCCGGGGGTCCAGAGGGCATCACAGCCGCAGATTTCGCGCACGAAGCGCTTCAGCATTTCGCCACCCTGCTTGGTGTGGGTCACCTCCGGATGGAACTGCACGCCGTACAACCCTTTCTGCTCATGGGCCATGGCGGCAATGGGCGCACTGGCGGTTTCGGCAATGCAGTCAAACCCCGGGGGCAGTTCCACCACCTTGTCGCCGTGGCTCATCCACACATCCAGTTTTTTCGATCCGGCATGATCGTCCAGCCCTTCCAGCAATTTGCTGGGGCCTTTCAAACGCACTTCCGCATAGCCGAATTCACGGTGGTCGGAACTGGCCACCTTGCCACCGAATTGCGCCGCCATGGTCTGCATGCCGTAACAGATCCCCAGCACCGGAATGCCCAATTCAAACACCAGATCCGGGGCCCGCGGGGTATCCTCGCCAGTCACCGACTCCGGCCCCCCGGACAGGATCACACCGTTGGGCGCAAAGGCTTGGATGTCCGCCGGGTCGGCGTCACAGGCCCACAGTTCGCAGTACACACCGATCTCGCGCACCCGGCGGGCGATCAGTTGGGTGTATTGCGAACCAAAGTCCAGAATAAGAATGCGCTGGGCGTGAATGTCGGTCATGGCTGTGTTCCGTAATGAGGACTGCTGCAATCAGTCAGGTTATAAACTGAAAGGCCAGCCGCCCGTGGCGGGTTCGGCTGGCCAGTAATGGTCTGCTAAGCGACCGGATCAGGAGCGGTAGTTGGGCGCCTCTTTGGTGATGGTCACATCGTGTACGTGGCTTTCTTTCATGCCGGCACCGGTGACCCGCACAAAGGTGGGCCGGGTCCGCATGTCTTCAATGGTGGGGCAGCCGGTGTAGCCCATGCTGGCCCGTACCCCTCCCATCATCTGGTGGATGATGGCGGAAATGGGGCCTTTGTAGGGCACCCGCCCCTCGATGCCTTCGGGAACCAGCTTTTCCACACCCTGGGAGGCATCCTGGAAGTAACGGTCGCTGGAACCCTGGCTTTGGGCCATGGCGCCCAGTGAGCCCATGCCGCGATAGGCTTTGTAGTAACGACCCTGGTACAGCTCCACCTCGCCGGGGGCTTCTTCTGTGCCGGCCAGCAAGCCGCCCACCATGATGGCGTGGGCACCGGCGGCGATGGCTTTGGCGATGTCGCCAGAGAAGCGGATGCCACCATCGGCAATCACCGGGATGTCCATACCCTTGAGGGCTTCCACCACATTGGCCACCGCCGAAATCTGCGGTACGCCAATACCGGAAACAATACGGGTGGTACAAATGGAACCGGGGCCGATACCCACTTTCACTCCATGGGCTCCGGCCTCAGCCAGTGCCAAGGCGGCTTCTGCCGTGGCTATGTTGCCGCCGATCACCTGCACCTGGGGGTAGTTCTGGGTGACCCAGCGCACCCGGTCAATCACGCCTTTGGAATGGCCGTGGGCGGTATCCACCACCAGCACATCCACACCGGCTTCCACCAGGGCGGCCACCCGTTCCTCGGTGCCGTCACCGGTCCCCACGGCCGCGCCCACCCGCAACCGGCCCTGGTCATCCTTGCAGGAATGAGGATAGGCTTCGGCTTTCAGAATGTCGGTGTTGGTGACCATGCCGGTGAGGCGGAATTCGTCATCCACCAGCAGGATTTTTTCAATCCGGAACTTGTGCAACAGCCCCTTGATCTCGTCGGTGGAGGCTCCTTCTTTGGCCGTCACCAGCTTTTCTTTCGGGGTCATGATGGCGGACACCGGCTGATCATAGCGATCTTCAAAACGCAGATCCCGGCTGGTGACGATGCCCACCAGCTGGCCTCCATCCACCACCGGTACACCGGAGATGTTGTTGATCTGGGTGATCTCGATGAGTTTGCCCACGGTGGTGTCAGGGGATACGGTAATGGGGTCGCGCACCACCCCGCTTTCGAACTTTTTCACTGCCTTGACCTGGCGCGCCTGCTCTTCGGCGGTCATGTTCTTGTGCAGGATGCCGATGCCGCCCTCCTGGGCCATGCTGATGGCCAGCCGGGATTCCGTGACGGTGTCCATGGCCGCGGAGATCAGGGGGATGTTCAGGGTAATGTCACGGGTGAGCCTGGTTTTCAGTTGCACATCCCGGGGCAGAATCTCGGAGTAGCCGGGCAGAAGGAGAACATCATCAAAGGTGAGAGCTTCCTGAGCAATACGTAACATGCAGTGTCAGCCTTGTTGCAGGGGGGAATAATTAAACCGGCGATTATAGCAAAGCTCCAGGTCTGTTGAAATACAGGGAATCTGGAAACTGATGGGTCATAAACCCTGTAAAAGATGGGTCAAAGGTCGGTAGAACAGGCCAGGGGATTGCTCAATTTGACCCCAAAAGCCGCTTATAGACCGGCCAGAAACCCCTATAATCCGGTATCGGGTATAACAATAAGACACGCTAAAAAACAACCTAAAAGACAACCTAAGCCAATCAGGGCGTTAGCCATGCAGATCGATCCATTTTTCCAGGTGCCCAGACGCACCCTGGACACCTCCTCAGGGCCGGTGGAAGTGCCTGTTCTCTATAAAGAAGGGGATTACAGCATTGCCCTCTTCTGCGCCCATCGTCACCGGGTCGAGGCTCTGCTCAACGCCAGCGCCACACAGTCCAGCCTGACTCCGGCCATGACCTTTGGCCCCTACGCCATTGTCTCCCTGGTGATGGCCAATTTCACCCACTGCAGCGACACCGATTACAGCGTGGCGGGGCTGGCGGTGCCGGTATCGCGACGTCAGGGCTTCCAGCCGGTCTCCCCCTGGCGGGAGCTGTTCCGGCGCGCAGACCAGCGCCACATGGGGTTTTATCTGGTGAATTGCCCGGCGGACAGCCTGCGCATGATCAACGTGGGTCGCGAAATCTGGGGGCACCCCAAAACCCCGGCCCGCATTGAGCTGCAGCTGGACCAAAACAGCCTGCGCTGTCGGGTGGATTGCCTGCAGTACAATCAGCCCCTGTTCGAGTTTTCCGGCTGGGGACCGCGCTTCTGGCAGATTCGCCCCCTGGGCATGAACCTGTTCTCCATTCTCAATCAGCAGATGATCCGCTCAATCCTGGATGTGCGCAGTCCGTTCAACCTGCACCTGCCCTTTGGTTTCCGTCTGCGGCTGGCGCCGGGCGACCACCCCACCACCCGCCCCATGCGCAAGTTGGGGCTGGACGGCAAGCGCCCCCTGATGGTGATCAGCACCAACCAGTTCCAGGGCCGCTTCAACGAAGGCGTGGTGATCGAGGAATTGGGGCAGGCCCCCCAGGTGAGCCCCCGTAGGGTACGCGATACGTTGCGGGTGTAGATCTTACAGCCGCACCCGGTAGACTTCTGCAAGGGGGATTTTGCGGGCTCTCGCCACCCGCAGCGCACTGGCGGTCAAAGGGGTCATTCCATCGCGCACGGCCTGCTCCGCGATCTCGTCCGCGGGTGTGCGTTGCGCCAGCAGCTTGCGCAGTTCCGCAGTCATCACCAACAGCTCATACACCGCCATCCGGCCACTGACCCCGGTGTTGTGGCACAGGTCACAGCCCGTGCCCTTGTAGAACACCTCATCATCGGCCACCCCCAGCACCCGGCGCACCGACGCCTCTACGGGCTCTTCCTGCAAACAGTGCACGCAATTGCAGCGCACCAGCCGCTGGGCCAGCACACCGATCAGGGCACTGTTCACCAGATAGGGTTCAACCCCGATCTCGATCAGGCGGGTCACCGTGGTGGCTGCGTCGTTGGTGTGCAGGGTACTCAGCACCAGATGGCCGGTCAGTGCGCTCTCCACCGCCATTTTGGCGGTTTCATCATCCCGGATTTCACCCACCATGATCACATCCGGATCATGCCGCAGGATGTGCCGCAGCGCCCGGGCAAAGGAATAGCCGGTATCGTGGTTGACCTGAATCTGGGTAATGCCGTCCACATGGTATTCCACTGGATCTTCCACCGTGATGATGTTGACGTTGGTGGAGCGGATGTGGTCCAGCGCGGTGTACAGGGTGGTGGATTTACCGGAGCCGGTGGGCCCGGTCACCAGAAAGATGCCGTTATTGCGGGTCAGCAGGTGGCGCAGCTCTTCGGCGTCCCGCCCGGCGAAGCCCAGGGCTTCCAGGTCCTTGAGGGCAAACTGGGTGTCCAGCAGACGGATCACCACACTCTCTCCATGGATGGTGGGAATGATGGAAATGCGCAGGTCCACGGTTTTCTCCAGGTAGTGGATGCGAGAGCGGCCGTCCTGGGGCAGGCGGTGCTCGGAAATGTCCATGTTGCCCACAATCTTGATGCGGCTCACCACCGCCGGCAGCAGTTTTTTATTGAAGGAGCGGATGTGCTGCATCACGCCGTCCACCCGGAAGTACAGCTCCACCACCGCTTCCCGGGGGCGCACGTGAATGTCGGAGGCGCGCCGGGCCATGGCGTCGGATATCACGCTCTGCACCAATTGCACCACAGGCCGCTCGTTACCCAGCACCTCGTCGCTGTCCGCGTCCACATGAAAGGGTTCATCGGTGGAGAACACGGCCAGGTCCTCCAGGGCCGACTGCATTTCCTGGCCACCGTAAAAGCTGCTGATGGCATAGGCGATGTCGTTGGAGGGAGCGATACAGAACTCCAGCACCTTGCCGGTGATGAAACGCAGCATGTTGATCAGCTCGGAATCGGAGGGGTCGGTTACCGCCACCAGCAGCCGGTCCTCCTCCAGCAGCAGGGGCATCACCATGTGTTTGCGGGCAAAATGCCCGGGCACCTGGGCCACCGCCTTCGGGTCCACATCGAACTGGCGCAGATTCACATAAGGCACCCCAAAACGCTGACACAGGCCCCGCAGCACATCGTCCCGGCTGACGATGCCCTGGTCGGTAAGGATCTCCCCCAGGCGCTTGTGGCTGGTTTTCTGCTGCTCCAGGGCGGCGCGGACCTGGTCGGGGGTGGCCAGGCCCAGCTCCTGCAGGATTTCACCCAGGGGGCTGGCGGTGAACGTGTAGAATGCCTGCTGATGCTGGCGCAGCTCAGTGGAGTTAGAGATGGGATCGCTGCACCGGCATTGGGGGCCATGGTGAGCTGGATCGCCCTTGGCTTGCCGGGTGGCCTGGTTGACGGACGGATTGACGGACTGGGGCTTGGCCATGGGGTGCGTTCTCTTGCTGGGGCGCCGGGAAATTCAATATGCGTAATCCCTTAAGTATGGTCCATAATCCGAAAGAATGGTCCAGAATCGGGGCACACCCACCGGAGCCAAAACAAGTCATGGCGTAAGCGAATCCGTTTCGGTTCCACCGCTTTTTGACGCCCTCACCGGCCCTGTGAAAACAGCCTTTGAACCAGTTCACACTTTGACGGCACCTCCCACAAAACGAAATTGACAGGACCCGTTGTCACTACCAATCTGATATCAAACCTGATTAAAAAACGACCTACACATCCGCTCCAGCACAGGACAATCCCCCTGCTGCCGACGGGCAGGTTGCGCTCAGAAAAAGGTCGCCCATAAAAACGAACAAGAACACGCAACAGAAGTACACAACAACAGGAAGGGGCCGTCTCATGAAAAACCAATTTAGCCGCCGTAAGTTTATCAAGAACGGTGTCTACGTCACCGCCGCCACCGGGCTGGCATCCACACTGGGTTGCGGGGGCGATGTTCCCACGATCCACTCCATCAAAAAGGCGGCTGTCATCGGCTCCGGATTCGGGGGTTCCGTGACGGCTCTGCGCCTGGGTGAAGCCGGGATCAGCACCGCGCTGATCGAGCGGGGGCAACGCTGGAGCTACACCGGACCAGACAGTTTCCCGACCTTGTTGTCCATGTCTCAGGGCGATGGCCGCACCACGTGGCTCAGCGATTTTGACGCCCCATCGGGCCAGATTCCGGTAAACCGCCACGCCGGCATGCTGGAGCGTATCGAAGGGGATACCGTGGATTCGGTGGTGGGCGCCGGTCTGGGTGGCGGCTCACTGGTGTACGGCGGTGTGCTGCTGCAGCCCCGAGAGGAAATTTTCAACGAGATCTTCCCCTACCTGGATTACGCCCAGATGGCCAGGGATTTCTATCCCAAAGTGCTGGGCAAAGTCAGTGGCGGCCCCATCCCCGATGACATCCTGGGCACCCCGTTCTACAAAGCCAAGCAGGCCTTTATCCAGAACGCCACCGCCGCCGGCATGATGGTGGTGCGCAGCGATGTGGGCTTCAACTGGAACATCATTCGCAAGGAGTTGACCGGCGAACTGCCGCTGGCCGCCTCCATCGGAGAGTATGTGTTCTGCTGCAACAGCAACGCCAAGAACACCCTGGACAAGAATTACATTGCCGAAGCCGAAGCCACCGGCAAGGTGACCGTGAACACCCTGCACAATGTGAAAACCATTACCCGGGTGGGTCGCAAAGGGCCTTATGTGGTGCATTGCGAAGTGATCGATGTGGAAGGCAATGTGGTGATGAATCACCTGATCGGCTGTGAATACCTGTTCATGGCGGCGGGTTCGCTCAACACCACCAAGCTGCTGCTGAAAGCCAAGGCGCTGGGTGATTTACGCGGCATCAATGACGCCGTGGGTGCCCATTGGGCCGCCAATGGCGATGAATTGATGGCGCGCATTGGCGTAACCTCGGATCTTGGTCCGGTACAGGGTGGACCGCCCAGCATCGCGGCCTGGGATTTCAATAATTCCATCAAACCCGTGGGCTTCATGCACTCCCCTGCCAACTCGGCTCCGGGTCAGCCCCCCACGCAATTGCAGATGGCCATGTGCAAGCCGGATCAACCGGGAACCCTGAGCTACCTGAAAGACAGTGACAAGGTGTTCATCAACTGGCCCATGGAAGCCAACGGCTATGCCCGTCAGGCCCATATGGAAAGCCTGCAGAAAATCGCCGCGTTCAGCGGCGGCATGCCGTTGCCGGATCTGGCCCTGGGCCGACCCACCATGTGGCACCCCCTGGGTGGCGCTACCATGGGTGAAGCCACCGACATCGAAACCGGGGAACTCTATGGGCAACCCAATCTGTTTGTGATGGACGGCGCGCTCATGCCGGGCTCCACCGCCGCCGCCAACCCGTCCCTGACCATCGCCGCCAACGCCGAGCGCATCATGGCAAACCTGATCCCGCGGATCGCCTGACGCCTGCGTTTCTGACTGAGGAAAAAGCCCTGTTGCCGTAACCGCAACAGGGCTTTTTTATTGTTGCAGCCACTTGTCCAGTTTCTCCTGCAGTTTCTTCTTGGCCCGGTCTTCTTCCCGCTCCAGCTTCTGTTTTACTTCTTGCTTCAATTGCGCCTGGTCTTCCGCTTCCAGGCCGACCTTATCCCCCAGCTCCGCGGCGCCCTTGTCTTTGAACGCATTCTTGGCCGCTTTGGTGAGGATGGAGCCCATGGCCTTGGTGTCCGGCCGGCACCAGTCCGCCGGTGAACTGGCCAGCGCCCCCTCGCAATGAATGGGCCAGCGGGAGCCCTGCAAATACTTGTTGCGCTCGATGGCGGACAGCACCACCCCGAAGTCGTACTCGAAGCCCTGATTCAGCAGATCAATTTTGCCGCTGGCATCGATTCCGCTCTCGCCGGTGAAAAACTCAAACCGCGGCATGATCAGGTGCCCGTTTTCCACCTTGGCATCCGCCAGCAGTTTGCTGATCTCTGTGTCTTCCCGCAACTGGCGGGGCAGCTTCTCCTGATAGTTGGGGTACAGGCTTTCCACCGTGGCCAACTGATCCCGCAGCGCGTCCACGACGATGGCGTTGAGATTGATGCCGTGCAACACGCCGTCGTCCAGTTTCAGGTTCATCTGGCCCAACGCGGATTTCAGCAAGGCATCCACCGAGTTACCCTGGGCTTTCGCGTCCATCACCAGGGAGGCTTTCCCCGACAGCAACGAGTCCGTCATGAAACGGGACGTAATCTGAGTCAGTTCGATGTCGTTTACCTTGAGATCGGAATCCAGCACCGGTTGGCCACCACGGGCATCAATACTCAATGCTCCATCCAGGCTGCCTTCCAGCAACGCGGCGCTCAGGTCTTTCACCGTCAGCACGCCGTTACGGGCCGTCACCGCCAACTGCAGCCGCTCGATCAAGGTCTGCTGCAGGGTGATACGCCCGGCGTTGAAACGGCCATCCAGATTCAGGCTGCGCAAGGCATCCACCGGAATCAGATCAGACTCCTCCGCCGCCCCGCCCGAACGGTTGGCTGGCGCGGCTGTGGCTGGGGCAGAATCCGGTGCCGGCAGATAGTCATCCAGATTGATCTGATCCAGGGACAGGTCAAATGCCAGGGCCTGGGTGGCAAAATCCTTCACCGCCAGGGATCCACTCAGGGTACTTTGATCCAGGGTCAACTTCAGATTCGGCACCGCCAGCTGGCCGGTGTTGCCATTGAAAGCCAACTGCATGGCCATCGTCTTCAACACGTCCGGGCTGGCAGGTTTGGGCAGCTCCACCCCCAGGGTCGCCAGCAGTTTGGCCAATGGCACCGGCGCTGCACTGAGCTTGCCCTGATAGCGAGGGTCCGCCGTGAGGGCAGTCACCTCCACCGAGCCCTGCAGGATCAGCTCCGCCAGCTGCAACCGGTTGAGGATCAACTGAGCCTGATCCGCAGCCAGATCCACCCAGGCCTGCGCCTCCAGCGTTACCCTGACGGTGTCTGGCAACAGGTTGCTCACATCCGCCTGCACCTGCAATGGCTCGAGCCGGAACAATTGTTTATCCAGGTCGGGCTGCAATTGCCCCCGCAACATCAGGTCCAGTTGCGG
This sequence comes from Ketobacter sp., assembly GCF_003671495.1. Classification (GTDB taxonomy): domain Bacteria; phylum Pseudomonadota; class Gammaproteobacteria; order Pseudomonadales; family Ketobacteraceae; genus Ketobacter. Next base: position 62,102 of record NZ_RCHN01000031.1, on the reverse strand, counting down.
CCCACCGGCCTGGGCCAGAGCAAACTCCAGCAGAATGCCGATGGGCTGGGTCAGCTGTACTTGGGTCAGCTGTACTTGGGTCAACTCCAGACGCTGGATCAGCACCCGGGTGTCCGTCTGGCCCTGCTGATCCTGATAATGGATGTTGGCATTGAGAATCCGCACCAGGGGAATGGAGAGCTGGGGGATCTTACCGGGCGAGGAGGATGGCTCGGCGGGAGTGGTCGCACTTGCCGCTGCGGCCGGTGTGGATTCAGTCTGTGTGGGTGTGGCCACCGTCCAGTTATTACGGCCCTGGGCATCCACCTGCAGGTTGACGTCCACACCGTCAATTTGCAGCAGATCCACATTCAGTTGACCGGAGAACAACGGCAGCAACTGCACGCCAAGGGCGAGGGTTTGGACCTGCAGGAACGGTTGATTCGCCCGCGCTGCCACGGTGACCTGATTGGATTCAAAGCCGAGTACGGGATAAAAGCTCCAGGCCAGATCCCCGTTCAACGTCAGCTCATAGCCGCTGGCCTCTTTCACCAGGGCCGAAATGCGATCTTTATAGTCGTTGGGATCGATGACAAACCGAATCACCAGCACCGCCAGCAGGATCAAGACCAGCAATCCCACCAAAGCCAAACCTATCCACTTTAGAACACGCATCAACGAGGTTCCTTCGTTCCTGAACACACCAATACAGTATGCAAAGGAGCCCCACCTGCACAACCGTTTGTGGTAATAAACCTGAATCAGGGCGCAAACAGCAACTCTTTACGGCTGAGACCACGGGTATGGGGTTCACCCAGCGCCCGCACAAATCCGTAGGCCACCGCCGCCAGCAACGGGTTCATGCCATCCTCAAGGCACATCCGTCGCATCAGCCGGTCCGCGGGCTTGCGATGGATTTCCCGATCCAGGTAATCGTTGCGCATCAATTGATACAGCGCATCGTGCACCAGTGACGCCCGCATAAAACTGGGTACGTCCGGGGCACCGGAAGCGCCGTCCCAGGCATAGCCCCTGGCCAGTATCAGGTCACCGTTGGTCTGCAGTTGGATGTAATAGGTGTCGATGGGGTGTGACGGCAGAATCGGAGTGTGAATCAGGCACGCCTTTTCCAGTTGGTACTTGTAGCCTTTCTTGAATGTGATCCGGAACATGGGATGGCCCCCGCATGAGAGTGAATAAACCACTACCCACGCAGGATTAACCGGTTTGGATCAGGCTGTAAAATAATCGTTGGTAATATGTGAAAATGGCCGTTTTGCTTAGCGCACCAGTACAGAAACCGGGATGTCCGTGCGCACACCCTGCCGCGTCATCTGGACGACAGCGCCGTGAATGCCCCGGGGCAGCTCCGCACCGGTCAGGCTCAGGCGCCAACTGCCGGTACCGTCAAACGTCAGCGACAGCCAGTCCACACTGCGGGTGCCGTAGGCCACCACCATGTCCACCTCGGTATCTGTCACCGCGCTGCCATCCACCAACAGTTGTTGGGGCGGCTGGGTCAGGCCACTGCCCTGGTCGAACGCGAACACCAGCGGTGCCTGAATGCCGTCAACCCGCTCCAGGGTCAAGGATTCGGTTCCCAGGCTGCGGGCCACCACTCCCAATCCCGGCGACAACCACAACGTGGTTTCAATCACCGGAAAGGTTTGCACCGGAATTCCCCCCACCGTCACAGCCAGATCGATGTTGACCACCAACGCCACCGCCGGCACGTCACCGTACTGGCCAGTGGTCACCAGTTCCTTGGCGCCCACCTGGGAAGACCACAGGTACTCCACCTCGGACACCACCTTGCCATCCGGGTCCACCATGTCGGCCGTTTGCGCGAACAGCGTGCGCCCGGCCCCGGAGTCCAGGATATGGTCATAGACCCGGCGCAGGTTGTGAAATTCAACGCCGCCTTCCACCCCCAGGCCCTGATAGGCAAAGAAAGCGTAAAGGCCGCCGTATTGCAGTGCGTTATTGCTCACCTGAAAGTATTCTTCCCGGGGCATGGCACTGGCGCTGTGCTGCATGGACACCAGTGTTCGGCCCTGAATGACCTGGCCGGTGGTGAAGGTCACCTCATCGCCATTGCTGTAGAACCAGGTAACCCCCTCCGCCACCGGGAAATACAGGTTGCCATCCAACTGGATAGACACCGGGGATTCAGGAGTGGGATCAGGGTCCGGGTCGGGCTCGGTTGCATCGTCATCCCCCGGCGGAGTTCCGGTATCGCCACCGCTTTCCGAGCTGTTGTTGTTCCGCTCCACTCCGGATTTATTCGTGCCGCCACCGCTGCAGGCAGCCATCCCCAAAATCAACGCCAATACCAAACTCAAGTTCAAACTCAAATTCAAAATTTTCATGGTGCATTCCTTTTTATTTGCAGGAATGCTGACACAGACCACTGAGGCTTACATTGGTAGTTTTGTATCCGTTTTAGACTCAGCCCCGCAATGGCAGCGCCATCACCTGCTGACGCAGCCAGACGTTGGCGGGATCGTTGTCCATGGATTGGTGCCAATACAGGTAGCTGGAGACTGGCTTCAGCTCCAGGGGCATGGGCCAGATTTCAAGATCATGGTAGCGCTGGTTGCGCACGGCATAGTTTTCCGGGATGGTCAGCAGCATCTGGGATTGGGCGACCGTACTCAAGGCCACAAAGTAATTCTGACAGCGCATGCCGATCTTGCGGTGATAACCCATTCGGCCCAGTTCAAAATCCTCCACCACCGGCCCACTGCGGCGGGAGGACACCACCACATGCCGCAGCTCCAGGTAGGTTCTCAGGTCCAGGCCCTGTTGCAACAAGGGATGCTGCTTGCGGGCCACCACCACAAAATCGTCCTCCAGCAAAACGGTATGGCGGATGTTGGCCCCCATGGGCAACAACACATCAAAGGCCAGATCCAGCCGTCCGGCGGCCAGCTCACTTTCCATATCCCGCCGCGGAATGCGCACGCTGCTAAACTGCATCAGGGGAGCCTGGTGCTCCAGTTCCGCCACCAGTTCCGGCAGCAGTACCGATTCCACTACTCCGCGCATGGCCAGCACCACCTGCTTGCTGTTGGTGGCCGGATCAAACTGCTGGGGGGGTGAAAACGTGGTTTGCAGGTGTTCCAGGGCATCCCGCACCGGCTGGATGATGGAGCGGGTCAAGGGCGTCGGCACCATGCGATTGCCGGAACGGGCGAACAATGGGTCGTCATAGGCTTCCCGCAGCCGCGAAAGCGCATGGCTCACCGCCGGCTGGGTCAGGTTCAGGGTCGCCGCCGCCCGGGTAATGGAGCCTTCCCGGTATATCGCATCCAGCACCCGGTAAAGGTTGAGATCCACCTTATTTACATGCACAGAATTTATGACCTTTAATACAAACTATTCATTGGTTTTATTATTACAACTCTTCTAACCTAGGCGCAATCACCAGAAAGGTGCCCATAAAAAACAAGGAGCCCGCCATGGATTTCTCACATTCAGCACAAGCTCAGGAAATGATCGCCCGTGTTCAGGCCTTTATGGATGAACACATTATTCCGAACGAACTCAAGTACATGGAGCAGGTAAACGAGCATAACGGCGACTGGACCAAGTGGCAGGTGGCGCCGTTGATGGAGGAATGGAAAGAGAAAGCCAAGGCCGCCGGCCTGTGGAACCTGTTCCTGCCGGATGAGGAATACGGCGCCGGGCTCTCCAACCGGGATTACGCGCCCCTGGCGGAAATCATGGGTTACTGCCCGTTCGCCTCTGAGGCCTTCAACTGCAGCGCGCCGGACACCGGCAATATGGAAGTGCTGTTCAAGTACGGCTCCGAGCAGCAGAAAAAACAATGGCTGGAGCCGCTGCTGGCCGGTGATATCCGCTCCGTATTCTTCATGACAGAGCCCGACGTGGCCTCTTCCGACGCCACCAATATGGCCGCTACCTGCACCCTGGAAGGGGACGACGTGGTGATCAACGGCCGCAAATGGTGGAGCTCCGGTGTGGGCCACCCGGAGTGCAAGATCGGCATCTTCATGGGGGTTACCGACCCCAACGCTCCCCGCCACAGCCAGCACTCCATGGTGTTGGTCCCCCTGGACACCCCCGGGGTGAAGATCGAGCGCATGCTGCCGGTGTTCAATCGTTTTGACGCGCCGGAAGGCCACGGTGAGGTGTCCTTCACCAACGTGCGGGTGCCAAAAGAGAACATCATCGCCGGACCCGGCCGTGGTTTTGAAATCGCCCAGGGTCGCCTGGGCCCGGGCCGCATCCACCACTGCATGCGGCTGATCGGCGCCTCCGAGCGCGCCCTCAAGCACCTGATCGAGCGTTCCCTGGAACGGGAAGCCTTCCATAAGCCCCTGGCCAAGCTGGGGGGCAACGTGGATGTTATCGCCAATTCCCGCCTGGATATCGACATGGCCCGCCTGCTGACCCTGAAAGCCGCCTACCTGATGGATACGGTGGGAGTGTCAGGGGCCATGACAGAAATTGCCGCCATCAAAGTGGTAGCGCCAAATGTTGCAACAAAAGTGATCGATGCGGCCATTCAAATTCATGGTGGAGGTGGTGTATCTAATGACTTCCCATTGGCACTGTTATATGGCTACGCCCGGACCCTGCGTCTGGCGGATGGGCCGGATGAAGTGCACCGTGCGTCGGTTGCCCGTATTGAGCTGAAAAAATACAAGTAATCAGGTGTGAGTAAGCAGATATGAGCAATTCAAAGAAAACCGTCGCCATCACCGGTGGTGCAAGCGGATTGGGCAAGGCCATGGCACTGCGTTATGCCCGGGCCGGCTGGGGCGTCGCCATCGCCGATCTGAACGATGAACGGGGTGAGTCCACACTGCAGGAATTGAATGACCTCTGCGGTGACGCCTGCTATCACCATGTGGACGTGCGCGACGCCGGCGCCATCGAAGGCTGGCGCGACGCCATTTTGCAACGCTGGGGCCACATCAATGTGGTCATCAACAATGCGGGCATCGCGTCCCACGGCGGCATCGCGGAAAGCTCCCTGGAAGACTGGGACTTCACCATCGACATCAATCTGATGGGGGTGGTGCGGGGTTGCAAGTTCTTCAGCCAGACCATGAAGCAACAGGGGTACGGTCACATCGTCAACATCGCCTCCATGGCGGGCCTGATCCACTCACCGGAGATGAACAGCTACAACGCCACCAAGGCAGCGGTGGTGGCGTTATCGGAAACCATGCAGTTCGAACTGGCCCCCTTTGGCATCGGCGTCACCGTGGTGTGCCCCGGCTTCTTCCAGACCAATCTGGCGGAATCCACCCGTTCACCGGACTCCCATGCCCAGGCCCATGTGAGTAAAATGTTGGCCACATCCGACATAACAGCGGATGATATAGCAGACCAGGTGTTCAATGCGGTGGACAGTAACCAGTTTATGCTGCTGCCCCACAAGAGCTATCGCAACACCTGGTACTGGAAACGGTTTATGCCGTCTCTGTATAACAACAAAATGGGACAATACGGCGCCAAGCTCGCTGCCATGCGCCGCCAACCTAAAGCGTAAAAGATCAAATTTGGAGTGACTACATGAGCGAAGTGTTAGACCAGGCCGGCAAGGTTCGGGAAGGTGAAGAACTGGACCCGAAGATCATCACGGATTTCGTAAAGTCCGTGGTGCCCGATGTCCAGGGTGAAGCGGTGATTACCCAGTTCCCCGGTGGCGCCTCCAACCTCACCTATTCCATCAAGTTCGACAACAAGGACTACATCCTGCGCCGCCCGCCGTTTGGCACCAAAGCCAAGTCTGCCCACGACATGGGCCGCGAATACAAGGTGATGAGCAAACTGAAACCGGTGTATCCCTTCGTGCCCGAGATGGTGGCATTTTGCGAAGAGGAAGGCAGCCCCCTGGGTTGCGAGTTCTACATCATGGAACGGCTGGTGGGCATTATTCCCCGGGATGAACTGCCTGCGGGCCTGGACCTGACCCCGGAGCAGGTACGCAAGCTGAGCGAAAACGTGGTGGACCGCTTTGCCGAACTGCACAACGTGGATTATGAAGCCGCCGGCTTGCAGGATCTGGGCAAAGGCATGGGTTATGTGGAACGCCAGATCAGCGGTTGGTGCAAGCGTTTTGCCGCCGCCAAAACCGACGACGTTCCGGATTTCGAACAGATCATGGCCTGGCTCAACGCCAATATGCCCGAGCAGGTGAAAGTCACCCTGATCCACAACGACTACCGCATGGACAACGTGGTGCTGAGCGCAGAAGACCCCACTGAAGTGATCGGCGTGCTGGATTGGGAAATGGCTACCCTGGGTGATCCCCTGATGGATCTGGGTAACTCCCTGGCCTACTGGATTCAAGCCGATGATCCGGCTGACGAACTGGCCATGCGTCGCCAACCCACTCACCTGCCCGGCATGCTGACGCGGGAAGAAGTCATTGCGCGCTATCTGGAAAAAACCGGTCTGCAGTGTGACAACTTCCTGTTCTACCACGTGTACGGTGTGTTCCGCCTGGCGGTGATTCTGCAGCAGATCTACTACCGCTATTACCACGGCCAGACCAAGGACGAACGCTTTGCAGCCTTCGGCCCCGGTGTACGCACCCTGGAAAAACAGGCCATGAACCTGTTGCGGGAAGCAGGCCAACTGTAATGGGAAAAGAGTAATGGCTGCCATTTACCTGATTCGCCACGGTCAAGCCTCACTGCACAGTGAGAACTATGACCAGCTGAGTCCCACCGGCGAGCGTCAGGCCGTTGCGCTGGGTGCTGCGTTAAAGCAACGCGGCATCCAGTTCGATGCAGTGTATGCCGGTTCCATGCGCCGTCACGCACAAACGGCGGCCGGCTGTCTGCAGGCCATGGACTGCGCCCTTGCGCCAACCATTCTCGACGGGTTTAACGAATACGATCACGAAGAAGTGATGGCACGCCATCGCCCGGAATTCAGCGATCACCTGAGCCGGTCGGAATACCTGTCCAAACACCCCAATCCCAACAAGGCATTCCAGATTGAATTTGAACTGGCTCTGCACCGCTGGCGCATGGGGGAATACGATCACGAGTACGCAGAGACCTGGCAACATTTCAGCCAGCGTTGCAAAGACGCATTGGACCACGTGCGCTACAACAGCGGCACTGCCAAATCCATTGCGGTGTTTTCCTCCGGCGGCCCGATTTCCATCGCCACTGGCTCGTGTCTGGGCCTGACCGATGAACACATCGCCGAGCTGAGTTGGTCCATCATAAACTGCTCCGTCACCTGCCTATTGTTCAACTCGAAAAAAATGACCCTGCGTTACTTCAACGACTACTCCCATTTTGAATACGCTGAGGATAAGTCGTTGTTCACCTATCGTTGATAGACGAAATATATAACGAAAACAAAGTCCCATTCACATCCATTTCAAGAGAGGCCCAATCCATGGATATGAAGAACCCCTTTGACCTCAGTGGTCGAATCGCCCTGGTTACCGGCGCATCCCGCGGCATTGGCGAGAGCATTGCCAAATTGCTGGCCGGCCAAGGTGCCCATGTCATCATCTCCAGCCGCAAAATCGATGATTGCCAGCGGGTGGCCGATGACATCAAAAACGCAGGCGGCAGCGCTGAAGCCTATGCCTGTCACATCGGTGAGATGGAGCAGATCGCTGCTATTTTTTCTCACATAAAAGAGACTCACGGTAAACTGAATATCCTGGTGAACAACGCCGCGGCCAATCCCTATTTTGGCCACGTGCTGGATACGGATCTGGCAGCCTATCAAAAGACCGTGGACGTGAACATTCGCGGTTACTTTTTCATGTCCGTGGAAGGCGGCAAGCTGATGCGCGACAGTGGCGGTGGCTCCATCATCAATGTGGCCTCGGTCAACGGCATCGTACCCGGCGCCATGCAGGGTATCTATTCCATCACCAAAGCGGCGGTGATCTCCATGACCAAAACCTTCGCCAAGGAATGCGGTGGCGTGGGTATTCGGGTCAACGCGTTGCTGCCCGGCGCCACCGACACCAAGTTCGCCTCGGCCCTGGTGAAGAACGATGCCATCCTCAATCAATTGCTGCCCCATGTGCCCCTGAACCGGGTGGCGCAACCAGATGAGATGGCGGGTGCGGTACTGTATCTGGCGTCCGATGCCTCCAGCTACACCACCGGTACCAGCCTGGTGGTGGACGGCGGTTACCTGATCGGTTAATCCCGCTTGCCAGCCCCAGCCGGATGCGCCGGTTGGGGCTTCCCTCTCCGCACTGTACGATTATTAATCTTTTTATTCCTTTCTGTTGTAGCCAGCACCTGATCATTCGCTTTGGTTATTGACTACAAATCCTGTTACAAAGCCCCCGGTTGACCCTGTGACCGTATAGTCGCAAGATGTTGACTGCCAGCGCGCAATTCTGCCGCTGACCCCGGCATCACGCACAACGACGGGCAAGCATGCCATCGTAAGCGGAAACGTCAAACCGGAAACGTCAAAAAAGGGAGCACCCCATGAAGATCACATTCAACACAGACGTCCTGTTCAGCCTGACCAGCGCGGAAGAAGAAAAAATGCTGGAAGCCCTGCACGAGTACCTGGACAACATGTTTTTTGCGAATTGAAGTATAGAATTCGAAAAAGCTCCCTGACCGTTACCGGCAGGGAGCTTTTTTTGTTTTAACATTCTCCGCTCACTGATCACCTACCCCCATTCCAGGAACCGAAGTCGCAGACCCGGGGTTCTGAAGCCTTGGGTCCAGCAGCAGAGTTTTCTGAGCCGACCGGAATTACAAAGAATCCAGCCAATCCGCAATGGCCGGGAATGCGACCGTGGGTGACGCATTGCCATTGACCACATCAATGTGACCGGAACCGGGCACTTCGATCCAGGCGTCCTTGCTGTTGTAGGTCTTACCGTTGTACAGGGTGTCCACCATGGTGTCGGTGTCCACCAGGCCGGAGGCATCCGAGAACACCGAGAACGCCGGCACCGTCATGCGGGACATGTTGGTATCGAAATAGTAGTAGCCGTCACCGGGGGCCTGATCCGGCGGATTCACCAGATTCTGGTTCTCTGCTCCGTTCTGCCAGAATTCACGGAACACACCATTGGTGCCCCAGTCCGCGTATTGGGCAAACCCACCCAGATAGAAACTGGAGAACGCGATGCGGGCGTGGAAATCCTCCACGTAGCCGTTCATGTTACCCGTGCGCCAGAAGTCCAGAGCGCCAAACAGATCCGCCCAGTGCGGGAAGAAACTGGGGAAGGCATCCGCCAGTTGCGTTACCAGTTTGAACACCAGGTCAATGGCACCGGAGGTGATCACGGGCGGCAACAGGGACATGGCGTAAGGCAGGATGGTATCCAGGTCGATGTACCACTCCAGGGCCAGGATGTCCCAGATCAACGGGTTGTCGATCAGCCATTCATACGCCAGGATCGGCGCACCGGCAGGATCGATCCCCAGGAAGCCCGCCACGTTGGCATTGCGCTGCGCCGCCAGGGCCGCACTGGCGGTGGCGTGAGGAATGTAATCCCCCTGCTTCACGATGCTGGCGTCGAGGGAATAACCCTGCAGATACAGATAGGCACACAGGCCTCCGGTGGAATGACCACCGATCACCGGTTTTTTGCCAGTGACGGCGCGCACCTTGTCCACTGCTGCGGGGTAATCCAGCGCACACCAGACATCCAGGTTGGTGTTGGGGTGGCCTTCATCGCTGTCGAAGTCACCGCGGCCCACACCCCGGTAATTGGCCATCCACACATCATAGCCCCGCAGGTACAAATAGTGGGCCATGCTGAAGTACTTCAGATTGTCATCCTGGATGATGGGATCGTTTTTAGCCCAGGCCGGTGCGTCGGCGGGCAGCTTGTAGTGGTAGCTGTTGAGCCAGGGGGGAGAGTACACATCAAACTGGTTGAAGTTGAGGGTGATGCCCGGGAACAGCAGAATGGGTGTGCTGTTGCGGAAGCTGTGGTTGGGGGTTGGCCGATAGCGCTTCATTTTGATGTCCAGGCCATCTGCCGTTTTGGCTACATACAGTCCTTTGGGATTGCTGTCACCACCGCACCCGGTCAGCACGGTGGCCAGACACAGCACCACGGCCGTGCCCAGCGTTCTTAACGATTTCATAGTTAACCTACCCTAAATATTGTTATCTGATTTGTTGTTATTGAGGTATGGCTCCATCCCGGGAGCCACCATTTGATGCTAACAAAGTTCAATTTCGTGGGTTTGTCTGCGCGGGACAGATGCCAATGGCCGCTGTCCCTTTCCAGCCAAAACCGGGGAAAAGCCGGTAGTTTTTTGTAATCGTGAGTAAGCCCGGGGTATAAGAATGCTATTAATGCAGGTGCTGTAGCTGTGCGGCGGGGAATTCAGTATGATGCCGCCATGACCGATCACCAAGCCCCCACTCAACAGCGCCATATCTTTTCCGTCGCGGAACTCAACAACAGCGTCAAGCGCCTGCTGGAACAGCAGTTTCCGGCCATCTGGCTGGAAGGTGAGATCTCCAACCTGGCCCAGCCCCGCTCCGGACACCTGTACCTGACCCTGAAGGACGACCAGGCCCAGGTTCGCGCCGCCATGTTCCGCGGCAACAATGTTCACCTCAAGTTCAAACCCAAAGACGGCCTGCAGGTACTGGTGCGGGGGCGCCTGAGCCTGTTTGCCCCCCGCGGGGATTACCAGCTCATCATCGACCATATGGAAGAAGCCGGACTGGGAGCCTTGCAGCGGGCGTTCGAGCAACTGAAATCCCGCCTCGGGGCCGAGGGCCTGTTTGATGAAGCGCGCAAGCAGCCAGTACCGAGTCGACCACGCAGAATCGGTGTGGTCACCTCCCCCACCGGAGCGGCCATTCACGACATCCTGTCGGTGCTGCGACGCCGTTTCCCCCTCACGGAAGTGGTACTGTATCCCTCCCAGGTGCAGGGCGAAGGGGCAGCCGCCAGCCTGTGCCAGGCTATTGAAACCGCCAATCGGCGGGCCGAGTGCGAGATATTGATTGTGGGCCGGGGTGGCGGTTCCCTGGAGGACCTGTGGTGTTTCAACGATGAGCGGCTGGCCCGCTGCATCGCCGCCAGCGCATTGCCCGTGGTGTCCGCAGTGGGCCATGAGATCGACTTCACCATTGCAGATTTTGTCGCCGACGTCCGCGCCCCCACCCCATCGGCCGCTGCGGAATTGCTGAGCGCCGATGCCCGGGAGCTGCTGGACAGCCTCAACAGCTACCAGGCCTGGCTCAGTGAGCGGGTCCGACGCAGCCTGCGGGAGCGGCAGCAATCCCTGGACTGGCTGAGCCGCCGGCTCAAGCACCCGGGCAAACGCCTGGAAGAACACGCCCAGCGCCTGGATGAACTGGAGCTGCGCCTGCGTCAGACCGTCCAGCGACGCCTGCAGCTACAACACAGCAGGTTGCAGACTGCCCAAGCCCGCCTGCACAGCCGCAGCCCGCAAGCCCGCCTGCAATCGTTACAAAAAGAAGTGACCAACCTACAGGGGCGTCTCCAGCGCAGCACCCACCAGAGCCTGGCGCAGCGGCAGTCCGACCTGCGGCACCTGGCCTTGCGCCTGAACAGTATCAGCCCCCTGGCCACCCTGTCCCGGGGCTACTCCATCGCCAAAACCGCCGACGGCAACATTCTGCGCCGCGCCGATCAGGTACAGGTGGGTGATCCGATCCAGACCCAGCTCCACCAGGGCACCCTGAGTTGCACGGTCACCGGGGTGGAGGTCGCAGAGAAACCTCAATAGGCCGTTCATGCTGCTATAATCGGGTGACAAATACTCATCCGATCCGGCATCAGCGGGGTACCACTGCATGGCCTACAAAGGCCCTCCTCTCCAACACCTGCGGGTTTTCCAGGCGGCAGCCAGGGAACTGAGCTTCAAACGGGCGGCCACCGAACTCAACGTGACGCCTTCCGCCGTCAGCCACCAGATCAAGGCCCTGGAGGAGCAACTCCAGTTCAGCCTGTTCCGGCGCCTGAACCGGGCCTTGAAGCTGACCCCCGCCGGAGAGGAACTGCTGGAAGCCCTGGACCTGCACCTGTCCCAACTGCAACGGGCCCTGGAGCACCTGAAGCGTCGCCATGGTGCCCCCTCCATCCGCGCCCATATCCTGCCGTTTATGGCCACCGAGATCGTCATCCCCCGCCTGTTTGAATTCCAGCAGGCGCACCCCGAGATCGAGCTGCGCATTGAAACCAGCTACCGCCCCACCGACATGTTTGCCCTGTCGGATTGCGATTTGGGGGTCCGTTTCGGCCTGGGGGACTGGCCTGGACTGGTCTCCGAGAAGCTGATGACTCTGCGGGTGACGCCGGTGTGCTCCGCCGAATTCCAGAGCCAGCACAACATGCAAACCCTGGCGGACATCCGTGGCAAGACCCTGATCAACCTGCCCATGGACCCTAACCCCTGGCAGCGGCTGGCGGAAGAAGCCGGGCTTGCGCCCCTGCCCCCGCACCAGGAGATCACCCTGGACAACTACCTGAGCAACCTCACCGCCGCCGAACAACACCTGGGCATTGCCCTTGGCCTGCTGCCGATGGCCTTTCCCATGCTGCAGAAAAACCGCTTGATCGCCCCGTTCGACGTGCACTTCACCATAGATGAGTCATACTGGGTGGTGTACCGACCACAGGATGCCGAGCGCCCGGAGGTACAGACTTTCAAACTCTGGCTGATGGAGATCTTCTCCTCCCTGCAGAACAGATCAGATGAATTTTATTCATTCGAAGCGCAAAAGGTTTCGTTTGTGGCAACGTCGAAATCCCACTAGCCTCAATAACCTTGTGTTGTGAAAATTCGTACTTCGAATAATGACTTGAATAGAGCGTTTGTATTTATGCTGCAGGATCGTCTGAACCATTACCTGGTCAACCATCCCCTATTGATCGTGGCGGCCTGCATCGTGCTGGTCGGTGTGCTGGCGGCCGGCCTCCCCCCCCAGATCACCACCGACTTCGAAGAATTTTTTCCCGATGAGGATGAAAACCTGGTGGCCTACCACCACCTGCAGACCACCTACACCAATGTGGACAACGTCTATTTCGCCATAGCCCCCAAAAGCGGCGTGGTATTCAGCCAGGACACCCTCAGCATCATCGCCGAAATGACCGAGGCCGCCTGGCAACTGCCCTATTCCCAGCGAGTGGATTCCATCACCAATTTCCAGCACACCATTGCAGAGGAAGATGATCTGCTGGTGGAGGACCTGGTGCTGAACCCGGCCGAGGCCGACGCCGCAACCCTGGCGGCCGCCAAAGCCATTGCCCTGACGGAGCCGCAACTGGTGAACCGGCTGGTAGCCCCCGATGCCAACGTGGCCGGGATCAATGTCATCGTCAACTTCCACAACGCCGGCGACAAGAGCCTGGCCATTCCGGAAGTGGTGGCCGCTGCCCGGGCCTTTCGCGAGCAGTTTGAGGCCCGCTACCCCCAGGCGGACTTTTACCTGGTGGGTAAGGTCATGAACAACAACGCCTTCAAGGAAGCCACCCTGTATGACATGAAAACCCTGGTGCCCATCGCCTTCCTGTTTGCGCTGGGCTGCATCACCATTTTCATGTTCGTGGCCAGCGGCAGCATCGTTACCAGCATCATGGGCACCCTGGCCACCCTGGCGGTGATCATCACCTCGGTGTTGGCAGGCATGGGGGCCATGTCCTGGTTGGGGATTCACATCTCCCCACCGGTGGCCAACGCCCCCACCATGATCCTCACCCTGGCCATTGCCGACAGCATGCACATCCTCGCCACCTACTTCCAGAACATGCAGCGGGGCATGGAAAAACACGCCGCCATGGAGAACAGCCTCAACCTGAACTACCAGCCGGTGATGCTCACCAGCCTCACCACCGTCATTGGTTTTCTGTCGCTGAACTTCAGCGAGTCTCCACCGTTCAGGGATCTGGGCAACGTGGTGGCGATCGGCGTGTTCGCCGCCTGGCTGTTTTCCATCGCCCTGTTGCCGGCCCTGGTCATGTTGCTGCCGTTCAACATCAAACCCCATAAGATCAAGCAAGGTGGCAGCAGCGACGCCCTGGCCAATTTTGTCATTCGCCGGCGGGTGCCCATTTTCATCGTCTCCTCGGCACTGATCCTGTTCTGCACCGCTTTCCTGTTGGACAACCGGCTCAATGATGTCTGGGCGGAATATTTTGACGAGCGTACCGAGGTGCGCGTGCACTCCGATTTCGTGCGGGAAAACCTCACCACCAACAACACGATATCCTTCTCCCTCGACTCGGGCGAAGAAGGCGGCATCAGCGACCCCCGTTTTCTGCGGATCGCGGAAGACTTCGCCCAATGGTTGAACGCGCAACCGGAGGTGATTCATGTGGCGACCTACACCGATATCATGAAGCGTCTCAACAAAACCATGCATGGGGATGATCCCGCCTGGTACAAGCTGCCGGAGGATCGGGAGCTGGCCGCTCAATACCTGTTGCTCTACGAATTCAGCCTGCCCTTCGGCCTGGACACCAACAACCTGCTGGATGCCGGCAAATCCTCCACCCGGCTCACGGCCACCGTGGGGGATTCCTCCACCGATAACATCCTGAATCTGCAGCGCCGCGCCCAACAATGGCTGCGAGATCACGCCCCGGAGACCATGTTCCACCCGGGCACCAGCTCCGACATCATGTTCGCCCACATGGGCTACAGCAACATCCGCAGCATGCTGGAAGGCTCCGCCCTGGCCCTGGTGTTGATTTCATTGATACTGGGTTTTGCCCTGCGTTCATTGAAGTTCGGACTGATCAGCCTGATCCCCAACCTGATCCCGGCTGCCGTGGGTTTTGGCGCCTGGGGCCTGCTGGTGGGGCAGATCGGGCTGGGATTGTCGGCGGTGGCCGGAATGACAATGGGGATCGTGGTGGACTATACCGTGCACTTCCTCAGCAAATACCTGCGGGCAAAACGGGAACAACACCTGAGCGAGCCGGACGCCATTCGCTACGCGTTCCGCACTGTGGGCACAGCCTTGTTTGTCACCACGCTGATCCTGACCGCCAATTTCGGCGTACTGGCGCTGTCCGATTTCCGCCTCAGCTCTGACATGGGCATCCTCACCGCCGGCACTATTATTGTGGCCTTGCTGGTGGACTTCTTCTTCCTGCCACCCTTGCTAATGTTCGTCTCCCGCAAACCGGTTGCCAGGGAAGCGCTGGAACAACAGGTCACCCCGGTGGAAACGTTGTGATCCAATCCCTTTGTGGTTATGCTCTGCGCCTGGAACAGCCGGCACAGAGCACTCTCCATGCGCAAACAGGACACCCCCGACTTCAATCACTACCAACATAACGCCCCGGAGTTCACCGAAGAGATTCTCTGGCACCGGGTATATGCGGCAGGTGCAGCGGCCCTGCTGGTGGTTGCCCTGATCGGCTGGGGTCTGTATGCCGCCCTGGGCGGCGCTTCCGAAGACCGAAGCGAAGCGCCCTTCAATGAAGCCCCCTTCAACGTGGAAGCACTGGCGCCGACGGCGGCCCTGCCTGCGCTTACGGAGGAACCAGAGGTGGTGGAACCGCAAGCCGGTGTGGAACCCGCAGCGGAAGTGGCAACGCCTGGCCCGGCCGAGCAGCCTGCCCCTATCGAGTCTACCTCAGCCCAGCCAGTTGCCCCCCAGTCCGTTGCACCCCAGCCCGGCAATAACAAAGAATTCGCGGTAAAACTCAGCATTCTGAGCCAGGACATCACCGACGCCGCGCTGACCAACGCCATGAGCGATCTGGAGCCTGCCACCAAACTCACCAGCACAGAGGATCTCGGGAACGGGTTTCTCAAACTGTATTTCTATACGGATTTGCAGGGCCGGGCCGGGGATGCCTTACTGTACAGCTGGTACCGGAATGACAAACGGGTGGCCCGGATACGCATTCCGGTGGGCAGTGACCGCTGGCGCAGCCATGCCAGCAAGAACATCAGCGCCAACATGCGGGGGGACTGGAAAGTGGTGGTAACCGATCGCCAGAGCAAAACCCTGGCAACCGCGGAATTCTATTTGAAATAGTGCTCATCAAACTGGTGAGCGTCCATCACTGCCTGTAACAGACGGGCGCCGGCCGCCTCCACATCCGCACCATAGACGATAATGCCATCCTCATGGCCGAGCATGGCAATCACCCCTTCGCTGCCTTCCCCCTCAGCCACCAGCCGGGTGACCGCCTCCGCCATGGCCGGCGTGCCGTAGCTCACCTGCTCCGGGGTGGTGGCCAATTGCAGCTGCCGCGCACGCTGCCAAAGCAAGGGGGAATGCACGTGGATGACCGCCTGAATGGCGTCGCTGGCCAAATACAAAGCGGCGTGGGTGAGGGCTTCCGATGAGGGGGGAATAGGGCCACGGGCGCGCAGGTAATTGTCCTGCACATTGGTGTCCTCCACCAGGACATAGTGCTCTCGGCACAACAATGGCAAATGCCCGGTCTGAGTACCGGAGATCACAAAGGCATCCTGCTCGGCCCGATGACTGACATTGCCGTATCCCAGCCCGTCATAGCGATCCGGGTCCTGACCGATCAGGCCCAGTCGATGCAGATAGCTGCGCCAGCCGTTAAGCGACGCAAACTGGGGGCAATCAATATCGTGGTCAATCTCGAACTCCAGCTGGTACTGGATAACACCTTCTTTCGGGTTGCTTATTGCTTGTGGTCCCATGCCAGCACTCCGCGTTAAATGCTCGTCTGACGGCTAAAGCCAGCCTCTTGGGGTGCGCTTTAACGGCCTGGTTAAGGCACTGAACCACTGACCTTAGCGTTTTTTCTTTTTCTTCTCCAGCTTTTTATGATGGGCCACCATCCGCTTCTTCTTGTGAATTTGCCGTGGCGTCAAAGTGTTACGGCGGCCAGCAAAAGGATTTTCACCGGTTTTGAACTCAATGCGGATCGGCGTGCCTTCGATGTCCATCACCCGACGGAAGGTGTTTTCAAGATAGCGCTTATAGGATTTGGGTACACTTTCGGTCTGATTCCCGTGGATCACCACCAAAGGTGGATTGCTGCCTCCCATATGGGCATAGCGCAGCTTGATGCGGCGGCCATTGACCATGGGTGGCTGGTGGTCCGACAGGGCGTCTTCGAGGATTTTGGTCAAAAACGGCGTGGACAGCTTCTTGAACGCGCTCTCATAGGCTTTCTGGATGGATTTGTAGAGCTCACCCACCCCGGTACCGTGTTTGGCGGAGATAAAATGGATCTTGGCAAAATCCACAAACACCAGGCGGCGCTGAAGTTCAATCTTGATGCGTTCCTTGGCCTCGGCCTCCATGCCATCCCACTTGTTGATGGCAATCACCAGTGAGCGGCCAGTTTCCAGCACAAAGCCCAGCAAATGCAGATCCTGCTCCACAATGTTTTCCCGGGCATCCAGCACCATCACCACCACATTGGCGTCTTCCACCGCCTGCAGGGTTTTGATCACCGAGAACTTTTCCACCGCTTCATTGACCCGTCCGCGCTTGCGCACACCGGCGGTGTCAATGATGGTGTAACGCTGGCCGTGGCGCTCATAGGGAATGTAAACACTGTCGCGGGTGGTGCCGGGCATATCGAACACCACCACCCGATCCTCACCCAACATGCGGTTCACCAGGGTGGATTTGCCCACATTGGGGCGCCCCACAATGGCCATTTTGATGCCCTTGTCCGCCACTTCCTGCGCTTCTGCCGACAACTGCAGGGCTTCCGGCAGCTCTTCAAACACGTGATCAATGAGCTGGCTCACGCCACGCCCATGTGCCGCTGCAATGGCCAGGGGATCACCCAGCCCCAGGCTGAAGAAATCCGCCACCACCACGTCCTGGTTCTGGCCGTCGATCTTGTTGACCACCAGCATCACCGGTTTCTGGCGGGCCCGCAGGATCTGCGCCAGGGTCTCGTCCGCCGCCGTCACGCCGGCCTGGGCGTCCACCATGAACAGTACCATGTGCGCTTCTTCCACCGCCTGCATGGACTGATCACGCATGTAGCTGTCGATGCCCTCCTCATCGCCGGAAATACCACCGGTATCAATGACGATGAATTCCCGCTCACCGACCCGGGCATCACCATACTGGCGGTCACGGGTCAGCCCCGGCATATCCGCCACAATGGCATCCCGACTGCGGGTTAAACGGTTAAACAGGGTGGATTTGCCCACATTGGGGCGGCCGACCAGCGCAATTACCGGTTTCATTTTGCCTCGACAACTTTATAGGCAGCCAGCTCCCCGCTGTTGCCCTGTACATACACGATATCATCATACACCACCGGCTCTGCCCGCAGGCCATCTGCCGGATCCGTTACGTGACGCAGGGACTGCGCTTTCGAATTGGCATATTGATAACGATTGATTCCCACTTTGGCACGCGCCAGGAACTTGCCATCCCGATAGGACAGCCAGTAGAGAAACCCTTCAAAGTCCCCCACCAGAACATAACGATCGTAGGCGGTGGGAGCTCCCAATCCACGCCCTTTGAGGCTCTCCTGCTGCCAGATATCGGTGCCGGACACCGAATCCTTGGCGTACAACACGCTGTCCTCGTCCACCACATACAGCTGGGACAGGAACTCAGAGACACCAGCATAGGAGGATACCGGCTTGGTCCACAGCACCCGGCCGGAAGGAATATCGATGGCCGCCAGACCGCCCTGATAAGTCACTGCGTAGACAATCTTGTCGGATACCCAGAACCGGCCGTCCAGGTCGATCAAGCGTTCCAACTCGGACCGTCCCTTGGGTTCACCAATGAGACGCTCCCAGGCCACAAAGCCGGTTTCAGTGTCCAGTGCCACCAGCTTTCCGTTGGCGAAGCCCGCCAGGGTCGCGCCCCCCATGACCACCGGGCTGCTTTCGCCGCGCAGGGTCAGGATCGGAATGCTGGTATCAAACAGCCAGACCACGGAGCCATCGGTACGATCCAGGCCGTGCAGCCGGCCGTCAATGGTCTGTACCACCAACCGGCTGCTGCCAAATGCCGGCGCCGACAGAATCTGCCCACCCAGGGATTTCTCCCACAGGGTACTGCCGTCCTCTTCGTTCAACACCAGGATTTCGCCGTTGGCGGAACCCACCGCCACCATGCCGTAAGCCGCCGCCACACCGCCGGTGATCCGACGCTTCAGGTCCACACTCCACTCCCGCTTACCGGTGCTACGATCCAGCTTGTACACCAGACCTTCATGGGAGGCCGCAAACACCCAGCGTTCGGTGACCGCCGGTTTGAGATTCAGATAAATCTCCCCGACCCCTTCGCCAACGCGGTTGGTCCACAGTTTCTTGATGTCGATCTCAGCCTTGAACTGGGGTAAGGGGGCAGGCTGGATGACGCTATCGTCGCTGCTGCAGCCCCACAGCAACAGGGGCAGCAGACATAACAGGAACCGGTTGCGCATCAGTTACCCGCCACCAGCAGATTGTCGTATTTGAACTTCAGGATCGGACGGCTCTGGCCTTCATTACGGTCTGCGCTCAAATCCATGGCTTTCTTATAGGCGTCGCGGGCTTTGTCCTGTTCGCCCATGGCCACATAAATATCGCCACGTACCTCTTCATAGGCATCCCCCTGCACGCCAGGCTCAACAGCATCCAGGGCCTGCAAGGCAGCATCGTATTGCCCGCGGGCAGCCAGCACCCGGGCCAGGCGCAGATTGGCGATCAGTCGGGTGGCGTCGCTCACGGTGTGCTCCATGGCCCAGCGCAACTGGGTTTCCGCCGCTTCCGGCTTGCCCTCCATCACGGCCTGTTTGGCCAGCATCAAGGCGCCAAATACAGCGTATTCACTGCTGGCAAAATCGGATTTGAGCTGCTCGCCCAAATGGTTCAGAGTAGCCAGTTGGCCTTCCAGCTCAGCATTATTGCCCTGTAAGCGGTTTTGCTCAGCCTGATTGGCGGCTTCCACCACCTGGCCGTAGAGCACCGCGGCCGCTTCACTGTTTGCCTGCTCATTCTGAGTCCAGTACTGGTAGCCCAGCACCGCCGCAATGGCCAGGGCGATACCGATCAGCACACTGTTGCCATTGGTCTGCCACCATTTTTTGATCGCTTCTATTTGTTGTTCTTCGGTAGTGTAAACGTCCACGTTATGACTCCTGGCTGATCAGGTTTTCTGCAAAAAAGGTTTGAATTTGGTCCTGCGGGATAACCACCTGGTCGCGCTGCTCACGCAGGAATTTGACGGTCACCTGCCGGTTCTGGATTTCGTCGGCTCCCAGCAACAAAGCAATGCGGGCACCGGAATCATCGGCTTTCTTGATCTGTTTCTTGAACTTGCCACCGCCGCAGTGGCATTGGACACGCAGGCCGGGCAATTGGTTTCGTACACTTTCTGCCAACAGTAATCCCTGGATGGCGTCCTCGGACATCACATAAATATCCGGCGTACGACGGATGTGCCCCACCACATCACAGGCTTCCAGCAACAACACCAGACGCTCAATACCCATGGCGAAGCCCACTGCCGGCGTGGCTTTCCCACCCAATTGCTGCACCAGGCCATCGTAACGGCCACCGGCACACACGGTGCCCTGGGCCCCCAGTGCATCGGTCACCCACTCGAAAACGGTTTTGCAGTAGTAATCGAGGCCACGTACCAGATTCGGGTTGATCTCATAGGCCACCCCGGCCGCGTCCAGAGCCGCCCTCAATTGCTCAAAGTGCGTACGGGATTCATCGTCCAGGTAGTCGTGGAGGCTGGGGGCGTCCTGCAACACCGCCTGGGTGCCTGCGTCCTTACTGTCCAGCACCCGCAGGGGGTTGGACTCCAGGCGCCGCTGGCTGTCTTCGTCCAACTGGTCGAAGTGCAGTTTTAGGAATGCCACCAGGGCATCGCGGAATTCGGCACGGGCTTCGTTGGAACCCAGGCTGTTCAACTGCAATGTCACCTGATCGGCAATACCCAACGTTTTCCACAAGCGCGCCGTCATGATAATCAGCTCGGCATCGATATCCGGTCCGGCCATGCCAAAGGTTTCCACCCCAATCTGGTGGAACTGGCGATAACGGCCTTTTTGCGGCTTCTCATAGCGGAACATGGGGCCCATATACCAGAAACGCTGCACCTGGTTATAAAGCAGGCCGTGTTCCTCGCCGGCCCGCACGCAGCCGGCCGTCCCCTCAGGTCGCAATGTCAGGCTCTCCTGATTGCGGTCCTCAAAGGTGTACATTTCTTTTTCAACGATGTCGGTGACTTCGCCGATGGAGCGCTTGAACAGGTCCGTGGACTCCACAATCGGCAACCGGATCTCGCCGTAGCTGTATTGGTTCAACAGCGCACGCACGGTCCCTTCAAAGTACTGCCATACAGCAGAATCCTGCGGCAGGATATCGTTCATGCCGCGGATCGCTTTAATTCGCTTGCTCAATGCTGATGTTCCTAACTGATTTCGCTGACACGGAAGTTTAAAAGCGGCCGATTATATGCCAGATCAGGCGCCGAGTGTTATTTTTACGGGGCCATCACCGCCAGCAGCATCCACCTCTTCCGCCTTGGCCCGGATCACTTTTTCCAGCTCCTCGATCAGGTCGGCGTTATCCACCTTATGGCTGGGTTTACCTTCGCGAAAGATAAGGTTGTTGGGGCTGCCGCCGGTCAGTCCGATATGGGCCTCCTTGGCTTCGCCGGGACCGTTCACCACACAGCCGATGATGGCCACGTCCAGGGGCGTCTTGATGTCCTCCAGGCGGGATTCCAGGGCATTCACGGTACTGATCACATCAAAGTTCTGACGTGAGCAGCTGGGGCAGGCAATGAAATTGATGCCCTTGGTGCGCAGCCCCAGGCTTTTAAGAATATCAAAGCCTACTTTGACCTCTTCCACCGGGTCCGCCGCCAGGGAAATCCGCAGGGTATCACCAATGCCGTCCAGCAGCAGGGCCCCCAGGGCAATGGCGGACTTGACGGTGCCCGAACGCAGGCCGCCCGCTTCCGTCACCCCCAGGTGCAGGGGATTGTCGATCTGGGCGGCGATGAGCCGATAAGCGTCCACCGTCATAAAGACGTTGGAGGCCTTGAGGCTCAGCTTGAAATTCTGGAAGTCGAGTTTGTCCAGGATGTCCACGTGACGCATGGCCGATTCCACCAGTGCCGCCGGCGTGGGCTCGCCGTATTTTTTCTGCAGGTCTTTTTCCAGTGAACCGGCATTGACGCCGATGCGGATGGGAATGTTCTTGTCCCGCGCGGCATCCACCACCGCCCGCACCCGGTCTTCGCGCCCGATGTTGCCCGGGTTGATGCGCAGGCAGTCGACGCCTTTTTCGGCCACGGCCAGAGCAATCTTATAATCAAAATGGATGTCCGCCACCAGGGGCACAGATACCTGTTTCTTGATCTCGCCAAAGGCGTCTGCGGCCTCCATGCTGGGCACGGACACCCGCACGATATCCACCCCGGCGTCTTCCAGGCGCCGGATTTGGCCCACGGTAGCCGCCACATCACAGGTTTCGGTATTGGTCATGCTCTGCACACTGATCGGGGCTCCACCACCCACGGGCACATTCCCCACCATGATCTGGCGGGATTGACGGCGTTTAATTGGTGACTCGATGTGCATGATGAACTCCTACCCGGTTTGCAGGGCGGTATGTTAAGGCTTATTGCGGTGTAATGCCATGCAGGCGGCGGGCAATCTAATCCCCCAGACGCACCCGCACCACGTTATGGGGAGGAATATGGAACGAAACCGGCTGATCATTGTAGCTGAGGGAGACGACATTCCCGTTACCCAGCTTGGCCTCGAGAGGCGGCATGCCCTTGACGGTGAGGGATTCCCCATTGCGCTTGAGGTTGGAATAGATCAGGGTGCCGGCCCCGTCACGAACCTCCACCCAACAGTCCCCGGTGAAATGCATGGTGACATGGCCTTCTGCTCCGGCCGGGTCATACGCCCCTGGCGCCGCAGGAGCCACAGACCCCGCACCGGACGGCAGAGCGCGCTCGCTGGGGGGCAATTCAGCAGCGGTTGATGCAGAGGGAGCCGATGCACCAGCCACCGCCTCTGAAGGCACCGACTCAAAAGGCTCGGGCACCACCGCAGAAGCCGGACCCGAAGTCACCGGCGTAGAGGCAACCACTGGCTCCACATCCACCCATTGGTTGTCCGCCCCCGCATCCCCCGGCAGGTCATGGGGGCTGGGTTCTGCCGAATCGATCGCGGCCTGCTCCAGGTCCGCACCGGACCAGTCTTGGGGGGCCTCCTCCGCTACGGTCACGACCTCCTCCAGCCCACTGCTGTGCGCCTCTGCGGGCTGCGCCGGTTCCTCCTCGGAGGCCGCAGGCCAGAAATACCATACTGCCGCCAGCACCAGGACACCCAGCACACCAAACCGGATCGGCCCGGCAAAGCGGGGCCCTGTGCGCGGTGCTTCGATGGGGGTAACCGGTTGGGGTTTGTTGGTGCCGGTGATCGACTCATAGGTACGCACCAGCTCCTCCCCCGGTATCCCCAGCAGACGGGCGTAACTGCGCATGTAGCCTTTTACGAATGTGGCATTGGGCAGGGACCGAAAATCATCCGCCTCCAACGCCTTGACCACGCCCGGGGACAAATGCAGGGCATCGGCGGCTTCCGTCACACTCAGACTGGCCGCCTCCCGCGCCCGTTGCAAACGCGCACCGGGGGAAGACGCCAACAACTTGTCCATCCCGGTACCATTGTCCGGGGTGGCGTTCGCTGCGGGTTTTCCGGGTAATGCCGTCATGACTTAGAGGGATGCCTTATATGCTTTGTACTCTGCGGAACCGGGGAACATATTCTTTAAGGCTAGTTCATAACTGGCCAGTTTGTTCTTGTCCCCCAGTTCCCGCTGCAGCCGGATACCCAGCCACAACTGGCGCGGGCTGGGCGGGGCGATGGATTCATACTTCTTCAGGTAGCGGGACGCCAGCTTGTTATCGCCCTCGGTGAGGGATAATTCCGCCATCTCCAGCAACGACACCGGCAGGTTGGAATTCAGTTGCAGGGCACGATTGAAAGCGGCCTTGGCCGACTCCGTATCCTGCTTTTTCAGGTAGCAGATGCCCAGGTTTTCATACGCTTTGAAACGACGGGCATAACGGTAGTCCTTGGTGACCCGCTCCAGCTGCACGATGGCTTCGTCGTATTTGCCTTTTTCGAAAAGGTACACCGCATAGTTGTTGCGGGCCTGGGAAAACTCCGGATCCTCCGCCAGGGCTTTCTTGAAGTGGCGCTCCACCTGCTCGTCGTTGCCCTCGATGGAATAGAACAACGCCAATGCATTATTCACCGCAGGGTCATTGGGGGCGATTTCGTGGGCTCGGGTCAGGGTGCGGTTGGCATGCTCCATGTTACCGCGCTGCATGTACATGGTGCCGGCTTCCACGTAGGCCTGGGCGGCTTTCTTGGGATCCCGGTTCTGCGCCAACGGGTCATTGGTTTCTGTGACACACCCGGTCAATCCCAGCAGGACCAACATCCCCAGCACCAGTGCTCGACGGGAGCCGGTGAATATCGCCTTGCCTATTGCTTGGTACAATGCTTCGTGACCTGTCCTCATCTTCAATCTGACTCTATCCTCACGTGTCAAATACAGACGGCCTGAGTGATCAGGAGCCCGTCTGCTGAACCGGTATTTTTTTTCCTTTTGCGGCGACCTTGGCCTGCCATTGCGCCGAGCGTCGAGTTCGATCCTGAACTTTGCCCACCAACTGTCCGCAGGCTGCATCGATATCATCCCCACGGGTGGTGCGGATGGTGGTGACAAATCCCGCCTTCATCAAACGGTCCTGGAAGGCCTTGATGCGCATGCCGTTAGGACGCTTGTAACCCGAGTTGGGAAAGGGATTAAACGGAATCAGGTTGATTTTGGAAGGCACGTTCTGCAGCAGTTCAATCAGCTGCTCCGCATGCTCGTATTTATCATTTACCCCGTCAATGAGCACATATTCCATGGTAACCCTGCGGGTGTCCGGGAACTTGTCCACATATTCACGGCAAGCCGCCATCAATTCCGACAAAGGGTACTTTTTGTTAACCGGAACAAGCACATCCCGCAACGCATCGTTGGGGGCATGCAGGGAGACCGCCAACGCCACGTCAATGCGGTCATACAATTCATACATCTTCGGCACCACGCCGGAGGTGCTGAGCGTCAGGCGCTTTTTGGCCACACCATAACCCAGGTCATCTTTCATCAGCTCCATGGCACTGATGACGTTCTCGAAATTCAGCAGGGGCTCACCCATTCCCATCATCACCACATTGGTGATGTTGCGGATACCCCGGTTGTCCGGTGCGCCGAATGAACGCTGCGCGATCCACATCTGCCCGATGATTTCCGCCACGGTAAGATCACGATGAAAGCCCTGTTTGCCGGTGGAGCAAAAACTGCAGTCCAGGGCACAGCCCACCTGGGATGACACACACAGGGTGCCGCGCTTGCCGTCGGGGATGAACACGGTTTCGACTTTGTTACCCTGATCCAGCTCCACCACCCACTTGCGGGTGCCGTCATTGGAAAAATGTTCCAGAGCCACTTTCGGACCACGGATTTCGGCGGTTTCGGAGAGCTTGGCACGCAGTGCCTTACCCAGGTTGGTCATGGCCTCAAAGTCGTCCGCCCCGAAGAAATGGATCCACTTCATCACCTGATGGGCACGAAAACGCTTTTCTCCGATGGACTCGAAGAAATCCTCCATTTGCGGGCGCGTCATCCCCAACAGATTCACTTTTGAGCTCATTTTGACACCTGTCCTGGCCCCAAAACCGGGCCTTTTAGATACAACAAATGGAGCCATGAAGACTCCATTTGTCATTAAGCGTAGCGTAAATTGCTGTTTTTTAGCAATTATCGCGTGCGTGGGCACAGCTCGCTTTCGGCGAAGAAATAGGCGATTTCGCGGGCGGCAGAGGTTTCGGAATCCGAACCGTGTACCGCGTTCTCATCGATGGTTTGAGCGAAATCAGCGCGGATAGTTCCCTCAGCCGCTTCCTTGGGGTTGGTGGCCCCCATCAGCTCCCGGTTCAGGGCAACGGCGTTTTCACCTTCCAACACCTGCACAACCACCGGGCCGGAGGTCATGAACTTCACCAGATCCCCATAGAAAGGACGCTCTTTGTGTTCCGCATAGAAACCACCGGCAGTCTGCTCAGACAGGTGCACCATTTTGGAAGCAACGACTTTCAGGCCGGCTTTTTCAAAGCGGGTCAGGATTTCACCGATCACATTTTTGGCAACGGCATCGGGCTTGATGATGGAAAAAGTACGTTGTACCGCCATGGTTATCTCCAAATTATATTCAATATCAAAGGGTTAAAAACTGGAACGGAGCACCGCGAACAGCTGGCCCGCGGAAAGCGGCGATTATACGCAGGTTTTATGACGAAGCATACAATCAACCGCGCAGACGGCTGACTGTCTCGGTCACCCGCTGGATGGCGAAGTCGATGTCCTCTTCTGTGGTGAACCGCCCCAGGGAGAAACGCACCGACGCCAACGCCAGATCGTCCTCCAAGCCCAGGCTTTTCACCACATAGGACGGGGCCACCGTCGCCGAGTTGCAGGCACTGCCGGAAGACACCGCCAGATCATCCAATGCCAGCAGCAGGGTCTCCCCGTCCACGCCGGCAAAGGCCACATTCAAGATACCGCACACCCGCTGCTGCGGGTCGCCATTCAGGCGCACGCCGTCGAGGCCCGCCAGGCCTGACCACAAACGCTGTCGCAGGGCCGCAATGCGGGGTACCTCCTCTGCCATCATTTGCCCCGCCAGGCGGAAGGCTTCCCCCATGCCCACGATCTGGTGGGTGGCCAAGGTACCCGAACGCATGCCCCGCTCATGGCCACCGCCATGAATCTGGGGGCTGACCCGTACCTGGGGGTTACGGCGCACATACAACGCCCCCATCCCCTTGGGGCCATAGACTTTGTGGGCAGAAAACGAGATCAGGTCCACCGGGGTTTGCGCCACATTGATGGGCACCTTGCCGGCGCTCTGGGCGGCGTCCACATGCAATAGCACTCCGCGCTCACGGGTCACCCGGGCAATGGCATCCACATCGGTTAATGTGCCCAGCTCGTTGTTCACCTGCATCAACGACACCAGCACGGTATCCGGCTCAATGGCACCCATCACCTGCTGCGGGGTGATCAAACCGTCAGCGCCCGGTTCCAGGTAGGTAACCCGGCACCCCCGCTGTGTTTCCAGGTAACGACAGGTATCCAGCACCGCTTTATGTTCTATGGTGGAGGTGATCAGGTGGTTACCCTTGTCGGAATAGGCTTCCATCACCCCCTTGAGGGCCAGGTTATCCGCTTCCGTAGCCCCGGAGGTCCATACGATCTCGCGGGACTCCGCGCCGATCAGGTCCGCCACCTGACGACGGGCGGTTTCCACGGCCTCTTCCGCCAGCCAACCATACATGTGGGAGCGGGAAGCCGGGTTGGCAAAGAGCCCATCCAGGGTCAGGCAATGTCCCATTTTCTCCGCCACAACCGGATCAACGGGAGTGGTGGCAGCGTAGTCGAGATATACCGGTCGCATGGGAAGTCTTCTACTAACAGGAATGTGGGGCTGGATTATAAGACAGGCCGGTGGACCGGTAAAACCGATCCAAGCAGCCTGAGGTCATTATGGGATCAGTTGATTTCGCTGATGGGCAGCCGCACGGGGCTGGCGGCGCGTTCCTGCTGGTATTTATCCTGGCGCTCAGCCACGTCTTTCACATGCTGGCGATCCACCAGATTCTGCAGGCTGATGCCGGACAGGAAGTCGTGCAGCTGCTGGCTCAGGTCCTGCCACAGGTCATGGGTCAGGCAGGTTTCCCCGTCCTGGCAGTCGCCGTTTCCACTGCAGCGGGTAACGTCAACTTTCTCATCCACCGCGTCAATGATCTGGGCCACATAGACCGCTGCCGCCTCACGGCTCAGGCGGTAGCCCCCACCCGGCCCCCGCACGCTGGACACCAGCTCATTCTTGCGCAATTTCGCGAACAACTGCTCAAGGTAGGAAATGGAAATGCCCTGACGCTCCGAGATATCCGCCAGACTGACCGGCCCGGCTTTGGCGTGCAGTGCCAAGTCCAGCATGGCAGTCACCGCATAACGACCTTTGGTGGTAAGTTTCATAATCAGGGCCTCCCGTTTCGACATCATTGCCAGGCAAATGGCAAACTGGACCCATTTTGCTATCCCCTACTAAATCAGTCAACTTTTGTTGGCGCCACCGCCGGATCGCCCCGCGCCTCTTCTTCGAACAAGTCATCATGAATCTTCGGCAGGGAGCTGCCGCAATCACTGCCCATGGCCTGTAAGGCCTTGTTCATGGTATTGATTTTCTCATCCACCATGTGCATGTGATCGAGCATATTCTGGATCGAACGGGCGATGGGGTCCGGCATGTCCGGCGTCATGCCATAGGCATCGAAGCCCATTTTGCTGGCCATGGCCTGGCGCTGCTGCTCCCGGGCACAGTCCGCATCGCTGTCTTTGCAAATGATACGGCCCGGAATACCCACCACAGTGGCTTCCGCCGGCACGTCCTTGGTGACCACCGCATTGGAGCCCACCCGGGCATTTTCACTGATGGTGATGGGGCCCAATACCTTGGCTCCGGCGCCCACCACCACACCGTTTAACAAGGTAGGATGGCGCTTGCCTTTATTCCAGGTGGTCCCTCCCAGGGTAACACCGTGATAGATGGTCACATCATCGCCCACCTCTGCGGTTTCCCCGATGACAACCCCCATCCCATGATCAATGAAGAAGCGCCGGCCGATGGTGGCACCGGGATGAATCTCAATACCGGTCAACCAACGGGAGAAACTGGACACGCAGCGGGCCAACAGTTTGAAATTCAGGCGCCAGAGCTTGTGGGCCAGGCGATGCAGGAGCACGGCGTGCAGGCCCGGATAGTTCAGCAGCACTTCCAGGCTGGTGCGGGCCGCTGGGTCCCGGTGAAACACCGATTGAATGTCTTCGCGAATACCTTCGAACATGAGGATTCCTTTGGTTACCCTTTGATTAGCCTTAACTTGGCAACTTAGCGATCATTTTCCTTAATACGCTTCTGTACTGTGGACAACACGCCACGCATCAAATTCATTTCCAGTCGGTCCATGCGGGTGCGCATGAACAAGCGCCGCGCCCGGGTCATCAGCTGTTTGGGATTGTTGGGGTCGAAAAAGCCGATATCAAGCAGTGTTTCCTCAAAATGCTTCATAAACCGCTCCATATCCTCTGCTGACACCAGGGGTTCATCCCAATCCGTGATCTCCAGGGGCATCACGGGCTTATCCGATGCCTGCGCCTGCCCGCTGGACGCGGCCGCCTGTGACAGTGCCGCCATGCGCATTTCATAGCAGATCACCTGCACCGCCGCGGCCACGTTCAGCACCGAATACGCCTCATTGCCGGGAATGCAGATGTGATAATGACAGCGTCGCAGCTCTTCATTGTTTAAGCCAGCGTCTTCCCTGCCAAACACAACGGCAATATCCGCACCTTCAGGCTCATTAAGGACAAGCTGCGTGGCCTCCCGTGGGGACATCAGCGGCCAGGGAATGGTGCGCATGCGGGCGCTGGTACCGAACACCATCTGACAGTCGGCAATGGCTTCATCCAGGGTCTCCACCACCCGGGCCTGGTGCAGCAGGTCCGCCGCCCCCGAGGCCCTGGCGGTGGCTTTGGCGGTAGGAAACTCCTTGGGCGCCACCAGCACCAGATCACTCACTCCCATGGTTTTCATGGCCCTGGCAGCCGCCCCGATGTTGCCGGAGTCACTGGTATTGATCATTACGATGCGGATGCGTTGCAGTAATTCCATCGGATTTCGCCAATCTGTAGTGAATGAGTAAAAAAGGGCGTCGATGGTACCAGATTTTGCTCCGGATCGCGGGCGCTTTCTGCTATCATTCGCCGCCACAGCCCCTACGGCCCGCTCTTTAACTTTGATCCGTTCTTTACACGATAAGGTAGTCTATCAATGCACCCCATGCTGAACACCGCTTTGGAAGTGGGCCGCACCACGGCCGAGATGATTTATAAAGCCTATGAACAGGTGGAATCCATCGATGTCCAGGCCAAAGGCACTAACGACTACGTCACCAAAGTGGATCGGGCCTCAGAGGAACGGATCATTGAGGGATTGCGCAAGCGCTACCCCCAGCACTGCTACCTGGGAGAAGAGAACGGCCTGCAGGAAGGCGCCGACAAGGACTACGTTTGGGTCATCGATCCACTGGACGGCACCACCAACTTCATCCACGGTATCCCCCAGTTCGCCATTTCCATTGCCCTGAAGATCCGGGGCCAGCTGGAAGTGGGCGTCATCATCAACCCGGTGACCAAAGACGAGTTCACGGCGGTGAAAGGCCGCGGGGCCTCAATGAATGGCCGCCGCATTCGGGTCAGCAAGCGTACCAAACTGGAAGGCGCCCTGCTCTCCACCGGTTTCCCTTTCCGCCCGGACCAAAGCAAAATCCTGGACAGCTATATGGGCATGTTCCGCGATTTCACCCTGACCACCGCCGGTATCCGTCGGGCCGGTGCGGCCTCTCTGGATCTGGCCTACGTCGCCGCAGGGCGCTATGACGGCTTCTGGGAGTTTGGTTTGTCCGAATGGGATATGGCCGCCGGCGCCCTGATGGTGGCCGAGGCCGGTGGCCTGATCGGCGACCCCAAAGGGGGAATGGACCACCTGAAAACCGGTAATATCGTCTGCGCGCCGCCTAAGTTGTTTAAGGCCATGTTACAGACCATTCACCCACATCTGCCGAAATAGGATTTTTTCGCTATACTGAAAGCAATGCGGCAGGAAACAGCCGTCCACCATGAGGGATTTCAGTATGAATTGGCAAGAAATCAAAGCGTCCTTAACGGCTTTTTTCCAAAGCTTCGCTCTGCCCTTTTGGCAACAGAATGAGCCCGAGTTGAAGCCGATCCCCATCAAGGTGGAGGCGCATAGACAGGACCCACATCGCTATTGAGCATGCCGGTTTGCGGTCGTCGATGAGCGGCCCGAAATCTGCCAGCCCATAAAAAAAGCCGACGCAGGTCGGCTTTTTTTATGGCGCGAAATGAATGCATTTGCAACGGGAGCATCAGAGCCCGGCCATACTGCCCCGGTAAGATTGATCACCGCCCGTGACACGACCTGCAATCCACTTCAGGAAGTCCTGCCCCGGCATGGGGCGGGCAATGTGATAGCCCTGCGCCAGATCGCAACCCATGTCTTTCAGAATACGCAGGGTCGCCTCATCCTCAATTCCTTCGGCCACCACCACCATACTCAGGTGGTGTCCCATACTCAATGTGGTTTTCACCAACAGCTGATCCTCGCTGTTACTGGCCATCTCCATCACAAAACTGCGATCGATTTTCAGTTCGTCCACCGGCAGTTTCTTCAGATACGACAATGAGGAATACCCCGTGCCGAAATCATCGATGGAAAGCCGAATCCCCGCCTCATTGAGGGCATTCATCATGGTCAACGCTTCGTCTGGATCCGTCATGATGGCCGTCTCCGTCAGCTCCATAATAATATCGTGCAAGTCCACGCGCTGCTCCTCTGCCATTTGGCAGATGCTGCGCTTGAACTCCGGATCCTGCAGATTACGGGCGGAAATGTTAATGGAAAGATTTAGCGGGTAGCCTTGCGTCGCCAGCTCCCGCTTAAACTCAAAAGCCTTGCGACAGATCCAGTACGTGAGTGAATGAATCACTCCCGTGCGTTCCGCCAAGGGAATGAACTCATCCGGGGGAATAAAACCGTACTCCGGATGAATCCAGCGAATCAACACTTCCGCCCCACTGACCTGCCCGGACCCCAGTTGCAACTGGGGTTGAAAATACAGCTGCAACTGATCCTGCTCGATGGCATTACGCAACTCCCCGATCAGAGAGATACGGCGCTCACTATAGGGGTCGATCTCCTGCGAATAAAGGGCTGACTTTTCCCGGCGCCCGGAGGCGGCTTCCAGGGCAATATGGGCATTGCGGATCAGGGTTTCACAATCGCGCCCATGGTGGGGAAAACAGGCCAACCCGGCACTGGCATCGATGTCCAGTGTGAGCCCCTGGAACGCCAGCGGCTGCTCCAGTTGACGCAATAAATCCAGCACCGTTTCCTGCACACGACTGACATTGTCCTCACGCACGAAAAACCCAAAGGTGATGCCTTCAATGGCCGCCAGATAATGCACTCCGTCGCGGTGCTTTTCCAGCATCATGATGTGCTCGACGTCACCACAGAAGCGGTTGATTCGTTGGGTCACCTTACGCAAGACTGCGTCGCCATTGGAGTGGCCAAGGGTCTTGTTGATTTCGTGAAAACTGTTCAGGCTGATCAACACCAGCACAAACTCTTCTTCGGCATCATTGAACGCGGCGTCCAGGGCTGAGCGCAGGAAAATCCGGTTGGGCAATCCTGTGATGCCACTGTGTAACGCCCGGTGCATCAACTTGTGCTCGGTATCCTTGAGTTGCAGTGTGGCCGCATGCTGAGCTTCCAGGGCCTGGTATTTGGCACGACGTTCCGTATTGATCCGGTCCGCCAGACCCAGTGAAAGCAACAGGGTTTCCATGGCGGCCCCCACCAACACCGCATTGGTAGTCACCCCATTGGTGGACAACCAGCCCAGCATGCTCAGGGTATAGAGCAGAATCCCCACCAACAGCGCGCCCCAACCCAACAGGAAGAAACCGGCGGAACGGGAGCCTTTGCGGTAGCATTGAAAGGTCATGACCGGCATGGCCGCGCTGATCAGGGCCACGTAGGCGGTTATGACTTCGCTGAGAAAATACGGGGTCAACAACTTGATGGCAATCAACAACCAGCCAACGCCCACCATCAACGAAATAAACTGATCGATATAACGATAATACTGCCGCACATTGATGAAATGCCGCACGAACAACAGCCCGGTAATGGCCGCCAGCGTGGAAGGAATCTGCAGGCTGTATTCGTTAATCAGGGGGAACTCACCCCACACAAACAAATAGCCGTAGCCGGTGGTGGTGAGGAAGGCACAGCCTACCGACACAATGTAAAGAATGTAGTAAAAGTAGGCCCGACTCCCCACCGACAGAAACAGGTAAGAGTTGTACACCACCATGGCCAGCAAAATGCCAAAGAACAGACCGAAAACATAGTTGCTCTCGATTTCATTCAACAGAAAAGCAGAGGGGCGGTACAGCTTGATCGGCAACTGCACACTTCCATTTTTGCGTTGCACATTGATGTAGACCTGATATTCCTTACCTGCGGCCAAACGAATCGGCTGCACAAAAAATCGATTCTGGACATCGCGGGCCGACATACGATGGGCATAGCCGAGGTCGTATTGCTGCAACACCTCTCCGCCCTGCACCACGTAGATCTGCACCCGCTTCAATAGGGGGTAGCCCACTTCCAGAAACCAGGTGTGTTCCGGCTCTGCCTGCGACGCCCGCTCCAGGCTGAGGTCGGCTTCCTGCGATGGAGAGGTCTGAACCGAGAAGGTTGCCCAGACTGAACTGGCGGTATGTCCCAGGTTGATGATGTCCGAAGTGACGGGGGTGAAATCCGTGTTACGATTTGTAGTGACTTGGTAAATCGACAGGGAATCGGTGGGGTCATCCAGCAGTTGCAGGTATTCGCCGGTTACCGCCAACTGGTCAACGCCCTCATCCAGCGAGACCACTGCGGCGGCCACGGCCGTATTGCACAGACACAACAACGCTCCGGCAAGCCCCCAAAAGATGCCCATAACCCGCTGTTTTAACATAGAAACTGGAACTCGATTACTGCTCGCGAAGACCCTTATCCCAAGAGTACGGCACTACCCAATGTCACTGCCCCAAGCTCCGCCGGGGCGACTTCTGATTGTGCCACTCAGTATAGTCCAGCCACGGACTTAACGGATAAGGCCAGGGGCGCCCCCTCCAAACCACAGGAACAAAAAAGCCGGCAGTAACGCCGGCTTGAAATGGATCATGATCAGGTAGGCACCAACGCCCTCAGGGCATATCGTCCAGCACCTTCTCCTGCTCGAGAAAATCGTCGCGACTGATGTTCTGCACCAACAGCAGGTTACTGGCCACGTAGATGGAAGAGTACGTACCCACCACAATACCCACGATGAGCGCCACCGCAAAGGCGTAGATCAGTTCACCACCGAGAAACGCCAGCGCAATCAGTACCAGTAACGTGGTGAAGGATGTCATCAAGGTCCGGCTCAGGGTCTGGTTCAGGGAGTTGTTGATGATCTCCACCGGGGTACCGCCACGATCCGTGCGAAAGTTTTCCCGCACCCGGTCAAACACCACGATGGTGTCGTTAAGGGAATAACCGATGACCGCCAATATCGCCGCCAGGGCGGTAAGGTCGAAGGTCAAACGCGACACGGAAAAGAAACCCAGGGTGATGATGACATCATGGAATAATGCCACCACGGCCCCCACCGCAAACTTGAAACGGAAACGCAAGGTGACATAAATCAGCATCAGACCCAACGCGATGAGCAGGGCGATACCACTCTTGTCCCGCAATTCTTCTCCCACCTGGGGCCCAACGAATTCCACACGCTTTAGCTTAACGCCGGGATCCTGGGCCCGCAGTTGAGCCAGCACCTGCTGCCCCACTTTGTCTTTATCCTCACCCTCGATGGGTGGCACCCGTACCAATACCTCCTCCGGTCGCCCGAAGTGCTGCACGCTGGCGTCGGAATAGGCGCTGTTTTTCAGCACCTCTCGAATGGGCTCCAGCTGGGCAGCGGTTTCATATTCCACTTCAATCTGGGTTCCACCGGTGAAGTCCAGCCCCAGCTCGAGGAAATTAATGGCGATGGAGACCAGGGACCCGATCACCAACAGGATGGAGAGAGCACCCAGGAACTTACGGGGCGCCATGAAATTATAACTGGAAGTTTTCGTCATAGCGGGGCCTCCTAAATGCTCAGTTTCTGCAGCGCACGGCCGCCGTAGATCAGGTTGACGATGGCTCGGGTACCGACGATGGCCGTGAACATGGACGTCAGGATACCGATGGAGAGGGTCACGGCGAAACCTTTGACCGGGCCGGAGCCGAACGCGAACAACACCAGCCCCACCAGCAGGGTGGTAATGTTGGCATCCAGAATGGTGAGAAACGCCCGGTCATAACCGGCGTTGATGGCCGCATGGGGGGTTATCCCGTTGGCCATCTCTTCGCGGATACGGGCAAAGATCAGTACGTTGGCGTCCACCGCCATACCCACCGTCAACACGATACCGGCCATACCCGGCAAAGACAGGGTCGCACCGGGGATAATCGACATAAAGGCCACCAGTAGCAGCAGGTTCAGCACCAGAGCAACGTTGGCAATCAGGCCAAACAGCTTGTAGTAGCCCACCATGAACAACAACACCAGGGCAAAACCGGTTACCAATGACATCAAACCGGCTTCGATATTCTGCTGCCCCAGGCTGGGGCCCACGGTGCGTTCTTCCACAAAGTACATGGGCGCTGCCAGGGCGCCGGCCCGCAACAACAACGCCAGTTCTTTCGCTTCCGCGGGGCTGTCGAGGCCGGTGATGCGGAAACTGTTACCGAGGGCACTTTGGATGGTCGCCACGTTGATGACTTCCCGAGTTTCTTTGGTGAAGACTTTTTCTACTTCTTTACCGTCCACCACCACCGTGCGTTTCTCTGGCTCCAGCTCAATGAACACCACCGCCATGGAATCCTTCACGTGTTTGTTGGTGGTGCGGAACATGCGCTTGCCACCGACACTGTCCAGTTCAATGTTCACCTGGGGGCGTCCGTTTTCGTCATAACCGGTACTGGCACCCACCACCCGGTCACCGGTCACAATCACGTCTTTCTTCAACAGCACACCCTGGCCGGTACTGCGCATGGGCAGGAATTCGGAACCCACCGGCGCCCGGCTGACAGACAGGGGATCGTTTTCCCAATCCACCATGCGGAACTCCAGGTTGGCCGCCCGCCCGATGATCCGTTTGGCTTCTGCAGTGTCCTGGATGCCGGGCAGCTGGAT
This sequence comes from Ketobacter sp., assembly GCF_003671495.1. Lineage (GTDB taxonomy): Bacteria > Pseudomonadota > Gammaproteobacteria > Pseudomonadales > Ketobacteraceae > Ketobacter. Next base: position 26,215 of record NZ_RCHN01000031.1, on the reverse strand, counting down.
CACAATGCGGTCGGCCCCCTGGCGTTGTACCACCGGCTCCGCCACACCCAACTCATTCACCCGGTTGCGCAGGCTGGTGAGGTTCTGGCTGACGGCATAGTCCTTGATCTCTTTAACGGCCTGCTCAGACAGCGTCAACAGCAGCGTGGTAACATTGTCCGCCTGCTCTTCCTGGATCAGGTAATCACGAAACTCTTTCTGCAGCAGACTGCGCGCCTGGCTGACCCGCTCTTCGGTGGTGAACGACAGCCGCAACTGATCACCTTCCTTGCTGGCCTGCTTGTATCGAACCTTCTCTTCCCGCAACCCGTCACGAATATTATTCAGGTCATTTTTGAGTTTGTTCTCGGTGGCCTTGGCCATGTCCACTTCCATCAGGAAGTGGACACCACCGCGCAGATCCAAACCCAGTTTAACCGGGCCTGCCCCCAGGGAGACCAGCCAGTCGGGAGTATTGGGCGCCAGGTTCATGGCCACCACATAATCGTCACTGACAGCGCTCTGCACCACGTCTTTGGCGTTGATCTGGTCATCCACATTATTGAAGCGAATCAAGGCCGAGCCTGGCAGCAATTCCGAGCGTTTGACGCTGATGCCGGATTTCTCGAGGGCGGCAACGGCGCGCTCCAGCACGTCCGGTGCAGTCTCAGCACCGGCTTTTTTGGCGGTAACCTGTAAGGCTGGATCATCCGGATACAGGTTAGGCAGCGCGTAGATGATTCCGAACAGTGCCACCACGAGCACTAACAGATACTTCCACAGGGGGTACTTATTCATGGGGAAACCCTATTGTTTTTCTTGGTCGGTCCTGACGCGCCACCATCCCTGGCAGCACTCGCTAGATGCAGATCAGATGCTTTTCAGGGTGCCTTTTGGCAAGGTGGCGGTAACCGCCCCTTTCTGGAAGGAGATCTCGGTGTTGGCAGCCACTTCCACCACCACGTATTCCTCTGTCACCTTGGTCACTTTGCCCATCATGCCGCCGGAGATCACCACTTCATCCCCTTTGGCCAACCCTTCCATGAGGGCCTTGTGTTCCTTGTTTCGCTTGGACTGGGGGCGGATGATCATGAAGTAGAAGATCGCCACCATGAAAATCATCATGCCCCAGAAGGTCAGGGGGTTGCCCTGCTGGGCGGCGGCAGCGCCGGGTTCGGCCATTGCTTCAGCGATAAAGAAACTCATATATACCTCAAGTTGATGACATTAATTGGATGCCAGCGGCGGCACGGTTTCGCCCCGCTGCTGGTAGAACTCCGTTACAAAGCGCTCAAATGTACCCGTTTCAATGGCGGTGCGCAAACCGAGCATCAGGCGCTGATAGTAGCGCAGGTTATGGATCGTATTGAGCTGGGCACCGAGGATTTCCTTGCAGCGGTCCAGGTGGTGCAGGTACGCCCGGGAGAAGTTACAGCAGGTATAACAGTCGCAGCCTGCTTCGAGGGGCCCGGTATCGGTTTTGTGGGCCGCATTCCGGATTTTGACCACCCCGCTGCTGGTGAACAGATGACCGTTGCGGGCGTTGCGGGTGGGCATTACACAGTCGAACATGTCCACACCCCGGCGCACCGCTTCCACAATGTCCTCCGGTTTGCCCACACCCATCAGGTACCTTGGGCGATCCTTAGGCATATGGGGCTGTAAATAGTTCAACACGCTCATCATTTCTTCTTTCGGCTCACCCACCGACAGACCGCCGATGGCATAGCCGTCAAAACCGATCTCCTCCAGCCCGGCCAGGGATTCCCGCCGCAGGGACTCGTACATTCCCCCCTGGACAATGCCGAACAGAGCAGATGGATTGCCCTGGTGGGCCTCTTTGCTGCGCCTGGCCCAGCGCAAGGACAATTCCATGGAATCGCGGGCCTGCTGCTCGGTGGCCGGATAGGGCGTGCACTCGTCGAAAATCATCACGATGTCGGAGCCCAGGTCCCGCTGTACCTGCATGGAAATTTCCGGGGTCAACACCACCGGGCTGCCGTCCACCGGGGACTGGAACTTGACCCCTTCTTCGGAAATCTTGCGCATTTTACCCAGGGAGAACACCTGAAAGCCGCCGGAATCCGTCAAGATGGGCCCCTGCCACTGCATAAAATCATGCAAATCCCCATGTTGGCGAATGATCTCGGTGCCCGGACGCAGCATCAGGTGAAAGGTATTACCCAGTACAATGTGAGCTCCGATGGCCTCGATATCCCGGGGCAGCATGGCCTTGACGGAGCCGTAGGTGCCCACCGGCATGAACGCGGGGGTTTCCACGGTGCCGCGCTCAAAGATCAGACGGCCGCGACGGGCCCCGGCATCAGTGCCAATGAGTTCAAATTTCATAACGGGCCTTACTCATATCGAAGGGGTTCATAATATAGGGTCAGAATATAGTGGGCTCAGAGGATCAGCATGGCATCGCCATAACTGAAAAAGCGGTATTCCTGCTGCACCGCATGCTGATAGGCCTTCAGCACCGGCTCCCGTCCGGCAAAGGCACTCACCAGCATAATAAGGGTGGATTCCGGCAAATGGAAATTGGTCACCAGCCCGTCCACCACGGCGAAGTCATACCCCGGATAGATAAAGATATCGGTTTCCCCGGCAAACGCTGCGATCTGCCCATGGTTGGCCGCAGCCGCGGTTTCCAGGGAGCGTACCGAAGTGGTGCCCACGGCAATCACCCTGCCACCGCGGGCACGGGTGGCCTGTATTTTGTCGACGGTTCCCTGGTCCACCTGCAGCCATTCCGAGTGCATAACGTGATCCCGGATGTCGTCGGCCCGCACTGGCTGGAAGGTGCCGGCCCCCACATGGAGGGTGACATAGGCGGTGTCGACGCCCTTTTCCTGCAACTGACGCAACAACGGCTCGTCAAAGTGCAACCCCGCCGTAGGCGCGGCTACCGCCCCCGGCGCCTGGGCATACACCGTTTGATAGCGATCCTGGTCCAGTGACTCGTCGGCGCGGTCAATATAGGGAGGCAACGGCATATGGCCCACCTGCTGCAGCCAGTCCAGCAGGTTACCCTGCTCCGAACGCAGCCGGAACAGATCCCCCTGGCGCCCTTCCATCACCAGGCTGCCAACACTCTGCTCTAGCCCATCCACCTGGCCCTCCACCAATATACGGCTGCCGGGCTTGGGGGATTTGCTGGCACGGACATGAGCCAGACACTGGTTTGGCCCGGTGATCCGCTCCACCAGGACCTCCACTTTACCGCCGGTTTCTTTCTTCCCAAAGACTCGGGCGGGAATCACCCGGGTGTTGTTGAACACCAGCAAATCCCCCGCCTGCAAATACTGGGGCAGATCGGTAAACCGTTGATCCTGCAGGGTTCCACTGCTGCGATCCAGGCACAGCAGGCGGCTCCCCGAGCGCTCCGCCATGGGATAGCGGGCTATCAGGTGATCGGGCAGTTCATAGTGAAAGTCAGCGCGCTTCATCAACAACCGGCTCTGGGCGTCAGCTAAAAAGGGTCGCGATTATAGCGGTTTATGGGTTTCTCTTAAATGCCTTGTTGACGCGCTTGATTGCATTGATATAATCGCGGCTCTCTACAACGAGACACCTTGCCTGGGTGGCGGAACTGGTAGACGCGACGGATTCAAAATCCGTTTCTGGAAACAGAGTGAGAGTTCGAGTCTCTCCCTAGGCACCACTTCTAATAAGTCTGATGAACGATTCTTCCAACGCCATCTCCTACGTGGAATATCCATCGGCCGGCCTGCTTCGACGCCTGGCTTCCATTGTCTATGATGCCCTCATTGTGATTGCACTGTGGTTCTTGATTGCCGTGCTCTATCTGGCGATCACCGGCGTGGACACCCCGCGGGACAGCCGGGATTTGCAGTTAACCCTGTTTCCATTGCTGATGGGCGGCACTTTCCTGTTCTATTACTGGTTCTGGTCCCACGGTGGTCAAACCCTGGGCATGCGCGCCTGGCGCCTGCAGGTGGTGGACGCCAACCTGGATGGCCGGCCGGTTAATTTTCTGCAGAGCCTAAGTCGCTTTCTGATGGCAACACTGTCGTTATGCTGCTTTGGACTGGGCTATCTGTGGGTGGTGTTCAGCCCCAGCAACGACACCTGGCACGACAGCCTATCCAACACCCGCACCCTGGTGCTGCCGAAGGACATCAACAAGCAGGTGCTGCCAGCCAAGCGCAGCTGAAACCGCTACACCCGCCGCAACAAATAGACACCCACCCCGAAGCTCACCACCAACGGCACCATGGCCGCCATGAAGGGCGTGAGACTGAAGATGATGGTGACGTGCCCCAGGAATTGCTGGGCATAGTGGAACAACAGCCCCACGATGACACCCGCCATGATGCGCTGCCCCATGGTCACAGAACGCAGGGGCCCGAACACAAAGGAGATGGCAATAAACACCATCACCAGGGTCGTGAAAGGCTGCAATACTTTTTTCCAGAAGGAAAAGAAGTAGGAGGTGCTCTCAAGCTCCTGGGAATCCAGATAGGTGGCGTACTGATACAGTCCGGTGATGGACAGGTTGTCCGGCTTTAGCACCACCACCGACATCACTTCGGGGGTAATGGAGGTATTGTTCCAGTCCAGGGTTTCGAAATGCTCTGCTTCTGTGCGGTCACCTTGCATGGTGGTCTGGCGTACCTTTTCCAGCACCCAGTGATCCCCGAGATAAATCGCCCGCTCCGAGAAATCCGAGCGGATCAGTATATTGTCCTCGTCAAACAAAAAGCGCGATATGCCGAACATCACCCCATTCGGTTGCACCACCTGGATGTGGGTGTACTGGCCACCCTCCCGATACCAGTAGCCATCGCGGGAGCCAATGCTCTCTCCCTGGTACAGATGGCGGGCTTTTTCGGACTGGGCAAACTGCTCGGTCTGTGGCACCACGAACTGCCCCAGCACCAACCCCAGCAACACAATCCAGATGACCGGTTTGGCCGCGGCATACACAATGCGGGCAATGGACACACCGGCTGCACGAATCACGGTCAGCTCGCTGGTGTTGGCCAGGGTACCCAATCCGATCAGACAACCGATCAACGTCCCCACTGGCATAAAATCGTAGATGCGCCGGGGCAACGTCCAGAGGATGAACAGCAAGGCCTCCTGGGCCTGGTAGGCGCGCTTCAGTTCGTCCATTTCCGCCAGGAAGGCAAAGGAGGCATCCAGGCTGATCAGCAGGAACAGCACCATGGAAACGGACACCAGCACGGTATTCCCGATATAACGGTCCAGCAACATCATGAGGGATTCACCTGCAGCCGATCCATGCGCCGCTTGGAGCGCTTCAAACGAAAGTCAGGCCAGTAATTCAAACCGAAGCCGATCAGCAGAAAAACGCCGTGCACCCAGAAGATGCCCACCTCGGCCGGAATTTTTTCTTTTTCGATGGCGCCTTTCACCGCCATCATCAGGGACAGATAACACAGGTACAACAAGATGGCCGGCAGCATTTTCAGATAGCGCCCCTGACGTGGATTCACTTTGGACAAAGGCACTGCCATGAACACCACGATCGGCACCATGATCATCAGGGACAGGCGCCACTGCAGTTCCACCCGGGCTTTGATGCCTGGGTTCTTCAGCAATTCCGCCGTGGACTGATCTTCAATTTCCGTGGCTTCCACGTCCACCAGTTTGTTTTCCAGTTTGACGGTGTATTCACCGTAGCTGGAGCGCCCGTACTGGGAATTGCCAGGGTCCACTTCAAAGCGCTCACCATCGGACATCACCAGATAACGATTGCCACTGCGATCGATGCGATAGCGCCCTTCCGCTGCCCTTAGCAGGACCACTTTGTCGTATTCATCGGCGCGCCCAGCCCGATCGTAATTGACAATAAAAAGGTTCTTCATTACCTCGGCATGGGAGTCGATGTCCTCCACATAGGTCACCGTGCGCCCGTCTGAGGACGAATGGAAGCGCCGCGGGCTCAACACGTCCAGGCCGGAACGACGTTCCTGCTCCAGGATCAGCGCATTGGCCTTCTGCGATCCCCAGGGGGACAGATAAAAGCTGAAGAAGCCGATCACCAGCGCCATGCAGATGGCGGGAATCATGGACAACCGCACCAGTCGCTTGTCACTGACGCCGCAGGCCTGCAGCACCACCATTTCGTTTTCCAGATACATGCGCCCGTAGGACAACAAAATACCGAGGAACAAACCCAGCGGCAGAATCAGCTCCAGAAAATCCGGCAGGCGGTAAGCCATGATCATGAAGACCGCGCCCCCTTCCAGCTTACCCACCGCCGCCTGGGACAGGTACTTCAGGAAGCGGCTGGAAACCAGGATAAAAGTCAGCACTGAGCTCACCGCCAGGGTGGCCCAAAACAGCTGACGCGAAAGATATCGATAAATAATCATGGAAAAGACAGTGTTTGCTATGGTAAATCAGCAAAATTTTCGCTAGTAATGAACTATTGACGCCATTATCCATTAAACGAATTCTTTTGTCTTGCGGGGTTTGCATGGACTTCAAAATCAAAAAAGCCACACCGGAAAAATTCAAAACAGATGCGCTGATTCTGCCCGTGTTCGAGGACACGACATTAGGCACCAGTGCCGCCACGTTGAGCGCGACCACCAAAAAGGCCCTGGAAAACGCACTGGCTCAAGGCGACATCAAAGGCAAGGCCGGGGAGGTACAAATCCTTACCGCCGTCACAGAATCGGCCGCCAAGCGCATTGTGCTGATGGGTCTGGGTAAAGCCACCGAACAAACCGAATCCGGACTGCGCAAAGCCCTCGCCGCCACCGCCAGCGCCCTGAAAAGCACCGCAGCCAAAGACGCCGCCCTGGCCCTGGATGATATCCAGGTGGGCGAGCGGGATGCGCACTGGGTGGCCCGTCAAGCTGTGGAACTGTTTGAGGCGGCGGCTTATACCTTCAATGCCTTCAAGAGCAAGGACAACCACAAGCTGGTGAGCCTGAAAAAAGTCACTCTGTTGACCACCACCGATCCCAAGGCCGTGGAACAAGGCGCAGTGATTGGCAAGGCCATCGCCAATGGCATGAACTACGCCCGCGACCTGGGCAACACGCCGCCCAACGTGTGCAATCCCAGCTACCTGGCCCAGGAAGCCCGCAAACTGTCCCGCGGCTGCCCCACCCTGACCACCAAAATTCTGGATGAAAAGCAGATGGCGGAACTGGGTATGAATTCCCTGCTGTCTGTGGGCAACGGCAGCGATACGCCCTCAAAACTGATCATCATGGAATACAAAGGCGGCCCGAAATCCCAACCGCCCCACGTGCTGGTGGGCAAGGGCATTACTTTCGACACGGGCGGCATCTCCCTGAAACCGGCTCCGGACATGGATGCCATGAAGTGGGACATGTGTGGCGCCGCCTCCGTCTTCGGCACCATGCAGGCCGTGGTGGAAATGAAGTTGCCCATGAATGTGGTGGGCGTAGTGGCCGCGGCCGAAAACATGCCCAGCGGCAAAGCCACTCGCCCGGGGGATATCGTGACCACCATGTCCGGCCAAACCGTGGAAATCCTGAATACCGATGCCGAGGGCCGGCTGGTACTGTGTGATGCCCTCACCTACGTAGAGCGCTTCAAGCCCGCGTCGGTGGTGGACATCGCCACCCTCACCGGCGCCATCATTGTGGCACTGGGGCCTTTCGCCAGCGGCATGATGAGCAACGATGAAGCCGTGGTTGCGGACCTGCAGGCCGCCGCCGACTACACCCAGGACAAAGTCTGGCGCCTGCCCCTGTGGGATGAATATCAGGCCCTGTTGGACAGCCCCTTTGCCGACATCGGCAATATCGGCAATGCCGGCCCCAAAGCTGGCTCCATCACCGCCGCCTGCTTCCTGTCCCGGTTCACCAAAGCCTACCCCTGGGCCCACCTGGATGTGGCCGGCAGTGCCTTCAACGGGGGGGCCAATAAGGGCGCGACCGGCCGGCCGGTACCATTGCTCACCGAATACCTGTTGCGACAGGTCAAGTCATGACCCGGGTGGATTTCTATATTCTGCCGGAAGATAACCGGATCTCGCCGCTGAATTACGCGGCGAGGCTGGTGGAAAAGGCGTTTCGCCGGGGTCACCAGGTCTACATCCACACCCTGGACGATACCCAGACCCGGCTGCTGAGCGAGGAGCTCTGGCAGCGGCCGGAGTCGTTCCTGGCTCACGGAACCGGCTCCAACGACCCTCATCAGCCGATCCAGATTTCCCACCAGGGGGAGCCTCAGCAGCACGGGGATGTCATGGTGAACCTGGCCGGTACCATTCCGCCCTTTTTTTCCCGATTCCAGCGGGTCGCCGAAATTGTGCCGGGAAAACCGGAATCCAGGTCACAAAGCCGGGACAATTTTCGGTATTACAAAGAAAGAGGCTATGCTTTAAATACGCACAACATTTAGGTGATGGTAGCGAAACATGAGTCAGGGCGATCAAAAATCTCATATTAATCAGGAACAAAAGGACAAAATGCTGGATGATCTGGAGTCCCTGAGCAAGATGCTGGACGAGGATCTGGAAGACGACGAGGACACCCAGGTCATTCCTGAGGACATCCCGGTGTTGAAGAGTTTTGTGGACGATGTGCCGGTACTGAATGAGTCCCTTGAGGAAGCGCCTCCGAAGCCCACCCCGGCCCCCAGCAGCCCGAATCCGGAGCCACCCACCCTGCAGGAAACCGACTCCATTGACCTGAATGCCGCCCAGTTCAGCACCCACCCGGTGAGCCGGCCCGCCGTCGGCAGCGGTGCTGCCTTGGATATGAGCTTCCTGGACAAGGACCCCCTGGACATCAGCGAGCGGGTCCGCAGCTATCGAGACAGGGGCGACATCGCACCGCCCCCACCCCCGCCACAGCATCAAGCCATGCAGCCTCCAGCCCAGCCGGCTCAATCTGCGCCCGCTCAACCCACACACACCCACGCCGCGCCGTCTGTGCCCGTCGTCGCCGAAGCAGCGGCCACAGAGGTTGCCAAAGCGGACTCCAGGGCAGAGGAGGTCACGCGACCGCTGAACCGTTTCCAGACCACCAACAAGACCGAGAACCCATTCCTGCCCCGCTCCACCCTGGATAAGATCCGCGAAAACCATGCCTGGGAGCAAAACAGGGACCGGGATCGGGAAAACGACGCCTCCGCCCAATTACGCCGCCTGCTGCAGGACAATCCTCTCAACAAAGTTACCTTTGATGCCAACTCGAAGGAGGCCCAGGCCCTGCGCCAGAAAGCCAGTCAGATGGTCAACGAGGTGATCCGCGCCAACATGCCCCGCCTGGAAGCCGAGCTGCGCATGAAGCTGGAGCAGGAGGTGGACAGAATGTTCAAAGAGATCAAGAAAAATCCCCGTTAGATCGGTATACTTGTCGGCCGCCGCGGCTTCTTGCTTCGCGATCCGGTCGGCAGACCACCAAAGTCTTCAAAACACGCCGTGAACCCATCCCTGGGGGCTCGACAGCCGCGTCCTTGCGGCTGACGGTTTTGAAGACTTTGGTGGCCTACCTCCCTCGCCTCAGTGGTCGCCCCGGCTCCCTTTTCGTTCGCAGTTAAAGACAAGAGACACCGGTGACCATGGAAAAGACCTTCAACCCAAGCGACATTGAAACCCGTTGGTATCAAACCTGGGAAGAAAAAGGCTACTTCAAGCCCACAGGCCAAGGCGACGCCTACACCATCATGATTCCGCCGCCGAACGTCACCGGCAGCCTGCACATGGGCCACGGCTTCAACAACGCGGTCATGGACTGCCTGATCCGCTACCGCCGCATGCAGGGCCGCAACACCCTGTGGCAGCCGGGCTGTGATCACGCCGGTATCGCCACCCAGATGGTGGTGGAGCGCCAGCTGGCCGCACAGAATGTCACCCGCCATGACCTGGGCCGCGAGAAGTTCCTGGAGAAAGTCTGGGAATGGAAGGAGCAGTCCGGCGGCACCATCACCCGTCAGATCCGCCGCCTGGGCTCGTCCGTGGATTGGTCCCGCGAGCGCTTCACCATGGATGAAGGCCTATCCAACGCGGTAAAAGAGGTGTTTGTGCGCCTGCACGAAGAAGGCCTGATCTACCGCGGTAAGCGCCTGGTGAACTGGGATCCGAAGCTGCACACCGCCATCTCTGATCTGGAAGTGGAGAACGTCGACCAGAAAGGCAGCATGTGGCACTTCCGCTACCCGTTGGCCAATGGCGCCAAAACCGCCGACGGCAAAGATTACATCATCGTCGCCACCACCCGCCCCGAAACCATGCTGGGCGACACCGCTGTGGCGGTGAACCCGAAAGACGAGCGCTACCAGGCCCTGATCGGTAAAACCCTGACCCTGCCGCTGGTGAATCGCGAGATCCCCATCATCGCCGACGATTACGTCGACATGGAATTCGGCACCGGCTGCGTGAAGATCACGCCCGCGCACGACTTCAACGATTACGACGTAGGCAAGCGCCACAACCTGCCACTGGTGAACGTGCTCACCATCGACGCCGCCATCCGCGATCAGGCCGAGGCCTTCAATTTTGACGGCACCGTGAATTTAGAAGTCAGCACCGAGATCCCCGATGTGTACCGTGGCGATGACCGTTTCGTGGCCCGCAAAAAGATCGTCGAGGATCTGGACCAGCTGGGCCTGCTGGAGAAAATCGACGACCACGCGTTGAAGGTGCCCAAGGGCGACCGATCCGGCGTCGTGGTCGAGCCTTTCCTCACCGACCAATGGTACGTGCGCGTGGCCCCGCTGGCTGAGCCCGCCATCAAAGCGGTGGAAAACGGCGACATCCAATTCGTACCCAAGCAATACGAAAACATGTACTTCGCCTGGATGCGCGACATTCAGGATTGGTGTATCTCTCGCCAGTTGTGGTGGGGCCACCGCATCCCCGCATGGTATGACAACGCTGGCAACGTGTACGTGGGCCGTAACGAAGCCGAAGTGCGCGCCAAGCACAACCTGGGTGACGACATCGCGCTGCATCAAGATGAGGACGTGCTGGACACCTGGTTCAGCTCCGCCCTGTGGACCTTCTCCACCCTGGGCTGGCCCGACGATCTGGAAACCCTCAAAACTTTCCACTCCACCGACGTGCTGGTCACCGGTTTCGACATCATCTTCTTCTGGGTGGCGCGCATGATCATGATGACCATGCACTTCATCAAGAACGAAGACGGCACCCCGCAAGTTCCGTTCAAAACCGTGTACGTGCATGGGTTGGTGCGGGACAGCGAAGGCCAGAAGATGTCCAAATCCAAAGGCAACGTGCTGGATCCGCTGGACATCATCGACGGCATCGACCTGGAAACCCTGGTGGGCAAACGCACCACCGGGTTGATGAACCCCAAAGACGCCAGCAAGATCGAGAAACGCACCCGCAAGGAATTCGCCGACGGCATCGCCTCCTACGGCACCGATTCCCTGCGCTTCACTTTCCTGTCCCTGGCCTCCACCGGCCGTGACATCAAGTTCGACATCAACCGACTGGAAGGCTACCGCAACTTCTGCAACAAACTGTGGAACGCCAGCCGCTACGTAATGATGAACACCGAGAACCAGGACTGCGGCATCCACGGTGGTGACATCGAACTGAGCGTAGCCGATCGCTGGATCATCTCCCGCCTGCAACAAACCGAGCTGCAGGTCTGCAGGGCACTGGATGAATTTCGCTTCGATCACGCGTCCCAGGCGCTGTATGAATTCATCTGGAACGAATACTGCGACTGGTATCTGGAACTTTCCAAACCGGTGCTGAACGATGACAACAGCAGCGATGCCGCCAAACGGGGCACCCGACGCACCCTGGTCAAAGTTCTGGAAACCATCCTGCGCCTGGCGCACCCCTTCATGCCCTTCATCACCGAAGAAATCTGGCAACAGATCGGCCCCATGGCCGGCGCCGAAGGCGAAACCCTGATGCTGCAGCCCTACCCCGCCGCCAACGCCGACAAGCAGGACGCCCAGGCAGAGGCCGACATTGAATGGCTGAAAGGCGTAATTGTGGGCATTCGCAACATCCGCGGCGAGATGAACATCTCCCCCGCCAAGCAATTGCCAGTCCTGCTGCAAAAAGGCAACGCCGAAGACGAGCGCCGCGCCAACAGCTACAGCGGCTTCCTGACCTCCTTGGCCAAGCTGGAAAGTGTCACCTGGTTGCAACCGCAAGAGGAAGCACCCATGTCCGCCATCCAGCTGGTGGGCGATATGCAAGTGCTGGTGCCCATGGCCGGCCTGATCGACAAAGACGCCGAAATCGCCCGCCTGCAGAAAGAGATCGACAAACGCGAGCAGGAAATCAAGCGCGTCGAAGGTAAACTCAATAATCCCAAGTTTGTGGATCGCGCCCCGGCCGACGTGGTGGAAAAAGAAAAGCAGAAAATCACCGAGCATCAGGCTGCTTTGAATGAACTGCAAACACAGATGGGCAAGATCAAAGCCCTCTGATGCGGGCTACGACCACCTAACGGGCAGAACCAGCATGTCAGACCAGATTGATCTCAGCCAGGAAGCCGCCGCCCGCAGGAGCTTTAACGAGTTCTTCCGGCAGTGGTGGTTTTCCGTCGCAGTCATGCTCTTGATCTGCTTGACCACCTTATTGCCCGCCAGCACCATTCACGACCTGGCGCTGGTGCACGACAAGGTGAGTGACGGCGAGTTCTGGCGCATCATCAGCAGCCAGTTCGTTCATCTTGGTTTCAACCATACGGTGTTGAATCTGGTGGGCTACCTCATTGTCTCCGCCAGCTTTCGCGAGGATATCACGCCCACAGAAGAAATGACCGCCCTCGGTATCTGCGCGTTGGGTGTGGGGATGGGCATTTACCTGTTCAACCCGGAGATCGGCTGGTACGTCGGTTTGTCCGGCGCCATCTATGGCATTCTCACCCATTACCTGATCATCGGCTGGCGGCGCAGCGCCATTCTCTCCGCGTTCTTTGGCCTGTACCTGATTGGCAAATTCGTTTATGAGCAATTGATTGCCGGCCCGGACACCGTCACCGCAGATCTCATCGGTGGCGCCGTGGCCATCGACAGCCATCTTTATGGCGCGATCACCGGGCTGGTCACCGGGCTGATTTCCCTGTGGCTGTTCCACCGCCCAGCGCCAGCGCAACAATAAGGCCCGGCCCCAGCAATGGAACTGCAGGCCACGCTCCAACAATTTCAATCCCCCCATGTTCGGGATCTGGTGTGGGCCATCCTCAGTCCTGGCCTGATGAAAACCCCGGATCACAACCAACATTTCCCAGACCGGTTTTACCAGCAGGCATTTGCGGGAATTCTCCCTCACCTGATCGAACTGGATCGCCACCCAGCCCCCCTGGAAGCTCATCTGGAACACACCACCAACCACCGCCTGGGCCCCTATTTCGAACGCTTATGGTTATATTGGTTGCGGCACAATCCACGCTATCGAAGCCTGGCGCACAACGTACAAATTCAGGCAGAAGGAAAAACCTTCGGCGAATTTGACCTGATCGTCCTGGACCAGCAAACCGACGAAATCGAGCACTGGGAGCTGGCCATCAAGTTTTATCTGGGGATTCCTCCCCTCAACAACGAAACCCATTGGTTCGGCCCACACCAGAAAGACCGGTTGGACCTGAAGTATCATCACCTGATTGAGAAGCAACTGAGACTGTCCCGGCACAGCCTGGCAAAGGATTACTGCCAGTCCCGAGGCTGGAATATCAGCCGCTCACGGCTGCTGTGCAAAGGCAGGCTGTTCTATCCTTCACACGGCGAACCGGCGCATCCCAGCAACATTGAACGACATCACCTGCGCGGCCAGTGGATGACCGAGGCGGAATTCCGCCACCAATTTTCCAGGCAGGAATCAGTGGGCTTTCATTGGTTGAATAAAGACGAGTGGATGGTGCTGCGCTCCCGTGCTCCATCCAACCTGCAACAGATCCTTGAGCGCTTTAACCAGCAACGCTATCCACATCCGGTGCAGCTTCTGGTCAATCACTGGCAGGAGACCCCCGTGCGACTGTTCGTCGTGCCGGAAAACTGGCTGGACCGAGCCCTGGCAACACTGGCCCGCTGAGTCAGGGCTCCATGATCACAGACTCAACCCGGTTGCCACCGCCACTTTTCGCCATGTACACCGCACTTTCTGCTAACATCAGCAGCTCCCGGTACTGGTCCGGTTGCCGCGGCAGTACCGCCGCGACTCCGACGCTCACGGACGCCTGAACCTGGGCAATACCAAAATCAAAAGGCTGCTCCGCCACGGCCGTCACGATGCGGGCCGCCAGATGATCCGCCCCCTTTTCATCCGTATCCGGCAGGATGATGCCGAACACTTTGTCCCCATAGCGGGTAATGCAATCTGCCGGGCGGGAAATCAAGCGCTCTAGAATGGTCGCCACATTCTTCAGGCATTCATCGGATGCCACGCTGCCGTAATCCGCCAGCACATCCCGATAATTATCCAGTTCCACCACGATCAACGACAACACTTCGCCATCGCGATAGGAACGATCCCACTCCTTGCTCAAATGCATCAGAAAACTGTTCTCATTGCCGACTCCGGTTACAGCATCCACCTGATTCAGCTGTTCCAGACGCCGGTTCATTTGCGACAGATCCGACAGGGCTTTGTGCAGATCCCGGGTGCGGGCCCGCACGTTACGCTCCAATTGCTCAGAGTTCATTTTTTCCAGCTCCAGGGCGTGCTCTTTCGCCACCAGCGCAGCCCGTTCCATTTCTCTGGCATGATTCTCTGATTGTTGCCGTTGGGTGCGTTCCAACTTGATCCGCCCCGCCAGGGCAAAGGCCAGCAAAGCCAGCTCAATGACCGTGCCCACTTCAGCCCCGTGCTCGGTAATCTGGTTACGGGGAATCAAACCCAGCTTGTTCAACGCCAGCAACATGCCCCCCACCAGAAAAGCAAACCAGGCGATGGAAAACAACTTGGCATCTCGTCGACCTTTGCTCCAGGTGATCCAACCACCCACCACCGACAGGATTACCGCCGGAATCACCAGTACCACCCCAAAGCGAATGGTCCAGAACTCATCCATGAACGGAGCCGCGATCAGCGCCAGCACCGACAGGAACACCAGCACACCAAATAGTTTGAAGTTCCACGGCATGCTGTTGCGCATATCCAGAAAGCTGTTCACAAACAAATAACAGGCGATAAGACAGAGGTGCAACAACACGCCGGTGGCTTTACCCTGCCACCAGACTTCAGTGGGCCACAACAACTGGTAGGCAAATCCCTGCTGCACCAGCTGGAACATACCGATTAAAAAAGTGAAACAGACATAAAAAAGATAGGTGCTTTCGCGGGTGGACAGGAACAGAAAGAAATTGTAACACCCCATCACAAGCACAAAGCCAAAGAAGAGCCCATGCAACATTACCGCGAGGGTTTCATACTCCAGCAAGGCGGTGGAGTCCATGATACTCACTGGCAACTGGACTGCATAAGGCCCTTCCATGCGAAAATAAAAACCCAACTGGCCGCCGGTTTCCAGTTCAAACGGAATAATGTAATTGCGGTGTTTAACCGGTCTTGCCTTGAACTCAAAGCGTTCGCCCAGTTGCACAACGTCCACTACCTGCCCGTCCCGCACCAGAAAAACATCCAGGTCGCGAATCAAGGGATAGTCAATTACCAAATTCCACTTCTGGTTTTGCGCCAGGTTGGTCACATCGAAACGAAACCAGACGGGAAAGCGCTGGTATCCCAGATTGGGAATTTCCGCATCGGAATCCTGCCAATCAACCGGGCCATGTAAAACAGAATCAATGGTTCCGACCCGCCCCGAATCGAACCACCACTGCATATGCGTCCCAACCGCCACCTGAGCCGGTGCCCGGCTCAACACCAGATCGACTTCTGCCGCCTGCAGCGGGCCAGTGCCAACGCCAACCACGCTGAGCAACAGGATGAGAAATTGGACCAAGAAGCTACTCCCTGCCTTAGGGTCTGTTCATGCACTCAAACAGGGATCATGTTAACAGGAAACCGGTGCCAATCGCAGCGGCAAATTCCGGCAGCAGTTGCGTCTCCGATGGAATCATGATTCCATTGGTGCTTACTTAATTACCTGCATGGCCAATGGCATTTGAACTCATGTTACAACCTGGACGCTATCGACACTATAAAGGACGGGACTACGAGGTGATCGGTGTAGGCCGGCACAGTGAAACCGAAGAACCCATGGTGGTCTATCGAACCCTGTACGGGGATTACGATCTTTGGGTTCGCCCCCTGGCCATGTTCACTGAAAATGTTGAAGTGAACGGTGAAACGCTGCCCCGGTTCCGCTACCTGGGCGCTTTATAATTTTATAGTTTGTCCAACAGCGTACGCAGCTCTTCCACCGATGCATGGTCACTGGAGCTCAAGGAACTGGTCAGGTAATCAATCAGCTTACGGAAGCTTTCATCTATTTTGACGCCTTCGTTAAAGAGCTCGCTGATGGAGGTAACGCCGGTCTGCATAATGCTGGAAAATGTGTTTTCCTGATCCTCTGTCAGATCAAGAAACAGGATGGCCTCATCCACCCGCACCGCCATATCCTCCACCAACTCAGCACAACGCCGCATCACCTCCTGGTAACGATCGTCCACCTGCTGCATCACGCCCTGCATCTTGTTGGACATGCCTTTCATCAGGTCCCGCTCCATCTCCAGCATGCGACTGCTGTCGATGGACTTGACCCGGGCATCCGCCCCTTGCAGCAAGGCAAACACATTGTCTTTGATGGTGCCAAAGCGCTTGTCATCATCTGGCATATTCTTCACCAGCAACGACACCTGGCCGTAGTTCATAACACAGCGGCGGCCAAAATCCACATACCGTCCACGGTCTTTCAGCTCCCACAGCAAGCGGGATTCCAGATCTTTGGCCAGCCCGTTCTCTTCACTGTTCTTGACTTCGAATTCACTGCGCAATTGCAGGCTGCAACTGAGCTGATAATGCGAAAGAGAACGGAAAAACAACATGGCCAGTTCGTCGAGGTTGCTGCATTCATGGCAATGCACCAGAAACTGGATATTGACACCCAGATCGCTGGTATCGGACATGGCACTGAACGCCATCTCGTTCGCTTGCTTGAGGCGGCTCTTCAATTGCCGGTTGGCAATGGTATGAAAAACGGATTTGTTCAGGCGCGCCAGCAGGTCCTGGTGGGGAATCCCGGCATCAACAATGTCGTCCGCCCCGGCATCAAAAAAGGCCATGGCATCCACCGGTGCCGACGCCTGGCAATAGATCACGATGGGAACGTCCTCAAACCGGGAATCTGCCTTGAGCTGCTGGCACACAGCCAGGCCGGCATCCGCGGCGTCTGTGATTTCCACCAGGGCCAACACCAGCTCACCTGCCTCCGGGTAGAGGGTCTCCACATTTGCCGTCACCAGGACAACATACTGCTCACCCAGGCATTCCGCTAACGGGCTGCTGCCCTTGGCGTTATATATTGCGGCGACTTTTTGGGGACTTTGGGACACTGCTGCCTCCTGCAATCAATCACTCCTATCCATGTACACAGCCGGCCAATCACACCAGCCGGTGCAGGCGCCTGACCTGACGTGCCAGGCACCTAGAATAAGCTTAGACCGATTTTGCCGGGCTGGCAGAAAATAGACTCAGACCTGAAGCGGCATACCCGGTAATGAATCCCATTGCTCCGCATGGGTCATGGCCACCCGGGCACTGATGGCACACATGACGGCCTTGTATTGCTCTACCACGGATTGGTCACAGGGCAAATGGGCCAACAGGTTCATGGAGGCGCTCTCCATCATCCAGATCAGGGAGTAATACACCTTGGGATCCAGGTGCACCCCTTCCATTTCGAAGTATTTTTCATCGAATAACTCGACGATATGGGCCAGCAAGGTTTCCCGGTGTGCCGCCAGGGGTGAACCGGCGCGGCGGGCCTCCTCGGTCATCATGCGCACCAGGGGGCCCAGGTGGGTGTGATAATCAAAGTACAGCTCTACACACTGCACAATGAATTCACTCATGGAGCGGGATTCCTTGCGCACCGCCTTGAACCGAACCACCAACAACTCGGCCGCCACCTGGTAAATGCTCTCGAGCACATCCACTTTGTTTTTGAAGTACTTATAAAACGTTCGACGGGAAATGTTTGCGGCGTCCAACAAATCCTGAACCGTGGTCTCCTCGATACCTTTGCTGGTAAAAACACCGATGGAATTGAACAGGACATCGGCTTTCGCCCCTTGCCCCGGTACCGGAAAATTGAATTTCTCCTTGGCTTGGCCCAGCTCTTTTTGGGTCGCCTTGAGTAAAATATCAACCAGAGACAGATCGTCAGGCTGCTCGATTTGTTGTTCCATTAGTGTTGATCCCCCAACTACTTCTAAACAAAATGGGTTTTGCTAACTATTTTAGGCTGAAATATGAGCCAATAACAGAGCAAACATAATACTCTTATAAATACAAAAAATACACTTTGTATATACCGGGTACATAATGGCCGGATTTGAGACCAGAGCGGTTGTGATCAGCAGATTTCAACAATAAACTCGGGATTCATAACAATAACAACGAGTAGTAACCATGCCGACCTCTTACGCTGGCCGCCGCAACCTCATCCTCTTCCTCACCTTCATCCTGTGTATTCCCGCGTTATTCACGGGCTACATGGGTGATGACTATCTCCACTACGCGTTGCTGAATGCAGATCTTCCCATCACAAAACCGGATGATCTGTCTCTTTTTGGTTTATTTTCGTTCATTAACGGTGATCCTGAGCGCAACCGCCTGCTGATGGACTACAGTCTGATCCCCTGGTGGACCTACTCGGATATGAAATACGCATTTTGGCGCCCCCTCTCCGAGCTGTTTCACTGGTTGGATTACCAACTCTGGCCCGATCACCCCTGGCTCATGCACCTGCACAACGTGATCTGGTATCTGCTGGCGCTGTGGCTGGTCGCGCAGCTGTTTCAGCGTTATCTGGACCAGAAGATCACGGTGTTGCTGGCCCTGTTCCTCTACGCCCTGGACAGCACCCATGGCTTCACCGTGAGCTGGATCTCCAATCGTAATGCCCTGCTGGCGCTGACCTTCGGCCTGACTACCTTACTTCTGCATGTAAAATGGCGGGAAGAGGAACGGGGACTGTTGCTGTTAGGGGCCCTGCTTGCGCAATTGCTGGCCCTGTTTTCGGCCGAACTGGGCATTTCGGTATTTGGTTATATTGGTGCCTATGCTCTGTTCCTGGACAAAAAAGGCCCTGTGAAAGGATGCATCGCCGCGCTGCCTTACTTTACGGTGATCCTGATCTGGTGGGTCGTTTACAAGCAAGCGGGATTTGGTGCCGCCCACGCCGGTGCCTATTATGTGGACCCGGCCTCTCAACCAGCGGCCTTTGTCCTGGCCGCCCTGGAACGGCTGCCCGTGCTGTTGGCGAGTCAATGGGGCATCATACCCGCAGATCTCTACACCCTGACCCCGGGGGACAAACAGCTCTACGCCGTGGCGTGCGCCCTGTTCCTGGTGCTGGTCCTGCTGCCCATCCTGGCCCTGCAGCGAGCGCAGCGCAGCACCTGGTTTTGGGCCTGTGGCATGCTGTTCTCCATTCTGCCGGCCCTGGCGGCGTCACCCTATGACCGCTTACTGCTATTCCCCGGCATCGGTGCAGCAGGCCTGCTGGCGGGGTTCATGGCTAAATTGTGGATCGCAAAAGAGCGCCCGACCAATAAGCTCGTACGCTATTACAGCCTGTCTGTGTTCGGGCTGATGGCCTTGTTTCATTTGATCCTGGCACCGCTGTTAATGCCAGTGATGACCTACAGCACCTATTTCATGGCCAAGGCCGTTTCCGACAAACCCTCCTATTTCCACAACATCGATCACCTGGAGCAAAAAAAGCTCATCCTGTTCTCCCCGCCCCTTGCTTCCTCACTGGCCATCGCCGGATTGCGCTTCTATCGCCACGAGCCCATGCCGGAGCGGATCTGGACCATTACCACATTAAAGGGCGACATCAAGACTGAGGTGCGCGGAAATCAACTGGTACTGACACGGGAAAACGGGTTCATTGATGACCCCATTGAGGAATCAGTACGGGATCTGACGAAATACCCTTTCACCAGCGGGGATACGGTGGCTCTGTCCGGGCTCACCATCGAGATCAGCAAAACCGACCCCGACGGCAAGCCCATGGAGTTGACCTTGCATTTCGAACAGCCTGTCCTCAGTGAGGACTATGAGTTTTTGCGCTGGAACCCTGAGCGGGAAACCTATGAACCGCTGGCATTGAGTCAGCGGTAGAAGCATCCTGCCGGGCTCAGAAGCTATAACGCAGGGTCACGTTACCGTTTCGTCCTGGATTGGGGTAATCATACTCCACCCGGGTCCAGCTGGGGCTACGCCAGTCTTTATCGAACAGATTACGCAGGTTAAGCGCCAGCTCAACCCCGCCCCAAAGGTTGGCTCTGCGGATGGTAAGGTTCCAGACCGATGCGCTTTTTACCGGCGGCCGGTCGTCCTGGGATGCTCTTTGAATTCGCCCAAACCAATGCATTTCCACGTTGGCATGCCAATCGGAATGCACATTCCAATTCAACTGCGCATAGGATTGATTGTTGGGCGCATATCCCACGTCGTCGTCCAACCGGGTATTCACCGACTCCTGATAGGAGTAGTTGGCATTCAGTCTCAATTGATCGGTCAATGGCTGAATCAGCTCTAACTCCACGCCTTTCCCGGTACGCTCACCGACGTTGGCCGCGACACCATTGCCGGAGGTGTCGTAAAGAATCATGTCCTTGATTTTGTAGTAGAAGAAATTGAACCCATAGGACTGGCCATTTTCCAGTTGATGATTGAAGGCCAGTTCATAGGTGTCGATGACTTCGGGATCAAGATCGGGGTTGCCGAGGGCAACCGGATTGGAAATGGTATAGAGCTCCGACAGGCTCGGGGCCCGAAAGGCACGACCATACAAAAGGCGGGTGGTCCAGTCCGGCGTGGTCGCCCACACCAGCGCCAACCGCGGATTCACCGTGTCCCCAAAATCGGAGTAGTGATCGTAACGCGCTCCCAGCACCAGCTGCCAATTCGGATCAAGCTGCCACTCATCCTGCAACGACAGAAAATACAGGGTCCGATCCTTCTCCGGCAACCAGACCTCATCAGTGTCACTGACATCCACCAGGCCCTCCGGCTTCGGTGTAATCAGATCCACCTCAAAGTTCTTTTCCTCCGTCGTTTCATAGACATCGCCGTAGGTGGCGCCGATCCCCAACCGCAGCCGGTGGCTATCCCAACCGCTATACACTGCGAACTGTTGCAGAGTGGTCTGGATTTCCTTATGACCAGGGTTGCCGATATATCCATCCGGGAAAGAGCCAACAAAGGCCCCCGCAGGGAACAAATAATTGGTTTCCACGGGTTCCTGTGACGCAAAATACGCACTGAGTTGTGTCACCAGGGACAATTCACCATCCCAAAGCTCCTTGGCATAGGTGAGGTCAAAGTTCGCGATATCGGCGCGATAGGTCGACCCGATCGGGTCCAGCGCGCCAGCCAAACCGTCACCGGTTTCCAGATTGTTGCGGTTCTGGTATCCAAAGCGGATCTGCCACGCATCCCGCTGCAGGTCCACCCTCAAATCCACATGATCATAACCGGCATTGATGGGTCCGGGCGCATAGGAAATCGGTTGATAACCCGGGATGCTAGAAAAGTCCTCATCAAACTGCGTCTGGGCATCGGATTCGATGATCTCCCGGTGGCCCCCGGTCGACCCGGCTTCCAGGCTGAACATCACACTCCATTCAGCCACCTGACCGCCGTACTGTGCCCAGGCATCATAGGTGTCAAAGCTGCCGGCACGCACGCCCAGCTTTGTTCCATCAACGTCCTCTGCGGTCTTGGTGATCACATTGATCACACCGGCAAAGGCATCAGCACCATAGAGCGCCGAACCGGGGCCACGGATAATTTCGATTCGTTGCACGGACTCTACCGGCATACCACCCCATACATTGCCCTTATTCCCGATGGGTAATGATTTCTGGGGGAAGCCGTTGATCATCAGCAGCGCCTGCGGATTCAGGCTGCCATAGATGCCTCGGAAGATATAGGTGGGAGCGTATCCCGGTTCCGAGCGGCCTACATACAAGCCAGGGACCGACATCAACGCATCTTCGATATTGCGAGCACCCGTTTGCCTCAAATCCTCGGCGGTGATCACCGTTACAATGGCAGCGGCCCGGTTAAGGGGCGTGGGGCTGCCCGTGGCGACCCGGGTAATCTGAACATTCATTAATTCTGCGAGCGACAGATCCCATAAATCGGAATCCGTGTTACAAATTCCAACACCTGGCAGCGAAGTTGCGAGCACCACTGCGGTTAAACGCTTCATAGATAACTCCCTGAAGCCATATTCGACAAGGCTGGAAGTTCAATTACTATTCATCCGTGAAAAAACCGAACCGTATTCCAATTGTCAACTTAGAGGCACGTCCCAATCGTGCCCACCCTTGGCTCTGCGCCCACACAGCAATCAGGGCGCTTTTATTATTCCCTTTGAACAATCTAGCAGTAAAACCTTGAAATGCAACGCTACCTAATTAAGTTTTGTAATAAATTGCACAAACCCTCTTATTGACCTACCAGGAACGGGCACCGACACCCGAGTACACCAGATTTTCACAAGCCACCGGAAAAAAGCCCCCTTCCGGTCTGCGCTTGGCATCCAGATAACAGGGAACCATCCCGGCGGAGAAGATCAGGGTCAGGAACAATTGGTACTCCTCGGTGGTAAAGCCCATATCCGCCATGACGCTGGCGTAAACAGCGGCAATATTAATGGACAGGCCACGGCCCTTTAAATAACGATGCACATCCAACGCAATGTTAAAGTGACGGCCCTGGTCCAACCCCAACTCCGCCATGAATTGCAGCGTATGCGCCACCCGCTCATCCAATCGTGCCAGCGGCCTGCCATAACCAAAAATCACCTTGCGCTCCGCGATCTCCTCGTCAATCACCTGCTCCAGCGTAGCACCTTGATCCAGCTTGGCGGCGGCTCGCTGAAAGAAGTCCATGGAACGTCGATCCGGCTTGCGCCCATATAGCCGGGCTTCTGACACCGCAAGCCCCGCCACCAGGGATAAGGACGGTGTCGTTCGCGCCGTACCCGCCAGGGAGGCAACCTGATTCGGCCAAATGCTGGCGTCCGGATAACTGGTGGCAACCCACATAAAATTCATAAAACGAAGCTGTTTTTCGTCAAACTCCCGGCCGGTGATGGCGTACACCAACAACCCTAACCAACCCTGTTTACCGAGTTCGTGGTGTAGATCCTTTCCCCGCATCACCACTCGCTCAGAGAGAAACGCCTTGCCTAGGGCACCTTCCAATCTATTTTGTGCTGCCAGTAAATCTTCGATACTCATAACTCGAACCTACTCACATCAGGGGTGCCCAATGCACCGGGATCATCGCTCAAGTGAATCGCAGGGCCGTAGGCCGGAAACCGCTTCCAGCCCAGTTTTTCCTGCTCCAGGGCATGAACCGCTGCGCCGGGAAGCCGCAGCATCAAATACAACATAATGGCCTGGCTCCCACTCAATCCAAGATCTTGAAACGCCGCTGCCGCTACCGCTGACATGGCAAGAGGCAGACCGCATTGGTGTTCCAGTTCAGATCTGTGTACACATAACCATGCCAACGCGGACCCGGGGGAAACCTCAGCCAAAAAGGTGAGCGATTGCAAGACCGGCTTGGCACAATGAACACCATGGGGGTCAAACCCAGGGGCATGTTCGATTGGGCTCCATACATCCTCACGATAACCCTGGTTGGGCTGGGCCAGGTAACGTTTCCAACCATCCAGATCAGCGCCCAGCCGATTCCAGGTTTCTACCAACAAATACACTTCGTGGGATCCACCATATTGACCAGCCCCGACCGCCAGGGCTGCGATCAACGAGGCGGCATCTACCGAGCCGCCTACACCGCCATTCATGGCCGCCCGGACGCTCGGTTCCCTGGGCCCGGGATTGGCCAATGCGATTGCCAGTTTCTCCAGCAGCATCGCTGCCTCCGCGGTTGGGCGCTCACCCGTGAAGAGCAATAACAGATACTCCGGCCAACTGCTTTTTGGCAACACATCACCATAAACATCATAACCATAAGCAAAACAACGCTCGGCCGTGAAGGGGTTCTCTGCCTGAGGCTCCTCACGCCAGATAGATGAATGCAACTCAAATGTGTCAGACATGTACTTCCCCCTGTGAAGATCCCACCAGAACTCGCATACGATTACCCATAGGTGGTATCTCCGAAGAGTCCACATGAATATCCAACAGACAGGGCCCCGGCTGCATCATCAGATGCTCAAGATCGACCTGCTCCAAATCAGTGAAGGAATGCACCGAATAAGCCTGAACCCCCATGGCTTCAGCCATCAGCGCGAAGTTGACCTTGGGAAGCTCAGTGCCTATAGCTTCCGCACCACCTAACGCCTGCCCATGCTTCACCATTCCCAGGCAGGAATCGTTGAGCACAATGAACAGGACATTGAGATTTTCCTGTAGGGCGGTCGTCACTTCCTGCCCGCTCATCAGAGCGCTGCCGTCACCGGTAATACAAATCACGGGCTCGCCTTGCGCACCAGCCGCCGCACCCACCGCGGCTCCGATAGCCCACCCCATGGAAGAGAAGCCAATACCGATGTGGAACGGGCTGCGACCATTTTCGAGGGACTTGTGAACACGCCAGTAGTGAATTGCCCATAAATAACTACTGCCGCTGTCTGCATAGACGCGGGTAGTGTCACCAACAATCTGGCTCAAGTACCAAAACAAGGCTTGCGGTTTGATCGGCCTGCTCTTGTCGATACAGGCAATTCCGGAATCCAGTGCATAGTTAGTTGGCAGGCCACTGGCCGACAACTCACACAAATCCCAACGCTCAGGCTTCTTAACGTTAAGGCGCCGGTTTAGCCGCTTCAGCAGTAACCGCGGAGAACCAAGAATACAGCGCAATGCGCTGGTGGATCGACTCAGGTGATCCGGGTTATTGGAGATGTGAACCAGACGCTTGCGATCCAGCCCGGTAGATTGATCCCAGCCTCCGGTGGTCACTTCATCCAGCGCAGTACCGATAACCAGGATCCGCTGAGCATTGTCTTGCAACATCGCTCCACGGGCGCTGAAATGACCGGCAAACCCAAACACTCCTCGATACAGACGGTGATTTTCCGGAATTAACCCCTTGGCTCTTGGGGTGGTTACCAAGTTCCATTGGCGATCTTCCGCCAGGGCCAGTATGTCATCGATTGCGCCGACACAGCCTTCACCCACCAGAATCGTCACGAACTTCTTATCATGCAGCTCATCATAAAGCAGACGTTCAGCCTCATAGGTGGGTACAACTTCATGATCGATGAACGCCCATAAGTTCCCACTGCATTCCACCGACTGGACTTGTGTACGCATGATATCCACGGGCACACTCAAGTGCACCGGGCCCGGGTTGTTCCCCATGGCATGACTGATAGCCATGACAAGCTTTCGTTCTAACTGGGCCGGGTGCGAAATCAACGTATTGAATCGCGTACAGTCGTCAAATATCTGGACTGTATTAATGCCCGTACAGGAGCCCTCTTGCAGCGCCCCCATGCCAAATGTTTGTAAAGATGGTTGGCCTGTAATGGCCAATACAGGTGTTGAGTCAGCGTAAGCGCTCGCTACGCCCGTTAACAAATTGGTCGCACCTGGGCCAGAAGTGGCACAACACACTCCCAGCTTACCTGTCTCCCTGGCATAACCTTCCGCCATAAACGCAGCACCAGTTTCATGACGCGCTATGACAGCTTTTGGACCTCCATTTCGTTCACTTCGAGCAAGGGCGTTGTATAAAGGTTCGATCGCCCCCCCAGGTACACCAAAAATGAACTCAACACCTAATCTCTCCAAGTAGCGGAGAATTAGATCGCCGTTATCATTCATGATGGTTTTCCTACTACGTCTAACCAGACAAGGAAGCGCTACATTACTCTGATAAAGCTAAATAAACTTGAAAAGGAAATTAAAATAAACAAATTAGTGCAGTTTTCGCACAAAAGACACACTCTAGACTTATTAGTCTTACAATGTGAACAAGTCGACATTGAGCGCTGAAAGACCTGCGCGAAGGTTGAGCTTTAAACTAAAAAAAACCCACGCAGAGTCCTGGGTGGAGTTTTAGGATTAGGAGCCTGACGATGACCTACTTTAGGTGGCGAGCATACTCGCCATCGCTGCGCGACGCCTTTGGCGCCTCAAACCCGCA
>NZ_RCHN01000030.1 GCF_003671495.1 Ketobacter sp. | reverse complement strand
GATTTTCTATTCCATAATTAACACGGTTTAAAATTCGAAGGGCTTAATTTCGAAAAAATTTATCTCTGTTTTGTCTGTGTAGTGAGATCACTATTTTGATTTGCTGCATAGAACTTCGAACTGAATAAAACAGGGATACCGTAATGCACGTTAGGACGATGGGCAAAATAAGCCATACGTTGGCAAGTTTCTTTTTTGTGTTTTCCACTCTTCTTTTTATTCCCACCCCTACCAAAGCGGAAGACCCACAAGGCCTGACCCTATATGGTCGAGTGCATGGTGGTGTGCCACTTGAGCACGAAACGGGTATGCCGGGTGAGCTGATTGATATTAGAAAGGGTTCATTGAGTTGGGAAACTTTAGATTTAAGCTTGTCTGGCAATGGTGGACTTGACATAAATATTTATAGAAAGTTTATGTCCAATGTGCGCGCTGAGCGCGTAATGGAAGATTGGGACATCTCCTTGCCACGCATCACCATGAACACAAATCCAACAGGCACGACTAAATTCGAGACGTATGGAGTAGATACTTCTAGTAATCCTGGGATCTGTGCGGATGATAATTACAACGCAAATATTAACGCTGTAAATTTTAATTTGGCTTTTACATTCGCCGGAATGGTTGACTACTTCAATCTGGATGAGGAATCACCATTCATTACAGGCATCTTTCTTAATTTAATGATCCTTGCGTTTTCAACTGACGTACCAGTTGCAGATACGTATACAGGGCTTCAACTTTCTATTCCAGGGGAAGGAACAAAAAACCTCCTTAGAAATAGAAACCAAGTAGTAATGGGAGAGAATCTGCAAAGATTTACTAGTGGCAGGGGACTTAATGCAAGGTATGTGACCACTGATAATTGGTTGGTCGATTGCGCCCCTGATGCATCCGGTAAATTGAATAATTTTGTTGCCTATTCGCCTGATGGGAAGACCTATACCTTTAATAAACGTAGTAAAGCTATGGGTGATCCAATGTTTATGCAACAGACAGGTCAGAATGTTTGGTATCCATCTCGGATAGAAGATGCTCACGGAAATTCCCTTTCATATAAGTATCTTAGTGAAAACTACCTCTGTCTTGGGTGGCAGGAATATATTGCCTGGTACGCTGGTACGATACAAATTTCACCCCGAATTGCCCCTGTTTGCCCAAACACTTTCAAAGTGAGTGAAATAACTGCATCAGACGGACGTAAGGTAACCTTCAATTATGAACGCCCTTCGGAGGGAATACCAAAAGAAAACCGAACGCTACATGATCATAGTGGTAGAAGAATAGAATCAATTGAAGCACATGGACGGGTCTGGAAATACCGTTATGAGGAATGGCGCCCCGGCTTCTCAAACTATCTGAGTGAGGTGGAGCTCCCTGATGGTACAACGTGGAAATATGAGAAATTTGACACGAATAATGGAGGTATACCATTCATGTCAAATGACTGGGCTAGAAACTTTCTATACAGTCGCTGGACAGGCGTACTATCGTTTGAACCTGATTCAATGGTGGGCTACATGCCTGATGGAACACGAACCGGTCCTGGTATAGTGAATACCGTTATAGGATTGATGAAATCCGTCACGACACCGTTGGGCTTAAAGATTGATTATACTTACGATGCTCATAATGCAAACTACTTTGAAGATACAACATCCAAGTTAAATCAGGTTTACTCCATAGAAAATCGAACTGTTTCTGGGCCTGGTATTGAAACCGTAACCAGATCCTATAGTTACGGGAAAAATGGATCCTTAAATCAAGGTTATACAGATATCACGTATCCAGAAACATCTGATGGGTCGACACCAATAAAGAAATACACTTTCAATTTGCGTCAGGGGTCGGATCACTTCGGTTTACCTATTCAAGAAGAAATTTATAATAATGACATTCTGGTTCAGAAACGAGAATTAGAGTATGAAACGCTTGGAACTATAGATCTGCCTAGTCGTATAAAGGAATCTCCAAGAGCGAACAATGTACTAAGAGCGCAAAAACGAATAACGGTTACTAACCAGGATGGGAACCAATACACCACTGTATTCGAAGATTTTGATGCATATGGGCGGCCAACGCGAATAATAGAATCTGGTAGCCCATATATGTCGTACATTGATAGTGATACTGGTATTTCTGTACAGCCAACAAGGGTGAAGACAGTTTCATATTTCAATAATTATGATGACTGGATATTAGGTAAAACCGAAGATGTAACAGTTCAAGATAATGGTGGTGGAAGTGGTGATGTGACAATTGATAGAGAGTACTATTCGAATGGGCTGCTAAGATCGATAACACAAAATCTAGGCACTCAATCTTTTCAGTATTACTCTAATGGCAATCTTAGGTCAAAGTCATGGCGTGTGAGTGGGATACAACATAGCACAAACTACTCGGATTACTATCGAGGAATCGCAAGACGAGAGGAAAAACCAAATTCGATAATCCTGAAGCGTGGAGTTAACGATTGGGGTGAGATCACGGATTTTACAAACGGCCGAAATGTCACTATAACGTTCCAACGGGATGACATGGGTCGAGTTGAACGTGTAGAGCACCCTGATTTTTCCGGATCAATCACCGAATGGAATTATAACGAAAACCCAAGACGTAAACGAATTACAGAAGGTAATGTACAGACCGATATCGAGCTAAACGCTCTTGGGAGAGAAACATCTATTGCTATTACTGACCTGTTAACAAGTGAAACAACATATCAGACAATGGAATATGATTCATACTCGCAGTTGATATTTGAGTCGAATAAATCGTTCTCATCAAACCCGATAACAGGCGTTAGCTTTCAGTACGATGTACTAGGTAGAAAAGTTTATTCAGAAGATCAACGCAATAATATCATTAGAACCTGCTATGGCCTGACATGCTTGCCAAATGGGATGCCGTACTCAGGCTGGGATCTGAATGGCTACATTGTGCAGGTTGAAACTATTGAATTGCCTGCCGGTGGAGATGAAAGCGGTAGCTTGAGTCAGAATATCCAGAATATAACAATTTCCACAGCCTACGGTGATCCGTCTGAATCATCTATCAATGGCATTTTCATCAAAGAAAGTGAATCGTTCGAAGCGGATCGTTACAGTGCGACTTTGTATGCCAGAACTCTTGCAGGAGATCCAATTCAGATCTCTAAGGGGGGGGGGTACTATATCAAGCAGAGCAACAAGAACTTATGAATACTACCCAAATTCAAATCTAATTCACTATGATAATAGTCCGGATTTAGGTGTTACAGAACTATTCTATGATGAATCTGGGAACATTCGACAGAAAACGATAGGCGATGATATTACAGTCAGGTATCGATATAACCACGAAAATAAGATCCTATACGAAGATTACCCCAATACCAATGGGACACCTGATGTATCTTACGACTATGATCGCAATGGAAATCTAAGATGGATCGATAATGGTTATGTAAGAATGACCTACCAATACAACACTGCAGACTTATTGGAGGATGTTACCTATTTTTTGAGCGGGGAAACGTTCTATATTGATTATGAATGGAATCAAGATAGAACTTTGGAGGCACTCACTTATCCTGATTCTGAAAGAATAACATACCGCCCTAATGGCTACGGGTTACCCACTACCGTTGGAAGCTACGCTATAAACGCCGCGTATCATCCGACGAAGCACCTTGAGAGCTTTGAATACGGTAATGGCGTGTTATATAAAGCTGAGCTGAATGATTACAACGTTCCAAGTAGCTACGAAATCACCAATGGCAGTAATACTTTAATAGCACAAGAGATATATCAGCATAACTTCCGAAAGCAAATTTATTCTGTAGCGAAACAAATAGGTGTTGGTGCCTCCAGATTCACTGAAACCTATCGTTATACTCCGAGCAACTACTTAAAGTCAGGAGTTAATGAATTGGGAGCCGTGGATTATAGCTATGACTTGCTGGGAAACATTGAGCGAAAGCAGGAGGCTGGAGAGATAGTGACAATGAATTACTCAGGCCTATCATCCGGCTCAAGAGGAACACGCATAACAACAGCGAGTACAAGTTCTGGAAACAACTACAGTTTTGATCATGATCTGCTTGGTAACATAATAAACAACGGTAGAAACAGTTTCGTTTATGACAATGCTTCTCGTCTGAGTTCTGTATCAGATTTAGGAATACAATATTATTATGATGGGCGTGGTCATAGAATTGTAGAAATGTTACCGGATCAAACAAAAATCACGCTTCGAAGCGATAAAGGCCAAATTATATACCAACATAACGTAGAATCTAGATTGGCGTATAAATACTATGGTTTGGGTTCTATGTTGGTTGCAGAAAATGAGGTCCCTTGCTCAATTAATTGTGATATCTCACTTGTAATGCAACCCAGAATATCGGATGCAGATCGAACTTTAGAATCATCCGATTTAGCCATTTCAGAACCCCGTGCTGAAGTGATCAATGATAATTTAAATTATAGTTATGAAGTAACAAATTTGGGGCAAGATAGAGCAGAAAACGTGGTTTTTATACACCGCCTGCCGGAAGGGAAAATTGATTCATACACTATATCTGCTGGTACGTGTGAGCTTATTGAGAGTGAGCTTCGTTGTAATATCGGTGGCCTGAGTCAAGGGCAAATCGTAACGTTTAATGCTGTGGCTACGGGAATTTCTCTGCAAAGATATGAAGATCTGTCATTTGCGAGAGTTACCAGTACAACCTTCGATCCAGATCCTAGTAACAATTCAGTCGTCCGATCCACCCCAGGAGGGCAGTCGTGCCAGACTGAAGCTGCTGCTCAAGGTACATTTGCTGAAAACCGTTTGGATGTAATCCGGAGCTATCGTGACGACGTACTAACTAACAGTATCGTTGGGCCTCGGATAATAGCTGCGTACTATGATTCAAGCGCTTTTTGGCTAGAACAAATGGAAAACAACAGTTGGAGCCTCTATGTGATGAGGCTCAATGTAGCTGCGATGCTATTGATTTCTTATATTGGCCTTGCTCCCGAAAATTTGTTCTGTTTAATGTTGATTTTACTATTGTCTTATATATACATTCCTAAGATTTATAATGTTGATTTGCGGAAGGAATCGTGATCATGAGAAGAATTCTAAAGGCCACAGCTATCTTTGGTGGCACATTGTGCATAGTTAATACTTCTTATGCGAGTATCACGTATTTGCACTCTAATCCCATGGGATCAATGATTGCAGCAACGGATGAAAGTGGTGCTCAAGTATGGATAAAGCGTTATACGCCCTTTGGTATCGAGAGCAGAATAGGAGAAGTGAGAGATAGCGGTTCTAACCATAGTTTTGCTACCCATGAATTGGATGCTGAAACAAATTTGGTTTACATGAGGGCGAGGTATTATGACCCCTTTGTTGGGAGATTTTATTCTAGTGATGTGGTGGAAGATGGGTTTAATTATTATGCGTATTCAGCTAATAATCCGATTAATTTCTATGATCCATCGGGAGAAGTTAAGGATTGGGGTGCCCTTTTTACTCAGGGCGTCGGTACTGTAGCAGGTGTTGCTGGTATGGTAACGGGCCTGGGCGCAATGGCTGGAGGAATCATTGGAGCGGCGGCTCCTGAAGGTATATCAACACTAGCGGGCATAGGTGTGTTCAGTTTTGGCCTGACCACTTTTGCTTTGAGTTCTGATGCGGCGAAGGAGAATATGTGGGGGGCATTGAATAACATACGAGAAACAGATTATCCGCGACCTTCATCTATAAAGACAGAAACAGCATATTTGATGGGTTTAGATTATAATAGTCCGGTTTATAGTGCTGCTTATGACGCTACGAGCTTGGCTACCGGCTTATATAAGCCTTCTAACATTGTGAAGTTACCTTCTTATTTGGACGCTATTGGCGATATTGATACGACTCTGGAAACCTCAAGACATATGTACAATTCGTATGAATCAATAGGCGGGTCTTTGGGATGGAATTATTCCTCATGGGAAACTGGTTTTGGTTATGGATCCTCATCTTGGGGAAGTAGCTCGAGTTTTGGTTCAAGTAGTTGGAGCTATGATACAAGCTACTCATATTAGAACTGATTTGTTTTGATTATAATAACGAGGAGGGCGTAGAGGACCATGAGCGGTTTAGTAGGAGTTGCTATGGGGAAGTATTTATTTCTGCTTGTATCTGGAGTCGTTATGTTACTGATGGTTAAAGAAGTTTTTCCCTTCAGCAAACAAGAGTTTTCTCCAATCGTTAAGTTTATTAAGAGTAAGGAAAAGCTTTTCGTATCAGCAGCTTTGATATTAATCATGGGTTCTTTATATTTTTTGGTTTTGTTCCTGCTCAATGGAAATTGAATTTTCTTCATCTGGAGCTCAGTAAAGATGAACGCTTCAGTATCCAATTGGATGTGGTGAAGCCTAAAGGTGTTAGCCTGCATGGCGGATGAAATGTAAGCGCCGTATAAACCACACCCTACAAAGTTAACAGCAAAGGCATTACGTTGTAAGCGCCATATGAACCCCACCCTATCAAACGGATAGCACTGCGCGTTAATTTCCTCCAGACGCCCAAGAGGAGGAACTCATGAAGAAACGCACCCAAGAACAATGGCTGGAACTCATCCAGCAACAACAAGCCAGCGGCCAAACCCAAGCTCAATTCTGCCGGGAGCACTCTGTTTGCCCACGGTATTTCAGTCTGCGCAAAAAGCAATTAACCGGGCCGGAAAAATCAAGCCCATTTATCCAAGCTAAACGAACTCTGCCTTCAGCCAATAGTCGATATCTTACTGTACGCACAGCAACAGCTGAGGTAGTCATTCATCAAGCCTTGTCACCGCAAGAGATTGCCTCGCTGGTAAACGCCTTATCATGATTGACTGGCACTCGGATGTCGATATATATCTCCACCGCCACCCCGTGGATTTCCGTAAAGCCATCAATGGCCTGAGTGTCATCGTTGAAGACCAGATGCGGCTTTCACCGTTTTCCCGATCCGTATTTGTGTTCTGCAATAAAGCCCGCGACAAACTCAAGGTGCTCTACTGGGATCAAACCGGCTTTGCGCTATGGCACAAGCGATTAGAAAAAGCCAAATTCAAATGGCCGCGCCAGCACACAGACGACATCGTTACCCTGAGCCATGAACAATGGCTTTGGTTGTTGCGCGGCTTGGACATCAATCGTCTGGAACCCCATCCACCATTGTATTTTTCCAGCGCACAATAAGCCTTAATTTGTTAGAATGGCGGCATGTCCAATGTCGCTGATCTACATCAGGAAAACGAGCAACTCAAGGCTCAGCTCCAAGCCAAAGAGCATCAACTTTCCTCACAACAACACTACATCAAACAGTTGGAGGAAGCGCTATTGAAAGCGCGCCAGCAACGCTTTGGCATGTCCAGTGAAAAGCAGTCACCGGATCAGGTTGCGCTGTTTAACGAGGCTGAATGCGATTCTGCCGAAAGCGATGAGGTTACCGAGGTAGAAAGCACCACCACCGTTAAGTCTCATACCCGTAACAAGCGCTCTCGAATCGCTATTCCGAACGACATCGAGCGTGAAAACATCACCTACGACTTGGTAGAATCCGAAAAGGTCTGCCCCCACGATGGCTCCGCCCTAAAGCCCATTGGTGAGGAAATCCACGAACAACTGGATATCATTCCCGCCCAACTCAAAGCCATTCGTCACATTCGCAAAAAATACGCCTGCCCCTGCTGCGAACACTATGTGGTGACGGCAAAGAAACCCAAACAGCCTATAGAAAAGAGCATCGCCAGCCCTGGGCTGTTAGCGTATATCGCCACCAACAAATACTGCGACGCTTTACCCTTGTATCGACAAACCGAACTATTCAAGCGTATCGGTATCGAATTGAATCGTACCCAAATGGCTAACTGGATGATCAAAGCCGGTGAGCTGATTCAGCCCTTGATCAACCTGATACAAGAGCACATACGCCAGCAAAGCGTGATGCACCTGGATGAAACCACGGTTCAGGTATTGAAAGAGCCAGACAAAACAGCACAAAGCAAAAGTCACATGTGGGTGATGTCCAGTTATAGGCATCACCCAGCCATTGTATTCCATTATGCTCCCAGCCGCAGTGGCTCGGTAGCAGAAACCTTTTTACAAGGCACACAACCCAATACAGCGATTATGGTGGATGGCTACGAAGGCTATCAAAAAGCCTGTGATAGGCTACGACTCAAGCGCTTGGGTTGCTGGGCACATGCCCGGCGCCTTGTGTGAGCGCACAAAAGCTCACACAAGGCGCCACCAAACAAAAAGGCAAAAACAAAACCGGAAAAGCCGATCAGGCATTGGCGTTTATCCAAAAGCTTTACGCCATTGAGCGGCAAATCAAAGATAAGCCTGTGGATGAGCGTTATCACATTCGGCAAACTCAAGCCAAACCCATAATCGAAAAATTACGACAATGGCTGGACAAAAACCTGCAGTATACGCCTCCGAAAATGGAGTTGGGTAAGGCGATGGCTTATTTACATGAGCAATGGCCACGGCTGATCGGCTATCTGGAGAATGGGGCTTACCCCATTGATAATAACCCTGTGGAAAACGCCATCCGCCCCTTCACCGTCGGCAGGAAAAATTGGTTGTTTGCCAACAGTCAAGCCGGAGCCCATGCCAGTGCGAACCTCTATAGCTTGATTGAGACGGCAAAAGCCAATGGGCTCAATCCTTATGAATATCTGCGGTTGGTCTTTGCCAGGCTACCCAATGCTGAGCAGGTGGAAGATATTGAATACCTATTGCCTTGGCAGGCTGGGCTAGCTGAAGCTGCTATTTCTGAATAGGGTGTGGTTTATACGGCGCTTACTGTCCAGGAGGTTGAGTTTCATGGTGGTATCTATATTGAGAAACTTTCTGAATTATCTTATGGAGTTAATTTGATAACGGAACAGGATCGTGTTGGCGCAGACTTGAGAATTAAGAGATTTGAGCATCAGATCGTAGAGGCCAGGTTAGTTCATTTGTCACTTAACGTTCATGAGGCTTTCTTGATA